>CAVRPY010000005.1:0-392782 GCA_963723265.1 uncultured Solirubrobacteraceae bacterium
CCGATGCCCAACCCACCGTCACCTCGCCCCGGCGTTCTTGTCGAGCGTCGCAGGGCCCGGCGACCGGCCCGGAGAACTACGGACCTCGCTCGGGGTCGGCCGCGGATGGCCGCCACGACGGCGGGTGCGACGCTCGGACCCGATGCCCGCCCCACGCGCTGTTCCGCCGCCGCGAGTTGACGCCGACGACCATGGTCTGCTCACCATCGCCCAGGCCGGCCTGCTGATCGACCAGTACGAGCTGACGATGGCGGCCAGCTACCTCGAGCACCACATGGATGCACCGGCGGTCTTCGAGCTGTTCGTGCGCCACCTTCCCGCGCGTCAGCGGCTGCTCGTCGCGGGGCTGGGCCCCGCGCTGGCCCTCGTGCGCCAGCTGTCCTTCGGCGAGGCGGAGCTGGAGCTACCTGATCGCCCAGGGATTCGGCGAGCGGTTCCTGCGCTATCTGTCGCGCTTTCGCTTCACCGGCGACATCGACGCGATACCGGAGGGCACCATCGCGTTCGCCAACTAGCGGTCCGCCTTGGCCACCGTGCCACGCATCCAGGGCCAGCTGCTGGAGACGCTGCTGGTCAACCAGGTCAACTTCCAGACGATGTGGTCGCCACCAAGGCCGCGCGGATCGTGCTGGCGGCGGGCGGCGGCCCGGCGCTGGCGAGCGCCTGATCGACTTCTCCCCGCGGCGCGACCACGGCACCGACGCGGCGGTATCAGGCGGCGCGCTCGGCGGCGATCGCCGGGGCCGGCGGCACGTCCAACGTCGCCGCGGCGACGCGCGACGGATTGCCCGCCATTGGCACCATGGCCGACAGCTACGTGCTCGCCTTCCCCAGCGAACAGGTGGTGTTTGCCACCTTCATGCGCGACTTCCCCGGCCAATGCGGTCATGCTCGTCGACACCTACGACACCATCGAGGGTGTCGGCAACGCGATCGCCGCCGCACGGGAGACGAAGGGTGCCCCTCGCGGGCCTGCGCCTGGACTCCGGCGATCTGCTCGCGCTCGCGCGCGCCGCACGAGCACGCTGTTCTGGCCGCCGCCGGCATGCCCCAGGCGCGGATCCTCGCCAGCGGCGACCTGGACGAGCGGCGCATCGCCGAGCTCGTCGCCGCCGGCGCGCCGGTCGCATGCCTGGGCGTCGGGACCGACCCCGCACCAGCCGCGACTCGCCCGCCGTCAACGGCGTCTACAAGCTGGTCGCCGACCGCCGCGACGGCGCGCGGCCGGCGGCGCGGCGGAAGCGCTGCTCGCCCCAGAAGGCGACGGTGCCCGGCGCCAAGCAGGTTTTTCCGCGAGCTGCTCGACGGCGCGATGCACGGCGATGTCATTGCGATGGCCGACTGAGCCGTGTCCGGGTCGCCCGCTGCTGGTGCCGGCCGGTGCGGGGTCAGCTGTGCACGCCGTAGAACGTCGTCGCGCCCACGTGCCCGGGCATGGTCGAGCTGGCGGCCCCGCCGAACGCCTGCGCGCGCCCGATCCGGTCGGCGCGCCCTACCCGGTCACCTGGTCGGCGCGCTGCCGCACAGCCATCTGGCGGGCCACGCTGTTTCCCCGGAGCAGGCCCGCAATTGCAGATGGTCCAGGAACGTGTCGACATCGCGGACGTCGCGGGCACCCTGACCGGGCGCCACCCCTCATACAACATGCCCCGCAGCAGCGTCGGCAGCTGCGCGGCCAGCTGAGCAGACTCCTCAACCGGAAGCCGGTCGCGCAAGGTGTGCAGAACGCCACGCACTGCCCGGTAGGCGTCCTGCTGGTCGTCCGTCCCCAGCGCCGTGAGGTTCGGCCAGCCACCCGTCGGCGACGTGTACGGCGCTTCGAAGCCGTCGACGGTGGTGCCGTCATGACGCCTCCTTCCAGGGGAGAGCCCGGAGGGGAGGGCCGCGCGGCCTCCGGGTCGGCGCCGACGCTGTGGATGGCGATCCTGGATCGGCTGCTTGTTGGCCTCGGCGGGCAGCGGACGACGATTGCAGGATACCTCGTGCGTCCTGGCCTCGATCTTGCTCGCATCGACGCCCGCGGGCAGCGGAACCGCGCGATAGAACGAGCCGAAGCGACGCTCGCGGCGCAGGTAGTCGTCGTGCTTGTCCTCCGCGCTCTCCTCATGGATCCGGAGACGCGCAGGACATCGCCCTCGACCTCGATCTTGACCTCATCCGCGAGATCCCGGGAGTATCGGCCTTGATGACGAGCTTGCCGTTGACGCACCACGTCCACCGCGGGCGACCAGGCGGTCTGTTGGCCGTCGGTCATGTCCTCGATGACTGGCTGATCGAAACGAGAGCGCAGGTCGCTGAGCTGAGCGAAGGGATCCCAGCGGTTACGGCTGCAGGCATGAAACCCTCCTTTGTGTCGGGACGGCGGAGAGATCGGCACGCTATGCCGCGATCTCCCGTCGGCCATCGGGGGATCGCTCCGAGTGTGATCAGTAGAAAACCCGGACTGCTCTATGCCGGTGCCGATGACGATCTCGCGGAGTCCAATCCAACTGCCGTGACGAGTGCGGGAAACCCGCGACGGCTCAGCGCGCTTGTACCGATGGACTCGCGATGCCCGAGGCGATACGGTGGCCGAGTCGCCCCGCGTCGCCCGCCTCGCTCCCCGATCCGGTGGCTCTGTTGATAGTGCGCCTTGCGGTCGCTCCGGCTCGTCCTCGCGATCGCCACGTCGGTGCTCGTCGTCGTCGCCGCGGTCGTCGCACTGGCGACGACCACCTGGCAGGTCGTCCCCATCGCCGTGCTGCTGGAGGCAGCGCTCGTTGTCGGCGTGGTCATCAACACGTATTCGGTCATGCGATCCGCGACTCAGGCGCCACAGTCGATCGCCGAGCCCACGTTGCGGCTCGGCGACGAGGTCGCCCCGGACCGCGCCGCGTCAGCACTCACCGAGCTGCTCCGTGACGCGCACTCTCAAGCACGGGGCGCGCAGCGCTTTCTCGCCGGTTGCGTCACGCGGCTGGCCAGCGTCCCCGCCGACGACGAGACCCGGGCACTCAAGGTCTGATCGAACGCCAGCGCGAGCTGGCCGCAGCACATGAGGTCCTGCTGGGCGACCGTCTCAACGCACTCGGCAAAGCGCCATCACGGCTCACCACCGACGAGGCGATGGTCGCGGCCTGGCTGTTCGAGCGCCTTCTGGACCCCAACTGCGCCACGAGCGCGCCCACGCGTTCGCGCTCAACCACCTGGCCACCACCTCCTACGGACTCGCCGCGCGCCTGGCTGAGACGACCGCCGACCGCGAGACCCAGAAGCTGATGCAGCGATGCATCGCGGACACCCACAGATCGACCGCTCCTGGCGACAGTCCTGGAGGGCAGTTCTTGACGTCGCCGAACGCATGACGGGCGCAGACCCTGGGCAGATCACCGCCGAGGTGCTCGAGCCGGCGCACGAGACGGAGCATGCGCGCAAACCTGCCGGCGCTCGGTCCTGGCACGAGAATGCGGCCGGCAACGCCTCTGGTGCCGAGGACGCCGGGCGGCCGCGCCTCTTGAACGCCATCGAGGACGAGCGCGCCGCCACCGCCGAGCGTCTCAGCAGCTGCGCCACCGTGCCACCACCATCGGGGCCAAGCCGATCAGCGCGCACCCATGGGAGACGTTCGCCGCCGCCCGCGCGACCGCGCTGGTCGAGAGCATCCCGCAGCTACAAAGTCGTCCGCGACGTCCGCGACGTCATCGCCGCCGACCACCTCGCCACCGCGACCTACGACCTGCTCGACAGGCCGCGATCCGCTCCGGCGACGCTGAGACCGCTGAACTCGCCACAGGCCTCAGCCGCCGCGAGCGCGGTGCCATCGGGCAGCTCGAAGACAGCCTCGACGAGACGCTTGAGGTCGCGCTGCTCGCCGAATAGACCGACGAGCGCAGCACTTCGCTGCTGACCCCCTTCGCTCCCCACCTTGTCTCCCCTCCGACGTTGCGGGCCGCGGACCGGGCGAGGCTGGAGGTCTTGCCAGCCGCCGCGGCCCACCCGGCGCCGGCCGCGCGCGTCCGGACTGCTGTACTGCACGCATGTCTATGCTCGCCGCGCACGCCGTTTCCCTCGACGCCGACGACCCCCTGAGCGGGCTTCGCGTGGAGGACGTCCCTGAGCCATCCCCACCCGACGGCTGGACCACCGTCGAGGTGAAGGCCGCGTCGCTGAACCACCACGACCTCTGGTCGCTGCGGGGCGTCGGGCTGCGGGCCGACCAGCTGCCGATGGTCCTCGGCACCGACGCGGCCGGCGTGGACGAGGACGGCAACGAGGTGATCGTCCACAGCGTGATCTCGTCGCCCGGTTGGCGCGGGGATGAGACCCTCGACCCGCGCCGGACCCTGCTGTCGGAGAAGCATCAGGGCGCGTTCGCCGAGCGCGTCGCCGTCCCACGCGCGAACCTCGTGCCCAAGCCGTCGGAGCTGAGCTTCGAGGAGGCGGCCTGCCTGCCGACCGCGTGGCTGACCGCGTTTCGGATGCTCTTCGTGCGGGCGCGGGCGACGGCGGGAGACACCGTGCTGGTCCAGGGCGCAGCCGGCGGGGTCGCGAGCGCGGCCATCGCTCTCGGCCACGCGGCGGGGATTCGCATCTGGGCCACGAGCCGGTCGGAGGCCAAGCGCCAGCACGCGCTCTCGCTGGGGGCCGACAACGTGTTCGAACCCGGCGCGCGTCTGCCTGAGCGCGTCGATGCGGTCCTCGAGACGGTGGGCGAGGCGACCTGGTCCAGCTCGCTCAAGGCGCTCAAGCCGGGCGGGACCGTGGTCGTCAGCGGCGCCACGACCGGCGCGCAGCCCCCAGCCGATCTCAACCGGGTGTTCTTCCTGCAGCTGTCGGTGCTCGGCTCGACGATGGGCACGCGGCCGGAGCTCGAACGCCTCCTCCAGCTGCTGCTGACGACCGGCGTGCGTCCGACGGTTCACGCGAGCCTGCCGCTGGCGCAGGCGCGAGACGGCTTCCAGCAGATGCTCGACGGCGAAGTGCTCGGCAAGGTCGTCTTCACGCTCTGATCGCCCGGCGCCCCGCGGCGCTACGCCGAGCGGGCCACGTGGTGCGCCGAGCGCAGCGCGAGCGCCATGATCGTCAGCGTCGGGTTGAGGCCGCCCGAGGAGGTGAAGACCGACCCGTCGGCGACGAACAGGTTCTCGACCCCGTGCAGGCGGCCGTGGGCGTCCACCACGGAACGCTCGGCGCGCTCCCCCATCCGGGCCGTGCCCATGATGTGCCGGGTCGTGTCGGCGCCGCCGAACAGCCCGCTGGGCACGTAGCCGGAGTTGACGACGCCGGGCGCCGCGGCGCAGATCTCGGCGAGCTTCGGCCCGTACCACGTGGAGGCCAGCGTCTCGAAGCGATGCGGGCTGTGGGTGATCCGCGGCACCGGGAAGCCGTACACGTCGCGGATCCGCGGGTCGAGGTCGACGCGGTTGGCCAGCTGGGGCATGTCCTCGCCGAGCATCTCGATCCCCGCCAGATGGCGGCGGATCATCCCCGCGCGCATCGAGCGCTTGTGGGCGAGCCCCCACTCGCCGAGCGCGAGGTGGATGTTCGCCTCGTCCAGCAGCGTGTAGGTCCCTCCCACCTCGCAGATGCCGCCTTTGAGGTAGGGCAGCCCCAGCGCGCGGATGTGCGGACCCTTGACGGGGCCGACGAAGTCGTCGAGCGTCCACGTGACGCTCGGGCCGCGCCAGGCGTCGACGGGCTCGGCGAAGAACGCGAAGGCCTGGGTGAAGGCGTGGAACATCAGGTTGCGCCCGAGCTGGCCGGACCGGTCGCGGATCCTCGACAGCATCAGCAGACGCGGCGTCTCGATCGCCGAGGCGGCGAGCACGACCACGTCGGCGGACTCGTGCCGCGTCCGGCCGCTGGCGGTCGAGGTAGGAGACGCCGGTCGCGCGCCGGCCGTCCGGCGTGGTGTGGATGCGGTGCACGAACGCCCGCGAGTGCAGCTGCGCACCGGCCCGGATCGCGTGGTGGAGGAACGAGACGGCGGCGCCGCCGCGCGCGTTGGTCGGGCAGCCGTAGCCCGAGCAGAAGCCGCACGAGTTGCAGGCCGGGCGGCCGTCGAAGGGCTGCGAGCTGACCGCCATCGGGAACGGATAGGCGTGGTAGCCGAGCTTCTGGGCGGCGCCCTGCGCCGAGCAGCGTTCCGCCGTACATCGGGCGGGTTCGGCGGCATCAGGAAGTCGTGACCGCTGCGCGGCGCCTGCGCGAGCGTCGACGGCCGGCATGCGTCGAACGTCGCCCTGCACTCCCAGGCGTGCCTCGACCTCGTCGTAGAACGGCGCCAAGTCGTCGTAGGTGATCGGCCAGTCGGCGACGTTTGCCTCCGGCATCGGGACCGTAGAGCGGGAGCGGCCCTTGAAGTCCTGCCGCCAGAAGCGCGGCGTCTTGGCGTCCCAGTGGACGGTGCCGCCGCCCACGACCGTGGGCAGGTCGTTGACGTCGCCGACGAACGAGCGCGCCACGCCGCGCGCGGCCTCCTACTGGCTTCGCGAGGTGCGCGGCTCCAGCTCGCGGGTCCTGGTCCTCGAAGAAGCGGTTGGCCTTGACCTCGTCGTTGGAGAACAGCGAGCCGATCGGCCCCTTCCCGCCCAGGCCCGGGAACAGGTCGCGGCCCTTCTCCAGCACGAGCACCGGGTGGCCGGCGCGCGCCAGCTCCCAGGCCACGACGCTGCCGCCGGCGCCGGACCCCACGACGATGACCGAGGCCTTACCCACCGAGCCGCCGGGCCAGGGCGCGCGCCCGCGCGGCGCCGATCCGCTCGCCACCCGCGGGCGGCGCCGAGGACACCTGCGCCGGCGTGTAGCCGCGCGGCTCGGACGTCCCCGGGCCAGCCCGTCAGCCGCCAGCCCACCAGGCCCCGGTTGCCCCCGTACTCGGGCGGCCCGTACATCGCCTCCAGCGTGTTGGCCAGCGCGGTGCCGCGGAAGCTCTGCACGTGCGCGTCGGCGCTGTCGGAGAGGATCGCGTCGCGGTCGGCGGCGGAGGCGTCCTTGAAGCTCCCGCCCGCGCGGACGTCGAGGTGCGCGAGCCCCTCGCGGTAGATCTGCTGAAGGCCGACGACGGGCCCGGCGAACTCGCGCTCGGGCCGCCCGCGCGAACCCTCGATGCGCAGGCGCCAGCCCAGCTCCGCGTGCGCGTCCAGCGCAACGAAGCGCTTGAAGTCGTCCTGAGCGGCGCCGGCACGGTCGGAGAACGGGCCGCCCGCGTGGATGAGCGGTGGGTCGTGCTCGAAGGCGCCCAGCAGCAGGTCGATGGCCTCCGCGCAGCCGGCCTCCAGCGCGCCTGGCGCCGGATCGTCGGGCGGGCCCGGGATCAGGCGATCGACGAGCGCGCGCAGCGTGTCGAGCTCGCGGGCGGTCAGGAAGCGCCCGGCCCGCCCCGCCCTCGGCGTGGCGGCCAGCGCCCGCGCGAGCCGCTCGGGCGCGACAAGCGTCAGCAGGCCGATGGCGCCTGCCCCCGCCAGGAACCCGCGCCGGGAAGCCTCCATGGAGCCGGAGGACGCTACCGCACGAATTGTGCCGTTCAGGTTCCGATCAGCGCCGGTTGGGCAGTCTGAGCCCGTGATCAATCATCGCCACGTGGCGTCGTGGGCGCGGCGCCGAGCATGAACGCCCCCGCGCTCGCCAGCATCACCGGGACCATCACGTCGTTCATCGCCGACCACGCCGTGGTCGCGGTCCTGGCGCTGATGGCGCTCGATGCGCTGCTGCCGGTCGGCGGCGAGCTGGTCATGCTGTACGCGGGCGTGCTGGCGGCCGGCGCGGTCGCCGGACACGAGGTCGGGTTCCTGGGCACGACCATCGCACCGGGCCTGGTCACCTATCTGGTGCTCAGCGCCGCCGGGACGATCGGCTACCTGCTCGGCGCGCTGGCGGGCTGGGCGATCGGCAGCGCCGGCGGGCGCCCGTTCATCGAGCGCCACGGGCGGTGGCTGCACGTCGGCCCCGAGCGCTTCGCCCGCGCCGAGGCCTGGTTCGAGCGCTGGGGCCGCGCCAGCGTGCTGCTGGGGCGCATCACCCCGCTGGTGCGCTCGTTCGTGTCGATCCCCGCCGGCGTGCTCGGCTTCCCGCTGCGCACCTACATCCCGCTGACGCTGCTGGGCTCGGCGATCTGGTGCTTCGGGCTGGCCGGCGCGGGCTGGGCGATCGCCGGCAGCTGGGAGAACGTCCACAACGCGTTCCGCTACGTCGACTACGCCGTCGTCGCGCTCGTCGTCGTGGCGCTCGTCGTCACCCTGCTGCGCCAGCGCCGTACGCGTAGCGGCCGAGGCCAGGCGCACCCGGCCGAGCAGCGCGCGGACTGACTCGTCGCCGGGCTGCGCCTCAGCGCGCGCGACGCGTCGGCAGCCCCGCCTGGGTCCAGGCGCGCATGCCGCCCGCGACGTTGCGCGCCTCGATGCCCGCCTTGGCGGCGGCCTTCGCGGCGCGGCCGCTGCGCATGCCCGACTGGCAGACGAAGGCGACCGGCGTGCCCGCTTGGGCGAGCTCGTCGAGGTGGCTGGGCAGCTGACCGAGGGGGATGCGCCGGGCGCCGCGAGCGCAGCCGGCGGCCCACTCGCTGGGCTCGCGGACGTCGACGAGCGTGAGGCTGCGATCGGCCACGCCGGCGGCGGCCGCGGCGGGGGTGATGGTGGACGGCTTGGTGGAGGTGCGGCGGAAGAGTCCCATGAGCTATCCTCCACTATACAAGCACGCGGTTGTCGATAGGAGATCGTCATGCTGGACCACATGCAGCTGGAACGACTGCCCCGCCGCCAGCAGGTGACCCGCCAGCCCTCGCCGGTCGACGACGAGCCCGGTCTGGTCATGGTGGACGCAACCTGGGGCACGATCCAGCCGATCGCGCTGCCGGGCGTCGAGACCGTCGGCGAGCTGGAGACGATCGAGCACCTGCGTCGCGGCGGGCGACTGATCGACACGCGCCAGCCCGACCAGGTTGCGCGCGGCACGATCCCGGGCGCCGAGGCGATCCGCCACCAGGAGATCGTCGAGCGGCTCGGCGATCCCGCCGGCGACGAGCCCATCGTCCTGTTCTGCAACGGACCCCAGTGCGCGGCCACCCCCCAGGCCGTCGACGCGCTGCTGAGCGCCGGGTGGCCGGCGTCACGCCTGCGCTACTACCGCGGCGGCATCCACGACTGGGTCACGCTCGGGCTGCCGCTGGATCGCTGACCGCCGGCTCCAGGCGCAGCAGCGGCAGGCGACGCCTGGTCCGCCGCCGGTAGCGCTCGTAGTCGGGCGCTACCGACAGCACCCGCGGCCACGCCTCCTGCGCCTCCTCGTCGGACAGCTCGCGGGCGCGCACCGCGATGGCGCGCCCGTCGACCTCGGCGGTCGCCGCGGGATCGGCCCGCAGGTTCAGGTACCAGGCCGGCGGCCGATCCAGCCCGCTGTTGGCGGCGACGACGATCATCGCCTCGCGGTCGGGGAAGTACTGCAACGGGACCGCACGCGGCCGGCCGGTCCGCCGCCCACGGGTCGTCAGCACCAGCGCCCGCCGGCGCCACAGGCGCACGATCCGCCCGCGGGTGCGCCGCAGCAGCCAGACGCCGACGCGCACGCTCGCGTGATCGATCGCGTGCTCGAGACGTGCGCGCCGGCGCTCGTCCATCGCACCCGACCGCCGCGACTCAGGTGAAGATGATCTCGCCGCCGGCGGCCAGCTCGTAGAACTCGCCGACGGTGATGATGCCGTCGACCTGCGCCACGAAGTCGCCCTGCGTCAGGTTGAACATGTCGACGGTGGCCTTGCAGGCGTGCAGCCCCGCACCCGAGTCGGAGATCAGCTCCACGAACTCGCCGACCGGCGGAATGTCGAGCTTCTCCATCTGGCGCTGCATCATGCGCGTCGCCAGCCAGGACATGCCGGGCAGGGCACCCACCAGCGTGGGGATGTGCATGCCCGGATTGCCGACGGTCGCCACCTTGATGCGGCTCTGGCGGTCGCGGCGGATCGCGTCCAGGCCGAAGAACGTGAAGAACACGTCGGCCTCGATGCCCTCCATGCGCGCCCCGTTGGCCATGATCAGCCCGGGATAGATCCCCTCCAGCGAGCCCTTGGAGATGACGATCGCCACGCGCTCGATCGAACGGTCGGGGACGGCTGGCGCCATCTGCGCCTGGTCGAGGATGTCGGTCATGTCGGTCACGCCTCCTCTAGATGCAGCCGCGCGGCTTGGGAATGCCGGCGATCTTGGCCGCGAGCTTCGCCGGGCCCTTGGGAAACAGCGCGTAGAGCTCCTTGATGGGCACGCCCGAGACCTTGCCCAGCGTGCGGATGCTGGGCGCCGAGCCGCTGTCCAGGTAGGTCGAGCGCATGAAGTCGATCACCTGCCAATGGCGGTCGGTGAGCGCGTCGATGCCGTTCGCCCGGGCGATCTCGTCAGCCATCGGGCGTGTCCACTGCTCCGGGTGGACGAAGAAGCCCTCGGGGTCGAGATCGACCGGCGCCCCGGCCAGGGTCGCAGCGGTCATTGGGTCCCTCCTGCGTTCGTGGTGGGGCGCAGCTGCGAGCCGACGCCCGGGATGTCGTGGCCCGGCAGCAGAACGTGCCAGTAGATCGACTGGAAGGCGAGCTTGGCCAGGTGGTTCAGCCGCGACTCGCGCAGCAGCGGCAGCGGTCCCACGTGCGGCTCGGGAAACCGGCCGGGCAGGGGCTCGACGTCGTAGTTGAAGTCGATCAGCAGTGCCTTGTGGAAGCCCGTCTCGATGAAGCAGTTGGCGTGGCCGTCGAAGGAGCCCTGCAGCGCCTCGCCGGACAGCAGGCGGCGGATGTTCTCCACCAGCGTGTCGCCCTCGAAGTGGGTCACCGACCCCGCCTTGGAGGTCGGCAGGTTGGTGGCGTCCCCGACCGCGAAGACGTTGCTGGCCGCCTTGGCCTGCAGCGTGTGCGGGTCGGTCGGGATGAAGCCGAGCTCGTCGCCCAGGCCCGGCGACCGTCCGACGTAGGCCGGGCCGCCGTGCAGCGGGACGGTGACGAGCAGGTCGAACGGGACCTCGCGCTCGTCCCAGCTGACCAGCCGCCCGCCTGCCCCGTCCACCTCGCCGGTCGCGAACTCCGCCTCCAGCGCGATGCCCTTCTGGGCCAACAGGCCGGCCAGGTGCTCGGCGGCCACGGGCTTGGTGAAGGCGGCGTCAAGCGGGGTGACGAAGGTCAGCTGGACGTCGTCGCGCACGCCGCGCCGGCGCAGGTACCAGTCGGCCAGGAAGCAGAACTCCAGCGGCGCCGGCGGGCACTTGATCGGCATGTCGATCACGTTGACGACAAGCCGGCCGCGGTCGAAGCGCGCAAGCGCGTCGCGCAGGGCGATCGCCGACTCGAGCTCGTAGAAGGTGAACACCCGCTCACCCCAACCGGGCCCCGTGAGGCCCTCGGTCTCCTGCGGCAGCAGCTCCGCTCCGGAGGCGACGACCAGCACGTCGTAGCCGAGCGCCTCGCCGCTGTCGAGATGCACCTGGTTGGCGGTCGTGTCGACCCACTCGACCGAGGCCAGGCGGAAGGCGACGCCGTCGTGCAGCTGTGCACCGCGGGGCCGGACGATCTCGTCCGGGTCGGCCATGCCGAAGGGAACGAACAGCAGCCCGGGCTGGTAGAGGTGGCGATCGTCGCGGTCGACGACGACGATCTCGGCCCCGTCGCCGTACAGGCGGCGCAGGCGGTTGGCGGTCAGCGTGCCGCCGGTGCCGCCGCCGAGGATCACGATGCGATGGGCCATGACCCCACCAGCATCCTGCGTGCGCCGCACCCGCGCATCCGGCCTTGCCCGAAGCGATGGTGCGGGTTTCCCGCGAACGGGTGACCCTCAGCTCACGGCGTCCCGCCGTCGGCGGCCGCGCGTTCGGCCTCGACCGCCTCAGCTCGCTCAACCAGCTCCGACAGCCGCAGGCCGAGCCCCGCGGCGATGATCGCCAGGACCCGCCACGTGGGGTTGCGCCGCCCCTGCTCGATGCCGCCGATGTAGGCGCGGTGCAGCGCCGATCGGGCCGCCAGCTCGTGCTGGGAGCAGCCGATCTCGCGGCGACGGCGCGCGACCGCGATTCCAAGGGCGACAGTGGACGGAGCGGCGGGATCCGACACCGAGGAGACACTAATCCGCGGCGCGGCACCAGGCCGCGTCCGGTCCACGGCCGCCAGTGTCTGCGTCAGGGCCTGAGGATCATGGGCGTTCACCTCCCTCCTCGACGTTGGCGATCACGATGCGAACAATTCGTCCACGTTGGGTACGGGACCTGTACGTGTCGTACCCGACAACGATAGGATCGCACTGATGGTGTCGGCCGACTCGCTCGCACGCGCCGTGGGACACCCGTTGCGCGTGCGCATCCTCGCCGCGCTGGACGCAAGCCCGCGCGCGCTCGACACGCTCGCAAGCGCGGTCGAGGCGGACGCGCGGACGACCGGGCGCCATGCGCGGGTCCTCGAGCAGGCGGGCCTGGTCTGCCGGGAGCGCTCGGGGCGCGCCACGACCTACCGGCTGGCCGATCCGCTCTCCTTCTCCGACGACGAGTACGGCGGCCTCTCGCAGACCTCGCGCGAGGCGGCCGTGGCGTCCACCCTGGCCCACGCGCACACCGCGGCCGCTTCCGCGCTGGAGGACGGCGGCTTCGATCGCGCCGACGTGCACCTGAGCCGCACGGCGCTGGAGCTGACCGAGGATCAGTGGCGCGAGCTGTCCGACGAGCTGGCGCGGCTGCTGGACCGGATCGACGCGATCAAGGCGCAGCCGGCCGGCGCCGAGCCGGTCCTCAACGCGACCGCGGTGCTGATGCTGTTCGAGCGTCCGACCGACCGCGCCGACCATCGACCGCACGCCGACGTGCCGTTCTCGATGGACGAGAGCCTGGAGCGGTCCTGGCAGCTGTCGGAGTGCCTGGAGCAGGCCCTCAGCGGTGCCTCCGCGGACTGGCCGGCGGTGATCGCCCTCGCCGACCAGCTGCGCGTCCTGGCGCGCGCCGCTCTGCACGCCCAAGGCGTCCAGGGCGACCGGCGCGTCGAGTCGACGACATCGGCCTAGCGGAGGACTTTCGCGGGTGGCGACCGCAGGGGTCGCCCCGGGGCCGCCACCCGCTCGCGTCCCCACCAGTCGCCCGAGCCCTACCTCGAGCGGCCGGCGGTGGCTCCCGTGAAGTACTTCATCGGCGCCCGTTGCGATGATACCCATAGTCAGCATCTCGAACAGCCCTCTTGGGACGATCTTCGGCCCTGCCACGTGAGCTGGCGCGTGGCCGCTTCTGTGTCGCTCCGGCGATGATCCACCCCTCCCGTCTCTCCGCACCGCCTGCCATGCGCCCCCTGCACCTCTGCGCCTTCTGCCGCTCCGACCTCGTCCACCTGCTGGATCGGCGTCCGGCCGGACCGAGGCACCACCAGCTCACGCTCCGGTGCCCCGAATGCGAACGGGTCCGGACCGGCGTGTTCGCCAGCGCCGAGGTCGCACGCCTCGACGCCGAGCAGGCGCGCGCCGCGACGACGCTGGCCGAGCAGCTGGCCCGTGTCCAGATGCCGGAGCGCGGCAGCCACTAGTCCGGTGCGCGCACGATGTAGAGCCGCTTGCTGTGGACGGCCTCGTCGGCCGGCGAGCTGAACACCACGCCAGGGGACTGCCCCACCAGCGCAACGCAGCGCAGCCCTTCCCGCTCCAGCCCCGCCTGGATCACCTCGTCGCTGAAGTGCCGCTGCTGATGGCGGCTGGTCTGGCGCGACCAGGCGCCATCGGGTCGGGGCGCGAACACGTCCAGCTGGGCGACGTGCGGCTCGTCCGCGACCAGACCAGCGTCGGGGTCGCGCTCCGCATGCCAGCAGAAGACGGTGTCGTCGACCTCGGCGACGAAGTCCCGGTCGAAGGCCGTGGCGTAGGCGTGCAGCGTGTTGACGTCGAAGATGTAGACGCCAGCGGGGCGCAGCGCGCGACGCGCCGACGCGAAGGCGGCGTGTAGGTCGTCCTCGTCGGTCAGGTAGTTGATGGCGTCGTCGAGGCAGGTGACCAGGTCGAACTCGCCGAGCGACCGCGGCAGGTCGCGCATGTCGGCGACCATCACGTCCGCGTGCGGGCCCAGCCGCCGCGTCGCGATCGCCGCCATGCTCGGCGACACGTCGCAGGCGGTCAGCGCAAAGCCGCGACGCAGAAGCGGCTCGCCGCTCTTGCCGGTTCCGCAGCCGACGTCCAGGGCCCGGTGTCCACGCAGCCCGTGGCGCCGCGCGAGCGACAGGATCGCCGCCAGCCAGCGGTCATGCTCGTACTGCGCGGTGAACACGTCGTAGGACGAGGCCATCGCCTCGTAGGCCTGCAGTGCGGGACTCGTCACACGGAGCGCCATAGGCCATACATCTCAGACCCTGCACCGGACGGCTCGGCGGGTTTCGACGCTTGCCGCCGCAGGAGTCGGCCCCGCTGGCCGGCAGCTTCCTGCCGCACGACGACGGGAGACGACCCGGGCCGGCAGGGCGGCGGACCATCACGACGGGGCCGCTGGGCAGATATCTCCCCAGCCACTTGTCCACATCGGCCGAGAAAGGTTGATCCTTCGCACCAGCCGAGCCGTTGGAGAAGGTGACGGCGGCCGCATCATCGGCGTGCCGGTCGCGGGCGGGTGTGTAGGGCACCCGCCCGCGTCGTCCCCGGCAACCGGCGATGTCAGCTGCGCGCATGTCGTCTACGGGCGCTCGCGCGCCCGGGATCGGGCCCGGCGGGTACGGTGGGGCCATGGCCGCAGACCAAGACTGGATCGAGATCACCCTCGACGCCGGCTCCCGCCGCGGGATCGCCGAGGTCGTCGAGCGCCGGGCCAAGAGCCCCGAGGACCACCGCCAGCTGCTGCGCGTGCTGCGCTCCAGCCGCAACGAGCTGCTCTTGGACCGCGATCAGGCGCAGACCGTGCTCGACGCGCTCAACGTCGACAAGCGCCTGTCGGCGCTGCGCGCCCGCCTGGAGGCGTTTCTCGGCTTGCGCTGACGCGGCGCCGCGCGGGCGCGCTCATCGGTCCGTGCCCACGTAGGCCCGGTCCAGGAACTGCATCGTGTGCATGACCGGCAGCGCCTGCCCCAGCGCCGACAGGTGCGTGCGCAGCTGGGTGAGGCAGCCGATGTTGCCGCTGGCGATCAGTCGGCGCCCGTGGCGATCAGGTTGCGCGCCTTGCGCTCGCCCAGCTGCGGCGGCGACCTCGGGGCGCTCGACGTTGTAGATGCCGGCCGAGCCGCAGCAGAGCTCCCTTCGGCTGGCTGCAGCAGCTCGAGGCCCGCGAACCGCGCGCAAGCAGCGCGCGCGGCGCGGCCGTCACGCCCTGGGCGTGGGCCAGGTGACAGGCGTCGTGGTAGGCGACCCGGCGACGTCGCGGTGAGCGCCGGCGGCGCCTCGCGCAGGCCGAGCTCGGCGAGGAACTCGGCGACGTCGAGACGTGCGTCCGGCGAGCGCGCGCGGCCGCCTCCTGCTCGGGCTCGCCGAGGAAGAGCGGCGCCGTACTCGCGCATCCCGGAGCCGCAGCCGGCGGCGGTGGTGATCACCGCGTCGACGTCCCCGGGAAGGCGCGCGAGGTTGCGGCGGGCGAGCTGGCGCGGGCCCGCGCCCTGCCGTCGCCGGCGTGCATCGCCAGCGAGCCGCAGCAGCCCTGGTCGGCGGGGACGACGACCTCGATCCCGTTGCGGGCGAGCACCCGCAGGGCCGCCCAGCCGATCTCCGGGTCGAGCTCCTGCTGCACGCAGCCGGCGAGCAGGGCGACGCGGGCGCGGCGCTCGCCCTGGGCCGGGAAGCATCGCCGGCAGCGGGCGCGGCGGCGGGCAGCTTCGTCGGGCAGCAGGTCGAGCATCGCGCGCCAGCGCCTTCGGCAGCCGGCGGCTCGCCAGCGGGCTGGCCAGCCGGCCGACGCGGGCCGCGGCGCGGAAGCGCCGCCGTGTGGGAGCGTGCGCAGGGCGAGGTCGCGCTGCAGGCGCGCTCGGCGGGCGGCCGCTTGCGTCGCTGCTCGGCCCAGGCGCGGAACGGGGTGATCAGGTCGCCGTAGTCGACCCCGGACGGGCAGGCCGTCTCGCACGCCTGGCAGCCGAGGCAGTTGTCGATGTAGGGCAGCGCGAGCTCGACCTCCATCTTGCCCTCGAGCACCTCCTTCATCAGGAAGATGCGCCCGCGCGGCGAGTCCATCTCCTCCCCCATCGTCACGTAGGTGGGGCAGGTCGGCAGGCAGAAGCCGCAGTGCACGCAGGACCCGATCGGCATCGGCCATCTGCGCGCCCTGCGGCGCCGAGCTCTCGCTCGGGATCTCGTGCTGCACGCAGGCCTCCGGCGAAGCGGCGGTCGGGGTCGAGGGCAGCGAGAGGCGCTGGCCGAACGCGCCGCCGCGGCGCGCGCCGAGCAGCGGCGCGGCCCGCGCGCCGCGCCGGCCAGGCCGGGCACGCCGGCCTCGGCGGGCGGCAGCTCGAGAGCTCGGCGATCGCGCGGTCGCTCCGGCCAGGCGATCCAGGCGACGTTGGCCCCGAGCCGAGCGGCGCGCCACGTCGCGCCGGCCAGCGCCGGCTCCAGGGCGAGGACCGAGCGGCGCGATCGGCCGACGCGCACGAGCGCCGCGTCCGCGGGCGCCCAGGCTGAGCGTCTGCGCGGGATCCCACAGCCGCCTCGTCGACCCGTCGGCGGGCAGGCCGAGCAGCCCGATCAGGCGCGTCGGCACGCGCGGGCGCGATCAGCGCGGCGCGGCCGGCCAGGCGGACGAGCAGGGCGCCGGCGGGGTCGAGGTCGACCGCGTCGGCCTCCACCGGACCGCGACCGATCCGGGCGATCGCCTCGAGCGCCTGGGCGGTGCCGTCGGGATGAAAGGCGATGGTCGCGGTGGCCTCCGGGCGCGGGAAGACCTTCACGGTCAGCTCGGCCAGCACGCCGAGGCGGCCGAGTCAGCCGACCATCAGCTTGGGGACGTCGAAGCCGGCGGCGTTCTTGACCACCTGCCGCCCCCGCACGCGCCAGGCGGCCGGCGCCGTCGACGAAGCGGACGCCGAGCACGAAGTCGCGCACCCCGCCATAGCGATAGGCGCCGGGTCCGCCGACGCCCGCGGCGACCGTGCCGCCCAGCGTCGCGCCGGCAGCCCGCCAGCGGCGGGTCGAACGGCAGGTACTGCCCGTGCGGGCCAGGACGCGGCGATCTCAGTCAGCGGCGTGCCGGCCCGGGCGGTGAAGCGTCAGCTCGGCGGGGTCGTAGTCGACGATGCCGCGCAGTCCGCCGACGTCGAGCGCGACGACCCCGTGCGGGGGCCGTGCTGAGCGCGGGCTTGGTGCCCCCCGCGACGGGCAGGACCCGCGCTCGCAGACGCCACCGCCTCGGCGAGCGCATCGGCGTCGGCGATCACGTGGCTCACGCCGCCGTCGACGCGAGCATCTTGCCGCGGTTGGCCAGCTCGTCCGGGTCGACCGACGCGCGCAGCCGGCCCATCAGCGCAAGGTCCTCCGGGCCGAACATCAGCGACAGGTAGGCGAGCTTCTCGACGCCGACGCCGTGCTCGCCGGTGATCGATCCGCCGAGGCGGACGCAGAGCGCGAGGATCTCGCCGGCCAGCGCCTCGGCCGCGCTCCAGCGCGCCGGGCACGCTGCCGTCGAACAGGATCAGCGGGTGCAGGTTGCCGTCGCCGGCGTGGAACACGTTGGCCACGCGGATACCCGTGCTGCGTCGACATGCGGGCGATCTCCGCCAGCGCCTCGCCCAGCCTGGTGCGGGGCACGACCCCGTCCTGGACGATGTAGTCGGGCGACAGCCAGCCGACCGCGGAGAAGGCGCTCTTGCGCCCCTTCCAGATCAGCGCCCGCTCGTCGGGGTCCTCGGTCGTCCGTCACCTGCGTGGCACCCGGACGCGTCGAGCAGCGCACGCAGGACCGGCACGTCGGCGTCGACGACGTCGCGCTCGCCCTCCAGCTCGACGATCAGCAGCGCCGCGCCCTGCGGGATAGCCCGGCTTGACCGACGCCTCGGCGGCCTCCATGGCCAACGCGTCCATGATCTCCATCGCCACCGGCAGCATGCCGGCGGCGATCACCTCGGCAACCGCATCGCCGGCCGCCTGCAGGCTCGGGTAGACGGCCAGCGCCGTGTGCACCGCCTCGGCCACCGGGACGAGCCGAACGGTGATCTCCAGCGCGATGCCGAACAGCCCCTCCGAGCCGCAGAAGATGCCGGTCCAATCGGGTCCGACCGGCTCGTCGACGCCCCGCCGAGCTCGACCAGCTCGCCGTCGGGCAGCACCGCGCGGATGCCGAGCACGTGGTTGGCGGTCATGCCGTAGCGCAGGCAGTGCGCCCCGCCGGAGTTGAAGGCGACGTTGCCGCCGATCGTGCAGACCGACTGGCTGGAGGGGTCGGGCGCGTAGGCCAGCCCATGCGGTGCGGCCGCAGCCGAGATGTGCAGGTTGATGCAGCCAGGCTGCACGACCGCCGTGCGACCATCGGGGTCCACCGACAGCACCCGGTTGAGGCGGTTGAGCGCGATCACGACGCCGCCCGGCGTGGGCAGCGAGCCACCCGACAGCGACGTGCCGCTGCCGCGCGCGACGAACGGGGTCCCATGGCGGTGGCAGACGCGCACGACGGCGACCACCTCGTCGGTGGACTCGACCACGACCACCGCCAGCGGACGCTGGTGGAAGGCCGTGAGCGCATCGGACCCGTAGGCGGCCATCGCGGCCGGCGAACGCAGCAGGCGCTCACCCAGGCCCAGCGCGCCGAGCTCGTCGAGCACGGACTCCGCTGCGACTTGCATCTATGCGGTTCTCCCACACGTCTCGCTCGCTGTCAAGGATCGGATATAGATGCAACATGTCGGCAACCGCGACCGCCTACGCCTTCACCAAGCAGGGGATCCTCGACGGCCGCTTCGCCGGAGGCGAGCTGATCAGCGAGGGGGAGGTCGCCAGCCGGGTCGGCCTCAGCCGTACGCCGGTACGCGAGGCCTTCCTGCTGCTCGAGGCCGAGGGGCTCCTGCGGCTCTATCCCAAGCGCGGCGCCCTGGTCGTGCCCGTCTCCCCCGCCGAGGTCACCAGCGTCATGGAGACGCGCGTGCTCGTCGAGTCGTTCGCGGTCGAGCGGGCGGCCCAGGCGACCGGCGGCGAGTTGGAGGCGCCGCTGGCCGCAGCGCTGCAGACCCAGGGGCAGCTCCTGCTCGGCGGCGACGTCGCCGCGTTCGTCGAGGCCGACCGCGAGTTCCACCGCCTGTTCGTCGAGGCGGCGGGCAATCCGATCCTGCTGCAGCTGCACGACTCGCTGCGCGATCGCCAGGCGCGGATGGGACTCGCCGCGCTGGCCCGCAGCGACGCGCGTCTGCGCCAGATCGTCGAGGAGCACCGCGCGATCGCCGCGGCGGTGCTGGCCGGCCGCGCCGACGAGGCGGTCACGTCGCTGCGCGCGCACCTGGCCGAGACGCTGCGCCTGCTGCGCGAGCAGCCGGCGGGCTGAGCGCCGGCCGCGGATCTACGGCGCGCTCGGCGCCGCGCCGCGCGCTGGCAGGTGCTGGAGGGTCCGCGACGCCGGCGCGTCCCGCCCTACCGAGATCGCCGATCCGAGCGGACTCGCGCTCGGACACAGCGTCGCGGCCCTCCAGCCGCCCGACCAGGATGGGCGCGGGCGCACCAGCGCACGAGCCCGCTTGGTCATCGGCTCCGCGACCAACGGCTCGTCGGCCTGCCCACCCAAGACCTGTGCCAGCTGAACGGTCCGGTTCAGCATGGCGATCACCTCTCTGCGATCGATCGGGAGGGTCCTGCCGATCTCGCCACGACGACCCTCCCGTATTGCTGTTGCGCCATGCTACAGGCGCGTCGGGCCCTGGCGCAAACGGACATCCGCACGCGTGTGGCACACTCCGCGACGATGACGGAGCGGACCCGGTCGACCATGCGCGTCACGACCGTTCGCTTCAGCACCGACCTGTGGGCGGTGCTGGAACGAGAGGCGGCCCTGGCCGGTGTCAGCGTGTCGCAGTACATCCGCGAAGCCGCTCTGGCCCGGGCGGTCGCAGCCGCGGCGGCCCGCGACGAACCGCCGTTCGAGATGCTCGCGGGCGGGATCCGCGATGTCGCGCTGGAAGGCGAGGAGGAGAAGGTCCGTGCGGCCCGGCGGGCGCTCGCGCACCTCAGCCGGCTGATGGCCAACACGCGCGCGTCGGAGGCCGCCGCCCTGCGCTCGGAGGCCCGGCAGGCCCGTAGCTGGTCGCCACAGGCGGCCCCGGCCCCCAGCCCGCCGGATCCCGCCGACGACTGACGCCGGGCGCTCACCAGCGCAGCAGCGCGGCGATGCCGCCCAGCGCGCCCAGCCGCGCCGCGTCAGCGCACAACAGGTCGGCGCCCTGGCGCGCGGCGGCGTGGACGGCATAGGCGGCGGCATCGACCTCCAGCAGCGCGCCGCCGTCCGCGGCGCAGGTCGCCGCCGGCGGCGCGGTCAGCGCGCCGCAGCGCGGGCACACGCGCGCGCGCTGCGCATCGGCCGGGTCGACGACCAGCGTGGCGACGCGCTCCTCGGCGAGCGCCTCCACAACCGCGGGCAGGCCCGCGGCCGCCGGTCCGCCGACGCCGAGCGCGTCCGACACTCGGGCGAGCACGGCGTCTGCGTGCTGCTGCTGGGCGCGCACGATCACGGGGCGGACCACGGCCTCGATCTCCGCGGTCGTGGCCTCCGCGAGGTCGGCCTCGACGACGTCGGTCAGCCTGCGGCGCAGGCCGTCCGGGAGCGCGCGGCGCAGGTCCGGGGCCAGTTGGGCGCTGGCGACGAGGACCAGATGCGCGAACGGCTCACGCCGGTCGGCCTGCGCCAGCTCGGCGGCGACATGGCGGACGTGGGCGGAGACCTGCTCCTCGATCGAGCGCTGATAGCGCGACTGCGACCACCCGCCCTGGTCATGGCGGCCATGCACCGGATCGTCGATCGACGCGGCCTCCGCCAGGCGGCCGCCGGCGTCACGCAGCACGGTGGCGCCCCGCCGGTCGACCACGGCGACCGCGACCCCGTCGAGCGGGATCGCGCCGACCAGCGGCGCGAGCCACGGGATGCGCTCCACCGTGACCAGCGACGCCACCGGCCGGGGTAGGCCGACGACCTCGAGAACCCCGGCGGCGTGGGCCGAGAAGATCGCCAGCGCGGCGACGCCGCGTTTGAGCTGCGGCTCGGCGGCCAGCATCCGCTCGACGTCCGCGACATCCAGGAGCAGGTCGTGATCGGGGCCGACGGCGGCATGGCGCGCCCGGGTCAGCAGGGCCGTCTCCTCGCTCGCCCGCGCCCCGGCCGTCGCGAAATGCTCCGGATCCAGGTTCATGTACACGCTGAGGGCCCGATGGCCGTCGAGCTCCAGCCGGCTCAGCCGCCCCAGCGTCTCGGCGTCGGCGGGATGGCGAACGACCGTTCCGGCCGCCGCGTCCCGGCGGATGTCGTGGGGATGCATCACTCCAAACGTACGCAGCCCGCCGGTGCCGGCATCCGTAGTTCCCCCGATGGCGGCGACGCGAGCACCACCGATGCCAGACGGCGACCCATGCCCGACCGTGAAGGCATGACGCGCAGTCGCTGATCCGCGACTTCCTGTCGGGCTTCTTCATCCTGACCGAGGACCAGTTCGGCGTCGGCGACTGGCTCGACCTCGGCGTCGCCGCCGACACGGTCGAGCGCATGACGCTGCGGGCGACCACGGTGCGCTCCCTCGACGGCACCGCCTGGCGCGTGGCCAACGGACGCGTCGAGTGCGTCGGCACCATGTCCCAGCAGTGGTCGCGGGCCGTGCTGGACGTGCAGATCGCGCCGACCGCGGACATCGACCGGGCGCGCGAGGCGATGGAGGACGTGGCCGAGAACGTCTGGCACGAGGACCGGGCGCTGCTCGAACGTCGCGGCATCCCGATTCCGCCGCCCGTGCCGACATGGGCGACCGCCTCCGCACCGGACGCGACCCACCACGGGCGGTATGGCGGCGCCGACATATGCGCCACATCCGCTGATCGAACGGCGATCACGCTCGCGCCCGTGGTCCTCCTCGGCCCCAGCCCGCAGGAACGCAGGATGCGCACCCGCCCACAGGCGCGAGAGTCGCGACATCGACGCGTGTCGACGGCCACGAGAGAGGAGCGCCGACAGGATTCGGGTCTTCCAGGAGGAGATCTTCGGTGCCGTCCTGGCCGTGACGACCGTGGACGGCCCCGTCCAGGGCCTGGACGGCCCGCCGAGCCGACCAGTCCTAGTGGCGCCGAGCGCCCGGCGAGGGGGTGACCACCGTCGCGCCGGGCGGTGGCGCCACGCCCGGCGGCAGCAGCGCCAGCACGTGGCCGCCGAAGCCGCCACCGACCATCCGCGCGCCGGCCGCCCCGCGCTCGCGCAGGGCGGCCACGGTCTGCTCCACACGGTCGGTCGAGGCGTCGAAGAGGTCGCGCAGCGACGCGTGCGAGGCGTCCAGCAGCCGCCCGACCGTGGCCAGGTCGCCGGCGCGCAGCGCAGCGATCGTCGCCTCCACGCGGTCGTCCTCCTCGAGCACGTGGCGGGCGCGACGGTCCAGCGGCGCGGGCAGCGCGGCGGCGGCGTCACGGTCGGCCGCCGCCAGCGCGTCGACGCCGAGCAGTTCGCAGGCGCGGGCGCACTCGCGGCGGCGCGCGTTGTAGCCGCTGCCGGCGTGCGAGTGGGGCTCGCCCGAGTCGACGGTGACCAGCGCCCAGTCGCCGGTGTCCAGGGGCACCGGATCGACGGCCAGCGAGGAGAAGTCGATGCGCAGCGCGTGGTGCGCGCGCCCCAGCAGCGAGGCCAGCTGATCCAGCAGCCCGGTCCGGGCGCCGACCCAGTCGTTCTCCACCCGTGCGCACAGGCGCGCGAGCGCCAGCGGCTCGGGCGGCGGGACGTCGGCCGCCCCGAGCAGCGCCAGCGCGAGCGCCACCTCCAGGGCCGCCGACGACGACAGGCCCGAGCCGGGCGTGACCGTGGCGGTGATCTCCAGCGTGACCGGCACGAGCGCCATGCCGGCCGCCGCCAGCTCCCCCACCGTGCCGCGCACGAACGCCCGCCAGCCGTCGCCCGGCGGCGGGTCGCCGAGGGTGAAGCGATCGCGCTCGCCGAGGTCGTGCGCGTGGGCGACGACCTGGCCATCGTCGCGCGGCGTCGCGGTGACGGTCACCCCGTCGGCGATGGCGAACGGCAGCGCCAGGCCGCCGTTGTAGTCGGTGTGCTCGCCGATCAGGTTCACCCGGCCGGGCGCGAAGGCGACGACGCTCATGCGTGCCGCACCGCCCCGTCGGCGTCCACGGTCAGGCGCCGGCAGCCGCGCAGCGTCGGCGGTCCGTCGGCGAAGCGCGCCTCGAAGTCCGCCAGCAGCCGGAAGCGCTCGTCCAGCGACACGACGGGCGGATCGCCCACGAAGGCCGGGAGCAGCCGCCCGTCGCCGGCCAGCGCGTACGCGTCGGAGCGCAGCGCGAGCAGGTCCTCCGTGGTCTTGACGGGCACGAAGCGCTCGCGCCCCACATGCAGCGCCCGTGCGCCGTCGATGGCGCCGATCGCCGCGCCCATCGCGCTCTCCAGCTGCAGGACGGGCGGGCTGCCGAGGTCGGCCGGGTCGACGGTCTTGCGATTGACGATCAGCGGCAGCCGGGGCCCTGCGGGGTCGCGGCGCAGCAGCCCGGCGAGCGCGCGCAGGTCGATCCACAGATTGTTGGTGTTGTACCAGCGCCAGCGCGCGACATCGCCGAACGACGCGTCGCCGGGTGGCACCTGCGCGGTCTCGCGCAGGACGATGCGTCCCGCGCGGCGGGCCAGGTGGCCTCCCTTGCGGTCGGCGGCGGTGCCCTGCACCACCTCCATCAGGAAGGGGATGCGCTCGGCCGCGATCCAGGCGGCGATGCGCGGGTCGGGGACCGCGCCGAGGTTGTCGGCGTTGGAGGCGAACGCCAGGTCGTAGCCGGCATCCATCAGCGTGTCGAGCAGGCCCGAGCCGGCCAGCGCCACGTACAGCTCGCCGTGGCCGGCCGGGCACCACTCCAGCTCGGGGTCGGCGGGCCACCGCACCGGCTCGTGGTCCTCGGCGCGCAGCTTGGGCTCGCGACCCTGCAGGAAGTCGATCGGCACATCGTCCCGGGGCAGATCGGGGTGGTCCTGCAGCGCGCGCAGCGTCGGCGCGCGGGTGCGTGGCGAGTTCATCAGCACCAGCGGCAGGCGCGCCCCGGTGCGGGCGCGCAGGGCGAGCCCCTGCATCGCGATCACGTCCAGGAACGATCGCCCGTCGCGGGCGACGATCGTCGACTTGGGCGCCGACAGGCCCATCGCGGTCCCCAGTCCGCCGTTGAGCTTGATGATCGCGGTGCGCGCCAGCGCGTCTCCGCCTGCCTTCGGCAGGCCGGCGAGCGCGTCGACCCGGCCCAGCGGCTGCAGCACGTCGCCGGGCAGCAGGCCGGCGCCGGGCCGCTCGAGCGCCTCCAGCCGGCGGGCGAAGGCGGCCAGCTGGGGCTCGGAGGCGCCGTCGGCGCGCATCCTCGCCAGCGCGGCGGCGCTCATCCCTTGGGCGGCAGCGAGCGGGCATGGGCCACGCCGATGCGCACCCACGGCTCGAGCTCTGCGACGTCGGGCACGCCCGACGCGTCGACACGCAGCCAGCCCTGCAGCTCCCGGCCGCGCATCTGAAACGGCCGCGCGTGCGGCTGCGCCACCAGCTCCTCGGTCCGGCCGGGGTCGCAGCGCAGCAGCAGCCCGCCCTCGCGGCTGGCGGCCACCGCCATGTGGCCCCCGATCAGGAAGGCCAGCCCGCCGAACATGCGCTGCTCGGTGACGCCCTGCTCAGCGGCCAGGAGCTCGCGGATGCCGTTGGCGAGATCCTCGTCGTAGGCCATGGCGGGATGGTGCCAGGTCCCGGCACGCCGGGCTCACCTGCAGCACGCGGGAACCTCCCCACCGACGCCCGCGGCCCGCACATACCGTTGCCGTCCATGTGCGGGATCATCGGCTATGTCGGACCACGCGACGTTCGCGACGTCGTGCTGCGGGGCCTGCGGAACCTGGAGTATCGCGGCTATGACTCGGCCGGCCTCTCGCTGCTGGCCGACGGCGAGATCGAGTCGGTGCGCGCGGTCGGCAACCTCGCGGCGCTGCACGCCGCCATCGACCAGCGTGCCCCGGTGTCCAGCGGCGAGCGCCCGGTGGCCCTGGCGGCGCGACCGGCCACGGCGGGAATCGGCCACACGCGCTGGGCCACGCACGGGCGCGTCAGCGAGGACAACGCCCACCCCCACCACGACGGCGACGAGCGCGTCCACGTGGTCGTCAACGGGATCGTCGAGAACTACGTCGCGCTGCGCGACCGGCTGCTGGCCGGCGGCGCGCGCTTTCGCTCCCAGACCGATGCGGAGGTGATCGCGCACCTCGTCGCCCACCACATGGACGGCGACCTGGTGGAGGCGGTGCGCCGCGCCTACGCCGAGCTGGAGGGCCACTTCGCCTTCGTGGCGATGTCTGCCGAGCACCCCGACACGCTCGTTGCGGCGCGGCTGGAGTGCCCGCTGATCGTGGGGCGCGGCGAGGGCGAGCAGTTCGTCGCCTCGGCCCTGCCCGCCTTCCTGGCCCACACGCGCGACGTTCAGTACATCGAGAACGGCGAGCTGGTCGTGCTGCGCCGCGACGGGGTGCAGCTGATCCGCCCCCAGGACGGGGGCGAGCTGGAGCGGCCCGTCGTGCGGATCGAGTGGGACGTCGAGACCGCCGAGAAGGGCGGCTTCGAGACGTTCATGCTCAAGGAGATCCACGAGCAGCCGGGCGCGCTGGCCGACGACGCTGTTCGACCGCACCGCCCGCGGCGACGGGGTCGATCTGGCCGAGGCGGCGCCTTCGACGAGCGCTGCTGGACGGGGTGCGGCGCATCGTCGTCGTGGCCTGCGGCACCTCGCTGCATGCCGGGCTGATCGGTCGCCACGCGATCGAGACGTGGGCGCGGGTGCCGGTGGAGGTGGAGATCGCCTCCGAGTACCGCTATCGCGATCCGATCGTCGGGCCGGGGGATCTGGTCATCGGGATCACGCAGTCGGGCGAGACAGCCGACACGCTGGCCGCGATGCGCCTGGCACGGTCCCGCGGCGCGACCGTCGTCGCGCTCACCAACGTGCGCGGCTCGCAGGCCACCCGCGACGCCGATGGGGTGCTGTACACCCGGGCCGGGCTGGAGATCGGGGTGGCGGCGACCAAGACGTTCACCTGCCAGGTGGCGGTGATGCTGCTGCTGGCGCTGCGCCTGGCCGAGCTGCGCGGCACGCTGGCCGGCGCGCGGCTGGCCGAGCTGGTGGCCGCCGTCAAGCGGCTGCCCGAGCAGGTCGCTCAGCTGGCCGAGACCGCGCATGGGCCGGTCGACGCGCTGGCCGAGCGCTGGTGGCAGGCCGACTTCTTTCTGTACCTGGGCCGCCACGCCGGCCTGGCCGTGGCCCACGAGGGCGCGCTCAAGCTCAAGGAGATCTCCTACATCTCCACCGACGCCTACGCCGCCGGCGAGATGAAGCACGGCCCGATCGCCCTGCTGGACGAGGCGACGCCCGTGGTGTGCGTGGCCACCGACTCGCCGGTGCTGGACAAGGTGGTCTCCAACATGGAGGAGGTGCGCGCCCGCGGCGCGCACGTGATCGCCATCACCACCGAGGGCAACGACGAGATGGCCAGCCACGCCGAGGCGACGCTGGCGATCCCGCGCACGGACTGGATGCTGCAGCCGATCCTCGCCGTCATCCCCCTGCAGCTGCTGGCCTACGGCATCGCGGTGCGCCGCGGCCTCAACGTCGACCAGCCGCGCAACCTGGCCAAGACCGTCACCGTCGAGTAGCGCAGCGGTGCGTCAGGCGGCGAGCCCATCGGTGACCAGGCGCGCGGCGGCCTCGACGGCCTCTGAGCGCGAGTGCACGTTGAGCTTGCGCATGATGTTCTTGACATGGCTGTAGACCGTGTCCGCGGTCAGGAACAGCGTGTCGGCGATCTCCTGCGTGGTCGCGCCGGAGACGAGCAGGTCGAGCACCTCCCACTCCCGGGGCGTCAGGTTGCTCTTGATGGGGCGCATCCCCGTGCCGGCCTCCGGCACGGCGCGCAGGCGCTCGATCAGCTGCATCGTCAGCGTGCGCGAGATCGCCGCCTGGCCGCCGGCCACCGCCTCCAGGGCGGTCGGCACCGCGGTCAGACCCTGCTCCTTGGTCAGGTAGCCGACGGCGCCGGCGCGCAGCGCGCGCAGCTGGGTCTCGTCGTCGCTGTCGACGGCGAGCATGACGACGCGCACCTCCGGCGCCTCGCGCTGAAGCTGCTTGGTCACCGCGACCCCATCGATCCGGGGCAGCGCCGATTCGATCAGCAGCAGGTCGGGGCGATAGTGGCGGGAGAGCTCCAGCGCCTCCACGCCATCGGACGCCTCTGCCGCTACGACGAACGTCGGCCGCGACTGCAGTTCGTCGCGCACGACCCGCCGCGCGAGCGGGTCCGGATCGGCGATCACCACCCTCAGGCGCTGCGGTGCGTCGCCTTGGTCCCTACCACGCATGCCTTGCGTATGCATCGAGCCTCCCGCCCTGACCGTCCGAGGTAGGGGCATCGGACGGCCGGTCTATACGTTGTGTTTCGAACTCTCGAGTGCGACCCGCTGCACGGATCGCACCAATCATTGCCCAAACTGGGCAGATACTACCGGGGAAGGATCTCCCCGTTCCAGTCGTTCACCGAAGGGTTTCTACCCGAAGCACCTTTCGCCCGGGTGACGCCGCGCAGGTCCAGCAGTGCCGGCACGCGTTGGGCCAGGCCGGCATGATCGATGCCCGGATGGGCGGTCACGATCACCACCAGGTCGGCCCCCTCCAGCACATCCTCCAACGCCTCATTGCGCAGACCGTGGTCACGCAGCTCGGGCACGAACGCGTCGTGGTAATGCAGATCGGCGCCCAACGCCGACAGCAACGCGATGATCTTCAACGCCGGCGACTCACGAATGTCACCGACCCCGGCCTTATACGACACGCCCAGCAACGCGATCTTGGAGGCGTTGACCGCCTTGGCCTGCGCGTTGAGCGCGCGCTCGATCCGGGCCACGCAGTGATAGGGCATCTGCTGGTTGATCTCCCCGGCCAGCTCCACAAACCGCGTGGTCATGTCGAACTCCCTGGCCCGCCAGCTCAGATAGAACGGATCGACGGGCAGGCAATGCCCGCCCATCCCCGGGCCCGGCTCAAAGCGCATGAACCCATACGGCTTGGTCGCCGCCGCATCCACGACCTCCCAGATATCGATCCCCATCCGATCAGTCAGCATCGCCAGCTCGTTGACCAACGCGATGTTCACACTGCGAAACACGTTCTCCAACAGCTTGGTCAACTCCGCCGCCTCCGGCGTGGACACCGGAACCAACTCATCACACACCCGCCCATACAACTCCAACGCCCGATCACGACAGCGATCGGTCAACCCACCCACCACCTTCGGCGTCGTACGCAACGTGAAATCCGTACGACCCGGATCCACCCGCTCCGGACTGAACGCCAGATGAAAATCCCGGCCCGCCTTCAACCCCGACTCCTCCAACAACGGCACCAACTGCTCCCGCGTCGTGCCCGGATACGTCGTGGACTCCAACACCACCAACTGCCCCTGCTGCAACACCCCCGCCACCGCCCGCGCCGAATCCAACAACGGCCCCAGATCCGGCTCCCGATTAGCCGTCAACGGCGTCGGCACCGCAATCACAATCGCCTCCGCCCCCGCCAGATCCGCATACCGCGACGTCGCCCAAACGCGCCCATCCACCCCCCGCAACCGCTCACTGCTGATGTCCTCCACATACGACTCACCAGCCCGCAACGCCGCCACCTTGCGCGAATCCACATCCAACCCCACCACGTCCACGCCAGCCTCCGCAAAGGCCACCGCCAACGGCAGACCCACATAGCCCAACCCGACGATCGCGACGCTCATGGGGCCAACCGTAGGTCGGCCGCCCTCCCCGCCGATGGGGAGGATCCTGTACCAGCCCTGACAGAACTTCCCCGAATGTGCAGCCAGAACGCGGACGCGCCGCGCCCCAACTGATAAGCAGTGCATTCGGTCCGCCCGCGGGCCGACCGGGCTTCCCGTCGCGGCGTCCCTACAACGCCGCGGCGGGGGCGCCCGCGCCCAGCGCCGCGCGGTTGGGCTCGGTGCGCACCAACCGGGCGAAGACGACGATGCGCTGCGCCGCGCTGTACAGCGGATGGCAGGCGGTGAGGATCAGGCGGGCGTGCCCGTTGCCGCGCACCACGCCGACGTCGCCGGGATCGACGATCCGGTGCCCCTGCACGTGATAGACGAACGTGCCGTAGGGCATCTGCAGCTCGATGGAATCGCCGCGACGCAGGGCGTCGATGTCGCGGAACGGCGCCAGATAGGTCGTGCGGTGCCCGGCGATCGCCGTCGTGCCTCCCTCTCCCGGCAGCACAGCCGACGGGTAGACGCCCGGCCCCTTGCGCAGATCAGCCTCCGAGTCGCCCGCGACGAGCACGTAGCGGCGGTCCTGCGTGGGCAGGACGATCCGCCCCAGGGGCGCGCCGTCCGGCGTCTTCTGGCGCAGGCGCTTGGCGGCATAGGCGATGCGCTGCTTGACATCGGGCAGGCGCTGCAGCGCGCGCCGCTCCGTCGTGGGCGGCGTCACGACCGCCAGGCGCTCGTCCAGCTGCTGGGACAGTTGGCGCTGGGCGTGCCAGGCGCGCAGCGCGGAGACCGGCTCCTGCCACGCCAGGGTCAGGGCCGCGTCGGCGACGAGCGCGAGCCCGACGACGGCGGCAAGCACGGCCAGCGCGGTGCGCCAGCGCCGGGTCAGGCGCACCCGCGCCCCCGACGGCGGCCCACCGGCCTCCGCGACCGAGGTCGCGGAGGCCGTTCGGGGCGCGCCCCTGCGGAACGGCCCCTACAACCGTCACCCGCTGCCGGGGCCTGGGGCTCTCCATCGTCGATGGAGATTCCACGCGCGCTCAAAGAGTGCCGGACATTCGGCTTGAGCATCCCCCACGGCTTGCTGCGACATTCGGCGATCACGGTCTCTCACGGTCAACCCTGCCCGCGAAGGGGGCCCGCCGGTGGGGAAGCCTGCCGTCCTCTCTGGGGAGATCTGTGCCGATCGCGCATGCAGCGGGCGCGCGCCGGGTATACCGCGGGACCCCGTGGACCGGCAGCCGTGCATCACCACGTTGTGCTGGCACGACGACGCATGTGGCGTCACCGCGACGCTCGCGATCGCCGCGCCCGAGCCGGCCCGCGCCCAGGCACTGGCCGCCGCCTTCGGCGGCGACGAGCCCGCAGCGCCGTGCGACGCCGAGGAGGCCGACGCCGCGATCGTCGACTCGCCGGCGCTGCTGGACCACGACGTCGTGCGCCGGCTCGTGGCCGTCCGCCATCCGGCGGCGTCGGTCGTGCTGGGGGCGAGCGAGGACGTGGAGACCTCGCTGGCCATGATCCGCGCCGGAGCTGCGGCCCTGCTGCCACGAGATCCGACCGCCAGCGAGCTGCGCGAGACGGTCGCCTGCGTCCTGCGCGGCGAGGCGGTCGTGCCGCCCGAGATCGCCTCGGCGGCCGTGCGGCGGCTGTGGGCCGCCGAGCATCGCGGCTGACCGCGGGCTGGGGCAGGAACACCCCCATCCGGGCCCCGGGCCGTGACCTACGGTGCGGACCATGGCGCAGCGGAGCACTGCCTGGGCCGCCGCGGGCCTGGGCGCCCTGCTATGCGCCGGCATCGGCGGGCTGGCCTTCGCCTCGGGCGGCTACTTCCCGGGCCCGACCGGGATCGCGGAGGCGGTCGCCGCCGTGGCGCTGGCCAGCTGGTTCGTCCTCGCCCGCGCACCCCTGGCCGGCCTGTCGCGGCCCCTGGTCCTCGCGGTCGCCGCGCTGGGCGCCTTCGCGCTGTGGACGATCCTGTCGGCGCACTGGTCGCACGCGCCGACCCGAGCGCTCGTGGAGGCCGACCGCGCCCTGCTCTACACGCTCGCGGTCGCGCTCGCCGGGCTGATCGGCTCGGTCGCATCGGTACGACGCTGGGCGCAGACCGGCCTCGTCGCCGTGCTCGCCCTGATCGCCGTCAGCGGCCTGGTCACCCGCCTGCTGCCCGGCCTGTGGTCGGTGCCCGACGGCATGCAGCTCGATCGCCTCAGCTACCCGGTCGGCTACTGGAACGCACTGGGGGCGATCAGCGCGCTGGCCGCGATCGGCGGTCTGGCGCTGGCCGCCGACGGCGGGCGCCATCGCGTCGTGCGCGCCGCCGCCGCGGCCACCGTGCCGCTCGCGTGTGCCACGCTCGTCCTGACCTTCTCGCGGGGCGCCATCGGCGTCGGGCTGGTCGGCGCCGTCGCCGTCCTCGCCCTTGCCCGCACGCCGGGAACGGCCGCCGCGCTGGTGGCCACCGTGCCGGCCACGGCCCTGACCGCGGGGCTCGTGTTGCGCAGCGACGCGGTCGTGCACGCGTCGCGCCATCCCAGCCCGTGGGTGGCCGTCGCCGTCGCCGCCCTCGCCGCCGCAGCCGCCGCGCTGCAGTGGCGGCTAGATGGCTGGCGACCCGCGCTGCCCAAGCCGCGCCCCCGGGTCACCCGGACGATCGGCGCCGCCGCGCTGGTCGTCGCGATCACCGGCGCGATCGCCACGGGCGCCGCGGGCGCGGTGATCGACCGGGCGGGCGAGTTCACCCGCTCCTCGCACGTGGTCGAGACCGGCGACGAGCGCTCCCGTCTGACCCAGCTGTCCGACAACGGGCGCATCGACGGATGGCGCGTCTCCCTGGACGCACTGGCCGAGCAGCCGCTGCATGGCACCGGCGCCGGGACCTTCGCGCTGACGTGGGTGCGCGACCGGCCCGGCATCCAGGAGATCACCGACGGCCACTCGCTGCTGTTCGAGTCGCTGGGCGAGCTGGGCGTGGTCGGGACGGCCCTGCTCGTGCTCGCGATCGGCGCCCTGGCCTGGGGCGCGGCGCGCGGCCTGCGCACGCCCGCGCGGACGGCCTCCGCGCTCGGCCTGGTCGTCCTGCTGACCTGGGCGCTGCACGCCAGCCTGGACTGGGACTGGGAGATGCCGGCCCTCACGCTGCCCGCGCTCGCCATGGCCGCCCTCGTGTCGGGCAACGTCCGCGAGCCGGCGACGCGCCGAACGCCGGGCTGGCCGGTGCGGGCGATTGCGGTGGCGGCGATCTGCGCGCTCGGCCTGGTCGGCGTCGGGGTCGCGCTGTCCCAGCGTCACGTCGACACCGCGCTGGCCGCCGTGCGCGACAACCGCTGCAGCGAGGCGGTCAGCGCCGCCAGAGCGGCGCTGCGCGTCGACGCGCAGCGCCCCGAGCCGCATCAGGTCCTGGCCGTGTGCGCCGTCCAGCAGGGCGATCCCGAGGGCGCCCTGCTGGAGATGCGCCGGGCGCTCGCGCTGGACCCCAACAACTGGCGGCTGGTCTACGACATTGCCGTGCTGCGCGCTACGGCGGGCCTGGACCCGCGCCCAACGATGCGACAGGCGCGCCGGCTGAACCCGAACTCGTGGCTGCTGCGCATCGCCTCGCGCGAGCTGCGCGGCGACGGCCCGGCCGCCTGGCGGGCGGCCGGCGCGAAGGCCAACCTGCTGCTGTGAGCCTCAGCGCACGGCCGCGACCGCGTCCCACAGCGGGCTGCGGCGCAGGGCCCGCACGGGCGCGGCGACCTTGAGGCGGAAGCGGTTCATGTCGTCCGCGTGGTAGACGCCGATGCGCGACAGGCGCAGCCGCTCGCCGGGGTCGGCCCCCGGGCGCGGCCATGGGCGCAGCCGGCGCGGCAACGTGACCGCGGTCTCATAGCCGGCTGCCTGGGCGGCGGCGACGACGCGGTCGTCGTGGGCGCCGAACGGATAGGCAAGGCTGACGCAGGGCACGCGCAGCGCGGCGCGCAGCTCGGCCCGCGAGCGCACCAGCTCGTCGCGCAGCGGTCCGGCCTCCAGGCGCGGCAGCCACGGATGCGTGCGCGTGTGCGAGCCGACCTCCCAGCCCGCAGCGTGCACCTCGCGCAGCTGCTCGACGGTCATGCCGTCCAGCTCGGCCGCATGCTCGCCGTCCAGATGACGGCGCACCTCGGGCCAGGCCATCGGTTCGCCAGCCAGGATCGGCACGCTCGGCGCGTACACCGTGGCGACGGCGCCCAGCTCCTGGAGGATCGGGAACGCCAGTCGGTGGACGGAGGCCAGCGCGTCGTCGAAGGTGACCACCAGCAGCGGCTCGTCGCCGCCTCGGCGGGCGGCCTCGGCGACGGTGACCGGGCGGTGCCCGCGGTCCAGCAGGTGGGCGACCTGGCGGCGCAGCAGCTCCGGGTGGACGGCCAGCGGCGACGGCCACTGCGGGCTGACACCGTGGTAGCCCAGGGCGATCACCGTCGCGCTCACGCGGCCGCCTGCCCGGCGCCGAGGAAGCGCGCCACGCGCTCGGTCTCGGCCTCGATCGTGTGGGCCCGCGCGTGGGCCAGGCCACGCTCGGCCAACGTGCGGCGCCGGTCGTCATCGCCGGCCAGCGTGCGCAGCGCCGCCGCGGCCGCCTCCGCATCGCCGGGCTCCACCAGCAGCGCGGCGTCGCCGACCGCCGCGCGGATGCCGCCCACGTCGGTGGCCACCACGGGCAGGCCGGCGGCGAACGCCTCGAACAGCACCTGCGGCAGGCCCTCCGTCCACGACACGTGCAGCAGCAGGTCGCTGGAGCGGTAGCAGCGCGAGAGCGCCTCCCCGTGGGGCACGTAGCCGAGCAGGTCGCAGCGATCGGCCACGCCCAGCTCATGCAGGCGCGCGCGCAGGTCATCCTCCAGCGGCCCCTCGCCGCAGACGACCAGGCGCCAGCGGCCGGGCCCCGCGTTCAGGCGCGCCAGGACGTCGGCCAGCAGCAGCGGGTTCTTCTCGGTCTCCAGGCGCCCGACGCTGAGCACACGCAGCTCCTCGTCGTCGGCGGGAGCACGCGCCGCCTCCGCGATCTCGTCCGCACGCACCAGCGACACGGCGACGCCCAGCAGCCGACGCGCGTCGCTGTACTGCCCGGCCAGCTCCGGTCCGACGGCGACGATCGCCGTGCGCCGCGCCAGCGCGCGCCACAGGCCCTCCATCAGCGACCCGGCGGCCCAGATCCAGCGCCGCGTCGGATGGCGGCTGCGCACGTACACGCGCAGGTCCTGGCGCACGCCGAGGACGACTCGGCGCCGGCGGGCGAGCGCCTGCACGGCGAACAGCAGCGCCAACGGGTGGGGACCCAGCAGCCACACCACGTCGACGTCGTCCAGCACCGGCGCCGAGTGACGCAGGGAGCGCAGCATCGAGCGCAGCGACCGGGCCGGGGAGGTCAGCGCCGCGTAGTAGGGCAGCTCGACGAAGCGGATCGCGTCGTCGAGGCGGTAGCGCCCGCCGCCGGGCTGCGGGTGCACGCGCCCGAGCAGGACGAGCTCGTCGACACGCCGGGCCAACTCGTTGAGGAACAGCGCGAAGGCGCGCTCGGCGGCCAGCCCGTCGCCGTCACGGTGGTAGGCGTAGTCGGTGTAGACGGCGACCCGCAGCGGCAGCCGGCCGCCGGTGACCTCGCCGGCGCTCACCGCGCCGCCGACAGCAGCGCGGCGACCGCCTCGCCGCCCTCGATGGTCTCGACGTCGACCCGCTGGCGACCGGCGATCCGGCGCAGGCGGACGATGGCCACCGGGGTGGCGCCCATCTTCTGCGACCAGCGCAGGACCGCCTCGTTGCCCGCCTCGATGCGGGTGATGAGCAGGCGCGCCCCGGCGCGCTGCTCACGGGCGGTCACCTCGTCGACGACGCGCGAGGCCACGCCGCTGCGCCGGTGCGCGGGCGTGGCCAGCGAGTCCTCGAAGGAGACGATCCCCTCGGGCAGCGCGAGCTCCCCACCGCGCGCGGCGAGCATCGGCACCCCCGTCACGTGGATCCAGGTCGAGAACGCCAGCTCGCCGGACTGGTCGCGAGCCACGTACAGCCGCGCGCCGCGCGCCAGGTAGCGGCGGGCCGTCGCGGGCCCGATGCCCCCGCCGGCCGCCAGGTCGGCGAGATCCTCCTCACCGCCCAGGCGCAGCGTGTAGCCGTCGGGCAGCTGTGCGCCCTCCGGCCGGACCGGGACCGTCAGCCAGGTGTGCTCCTCGCGGAGATACAACCGACGCCACAGCGGCGTCAGCACCCGTTCGCGGACACGACGCGCCGTACCGCGCACGCCGTTGCGCGCGAGGGACGTGACCGCCCGCTCGACGGGGATGGACGGGGTCTTCCGGCGCAGCGCGCTCGCTCCGACGGATGCGGACATGAGTGGCATGCTGCAGATGCTGTCGCCCAGCGCTCCATTTCCAGGGGAGATCCGTACCCTCACGCTTGGTGGAAGCTATCCGGCGGCGATCTCCCCATGGCGCGTGGGCGCTTCTCCCCGGGCGTCCCTCCCGCGCGTCGACGAGGATCGCCGCCGTCATGTGTGTTCGACGTACCCCGCGCCGCGTGCACGGCGCGCAACGATGATGGTCTCCGCCCCGCCCCAGCCCCCGACCGGGGAGCCCCTGCGCATCCTGATCGCCGACGACGACCCGGTCGTCCGCTCCGCACTGCGCTCGCTGATCGCCAGCCAGCCCGACCTGTGCGTCGACGAGGAGGCGGTCGACGGCCCGGAGACCGTCGAGCTGGCGGTCCGCCGGCGGCCCGACATCGTCCTGCTGGACGAGGGCATCGGCGGCCTGGACGCCATGCACGTGATCACCCGCATCCGCGACCGTGCCGCCGGGGTCCAGGTCGTCGTCTTCTCCGCCGCCGAGGACATCGAGCGCGGCGTCGAGGGCCTGCGCTCCGGCGCGACCGGCTTCCTGCTCAAGGAGATGTCCAGCGAGGCGCTCGTGCGCGCGCTGCGGGGCCTGGCGCACGGCGAGGCGGCGCTGTCGCGGTCGCTGACCCTGCGCCTCGTCGAGCAGCTGCACCACGACACGGAGGACTCCGAGGAGCGTCCGATCTGGACGCGCCTGACGATCGCCGACTGGCAGATCCTCGACCTGCTGGGCCGCGGCGACCCCATGGCCGAGGTGGCCGACACGCTCGGCGTGCCGATGGACCAGCTGCACGTGCGGGTGGAGCAGATCCTGCGCAAGCTCGAGGTGGCGACGCTGGCCGACGCGCTGACCGCCGCGACGCGCCTGCGCGCCGGCGAGGCCTGGCCCAGCGAGGGCGCCACGCTGGACGAGGTCACGCGGCGGCGGCTGGAGCGCCGGCGGCCGCCGCGACGCTGAGCGCGCTCAGCGCGGGCCCTGCATGACCATCCCCACCATCCACGCCCAGCGGCGCGACGGCGGGATGGCCGCAAACAGGGTGCGGTCGACGGCGTCGAGCGCGTTGACGACGCGCGGGAAGCCGGGCCGCTCGCGCAGCGGAACCGCCGCGAGGCTCGTGAGCGTGAAGAAGCGCGTCTGCACGTCGGCGAAGTGCTCGCGGGCCTGCGCCAGGTCGTCGACCAGCAGCGGGTGCTCGTCGACCGTGCGCAGCTGCGGCGTGCGCGAGCGGTACCAGTTGATCGCCGGGTTGTGGCCCATCGGCTCGATGAACACCGCCACCCCGCCGGGGCGCAGCACGCGCGCCAGCTCGGCGTAGGCGCGATCGAGGTCGAGGTGGTGCAGGATCCCCGAGCCGCACACGAGGTCGAAGCGGTCGTCGTCGAACTCCAGCCGCTCGGCGTCCATCACCAGGAAGCGCAGATCGCCGTCGGGCACCTGCTCCTGGGCAGCGCTGGAGGCGAGGTCGATGGCCACCGGTGACAGATCGATGCCGGTCACGCTCGCGCCCTGAGCGGCGAGAGAGAAGGCGGCGCTGCCCGGCCCGCAGCCGTACTCCAGCGCCTGCGCGCCAGCGGCGTGCTCGGCCAGCGTCTCGTCGTACCAGCGGCGCAGCGCGCCGCCGACGGAGTAGAAGCGCCGCACGGACGCACGGGTCTGCTGGCCGAAGGCCTCGTCGTGGAACGCGCGCTCGCGCGCAAGCCGCAGCTCGGTGGTCATGGCCTTCATCGTCGGTGCTGAGGGCATCGCCGCTGGAGGAGAAACCTCTGGCCGTGGCGGGGACAACCTCCCCAACCGGGGCGAGGGCCGATCCACGACCGTGACGGGCGTGCCCGCCACCCCGCCCCGTGCTCCCGCCGGTCCCACGCCGGTGCTGCGACCGCAGCCGCTGTCGCGACACCAGCACCGTGCCGCGGGGCGGGCGTGGCGAGCCATCGAGCGGCGCGCCGGCGCGCCTCTGGGCACGACGTCCTGGGCCTGGACGGACGCGTGGCTGGCGCATTACGGCGACGTCGTCCCGCATCGCTTCGTCGTGGCCGAGCGCGCCGACGAGGCGCGCGGGATCGCACTGCTGTGCACCGGCGCGCGCTCGGCGCTGCGCCCGCGCACGCTGCACGTCGGCACGGCCGGCGAGCCGCGCGGCTGCGGCGTGTTCGTGGAGGGCAACCAGCTGGTGTGCGCGCCCGAGGAGCGCGACGCGTTCGCCGAGCTGCTGGCCGACACGATCGACGCCGACCCCGGCTGGGACCGGCTGCTGCTGGACGGCATGCCGCCCGACGACGCGGAGGCGCTGCTGCGCCGCTGGCCGCAGGCGAGGCTGCGGCTCGACCACTGCCCCATCACCGACCTGACCGGCGGCGACGTGCTCGACGGGCTGAGCGGCTCGCGCCGCCGCAGGCTGCGAGCGACCCTGCGGGCGTTCGGCACGCTCGAGCTCGAATGGGCCGAAGACGCCCCGCAGGCGCTCGCCTTCCTGGAGGAGCTGATCGCGCTGCACCAGGCGCACTGGCGCGAGCGCGGCGACGCGGGGGCCTTCGCGCACCCGCGCTTCGCCAGCTTCCACCGCACCGTGGTGGAGCGCCTGGTGCCCGAGGGCGGCGCCGCCGTCGTGCGCGTCCGCCGCGGTGAGGAGACCGTCGCCTGCCTGTACGGGCTGATCAGCGGGACGCGGCTGCTGTTCTACCAGGGTGGCCTGCGCAGCTACGACGACAACCGCCTGCGCGCCGGCCACGTCGCGCACCTGCTGTTCATGCGGGCCTGCGCGCAGCGCGGCCTGGAGACCTACGACTTCCTCGCCCCGGCCGCCCGCTACAAGCTCGAGCTCGCCACGGACACGGCGCCGCTGGCCTGGGCCGAGGTGGATCGCGCACGCTGGCGCACGCGCGCGTCGCACGCCGCCCGTCGGCTGCGCCGGGCCGGATGATCACCGGCAAGCGCCGCCTGGCCGCCGCGGCGGTCGACCACGGCACGCTGCGCCGTCTGTCGGGCTGGCGCGGCGTGCTGATCCTCAACTACCACCGTGTCGGCGACGCGACCGCCAGCGACGCCGACCGCTCGCTATGGAGCGCGACCGCCGAGGGCTTCGACCGTCAGCTGGCCGAGCTCGTGCGCCACGCCGACGTGATCGGCCCTCCGGACCTGGAGGAGGCGGTCCGCTCCGGGCGCGGCCGCCACGTGATGGTCACCTTCGACGACGGCTACCGCGACAACTTCGAGATCGCCTATCCGCTGCTGCGCGCCCACGGCGTGCGCGCGACGTTCTTCCTGACGACCGGCTTCCTGGACCGGCCGCGCCGGCCGTGGTGGGACGAGATCGCCTGGATGGTGCGCCACGGCCGCGATCGGCCTGCCGACCCCGAGACGACGATCGCTCAGCACACCGCCCGCTACAAGCAGCTGCCCGCGTCGCTGACCGAGCGCTTCCTCGACGAGCTCGGCGAGCAGACCGGATCGGGCCGCTGCCCGCCGGGCGACGGCGAGAGCGAGTGGATGACCTGGGACATGGCGCGCGAGCTGCGCCGGGGCGGCATGTGGATCGGCGGGCACACCGTCGACCACCCCGTGCTGGCCTCGCTGCCGGCTCCCGGTCAGGCACGCCAGGTGGCGGGCTGCGCGACCCGCCTGCGCGAGGAGCTGGGCGAGCCGATGCGCCTGTTCGCCTACCCGGTTGGCTCGCGCCAGGCGTTCACGCCCAAGACCGAGCGGATCCTCGCCCGCCACGGCGTCGAGCAGGCGTTCAGCTTCTACGGCGGCTACCAGCGCGCGCACGAGTGGAATCCGATGGACATCCCGCGCGCGCACGTCGGGCCGGCCTGCGACGCGCGCATGCTGCGCGCGATGCTCAGCTTTCCGCAGCTGTTCGCCCGCGCCGGCTGACGCTCAGGATCAGCCTCCCGCGGCCGCCGAGCATCTCGCCCAGCCGCGCGGTCGCGTCGGGCACGAACGCGTGCAGCCCGGCCAGATAGGTGGCGGCGGCCAGCGGCAGCGCGACCAGCAGCACGACCGGCGGCGCGGCCGGCAGCTGCAGCACGGCCAGCAGCACCAGGGCGAGCATCAGCGCCGCGGCCGCCGGTCCGGCCAGCGTGCGCGCGACGGTGCGCGGTGCGGTGCCCAGGATGCGCGTGGCCACGGTCCAGCCGGCGATCGAGAACAGCCCCTGCATCCCGGCCATCGCACCCGCGACGGCCAGGATCCCGTGCGGGGTGAGCACGAGCAGCACCACCGCCAGCATGGCGACGTAGGGCACGGTGAAGGCGATCAGGATCCAAGCACGGCCGGTGACCTTGTAGACGGTGCCGGCGGGGACGTTGAGGGTCACCACGACCGCGTAGGCGCACAGCACGCGCATGACCGGGATCGCCGCCTCCCACTGCGAGCCGAACAGGGTCAGCACCACCGGACGCGCCAGCAGGCCGAGCCCGACGGCAACCGGGAGCACGAGCACGGCGGTGTAGCGCAGCGAGACGAGGAACGCCTGCGCCAGGCGCTCGCGCTCCAGCTGCGCGTAGGCCGGAAACAGCACGACGCCCGCGACGATCGACAGGTTGATGATCAGCAGCTCGGGCAATCGGAAGGCGATCGTGTACTCGCCCAACAGGGACGGGCCCAGCATGCGGCCGATGAACAGGTAGTCGATCTCGTGGGCGAAGGCCTGGCCGACGTCGACGAAGGTCAGCAGCCCGCCGAAGGACAGCATGTGGCGCAGGTGGACGACCGACGGCCGCCGGCTCGGGCGCCACGGCACGCGCCACCAGATCGCCACCAGCGCGGCGCACGTGCCGGCCAGGTAGCCGATCACCAGGCTCCACGGCCCCGCCCCCGCCAGGGCCAGCGCGATGCTGACGACGCCCCGCGTCACGACGTCGCAGGTCTCGGAGATCGTGCGCGAGCGGAAGTCCAGCGAGCGCCGGGCGAGCGCCAGGTGCGTGGAGCCCAGCGACCGCAGCAGGAAGTTCAGCCCGAGCACCGCCAGCAGGCCGTGCAGCTGGGGCTCGCCGAAGAAGTTCGCAGCCAGCGGCGCAAGCAGCGCCGTGGCCAGGCTCAGCCCGGCGCCCAGCGCGATCGATCCGCAGAACGCGGTCTGCGCGGCGGCGGCCAGCCGCCGGTCGGGCACGACGATCAGCGCCTGGCCCAGGCCCAGGTCCTTGACCGTGTCCAGGAAGACCATGAACGTGAGCGCCAGCGCCACGACGCCGAAGTCCGCGGGCACCAGGACGCGCGCGAGGATCACCGTCGAGACGAGCACCAGCACGCGGCCGCCGATGTAGGAGCCGTACGCCCACGCCATCCCGCGCACGGTGCGGGCGGCCAACCCCGGGGCGGCGCCCTCCTGCTCGCTCATCCGGAGAGCACGTCGTCGTAGACCGCACGGCAGCGCTCGGCCCAGCGCTCGGCGGTGAAGCGCGCGGCGAAGCGCTCGCGGGCGCCGCTGCCCAGCCGTGCGCGCAGCGCCGGGTCGTCCAGCAGCGCGCCGGCCGCCGCGACCAGCGCCTCGACCCGCGGGGGCGCGTCGATCAGCAGCCCGGTCGTCCCGTCGTCGACGATCTCCGGGATGCCGCCGACCGCGGTGGCCACCGCGGGGATCCCCACCGATGCCGCCTCCAGCAGGGCGGTCGGGAACGCGTCCATCTGCGACGGCAGCAGCAGCGCGTCGGACGCGTCGAGCAGGTCGACGACGTCACGGCGGAAGCCGGTCAGCACGACCGCCTCGCCCAGCGGGCGGGCGAGCGCCTCGACCTCGGCCCGTGCCGGTCCGTCGCCGACGACCAGCAGCCGCAGGCGCGGATGGCGCTCGCGCAGGACGCGCACGGCCTCCAGTGCCACATCGTGGCCCTTGCCCTCGCGCAGGACCGACACCATCGCCAGCACCGGGTCGCCGGGCGCGATGCCCAGCTGCTGGCGCAGCTGCGTGCGTCCGGCCGCCGGCCGCCGCGGCGCGATGCCGTTGTGGACCGTGATCACGCGCGAGGAGCGGTCCAGCCCGGCGCGCAGGTAGGCCTCGCGGGCCGCGTCGGAGACGGCGATCACGCGGCGGCTGCCGTGGCGCCGCGTCACGGCCATCAGCCGCTCGCGGGCCGCCTGGCGGCGTGCGAGCGTCGCCAGGTCGGGCGCGGCGACCACGTGGATGGTCGAGACGGTCGGCATCCCCAGCGAGCGGGCGGCCAGCGTGCCGTGCACGTCCGCGGCACCCAGGTGGGTGTGCACGACGTCGGGGCGAATGCTGGCCAGGTGGCGGCGCACGCGGCGGACGGACTCGACGTCCAGCAGCCGGCGCACGCCGATCAGCTGGGGCTCGATGCCGCGCGCGCGCAGCGCCGCGGCCGACGGGCTGCCGTTGACCTCCTGCAGGTAGCCGACGCTCAGGTCGATGCCGGCCGCCGGAGCGCCGGCCGCGTAGTCGGCGAGCAGGGTCTCGGCGCCGCCCCAGTTGAGCGAGTCGATGAGTACGTGGACGCGCAGCGCGCCGGTCGAATCGGACACATCTGCCATTCAAGGGTGCGCCAGCTACCCGTGTACGGGACTGCCGCGCCGGTCCGGCGGGGAGGTTCCTCCCCTGGACCACCCCGCGACTCTCCCCCGACACCGGAGATTGAGCGCCACCGAGCGGCACGCCGGCGACCACATCATGCGTCACCGATGCGCCTTGCCGTCATCGAGCCCACGCCCTTCGGAGGCCTGCTGCACTACGCGACGCAGCTGGCCGACGCGCTGGCCGAGCGCGGCAACGACGTCGACCTGATCGTCACCCGCGACCAGGAGCTCGCGGGTCGGGACGGACGCGCGAGCCGGCGGTCGCTGCTGGCCGCCGGCGCGTCACCCACCCACGCCGGGCCGCGCACCGTGCGCCGGGCGCGCAGCGCCGGGCGCCTGGCCTCGACCTGGGCGACGATCGCCCGCGAGACCCGCCGCAGCCACTACGACGCCGTGCTGCTCAACGGCAGCCTCGACCTGGCGCTGACCGCCGCGGGAGCGCTGGCGGTGACGACGACCAGCGGCCAGACGCCGGTCGCGCACGTGTGCCACAACGTGCGCCCGTTCGACCGTTGGGGCGGCGACCAGATGTACGTGCGCTCGCCCGCGACGCTGCGTCTGCTGCGCCGCGCCTACCCCTCCTTCGATCTGGTCTTCGTGCACGGCGAGCAGTGCCTGCGCGAGTACCACGAGACCTGGCCAAAGACGCGGCTGGCGGTCATCCCCCACGGCGACGAGCGCCTGTTCGCCGCCGACCCGCCGGCCCCGTCCGCCGAGCCGCGGATCCTGTTCTTCGGCGCCTGGCGGCGGATGAAGGGCCTGGGGGTGCTGATGGAGTCCTTCGACGCCCTGATCGAGCGCCAGCCGGACGCCCGCCTGACCATCGCCGGCGCGCCCGTGCCCGAGGAGGGCGAGGCCGACCGCGTGCGCCGCTGGGCGCGCGGCCACGGCGAGCGCGTGGAGCTGCTCGACGGCTACGTGCCCGTCGACGACGTCGCCCCGCTCTTCGCCCGGGCCCGCGTCGTCGCGCTGCCCTACCTGGCGTCGTTCCAGAGCGGCGTCGCGCATCTGGCCATGACGATGCGCCGCGCGGTCGTGGCCAGCGACGTCGGCGACCTGGGCAGCGTCGTACGCGACAGCGGCGGCGGGCTGCTGGTGCCGCCCGGCGACCCGAGCGCGCTGGCCGGCGCGCTGGACGACGTCCTCTCTGATTCAGCGCTCGCCGACCGCCTCGGCGAGCGCGGCCACCACCACACGCGCAACGGCTCCAGCTGGCCGAGCGTGGCCGAGCGCGTCGAGGACGCGCTGCGCGACCTGCTGAGCGAACGCCGCGACAAGGAGACCACGTGAGCACGCCGAGCTTTGCCCCCCGGCCGCTGGGCGGCGCATCCGCCTCATCGACGCTGGACCCCTACCGTCGCGCGGTGCGCCACCACCCGTGGCTGGTCGCGATCATCGCGCTGGTGACCATCGCGGTCGCCGTCACCTGGTCGGTGACGCGCAGCCACGAGTACGAGACGACCGCGCAGGTGCTCGTCACCCCGCAGGCCGACGACCCCACGACCGCCGGGCTGCCGATCCTCAGCGAGTCGGTCGACCCGACGCGCACGCTGGAGACGGCGGCGACGATGCTGACGCTCGCCGCGTGCCGCTCAGACGGCCGCCAAGAAGCTCGGCGGCGGGACGACCGCCGACAGCCTGCGCGAGGCGATCACCATCCTCCCGCAGGGCAACGCCAACGTCGTCGGCGTGACCGCCAAGGCCGCCGCCGCGGCGCGCTCCGCCGAGCTCGCCAACGCCTACACGCGGGCCGCCCTGGACACCCGCCGCAGCACGCTGCAGGCCCAGGTGCGCGACAAGCTGGCCGGCATCGAGGCGCGCGAGAAGGCGATCGGCGACCCGTCGTCGCCGGCAGCGGCCGCGCTGGCCAGCGAGGCGAGCACGCTGCAGGCGCTCGCCGAGGGCCAGGATCCGAACTTCTCGCTGCTGCAGGCGGCGCCGGTGCCCACCAGCGCCAGCGGCACGAGCACGGCGCTCGTGCTGGTGCTCAGCGTGCTCGTCGGCCTCGCCCTCGGCGTCGGCGCGGCGATCGCCGTCGAGCAGCTCGACCGCCGCGTGCGCGACGAGGACGAGCTGGCCAACCTGTCGTCGCTGCCCGTGCTCGCGCGGGTGCCCGTCGACCGCCACCACCACGACGACGTCGGCACCCCGCCGGTCGGGGCGACCGAGGCGCTGCGTGCACTGCAGATCCAGCTGGAGTCGCGCGGGCGCGGCAGCCGGGTGGTCGTCATCACGTCGGCGTCGGAGGGCGACGGCAAGACCACCACGGCGATCGCGCTGGCCCGGACGCTGGTGTCGTCGGGCCGCCGGGTCATCCTGTTCGACTTCGACCTGCGCAAGAGCGCGATCGGCGAGCGCCTCGGGCTGCGCAGCGACCTGCTGCGGATGCTGCGCGGCGACGGCGGCCTGGAGGAGGTCCTCGTGCCCGCCGACGGCATGCGCAACCTGCGCGTGCTCAGCGCTCCGCCCGTCGGCGACGCCGGCGCCCTGTTCCAGGCCTACTCGCGGCGACTGCCCGAGCTGGTCGAGGAGGCGCGCGCGCTGGCCGACTTCGTCCTCATCGACACGCCCCCGCTCGGGCGGGTGGCCGACGCGCTGCGCCTGGCGGCCCGCGCCGATGACCTGCTGCTCGTCGCCCGGCCCGGGCAGACCGATCGCCGCGAGCTGGCGCTCGCCCAGGAGTCCCTGAGCCAGCTGGCGATCGTTCCCACCGGGCTGGTCGTGGTCGGTGGCAGCCGGCGCACCGGCGGCTACTACGGGTTCGCCGGCGGGGACGCCTACGCCGCGCTGACCCTGCCCGACGCCGATATCGACTCTGACGAGCGCCAGGTCCCGCGCACGCCGCCGCGCTCCGCGGTGGCCGGGTGACCTCCGCAGCGTCCTCCCGGCTGCCCGCGCTGGCGGCGCCCCGGCGAGCAAGGCGCCGCCAGGGCGCCATCGTCGCGGGCGCGCTGCTGGTGGCGACGCTGGCCGGCACGCTGCTGGCCGCCAAGCCGATCGCCGGCATCGGGCTGATCGCCGCGCTGACGTTCGTGCCGCTGGCCTTCGCCAGCCCGGTCATCGCGCTGTCGGCGTGGGTGACGCTCGTCTTCCTCACCGGGATCCCCGGAACCCACGGCGCCGGCTCCAACTACGCGCTGCTGATCGTGGTGATCGCCTGGATCGGCGCGCTGATCGCCGGGCGGACGACGATCTCCGCCTACCTGCGCACCCACCCGTTGCAGGCGGCGTGCGTGGGCGGTCTCGTGCTGTGGCCGGCGGTGACGCTCCTGTGGGCGCCCGAGGCCAGCGCGGCCCCGACGACCCTGCGCAACCTGGCCACGTGCGCGGTCGTGTTCCTGATGGTCGCGACCCTGCCGCGCGCGCCGGAGGACGTCCGCCGTCTGGCGCTCGGGTTCGTCGCCGGCGCGACGCTGTCGGTGCTCGTCGGCGCCGCCACCGGCGGCCTCAAGCCGTCCGACGCCATGGACGTCAGCGCCGTCGACGGCGCGCGCCTGGCCGGCGCCGGGGCGGACGCCAACTACCTGGCCGCGGCGATCGTCCCCGCGATCGCGCTGGCCGCCGGTCTGGCCGTCCAGCGCGGACGGCCGCTGCTGCGGCTCGGGCTGGCGGCAGCCATCGTCGTGCTCGGCGTCGGCCTGGCGGCCACCGAGTCGCGCGGGGGCTTCCTGGCCGCCCTGGTCGTCTGCGTCGGCGCCATCGTGCTGCTGCGCGGCCACCGGCTGCGCGCCGCGGCGCTCGTCGCGCTGCTGGCGCTGGCGATCGCGTCCTGGTTCGCGGTCTCGCCCGGCTCGCTGCAGCGGGTCACCAGCGTCAACGACGGCGGCAGCGGCCGGACGGACATCTGGCACGTCGCCCAGGAGATGGGCCGTGACCATCCGCTGTTCGGCGTCGGGCTGCAGCAGTTCTCGGCCGTCTCACCGCGCTACCTGTCGCGGCCCGGCGTCGTCTCGCGCGGGGACCTGCTGATCGGCAAGCGCATCGTCGTCCACAACCTGTACCTGCAGACGTGGGTCGAGCTCGGGCTGATCGGGCTGCTGCTCTACGTGGTCCTCGCCGGCAGCTCGCTGCGGGCGGGCCTGCTGGCGGCCGCCCGCTTCGAGCGCGACGGCGACCGTGACATGACCACGCTGGCCCGGACCGCGGTGCTGGCGATCGCCGGCGTGCTCACCGCCTCGTTCTTCCTGTCCAACATCGACGACCGCCGGGCCTGGGTCCTGTTCGCCCTGGCGCCGGCGTTGCTGTCGCTGACGTCCCCCACCCCACGGAGGCCACAGATCCGATGATCGGCGCGCCCGACATCAGCGTCCTCGTCCCGGTCCGCAACGAGGCCGCGCACCTGCCCGAGACGGTTGCCGCGATGTGCGCGCAGGAGCTGTCCGGTCGCACCATGGAGATCGTCTTCGCCGACGGGCGCTCCGAGGACGACACGCGCGCCGTGCTGCGCCAGCTGGCGAGCACCGATCCGCGCATTCGCGTCGTCGACAACCCGCAGCGCACCACCGCGGCGGGCCTGAACGCGGCGCTGGCCCATGCTCGCGGCCGCTACGTCGCCCGCATGGACGCGCATGCGTTCTTCCCGCCGCGCTACCTGGCCGCGGGCATGGAGCGCCTGGAGCGCGGCGACGACGCCGACTGGGTCGCCGGCCCGGTGGTGCCGCGGGCCAACGGCGGCTGGTCGGGCAGCGTCGCGCTCGCGCTGGGCACGCGCCTGGGCGTGGGCGGCTCCAGCAAGTGGCGCATGCTCAGCGGCGGCCCGGCCGAGGAGACCGAGCTGGACACCGGCGTGTTCGCCGGCGTGTGGCAGCGCAGCACCGTCGAGCAGCTCGGCGGCTGGGACGCCGGCTGGCCGGTCAACCAGGACTCCGAGATGGCGGCGCGCATGCTCGCCGCCGGCCGGCGCATCGTCTGCCGCGCGGAGATGGCCGCCGAGTACCTGCCCCGCGACCAGGTGGGCGCCCTCGCCCGCCAGTACTGGCGCCACGGCTTCTACCGGGCCAAGACCAACCGCCGCCACCCGGGCAGCCTGCGGCGCACGCACCTGCTGCCGCCGGCGCTGCTGGCCACCGCCGGAGCGGCGCTCGCCGCCCCGCGCCCGGTGCGCGGCGCCGCGCGAGCGGGCATGACCGCCTACGCCGTCGCCGTGGCCGCCACCGCGCTGCAGGCCGCGCGCCACGGCGCCCGGCGCGACGCCGCCGGGCTGCTGGTCGTGCTGCCGGTGATGCACGCGTCGTGGGGGGCCGGCTTCCTGGCCGGGACGGGCCGCCACGGCTGCTCGGCCGCGGCGATCCGGGCGCTCGTGCGCCCGAACAGGAGGTGAGGGCGATGCGTGAGCGCACGCGCAGGCGCATCCGCACGGCCGGGGCGACGCTGGGCCTCGGGCTGCTGGGCATCGGGCCGCTGGGCTGTGGCGACTCCAACGACACCCCGCCGGCCAAGTCGGCCTCCTCGTGGCACGGCTACCGCGCCGGGCACTGGCCTCCGGCCAGCTGGCGGCCCTACGCCTCCAGCTCGCCGTTCAACCAGCGCATCCCCGCCGGCACGCGTCCGCTGGCCGGATCGGACGCGATGATCACCCAGACGCTGCGCTTCGGCCCGCCCGGCCATCTCACGGCGGGCGTGGCCGAGACGCCCGACGACTGGGGCATCCCACCTACTACGCGACCGATCGCGACCCGATCTTCACGCTGCGCACGACCGCCGGCTACGGCCACAACCCGATCGAGGGCATGCGCATCCGCATCCCCGACGCGGCCCAGCCCGCCGGCGGCGGCGACGGCCACATGACGATCGTCACGCCCAACGGCTGGGAGTACGACCTGTGGCAGGTGCACGACAAGCCGCGCGGCGGCGGCACGCTGTCGTTCTCCTGGGGCGGGCGGCTGCGCGTCAACGGCAGCGGCCTGCGCACGGGCGGCACGGCATCGCGGTTCGGCAACATCGCCGGCATGATCCGCGCGCAGGAGATGCGCGCCGGGCACATCAACCATGCGCTGTTCGTCGTGCTGTGGTGCACCGGCGACGGCAGCGGCTACGGCGCCGCCGCGCACCGGCGCTCGCGCGACCAGAGCGCGTACGTGTACCCCGCCGTCGCCGGCGGCGCGCCCTGCCCGTCGGGGACGACGGCGCCGCCGATGGGCGCCCGCCTGCGTCTGAACATGACCAACGCCCAGATCGACGCGCTGCGACTGCCGCGCTGGAAGACCGCGATCCTGCGGGCGCTGGCGCACTACGGCGGCTACGTGGGCGACACCGGTGGCGACGGCATCGGCTTCATGTTCGAGTCCAGCACGATGTACACCTCGTTCGGCTATCCCGACCCGCTGGTTCCGATCGCCCGCGGCAGCGGCGCGCATGTGTCGTCGTACGCCGGCCAGTACGCGTTCGACGTCGGCAGCGGCGTCGACTGGGCTCGGTATCTGCAGGTGATCGCGCCACCGCGGCGCTGAGCCTGGGAGGCTGGCTCAGCGACGCGCGGTGACGACGTAGTAGGCCGCGAGGTTGCGAACGTCGCGGCGCGCCCACAGCTCCTCGGCGCCGAGGTACAGCGCCTGAGCCGGACGCAGGAACTCGAGATACTCGGCGCCCATGTAGAGCGGCTCGATCTGCACGTTGGACCAGTCGGCGGTCAGCCGGCGCAGCGCCGAGTCCCAGCACTGGTCGTAGTGGGCCGGGAAGATGCGCTCGGGGTCGTCGCCGAGGAAGCGATGCAGGCCCCACACCGCCACGCGGTGGGGCACCATCCGGTTGACGAGGGCGAAGATCGAGAAGGCGCCCGAGAACTTCGTCACCATGACGCCGCCCGGCGCCAGGTAGGCGCGCATGTTGCGCAGCGCGACGTCGAGCGGCTTGACGTGCTCGAAGACCTGGTTGCTGACGATCAGGTCGAAGCGCCCCTCCAGCCGCGCGCGGCGCACGGTGACGTCAGAGACCTCGGCGTCGTCGTACCAGCCGTCGGGCGCCTTGTCCAGCTCATCGGCATCGATGTCCATGCCGACGTAGCGGACACCGGCGGGACGCTCCTCGGGGGCCAGGAACGGCTTGGCGCCCGATCCGACGTCGAGGATGCGCTGGCCCGGGCGCAGCTGCACCCGGACCGCCTGCTCGAGCGCGACGCGGGTGCGCGGCTCGTCATAGCGGGCGGGCAGGCGCCCGTGCCAGGCATCGCGCACCACGTGCGCGATGCCCGACTGGCGGCGCTCGCTCACCGTGGTCACGGCCATCTCAGCGCCTCCCCGCCACGCGGACCTTCATGCGGTCGCTGCGCGCGACACGCCCCTGCTCGTCGGTGACGCGCACCACCAGGCGGAACTTGCGCGCATGCTTGGCGCGGGTCTTCCAACGCACGGCCCAGGGCCCCTTGCTGCGCTGCCTGACCCGGTGGCCGTTGACGAAGTACTCGACCTTCACCACGCCGGCCTCAGCCCGCACGACGGGCCGGAAGCGCACGATGCCCCTGCGCAGCAGGCGCCTGGGCGCAGCCAGCAGGCGCACCGTCGGGGGGGCCGTCGCCGCCACGGGCGTCGGATCCTGTGACGGGGACGTCGTGGCCGGCCCGGGGGGAGGCGGCGTGACGACCGGGGTCGCGGCGGCCGGGGTCGACGCGGCCGGCGCGGTGCCACCGCCGCCGCCACCACCCGCGCCGATGAAGATGCCACCGCCACCGCCACCGCCACCGCCACCGCCACCAGTCGGCGGAGTGGCTGCGGGGACGGTCACGCTGCGAGGCGCGGACGTCGTCGTGTTGCCGGCCGTGTCATAGGCGCGGGCCGTGATCGTCACGGTGCTGCCGGCCGCGGTGCTGCTGTCCCAGGTGCCGCTGAACTGCGGCCCTGCGGACGCGTCGTCCGTCGCGACGACGCTGCCGTCGACCAGGAACTCGACCTTGGTGACCGCGTCGTCGTCGCTGGCCGTCGCGGTCAGCCCCACCGAGCCGGTCACGCTGCTCCCGTCACCCGGCGCCGACAGCGACACGGCCGGCGGCGGATCGGTCGGGCAGGCGAAGCGCGTCGTCCCGTTGGCGATCACCTCGGCGGTCGTCTTGACCACGTAGCAGGCGGACGCCGGCTGGTCGTCCAGCCAGTTGAGCAGCTGCTGCATCTCGGCCTGCGAGAAGGCGTACTGATCGCCGCAGCCGGTCCCGCTGCAGACGTCGTGGAAGACCAGTTGCAGCCAGCCGCCGGGGATGCTGGGATCCGCCGCGGCAGCCGAGTCGACCTGCTGCTTGGCCAGGGAGATCGCGTTCATCGCGCCCGCCGCCGTGTTCGGCGCGCCGACGAACTGCAGCGCGCGCGTGTCGAAGGGCCGCGTGTTCACGTCGGTGATCGGTGCCGCGCACAGGTCGCAGTCGGACGGGTCGATCCCCTCGGTCGTGCGCGCGGTGGTGTATCCGCACTGCTGCACGATGTTGGGGATCGTCGTGCGGTCCTCGGTGGACTGCCCGCGATCGATGATCCACCCGCCGTTGGGGTAGGCGAAGCTCGTCACCGTCAGCCCCTGGGCGAGGAGCGCAGCGTGGTCATCGCAGACGGCGGCCATGCGCTGCTCGTCGGTCAGCGTGTTGTCGGCGAGATTGGTGTGCGAGACGGTGTGGCCACCGATCTCGTACCCGTCGCTCTCGAGCGCGTGCAGGTCCGCCCAGCTCATGTAGCCGTCGGCGCCGATGGTGCCGCTGTTGACGTAGAAGGTCGCCGTCAGGCCGTCGGCGTCCAGCATCGGCTTGACCATGTCGAACTGGTCGGCCGTGCCGTCATCGAAGGTGAGCGTGATGACGGTGGGGACCGCGGCGTTCGCCGCCGAGGCGGCGAACGCGCAGGCCACCAGCACAGCCGCGACGCTGAGCAGCAGACGGCGCACCGGTCAGCCCTGGTCGCGACGCCCGCGTCGGTACAGCAGCCCGGCCATCGCAAGCAGCGCGAGGCCGCCGATGGCCACCGGCACGATGTCGTAGCCGGTGAACGGCAGGCTCGAGGCCGACGTCTCGGCGACCGGCGCCTGCGCCGTCGTCGCCGCCACGGGCGGCGTGGTCGGAGGCGTCGACTCCGACGGCACCGCGTGCGTGGTGCGCGAAGGCGTCTCGGTGGGGGTCGTCGACGCCGGGCTCTCGGATGGCGCGTTGGCCGTCGTGGTCGGCGGCGTCTCCGACGGCGTCGTCGTCGCCGGCGGCGTCTCCGACGGCGTCGTGGACGTCGGCGGCGTGACGGGCACCGTGCCGGTGTTCTCCGGCTGGTACTGGGCCGCCGAGGCGACCCCGCTGTCCGCAGCGCCGGTGGCGGCCGCAGCCGTCCCGCCGCCCATCAATGTCAGGCCCGCCGCCATCACGGCAGCGGAGGTTCGAGGCCGCATGTGGCCGCACCTTTCCTTCCTCCGTCCCGGACGCAACCACGGTCGCCCTCCCGGATCCGGACTTCGTCAGAGGACTGTCGACCGCGACGCTAATGGCGGGTGACCGCCCCGACGCGGGGATGATCACGACCACCCGGCGGAGGAGATCGTCCGGACGACCCGGGCGGTTTCTGCCCCCCTGGGGGGAGTTTCTCCCGGGTCAGGCCTCGGGCAGGGCCTGCAGCTGGCGCACCAGCTCGGCCGCGAGCGCAGCCGACACCGAGGCCAGCCCCCCGGCGACGTCGAGCACGGCCTGGCACAGGCCGCTGGCCGGCTGGCGCAGCGACGTGACGCCCGCGGCCCCGGCAAGCACCAGGCGACGCGCGAGCACCAGGTCGTCCTCGTTGTCCACGACCGCCAGCACCTTCGGTCCTTGGGGGTCACGCGTCAGCCGATGCACGAGCTCGACCGCGTGGGCCTCGGCTCCGGCGACGTCGAGCGCGACCACGCCGTGGACGGCGCCGCGCCGGTTCGCGCGAACGGCCAGCGTGAAGCGCTCGTCGCCCCGGAGACGGTCCAGCAGCTGCTGCCGACGATCAGCGTCACCGCTGATCAGGTTCACGTGCACCTCGGGTGCACGTTCGACCTCGATCGTGCCGGTGCGAGTCTCCCAGGCCACGGTACGGGACCGTACTAGCCCGTCCGGCGGAAACACAGTCCGCCGACAGACCACTCAGGCAGTTGGAGCGGTCTCCACCAGGCGCGTCGCCGCGGCGACCGCCTCGCCGCGCGTGCGCACGCCGAGCTTGCGCATGATGTTCTTGACGTGGCTGTAGACCGTGTCCTCGGTGAGGTACAGGGCCGCAGCGATCTCGCTGGTGCTGCCGCCGCGCGCGAGCCGGTCGAGCACCTCCCACTCGCGCGGCGTGAGGTTGCTGCGAATCGGGCGCATGCCCGTCCCGGCCTCGGGCACGCGACGCAGGCGCTCGATCAGGTTCATGGTCAGTGAGCGCGGGATCGCGGCCTCCCCACGGGCCACCGCCTGCAGCGCCTGCGGGACCGCCTGGACGCCGACGTTCTTGGTCAGATAGCCGCACGCGCCGTTGCGCAGCGCCCGCATCTGCACGTCGACATCGGTGCTGATGGCGAAGATGACGATGCGCACGTCAGGCGCGCGCTGGCGCAGACGACGCACGACCTCCAGGCCGTCCAGGCGCGGCAGGATCGTCTCCATCACCAGCAGCTCGGGCTGGTAGTGGCAGGTCAGCTCGACGGCCTCGACCCCGTCCCCCGCCTCGGCGGAGACGACGAAGCGCCGGTCGCGCTGCAGCTCGTCGCGCACGACCCGCCGCGCGAGCGGATCGGCGTCGGCGATGATCACCCGCAGGCGATCGCCCGTGCTCTCGTGGCTTCCATCGCCGTTCTCGCTCATGTCAGGCCGCCTCCGCGATCGCCGGGCGCTGAGCGACCTTGGCGCGGTACATCTCCGCGTCGGCCAGCGCGATCATCCGCACCGGAGGCAACGACGGGTCGCGGGTCACGGCGACGCCGATGCTCGCGCCCACCGGGTGGCGGACGCCGTCGATGCCGATCGGGTCGGCCAGCCGCGCCGCCAGCCGACGCGCGATCGCACGCGCCTCGCCGGGTGTCACGTGCTCGCAGATGACGACGAACTCGTCGCCGCCGTACCGTCCGACGACGTCATGCGGGCGCACGCCGGCCTGGAGGCGCCGGGCGATGTCGACCAGCACGCGGTCGCCGGCCGGATGGCCGTGCGCGTCGTTGATCGCCTTGAAGCGGTCGAGGTCGACGAACAGGACGGCGAGCGCGTCCGGGCCGTCGGGGATGGCCGCCAGCGCGGCGGCCAGCCGCTCGTGCAGCAGGCCGCGGTTGACGAGCCCGGTCAGCGGGTCGCGCCGCGCCTGGTCGGCGGCAGCGCGGCGGGCCAGCGCCAGGGCGGTGGCGCGTGACAGGGCGCGACCGTCGGCGTCGGCATCGACGCACTCGTGGGCGCCGTCGGCCAGCGCGCTCAGCGCCGCCTCGCAGGTGTCGCGCTCGAGCAGCGCCACGATCGCCGGGGGCGGGCGCAGCGTCGCGAGCGCCGCGAGCCCGTCGGCGCTGCAGACCAGACAGGCGGCGCCGGACCGCGCCGCGGCGCGCCCGTCCTCAGCGCGCTGGACGGCGTGGCCGGCAGCCGCCAGCGCACGCGCAGCGTGCGCTGCTGCGCGGTCGGTGCCGACGACGGTCACCGGGGCGGTCATCGCTCGCCTCCGGCCTGTTGCGCATCGTCGTCGACGCTGCGCAGGCGCGGCGGCTCGCCAGACGCCGCGCCGCGCGAGCTGTCGGACAGCGATTGAACGATCTTCAACGCGAGCGCGCGCGAGACAGCGGCCTCGCCGCGCAGCACGCCATGCAGCGACCGGACGAGCGCCTCGCTGGTCACGTCCTTGACGAGGAAGCCCACCGCGCCGGCACGCAGCCCGCGGATGCCCAGCTCGGCATCGTCGGCGGTGGAGAAGACGACGACGTGCACGTCGGGCACCCGCTCGCGCAGCATCCGCGTGAGCGTCGCGGTGTCCAGGCCGGGCATCCCGCCGTCGAGCAGCACGACGTCGGGGCGGCATTCGGTGACGGCCGCCAGCGCGGCCTGCCCGTCGGCCACCTCGCCGGCGACGCTGATGCCCACGCTGTCGCGCATCGCGTCGCGCAACGCGCCCCGCACGAGCGGATCGTCGTCGACGATCAGCAGGCGCAGTTCGCCGGTGACGGTCGATGGCTCGGTGCTGCTCACGGCGAGGAAGCTACGGGCGCGCCCAATCGCCACTGGGGGGAATCGGTGCGGCAGAGCTGGGCACGCGAGGCCGAGCAAGATGGGGACGTTCCTGCGGCCAACCGGGCACGGAGCCGTCCGCGTGGCCGGGACGATTGCCCAGCGTCGTGACGGTGGAAGTCGCCCACCGGGGACCCGGGTCTCGGCTTAGCGTCGCTGTCGCCGCATGTCGCTGACCGAGTCCGAGCCGATCGCCGTCCATGTAGCGCCCCCCATCGAGGTCGAGGCGCCCGTCCTCGCGACCGTTGATCCCGTCGTCGAGGGCCCTCATCCGATCTGGCACGGCCGCGGCCTGGTGTGCGCCTGCATCGCCGCCGACGCATTGACCCTGTTCCTTGCCGTGGCGGTCGTGCTCGTCTCGCTGGCGCCCCGCTCCGTCGGGTACGAGCTGTTGCTGCTGCCGCCGATCAGCGGGCTGCTGTTGGCCACCCGCGGAACGTACGCGTGGGGCATCGGCCGCACGCCGCTGGACGCGTCGGGGCGGGCAGCCGGAGCGATCGCCACCGCGACGATGGCGGTCGTGGTGCTGGCGGTTGCGATCGGGACGCCTCCCGATCTGCCGACCTACGCCGCGGCGGCCGCGCTCGGGGCGCTGGGCCTGATCGGGGCGCGCGCCCTGCTGAGCCTCGGCCGCCGCCGCGCGCTGACCCGCGGCCAGACCGGGGATCCGGCGCTGATCGTCGGATCCGGGACCGTGGGCCGGCGCATCGCTCGCCGACTGCTGAGCGATCCCAGCTACGGCCTCCAGCCGGTCGGCTTCGTCGACGGAGACGAGCCCGACGGTCAGCCGCCGCTGCCACTGCCGCTGCTGGGATCGGCGGCGGACCTGCGCGCGGTGGCCGCCTCCACGGGCGCGCGCCACGTGATCATCGCCTTCTCCCCCGCCGCGCGCGACGACACGCTCGGCGGCCTGCTGCGCGACTGCGAGCAGCTCGGCCTGGACGTGTCGGTCGTCCCGCGGCTGTTCGACGCGGTCAACGGCAACCTGCTCTACCAGCGTGTCGGCGGCCTGCCGCTGATGGGCCTGCGCCCGTCCTCGCGGCGACGTGCCCAGCTGCGCGTGAAGCGCATGCTCGACATCGTCGTGTCGTTCGCGCTACTGACGCTCGGCGCGCCCCTGCTGCTGGCCATCGCGCTGGCCATCCGGCTGGAGTCGCCGGGCCCGGTGCTGTTCCGCCAGCGCCGGCTGGGCCGCGACGGCCAGCAGTACGACGTGCTCAAGTTCCGCTCCATGCGCGGCGAGCCGGCACGCTCCTCGTTCGTGCCCGAGTCCGGCAGCGCTCCCGGCGGCGTGGAGGGAGTCGACCGGCGCACGCGGATCGGCCGCTTCCTGCGGCGCACGTCGCTGGACGAGCTTCCGCAGCTGCTCAACGTCGTGCGCGGGGACATGAGCCTCGTCGGCCCACGGCCGGAGCGGCCCGAGTACGCGGTCGCCTTCGCACGCGACATCCGCCGCTACGACGACCGCCTGCGCGTCCGCTCGGGGCTGACGGGCTGGGCGCAGGTGCACGGGCTGCGCGGGCAGACGTCGATCGAGGACCGCGTCGAGTGGGACAACTACTACATCGAGCACTGGTCGCTGACCCTGGACCTGCGCATCCTGCTCATGACCCTGACCGTGCCGTTCCGACCGGGCGAGTCCTAGCCGACGAGCTGGGACGCTCGCGCGTGGTGGGTCCCCGTCCGGCATCGTAGGGGAAGCAGACGGGGACCCGACCGCCGCGCCAAGGACGTGGCGGCGCCGCCAGCGTTCCCGCCGGCGGATGGGCCCTCACCCGGATCGACAGATGTTCGACGGTCGGCGACCGTCCAGGGCGACGGTGCCCCTGGCGGTCTGCCAGGGGCACCGTGACCGGACGCGCGGGCTTGTCGGGGCCCCTACAACCCCTTGCGCCCGCGCCGGCCCCGGTGTTGCCACGGGTCGCCGGCGTCAAACCGCGTCGGACGCAGGTTGGAACGTCGGCGCTATCGCTCCGGCGCGCCGGCCTGAAACGGACCGCTACACCGCGTCCAGCCAACGCGCGAGCGCGGCGCGCCCCGTGAGCGTCAGCTGACCGTCGGCGTCCAGCCAGTCGCGCACGCGCAGCTCGCGCACGAGCCCGAGCGCGTCCTGGGGCGCCGGACCGTCGCCGCGGGCGACCAGGGCGCTCGTTCCCGGCTCGATCGCCCAGCGCCCGGAGTCCAGCGCTGCCAGCGCCTGGCCCTGCTGACGCGTCGGATGGTCGAGCGGGTGCGGGCCCGCGCCGGTCAGCGGATCGACGACGGTGGCCTCAGGCCCGCTCGCCGACGTCCACGACGCGCGGAAGCGGGCGGCGTCGAACGACGACGGGTCGAACCCGTCGGCCTGCTCGCGCAGCCAACTGCCGGCCTCGTCGATCCAGCCGCGCGCCTGCTCGGGATCCACCCCGATCGATCGCGCCACGTCGTCGAGATCCATCTCCGAGAGCCGATCGACCGCACGATTGACCTCCTCGCCGATCGCGCGCAGCGCGTCCTCGAAGCTCTTGCGGGGGCTGTCCTCGTCGCTCATGCCCGGATCTTCGCGCGCCAACCTGCAGCGCAGATCAAGACGGCTACAACGTGATCCGTGCCGCCGCGCAACCTCGTCAACCTCAACGCCGTCGACAAGGGCTACGGTGCGCGATCGGTGCTGCGCGCCGTGTCGCTCGGCGTCGCGGCCGGCGAGCGCATCGGCGTCGTCGGGCGCAACGGCGACGGCAAGTCGACGCTGCTGCGCCTGATCGCCGGGCTCGAGGAGCCCGACGCCGGTGCCGTGACCCGCGCCAACGGCCTCGATCTGGCGATCATCGGCCAGCTCGACGAGCTCGACCATCAGCGCACGATCCGCCAGGAGCTCGTCGGTGACCGCGCCGACCACGAGTGGGCCGCCGACAGCACGTTCCGCTCGGTGCTCGACGGCCTGCTGGGCGGCGTCGAGCTGCGGCGCTTCGCCGACGGCATGGACACGCGCATCGCGCCCCCTCAGCGGCGGTGAGCGCCGGCGCATCGCGCTGGCCCGGATGCTGCTGGGCTCGCCCGACCTGCTGCTGCTCGACGAGCCCACCAACCACCTCGACGTGGAGGGCGTCGACTGGCTGGCGCGCCACCTGGCGGCGCGCCGCGGCGCGCTCGTCGTCGTCACCCACGACCGCTGGTTCCTCGACGCGGTCTGCACGCACACGTGGGAGGTCGGCGACGAGACGGTGCGCCAGTACGAGGGCGGGTACGCGGCCTACGTGCTGGCCCGCGCCGAGCGCGCCCGCAGCGAGGCCGCGCGCGAGGAGCGCCGGCAGGAGCTGCTGCGCAAGGAGCTGGCCTGGCTGCGCCGCGGCCCGCCGGCCCGCACCTCCAAGCCGCGGTTCCGGATCGAGGCGGCCAACGCGCTGATCGCCGACGAGCCGCCGGCCCGCGACAGCGTCGAGCTGCTGCGCTTCGCGACCGCCCGGCTGGGCAACACCGTGCTGGAGGCCGAGGAGGTCTCGGTCGCCTTCGGCTCGCGCGAGCTGCTGCGGCGCGTCACCTGGCGGCTGGGCCCGGGCGACCGCATCGCGCTGGTCGGAGTCAACGGATCGGGCAAGACGACGCTGGTCAGCGTGCTGGCCGGCGAGCTGGAGCCCGGCGCCGGGCGGGTCGTGCGCGGCCAGACCGTCCGCCTCGCCCACCTGTCGCAGGAGGCGATGGACGCCGCCGATCCTGCCGACCCCGATGCGCGGGCGCTCCAGGCGGTGGAGCAGGTGCGCGGCCGCCTGCGCACGAGCGGCGGCGTCGAGCTGACCGCGGGCCAACTGGCCGAGCGCTTCGGCTTCGGCGGCGATCGCGGTCGCACGCTCGTGCGCGACCTGTCGGGCGGCGAGCGCCGTCGGCTGGCGCTGCATGCGGCTGCTGATGGGCGAGCCCAACGTGCTGCTGCTCGACGAGCCGACCAACGACCTGGACATCGACACGCTGACCGCGCTGGAGGACCTGCTCGACGGCTGGCCGGGGACGCTCTTGGTGGTCAGCCACGACCGCTACTTCGTCGAGCGCGTGTGCGACGACGTCTACGCGCTGGGCACCGACGGGTCGATCCGCCACCTGCCGGGCGGAATCGACCAGTACCTCGCCGAGCGCCAGGCGGTGGCGCAGACCCCGCGCGTGCCGGCGGCCGCGACGCGCGACGCGGGCGCGCCGCCTCCCGGCGCCGTGCTGCGGTCCGCGCGCAAGGAGCTGGCGCGCCTGGAGCGCGAGCTGGATCGGCTGACCGCACGCGAGGCCGCGCTGCACGAGCAGATGGCGGCGGCCGCGACCGACCATGCGCGCCTGCGCGAGCTCAACGCGCAGCTGTCGGCCCTGGCCGCCGACCGCGACGAGCTGGAGGCGGGGTGGCTGGAGGCCGGCGAGCTGCTGGAGGGCTCGGCCTAGCGCCCGCCAGCCGGCCGATGGCGGTCGGGCGCCTCGGCCGAGACGCTCCCGGCCGCCGAGGTGGTCATGCTGGAGTCGGTGTTGGAGATCCGCGGTGCTGCGACGGGCCTGATCGACGAGCCGCTCGCGCTGCGGGCGCGCGGCGACAGCGTGCTGCGCTGGCGTGCGCGGCTGCTCGACGACGACGGCCGCTCGTGGCGCGCACAGGCCCCCCGCGCCGAGCAGCTGGCCGGGGCGTGGGCACCGGCCAAGCCCGGCGGCGGCCCGGTGGCCGCGCTGGCCTCGCTGCGCCCGTTGCGCATCGACGTCCGCGCCGACACCGAGGCCGGCGCCGGCGCGTCGCGCACGCTGGAGCGCCGGCTGCTGGCCGACGGGGTGCGGGTGCGCCGGTGGCGGGCGCCGGCGCCCGCCGCCACGCTGCTGCTGCCGGCCGCTGGGACCCGCGGCGTGGTGGTGATCGCCGGCGCCGCCGAGCAGCCCGCGGCGCTGCTGGCCGGCGCGCTGCTGGCCTCGCGCGGCGTGCTCACGCTCGTCGTCGCCGACGCGGCGACCAAGCAGGCGGTCACGCTGCTGGGCGACGTACCCGCCGCGGCCGGCCCTGCGCCGCTGGTGGTCGACGCGGCCCAGGTGGGGGTGCCGCCCGGGGTGCCGGCGCTCATCCCCGGCGACGCCGCGAGCTGGGACGCGCTGCTGAGTCGCGTGGGCGCGCGCCCACGCGAGGCACCGGAGGCCGAGGACCGCCAGCGCACGTAGTCCCGGCGGCCCACGCAGGGAGGGTTCAGGCGGTGCGGCCGGGGTCGACCGGCTCGGCGGCATCGTCGCTGGGCACGAGGACGAAGTCGCTGTGCAGCGACCACCATGGCCCGTCGATTCCCTCTGGCCGCTCGGGATCGTCAGGTGCGCGCTCGACGAACTCGCGCAACAGCGACGGCTTGACTGCGAAGACCGCGTCGGAGTCGATGTAGGCCGAGTGCTCGTCGAACAGGTGCGTCGTGACCGAGCGGTGGCCCTCGGCGCGGACGATCATGTGGATGTGCGCCGGCCGCCACGGGTGGCGGCCGGTGGCCGACAGCATCTGCCCGACCGGGCCGTCGAAGGGGATCGGGTAGGGCGTCGGGCGCACCGCCACGAACCCGTACGTGCCGTCCTCGCGCGTGCGAAAGCGCCCACGCAGATGGTCCTCGGGCGCCTCGGGGTCCTGGACGGCGTACAGCTCGTTGTCGCCGTTCTGCCACACGTCGAGCTCGGCGCCGGCCAGCGGCGTCCCGTCCAGCGAGCGCACCGTCCCATACACCCAGGCGGCGTCGCCGGCCGGCATCTCGTCGAGGTGCTCTCCGTAGGCTCGCGCGGGCGAGCCGGGCACGTAGAACGGCCCCAGCACGGTGGACTCCGTCGCGGGCGGCGGAAAGCGGTGCCCGAGCGCGTCGACGAGCATCGAGATGCCCATCGTGTCGCTCCACAGGATCCACTCCTGGCGCCTGTCGTCGGTGATGTGGCCGGTGGCGGTGAGCACGCCGATTGCGGCGCGCCACTCCTCCTCGGTCAGCTTCACCTCCTTGACAAAGGCATGCAGGTGGCCGGCCAGCGCTCGCATGATCGTGCGCAGGCGCTCGGCGGCGCAGCCGTCGAAGCTGGCCAGCACCGCCTCGGTGATGTCGTCGGGCGTCGTGCGCTGGCTCATGTCCGCTCTCCTCCTGGATCCAGCAGCTCGCCCACCTGCCGGCGGTCGATCTTGCCCAGGGCGTTGCGCGGCACCGCGTCGATGACGTGGTACTCGCGCGGCTTCTTGTAGCCGGCCAGGCGCTCGGCGACGAACGTCGTCAGTGCGACCGCGTCGGGGATCGTGGCCCCGTCAGCGGCGACCACGAAGGCGGCGACGCTCTCGCCCCACTCCGGCGACGGACGACCGACGACCGCAGCCTCGCGGATGGCCGGGTGGGCCTCCAGCGCCTCCTCGACCTCGCGCGGGTAGATGTTGTAGCCGCCGGAGATGATCAGCTCCTTGGAGCGCCCGACGATCGCGTAGTAGCCGTCGGCCGAGCGCACGCCGACATCGCCGGTGCGCAGCCAGCCTCCGGGCGCGAACGCCTCCTGCGTGGCCTCGGGCCGCTCCCAGTAGCCGGAGAAGACGTTCTGGCCGCGCACGAGCAGCTCCCCCGGGCCGTCGGCGTCAGCATCCAGGCGCACCTCCACGCCCGGCAGCGGCAGGCCGACCGTCCCGGGCCGACGGTCGCCGTCATAGGGGTTGGAGATGTTCATGATCGTCTCGGTCATGCCGTAGCGCTCGATGATGCGCTGACCGGTGACGTCGGCCACGCGCTGCCAGAGCTCGTGCGAGAGCGGTGCCGAGCCGGACACCATCAGCCGCAGCGAGGCGAGTGCCTCGCGGGCGGCGGGCTCGGCCTGTGCGTGCTCGACCAGGCGCGAGTGCATCGTCGGCACGCCGAAGAACAGCGTCGCGTCGTCGCGGGCGGCGGCCGCGGCGACCGCGGCCGGCGAGAAGCCGCCCAGCAGCAGGATGCGCCCGCCGGCGCAGAGGCTGCCGTGCACGCCGACCCCGAGGCCGTGGATGTGGAAGAGGGGCAGCGCGAGCACGAGACCGTCGTCCTCGCTCCAGCGCCAGGCCAGCCCGACCGCGCGCGCGCTGGCCAGCAGGTTGGCGTGCGAGAGCATCGCGCCCTTGGGCCGTCCGGTGGTGCCCGACGTATAGGCGATCATCGCCAGGTCGCCGGCGACGGGAGCGTGCAGCGCCGGCACGGTCGGCGCGCCGTCGAGGCGCTTCCCCGGCACGACCACCTCCAGCGACGGCTGCGGCGCGCGGCCCGGGTCGTCGAGCACGAGGTGGCGTGCGCCGCTGTCGGTCACGATGTGCCCAAGCTCGGCGGCGGTGTAGGCGGTGTTGGCCGGCACGATCACCGCGCCCATGCGTAGCGCCCCGAGGTACAGGAAGAGGTAGTCGGCACCCGGCGCGCCGCTGAACACGACGCGGTCGCCGGCGCCCACCCCGCGTGCCGCCAGTCGGGCGGCCGCGGAGGCCGAGCGCGCGGCCAGTTCCTGGCGCGTGTAGGCGACCTCGCGGCCGGCGCTCAGATCGACGAGCGCGACGGCGTCGGGGCGCTGGCTCCAGCTTCGCGCCCAGACGCTCACCAGCGAGTCGTCCGCGGCCACGGGCTCCCAGGTGCGTCCCTCGGGGAGGTGGCGCTGCCACTGCGGTTCACTGCTTGCCGACCCGCCGCCCATGTCGACGGCATGCTGCCAGGTGATCGCGCGCGGCGCTGTCGCCGCGACCGAGGCGTGGCGTCGCCTCGGCCGCGGCCACCCGCGCTGCTAGGAGAGGCGCTCGACGATCATCGCCTCGCCCTGGCCCTGGGCGACGCACATCGTCTCCAGGCCGATCGTGCCGTCGATCGTGTCCAGGTCGTTGAGCAGCGTGGTCATGATGCGCACCCCGGTCATGCCGAACGGGTGGCCGAGGGCGATCGCGCCGCCATGCGGGTTGAGCTTGTCGTCGTCGAAGCCCACCTCCTCGGCGATCGGGATCACCTGGGCGGCGAACGCCTCGTTGAGCTCGTAGACGTCGATGTCGGCGATGCTCATGCCGGCCCGCTCCAACGCCTTCTTGACCGCGCCGATCGGGGCCACCCCCATGTACTCGGGCTCGTTGCCCCAGGTGGCCGCCGTGATGATCCGCGCGCGCGGCGTGAGGCCCAGCTGCTTGGCCCTGGCGTCGCTCATCACCAGCGCCGCGGCGGCGCCGTCGTTGAGCGGGCACGAGTTGCCCGCCGTGACCGTGCCGCCCGGCTTGAAGGCCGGCTCCAGCGAGGCCAGCTTCTCCAGCGTCGAGGACGCGCGCGGACCGTCGTCCTTGGCCACGACGGTGCCGTCGCCCAGCGTCACGGGCACGATCTCGCGATCGAAGAAGCCGTCGTTCTGGGCGGCCACCGCACGCTCCTGGGAGCGCTGGGCGTACGCGTCCTGCTGCTCACGCGAGACGCCGTAGCGCTCGGCCACGTTCTCGGCGGTCAGGCCCATGGCGATGTAGGCGTCGGGCTGGCCCGGCTCCTTGCCCTGCAGCCTGTCGTTCTGATCCTCGGGGTGGGCGGCCTCCTGCGCGGCGTTGTAGCGCGAGACGAACTCGACGCCGCCGGCCACGTACACGTCGCCCTGGCCGGCCTTCACGGCGTTGGCCGCGATGCGAATCGCGTCCAGCCCCGACGCGCAGTAGCGGTTGATCGTCGACCCGTTGGTGGCCTGGCCGAGCTTGTCGCTCAGCAGCACGGCGATGCGGCCGATGTTGTTGGCCTGCAGGCCCTGCGGCAGGCCGCAGCCCGCCACCAGCTCCTCGACGGTCGACGGATCGACGCCGGGGTTGCGCTCCAGCAGTTGGTCGACCACGAAGGCCAGTGTCTCGTCCGGGCGCAACGAGGCCAGCGAGCCCTTGAAGGCACGGCCGACGGGCGTCCGGACCGCGTCGACGATGACGGCTTCGGGCATGGGAACGTCCTTTCGATGAGGTTGCCCGGCGGTCGCACACCACGGGCAGGTTTATCCCCCGGCGGTCGCACTCCACGGGGCCTACAGACGGAAGTGTACCCGGCCCGTTGACTCGCGGGTCAACGTTTTCGGGGTAGAGGGACGTGATCCGTCGTCGGACCTGGCGCGGATACACCCATGCAATGGGACGCAAGATCGCCATCGTCGGCACGGGGATCGCCGGCCTCGCCACCGCCCACGCGCTGCACCGCCAGCACGACATCACCGTCTTCGAGGCCGGCTCGGCGCCGGGCGGGCACGCCCACACTGTGGCCGTCGACACGCCGGGCGGCCGGGTCGACGTCGACACCGGGTTCATCGTCTTCAACGACCGCAACTACCCGCGCTTCGAGCGCTTCCTGGCCGACCTGCGCGTCGCCTGGCAGCCCAGCGACATGAGCTTCTCGGTCAGCGACGGCATCGGCGACTTCGAATACAACGGCGCCTCGGCCAACGGCCTGTTCGCCAAGCGTGCGCACCTGGTCACCCCGTGGTTCCACCGCATGGTCGCCGACCTCGTGCGCTTCAACCGCCGCGCGCTGGAGCTGCTGGGAGCCGACCACGGGCTGTCGCTGCGGGCGTGGCTGGAGGAGCACCGTTTCTCCACGCCGTTCATCGAGCGGCTGATCGTCCCCCAGGCGTCGGCGGTGTGGTCGGCCGACCCGCGCCAGATGTGGTCGTTCCCGGCCCGCTTCCTGGCCGAGTTCTTCGCCAACCACGGGATGCTCGGCCTCCGCGACCGCCCCGCCTGGCGCACCATCTCCGGCGGCTCGCGGCGCTACGTCGAGGCCGCCGTGGCGCCCTGGCGATCACGACTGCGCCTCGACAGCCCGGTGACGGCGATCCGCCGCTTCGACGACCACGTCGAGGTCGCCTCGCGCGGCCGGCTGGAGCCCGAGCGCTTCGACGACGTGATCCTCGCCACCCACTCCGACCAGGCGCTGGCGCTGCTGGCCGACCCGTCCGACCGCGAGCACGAGATCCTCGGTGCGATCCCCTACCAGCCCAACGAGGCCGTCCTGCACACCGACCGGCGCCTGCTGCCGCGACGCCGGCGCGCCTGGGCCAGCTGGAACTACCACCTGCTCGCCGCGCCCACCGGCAAGCCGACGCTGACCTACCACATGAACACGCTGCAGTCGCTGCGCCCCGGCGTCGAGCTGTGCGTCACGCTCAACCACACTGCGGCGATCGACCCGGACCGGATCGTGCGCACGATCCCCTACGCCCACCCCGTCTACACCGCCGAGGGCGTCGCCGCCCAGCGCCGCCATCACGAGATCAGCGGCCACCACCGCCGCACCCACTACGCCGGCGCCTACTGGGGCTGGGGATTCCACGAGGACGGGGTCGTCAGCGCTGAGCGGGTGGCCGGAGCGTTCTGAGGCGATGCTGGAGCCGGCCGTCTACGAGGGCAGCATCAGCCACCGCCGCCGGGCGGTGCGCCGCTACGGCTTCCGCCATCGCATCGCGCTGGCCTACCTCGATCTCGCCCACGTCCCGGCGCCGCTGACGCGTGCGCGCCCGGGCCTGCTGCGCTTCCGCCCCGAGGACTACCTCGGCGAGTGCGCCGTGCGCGACCTCGTGCAGCGGCGGACGGGCGCGCGCCCGGACGGGCCGATCGGCCTGCTGACCAACCTGCGCACGCTCGGTCGCTGCTTCAACCCGGTCAGCTTCTACTACTGCTTCGACGCCGCGGGCGACCGGGTCGAGGCGGTGGTGGCCGAGGTCACCAACACCCCGTGGGGCGAGCGCCACGCCTACGTGCTGTCCGACGAGCCCACCCCCAAGGCGCTGCACGTGTCGCCCTTCTTCGGCATGGACCAGCGCTACGAGTGGTCGGCCGGGGCGCCCGGCGAGCGCCTGGCCGTGCGCATCGCCAACCGCGAGGCGGGCGAGCGCGTCTTCGAGGCCGACCTCGTCCTGCATCGGCGCCCGATGACGCGCGTCACCAGGCGCCACCACGCGCTCTCCTCGCTTCGCGTGGGGGTTCTGATCTACGCTCACGCCCTGGCCCTGAAGCTCCGGGGCGTTCCCCTGCATCGCCACCCCGCCACGCAAGCGTGAAGCCCGCCCTAGCCCGCACCGCGATCCAGGCGCTGCTGTCCCGCCTGCGCGCCGGTCAGCTGACCGTGGTCGAGGGAGGGAGACGGCGCACCTACGGGCCGGGCGGCGCGCCCTCGGCGATCGTCGAGGTGCGCTCCGAGCAGGCCTGGCCGATGCTGCTGCGCGGCAGCCGCGGGCTGGCCGAGTCCTACATGGCCGGCCTGTGGGAGACGCCCGACCTGCCGGCAGTCATCCGCGTCGCGGCGCGCAACATCGTGGCCATGGACGAGCTGCGCCTGCGCCTGTCGCCGCTGCGCGAGCCCTACCAGCGCGCCCGCGCGCTGCTGATGCGCAACACGCCGGCGCGCAGTCGCGAGGACATCGCCGCCCACTACGACCTCGGCAACGACCTGTTCGAGCTGATGCTCGACCCGACGATGATGTACTCCTGCGCGGTCTTTCCGAGATGCGTCGGCGCCGCTGCAGCAGGCCCAGGAGACCAAGCTCGAGCTGGTCTGCGCCAAGCTCGAGCTGCGTCCCGAGGACCGGCTGCTGGAGATCGGCACCGGGCTGGGGCAGCCTGGCCATCCACGCGGCCCGTACGCGCGGCTGTCACGTGACCACGACGACGTTGTCGCGCGAGCAGCATGACCTGGCCGTGCAGCGCGTCGCCGACGCCGGCCTGAGCGACCGCGTCGAGGTGATCATGGAGGACTACCGCGGCGCTGCGCGGCAGCTACGACAAGCTGGTCTCCATCGAGATGATCGAGGCCGTCGGCTGGAAGGACTTCGGCACGTTCTTCGCCGCCTGCTCCGATCGGCTGGTGCCCGAGGGCCTGATGCTGCTGCAGGCGATCGTCATCGACGATCGCGCCTACGCGGTCGAGAAGGCCTCCAAGACCTTCATCCGCACCTACATCTTTCCCGACGGCTGCCTGCCCTCCAACGCCGTGATCGCGCGCAGCGTGGCGCGCGAGACCGACCTGCGCACCGTCCACCTGGAGGACCTCTCGCCGCACTACGTGCTGACGCTGTCGCACTGGCGCGCCAACCTCGAGGCCGGCGAGGACGCTCTGCACGCCGGCGGCTACGACGAGCGCTTCCGCCGGCTGTGGCGGCTGTACCTGGCCTACTGCGAGGCCGGCTTCGCCGAGCGCCGCATCGGCCTCGTGCAGCAGGTGCTGGCCAAGCCCAGCTGGCGCGGGACGATCACCGCCGGTGCACCGGCGCTCGCCCAGCCCACCGCGATCGCCGCCGGGTGATCGGCCGCCGGCCCCGCGCCCGTATCACCAGCGATGCCCGCTGATCGCACCGCCGCCCTCGCCGTCCTGTCCCTGCGCGTCGCCTACGGGGTCGCGCTCGTCGCCGCCCCCGCGCGCCTGGCCCGCAGCTGGCTGGGGCCCACGAGCGACGCCACCGATGTCGCGCTGCGCGGGCTGGGCGCGCGCGAGATGGCCGTGCACGGGGCGGCGCTGGTCGCCGCCCTGCGCGGCGCGCCGCTGCGCCCGTGGCTGGGCGTGTCGCTGGCCGGCGACCTGGCCGACATCGGCTCGACCGCGGCCGGCGCCTCGGGGCTGCCGTCCGGCGCGCTGCCCAAGACCGCGGCGGTGGCCGGCGCCTCGGCCCTGATGACCGCCGCCGTGGCCGCCGCGGTGGACGCCTGAGCGCCCTCGCCCTCACCCGCCGCGGCCATGGCCCGGCGCTCGTGCTGCTGCACCCGCTGGGCGCCGACCGCACGGTCTGGGACCCGGTGGTCGAGCTCCTGGCCGATCGAGCGCCAGACGATCGCCGTCGACCTGCCCGGGTTCGGCGCGTCCGCGCCGCTGACCGGCGACGCGCCCCCGCTGCCGCGCCGGCTGGCGGCCGCGGTCGCCGGCGCACTGGCCGACGAGGGTGTGCATGGCTACGCGGTCGCCGGCTGCTCGCTGGGCGGCTGGGTCGCGCTTGAGCTGGGCCTGACCGGCGCCGGCCGCAGCGTGACCGCGATCGCCCCGGCCGGGTTGTGGCCCGAGCCGCTGAGGGCCCGGCGCGACTCGGCGCGCACCGTGGCCAGGATCGCCTCGCCGCTGCTGGGCGGCCTGCTGCGCAGCCGAGCGCTGCGGCGGGCGCTGCTGGCCCAGTTCGTCGCCCATCCCGAGCGCGTGGAGCGCGAGCGTGCGGCGGCGCTGGTGCGCGCCTATGCGCACGCCCCGGGCTTGCGCGCGGTCAACGACGCGATGCGCGCCAACCGCTTCACCGGGCTGGCCGACCTGCACGTGCCGACCACGCTGGCGTGGCCCGACCGCGACCGGCTCGTGGCCCGGCCGCGGTCGCTGCCGCCCACCGTCGACAGCGTGGTGCTGCGCGGCTGCGGTCACCTGGCCATGTGGGACGATCCCGACCAGGTCGCCATGCTGCTGGCCGCCCGCAGCGCACCCTGATCGCGGCAGCCCGTCGAGCAGGCGGCGCCGAGCGTCGGCGGGCCTGACGGCCGGGGCGTTGTCCGCCGGCAGACCGCGGGTGCGTGCGACGTCCGGCAGGCGGTATCGATCCGTATCCGCAGACCCGGACGAATCAGGGTCTTTCCCGGATGCCGAGAGCCGAAGGAAGCGGCAGTCTAAGATTCGCTCAGGAGCCCCTATGACGACCGACACCGCCCCGCAGCATCGCTCTCGCTCCGAGGAACTGGCCGCGTCGCCGCCGATGTTCAAGTGGCCACTGCTGGACAGGTTCTCGCGAGTTCACCACTTCGTTCCGATCGCCATCTTCGCGCCGCTGATCGTGGCCTGCTTCGTGCTGGGCGTGACGCAGATGAGCTGGTGGTCGATCCTGCTGTGCCTGGCCGGCGGCTACGTGTTCTGGACGCTGTTCGAGTACTGGCTGCATCGCATCGTCTTCCACTTCGAGCCCGAGCAGGGCTTCGGTGCGCGTCTGCACTGGATCATCCACGGCGTCCACCACGACCACCCCAACGATCCCAAGCGGCTGGTCATGCCCCCCGCGGTCAGCGTGCCGCTCGCCGCGTTGATGTTCGGGTTGTTCGTGCTCGCGCTGGGGCTGCCGGCGGCCTGGATGTTCACCGCGTCGTTCCTGGCCTCCTACCTGGTCTACGACGAGCTGCACTACTACCTCCACCACGGCAAGCCGACGACCTGGGCCGGGCGCAAGCTGCGCGAGCTGCACATGCGCCACCACTTCCAGGACGACCACGTCGGCTACGGCATCAGCGCGCCGTGGTGGGACAACGTGTTCGGCACCGCCTACCGCGACAAGCGGCCGGGCAGCCGTCAGTAGCGCGAGCGGCGGACCTTCGGCTGGCAGTGGGGCGGCTGCTCGGGCGGCGCGAGCTGCTCGATCGTGGGGATCTGCAGCGTCACCGGGTCGCCCGGGGCCAGCTCGACGTCGTCGCCGTGGTGGCGGATCGTGATCGGGCCGCCGCTGCGCACCTCGTAGGTCGCCTCCTCGTGGGTGATCGTCACCCGGATATGCGCGCCCCGTGACGAGGCGTTGAAGGTGACCCGCTCCAGCCCGGCGGGCAGCCGCGGGCTGTAGGCCAGCGAGTGGTCGAGGTCGCGCATGCCGCCCAGGCCGGCGATGACCGCGATCACGGCGCCGCCCAGCGAGGCGATGTGCACGCCGTCGGCGGTGTTGTCGTTGAGATCGTGCAGGTCCATCAGCGCCGCCTCGGCCAGGTAGTCGTAGGCCAGCTCGATATGGCCCACCTCGGCGGCCACGACCGCCTGCGTGCAGGCTGACAGCGAGGAGTCGCGCACGGTCAGCGCCTCGTAGTGCTCGAAGGCGCGCCGCTTCTGCTCCAGGGTGAACTCGTCGCCGCACAGGTGCAATGCGAGCACCAGGTCGGACTGCTTGACCACCTGCTTGCGATACAGCTCGAAGTACGGGAAGTGCAGCAGCAGCGGGTACTGCTCGGCCTCGGTGCCCTCGAAGTCCCACACGTCGTGGGTGAGGAAGTCCTGGTCCTGGGCGTGGACCTGCAACGCCTCGTCGAACGGGACGGCCATCCCCTGGCCGGCCCGCATCCACTCCTCCACCTCCCCGGGCACCACGCCCAGCTCGGCCGCCTCGCGCCGGTAGCGCGCGGCCGCCTCGGCCGCGGCGATCAGATTGCGTTTGGCCATGAGGTTGGTGTACGTGTTGTCGTCGACCAGCGCGGAGTACTCGTCGGGACCGGTCACCCCGTGGATGTGGAACCGCTCGTCGCTGCCCCAGTGCCCGAGATAGGCCCACAGGCGCGCGGACTCGACCAGCAGCTCCAGTCCCTCGCGCCGATCGAAGTCCTCGTCGTTGGTCGCCGCCACGTAGCGCTCGACCGACCAGGCGATGTCGGCGTTGATGTGGAAGGCCGCGGTCCCGGCCGGCCAGTAGCCCGAGCACTCCTCGCCGTGGATCGTGCGCCACGGCATCGCCGCCCCTCGCAGGCTGAGCTGATGCGCTCGCGCGCGGGCCAGGGGCAGGATCCGATGGCGAAACATGAGCGCGTCGCGCGCCGCATCGGGCAGCGTATGGATCAGCACCGGCAGGACGAACGCCTCCGTGTCCCAGAACGCGTGCCCGTCGTAGCCCGGCCCGGTGAGTCCTTTGGCGGCCACCGCTCGCGTCTCGGCCCGCGCGGCGGCCTGCAGCAGATGGAACTGGGCGAAGCGCAGCGCCTGCTGCAGCGGCGGGTCGCCGTCGACGCGCGATGTCGGCCCGCTCCCAGTAGTCGTCGAGGTACTCGCGCTGGCGGCGGGCCAGCTCGTCCCAGCCCTGGGCGCAGCGCGGTCTCCAGGCTGGCGTCGACCTGGTCGCGCAGCCACTCGGTCGACTGGCGTCCCGACCAGTGGTAGGCCAGGTACTTCGTCACGCACAGCCGCTCGCCGGGGTTGAGCGCGACGGCGATCGTCACGCGCCCCAGGTCGGGCTCGCACTGGGTGAGCGTGTTGATCTTGCTGTCGCACGTCGATCGACGTGATCCATGCCGGCGGCGAAGCCGAGCTGGCTCGAGCGCGTGCGATGCGCGAGCACCACCCGCAGCCCGTGGTCGACGTGCATGACCGAGTCGAGCACCGCGCCCAGCGCCTTGCCGGCGCGCGGGTCGCTGCCGCCGGCCGGTCGGGCGGCGTTGGCGGCAGGTTGGACTGGATCGCGATTCGCAGCGGTCGCTCGAGCGCCTCGACCTCGTAGCGGATGGCGGCCACGGAGCGATGCGACGAACGAGACCATCCGCTTGCTGCGTCACGCGCACCGCGCTGCCGGCGGCCGAGCGCCAGTGCGCCTCGCGCGTGAGGATGCCCGAGCGGAAGTCGAGCGCGCGCTCGTGGCGACTCGACGCGGCCGCGGTGCAGGTCGAAGGGCTCGTCGTCGACCAGCAGGCGGATGATCTTGCCGTCGGTGACATCGACCACCGACTGGCCGTCCTCGGCGAAGCCGAAGCCGCGCTCGCCGTACTCGAGCGGACGGACTCGTAAGGCCGCTCAGGTAGGTGCCGCTGAGGACCCGGGGCTCGCCCTCGTCGAGGTTGCCGCGCAGCCCGAGATGACCGTTGGAGAGCGCGAAGATCGACTCGGTCTGGGCCAGGCGGTCGCCGTGGAAGTGCGTCTCGCGCACCGCCCACGGATCGGGCGGGAAGACCTTGGGGTCGAAGGTCATGCGTCCAGCAGCTCGTCGAGATCCTTGACCACGACGGTCGCGCCGTGCTGGGCCAGCGCCGCGCCATGATCGACGCGGTCGACGCCGACGACCGCACCGAAGCGGCCGGCGCGGCCCGCCTCCACCCCGGCCAGCGCGTCCTCGAAGATGGCGGCGTGAGCCGGCTCGACGTTCAGCTCGCGCGCGGCGGCGAGGAAGCTGTCGGGCGCCGGCTTGCCGTTGAGGTTCTCCTGCTCGATGGTCTTCCCGTCGACGCGCACCTCCAGGTACTGCTCGATGTCGGCGGCCTCGATGACCGCCTGGCAGTTGGCGCTGCTGGAGACCACCGCGGTGCGCCGGCCGGCGGCGCGAGCGGCCTTGAGGAACCGCACCGAGCCGTCGTAGACCTCCACGTTGCCGTCGGCGATCAGCTGGACGACGAGCCCGTTCTTGCGGTCGCCGATCGCGTGCACCTCGTCCTCGGACAGCTCGTAGCCGCGCGACTGCATGAACGAGCGCACGCCGTCGTAGCGGGGCTTGCCGTCGACGTAGTCGTTGTAGTCGTCGTCGCTGAACGGGCGGTAGCCGTCGCCTTCGCGTCGCTCCAGCTCGGCGTCGAAGGTCTGCTTCCAGGCGCGCGAGTGGACCTTGGCCGTCTGGGTCAGCACGCCGTCCAGGTCGAACAGGTAGGCGTGGATCTCGTCGGGCAGCCGGATCACGGATGTCATGCTATGCGCACGGCGGACGTCACGGGTGTCGCCGGCGTGTCAACCGCTCAGCTCGGCCAGCGATCGCTCCAGGGCCTCCATCAGGTCGCCGGCGGGCTGGGGTGCCTCCTGCGGCTCGGGCGGCGCGATCGACGTGCCGCGCTTCTTGCGCCGCACGATCGCCTGCAGGCGCTTGCGATAGGCGTCGTCGTAGCGGCGTGGATCCCAGTTGGCGCCCAGCGCCTCGACGAGCTTGACCGCCCGGCGCAGCTGATCGTCGGCGGGCTTGCGCCCGCCGCTGTCGATGCCCTTCGTCTCGCGCACCTCGTCGTGAAAGCGCATCGTGGTCAGCGCCAGGCGCCCGTCGCGCGCCTGGATGGCCACCAGCGACTCCCTCGTGCGCAGCACGAAGCGCCCCAGCGCGATCTGGCCGGACTGCTCGAGCACCTCGACCAGCAACCGGTAGGCACGCCGAGGCCCGTCGCCGTCGCCGTCCGGCACCAGCACGTAGGGATGGTCGAGCAGGATCGGGTCGATGCGGTCGGCGTCGACGAACGACGCGATCTCGATCGTGCGGGTCTTGCGCGGCGCGACCGCGGCCAGCTCCTCGTCGCTGACGATCACCTGCGTGCCGTCGTCGAGCTCATGGCCGTGGGCGATCTCCTCGTAGGGGACCTCGCGGTCCTCCCGCGCGCAGAAGCGCCGCGTCTCGATGCGCGCGGCGTCCTTGGCGTGCAGCTCGTGGAAGTGCAGGTCGTGGTCGCGCACCGCGGTGTGCAGACGGACGGGCACGTTGACCAGGCCGAACGACAGCGAGCCGGACCACAGCGCGCGCGGCATCAGCCCAGGCTCGCCTCCAGCGCGGCCAGCAGGTCGTCGGGCCCCGCGGTGTCGGGCTCCTCGGGCAGGTCGATCTGCTCGCCCCGGCCCTTGGCCTCCAGCAGCTTGAGCACCAGCTCGCGGTACTCGTCGTGCTCGCGCTCGGGCCGGAAGGCGGCGTGCAGGGAGCGCACCAGCCGGTGCGCCATCTCCACCTCGCGCGTGGAAGGCGACTTCGACGGGTGGTCGATCCGCGGGGCGTCGAGCACCTCGTCGGCGAAGCGCAGCGTGTGCAGCCGCAGCAGCTTGGGCCGATCGTGCGGGGCGATCGCCGCCAGGTACTCGTGGTCGTGGAAGACGAAGCGCCCGATCGCGGCACGCCCGGTCTGCTCCAGCGCGTCGTGCAGCAGTCGGTAGGCCGAGCCGCCCTCGTCGCCCGCACCCAGGTAGTAGGTCTTGTCGAAGTACACCGGGTCGACGTCGGCCAGGGGCACGCACTCCTCGACGTCGATCACGTGCGCGCGGTCGCCGGCCGCCGCCTTGACCTCGTCGCGGTCGAGCACGACGGTGTCGCCGTTGCGCTGCTCGTAGCCCTTGACGACCTCGTCGTAGTCGACCTCGATGCCCTCCTTGGTGCAGAAGCGGCGATGCTCGATGGGCGAGCCGTCGGCGGCGTGGACCTGGCGGAAGCGCACCGTGCGGTTGTCGGTGGCGGTGTGCAGCTTCACGGGCACGTTGAGCAGGCCGAGTGTGACGGTGCCGTTCCACAACGAGCGGGCCATGCCCGACGGTTACCCGTCCAGCGCCTCGTTGACCAGCCGATCGGCTTCGGCGTTCTGGGACCTCGGCACGTTGCGCAGCGACCACGCATCGAAGCCGTCCAGCAGGGCCAGCGCCTCGGCGTGCAGTGGCTTGAGGACCGCGTGCTTGACCCTGTAGTCGCCGTTGACCTGGCGCGCCACCAGCTCGGAGTCGTTGACGACCTCCACCTCGCTCGCGCCCAGCGCGGCGGCGCGGCGCAGGCCGAGCAGCAGCCCGCGGTACTCGGCCACGTTGTTCGTCGTCTCGCCCAGACGCTCGCTGGCGCGGTCGACCACCTCGCCCCCCGGCCGGGACAGCACGGCGCCCGCCGCGGCCGGTCCCGGGTTGCCGCGCGCCCCGCCGTCGACGTGGACCACCAGGCGCACGGCGCCGGCGGCTAGCCGTTGGCGGGGTCGATGCGCGGGAAGTCGCCGGCCGCCCGCGCCCGCCGCCGGTCGCGCACCGCGCGACGACCGTCGGCCAGCGCCGAGCCGCTCTCGCGCGCCTCGGCGCGGCGGTCCTCCCCGGCGCGCCGCTCGGACTGGCGGCGGTCGACGATCACCGTCACGTTCGGATCGTCGGCGTAGTAGGCGTCGAGCTTCGCGAACAGCTCGTCGGCCAGTTCCTCAGGCACCACGCAGTAGATCATCGCGCGCCCAGGCTACCCGCTGGCCAGGTGGATCTCACCACGCGCGTCCGCCGCCGCGTTGGGCTGCTGGTCGGCGGGATCGAGCTGGGCGATCTCGTCGCCCTGCTCGGCCACGCGCACGCCCGCCGCCTCGTCGGCCAGATCGACCTCGTAGCGGTACCAGCACAGCTCCCAGCCCGCGGTGATCGACACGATCGACCCCTCCGTGGCCGACGGGCGCACCACGACGAACGGCGCACCCAGCGACCGTGCGACGCCCGCGATCGTGCGCGGGTGGTCGGAGCTGTTGAAGACCTCGATCGCCCGCGCCCGCTTCATGTCGGCGTTGGTGGGCACGGCGCGCACCGACCGCGCCTCGCGCGGGTGATCGGGTGGCGTCTCGGGGCGCGCCTCCGGCCGCGGCGCCGGCGCGACGTCGGCCACGTAGGTCGGGTCGCGCTCGTCGCCGTAGGGCAGCACCGGCGCCTGCAGCGGCTCGTCGGCCGCCGCCCGGCCACCATGGCGGCGGATGCCGTTGTGCACCGGCGGCGGCGCCTCGGTCTCCTCCTCGGCCTCCTCGGCGGGAGCGCTGCGCCTGCGCGACAGGCGCCCGAACAGCGAGCCGCGATCGCGCCGCCCCCGCTGGCGCACCGGCATGTCGTCGACCAGGCCCTCGCGGATCCACCCCTCCAGCGCCGCGCGCTGCGTGCACAGCTCACAGACGTTGCGGCGCTGGCCGGAGTGCAGGAACACATCGGCCCGCTCGCCGCGCAGCAGCGTGCGACCGCACACGTCGCAGGAGATCATGGCCTGGTTGGTGGCGATCTGCTTGGGCGTCACGAGACGGCGCAGCCTACAACGAGACGGCCTCCCGCTCCGTCGCGTCCACCACCTTTTGCGCCAGATGTGCAGGGACTTCCTCGTAGCGCAGGAACTCCATCGCGTAATCGCCCTGGCCGCCGGTGAGCGAGCGCAGGTCCGGGGCGTAGCTGAGCATCTCGGCCATCGGCACCTCGGCCTTGATCTCGGTCATCCCGGCGCACGGGCTCCATCCCCTGCGGGCGTCCGCGACGGCTGTTGAGGTCGCCGATGACGTCGCCCACGCAGTCCTCGGGCACGGAGATCGTCACCGACATGATCGGCTCCAGCAGCGCCCCGTCGGCCTGCCCCATCGCCTCGCGCATGGCGATCGAGCCCGCGACCTTGAAGGCCATCTCCGAGCTGTCGACCGAGTGGTAGGAGCCGTCGACCAGGCGCACGAGCACGTCGCGGACGGGGAACCCCGCCACCGGCCCGGTGGCCATCGCCTCGCGCACGCCCTTCTCGACGGCCGGGATGAAGCTGTTGGGGATCACGCCGCCCTTGATGCGGTCCTCGAACTGGAAGCCGCTGCCGGGCTGGCCCGGCTCGATCTCGATGTGGCAGTCGCCGAACTGGCCGCGCCCGCCCGACTGCTTCTTGTGGCGGCCATGGGCCTTGGCCGGCCGGCGCAGCGTCTCCTGGTAGGGCACCCGCGGCGGCTTGAGCGTGACCTCGGCGCCGAAGCGCTCGCGCAGGCGGTCGACGATCACCTCGACGTGGATCTGCGACAGGCCGGCGACGATCTGCTCGCCGGTCTGCTCGTCGCGGTGCAGGTCGATCGTCGGGTCCTCCTCCTGGAGTCGGCGCAGCGCGGTGAAGACCTTGTCCTCATCGCCCTTGGTCTTGGGCTCCATCGCGAAGGCCATCACCGGCGCGGGCAGCGCGATGGCCGGCATCGAGATCGGCTCGTCGCGATCGGCCAGCCAGTCTCCGGCGCGTGTCTCCTTGAGCTTGGCCACCGCGCCGATGTCGCCGGGGCCGAACTCGTCGGCGTGCTCGGTCTCCTTGCCCCGGAACACCAGCAGCTGGCCGACGCGCTCCTTGTGGTGGGTGCGGGTGTTCATCACCTGCGTGTCGTGGTTCATCACGCCGCTGTAGACGCGGAAGAGGTTGATGCGCCCGGCGAACGTGTCGGCGCGCGTCTTGAACACGTAGGCGAACAGCTCGGCGTCCTCGGAGGGCTCCAGCGTGTGGCCCTCGACGTCCAGCGCGCCGTGCTTGACCGGGCTGGGCAGGTCCTCGACGACGGCATCCAGCAGTCGGTTGACGGCCAGGTTGCGGGTGGCCACGCCGCAGGTGACCGGGAAGATGTCGCCGTGGTTGGTGCCGTCCTTGAGCGCGGTGACGATCTCCTCGTGGGAGATCTCCTCGCCCTCCAGGTAGCGCTCCATCAGCGGCTCGGAGACCTCGGCGACCTCGTCCATCAGGCGCTCGCGGTACTCCTCGGCGGTGGCGTGCAGGTCGTCGGGGATGGGGATCTCGCGGCAGTTGTCGCGCGAATCGCCGTCGTATTCGTAGGCGCGCATGTCGACGAGGTCGATCACGCCGCGCACGTCGTGCTCGCGGCCGATCGGGATCTCGGTGGCCACGACGTGCGGGCCGAAGGCGGCCTTGAGCGACTCCAGCGCGCGGAAGAAGTCGGCGCGCTCGCGATCGAGCATGTTGACGTACAGCAGGCGGGCGATGTCCAGCTCGGCGGCGCGTCGCCACAGGCGGGTGGTCGACACCTCGACGCCCATCACCGCGTTGACCACGAAGACGGCCGACTCGCACACGCGCAGGGCGCCGAGCGCGTCGGCCACGAAGGACGGCTCACCGGGGGTGTCCAGCAGGTTGATCTTGCGATCGGCCCATTCGAACGAGCTGAGCGTGGCGCCGATCGACATCTTGCGCGACTGCTCGTCGGGGTCGGAGTCCGAGACCGTGGTCCCTTCGATCACGCTGCCCAGGCGATTGATCGCGCCAGCCTGAAACAGCAGGGCCTCGTGCAGTGAGGTCTTGCCACTACCCCGGTGGCCGACAAGGGCGACGTTGCGAATGCGGTCTGCACGCTTGTGCACGCCTACGCTCCTCTCCTCGCGTGGAACCCTGGACCCTACACCCGCATGGAAGTTCCCTGGTCGCTCTCCTCGACCGCGCTTGACGCGGCCCAGGCGGCGATGGTCGCCCTGCCCGCCGCCGGCCTGCCGGGCCCCCTGCGGCGCTTCGCCGGACGCTGGTGGGCGCTGATCCCGCCGCTGTCGATCGTCGCCGTCGTCTACGCGATCACCGCGCTGCCGGGCGTCGCGCACGGGCTGACGTGGCTGGCGCTGATCGCCTGCCCGCCGCTGGCCGCCGCTGCGGTCGGCTGGGCCATGCACGGGGCGCGACCGTGGTACGCGCTCGGTGTCATCCCGGCGCTGGCCGCTGCGATCCACTGGCACGGCACCCTCGGCGGCCACCTCTGCGCGCTGGCCGTCACCGCGCTGTCGACGGTGACGCTGGCCCGCCTGCTGGCCGGCGTCTCCCCGCGCCTGCTGCTCAAGCTCGGCGTCGTGGCGATGGCCGTCGCCGACGCCTACCTGATCCTCTCCGAGCAGCTGCAGAAGCCCAACGCGGCGCTGGTGGGCGCCGCCCCCGCCCCCACGCTGCCGCGGCTGCAGGTGGCGATCGTCGACCCGGCCTCGATGGGCTACGGCGACCTGTTCCTGGCCGCGGTGCTCGGGGCGATCGTCGCCCTGGAGGCGCGCCGCGGACGCCAGCAGGTGACGATGGCGCTGGTCCTGCTCGTGCTCGCCGTCGCCTTCGACGGCCTGTTCCTGTGGCTGGACGAGCTGCCCGCGACGGTGCCGGTCGCGGTGGCGCTGGGCGTGTGGGAGCTGTGGCGGCTGCGGCTCGGGCGGCGGGAGCCAGCCATGTCGCGCACAAGCGGCCACTCCGGCGAACGACTCGGCGGGGGTGAACGAGCCTGACGGCTGCACGAGCGCGACTGCGCCAGCGGGAATACCGTTGTCGCGTTACGGTCGCATAGCGACCGTCAGCCGACAACGATCGCTTCCCGCGGCGCTCGAGCGGGCACCCAGGCCCGTTCGCCTTCGCTGAGCCGTTCGCCTGACCCGGTCCTGACGCCGGCGCTACGCGCCGGGCAGCACGTCGGTCTCGGCCTGCAGGCGCGAGCGCAGGCGCAGGACGGCCTTCGTGTGCAGCTGGGAGATCCGCGACTCGGTGACGCCGAGCACCTCGCCGATCTCGCGCAGCGTCAGGTTCTCGTAGTAGTAGAGCGCCACGACGAGCTTCTCGCGCTCGGGCAGGCGCGCGATGGCGTCGGCCACGCGGTCCTTGAGCTCGGTGGCGTCCATGATCGTCGCCGGATCGGGTGCACCCGGATCCTGGAGCGTGTCCAGCAGCGAGACCTGGTCGCCGGAGGCGTCGCTGACCGTCCACAGCTCGTCCAGCGCCGCGACGCTGGAGTTGGAGATCTGCAGCAGCGAGTCCTGGAACTCGTCGACGCTCAGGCCCAGCTCGGCCGCCATCTCCTCGTCGCTGGGTGCGCGCTGGAGGCGGTGCTCGAGCTTGGAGTTGGCCTTCTCGATCTCGCGGGCGCGGGCGCGCACCGAGCGTGGCACCCAGTCCAGCGAGCGCAGCTCGTCGATGATCGCGCCCTTGATACGGGTGATGGCGTACGTCTCGAACTTGATCTCGCGCTCGACATCGAAGCGCTCGATCGCCGAGATCAGGCCGACCAGGCCGTAGGAGATGAGATCGGCCTCCTCCACGTGCGCCGGCAGACCGGAGGCCATCCGGCCCGACACGTACTTCACCAGCGGCGAGTACGCGACGACGAGGCGTTCACGCGCACGCACATCGCCGGTCGACTTGTACCGTCGCCAGAGATCCCGCAGCTCGATGGCCTTGACGTTGGTCTCCACGGGTCGCGCTTCCTCCGCTACGCCCTCGGGTGCGCCCGGGCGTAGGCGGTCCTCAATCGCGCGGACTCTACCCGAGTGTAGATCTGGGTCGTGCTGATCGTGCTGTGCCCCAGCAGCTCCTGGATCGCGCGCAGGTCGGCCCCGCCGTCGAGCAGATGGGTCGCGAAGGAGTGACGCAGCGCGTGCGGCGAGACGCCGCCCTGGAGGCCGACCAGTCGGGTCCACACGCGCAGGCGGCGGCGCACGTCGGACGTCGACAGGCGGCGTCCGGACTTGGAGACGAACAGGGCGCGCATGTCCCCGTCATCGACCAGAACGGCCCGACCTCGATCCAGATAGCGCGAGACGGCGCGCAGAGCCGCCTCCCCGGCGGGCACGATGCGGGTCTTTCGGCCCTTGCCCTCGACGCGCAGCTGCTCCGCGTCGAACTCGACGGCCTCGACGTCGAGGCGCACGATCTCCTCGGCGCGCAGCCCGCACGCGTAGGCGAGCTCGAACAGGGCCCGGTCGCGCAGCTCCAGCGGCGTGGAGGCCGGGATGCGATCCAGCAGCCCGGCCAGCTCCTCGGGCTTGAGCACGCGCGGGAGCTTCTGGGCCTTCTTGGGCGACTGCACCAGGTCGGCCGGGTTCTGGCGTACCTGCCCGTGCTCGCGCAGCGCCCGGTACAGCGCCCGCAGCGCGGCCAGCTTGCGCGCCATGGAGGTCGGCGCGAAGCCGCGCTCGCCCAGCGAGGCGGCATAGCGGCGCACGAGCCGGGTCGTCATGTCGGCCGGATCGACGCCCAGGCCGCTCGCCCATGCGGCGAACTGGGCCACGTCGGCGCCATACTCGGCGCGTGTGCGCTCGGCCACGCCGCGGCGCACCAGGTCGGCGTCCAGCAACGCCGCGGCCTGCTGCCAGGCCGGGCTAGGCTGCGACGCAGTGGCGGTCTTCTTCATCGACACGGACACCGGTCAGGTGGCTACCCAGCGGCAGCTGGTCGAAGCCGGCGTGGCCGGCGAGGACGGACAGGCGCCGCGGCCCTGGCATCGCATCCAGGGCACCAACGACGCCACCACGATGTGGTACGCGGTCATGCGCAGGCGGGAACGGGGCATCTTCATCGGCAGCCTGGTCTTTCGCCACACGCCGCACCATGCCCTGCTGCTGGAGCGCGGCTGGGACGAGGTGCCCGTCGAGGAGATCCGCTCCGGGTCGCCTCAGTCGATGTAGATCGGCGCGCCGACCGGGACCTGGGCGTAGAGGTCCTCGACGTCGGGGATGCGCATCCCGACGCAGCCGTGGGAGGCGGCGGTGCCGATCGTGCCGTAGGCCGAGGGGTCGATGCCGTGGATGCCAGCGCCGTCGTAGATGCCCATCCAGCGCGCCTTGAGCGGGTTCTCCGGGCTTCCGCCCGGCACCACGGTGCCGGCCAGATCGCCCGTCCAGTCCGAGTACGGGACGTTCCAGGCCGGGTCGACCGCCTTGTTCTGGATGTGGTACAGCCCGGCAGGCGTCTCCAGCCCCTGCTGGCCCACGCGCACGTCGTAGGTCTTGGTGAGCTCCAGCCCCTTGAACAGGCGCAGCTTGAAGTTGGCGCGGTCGACGGTCAGGACGACCGGGTACTGCTCGGCGAGGTCGGCGGCGCTGACCTCGGGGCTGACGTCGGCGACCTTGGCCTTGAAGGCGCGCCTGGCGCCCGGCGTGGTGATCGCGCGGTTGATCTTGCGCGACAGCTTGTTGGCGCGCAGGACCACGCCGTCCTGGCCATCGGTCCCGGTCAGGCTCGTGTCGGAGTACTCCAGCGTGGCGTCGACCGGATCCTGGTCGACCTCGTCCTTGATGTCGGCGACGAAGTCCTTGACCGCGCCCTCGTCGTAGGCGACGGCGGCCGGGATGGTGGCGTTGACGCTGCCGCCGGTCACCTCGCGCCAGGCGTGCTGGAGCGCGTTGCCCGAGCGGCTTCGGTTCATCGCCTCGTCGACCCAGCCGTCGATGTCGGCCCGGATGCCCGCCTGCTCGGCGGTGAGCTTCCACTTCTTGCCGTCGTACTTGACGACGACCGGCTCGTCCAGCGGGGCCAGCAGCTGGGACTCGACGGCCGCACGCGCCTGGGGAACGGTCATGCCGCTCACGTCGACGGTGCCGATCTTCACCCCGTCGGCGATCTTGTCCTTGGACTTGGCATCGAAGATCGCCACGGCGACGGCGAGCCCGCCGAGCACCAGGACGGAAACGGCAGCTGTTATCAGGAATGGGCGGCGCACTCCGTCGCCAGGATAGAAAAGCCGACGGTCCCTTTACCAGACCTGCAATCGCAACGTCACTCCGACTCGGCGCGGACGGACTCGCCGTCGCGCTCCAGCACGTCCAGCACGCGGCGCAGCTCGCCGATCTGCTCGCGCGTCGGGCGCCAGTCGGCGTCGCTGTCACGACGCACCGACGGGCTCCAGCGCAGGAAGTCCTCGACCTCGCGCTCGTAGCGGTAGGGCCCCAGGCGGTCGCGCGTGAGCGGGGCGATGCGCTGGTACTCGCGCAGCAGCTCGACGGTCTCGCGGCTGGTGTGGCGCAGCCGGTAGCCGGCCGCCTTGAGGCGGCGGTTGTCCAGGCCGCGGCCGAAGCGCAGCTCGCTGAGCATCTCGGGCGGGATGCGGACGCCCAGGCGCCGCGCGATCGGCAGCGCCAGCCCCGTCCCCCACGGCGGCAGCAGCGGCGCCGCCGGCTTGCCCAGCAGCCCCGCCACCTCGCTGAGCGCCAGCACGCCGTCGCCGGCCACGTTGTAGATGCCCGGCAGGTCCTCGCTGACGGCGTGCGTCAGCGCACCGGCGACGTCGTCCTCATGGACGAACTGCAGGCGGGGGTCGAAGCCGAGGATCATCGGGATGGCCGGCAGCGACAGCAGCTGGCCCAGCGAGCTGCGCATGTCCGGACCCAGGCCATGGCCGAAGCGCAGCACGGTGACCGTGGTCTGCGGATGCTTGGCGGCGAAGTCGCCGACCGCCGACTCGGCCTCCACGATGTCGCGCTCCAGCGGCGTCTGGGGCGTGCGCCTGCGGCGCATGTCCTCGGTGAAGAAGGCCGGGTCGTCCTGCTCGGAGCCGTAGTACAGCGCCGACGAGCGGAACACCACCTTGCGGACGGTGCTCTGCGGCCCCGTGCACGCGGCCAGGATGTTCATCGTGCCGATGATGTTGTTCTCGTGCGTCTTGCGCGGCGTGGTGGTGATCGAGTCGGTGACCAGGCGCGTGTCGACGACGGTGTCGATCTCGGCGCCCTGCACGATGCGCCGGATCAGCGTGTGGTGGTCGGCGACCTGCACGAACTCCGTGCGGTCCAGCTCGACCTTCGGAGGCGTGCGGTCGATCCCGATGATCGCCTCGACGGACTCGTCGCCCTCCAGCGCCTGGGCCAGGCGTCCGCCCCAGAAGGTCGACAGGCCGGTGATGAGGACGCGGCGCGACGGCATGGCGACCGCTCAGCCCAGCCAGACGCTCTTGCGCTTGGCCAGCATGTCCAGCAGCTCCTCCTGGATGCGCACCCGGATCTCCTGGGCGACCTCCTGCACCAGCCCGGGGTCCTCCCACGGCTCGTCGCCCATGTCGTCGGTGCGCACCGGCTCCAGGAAGCGGATCCGGAACTTCGCCGGCAGGAAGGTCAGTCCGGCGAGCGCTCCCAGCCACGGAAAGGTGGGCGTGATCGGGAAGTAGATCAGCCGCGTGAGCTTCTGGAAGGCGCCGACGTGGGCGAAGATCGGCTGGGCCTCCTCGGCGCCGACGACGGCGATCGGGACGATCGGAACCCGGGCGCGCATCGCCGTCTCGACGAACCCGCCGCGCCCGAAGCGGCGCAGGCGGTAGCGGTCCTTGTAGAGCTTCTCGGAGCCCTTGCGGCCCTCGGGGAAGACGAGCGCCAGCTGACCCTCGTCGGCCAGCAGCCGGTGGGCGTTTGCGGGGTGCGCGGGCACGCAGCCGATCTTCGCCACCAGCATCGACAGCCCCGGGTAGCCCTTGAAGAAGTCCTCCACCAGCGGCCGCACGAGGCGCGGATGCGGGTGCTCCTCCTTGATCGCCTTGGTGATCATCGCCGCGTCGGGCGGCAGCGCACCGGCATGGTTGGAGACCAGCAGCGCCCCGCCGGCGGACGGGACGTGCTCGACGCCCTCCACCTCGCAGCGGAACCAGACGCGGTAGTAGAACTCGAACAGGGTCTGGTCGAACAGCGCCTCGACGCGCTCCGACTTGCCCCAGTCGTCGAGCTGGCGGTCGGGCTCCAGCCCGGGCAGCAGCGCACGCGGATCGTCGACCTCGGCCAGGGCGGTGCTCTGCGCCGGCGCGGGGACGGTGTCGACAGGCTCGTCGTGGACGGGTGAGTCCTGGGCCATCAGCCCGCGAGCCTACCCGTGGACGGCCGATCCGAGTACCGGTGCGAGCCTGGCGGCCAGCTCGTCCCAGTCGTCGGCGGCGATCACGTCCTCGACCTCGCACACGTCGCGGTTCCACGGGTGGCGCAGCGTGGCCACGGTGATCCCGGCGCCGAGCGCGCGCTCGATGTTCACCGGCGAGTCGTCAACCAGCACGTCGATCGCGATCTCGCGGCAGCGGGCCACCTTGTCGAACGAGCAGTACAGCTCGTCGAACGGCAGGCCGAGGTCCGTCAGCCACTGCTCGGTGGCCGGATGGCAGCCGTCCTGGCGGTGGCTGGTGATGTGGATGAAGTGCCCCGCGTCGTGCCACGCGCTGACCGTCTCGACCGCGCCCGGGTAGGGCGTGCCCGCGAGGATCGCCTCGTTGCTGTGGGTCTCGGCGATGCAGACCTCCAGCTGCTTGGGCTTGAGACGCGTGATGCCCCAGTCGTGCTGCTCCTCGTAGGGCAGCTCGATGCCGAAGCGGCGGCGGGCGGCCTCCGAGAGGCGGTCCCAGTAGTGGTGCAGGGTCGAGTCGATGTCGATGGCGATGCGCATGCGTGGCGGTCTCCGCGGCGTAGTGTACGACCGGTATGAGCGGTGAATGGCTCGATGTCGACTGGGCCCGGCACACCCGCTGGGTGGAGGTCGCGGGCTCCCCGGTCAACGTGGTCGAGCTGGGCCAGGGAGACCCGATCGTGTTCATCCACGGCCATTCGGGCGCCTGGCAGAACTGGCTCGAGCAGCTGCCGGTCATCGCAGCCGCCGGCCGCCGCGCGATCGCCTTCGATCTGCCCGGCTTCGGCGCGTCCCCCCTCCCCGCGGAGCCGATCTCGATGTCGGGCTACGCGCACGTCGTCGACGAGCTTCTCGGGCGCCTGGACGTCCACGCCGCCGCGATCGTCGGCAACTCGATGGGCGGGTTCGTCGGCGCCGAGCTGGCCATCCGAGCCCCCCAGCGCGTGGAGCGGCTGGCGCTTGTGTCCGCCGCCGGGGTGGCCACGAGGTACATCGGCCTGTCGCTGAACGTCATGGACCGCTACTCCGAGCGGGTCCTGGGCCGGATGGGCCGCTGGCTGACGCCGGTCCCGGCGCGCACGCGCACGATCGCCCGCCGCCGCCGGCTGCGCCACTGGGGCTTCGTCTTCCTGTCGCCCCATCCCGAGCGCGTCGATCCGCGGCTGTTCTACGAGAACACGCTCGCCTCCGGAGCCAAGCCGGCCGGGCCGCGGGCGGCGGCCGAGATCGCCCGCTACGACTTCCGCAACCGGCTTGGGGAGATCGCCTGTCCGACGCTGGTCGTGTGGGGCGACCGCGACCGGATCGTGCCGCCCTCGGGCGCCCAGGAGTACGGCCGCCTGATCCCCGACGCGCGCGTCGTCGTCTTCGACGACTGCGGCCACGTGCCGATGATCGAGCAGCCCGAGCGCTTCAACCAGCTGCTGCTCGACTTCCTGGCCGAGGCGCCCGGCGAGGAGGTCGACGACTCGTCGGAGGCGGCATGAGCGGCGTGCCGGAGTGGCGCTCGGTCGACTGGCAGGAGCACCAGCGCTGGGTCGAGGTCGAGGGCGTCAGCGCGAACGTCATCGAGCTGGGTCCCGCCGACGGCGAGGCGGTCGTATTCATCCATGGGCTCGGCGGGCGCTGGGCGAACTGGCTGGAGAACCTCGGCGCGGCCGCCGACCTCGGCCGCCGCGCGATCGCGATGGACCTGCCGGGCTTCGGGGCCTCGCCGATGCCGCGCGAGCACATCTCGATCCCCGGCTACGCGCGCTGGCTGGCGGCGCTGCTGTCGACGCTCGGCGTTGGGCGCTGCGCGCTGGTGGGCAACTCGATGGGCGGGTTCATCGCCGCCGAGGCCGCTCTGCAGACCCCCATGCTGGTGGAGCGGCTGGTGCTCGTCTCAGCGGCCGGGATCAGCGCGCAGCAGCAGCGCTCTGACCGGTTGCTCGGCGCGCTGTACCGCGCCGACGCCATCAGCGCCCGCCTGACGGGTGCCGTCGTCGCGCGGGCTGCCTGGCTGTCGCGCCGCCCGGCGCTGCGCCGGCGGGCGATGGGCTTCGTCGCCCGCCGTCCCGAGCGGCTGTCGGCCGCGCTGGCCTACGAGCAGATCGCCGGCATCGGGACGCCCGGCTTCCTACCGGCGCTCGATGCCTGCAGCGACGACCCGATCAGCGACCGGCTGGGCGACATCGCGTGCCCGACGCTGATCGTCTGGGGCGCCGACGACCGCATCGTGCCCGTCGCCGACGCCGACGCCTTCGAGCGGCGCGTCCCCGACGCCCGCAAGGTGGTCTGGGAGGACACCGGTCACGTGCCGATGCTCGAGCGGCCCGCGGCCTTCAACGCGCTGCTGGCCGAGTTCCTGGGCGCGGGCGTCCCGGCGTCCGCGCGGACCTGACTCCCGGGCTTCCTGGCCTGCGCGGGCCGACCGGCGAGGCGGCCGCCGACGCGCTGGCCGCCGTGATGCGCTGGATCTCCGGCTGCGGCTGCTGACGGCCGCGCAAGCGCGCGGCCGCCCGCCTACGCCGTGGTGACCGCGCCCTGGGAGGCGGTCGAGACGAGCTTGGCGTACTTGGCCAGCACGCCGGTGCTGTCGGCGCTGATCGGCGCGTCGTAGGCGGCCACCCGAGCGGCGATCTCCGCGTCGGAGAGGTCGACGTCGAGGCGGCGCTCGTCGACGTCGATGGTGATCAGGTCGCCCTCGCGGACGGCGGCGATCGGGCCGCCCTTGTGCGCCTCGGGACTGACGTGGCCGACGGTGAAGCCATGCGTGGCGCCGGAGAAGCGCCCGTCGGTGATGAGCGCGACGCTGTCGCCCAGGCCGAGGCCGTTGATCGCTGCGGTGACGGCGAGCATCTCGCGCATTCCGGGCCCGCCGACCGGGCCCTCGTTGCGGATCACGACGACGTCGCCTTCGTTGAGGGTGCGATGGGTGACGGCCTCCATGGCGTGGGCCTCGTCCTCGAAGACGCGAGCCGGTCCGGTGTGGCGGCGGCGCTCGTGGCCGGCGAGCTTGACCACGCAGCCCTCCGGGGCGAGGTTGCCGCGCAGGATGGCCAGGCCGCCGGTCGTCTTGAGCGGCTGGTCGAGGGGGCGGATGACGACCTGCCCGGCGGTCTCCACGGCGGCGTCGGCCAGCTGGCCGACGCTCTGGCCGGTCACGGTCGGCGTATCGCGCTGCAGGACGCCGAGCTCGTCGAGGCGCTGGGCGAGCACCGCGGTCCCGCCGGCGTGGTACATGTCGACGGCGTTGTAGCGACCGCCGGGGCTGAGGTCGCAGATCAGCGGCGTCGTCTCGGAGATGCGGTCGAAGTCGTCGATGTCGAGGTCGATGCCCATCTCGTGGGCGACGGCGAGCAGATGCAGCACGCCGTTGGTCGACCCGCCGCTGGCGGTGATGGCCGCGATCGCGTTCTCCAGCGAGCGCCGGGTGATGACGTCGTGGGGACGCAGGTTGCGCCGCAGCACGTCCATGACCAGGGCGCCGGTGTCGTAGGCCACCTGCGCCTTGGTGGCCTCCTGGGCGGGCACGCCCGACGGGCCCATCGGGCTGATGCCCAGCATCTCGAAGGCCATCGCCATGGTGTTGGCCGTGAAGTGGCCGCCGCACGCGCCGGCGCCCGGACTGGCCACGGACTCGAGCTCGTTGAGCTCGTCGGGCGTCATCGTGCCGGCCGCGACCTTTCCGACCGCCTCGAAGACATCCATGATCGAGACGTCGCGGCCCTGGAAGTGACCGGGCGGGATCGAGCCGCCGTAGAGCATGACGCTGGGGATGTCGAGGCGGGCGAGCGCCATGACCGTCGCCGGGATCGTCTTGTCGCAGCCGCTGAGCGCGACGACCGCGTCGAACAGGTAGCCGCGCGTCGTCAGCTCGATCGAGTCAGCGATCACCTCGCGGCTGATCAACGACGTCTTCATGCCCGAGGTGCCCATCGTGATGCCGTCGGAGATGGCGATCGTGTTGAACTCCATCGGCGTGCCGCCGGCGTCCCGGATGCCCTCCTTGACCTTGGCCGCCAGCGCGCGCAGGTGGAAGTTGCACGGCATCGCCTCGATCCAGGTGGAGGCCACGCCGACGATCGGCTTGCTCAGCGCCTCGTCGTCGTAGCCGATGCCTTTGAGGTAGGTGCGGGCGGCCGCCCGCTCCGGGCCCTCGGTGACGGCCCGGGAGCGGTGCTTGAGGTCGAACCCGTCGGCTGGAGCGCTCACGCCGAGACGCTTCCGTGGCCGGTGCGCCGCTCGCGTGCCGCGCGCTGGCGCTCCCACTCCGACAGCCGCCAGAGGTCTCGGGCCACCTGGTCAGGATCGACCTGGCGCCCGGGCAGGTGCATGTTGGATTCGGCGATCAGCCGCCGCTCGTCGCCGGTCAACGCCATCCACTTGGCCAGCATGTCGTCGGAGTCGGGCAGCCGCGCCGAGCCGTAGGGGCGCGTCTGGTCGGGGAACTCGACGCAGTACTCGTTCAGCAGGCGCCGCGTCTGGGGCAGGAACGCGACGATCGGCTTGTGCGGATAGATCAGGTAGGCGTAGGGCGCGCCGTCCAGCGGCTGGCGCGCAGCGCCCCGCCGCGGACCGTCGGCCATCCGCCCCCACACGCGGATGAAGCCCAGGTCGCGGTACATGTCCCACTCCTCGGCGTTGACGCATGAGCGCAGCAGCTCACGGGCGCGCTGCTCGGCGCGTCGCTCGCGTCCGGGGTCGTAGTCGAACGATGGAACCCGCGCACGACGCGCCCGGTGGCGGGCATAGGCCTCGCCGATGGCCGGCCACAGGACCTCCCCCAGCAGCGCGACGATCACGATGCCGGCCGCGCAGAGAGCGAGAACCATGACGCGTCGGCCCTACCGGCCGCCGGAGGCCTTCGGAAAGAAGATCACGCGCTCGGCGTCGCGCGGCACCTCGGAGAAGTCACGCACCATCTGCGCCTGCCGGCGCCCCGAGCGCGCCGAGGTGGGCACGGCGGCCCACATGCCCTGCTCCAGCTGCTCGCGGAAGGCCTCGACCAGCTCGCGCTCCTCGTCGGGCACCTCGACATCGCCCTCCGCGAGGAGCACTTCACCGTGACCGGGCTTCATCCTGAGCAGCCGCATACGCCTTCACGCGGATTATGACAAAGGGCCGGAGCCCGGATGTGTCAGGCCGAGCACGTCGACCGGGCCCGGACCGTTGCCGATCTCGCGCAGCCCGTCGCGCACCGCCTCCCCGGCGATGCGCCGGGCCGCGCGGGCCGCCTCGACCAGCGAATCGCCATGGGCGAGCCGCGCTGCCAGGACGGACGAGTGGGTGCAGCCCGACCCGTGCGCGGCGCCGTCGGGATGGCGCTCGCCGTCGATCAGCGTGAGCGTCCGCCCGTCGAACAGCACGTCCCTGGCCGCCACCCGGTGCCCACCGGTCAGCACGACCGCACCGGGTCCCAGGGCATGGATGGCCCGGACCAGCTCCTCGGCCGCCGCGTCGTCGAGCGCGTCGCCCCCCGCGTCGCGGTCGGCATCGCTCTGCGCGAGCATCCGCGCCTCGGCCACGTTGGGCGTGACCACCGCGGCGAGCGGAAGGATCTGCTCGCGCAGCGCCGTCTCGGCCTCGACCTCCAGCAGCCGCCCGCCGGACTCCGACACCATCACCGGGTCGACCACCACCGGCGTGCCCGCCGGCAGCTCGCGCAGGGCGTCGGCGACCGCCTCGATGGTGACCACCGAGCCGAGCATCCCGACCTTGACCGCATCGACCCCGATGTCCTGGGCCACCGCCTCGACCTGCGCGCGGATCATGTCGGGGGCGACCGGTGCGACGCCGCGGACCTCGAGCGTGTTCTGCACGGTGATCGCGGTGATCGCGGTCATGCCGTGCACCCGGCAGCGCGCGAACGCCTTGAGGTCGGCCTGGATGCCAGCCCCGCCCCCGGAGTCGGAGCCGGCGATGGAGAGGACCCGGGGAATCGCCATGCGCCGTGCAGGCTAGTCACGTGCCCGGCTCCAGGGTCGCCACGTGCCGGCCGCCGACCGTGCGGCGGAGGTGCCCGGCCAGCTCCAGCTCCGCCAGCCCGGACAGCACGGCGTCGATGGGCACGCCGCGATCGACCAGCGCGTCCGCCGTGTCGGCGCCCGCCGCCACCGCCTCGTAGAGGTCGCGCAGGCGCTCGGGCACGATCGGGCCGCTCGCCGACCGGCGCGGCCACGCGCCCACGCCACAGGCCAGATCGAGCGCATCCGCCCCATGGCGGATCACGTGCGCGCCGTCGGCCAGCAGGCCGTTGGGCCCCCGGGCCAGCGGCGAGGTCACCCGGCCGGGGACCGCGCCCACGTCGCGGCCGAGATCGCGGGCGAACTCGGCGGTGATCAACGACCCGGACCGCTCCATCGCCTCGACGACCACGGTCAACCGCGCCAGCGCAGCGATCAGCCGGTTGCGCGCCGGAAAGCACCAGCGCTGTACAGGGCTCCCGGGCGGCAGCTCGGAGACGATCGCGCCGTGCTGGCGGATGTCGCGGTACAGCCGCTGCTTGCTGGCCGGATAGGCGCGCTCGGCGCCCGCCGCCAGCACGGCGATCGTCGTCTCTCCGCCCTCCAGTGCGCCGACGTGAGCGGCGGCGTCGATGCCCAACGCCATGCCGCTGACGACCGTCACGTCGGCGACCGCCAGGGCCCTCCCCAGCCCGCGGGCGACCTCCAGGCCATACTCCGAGGCACGCCGGGCGCCCACGACCGCCACGGCCGGCCGGGCGGCATCGACCAGCGTCCGCAGGCGCTGCACATCTCCGGCGACGTGCAGCACCGCCGGAGCGTCCGGCAGCTCGCCAAGCACAGGCGGGTAGCGCGGATCGTGGCGGCAGATCGCCGTCAGGCGGGCACGCTCGAGGGCGGCGAGCGCGTCGGCGCGTCGAAAGCGGCGATGCGCCGCCGCGACCTGCGCCGGAGCCTGGGTCGCGTCCATCAGCGCTGCATCGTCAAGGGCCAGCAGCAACGGGATGCGCGCCGCGCCGCAGCGGCGCGCGTGCTCGATGCGGCCCGACAGCGCGCCGATCAGCCATGCGCGCCGCAGGCAGGGATCGCACGGAACGTGGCTCACGCCGCTGCCTCCTGCCCGATCGCCTCGCCCTGTCGGAACTTGATCGCCGCGAGGACGTCGGCTGCCCCGACGCGGTCGCGCCCGGCCAGGTCGGCCATCGTCTGGGCCACGCGCACGATCCGATCGTGGCCGCGGGCGCTGATGAAGTCGCGGTCATAGGCGTCGGCCAGCACCGCGCGACCGCGATCGTCGATCGCGATCAGCGCGCGCACGAGCGACGGGTCCATGTCGGCGTTGCAGCGCGCGCCGGTTCCGGCCAGCCGGCGATCCTGACGTTCCCGGGCGCCGAGCACCGCTTCGCGGACGGCCGCCGAGGACGTCGTCGCGCCGCGGGCGAGCGCCTCAGCCGTCGGTCGCTTGACGGGCACGGCGAGATCGAAGCGATCCAGCAAGCGGACCGCTCAGGCGCCGGCGGTGGCGGGCATGGTCGGCATCGGTGCAGCGGCAGCGGTCATCGTCGTAGCCGCAGGGACAGGGGTTCGTCGCGGCCACGAGCATCAGCCGGGTCGGGAAGATCGCCGTGCGCTGTCCCCGGACGATCGCGACGTAGCCGTCCTCCAGCGGCTGACGCAGTGACTCCAGCGTCCCACGATGGAACTCGCTGAGCTCGTCAAGGAAGAGCACGCCGAGGTGGGCGAGCGTCGCCTCTCCCGGCGTGGGGGCGATCCCGCCCCCGACGAGCCCCGAGGCCGAGATCGTGTGGTGCGGCGCCCGGAAGGGCCGCGCGGTCGCCAACCCGCCGCTGCGGCGCAAGCCCGCGACCGACTGGATGCGCGTCACCTCGATCGCCTCGGGTCCGCTGAGGGGTGGCAGGATCCCGGGCAGGCGTCGTGCCAGCATCGTCTTGCCGGTGCCCGGCGACCCGCGCATGAGCAGGTTGTGGCCTCCGGCGGCGGCCACGGTCAGACCGGTGATCGCCTCGTGCTGGCCGAGCACGTCGGCCAGATCGGCAACGGGGGCGGGCTCGTGCAGCGGGGCCGGTGGGATCGACGGCGCCTCCTCCACGCCGCCCAGCACGCGGGCAAGCTGGGCGAGGCTGTCGACGGCCAGCACGTCGAGGCCGTCGACCAGCGCGGCCTCCGCCCCGCGGTCGCCCGCCACGATCAGGCCGTCCAGGCCGTGGCCGGCCGTTGCCTGCGCCACGGCGAGCGTGCCGCGGCAACCGCGCACGGCGCCCGACAGCGACAGCTCGCCGTAGACCGCCCTGCGCGCCATCGCCTCGACGCTGACCTGTCCGCTCGCCGCCAGCACGGCGCAGGCGATGGCGAGATCGAAGCCGGAGCCGTTCTTGCGCAGATGCGCGGGCGCAAGGTTGACGACGATGCGCCTCAGCGGGAACTCGAACCCCGAGTTCAGCAGTGCCCCGCGCACTCGCTCGCGCGCCTCGCGCACCGCCAGATCGCCCAGGCCCACGATCACGAAGGCGGGCAGCCCAGGGCGAACGTCGACCTCGACGGAGACGCGGCGCGAGTCGAGCCCGTCGATGCAGTAGGTGGTGACGCCTGATAGCACGCCGCCGACGCTAGATCGGGACATGTGACGGCGCAGCACCAGTCTGCATCGAAGGACGCACGGAACTGCACCAACTCTGCGTCGGCGGCGCGCGCTGCGCAGAGTCGTGGCGAAGTCGTCGCACTCTTGGCACGGACTGGTGGTGCGCCGTCACACGAACGTACCTACGGTCGCCCAGGCCATGTCCGACGACCTTCGCCACCGACTCGGCCGCCTCGGCGAGGACCTGGCCGCCGAGCATCTCCAGCGGCGCGGCTTCGCCCTGATCGCGCGCAACCATCGCACCCGCTTCGGCGAGCTGGACCTGATCGGCTTCGATGGCCGCACGCTGGTCTTCGCCGAGGTCAAGACCCGCCGGGCCGGCTCGGGCAGCCCGTGGGACGCTCTGGGTGACAGCAAGCGCCGCCAGGTGCGCACGATGGCCCGCGCGTGGCTGGCCGACCATCCCGACCGCCCACGGGCGGCGGAGCTGCGTTTCGACGCGATCGGCGTCGTCGTCGACGCGCGCGGACGCCTCGTATGCCTCGATCACCTCGAGGGCGCGTTCTGATGTGCGACCTACAACGCGAGCTGCTGATAGGCCGCCGACTGAAAGGACAGCCGATGCAGCGGAGAGACGCCAAGGCGCTGGATCGCCTCGCGGTGCTCGGGCGTGGAGTAGCCGACGTGCTCTGCGAAGCCCCACCCAGGATGCGCCTGCTCGGCGCGATGCATGAAGCGATCGCGCGAGACCTTGGCCACGATCGACGCGGCGGCGATCGCCGCGCTGGTGGCGTCGCCGTCGACGAGCGGCCGGTGCTCCCATTCAAAGTCGGCGCCCAGCGAGAAGCCATCGCTCAGGCACAGGCACCCCGGCACGGCGACGCCGCGCAGCGCATCGCGCAGGGCGGCGAGGTTCGTGCGGTGCAGCCCGCGCCGGTCGATCCCGCCGGCGCAGCGCGAGACGACGTGCACCCGGGTGGCGATGCGCAGCACGCGCGGATACAGCTCCTCGCGCGCCTCGTGGGTGTGCTGCTTGGAGTCGTTCAGCGCCGACAGCGCGCGCACGTCGGAAGGCCGCAGTCGCTCGAGGTCGAACAGCACCGCGGCCGCGACGAGCGGGCCGGCCAGGCAGCCTCGTCCCGCCTCGTCGGCCCCCGCCACGAAGCGCCGCTCCAGGCGGCGGTCGTGCTGGAACAGGCGCCGTCCGCGCTTGGCCGGCGGCCGCTTAGAGGAGCCCGATGCGGTTCGGCGGCCAGTAGGTGGCGAAGGCGTCACCGATGATCCAGTCTCGCGGGATCGGCCCCCAGAAGCGGCTGTCGTCGGACTCTCCACGATTGTCGCCCATCATGAACCAGTGGCCGGGTGGAACCGTGATCGTGTCCATGAAGGTGCAGTCGCCGCCGACGCCGCATTCGTCGATGAACGGCTCGTTCTGGCGCTTGCCGTTGAGGATGACGTGACCGTTCTCGATGGCGATTCGGTCGCCCGGCCCGGCCACGACACGCTTGATGTAGTTGGTGTCGAGCTTCTGAGGCGTGGGCTTGTCGCAGGGCTTCTCCGTGCCGCGGCCGGCATTCGGATCGCCGCAGGTGTCCGAGTCAGCGCCCTTGGGCGGATGGAAGACGAGGATGTTGCCGATCTTCGGATCGCCGAAGCGGTTGCCGATGCGGTTGACCAGCACCCGCTGCCCGATCTCCAGCGTGGGCACCATCGACGGCGACGGGATGCGGTACGGCTTGACGAGGAAGGCCTGGATGCCGAGCGCGAGGCCGAGCGCCACCGCGATGATGATGGCCAGCTCGAGAAACCACGCGCCCGACCAGGGCTCGCGCTTCTTCTTCTTGGCGCTCGTGCTCACGCCTTCTCGTCTGCCGCCGTGTCGGCCTCATCGGCCTCGGCAGCAGGCGTGGCGGCACCCTCGGCATCGGGCTCCGCGCTCTCCGCGACGGCCTCGGCAGGCGCCTCGGCGTCTTGCGCAGCGGCGCCGTTGGCCTCGACGGCCTCCTCGGCGCTCACGCCCTCGGCATCGACGGCGCCCGACTCGGCCGAGGCGGCGGCCTCCGCCTCGGCGGCGGCGACGGGGTCATGAAGCAGGCCCGGCTCGACGACCTGCTCGGGACCGGCGTAGCGACGCTCGCGCACGCGGGCACGCTTGCCGACGCGGTCGCGCAGGTAGTAGAGCTTCGCGCGGCGCACGTCGCCACGGGCGGCGACCTCGATGCGCTCGATCTTCGGAGAGTGCACGGGGAACGTGCGCTCCACGCCGACGCCGAAGGACTGCTTGCGCACCGTGAACGTCTCGCGGACGCCGTGGCCCTGGCGCTTGATGACCACGCCCTCGAAGACCTGGGTGCGGCGGCGGGTGCCCTCGATCACCTGGAAGTGGACGCGGACACGGTCGCCGGCCTGGAAGGCAGGGACGCGGCGCAGCTGGGCGCGCTCGAGGCTTTCGATGACGGTAGACATGGAGAGATTCGCGCAGGCCGTGGTTGTTGGCGTGGACCGACCCGGCGGAGCGCCCATGGTAGCGGAGGCCGGATCGAGGCCGCCGCCGCCCGGTCACCCGCCGCCGCGCTCGCGACTGCGATCACGCCGCCACTGGCGCACCATCGCGTGGTTGCCCGACAGCAGCACGTCGGGGACCGTGTGACCGCGCCACTCGGCCGGTCGCGTGTAGTGCGGATACTCCGGGTTGCCACCCAGGGCCGACGAGAAGGACTCCTCCTCTGCGGAGTCCTCGTGCCCCAGCGCGCCGGGCAGCTTGCGGATGACCGCGTCGCAGGCGACCATCGCCGCCAGCTCGCCCCCGGTGAGCACGTAGCGGCCGACGCTCAGCGTGTCGCTGGCCAGGTACTGGACGATGCGCTCGTCGAAGCCCTCGTAGCGTCCGCACAGGAACGTCACCGCGGGTTCGGCGGCGAGCTCGTTCACGTAGGCGTCGTCGAGCATCCGACCGCCCGGGGTGAGCGCGACCACGCGGCGGCGAGTGCGCACGTCCATCGCATCGCCGGCCCCGTAGTGCCCGGCCAGCGCCCGCTCCATCACGTCCACCCGCAGGACCATCCCGGCGCCGCCGCCGAACGGCGTGTCGTCGACCTGTCGGCCAGAGAGGGTGGTGAAGTCGCGCGGGTTGACACAGGTCAGCGACGTGCCGCCAGCGATGGCGTTGCGCACGTGGCGCTGCGTGCGAAACCAGTCAAACCACTCGGGAAACAGCGTGAACACGTCGATGTCCATCAGCGCTCCTCCCCGAGGAAGTCCAGGCGCACGTCGATCGTGCGGGCGTCGAGGTCGACCGCTCGCACGGCGTCGCGCACGAGCGGCACGAGCAGCAGCGGCGCCTCCGGGCGCTCGACCTCCAACAGCTCGCACGACGGGTATGCCAGCAGGCGCCGCACAACGCCGACCGGCCGGTCACCATCGATCACCGCGCATCCCTCGAGATCCTCGGCCCAGTACTCGTCGGGCTCCAGCGGGCCGGCGGCCGAGCGCGGCACGCGCAGCTCGTGGCCGCGCAACGCCTCCGCGGCGGTGCGGTCAGTGGCGCCTGAGAGGCGCAGGATCGGCCGCTGGGGCGTGCCCGAGCGCCGCTCGATGATCCGCGCCTGGCCGTCGACCACCACCTCCGCGCCGCGCTCGAGCAACTCGGGACGCGAGCGGGTCACGTGGAACGAGCCGTCCAGCCCGTGCGGTCGGCCGACCACGCCGACGGTCAGCAGATCACTCGACGATGTCAACGAGGACGCGGCGGTTCTCGCGCACCGCGGCGGCCTTCACGACGGTGCGCAACGCGTTGGCCGTGCGGCCGCCCCGGCCGATGACCTTGCCGTAGTCGTCGTCGGCCACGGCGAGCTCCAGGACGACGGTGCCATCGTCCTCCTCGAACTGCTCGACCGACACGCCGGCGGGCTCGTCCACGAGCCGGCGGGCGAGCTCCTCGAGCAGCTCCTTCATCGCTCGTGCCGGTTAGGCGATGCCCTGGATGCGCAGCAGCTTGCGCACCGTTTCCGACGGCTGGGCACCGCGGTCGAGCCAGGCCTTCACGCGCTCCTCGTCAAGGACGATCGTGGACGGCTCGGTCTGGGCGTTGTAGTGGCCGACGGTCTCGATCACTCGGCCGTCGCGCGGGGACCGCTGGTCGGCGACGACGACGCGCCAGACGGGGTCCTTCTTCCCGCCGATGCGGGTGAGTCGAAGTCGAACTGCCATAGGTGGCCAGAGAGTAGCGGGTCGCGCGCGGCGCTCACGGCGATTTCAGCGCCCGGCCTGGCGCATGAGCGCCGCCATGTCGGGCATCTTGCCGCGGCCCAACTGCTGCATGACCTTCTTCATCTGGCCGAACTGCTTGATCAGCCCGTTGACCTGCTGGACCGTGGTGCCCGACCCCTTGGCGATGCGCAGTCGACGCGAGCCGTTGATGACCTCGGGACGGCGGCGCTCCTCGAGCGTCATCGACAGGATGATCGCCTGAATGCGGTCGATCTCGCGCTCGTCGACCTTGACGTTCTTGAGCTGATTGCCGGCGAAGCCGGGGATCATGCCCAGCAGCGACTGCAGCGGCCCCATGCGGCGCATCATCTTCAGCTGCGAGAGGAAGTCCTCGAGCGTGAACTCGCCCTTGCGCATGCGCCGCTCGAGATCCTTGGCCTGCTCCTCGTCGAACTGGTCCTGCGCCTTCTCGATGAGCGACATCACGTCGCCCATGCCGAGGATCCGCTGGGCCATGCGGTCCGGGTGGAAGCGCTCGAACTGATCGAGCTTCTCGCCCGTCGACGCGTACAGGATCGGCTTGCCGGTGACCGCCTTGACCGACAGCGCGGCGCCGCCGCGCGCGTCGCCATCGAGCTTGGACATCACGACGCCGTCGAACTGGACGGCCTCGGCGAACTGCTCGGCGACGTTGACCGCGTCCTGGCCGGTCATCGCGTCGACCACCAGCAGCACCGAGTGCGGCTTGACCACCTTGCGGATGCGGACCAGCTCGTCCATCAGGTCGGCGTCGACGTGCAGGCGACCGGCGGTGTCGACGATCAGCACGTCCTTGCCGTCCTGCTTGGCGCGATCCAGTGCCCATCCGGCGATGTCGACGGGATCCTTGTCGGTGCCCTGCTCGTAGACGGTCGCGCCGGCCTGCGCGCCGACCTTGATCAGCTGGTCGACGGCGGCCGGTCGGTAGACGTCGCAGGCGGCGACGGCGACCGACGAGCCGTTCTCCTTGGCCAGCAGCTTGGCCAGCTTGGCGGTCGCGGTCGTCTTGCCCGAGCCCTGGAGCCCGGCCATCAGGATGACGGTGGGCGGCCGCGGCGCGAAGGTGATGCCGCCCGCCGCTCCGCCCATCAGGTCCGACAGCTCGTCGTTGACGATCTTGACGACCTGCTGTCCGGGGTTGAGCTGGCCCAGGACGTCGCTGCCGAGCGCCCGCTCCTTGACGTTGGTCGTGAACGACTTGACGACCTTGAAGTTGACGTCGGCCTCCAGCAGCGCGAGGCGGATCTCGCGCATGGCCTTGTTGATGTCGTCCTCGGTCAGCGTGCCGCGGGCGCGGACGTCGGACAGGGTCGCCTGGAGCTTCTCGGAGAGCGCATCGAACACGGACGACCAAGAGTAGGGCTAGCCGTATGGGCCCGATGCGGGCAGCGCTCTAGCGTTGCCGGCGATGCTGCCACTGCGCCGGCTCCTGTACCTGCTGCTCAGCTTCCCGCTGGGCCTGACGTGGTTCGTCGTCCTGGTCGTCGGCCTCTCGCTGGGATTCGGCCTGGCCATCACCCTGATCGGGATCCCGCTGCTGATCGGCATGGTGTGGGTGATCCGCTGGATGGCCCAGGTCGAGCGCCTGTGCGTGCATGGGCTCGTGGGCATCGACGTGACCGCGCACTACCGCCGCCCGAAGGCGCCCGGTCTGGGCAAGCAGATCGTCACCCGCCTGGGCGACCCGCAGACGTGGAAGGACCTCGTCTACCTCGTGGCGCAGTTCCCGCTTGGCCTGCTGTGGTTCGTGATCTCCGTGACGCTCGTGTCGCTCGCGCTGGGGCTCGTCGCCGCGCCGCTGTACTACTGGGCGATCCCCGGCGGCATCCAGGTCGGCATCCTCACCATCGACACGCTGCCCCTGGCGTTGGTGGCGGTGCCCTTCGGGGCGCTGGCCTGCTGGCTGACATGGCACATCGTGGACCTGCTCGGTGGACTGCACGGGGCCTGGGCCCAGCTGCTGCTGGGTTCCTGCCCCGATCCGGAGCTGACGGCCCGCGTCGACGAGATGCGCTCCAGCCAGGCGCGGATCATCGAGGCGGGCGACGAGGCGCGGCGGAGGATCGAGCGGGATCTGCACGACGGCGCCCAGCAGCGCCTGGTCGCGCTATCGCTCAAGCTGGGGATGGCGCGCAAGCGGCTGGAGGCCGGGGAGGGACCGGCTGGGGCGCTGGTGGCCGAAGCCCACGAGGAGTCCAAGTTGGCCCTGGCGGAGCTGCGCGACCTGGCGCGCGGGATCCATCCGGCCATCCTGACCGAGCGCGGGCTGGGCCCGGCGATCGAGGAGCTGGCCTCGCGCGCGACGGTGCCGGTGGCCGTCGAGGAGGTGCCCGATGGGCGCCTGACGCCGAGCGCCGAGGCCGCGGCGTACTTCGTCGTGGCCGAATGCCTGGCCAACGTGGCCAAGTACGCGCAGGCCGGCGAGGCGACCGTGCGCGCGCGACGCGAGGTCGGTCGGGTGGTGGTCGAGGTCTCCGACGACGGGATCGGGGGGGCCGATCCCGCCGCGGGCTCGGGCCTGCGCGGACTCGCCGACCGCGTCGAGGCGCTCGGCGGCGCGCTGACCGTGCGCTCGGCCCCCGACCAGGGCACGACCGTGCGGGCCGAGATCCCGCTGACCTCGATCGTGACCTGAGGCGCCTGGAGCGCCGGGCCGGCGGCGCTCAGGCGTCGGGTGCCTCCGGCGCCGCGCGCGGCGGCGCCGGAGGCGCCGGAGGCGCGGGCGGGACCGGCGCCGATCCGTTGCCCGCACCGCCGATCTGTCCCAGCTGCTGGCCCAGGTTGCCCAGGGCATTGGTCAGCTCCGAGGGGATCACCCAGATCTTGTTGGCGTCGCCCCGAGCGATCTGCGGCAGCATCTGCAGATACTGGTAGCTGAGCAGCGGACCGTCGGGGTTGCCGGCGTGGATGGCGCTGAAGACGGTGTCGATCGCCTTGGCCTCGCCCTCGGCGCGCAGCACGGCCGCCTCGCGCTCGCCCTGGGCGCGCAGCACGGCGGACTGCTTCTCGCCCTCGGCGGTCAGCACCTGCGACTGCTTGACGCCCTCGGCGGTGAGGATCGCGGCGCGGCGGTCGCGCTCGGCGCGCATCTGCTTCTCCATCGCCTCCTGGATCGAGGCCGGTGGCTCGATCGACTTGATCTCCACCCGGTTGATGCGGATGCCCCACTTGCCCGTCGCCTCGTCGAGCACGACACGCAGCTGGCTGTTGACCTCCTCGCGCGAGGTCAGCGTCTGCTCCAGCGTCAGGCCGCCGATGACGTTGCGCAGCGTGGTGATGGTCAGCTGCTCGATGGCCTGCAGCGGGTTGGCGACCTCATAGGTGGCCGAGCGGGCGTCGGTGATCGTGAAGTACAGGACCGAGTCGATCTGCACCGTCACGTTGTCCTCGGTGATGACCGGCTGGGGCTGGAAGGCCACGACCTGCTCGCGCAGGTCCAGCAGCGGGCGCACCCGGTCGATGAAGGGCACGATGATCGTCAGACCCGGCTGCAGCGTGCGGCTGTAGCGCCCGAGGCGCTCGACGACGCCCGCACGCGCCTGCGGGATGATGCGGATCGTCTTGAATGCGACGAAGATCGCGAACAAGATCACGACGCCCAGAACGATGAGCCCTGCCATGGGGGTTTCCTTTCAGTCGACCATCGCGGTCGCGCCGCGGATCTCGATGACGTGGACCTTCTCGCCCGCGTCGATGACGCGGTCCTCGTCGAACGCGCGCGCCGTCCACACCTCGCCGTCCAGGCGCACCACGCCGACACCCTCGTCGTTGGACACGCGCTCGAGCACGATCGCCGTGCGGCCGACCAGCGCGGCGGTGCCGGTGCGCAGCATCGGCCCGCTGCGCAGATGGCGCTGGGCCACCGGGCGCAGGAACGTCAGCACGAGGATCGAGATGACGAGGAACACGAGCGCGGAGACGACCCAGCCCGCGCCGAGCACGGCGATCGCGGCCGCCACCGCGGCCCCGACCGCGAACGGTCCCAGGAAGAAGCTGGTGGTCGCGATCTCGCCGGCCGCGAACACACACGCCGCGATCACCCAGATCACCCACGCGTCCATGTGCGCGTCAGGCTAACCGGCGGGAGCCCGCCGGGCCAGCATCAGGCCGACAGCAGCGCGCGGGCGAAGTCGTCGGCGTCGAACGGGCGCAGGTCCTCGAGCGCCTCGCCCACCCCGATGAGCTTGACCGGGATGCCCAGCTCGCCGGCGATGGCCAGCGCGATGCCGCCCTTCGCCGTCCCGTCGAGCTTGGTCAGCACGATCCCGTCGACCTCGGCGGCCTCCGCGAACATGCGTGCCTGACGCAGCCCGTTCTGGCCGGTGGTGGCGTCCACGGTCAGCAGCGTCTCGTGCGGGGCCTCGGGGATCTGGCGGGCGATCACCCGGCGCACCTTCGTCAGCTCGGCCATCAGGTCGTCCTGGGTGTGCAGCCGCCCGGCGGTGTCGATCAGCACCACGTCGGCGCCCTGCGCGCGCCCTTGCACGATCGCGTCCCAGGCCACGGCCCCCGGGTCGGACCCCTCGGGGCCGGTGACGATCGGCACGTCGGCGCGCTGCGCCCAGCCCTGCAGCTGCTCGGTGGCCGCCGCGCGGAAGGTGTCGGCCGCGCCCAGCATCACCTGCTTGCCCAGCTCGTTGCGCAGATGCCAGGCGATCTTGCCCAGCGTCGTCGTCTTGCCCGTGCCGTTGACGCCGACCATGAGGATCACCGTCGGGTCGTGACGCAGGTCGATGCGGTCGTCGCCGGTGCGGGCGATGTCGGCCAGCAGCTCGGTCAGGCGCGCGGTCAGCGCCTCACCGCCCTCCACTCCGCCGGCCTCGGCTTCCTGCTCAAGCTGGCCGACGACCTTGGCCGTCGTGGTCGCGCCGACGTCGGCCATGATCAGCGCCTCCTCCAGGCGCTCCCACGTCTCGGCGTCCAGGTCGCCCTCGAACAGCGTCGCCTGGATCTCGGCGCCCAGCGCCTGCCGGGTCTTGGACAGGTTCTCGCGCAGGCGGCGGAAGAAGCCCCGCCGCCGCTCGGGCTCGGCCGCCTCAGCGGCAGCCGGCTGGCCGTCGCCGTCCGCATCGCCGGTGATGAACAGATCTCGCCAGTCGCGTGCCACGGCCCGGCACGATAGCCGCGGCCGCCTACGCCAGCGCGAAGCCCTCGTAGCCCTTGGCGGCGACCGCGTCGCAGTGCTCGCGATACGGCGTCACGCCGCCCGCGTAGGCGAGGAACGCGCGGGGCTTGCCCGGGACGTTGGCCCCCAGGTACCAGGAGTCGGCCAGCGGGAACAGCGTCGCATCGGCCAGCTCGCCCACGTGGGCCATCCAGTCGCGCTGGGCCTCGGCGTCGGCCTCCACGCGCGCGGCGCCGGCGGCATCGGCGGCAGCGATCAGGTCGGCGATCCAGTCGACGTGCTGCTCGATGGAGACGACCATGTTGCTGAGCACCGACGGGCTGCCGGGGCCGGTGACGAAGAACAGGTTGGGGAAGCCTGCGCTGGCCACGCCCAGGTAGGTGCGCGGCCCGTCGGCCCAGGCGTCGCGCAGCGTCAGGCCGTCGCGGCCGCGCACGTCGATGGCCAGCAGCGCACCGGTCACCGCGTCGTAGCCGGTGGCGAGCACGAGCACGTCGAGCGGGTACTCGGTCGACTCGGTGCGCAGCCCGTCGGCGGTCAGCTCGACGATCGGGTCGCTGCGCACGTCGACCAGCGTGACGTTGTCGCGGTTGTAGGTCTCGTAGTAGTCGGTGCCCTGGCACAGGCGCTTGGTGCCGATCGGGTAGTCGGTGGGCATCAGCAGCCGCGCCACCTCGGGGTCGTCGACGATCTCGGCGATCTTGGAGCGCACGAAGGCGGCCGCTGTCTCGTTGGCCTCGCGGTTGACGATCAGGTCCTCGTAGGCGCCCATCAGCGCCGGGCCGCCGATCTGCCAGCGGCGCTCGTACTCAGCCTGTCGCTCGGCCGGCGTGGCGTCCAGCGCGCTCTGGGGGTTGATGTCGATCCTGAAGCCGAAGAACGTGGCCAGCCCCTCGTCACGGAAGGCGCGGTAGCGCGCCTTCGTCTGGCGCACGAAGTCCTCGGTGAGGGCGTGGTTGCGCGCCGGCACGACGAAGTGCGGCGTGCGCTGGAAGACGAGCAACTCGTCGGCCTGCTCGGCCAGCAACGGGATCGCCTGCACACCGGAGGAGCCGGTGCCCACGACGCCGACGCGCAGCCCGCGTACGTCCAGCCCGTCGACCGGCCAGGCGCCGGTGTGGACGATGCGCCCGCCGAAGCGCTCCTGCCCGGGCAGCGACGGAAGGTTGCGCTGCGACAGGCAGCCCGCGGCCGTCACGCACCAGCGCGCGCTCACCCGATCGCCCTGGTCGGTCTCCACCAGCCAGCGGTTGGCGTCCTCGTCGAAGGTCGCCGCGGTCACGCGCGTCTCCAGCTGGATGTCGCGGCGCAGGTCGAAGCGGTCGGCAACGTGCTCGAGGTAGGCGAGGATCTCGTCCTGGGCGCCGTAGCGCTCCCTCCACGTCCACTCCTGCTCCAGCTCGGGCGAGAAGGAGTACGAGTACTCCATCGAGGTGACGTCGCAGCGACAGCCCGGATAGCGGTTCCAGCGCCACGTCCCGCCGATCCCATCGGCGGCCTCGAACACCTGCACGTCCAGCCCGGACTGGCGCAGCCGGTGCAGCGCGTACAGGCCGGAGAAGCCGGCCCCGACGACAACGACATCCACCTCGCGCACGGTCACGCCTCTCTTCTCGTGGGACCCGTCGACCGACCCTACGACCCGCGGCAGGCCGCCGCCTGACCGTGCCTGCAGCGTCCGTTGACCGTGGGTGCACCGTCGCCCGTGGAACGATGGGCGCCATGGACGTCCGCGCCATGCCCGCCGATCAGCCGCCTGCGCGCGACCTGATCGAGGCGATGATCGTGGACCTGATTCCACTGTATGGGCGCATCGACGGGCCGGGGACGCCGAGCGCGAGCGTGGCCGACATGGGCCCGCCGGGCGGCACCTATCTGGTGCTCTTCCGCGATGGCAAGCCGATCGCCGGCGGCGGGGTCAAGCGGCTGGACGACGTCACGGGCGGGATCAAGCGCATGTACGTGGTGCCCCAGGCGCGCGGCCAGGGCGTGGCCCGGGTGCTGCTCGCGGCGCTGGAGGACGCCGCTCGCGGCCTCGGCTACCGGCGCGTGCGCCTGGACACGGGGCCGGGGCAGCCGCACGCGCGGCGGCTGTACGAGTCGGCGGGCTACGTGTCGATCGCCGACTACAACGCCAATCCGCACGCCGAGTACTGGGGCGAGAAGACGCTGGGCTGAGACCGCGCGCGACCGGGTAGCCTCGCCCGGCCGTGCGCTACGAGATCGCCTACACCTCCGAGTACCGCTACGACGCGCCCGTGGTGGGCAACCACAACCGCCTGCGCATGCGGCCGGTCTCGGAGGGCACGCAGCGGCGCGAGCACTTCGACGTGCGCGTCTCGCCCACAGCGCTGCTGGAGGAGCACGACGACATCTTCGGCAACCACGTTGTCGAGGCGCTCGTCGCCGAGCCCCATCAGGAGCTGCGCATCGACGTCGACGCGCTGGTGGCCACCACGCTGCCGCTGCCGCCGCCCGACGCCAACTGGCCTGACCTGATGGCCGAGGCCTACCGCGCCGCGGCCGGGATCTACCGCTACGACCCGGTCCCACCCCAGGAGCTGCCCGATCTGTCCGAGCTGGCGGCCGAGGTGCGCGACGAGACGCCGGCGGCCACCGCCCAGCGCGTGATGGAGCTGATCCCGCAGCGCTTCGAGTACCGGGCTGGCGCCACCCGGGTGGACTCGACGATCGACGACCTGCTGCAGGCCGGAGCGGGCGTCTGCCAGGACTTCGCCCAGCTGGGATGCGCGCTGCTGCGCGGCCACGGCATCGCCGCCCGCTACGTGTCGGGCTACTTCTTCACCACGCCCGACGCGGACGGACACAGCGCCGAGGTCGACACGCACGCATGGATCGAGGTGCTGCTGCCCGTGGCCGGTGACGACGACCCGGTCTGGCACGGGATCGACCCGACGAACGCGATCGTCGCCGGCGAGCACCACGTGAAGATCGGCCACGGCCGCGTCTACACCGACGTGCCGCCGATCGAGGGCAGCTTCGCCGGCCGTGCCCAGAGCACGGTCGACGCGCACGTGCGCATGCGCCGGCTGGACTAGCCGAGCGCCGCGGACGAGCGGCTGGCGGCGGCGAGCGCGACGGCGAAGCGCAGCAGCGAGCTGCTCAGCGACGGGCCGACGTAGACGACGCCGCGATCGGGATGATGCGACAAAGTTGACATAGGCGTCATTTTCGCACACGACGAGCGCCACCCGAGCGACATCGGTCACTCAACTGACGTCGTGGTGTCTCAGTTCAGGCCGCTTCAGGCTCGGCGGTCTCGCGCGGCAGGCGCCGGCTGACCACCTTGGAGACGCCGTCGCCGCCCATCGACACGCCGTAGAGCGCGTCGGCGGCGTCCATCGTCTTCTTCTGGTGGGTGACGACGATGAACTGCGCACGGTCGCGGTAGCGGGTCAGCAGCGACAGGAAGCGCTCGAGGTTGAGGTCGTCCAGCGCGGCCTCGACCTCGTCGAGGATGTAGAACGGGCACGGCTTGGCCAGGAAGACGCTGAACAGGAACGCGACGGCGGTCATCGACTTCTCGCCGCCCGACAGCAGCGTCAGGCGCTTCATCGACTTGCCGGCCGGCGTGATCTCGATCTCGACGCCGAGCAGCTCCTCCTCGTCGGCGATCGCCCCCTCCTCAGCCTCGGCGGCCTCCTCGATCGCGTCCTCCGAGCCGCCGTCCTGGGCCTCCTCCGCCCCGCCCAGCACCGGGCGCGGACCGGCATCCTCGCGCACCAGGCGCAGGCGGCCCCGGCCGCCGGGGAAGACGTGCTCGGCCAGCTCCTCGAAGTTCCTGGCTGCGGCCGCGAACGTCGCCTCGAAGGTCTCACGGATCTCGCGGTCGGTGTCGCGGATCAGCTGACGCAGCTCGCGCAGCGCGGTCTCCAGGTCGCCCCGCTGGGCCTCGAGCTCCTCGACGTGGGCGACCGCCTCGGCGTACTCGTCCTTGGCCAGCGGGTTGACCGGCCCCAGCTGCTCGCGTCGCCGGGCCAGCCGCTCGATGCGCGCGCGCAGCCCCTCGGCCTCCTGCGGGTCCAGCGGCTCGGTCGCCGGCTCGGCCTCGAACCCGAGCCGCTCGGCCAGCTCGCCCAGCTCCTCGGTCGCCTCGGCGGCCTGGTCGCGCAACTGCTGGGCGCGCACCTCCGCGCGCGTCACCTCCTCGCCGCGGTCGCGCAGCTGGGCCTGGATCTCGGCCTCGGCGCGGGCGCACTCGCGCAGCTCGTTGGCCACGCCCTCCCCCGCGGCACGATCGGCGGCCAGCTCGGCCTCCAGCGCCTCGACGCGGTTGGCCACCGCGGCGCTCACGCGACCCAGCGTCTCGGCCAGCGCCCGCGCCTGCGGCTCGAGGCGCTCGTCGGCTGCCTTCTGCGCACGCAGGAACTCCAGCCGCCGCGTGCGCTCGGCCCGCTCGCGGGCGGCGCGCTCGGCGGTGCGCCGCTCGGCCGCCAGCTCGCCCTCGACCTGCGCGCGGCGCACGGCCGCAGCGCCCTCCTGCGGGGCCTTGCGGCGCTGCTCGATCAGCCAGCCCGCACGGCGCAGCTCCTCGGCCGCGGCCGAGCGGTCGCGATCGGCCTGACGGGCAGCCCGATCGGCCTCCTCGCGCGCGCCGTCGGCGGCAGCCACCGCCTCGCCGGCGCGCTCTCCGGCGGCCAGCGCGGCCTGCTCGGCCTGCACCGCCCGCTCGGACTCGGCGATCAGCGCGTCACGGCGGTTGCGCTCGGCCAGCACCCGCTCGGCGCCGCCCGAGGCCACCTGGCGCAGCTCGCCGGTCGCCGGCGTCCAGGCGCGGCCGGCGGTGGTCACCGCCGTGCCGCCGAAGCCGGCGGGCACCTGGGCCAGCGCCTCGACGACCCACACTCCGGCCAGCAGCGCCAGCCCCGCGTCGGGCCCGCGCACGAGCGAGGCCAGCGGGACCGCGCCCGGCACGGGCGCGGCGCCCGCCGCCGCCGGAGCGGCATCGGCGGCAGCCACCAGCGCCCGGCCGCCGTCACGCCCGGAGCGGTCCAGCAGCGCGTCGCCGGCGGCCAGGTCGTCGACCAGCGCGGCGCCCAGCGCGCCGTCCAGGGCAGCGGCGAGCGCCAGCTCGTAGCCGGTGTCGACGGACAGCTCGCCCGCCAGCGCCCGGGCCCCGCCCGGCGCGCCCGCATGCGAGCGCAGGAACTGGTTGGCGGCGGCCAGCTCGGCGCCCACCCGAGCCGCCTCGCGCCGCGCGGCCTCGACCGCCTTCTCGGCCTCGCGCCGCTCGCGCCGGGCGGTCTCGGCCGCCTCGTCGGCGGCCTGCAGGGCGGTGCGGGCCTCGCCGACCGCCGCCTGCAGCGCATCGGCCTTCGCGGCGGCCTCGTCGCGCGCGGCGCTCAGCGCGGTCAGCTCGCGCTCCAGCTCGGTCTCGTGCTCGCGGTCCAGCCGCGCCAGCTCCTCCTCCAGCTGGGCGATGCGCTCACGGCCCGCCTCGTCGGGCGCATCGGCCTGCGCCTCGGCCTCCAGCGCGGCGATCTGCACGCCGCGGCGCTCGCCCCGCTCCGCGAGCGAGGTCGCCGTGTCGGTGGCGCGCTCGAGGCGCAGCTCGATCCGGTCGCGGGCGCCGCGTGCGGCATACACGCGCGCCGACAGCGCCTCGCGCTGCTCGGAGCGCGCGGCCAGCGCCGCCTCGGCCTGCTCGCGCCGCTTGGCCACCGCGCTCAGGCGCTCCTCGGCCTGGCCGCGCGCCGCCTTGGCCGACGCGGCGGCCGCCTCGGCCTCGACCAGCCCGGCGGCCTTGGCGCGCACGGCCTCGCGGGCCAGCGTGAAGCGGGCCTCCAGCGACTGGCGCTCGAGGCGCTCGTGCAGCTCGGCCGCCTCGGCCTGGCGCTTGAGCGGGCGCAGCCGCGTGCGCGCCTCGCGCTCGACGTCCAGCGCCCGGTCGAGGTTGTCCTGCGTGCGCTCGAGCTTGAGCTGGGCCCGGCGGCGGCGCTTGCGGTGCTTGCCCAGCCCCGCGGCCTCCTCGATCAGCAGCCGGCGGTCGCGCGGCTTGGAGGTGACGATCGCCTCGATGCGGCCCTGCGAGACGACCGAGTGCATCTCCTTGCCCAGGCCCGTGTCCGACAGCACCTCGAGCACGTCGACCATGCGGCACCTGGCGCCGTTGAGGCGGTACTCGCCCTCCCCCGAGCGGTCCAGCCGCCGGGTGATCGAGATCTCGCTCATCGGCATCAGCTCGCTGCCCTCGCCGTTGTCGAGGACCAGCTCGACCTCCGCCGCGTTGCGCGCCTGCACCCCGCGGCCCCCGCCGAAGATCACGTCCTGCATGGAGGCGCCGCGCACGGCCAGCGGCGACTGCTCCCCCAGCGCCCACAGCACCGCGTCGGTCACGTTGGACTTGCCAGAGCCGTTGGGGCCGACGATCACCGAGACGCCGGGCCCGAACTCCAGCCGCGTCCGGTCGGGAAACGACTTGAAGCCCTTGAGCGTGAGCGACTTGAGATGCATCAGGCCGGCTCCTCGCCGTCGGCGATGCGCTCCAGCGCGGTGCGGGCGGCCGCCTGCTCGGCGGCCTTCTTCGAGCGCCCGGAGCCCTCGCCGACGACCCGGCCGGCGACCGACGCACGCACTTCGAAGGTGCGATCGTGCGGCGGGCCGAGCTCGGCGGTCACCTCGTAGTCGACCACGTCGCCGCCGCGCGCCAGGCGCTCCTGCAGCGTCGACTTGAAGTCGACTGGATGCTCGAGCGCCTCGGCCAGCTCGGGCTGGAATGCCTCCACGACCGCCTCCGCGGTCGGCTCGTAGCCGACGTGCAGGAAGCAGGCGCCGATCACGGCCTCGGTCACCGATGCCAGCACCCGGTCGGTGGCGATGACGGTCGCCGCCGACGCGCCCGCACCCTGCGGCGCGGCGGCCAGCAGGCGCTCCGGGATGCCCAGGCGCTCGGCCACGGCGACGCAGGCCGTCTGGGAGACCGCCTGCGCGCGGATCTTCGTCAGCCGGCCGGCGCCGAAGCGCTCCGCCTCGAGACGCGGATAGAGGTGCGAGGTGACGGCCAACCCGAGGACGGAGTCTCCCAGGAAGGCCAGACGGCTATAGGAGTCCGACCGGCGCTCGGACCACGATGCATGCGTGAACACCTGCCGGTAGAGCTCCTGCGGCAGCTCTTCGAGCAGCTTGCGCAGCTGCTCCACTACGCACCGACGCCATGCGCCATGACGAAGTCCACCGCCTGGCCCACGGTCAGGATCTTCGCCGCCTCCTCGTCGGAGATGCGCACGCCGTAGCTGTCCTCGAGCTCCTGCACGAGGGTGTAGAGGTCGAGCGAATCGGCCTCGAGATCCTCGCGGAAGCGGGTCTCGGGCGCGATGCGCGCCGGATCGACCTCGAGCTCGTCGGCGAGGTGGTCGCGGATGGCGTGGAAGACGTCGTCGCGGGTCATCGCAATCAGTCGGCCACCGTAGCGACGGCGTCGGACGGGGGGCGACGCAGGGCCCCCGCGGCCTCCATGGCGGCGAACGTGCGCCCGACGACGTCCTCGTCGACGCCCCGTGCGGCCGCCCGGATGGCGTTGGCGAAGCCCACGCGCGTGAAGCGCCCGTGCGGGACGACGCCGAGCTTGCGCAGGCCGAGCAGGTAGGCGCCGCCCGGCCCCTCGGGGTCCAGCTCGTCGCGCAGGCCGCGCAGCGACGAGCGCAGCAGCACGCCGCCGAGCTTGCCGCGCGAGCTGGCCGTCGCCCGCTCGCGGATCACGCCGAGCATGCGCTGGGAGACCCCCTCGATCAGCTTGAGGGCGATGTTGCCGGTGAAGCCGTCGGCGACGATCACATCGGCGTCGCCGGTGGTCACCTGGGTGCCCTCGACGTTGCCGACGAACTCCAGGCCGAACGACTGGCGGGCGCGCTCGGCCAGCAGCGCGTGCGCCTCGAGCACGAGCTCGTTTCCGCGCGTGGCCTCGGTGCCGTTGGACAGCAGCGCCACCCGCGGGCGCGCGATCCCCTGGCGCATGGTCACCAGCGCGGCCCCCATGAAGGCGAACTGCACGAGGTGGTCGGGACGCACGTCGGCGTTGGCGCCGACGTCCAGCAGCGTCACCGGATGCTCGGGCATCGGCAGGGGCAGCGCCAGCGCTGGGCGATGGATGCCCTTCGCGCGGCGGATGTTGAACAGGCTGGCGGCCAGCGCGGCACCGGTCGAGCCGGCCGAGACCAGCGCGTCGGCCTCCCCCTCGCCCACCGCCTTGGCCGCCCGCACGATCGAGGCGTCGGGTGTGGAGCGCGCGGCCGACGCCGGCTCGGGCGACTTGGCGATCGACACGGGCGCGTCGACGACGGTGACGCCGGGACCCACCTCGCCGATCTGGTCGGCCGGGCCGAAGATCAGGACCTCGATGCCCTCCTCGGCAGCCAGCATCGCGCCCTCGGCCACCTCTCGGGGGCCGAGGTCAGCGCCGTTGGCGTCGACCGCGACGGTCGCCAAGGAGGCCTCTCAGTGCGTGTGATCGTGGTCGTGGTCGTGCACGTGCACGACCTCGCGACCCGCATACGACCCGCACACCGGGCACACCCGATGCGGGCGCCGCGGGCTGTGGCAGGTCGGGCACTCGTTGAACGAAGGCGACGAGACCTTGTGGGTCGCGCGGCGCTTGCTCGTGCGGGCGTGCGACTGCTTCTGCTTCGGGACGGCCATGGGACGAAGGAGGGTAGCGCCTCCGCGACTCCTAGTCTGGCGCGCATGGAGCTGCGCCCCATGCGGCCGCAGGACGCGCCGGAGGCGGCGGCCCTGGGGCGCGCCGTGTTCGCGGCGGCGGGGGACCACCCGCGAACCGCGGCCGAGGAGCGCTTCCAGGTGCGCCGCCACCTGCATCTGCTGGCGACCGACCCCGACGGCTGCTGGGTGGCGGTCGAGGACGGCCGGCTGCTGGGCGCCGCCGTCGCGCTGATCCGCGAGGGCGTGTGGGGCCTGTCGTTCCTGGCCGTGCAGCCGGACGTCCAGGGCCGCGGGATCGGCCGCCGCCTGCTGGAGCGCGCCGCGACCTATGGCGACGGCGCGCGCGGGCGCCTGATCCTGTCGTCGACCGATCCCAAGGCGATGCGCCGCTACGCGCGCGCCGGCCTCGACCTGCACCCATGCGTGGCCGCCGCGGGGATCGTCGACCGCTCCGCCCTGCCGGCTCCTGCCGCGGCGATCGTCGACAGCGACGACGTCGAGGCCACGGCGCCGATCTCGCGCTTCGTGCGCGGCGCGACGCATCACCTCGACCTCCCCCAGTACCTCGACTACGGGATGCGCCTGCTGCGCCACGGGGACCGCGGCTTCGTGGTCTGCGACGGGGCGGTCGTGAAGCTGCTGGCCGCGCGCGACGAGCGGGCGGCCGTCGAGCTGCTGTGGGCTGCCCTGGCCCAGGCGCCCAACGGGGCGACGGTCAGCGTCGACTTCCTCAGCGCCGGGCAGCAGTGGGCGATCCGGACGGTCCTGGCCGCGGGCCTGGCGCTGTCCCCGGACGGGCCGATCTTCACCGCCGGCGACGTGGGGCCGATGGCGCCCTACATCCCCTGCGGCTCCTACCTGTGACCGCAGGGGCGCGCCCCCTGCGGCGCCTCCGGCAGCCCCGGCTAGTTCTGCGAGGCGTCGAAGTTCAGCTCGCGCAGCGCGGCCCAGCGCGGGTCGGGCTCGCGCTCGTGCTGGTGGTCTGCGCCGACCGCGTTGAGGTCCTCTCCGCACACCGGGCACAGGCCGGCGCAGTCGGGGCGGCACAGCACCTGGCGCGGCAGCTCCAGCGCCAGCGCGTCGCGCGCCCAGGCCGCGAGGTCGAGCACCTCGGCCGCGTCGATGTAGGGGCTGGTCAGCTCGGGGTCGCCGTCTGCGTCGTGCTCGTGCACCTCGCGCACGTCGACCGCGATCTCGGGTGAGGCCGACTGCAGGCAGCGCATGCACGACCCCGCCAGGGTGGCGGTGAAGCGCAGGCGCAGCGCCCATCCGCCACCGGTCATGCGCGACAGGTCCAGCGTCACGGGCACGGCATCGGGCGTCGCATAGCGTTCGGACCACAGCTCGAGGTCGTCCAGCGGGACCTCGAGATCGGTCAACCGGCGGCCCTCGCCGGACGTCATCGAGAGGCGGGCCAGGTCGAGTGTGTCGGCACGCTGAGACATGCCCTGAGGGTAGTTCAGGAGCCGGCGGGCTCAGACTCGTGCTCGGCCAGCTCCCGCTTGAGCACCTTGCCCGTCGCGTTGCGCGGCAGCTCCTCGAGCACGACGATGTCGCGCGGCACCTTGAAGCTGGCCAGATTGGACTTCACGTGCGACCTGAGCTGGTCGATGTCGACGTCGGCGCGCAGCACGACGAACGCCTTGAGCCGCTGGCCGAACTGCTCGTCGTCGACGCCGATGACCGCGACCTCCTCGACCGCATCGTGCCCGGACAGCAGGTCCTCGACCTCGCGCGGGAACACGTTCTCGCCGCCCGAGACGATCATCTCGTCGTCGCGGCCGTCGATGAACAGTCGCCCCGCCTCGTCGAGGTGGCCGACGTCCCCCGACGACAGCAGGCCGCCGATGTTCTGCTTGTGGCCGCCGCCGGTGTAGCCCTCCATGGCCATCTCGTTGCCGACGAAGATGCGCCCGGTCGCGCCCGGGGCGACGTCGTTTCCGTCGTCGTCGAGCAGCCTGACGACGGTGCCGCGGGGCGGGCGGCCGGCGGTCCCGGGTGCGGCGCGCAGGTCGGCGGGGGTGGCGATCGTCGCCCATGCGACCTCGGTGGACCCGTACAGGTTGTAGAGCACGTCGCCGAAGCGGTCCATGATCTTCGTGGCGAGCTCGCCGGGCAGAGCCGAGCCGCTGGCGGCGATCACCCGCAGGGCGCGCAGGTCGTAGGTGTCGAGCACGTCGGGCGCCAGCTCGAGGATGCGCTGGAGCATCACCGGCACGACCACCAGCCCGGTGCAGCCGAACTGGGCGGTCGCGCCGAGCGCGGACTCGGGGGTGAACCTCCGCCGCAGCACGACGGTCGAGGACAGGCTGATGGCCAGCATCCAGTTGGCATAGCCCCACGAATGGAACAGCGGCGCGGCGATGTGCGTGTGCTCGCGGGCGCGGTAGGGGATCCGGTCCAGCAGCGCGGCGACCGGCTCCAGCGACTCGGGCTGCTTGCGGTTGGCCCCCTTGGGGGTGCCGGTCGTGCCCGAGGTGAGGATCGTGACGCGGCCCTTCTGGGCGGGCGGCTGCACCTCGGCGGGGTCGCCGCCCCGGATCAGCTCCTCCAGGCGCTCGTCGTCGTGGGGATCCTCCCCGTCCGTCCAGGCCAGGAAGCCGCTGCGGCCCGCGTGGGCCGGCCCGATCACCTCGGCGAACTCCTCGTCGTAGACGATCGCCTTCGGCTCGTGGCGCTCGCACACATCGCGGATCTGCGGCGCGGAGAACATCGTGTTCAGATAGAGCGCGTGGGCGCCGAGCTTCGAGCACGCGACGGTGATGTCGATCATGCCGCGGTGGTTGCGGCACAGGATCGCGACGTGGTCGCCCGCGCCGATCCCCCGGTCGGCCAGCGCGTGGGCCAGCCCGTTGGTGCGGCGGTGCAGCTCGGCGAAGGTCAGCGATCCGAGGTCGTCGATCAGCGCCAGCTCGCCGGGGTAGCGGATCGCCGACGCCTGGTAGCCGGCGGCGGCCGTCGGCCCCCAGCGGTGCAGCGCCAGGCCGGTGCGCACGAGGCGGTCGGGGCGCGTGGGCCTGAAGACGCCGCGCTCCACGAGCGTGCGGGCCGTGAAGAGCTTGCGCGAGGCGGAATCGAGAACGTTCATGTGTTTGGACCCGGTGCCGAGCTTAGACCAGCGACAGCCCCGAGGGGATCTTGCCCTCGTCGATGAGGGCGTACACGTCCGCGGCCCGGCGCGGGTTGAGGAACACGTGGCGCTGGCCGACGCTGGGCTTCTCCAGCAGCAGGCCCGCGTCGATCAGGCGCTCGCCCATCTCCTCGGCCAGACGCTTGTCGTTGCCGTGGAAGCCGCGCGCCAGGTGGCCGAAGTCGGTGTGGTAGCCGCCCCACTTGCCCATGCCCGCCAGGCGCTGGAGGATGCGGCGAGCCACGCGGCGGGCCGGGTCGGGGTCGTCGTGCGGCCGGGTCGCGCCGGTGGGCGGCGCGATCGCGGCCAGCACCGCCTCCTCCTGCTCGGCCACCTGGCCCGGGTCGGCGGGATTGGCGCCCAGCGCGGCCAGCGCCGCAGCGATTCGCAGCGGATGAGCGGCGCCGACGGGCGGGCGCAGGTCCCTGACCGGGTCCAGCGTGCCCGGCGGCAGCGCGAGCGCTCGCGTGCGCAGCCGGTCGATGCCGGCGGTGTTCTCGTCGAAGGCCAGCACGGCGAGCTCGGCGTCGGCCGTCGTGCCCGCGCCGACGAGAACGAGGTGGCCGCCGAGGTCGCCGGCCTGGAGGTCGGTCGCACCAGCGGTGATCAGGGCGCCGGCGAGTCCGGCGACGAGCAGCCAGGCGCGCTCGTCGACCTCCTGCGGATCGGCGCGCAGCGTGGCCGGCACGGGCGCGACGGCGGTCAGGCCGTTGGCGCCGGGGGCGACCGCGACCACGATCGGCTCGGGGACGCCGGCGCGCCTGCTGCGCAGCTCGGCGCTGCCGCGTTCGAGCTCACCGTCGACGAGCGTGCGGAGCCGTGCCGGAGCGGGCGCGGGATCCAGCAGTGCGTCGTCGATGGCCCCCATGGGCTGAGACTACCGGGGGAAATGCCTGCATTCCGTCCTGTGCGAGGGGTACGGTGCCGGGTCCGATGGAAGCCGCACTCGCACTGCAGATCCCCCTCTCCGCCTACGTCCGCTTCAAGGACGACCGGGTGTTCCTGGACGCCTACGAGGTCACCGACGAGACGGCGCTGCGGCTGCTGCGCGAGGCCGAGGATCCCGGCAAGCTCGTCGCCGAGATGCTGGAGATCGGCGCGCGCGTGCTGGATCGCGAGTCCACCGGCGCCAACGTCGAGTTCGTGCGCAACGAGCTGGAGAAGGTCGGGCGCGACATGGACCGCGACTTCTCCGACAAGGCGCGCACGGTCGCCGAGTTCTTCTCCAAGAAGGTCGACGAGGTGTTCTCCGACCAGGGGACGCTGACGCGCGCGCTCGAGCGCCACTTCTCCGAGGATTCCTCGTCGGCGGTCCAGCACCAGGTGCGCGCGGTGATCGGCGAGGTGATGGCCCGGTCGCGCGAGGACCTCGTGCGCCAGTTCTCCTCGGCCGACGGCAGCAACCCGCTGGCCGGCTTCCAGCGGGCGGCGCTGCACTCGATCAAGACCGCGGCCGACCAGCAGCACGCGCACCTGCGCGAGATGAACGAGACGATCGTCGGGCTGCGGGGCGAGCTGGCCGCCCTCAAGGCCGAGAAGGAGCGCCGCGAGGACGTCGCCGCCGCCGAGGAGCGCGGAGCGGCCAAGGGGCGCACCTACGAGGAGGCGGTCTTCGAGGCCGTCGACGCCATCGCGGTGGCGCGCGGGGACGACTGCGACGCGGTCGGCGACACGCGCGGCGAGGGCGGACGCAAGGGCGACGTGCTCGTGGCCATCGACGCGTGCGCCGGACCGGCCCGGGGGCGCATCGTCTTCGAGGCCAAGGACCGCAAGCTGTCCAAGAACCAGGCCCTGGAGGAGCTCGACGGGGCCCTGGCCACGCGCTCGGCCGACTTCGGCATCCTCGTCGTCCCGTCCGAGGACGAGCTTCCGGCGCGCACGCATCCACTGCGCGAGTACAACGGCGACAAGCTGTTCGTCGTCTACGACCCCGAGGACGGGTCGCGGCTGGCCCTGGAGGTCGCCTACGGGCTGGCCCGGGCGCGTGTGCTGATGGCGCGCGACGAGGCCGGCGGCCTGGACGTGGCGGCCGCGCGCGCAGAGGTGGAGCGCGCACTGGGCGCGATGGAGGACGTGCGCCGCATCAAGTCGCAGCTGACCAACGCCACCAACGGCATCGAGTCCGCCCGCGCGATCCTCGACACCATGGCCGCCGGCGTGCGCGCGCACCTGGCGGCGCTGGACGCGCTCCTGGTCAGCGAGGCGGAGACCGCGGCGGACAGCTAGCGGGCGGGCGCGGGGCCGCGGTCAGGCCACGAGCGCCAGCGACGGCACCGACGTGTCGTCCAGGCGGGCGCCGAGCAGGCGGGCGTCGCCGGGCGACAGCGCCTCCGGGCGCTCGACCAGCCACGGCACGACATCGGCGGCGGCGAGCACGTGCACGCCGCGGCGGCGGCCGGACGGGACGTCACCCGGGCCGTCGACCGCCAGCACCGGCGAGACATCGCCGCCCACCCGGCGGCGCTCCAGATGCTTGGCCTGCGCCCAGGCGTGGATCAGGGCGGGCTCGGGAGCGTCGGCGAGCGTCTCCATGCCCTCGCTCTCGACCGTGTCGACCACGTAGATGCCCGACGGGCCCACGGCGACGAGCGCCACCGTGCCGATAGCGGTCGACAGGTCGGTGACGGCTCGCCAGCCAGGCAGCGCGTCGATCGCGGGCGCGAGCATGATCTCCCCCACTATCGGCAGGATGCTGCCGGTCCTTTATGTAGCCCGCGTTAAGCCCCTGACGCGCGCCGTTGCGCGTGCTCAGGCCACTTCGGCCGGCTCGTCCTTGCCCTGCAGGCGCTCGCGCCCGCGCTGGACGGCCGCGATGAACTTCGACAGGTTGACCTCGAGCGTGTTGAGGATCTCATCGGCGTAGTCCTCGGCGCCCAGACGGATCTCGCGCTCACGGGCGCGGGCATCCTCGATGATGTCCTCGGCGGCGCGCTCGGCGGCCTTGGTGACCTCCTCCTGGGAGATCAGGCGTTCCTGGCGCTCGCGCGCCTCCTTGACGATGCGCTCGGCCTCGCGCTTGGCCTCGGCCAGCATCTCCTGACGCTCCTTGACGATCCAGCGCGCCTGCTTGATCTCCTCGGGGATCGTGGCACGCATCTGGTCGAGGATGTCGTAGATCTCCTCCTTGTCCACACGCACCTGGTCCGTCAGCGGCACGGGCTTGGCGTTGTGGACGAGATCGTCCAGCTTGTCGATGAGCACCAAGACGTCCATTGGCTTCCTTAGGTTCGTTAGCGGGCGAGCTCTTCCTTCAAGCGGCGCGCGACGCGCTCGGGGACAAGCCCGTCGAGCTCCCCGCCAAAGGTGGCCAGCTCCTTTACCCCGCTGGAGCTCAGGAAACTGTACTGCGGGTTGGCCATCAGATACACCGACTCGATGTCCTTGGCCTGGCGCCGGTTGAGATTGGCCATCTCCAGCTCGTACTCGAAGTCGGAGATGGCGCGCAGGCCCTTCACGATCGCGTTGGCGCCCACGCGGCGGGCGAAGTCGACGACCAGCACGTCGAACGGCATCGCCGTGACGTTGGGCAGATGCGCCGTGGCATCGGCGATGAACGACAATCGCTCGTCGGTGTCGAAGACGGGTCGGCTCTTGCGCACCGAGGCGTTGACGACGGCGACGATGACATCGTCAAACAGTCCGGCGGCGCGCGTGATCACGTCGATGTGCCCGTTGGTGATGGGGTCGTAGCTTCCGGGGCAGACGGCCTTGTTCATGAGGTGAGATACATCCTGATGAGGGTGTCGCCGTAGCGGCGCTCGTCAGCGACCGCCAGACCCGCAAGCGTCATCGGCTCGCGCCGGTCGCTCTCGCTCACGACGCGCGCACCAACGGCGAGCAGCGGCGTGAGGTCGAGCTGCGGCCCGAGCCCCGCCGCGTCGCGGTACGGGGGGTCGAGGAAGACCAGATCGTATGGTCCCGCGGCGCGGGATGCGTCCCCGACGAACGAGCGCACGTCGCGGGCGCGCACGTCAGCGTCGGCCCCGAGTGCCTCCACGTTGGCGGCGATCGCCCGCAGCGCGGCGGGCGCCCGCTCGACCAGCGTGGCCCGTCGCGCACCGCGCGACAGCGCCTCCAGGCCGAATGCACCCGAGCCCGCGAACAGGTCCAGCACCGCCGCGCCGTCGATCGGCCCCAGGATCGAGAAGACCGCCTCGCGCACCCGATCGGAGGTCGGGCGCACAGCGCGGCCGGACGGCACGACCAGGCGCCGCCCGCGCCAGGCACCGGCGATGATGCGGGTCATGCGGGAATCGGCAGGTCGAGCTCGGCCGCGCCGAAGCGCTCGCGCAGCCAGTCGGCCAGCAGCGCGTGTTCCTCGGTCCGCAGATCCGGGTCCTCGGCCATCAGCCGGCCGGCGACATCGCGCGCACGCTCCAGCAGCGGCTCGTCCTCGGGCAGGCGCGCGACCGCGAACTCGCGCCAGCCCGATTGCCGCGTCCCGATCAGCTCCCCCTCGCGGCGCAGCTCGAGGTCGATCTCGGCCAGGCGGAAGCCGTCGGCGTGCTCGCGAGCGCCGTCAGGCGCGCCGACTCCTTGGGCCCGAACAGGATGCACACCGACGCGTGGCCGCCGCGGCCGATCGCGCCCGCGCAGCTGGTGCAGCTGGGAGATGCCGTAGCGCTCGGCGTCCTCGACGAGCATCACGGTGGCGTTGGGGACGTCGATGCCGACCTCGATGACGCGTGGTGGCGACGAGGACGTCGGCGCTCGCCGGCGGCGAAGTCGGCCATCGCCTCCTCCTTCTCGCCGTCGGGCGCATCTGGCCGTGCAGCAGCACGACGCGCGAAGTCGGCGCAGCTCCGTCGTCGCGCAGGCGCTCGAACTCCGCGGTCGCCGCGCGCGCCTGCAGCGCCTCTGACTCCTCGACCAGCGGGCAGACGACGAACGCCTGCCGCCCGGCGCGCAGCTCCTCGCGCATGCGCTCGTAGGCGCGCTCGCGCTCGCGCTCGGCCGAGGCGACGAGCGTCTGCGATCGGCTTGCGGCCGCGCGGGCAGCTCGCGGATCGCCGTCGACGTCGAGGTCGCCGAACTCCAGCAGCCGCAGCGTGCGTGGGATCGGCGTGGCGGTCATGTGCAGCACGTGCGGCGACCGGTCGCCGTCGGCCTTGGCGTCCAGGGCGCGCGCGCTGGCGCACGCCGAAGCGGTGCTGCTCGTCGACGACGGCGACGGCCAGCGCGGCGAACTGCGACCACCGTCCTCGATCAGCGCGTGCGTGCCGACGACGAGCGACAGCTCGCCCGCTGGCCAGCTTGCCCAGCGCGTCGGCGCGCCGCGCCGCGGTGGTCGAGCCCGTCAGCAGGCGCCATGGGGACGACCTCGCCGCCGAGCAGATCCTGCAGGGTCGCGAAGTGCTGCTCGGCCAGCGTCTCGGTCGGGGCCATGAGCGCACCCTGGAGGCCGTGCTCGACCGCGCGCAGCAGCGCGAACAGCGCGCACCACCGTCTTGCCGGAGCCGACCTCGCCCATCAGCAGCCGCTGCATCGGTCGATCGCGCGCCAGATCGGCCTCGACGGCGGCCATGGCGGCAGACTGGTCGTCGGTCGGCACGAAGGGCAGCGCGCCGGACAGCCAGCGCGCGGTCAGGGTGCGGGGACGGTCGAGCGCCGGGGCCTTGGACGCCGCGTGCAGCGCACGGCGGCGGGCGAACAGCAGCTGCGTGGCCAGCAGCTCATCGAAGGCCAGCCGCGTGCGCCCGGCGCCCGAGCCGAAGTGGATGTCGGCCAGCGCCGCCTGGCGGTCGGCCAGGCGCTCGGACACCCGCAGCCGCGCGGGCAGCGGCTCGATCACGTCGCCGATCGCGGCGCGGTGCTCACGCACGAGCTCGGCCAGCTGGGTGGAGGTGATGCCCTCCGATACGCCGTAGTGGGCGACGCCCTCGACCGCGGCGGCGACGTCGGCGGTCTCCGTGTGCGAGGAGACCTTGAAGCTGTTGCGCCCGTCGTACTTGCCGTACAGCGCCAACCGCGTGCCCGGGCGGTAGCGGCGCTCCAGCCAGGGCTGGTTGAAGAACACGACCTTCATCACGCCGGTGCCGTCGGCGACCGTCGCCTCGACCAGCGGCTTCATGCCCCGGCGGCGCACCGAACGCGAGCGGATCGAGCGCACCTCGACCAGCACGTTGGCCTGCTCGCCCGCAGACAGCTCGGCGATCTGACGCGCGACGCGCCGCTCGCGCGGCAGGTGCCACAGCAGGTCGCCGACCGTGCGCAGCTGCAGCGCGTCGAGCGCGTCGCGCATCTTCTGATGCGGTGCGTCGAGCGGCTCCAGCAGCCGCGACGGTCGCGGCAGGTGCGTCGCGGGGCGCGGTTCGCCGTCGAAGGGGCCCATCGCCGCCAGATTGTGCCGTGCGCCTCGGCGTACGGGCGGATCGTCACTCGGCGGCGAGCAGCCACCAGTAGGCGGGCTGCCCGCCGACCTCCAGCTCCAGCTCCACCCCGTCGGGCGCGAAGGTGGCGACCGTCTCCGCGTCCAGCGGGGCGCCCTCTCCGGCGATGCAGGTGACCAGCTCGGCGCCGCGCGACAGGGAGCGCAGCACCGCCTCCAGCGTCGGCCCGGGCTCGCCCCAGGCGACGATCTCCTCCTCGACGAAGCCGACCGCGTCACCGACGGCGAAGCGCCCGTGCACGTCCTCGCGGGCCGCGGGCGCGACCGAGCCCAGGCGGATCTCGCTCAGCGCCTCGAGCATCGCCTCGGCGTTGTCGGAGGCGGCGCGGTCGGGCATCAACGCCACGGCGGCGCTCAGCCCCGCCTGCTGGGAGCGCGACGGCACCACGCAGACGGTCTTCTCGGCCAGCTCGGCGGCCCGCTCGGCGGCCATGATCACGTTGGGCGAGTTGGGCAGCAGCACGACCTCCTCGGCGGGTGCCGCGTGCACGGCGGCCAGCAGCTCGTAGGTCGACGGGTTGAGCGTCGACCCGCCATCGAGCACCGACGCCCCAAGCGAGCGATACAGCGCACGCATGCCCTCCCCCGCGACGACGGCGACCGCGCCGCACCGGCTGGTGGTCTCCAGGCGCCCGGCGCGCTCGGCCACCTGCTCGTGCATGTCGGCGACGTCCAGGCGCGACACCTCGCCGGTCCCGGCGAACAGCGCCGTTGCGAGACTGGGGTCGTCGGTGTGCACATGCACCTTGAGCGTGTGGCTGTCGCCCACGACCAGCACCGAGTCCCCGATGCCCTCCAGCAGCGGCACGAACCGGCCGCGCTCCAGGCCGCGGCCGGTGACCGCGAAGTTCGTGCAGTAGCGATAGGTGGACGACGCGTGATCCTGCTCCCACCCGCCCGCGTGACGCAGCGCGGGCGCGTGATGGTGCTCCAGCGGCGGCCCGTCGGTGCCGCGCAGCGCGGCCACGATCCCGGCGAAGATGATCGTCACGCCGTAGCCGCCGGAGTCCACGACGCCGGCGTCGCGCAGCGCGGGCAGCAGCTCCGGTCCGCGGCGCACGGACTCCTCGCCGGCGATGATCGCGCGCTCGAGGATGTCGGCCAGGGCCGCGTTCTGCTGCTCGGGCGTGGCGCCAGGACCCAGCCGCGGGTCGGGCATGTGCGCCAGCTCGGAGGCGATGTGGCTGGCCATCTCGCGCATGACCGTGAGCATCGTGCCCTCGGCCGGCTCGCGCACCGAGCCGTAGCCGCGGTCGGCGGCGCGGGCCATGGCGGCCCCGATGAGCACCGGGTCGACGAGCTCGCCGGGGCGGCTGATCAGCTCCTCGGCGGCGCCGCGGATCAGCTGCGAGAGGATCACGCCGCTGTTGCCGCGCGCGCCCAGCAGCGCAGCCCGCTGGACCCGCTCGACGATCTCGTCGCGCCCGATGTCGTCGATGGAGCGCTCGCCGGCCTCCTGGGCCAGCTGGTCGACCTCGGCCAGGCAGGCGCGCAGCGTCAACGCCATGTTGTCGCCCGTGTCGCCGTCGGCGACCGGGAACACGTTGAGGTCGTTGACCTCCTGGCGCCGCGACTCGAGGTGCGCGAGAGCGCCCTCCACGACGGCGCGGAAGCGGACCAGGCTCGACGCGGTTGACGGCGCGGCCACAGAGGGCGGCGACTCAGCGTCGCTCAGACGGCCTTGGTGACCTTGCCCGCCTTGAGGCAGCGGGTGCAGACGTAGACGCGCTGGGGCGCCTTGTCGACCAGCACGCGCACCTTCTGCAGGTTCGGGTTGAAGCGCCGCTTCGTCGCGACCATCGAGTGGGAGCGGGAGTTGCCGAACGCCGGCCCCTTGCCGCAGGAATGACAGACCTTTGCCATGACGGTGGATGAGGATAGCGGCTGGCGGGTTCGGCTCCGGGGCGCCTGGGGTAGGCCGATTCGGATCACCATGGTCCCCTCGCTGCCTGCCCGCTACCAGGACCCGCGCCGGCTCGCCTCGGGCGGCATGGCCACCGTCTACGCGGCCCGCGACACGCTGCTGGGGCGTCAGGTCGCCATCAAGGTCATGCACCAGCACGTGATCGCCGACGGTCAGGCGCGGGAGCGCTTCACGCGCGAGGCGCGGGCCGCTGCGCGCGTGTCCGACCACCCGCACGTGATCACGATCTACGACATCGGCGAGCAGGACGGCACGCCGTTCATCGTCATGGAGCTGCTGTCGGGCGGATCCGTCGCCGACCGCCTGCGCGCCGGCGGGCGCGTCCCGCGCGCGCTCGCCCTGCGCTGGCTGCAGGAGGCCGCCGGCGCGCTGGACTACGCCCACCGCCAGGAGATCGTCCACCGCGACGTCAAGCCGGCCAACCTGCTGCTGGACGGGCGCGACCGCCTCGCCGTGGCCGACTTCGGCATCGCCCGCCTTGCCACCGACCGCTCGAGCATGACCCAGTCCGGTCTGGTGCTGGGCACGATCGCCTACCTGTCCCCCGAGCAGGCGCTCGGGCGGCCGGCGAGCGCCGCCAGCGACCGCTACTCGCTGGCCGTCGTGGCCTTCGAGCTGCTCAGCGGCGAGCGCCCGTTTCGCGGCGAGACGGTCGCCGACCAGGTGCACGCCCACGCCGAGACCGCGCCGCCTGCCGCCTCGACGATCGACCGCGACCTACCGGCGGCCGTCGACCGCGTGCTGCGCCGCGGACTGGACAAGGACCCGGCGCTGCGCTGGGGCACCGCGCGCCGCTTCGTCGAGGCGCTGGAGGACGCGCTGCAGGCCGAGCCCACGCGGCCGGTCCGGCGCGTCCCCGCCACGGCGCCGCCACCGCCGCCGTCGCGCCGCCTTGCCGGCCGGCTGCTGGTCGGCGCCGCCGCGCTGATCGCCGGCGCGTCCGTCGCCGCGTTCGCGCTCAGCGGCGGCGACGAGGGCTCGGGCGATCGGATCGCCACCCAGACGACCGCCGCCGGCCAGACCGCCGCCTCCAGGGACACGACCCACACGACCAAGCCCAGGACCGTCACCCGGACCAAGACGCAGGTACGGACCGTCACGCAGACCGAGCCTCCGCCGACGACGGCACTGCAGGCGCCGGCCACGACCGACACGCCCGCCTCCGGCGGAGCCGACCCGTCGGCGCTGGAGGCCCAGGGCCACCAGATGATCGCCCAGGGCGATCCGGCGGGCGCGATCCCCGTGCTGCAACAGGCGATCGACGGCTGCCCGGTCTCCCAGACCGACCCGTGCGCCTACGCCTACTACGACCTCGGCCACGCGCTGCGGCTGGCCGGGCGGCCCGACGAGGCGATCCCGGTCCTGCAGACGCGCCTGGAGAACCCCAACCAGCGCGGCACGGTCGAGGCCGAGCTGCAGGCGGCTCGGCGCGAGGCCGGATCGCCTAGCGCTTGACGGGCGTGCGCTGCGGCTCGCGAACCGGGCGGCGCTGCGGGCGCGGATAGCCGTCGGCGATGCGCTCGCCCTCGCGCAGGCGCACACCCGAGGGCGCTGCGCCGGGCAGCGGCAGCGCATCGCCGCCGCCGTGCGGATCGCGATCGTCGGGTATCGACAGCGGCGGGCCGCCGCCTTCGTCCTCGCCGGGCCACCAGTCGCGCACGTTCTCGCCGCTGTCGCGCACGAGCATGTAGATGAGCGCCGCGCCTCCGAGCACGTGGACGAACAGGACGAGCCCGATCGAGATCAGCTCGGTGGTCGCCGTCGTGGAGAACGGAATCACCATCCGCCCGGAAGGCTACCGCGCCGCCGCCTGCTCCTTCACGCGTACAAGCGCCAACACCGCCTCGGCCGCGTGGCGCCCGCTGTCGCGCTTGTCGCCACCGGAGCGGGCCAGCGCCTGCTCCATCGTGTCCACGGTCAGCACCCCGAACGCGCACGGCACGCGGGTGTCCAGCTGGACGTCCTGGATGCCGCGCGCAGCCTCCTGGCAGACCCAGTCGTAGTGGTCGGTCTCACCGCGGATCACCGCGCCCAGGCAGGCGATCCCGGCGTAGCGGCCGCTGTCGGCGGCCAGCCGTGCGGCCAGCGGCAGCTCGAAGGCGCCGGGGACGTCGAAGCGGTCGACCTCGGTCACCCCGCCCGCGGCGAACGCGGCGCGCGCCCCGTCCTCCAGCCGATCGGCGAGCTCCTCGTAGAAGCGCGCCACGCACAACGCCACCCTCACGCGTGGCCGTCCCGCTCGTGCTCGCTGCGCAGCATGTCCTCGTCGACGTCGACGCCCTGGTGGTGGAGCATGTGGCCCATGCGGTCGGCCTTGGCGCGCATGTAGGCCTCGTTGTGGGGGTTGGTGAGGTGCTCGATGGGGATCTGCTCGGTGACCGACAGGCCGTAGCCCTCCAGGCCGAGGATCTTCTTGGGGTTGTTGGTGAGGAGGCGGATCGAGCTCAGGCCGAGATCGACGAGGATCTGGGCGCCGATGCCGTAGTCGCGCAGGTCGGCGGGCAGGCCGAGCTGGAGGTTGGCGTCGACGGTGTCCAGGCCCTGCTCCTGCAGCTTGTAGGCGCGCAGCTTGTTGAGCAGGCCGATGCCGCGGCCTTCCTGGGCCAGGTACAGCAGCACGCCGCGCGCCTTCGCGGTCGATCATCGCCAGCGCCGACTCCAGCTGCTCGCCGCAGTCGCAGCGCAGCGAGTGGAACACGTCGCCGGTCAGGCACTCGGAGTGCACGCGCACGAGCACGTCGTGCAGGCCCGCGACGTCGCCCTTGACCAGCGCGACGTGGTGCTTGTCGTCGACCAGCGAGCGGTAGCCGACGGCTGACGAAATCGCCGAACGTGGTCGGCAGGGCGGTGGCGACCACGCGCTCGACCAGGTTGTCGTGCTTGCGGCGGTAGGCGATCAGGTCGGCGACCGTGATCATCTTCAGCCCGTGGCGCGTCGCAGAAGCCGACGAGGTCGTCGGCACGCGCGCCATCGTGCCGTCGTCGTTCATGATCTCGCAGATCACCCCGGCCGGGTTCAGCCCGGCGAGCCGCGCGAGGTCGACCGCGGCCTCGGTCTGGCCGGTGCGCACCAGCACCCCGCCCGGGCGCGCCCTCAGCGGGAAGACGTGCCCCGGCTGGACCAGGTCGCGCGGCGCCGACTCCGGGTCGATCGCCGACCTGGATGGTGTGCGCGCGGTCGGCGGCGCGAGATGCCCGTGGTGACGCCCTCGCGCGCCTCGATCGAGACCGTGAACGCGGTCCCGAACGCCGACTCGTTCTTGGCCGCCATCAGATCCAGGCCCAGCTCCTCGCAGCGCTCCGGCGTCAGCGCCAGGCAGATCAGCCCGCGGCCGTCCTTGGCCATGAAGTTGATCGCCTCGGGCGTGGCGAACTGCGGCCGCCATCGTCAGGTCGCCCTCGTTCTCGCGGTGCTCGTCGTCACAGACCACGACCATTCGCCCCGCGCGGACGTCCTCGATGGCCTCCTCGACCGTCGCAAACGGCATCGTCCGGCTCATCATCGGGCCACCAGCTTCTCCACGTACTTGGCGAGCACGTCCACCTCCAGGTTCACAGGCCGCCCGACGTCGGCGGCCCCGAGCGTCGTCCGCTCCAGGGTCTCGGGGATCAGGGACACGGCGAAGCAGTCGTCGCCGACCGCGCTGACGGTCAGGGAGACGCCGTCGACGGCGATCGACCCCTTCTCGACGACGTAGCGCAGCAGCTGCGGGTCGGCGTCGAACGACACGACACGGGCGAAGCCCTCCCGGGTGACGGAGCGCACCACCGCCACGCCGTCGACGTGACCCTGCATGATGTGGCCGCCCAGGCGCGCGTCGGCGCGCAGGGCGAGCTCGAGGTTGACGGTCGATCCGGGCTCCAGCTCGGCCAGCGAGGAGCGCCGCAGCGTCTCGCGCATCACGTCGGCGCCGAACAGGTCACCGCCGCACATGCCCACAGCGGTCAAACAGACGCCGTTGACGGCGATCGAGTCGCCCTCGGCCAGCTCGCCGACCAGCTTGGAGCGCGCGGCCAAGCGCACGCCGTCGGACGTCTCCTCGACGCGCGTGACCTCACCCAGATCCTCGACCAGGCCCGTGAACAATCACCACTCCTTGAGCCGCGCGCGAACGAGGATGTCGCGGTCGACGGGCTCGCAGCTCATCGTCAGCGCGCGCGTCGCATCGGCGATCCGCTCGATGCCCTTGCCCTCCAGCGGGTCGCGCGCGCCGCGGGCGCCGACCAGCAGCGGAGCGAGGAACAGGCGCACCTCGTCGATCTCGCCCGCGTCCAGGAACGCGCCGGCGACGTGCGGGCCGCCCTCCAGCAGGATCGAGCTGATGCCCACGTCGCCGAGCTGGACCAGCGCCGAGCGCACCCGGGCCGGCTCGTTCTCGCCGGAGGCGACGATGATGTCCGCGCCGGCCGCCTCGAGCGCCTCGAGGTCGCGGCGATCGGCCGCCCGCGAGACGACGACGGTCAGCGGCACCTCGTCGGCGGCGGCGACCAGGCGGCTGTCGAGCGGCAGGCGGGCCTGGGCGTCGAAGACGATGCGCCGCGGCTGGCGGGTGACGTGCTCCAGGCGCGCGGTCAGCTGCGGGTCGTCGGCCAGCGCCGTGCCGATGCCGACCGCGACGGCGTCGACCGCCGCGCGCCAGTGGTGGGCCAGCCGCCGGCTGGACTCCCCCGAGATCCACTTCGAGTCGCCCGTCGACGTCGCGACCTTGCCGTCCAGGGTCACCGCCGACTTGAACACCACCCACGGGCGGCCGGTGCGCGCGTGCTTGCGAAACGCCTGGTTGACCAGCCGGGCGCGGGTGGCCAGCTCGCCGTCGGCGACCACGACCTCCACGCCCTCGTCGCGCAGGATCCCCAGTCCGCGTCCGGACGCCTTCTCGGAGGGATCGTCGGAGGCGACGACCACGCGAGCGATGCCGGCGTCGAGGATCGCCTGGGTGCATGGCGGGGTCCTGCCGTGGTGGGCGCACGGTTCAAGCGACACGTAGATCGCCGCGCCGCGGGCCGCCTGGCCGGCCGCTGCGATCGCCGCGACCTCGGCGTGCGGACCGCCGAGGCGCTCGTGCGCCCCCTCGCCGACGACCTCCCCATCACGGACCACGACGGCGCCGACGTTCGGGTTCGGGGTGGCCCGGCCCGGCTGTGCCTCGGCGAGCTCGATCGCTCGCGCCAGGTGCAGCTGGTCGGTGTCGGTCGTCGACGACATGCCGACGCGCAGGATACGCCCCTCAAGCTCGACCCGAATCTGGTCGATCAGACTCGGGACCCACGCATCTCCCGAGTTCGAAGGTTGGCTGTGAAGCACCCCTCCCCCTCCCGCAAGAGCCTCGTGGCGGCCGGGCTGGCCGCACTCCTCTCCATCTCGGCGTTCCCGGCGGTGGCCAACGCGGGCGGCACCCGCAACACGTTCCTGCTGTCGCGCTCGGCTGCCGGCGAATACCCCGACGGGCCGTCGCGCAACCCGACGATCTCGCATGACCGGCGCATCGCGCGGCTGATGGCCTACGACTCCGACGCGACGAACATCGTCCCCGGCGACACCAACGGCCAGACCGACGTGTTCGTCGTCAACCGCGGCGGGACGTGGGGCTCCAACGGCACGCCATGGGAGATCGGCTCGACGCAGATCGCCTCCGTCGGGGCCAACGGCGAGCCCGCCAACGGGCCGTCGTCACTGCCGTCCCTCGACGGCGACGCCGAACCACGCGCCCCACTGCGTGGCCTTCATCTCCGCGGCGTCGAACCTCGTCCCCGGCGACACCAACGGCGTGGCCGACGCCTTCGTGCGCGACCTGCGCACGAACACGACCACGCGCGTCTCGGTCGGCTCCCACGGCGAGCAGGCCAACGGCCCTTCCAGCGAGGTGTCGATCGACGGCGCCTGCGAGCGCGTGGCCTTCACCTCTCAGGCCACCAACCTCGCCCTGACCAGGACCGCCCGCGCCGGCTGGAAGAGCGCGCGCACGGCGCAGGGCAACGGCCTCAAGCAGGTCTACGTCCACATCCTCAGCGGCTCGGGCGCGGACGCCGGGTTCGCCGGCATGACCTTCCTGGCCTCGGCCAGCGACTCCGGCCATGCGGCCAACGCGGACGCCTCCGAGCCCGCGTTCGCCCGCGCCGGCAAGGCCGTCGTGTTCAGCTCGCGCGCCTCGAACCTGACCGCGGGCGACGGCAACGGCCAGACCGACGTGTTCGAGCGCACCTTCCAGCGCAGGTACCACCACACCGGCCACGGCAGGGGGAGGCAGTCGCTGCGGTTCGACACGATCCTGGTGTCGACGTCGACCAACGGCCGCACCGCGGGCAACGGCTCGTCGTCGAACCCCGACGTCTCCGACAACGGCAACTTCGTGGCCTTCCAGACGACGGCGTCCGACATCTTCCCCGGCGACGCGAACGGCGCCCAGGACGTCGTCGAGATGGACCTCGACGGCGACCTGGCGCGGCACCTGCCGCCGACCTGCGACAAGGTCGGCCACGGGCGCGTGGTGTGCGTGGCCTCCAGGTCGAAGGCCACCGCGCTGGGCAACGCGGAGTCCGGCGACCCGACGATCACCGGCGCCGGCGAGTTCGTCCTGTTCGACTCGATCGCGACGAACCTCAAGGAGTCCCCGGGCATCAAGGACGACAGCAACGGCGTGCGCGACATGTTCCTGTGGAACCGCCCCACGGGCAACGTGTCGCTGGAGTCGCGCTCCAGCACCCCGCCCGGGGCGACGAAGGGCGGCTACCTGGGCGTGGCATCCCAGGCGCCGGTCAGCTCGTCGCGCGGCAACTACGTGGCGTTCGTCTCCCAGGGGACCAGCATCGACCTCCCGCTCGGCCCCGGGCCGAGCGGCACGGACCTGGTCTACGTCCGCTACCTGGGCACGGAGTAGCGGGGCGCCTACGGGGCGCCGGGGCGGCACTTCGCGAAGACCGACCAGCGCCCCACCTTGGCGACCTTGTGGAAGCCGGGCAGCTTGACGTTGGACCACCACTTGGCCGACGCCGAGCTGGACGCGCCCAGCGAGCGCCGGCCTGAGCCGGGCTCGAACTGGAACGTCTTGCCGATCAGCAGCAGCCCGTGGTCGGGCGCGTGGCCCTGCTGGATCGACGCCTTCAGCGCGTGCTTGGGCAGCCCCGTCTGGTAGCGGATGACCGGGATCGCCGAGTGCGTCGGCGTCGTGATCGGCCAGCAGCGGCGGCTCTGCACGAGCGGCACGACCGCCGGCTGGTCGAGCACCGCGAACAGGTCGCGGTGCTGCTGGGAGACGAACGTCGCCTGGTGGACGATCGTGCGGCGGTCCTTGTTGAGATGGGGCAGCTGGCGGACGATCGCCGCGACCGAGATGAGCGCGATGACGATCGCCGCGATCCGCAGCCAGCGCTCGCGTGCGACCGTCCAGCCGGCCAGCGCGACGCCGACGCACAGCGTCAGCAGCAACGACGGCACCGTCAGGTAGCGCGGGATCGCCGACAGGCCGGCGGCCACGATGAGCAGGAAGGTCAGCACGCCCAGCGCGCCCAGGGCCAGCGGGATCAGCGCACGCTCGCGCAGCAGCGCCAGGGCGAGCAGAAAGCCCAGGCCGCCGACGCCGACGTTGATGATCTTGTCGGTGGCGCCCAGATGGTCGGGGATCAGGCCGATCGCCTCGAACACGGTCCGGTTGCGCCCGAACTGCCCGGCCACGTCGCGCGTCTCGGTCAGCGAGTACAGCGGCGCGTGCTGCACCAGCGTGTCGGCGGCCAGCCACACGAGCGGCGCCGCGACCACCAGCAGGGCCAGGCGGACCAGCTGTGGGCGCGACCTCACCGGGATCAGGTACAGCCAGTAGGCGCCCGCCAGCAGCCACGCCTCGGGGCGCAGCAGCCCGGCCAGCGCGAGCATCACCAGCACCGGCCAGCCCGAGCGCGGACGGCGCAGCTCGTAGGCGGCCGCGCCGAAGACGAGCACGTAGTAGGGCAGGTCGCCCATCGCCCGCAGCGCCACCAGCTCGACGTCGGTGCGCGTGAGCAGCATCGCCACCGCGACGAGCGCGACCAGCGAGCCGAGCAGCCGCTGGGTGAAGCGGAACATGATCACCAGCAGCCCGACGAACAGCAGCAGCGAGGCGAGCACGAGCAGCCGGTCCCCGTCGGTGCCGAACGGCGCGGCCAGCCAGCCGATGAACGTGGTCAGCGGATGCGGCGTCGGCGGGCGGAAGACGTCGTAGTCGGGCAGGTGGCCGTTGAACAGCTCCTGGCCCCAGACCAGCGAGTAGAAGGTGTCGTAGTTGGGATAGGTCGGCCGCACGACGAACACGGCCAGTGCGCCCAGGATCGCCACGCAGGTCAGCGCCCAGCCCCACGCCGCGCTCCAATGGCGCTCGAAGCGTTCGGCGATCGTCATGCGCAGTCCGCCAGGTGGTGGATCTCGACCACGGGCCCGGGGCGCAGATAGGCGAAGGGCCGGTAGTTGAAGGAGTCGTCGTAGGAGAAGCGCACCGGGGTGGCGCCCGTGCGGTACGGGCTGAAGGTCACGGTCTGCTGGGAGGCGGCGTCGAGGGCCTGGTAGTAGCGGTAGGCGTTGCCCAGGCCGGCAGCCAGGCCGCGCCCCTTCTGGTGGCTGCCCACGACCACCCAGCAGTAGCCGCCGGCGCGGTACTGGTCGATGAGCCGCGGATCCAGCTTCTTCTCGTAGGCCTGGAAGGGACGCTCCACCGGCCAGCGCGCGAAGCGCTTGGGCGGCCAGTTGGCCGGGATGAACGGCTCGATGACGACCTTGGAGCCGCGCGGGATGTTGTCGAGCATCCAGGCACGCGCCAGGGTGCGGGTGTCGGCCCGGCCGAACACCCGGTCGATGTGCACCGAGGCGGCCAGGCCCTGGGCGCACAGCGCGACGGCCAGCAGGCCGGTCAGCAGCGCCGGGCGCCAGCGCAGGCGGTCGATCAGCGCGACCGCGCCGATCCCGGCCAGCACGCACAGCGCCGGATAGACCGGCATCAGCCAGCGCCCGAAGTGGCGCGTCTGCGTGGACATGTAGAGCCACAGCAGGATCGGGAAGGCGATCAGCAGCAGCGCGAGCCTCCAGTCACGCCGCAGGAGGACGACGCCGCCACCGATCGCGGCGATCAGCGGCACCCAGCCCAGGCCCCAGCTGAGCGATCCCAGGTAGTACCACCAGCCCGGCAGCTCATCCTGGCCGAGCTTGGCCGTACCCGCCTGGCTGGACTGCCCCGACAGCTGACTGCGCATCTCCCCCGGATGCAGGACCCCGAACGGGTTGAGGATCGCGAACGCAACGCAGAAGCAGGCCCCGGCGATGACCAGGCCGACGATCGCCCCGCGCAGCCGCGTGCGGTCGTCGTAGACCCGCAGCGCCGCGGCGACCAGCAGCGTCACGAGCATCGCGCCGGCCGTGTACTTGACCGCGCAGGCCACGCCGATCGCCGCGCCGGCCAGCACCCAGTCCCACGTGCGCCCGCGCTGGTAGACGAGCAGGCAGCCCACCAGCCCGACCGCCACCGGGGCCATCGTGACCGTGTCGTTGAGGGCGTGCTTGGAGTAGAAGACCGGCAGGAACGCGACCGCCATGACCGCGGCGGCCAGGATCGACGCGGCGCGGCGGCGGGTGAAGCTCCACGCCGCCCAGTAGACGAGCGCGATCACGCCGGTGCCGATCAGCGCCACGACGATGCGCGCCACCTCGAAGCGATCGCTGAGGCTGCCGGCGCCCAGGCCGATGCGGTACAGGACGAACAGCAGGTAGGTGAGCGCCGGAGGGTTCTCGAAGTAGCCCGGGTTCAGCGACCCGCCGAGCATGTCGACGGCCTTGGGGACGAAGTGCAGCTCCTCGTCGGCGTTGTAGACGTAGGGCAGCCCGTGGTCGATGTGCCACAGACGCAGCAGCAGGCCCAGCGCGAGGATGCCGGCGAGCGCCAGCCAGGTGGTGCGGGTGCGGGTGGTCACTGCAGCGAGGGTGTCCCGACCCCGGCCTCGGCGGTGCCGTACTGCTGGACGCAGTCGTCGAGGCGGTAGATGTCGATCGCGGGGCCGGGCCGCTCGAAGGCCGGCGAGTAGTAGTTGTAGGAGAGGTCGAAGTTGAACGGCTGTGGCGACGCGTCCGCGCGCAGCGGGCTGACGTGGAACACGCGCTTGGACTCCGACGCCAGCCGCGCGTAGTAGGCGTTGGCGCGGGCGTCGCGCGCCTGGACGGAGCGGCCGCGGATGAGGCTCATCGTCATCACCAGGCAGAAGCCGTGCTTGCGGTAGGCGTCGATCGTGGCCGGTGTCAGGGTGCGCCCGTACTCGATGTGCGTCTCCTTGACGTCGCGGGCGAAGGCGCGCACGAACTGCTTGCGGTGCGGGACCGGCGTGCCGTTGGAGCGGTAGCGCCAGTACCAGCGCGCCGGGACGGCGGGCTCGATGATGATCCGCAACGACGGCCGCTCGTTGTCGACCAGCCAGGTGCGCGCGGCGTCACGCGTGTCGCTGTGGCCGAGCACGGCCATCGAGCGCACGCCGGCGGCGAAGCCCTGCCACAGGAGCACGATCGCGGCCACCGCCACCGTCGCGGGGACGAGCCGTGCGGGCAGGCGGCGGATCGCGGCGACGCCCTGGACCACCGCGTAGCCGCCCAGCAGCGCCAGCGCCGGGTAGCACGGCAGCAGCCAGCGCCCGAAGTAGCGCTCCTGGGTGGCCAGGTAGGCGAACAGGACGACCGGGAAGATCCCCAGCAGGACGGCCCGCGGCCGGTTGCGCCGCCACAGCAGCACCAGGCCGGCGACGGCGGCGATCAGCGCCAGCCAGCCCAGACCCCAGGTGAGGCTGTTGCCGTAGTAGATCCAGCCGCTGTCGTACTGCTGGCCGTACTTGGCGATCCCGCCCGCGAGATCGGCCTGCGCGCGCAGCTGGCGCTCGGCGGTCGAGAAGTCCAGGAAGAAGTACGGCGTCGTGATGAAGAAGGCCAGCAGCGTCGTGCCCAGCAGGGTGCCCAGCGAGATCAGCCGGTTGCGCAGGGGCTTGGGCGGCCACAGCAGCGCGGCCAACGGCGCCAGCAGCACCAGTCCGGCCGTGTACTTGAACCCGATCGCCACGCCGGCGGCCACCCCGGCCCCGGCCGCCCAGCGCCACGTCTGACGCTCCTGGAGGCGGATCGCACACCACAGCGCCAGGGTGACCGGCAGCAGCGTGCCGGTGTCGGTCACCGCGATGCGCGAGTAGGCGATGGCCAGGAACGAGAAGCACAGGATCGCCGCGGCCACCAGGCCGGTGCGCCGGTCCCACAGCGCACGTCCGACGGCGTACAGCCCCGCCACCCCGGCCAGGCACAGCAGCGCGGCGACGGTGCGGCCGAGTTCGTAGATGCGCGTCGGATCCTCGCCGTACTTGTCGATGACGTGGCGGAAGTTGCCGAAGATCCAGCCGTGACCGAAGTACAGGCGGAAGACGAGCTGCTCGATGTAGGTGAAGGCCGACGGGTTCTGGAAGTAGCCGGGGTTCTGGTCGCCGGCCAGCATCTCCACGGCGCGGTTGGTGAAGTGCGAGCCCTCGTCGGCGTAGTAGACGTAGGGCAGCCCGTAGTGGTTGTTGTGCACCCGCAGGTACAGACCGACCACGAGCATGAGGCCCAGGAGGGCGAGGGCAGGGCCCTCCTGGCGCAGGCGATCGCGGCGGGTCATGGCCACGGCACGGTACCGTCCAGGGCCGCCGATGAAGCTCATCATCCAGATCCCCTGCTTCAACGAGGAGGCCCAGCTGCCCGCCACCCTGGCCGACCTCCCGCGCGAGCTGGACGGGTTCGATCGGGTCGAGTGGCTGATCATCGACGACGGCTCGGTGGACCGCACGATCGAGGTCGCGCGAGCCGGCGGCGTCGACCACATCGTGCGCCTGACCAACAACAAGGGGCTGGCCGCCGGCTTCCAGGCCGGCCTCGACGCGTGCCTCAAGCTCGGCGCCGACGTGATCGTCAACACCGACGCCGACAACCAGTACAACGCGGGCGACATCCCCAAGCTGCTGGCCCCCATCCTCGCCGGTCACGCCGACATGGTCGTGGGCGACCGCCAGGTGGAGACGATCGAGCACTTCTCCCCCCTCAAGGTCAGCCTCCAGAAGCTCGGCTCCTGGGTCGTGCGCCAGGCGTCGGGCACCAAGGTGCCCGACACCACCTCGGGCTTTCGCGCCTACAACCGCGAGGCGGCCCTGCAGATGGCGGTCGTGTCGCGCTACACGTACACGCTGGAGACGATCATCCAGGCCGGCAAGCTGCTGGTGGCCACCGACCACGTCCCGATCCGCACGAACCCCAAGACGCGGGAGTCGCGCCTGTTTCCCTCGATGTGGTCCTACGTGCGCCGCAACGCGCTGGCCATCTTCCGCATCTACAGCCAGTACGAGCCGCTGCGCATCTTCTGGTCGCTGGCGCTGATCATCGGAGTCCTGGCGCTGGTCGTGTGGGCGCGCTACCTGTACTTCTACATCGAGGGCGACGGCGCCGGCCACGTGCAGTCGCTGATCCTGGGCGCCGTGCTGTTCAACGCCGCGCTGCTGCTGGGCGCCCTGGGCGTGCTCGGCGACCTGATGCAGGCAAACCGGGTCATGCAGCAGCGCACGTTCGAGCGCGTCCGGCGCATCGAGCTGCAGCTGGGCATCCCGCCGTCGCACTACGAGCCCGCCGAGAAGAAGGAGACGCTGAAGGTATGACGCCGTCCGTCACCGTCGACGCCGAAGGGACCGTCACCGGCAACACGTACGACAAGTACGGGTCGACCAACCCGGTGGTCCGGCGCCTGATGGCCGGCTTCGAGCGCACGCTGGACGAGCTGCTGCGCCAGGGCGCCCCCCAGTCGTTGCTGGACGTCGGCTGCGGCGAGGGCGTGCTGGTCGAGCAGTGGGCCAGGCGCATCCCCGGCCGCGTCGTCGGGATCGACCTCGAGGACCCTCACCTGCAGGCCGAGTGGGCCAAGCGCCAGGTGCCCAACCTCGAGTACCGGATCATGAAGGCCGAGAACCTGCCGTTCGCCGACGGGGAGTTCGAGATGGCCACCGCGATCGAGGTGCTCGAGCACGTGCCCGACGCGGCCCACACGGTGGCGGAGATGGCGCGCTGCGCCTCCAAGCATCTGCTCGTCTCGGTTCCGCGCGAGCCGCTGTGGCGGGGCCTGAACATGGCTCGCGGCGCCTATTGGAAGGATCTCGGCAACACGCCGGGTCACGTGAACCACTGGTCCAAGCGCTCGTTCGTGGAGCTGCTCTCCCAGCACGGAACGGTGGTCGAGGCGCGCTCGCCCTTCCCGTGGACCATGCTGCTTGTCCGCCTCTAGCCAGTCCGGCGGCTATGGGCGCGGCGCGCGGATCCTGAGCGTCGGGATCGCCGCCACCGGCCTGTTCACGTTCGCCTACTTCGCGGTCGCCTCGCATGTGGTCGGCGAGGTCGAGGCCAAGCGCCTGGACGTGCTGTGGTCGGTGATGTTCGTCGTGATCTCGGTCATCTACCGGCCGATCGAGCAGCTGCTGTCGCGCACCCTGGCGCGCAACCGGGCACTGGGCATCCACCGTCACGCGCTGCGCACGCCGCTGTCGCTGCAGGCCGCGTTCGCCACCCTGTTCCTCGTCGTCGCGCTGGCCCTGCGCGGCTCGATCCAGGACGACCTGTTCGGCGGCTCGGCCACGCTGTACTGGGTCTTCACGCTGGGCACGCTGTTCTACGCCGCCTCCTACTTCGCGCGCGGCTGGCTGGCCGGTCATCAGCAGTTCGGCCTGTACGGCGGGCTGGTGCTGATGGAGTCGGTCTCGCGCTTCCTGTTCCCGCTGGCCGTCGCCGTGGGCATCGCCTCGGGCGAGGGCGCGGTGGCGCTGGGCATCGCTGCGGCGCCCGCGCTGTCGCTGGTGGTCGTGCCCGTCGCCTTCACGCGCCGCGACCCGCCGTTGGACCTGGAGATGGAGGAGGTGGCCGAGGGCGTCACGGCCACCGAGTCGACCACGTTCGCGGTCGCCGTCGCGGCGATCATGCTGGCCGAGCAGACGCTGCTCAACGCCGCCGTGCTGACCACCGACATCACCGCGTCCGACGCGGCGCTGGCCGGCATCGTCTTCAACGTCTTCCTGATCACGCGCGCGCCCCTGCAGCTGTTCCAGGCGGTGCAGACGTCGCTGCTGCCGCACCTGACCGGTCTGGAGGCCACCGCGGGCCACGACGCGTTCGCCCGCGCGGTGCGCATCACCGTCCTGGCCATCGCCGCCTTCGCCGGCGCGGTGGCGCTCGGCCTGCTGGCCATCGGGCCGTGGGTCATGTCGCACGTGTTCGGCCAGGACTACGACTACGGCCGCGTCGGGCTGGCGCTGCTGGGGGTCGGGATGGGCTTCCACCTGACCGCCGGGACGTTCAATCAGGCCAAGCTCGCCCGCGGCCGGGCGGTCGAGTCCGCCGCCAAGTGGCTGATCGTCGCGGTGCTGTTCGTCGTGTGGACGCTGCTGCCGATCGTGGGCGACGAGCTGCTGCGCGCCGAGATCGGCTACGCAGCAGCCACCGCCCTGCTCGTGGCGCTACTCGTACGCCAGTGACTCCAGCACGTTGAGCCGGGCCGCCCGGCGCGCGGGGGCGATCGCCGCCACCACGCCGGCCAGGCCACCGAGCACCAACAGGACGACCAGCTGGACCACCGGGATCGACAGCACCAGCCCCTGGTCCTTGAGCGCCTCGGTCACCGCGACGCCGAAGATCAGTCCCATGACGATGCCGATCACCGCGCCGATCAGCGAGGTGATCACCGCCTCGAAGCGGATCATGCGCTTGACCTGCTTGCGCGAGGTGCCGATCGCCCGCAGCATCCCGAGCTCGCGGGTGCGCTCGTAGATCGACAGCACCAGCGTGTTGACGATCCCGAACAGCGACACGATCACCGACAGCGACAGCAGCACGTAGAACAGCACCAGGATCTGGTTGATCTGCCCGGCCTGCTGGTCCTTGAACTCCTGCACGGTCAGCGCCTCGGCGATCGGATACGCCTTCTCCAGCGCGGCGTCGATCCTCTGCTTGACCTGGGTCTGGTCGGCCGGGTCGACGCCGGCGAAGACGAGCGCGTCGTCGCGCTGGTTGAAGGCCGACCGGGCCAGCGTCTCGCTGATCGTCACGTCGGCGAACAGGCCCGAGTTGTCGTCGGTGATGCCGCGCACGGTCAGGTCCACGCGATCGCCGGTGGGCGTCAGCACGTCCAGCTTGGAGCCGACCCGCAGGTCGTTGGCGTCGGCGTAGTCCTTGGTCACGACCGCGCCGCTGTCGCCCAGCGATCGGAAGACCGCGTCGTCGCCCTGCTTCCACTGCGTGTCGAAGACGTCGGGCAGGGTGTCGGCGACGGCGCTGATCGACGTCTTGCCGGAGATCCCCTGGACGCGGCCGGCCGTGAAGCTCACCGGCGCCGTCGTCTTGACCCCGGGGATCCGCGCCAGCCCCTCGCCCACCGCGGGGGGCAGCGGCGTGCCGCCGCCACCGCTGGCCTGCACGATGATCGTGCCGGGGCGCGCGGCAGTGTCGACCGCGTCGGAGATCGTCGCCTTGAGCCCCTGCGCGAAGATGGACACGAAGGCCACCAGCGTGACGCCGATCATCAGCGCCGCCGCGGTGACCGCGGTGCGCCCCGGCAGCCGCACGGCGTTCTCGCGCGCCAGCTGACCGACGACCCCGGGGAACATCCGCCCGACCGCGCCGGCCAGCGGCGGGACGAGCTTGGGGCTGAGCAGCGCGACGCCGATGAACACCAGCGCCGCCCCGAACCCGACGAGCGCGACCCCCGCGCCGCCGAACAGCCCGGCGGCGAGTGCGGCGAAGCCGAGCACGGCCAGCACCGCGCCGCCGGGCGTGATGAAGCGCGCGCCCTTGGAGCGCGGCAGGATCGCGCCCTCGCGCAACGCGGCCACGGGCGGCACCCGCGTGGCGCGGATCGCCGGGGCCAGGCCGCTGACCAGCGTCACCAGCGTCCCGACGACGAGCGAGACGACGATCGTCCGCGTCTCCAGCACGGTTCCCTCCGACGGCAGGTCGGCGCCGAAGGCCTTGAACAGCGCGCGCAGCCCGGGGGCCAGCACGAGGCCGAGCAGGAGCCCGGCGATCGAGCCGAGCAGGCCGATCAACAGCCCCTCGAACAGCACGGCTCCCATCACCTGACCGCGCGAGGCGCCCAGCGTGCGCAGCAGCGCGAACTCGCGCATCCGCTGAGCGACGGTGATGGAGAACGTGTTGAAGATGATGAACGCGCCCACGAACAGCGCGATGCCCGCGAACACCAGCAGGGCCGTGGTCAGGAAGCCGAGCACCTGGCGGATGTCGTCGACGTTCTTGTCGGCCTGCTGCTGGCCGGTGCGCACGTTGACCGCCACCGGCGCCTTGACCTGGCGCAGCTGGTCGCGCAGCTGGGTGTCCGACACGCCGGGCTTGGCCGCGACGGCGATCTCGTTGAAGGCGTCCGGTGTGCCGGCCAGCTGCTGGGCCTCGTGCAGCGTCGTCACGACGAGGACGAACCCGCCGACGCTGGAGACGCCGCCGAACTTGCCCAGGCCGACGACCTTGAGCGGCTCCTTGGGCCCGTCGCCGGCGATCTCCACGGTGTCGCCGATCTTGATGCCCTCGCTGTCGGCGGTCGCCTGCAGGAGCGCCACCTCGCCGTCCGTGCGCGGCGCGTGCCCCTCGGTGTAGGTGAGCGCGCCGAACGGCGCGGGGAGCGCCGAGCTGACCTGGGTGGGCGCACCGCCGGCCCGGCCGACGCGGTCCCCGTCGCTCTTGAACAGCGCCACGTTCGACGTCGAGACCGACCCTGCCGCCTTCGCCACGCCGGGCTGACGCTGGACCTCGTCCAGGAACGAGGCCGGGATGGTGTTCGACGTCTGGGTCGCGTTCGCGTCGACGGCATCGCGCGGCGTGATCGACACGTCGGTGCCCTTGGCCGCGGTCTGGAAGATGTTGTCGAAGGACTGGTTGATCGTGTCGGTGAGGATGTAGGTGCCCGAGATCAGGGCCACCCCCAGCGCCACGGCGATCAGCGTCAGCGCGACGCGCATCTTGCGCGCGCCGAAGCTGCGCAGCGAGAGCTTGAGCATCAGGCCACGCTCGCGGTCTGCACGGGGCGATCCTCGACGATGCGGCCGTCGTTGAGCAGCAGGATGCGGTCGGCGGTGTCGGCCGCGTGCTGCTCGTGGGTGACCATGATCACCGTCTGGCCCAGCTCGTCGACCGCAGTGCGCAGCAGGCGCAGCACCTCGGCCGACGCGTGCGAGTCCAGGTTGCCGGTCGGCTCGTCGGCGAACACCACCGAGGGCCGGGAGACGAGCGCCCGTGCCACGGCGACGCGCTGCTGCTGGCCGCCCGACAGCTGCGACGGCCGGTGCGACAGGCGGTCGCGCAGGTCCGACGGTGTCGATCAGCTGGTCGTACCAGGCCTCGTCGGGCTTGCGGCCGGCGATCGACAGCGGCAGCAGGATGTTCTCCTCCGCGGTCAGGACCGGCAGCAGGTTGAACGACTGGAAGATGAAGCCGATCTTGTCGCGGCGCAGCTCGGTGAGCTTCTTGTCGTCCAGCGAGGCGATCTCGACGCCGTCGATGACGACCGAGCCGCTCGTGGGCCGGTCCAGGCCGGCCAGGCAGTGCATCAGCGTCGACTTGCCGGAGCCCGACGGACCCATGATCGCGGCGTACCGCCCGGCGGCGAAGCCCACGGTGACGCCGGCGAGCGCGTTCACGGCAGCCTCGCCCTCGCCGTAGCGGCGCACGAGGTCGGTGCAGGAGACGATGTCGGGAGCGGTCATGTCAGCAGGTTCTCCGGTCGCGGTCTCGGCGCCAATACGGCTAACCACACCGTTACGCGCGCAGGTAGGCCAGCACGGCCAGCACGCGGCGGTGGTCCTCGGCCGCCGGGGTCAGCCCGAGCTTGCCGAAGATCGAGGTGACGTGCTTCTCCACCGCGCGTTCGGTGACCACCAGCTGCTCGGCGATGGCCTGGTTGGAGCGGCCCTCGGCCATCAGCCCGAGCACCTCGCGCTCACGGGCGGTCACCGCGGCCAGCGGATCGTCGCGCCGGTGGCGCCCGAGCAGGGTCGCGACGACCTCGGGATCGAGCGCCGAGCCGCCGTCGGCGACGCGGCGGACGGCCTCGGTGAAGCGGTCGACGTCGGCGACGCGATCCTTGAGCAGGTACCCGACGCCCTCGGCGCTGGCCGTCAGCAGCTCCAGCGCCGACCCGGGCTCGATCACCTGGCTGAGCACGAGCACCGCGGTCTGCGGATAGCGCTGACGGATCTCGGTGGCCGCGCGCAGGCCCTCGTCGGTGTGGGTGGGCGGCATGCGCACGTCCACGACGGCCACGTCGGGGCGGTGCGCGCCGACCTTGCGCAACAGGTCCTCGGCGTCGCCGGCCTGGCCCACGACCTCGAAGCCGTCCTCGGCCAGCAGCCGCACGAGCCCCTCGCGCAGCAGCACGGAGTCGTCGGCTACGACGACGCGCATGGGATGTCGGCGCGCACGACGGTGCCGCCTCCGGTCGGAGAGTCGATCCGCAGCTGGCCGTCGAGCGCGGCCACACGGTCGGCCAGGCCCTGCAGACCGCTGCCGCGGGAGGCGTCCGCGCCGCCGACGCCGTCGTCGCGGACCTCGACGACCGCGTGGTCGTCGGAGCGTCGCAGCCGCACGCTGGCGTGTCGGGCACGGGCGTACTTGGCCACGTTGGCCAGGGCCTCGGAGACCACGAAGTAGGCGACCGCCTCCACCTGGCTGGGCAGCGCGTCCCCGGTGGGCAGGGCGTCGACCTCGACGGGCACCGGTGACCGGCCGGCGAGCGCGGCGACGGCGGGGCCGAGACCCTGGTCGGTGAGGATCGCCGGATGGATGCCGCGCGCCAGCTCGCGCAGCTCCTCCAGGGCGTGGCGCAGCTCGTCGCGGGCGCTGTCCAGCAGCGCCGCGGCGCTGGCGGGATCGTCTTCGAGCTTGGCGCGGGCCAGGTTCACCTGCAGGGAGAGTGCCACCAGCCGCTGCTGAGCGCCATCGTGGAGATCGCGCTCCAGGCGCCGGCGCTCGGCCAGGCCGAAGGCGATGATGTTCGCGCGCGACTCCTGCAGCTCGACCACCCGGGCGCGCAGCTCTGCCTGCAGGCGCTCGTTGTCGAGCGCCAGCGCGGCCGCGTCGGCCACCGCCTGCAGCAGCTCCGGATCGTCTGACAGCGACGGGCGATGCACGAGCGCGCCGATGACCTCGCCGTCGCGGTGGATCGCCGTCACCTCGCGTCCGTCGGGCAGCTCGACGCGCTTGCCGCGCGCGTCGACCCACTCGTCGCGCTCGGGCCGCTTGAACACGACGACGACGCCGGGCTCGCCCAGCGACTCGGCGATCGCGTCGCGCAGCGGCTGGCGCTGCTGGGCGGCGTTGAGCCCGCCGATGAGCGCGCCCATCGCCTGCCCGCGCGACCATCCGAGCCCCAGCAGCCCGGCCAGGTAGGCGTACGGGACGGCCAGGAAGAGCAGCAGCGCGAAGCCGCCGAACACGTTCTCCAGCGGATCGGAGTTGACGACGTTGTCGGCCAGCAGCGACAGCGCCAGCGCTCCGAGCAGCAGCGCGCCCGTCCACAGGACCGGCGCCAGCGCCCGGCGCTGCAGCCGCGGCGCCGCCGACCAGCGCTGGACCAGCAGCGTTCCGGCCACGACCACCAGCGCGACGCCGAACAGCGTCACCCCGGCGAGGATCGCATCGGACAGGTGGTGGGCGTCGGCGATCCGCAGCAGGTTGGGCGGCGAGTCGGGCTCGTCGGCCAGGTTGGCGTCGAAGACCTGGTAGAGGAGGACGCCGACCGTCACGTCGAGATAGGCGAGGGTCACGACGCGGCGGGCCAGCGGCGTGCGCACGCGTCCGGATGGATAGGCCAGCAGCAGGTGGACGACGAGCGCGTAGGGCAGCGCGGCGCACAGGTTGCCGATCGTGAACAGCAGCGGCACGTCGGTGTTGGACAGGATCACGATCATCCAGGCGAACCCGACCGCGACCATCAGCGGCCCGACCCGGTTGTGGGGGCGCGAGGCCCACGCGTACAGGCCCGTGCCCAGGAACGACCAACCGATCAGCAGCGCGGCGGCGATGTTGCCGCCCGGCTGGGAGTCGTAGCTGTGGGTGGCCAGCACCGCCGACACCCCGATGCCGAGCGCGGCCCCGGCCAAGCCGACGAGCCACAGCACGCGGCGGGTGGTCATCGCAGCAGCGCGGCCAGCGAGTCGCCGGAGAGTTCGGCCTTGGGGATGAACCCGCGGGCCCCGCTGTCGGCCACGAGCGAGCCGAAGTCCGAGGAGTCGCGGCTGGAGATGAGGATCACCGCGGGCGGCGTCGCGCCGCCGTTGCCCGCGGTCAGGCGGCTGGCGACCTGGAAGCCGTCCATGTCGGGCAGGTTGACGTCCAGCAGCACCAGGTCGGGATGCAGCAGGTTGGACCGGGCGATCGCCTCGCGGCCGTCACGGGCCTCCCCCACCACGTCGTAGCCCTCCACCTCCAACAGCAGCCGCGCCGTGGCGCGGAAGCTCGGATGGTCATCGACGATGAGGACGGTGACGGCCATGGTCTCTTTGCATGATCGTCAATCTGGACCGGGGTTCGGGTACGGCTACCCACACACCGCCCGGGCGGCGCCCACGATCTCGTGGTAGGCCGCCACCGGGTCGGGCGCGTGGAAGATGGCGCTGCCGGCCACGAAGATCTCCGCCCCGGCCTGCGCGCAGCCGCCGACCGTCTCGACGTCGACGCCCCCGTCGACCTCGATGCGTGCACGGTCGCCGACAAGCGCCCGCAGGCGGGCGATCTTGTCGTAGCTGCCGGGCAGGAAGCGCTGGCCGCCCCAGCCCGGGTTGACGGTCATGCACAGGATCACGTCGACCTCGTCGACCAGCTCGGTCACCGCCTCGATCGGGGTGCCCGGGTTGACGACCACGCCCGGCGAGCGCCCCGCCTCGCGGATCTGCTTGATCGCGTAGGCGATGTGCGGTGTCGACTCGACCTGGCACAGGATGCGATCGGCGCCGGCCGACAGGAAGTCGTCGAGATGGCGCTCGGGGCGCTCGACCATCAGGTGCACGTCGAGGATCGCGCCCGCCTCGTGCACCTGCGGCACGATCGCCCTGGCCACGTCGGCCCCGATGGTGATCGGCGGCACGAAGTGCCCGTCCATCACGTCGAAGTGGATCGTGTCGGCGCCAGCGTCGAGCACCTGCTGGACGTCGGCGCCCAGGCGCGCGAAGTTGGCCGACAGGATCGATGGAGCGACGCTCATATCGGAAGCAGCATGCTGTCACCGCAGGCCTGGCAGTGCGTGGTGGCCGTCGACGACATGCGCACGATCGTCGAGTGCTCGCCGCAGTTGGGGCACACCGAGCGCAGCTCGTAGCGATGCAGGCAGTAGACGCAGCGGTAGCGCCCGGCGAGGTTCGTCGGCCGCAGCCACGGCTCGTGGCAGTTGGGGCACTCGGGGCCCAGGTCGACGGGACGCTCAGCCATTCGGCGTCAAAGCCTACGCGCCGTGGCGATGAAGAACCCGTCCGTGCCGTCGCGGTGCGGGAGCGTCGTGCGCTGGGTCTGCACCTCCAGGTCGCGACGAACGTGCAGCTGGCGCTCGTTCTCCAGGGCGCTGATGGTGCAGGTCGAGTAGACCAGGCGCCCGCCGGGGCGCAGCGCCGTCACTGCGGCGTCGAGGATCGCGCGCTGCTCACCGACGAGCGCCTGGATCTGCGCCGGATCGGCGCGCCAGCGCAGGTCGGGTCGGCTGCGCAGCGTGCCCAGCCCGCTGCAGGGCGGATCGACGAGCACGCGGTCGAACACGCCGGCCACCGCCTGCGCCGCGTCGCCGTGGACGACCTCGACGATCGAGGCGTGCATGCGCAGCGCGGTGGCGCGCAGCTGCTCCGCGCGGTCGGCGTTGCGCTCCACGGCGACGATCGTGCCCTCGTCGCCCATCAGCGCGGCCAGATGCGTCGTCTTGCCGCCCGGAGCGGCGCACAGGTCGAGGATCCGCTCGCCCGGCTGGGGATCGACGGCGCGGGCGACCAGCTGTGAGGCACGCGACTGGGGCAGCAGCGCCCCGGCGGCGAACAGGGGCGAGCCGTGGGCGTCGAACGGCGCGTCGACCACCACCGCCTCGGGCGGCTCGGGCCCCAGGTGGGCGGGCACCGGCAGCGCGGCGCGCAGCTCGGGCGCGGTCAGCACGAGGGCGTTGGCGCGCAGAGCGTGCTCGGCCGGTCGGTTGGACGCGGCCAGCAGCGCGCGCGCGTCCGCCGCGCCGAGCTGCTCGAACCACATGCCGGCCAGCCAGCGCGGCACGCTGTGGGCGATCGCGGCCTGCTCGGGCGTCTCGTCGGGCAGCGCGACGACCAGCGGGCGAGCCTCCTGTGCGCCGCGGCGCAGCACGGCGTTGACCAGGCCGGCCGCCCGCGGCGCGTCGGCCTTGGCCAGCTCGACGGACTCATCGACCGCGGCGTGGGCGGGCACGCCGTCCAGGTAGGCGAGCTGGTAGAGGCCGAGCCGGATGGCCGCGAGCACCGGGGGGTCGAGCTGCTGCACCGGACGCCGTGCGTAGCGGGCGGCCAGGTGGTCGAGCGTGCCCTTGCGCTGCACGGTCCCGTAGGCCAGCTGCGTCGCGAACGCCCGCTCGCGCGGATCCAGCCGCTCGGTCACCTTTCGCAGCGCCCGATCGGCATAGGCGCCCTGCTCGAAGACGCGCCGGACCACGACATAGGCGGCCCGGCGCGCCGGGCTAGCCATCGCGCAACGGGAGGTCGCGGCCGCGCAGGTAGGCCGAGGCGTCCATGGGGCGGCCCCCGGGCGGCTGGACCTCCAGCAGCTCCAGCGCGCCGGCGGCGGTGCCCAGCAGCAGACGCTCGCCGTCGCGCGACAGCCCCGCCGGCGCGTCGACGTCGGGCAGCGGCCGGGCGCGGCGGACACCGAGCCCGTCGGCCAGCCGGGCGCCGATGTGCGGGTGCAGGGCACGCACGACGCGGTCGAGCTCGACGGCGCTGCCCGCTGGGTCCAGCGTGCGGTCCTGCGGTCCGATCTTGTCGGCGTAGACGACACCCTCCGACGGCTGCTCGGCGAACGGCGGGCGCGCGTCGAGCACCTCCCCCAGCAGCCGCGCGGAGCGCTCCTGCAGCCGCGCCGACAGGCTCCCGTAGTCGTCGTCGGCGGCGATCGGCTCGCGGGCCACCGCACACACCGGACCCTCGTCGAAGCCGGCGGTGGGGCGCATGATCGCCACGCCCGTCTCGCGGTCGCCGGCCATGATCGCCCGCTCGATCGGCGCCGCGCCACGCCAGCGCGGCAGCAGCGACGGGTGCACGTTGAGCAGGCCGGGCTCGCTCAGCAGCGGCTCCTTGAGCAGCGCCCCGTAGGCGCACACGACGATCGCATCGAACCCGGCGCCGACGACGCGCGGGTCGTCGCTGACGCCGTCGGGCTGGTGCACCTCCAGGCCCAGCGCGCGGGCGGCATCGGCCACCGGAGGGGCGGCCAGGCGGCGCCCGCGCCCCCTGGGGCGGTCCGGGCGTGTGACCACCAGCTCCGGCCCGCGGCCCGCCGCGACCAGCCGCTCCAGGACGGCGGCGGCGAAGGCGGAGGTCCCCAGGTAGGCGATCCTCACGCGACGCGCTCGCGCAGGGCGCGCATCGCGTTCTTGCGCTGCTCGCGCGTCGTGCGGTCGAGGATCAGCACGCCGTCGAGGTGGTCCATCTCGTGCTGGATCACGCGCGCCTCCAGGCCGGACGCCTCGATCAGCGTCTCGTCGCCGACCTCGTCGCGCGCGCGAACGCGCACGAACAGCGGGCGCTCGACCTCCACGGCCACTCCGGGCAGCGACAGGCAGCCCTCCTCGCCGATCTCGTCCTCCTTGGAGCTCCACTCGAGCACCGGGTTGATCAACGCGATCACCGGGCTGTCGTGCTCGACGCGGTAGACCAGCAGCCGGTGCAGGCGCCCCACCTGCGTCGCGGCCAGCCCGATGCCGATCGCGTCGGTCATCAGACGGCCCATGCGCTCGACCTCGCGGCGCAGCTCCTCGTCGAAGACCTCGATCGGACGCGCCTTGGCGCGCAGCACCGGGTCGCCGTACTGGACGATGTGCGACAGGGCGGCGGCGCGCCGGGCGCGCGCCTCCTCGTCGAGCTCGTAGGGGTCGGGAGCCTCCTCGATCGGCTCCTGCTCGTGCTCAGCCACGCCTTCGATGCTATTGCGGATCGACGTCCACGCTGATCGCGATGTCGCGCCGGTGCTCGGCCTCGACCGCGATGCCGACCGCCTCGATCGCGGCAGCGCGTTCGCTCGCCTTGACCACCACCTGCGCCCGCTCGCGGCCGCGCAGGCGGAACAGCGGCGCGGGCCCCAGCGAGCCCGGCAGCCGGCGCTGGATGGCGGACGCCACCTCGAGTGCCAGCCCCGGCCGCTCCGCCGAGCACACCACCCGGATCAGCGTCGAGTACGGCGGGTATCTCAGCGCCTCGCGATGGCGCAGCTCGCCGGCCAGGAAGCCGTCGCTGTCGTGGCGCGCGGCCGCGCGGATCGACGCGGCGTCGGGCGAGATCGTCTGCACGATCACCCGGCCTCCGCCCGGGCCGCGGCCCGCCCGGCCCGCCAGCTGCGCGACGAGCGCGAACGTGCGCTCCTCGGCGCGGAAGTCGGGGAAGCGCAGCGTCGCGTCGGCGTCGAGCACCACCCCGAGCGTCACGTCGGGGAAGTCGTGGCCCTTGGCCACCACCTGGGTGCCGACGAGCACCGCCCGGTCGGCGGCCTCGAAGCCGGCCAGGACGGTGCCGGCATCGGACACGTCGGCGTCCAGGCGCAGCGTGCGCAGCCCCGCGCCGGCCAGCTCGGCCTCCAGCTGCTCGGTGCCCGCGCCGTGGCGGGCCACCGACACCGAGCCGCAGTCCGGGCAGCGCGACGGGACGCGCTCACGATGGCCGCAGTGATGGCAGGCCAGGTAGCCCCCGGCGCGATGCAGCACGAGCGTCACGTCGCACTGCGGGCACTCCCAGGCGCGCCCGCACGTGCGGCAGGTCAGGAAGTTCGACCAGCCGCGCCGGTTGAGCAGCACGATCGCCTTGGGCGCCTCCTGCAGCGCCTGGTAGGTGATCGGGTGCAGGGCGCCGCGCTGCTCGCGCATGTCGACCACCTGGACGGGCGGCAGCGGCTGGCCGTCGACCCGGCTCGGTAGCACGATGCGCCGCATCGCATGCACGCTCTCGGGCCGCGGCGTCGCGCTCCCGGCCACCACGAGGGCGCCGCGCTGCTCGGCCACCAGGCGGGCGTCGTAGCGCGGATCGCCCTCGTGCTTGTAGGACGGATCGTGCTCCTCGTCGATGACCACCAGGCCGAGGCGCTCGATCGGCGCGAACACGGCCGAGCGCGGACCGACGCACACGCGCGCCTGCCCGCGGCGCAGGCGCAGCCACTCGTCCAGGCGCTCGCCGTCGCTCAGCGCCGAGTGCAGCACGGCGACGGTGTCGCCGAAGCGCTCGACGAAGCGCGACACGATCTGGGGCGTGAGCGCGATCTCCGGCACCAGCACGATCGCCCCCTCGCCGCGTTCCAGGCAGGCTCCCACGGCGCGCAGGTAGACCTCCGTCTTGCCCGACCCGGTGACGCCGTGCAGCAGCAGCCGCTCGGCCGGGCCGGCGGCGCAGATCTGCTGCAGGGCCGCCTCCTGGTCGGTGGTCAGCGCGGGCCGCGGCTTCGTCGCGCCGACCGCGACGTGCTGGGGCGCGCGCCGCTGGGCGCGCGGAGCGAGCGTCACGAAGCCGCGGCGCTCCAGGCGTCGCAGCGCGGCCAGGTCGGGCCCGGCCAGGCGCGGCAGCGACGCCAGCAGCGCGCGCTGGGCGTCGGTCAGGCGACCCTCGGCGCCCGCCACCGGCTCGGCCCACAGCGCGGTCTTCTCGCGCACGCGGGCGCGGCGGCAGCATCAGCGAGACGGCCCGAGCGAACGTCGAGCAGTACTCGCGGGCCATCCAGTAGGCGAGCTCGACGAGCTGGGGCGGCAGCGTCAGCGGCGCGACCCGTCGCGGCGCCATCAGCCGCTCGGCGGGCACCTCGCTGCGGTCGGCCAGCGCGACGACCACCCCGCGCACGTCGCGCCGGCCGAAGGGGACGTCCAGCAGCGAGCCGACGCCGACCTCGTCGCCGGCCAGGTAGTCGAACGGCCCGCGCAGCACGCGGGCCGTGGTGAGCGGCTCGACGCGGGCGATCCTCGGCACCGCACGAGCGTACGATGCCGCCATGATGCGTCCGCTGCTGGCCGTCCTGGCGGCCGCCCTGCTCGCCCCCTCCAGTGCCGCTGCGGCGATCACGCAGTTCGTCGGCACGCCGGTCAGCTACACGACGGCGGGCCGGCCGGCCAAGCATCTGACCGTCGCCTTCCGCCTCAACCAGCCGATCGAGGCCGACGCGCGCGCCTGGGTGCAGCGCGGCGGCGCCCGGCCCCTCGCCCGGGCCCGTCCGACGCAGATCGGCCCCAGCGGGCTGTGCTACCGCGTCGACCTGCACCTGCGCCGCGGCGTCTCCAAGGGCGCCGTGGTGCGCTTCAGCCTCGACGCCGGACCGATCACCCGGACGGTCCGCCAGGTCGTGCGGCGCCTGTCGGCCGCGAGGGCCAAGCGGCCCCAGCGGCTGGCGGGCGGTGACTGCTAGCTCGCGTCGGCCTTGAGCGCCTCGGCCTTGTCGGTGCGCTCCCAGGTGAAGTCGTGGTCCTCGCGGCCGAAGTGCCCGTAGGCGGCGGTCTTCTGGTAGATCGGGCGGTGCAGGCGCAGGTACTCGCGGAAGGCGCCCGGACGCAGGTCGAAGTGGCGGTCGATCAGCTCGGCGATCTTCGCCCGGCCGATCTTCTCGGTTCCGAACGTCTCGACCATCACCGACACCGGATGGGCCACGCCGATCGCGTAGGCGACCTGCACCTCGGCGCGGTCGGCCAGGCCCGCGGCCACCACGTTCTTGGCCACGTAGCGCGCGGCGTAGGCCGCCGAGCGGTCGACCTTGGACGGGTCCTTGCCGCTGAACGCGCCGCCGCCGTGGCGGGCCATGCCGCCGTAGGTGTCGACGATGATCTTGCGCCCCGTCAGGCCGCAGTCGCCCACCGGGCCGCCGATCACGAAGCGACCGGTCGGGTTGACCAGGAACTGCTTGCGCAGCGCCTCCTCGGTGTACTTGTCCTTGGGCAGGATCGGCTCGACGACGTGCTCCCAGAGGTCGTCGGGGATCAGCCCCTCCGAGCCCTCGGCGTGCTGGGTGGAGATCAGCAGCTTCTCGATCTCGACGGGCTTGCCGTCGCGGTAGCGCACCGACACCTGCGTCTTGCCGTCCGGGCGCAGGTAGGGCAGCACGCCGCTGTGGCGTACGTCGGCCAGGCGCTTGGCCAGCTTGTGGGCCAGCGCGATCGGCAGCGGCATCAGCTCCGGCGTCTCGTTGGTCGCATAGCCGAACATCATCCCCTGATCGCCCGCGCCAGCGATATCCAACTCGTCATCGTCAGACGGATCGGTCCGCGTCTCATAGGCGGAATCCACCCCCTGAGCGATGTCGACCGACTGCTTGTCGATCGCGTTGATCACCGCGCAACTGTCCGCACTGAAACCCAGATCGGCATCCACATAGCCGATCTTGCGAATCGTCTCGCGCGCAATGTCCTGCACGTCAACATACGTCGTGGTCGAGATCTCACCCGAGACCACGACCAAGCCCGTGTTGACCAACGTCTCACAGGCCACACGACCCGCCGGGTCGTCACGCATCACCGCGTCCAAGACGCCGTCGGAGATCTGGTCGGCGACCTTGTCGGGATGGCCCTCGGTAACGGACTCCGAGGTGAACAGGTACTCGTTATCGGCGTAGCTCATGGGATCTGGAACCGGATCTCGGACGTCGTGTCCTCCCCCGCACCGGTCGAGCTGACCCCGACCGCCCGCAGCTTGCGGAGGTCGTTGCGGACCGCCAGATACGCGCGCGAGTCGTTCAGGCCCGTCTGCTCGGCCAGCGTGAGGAGCTGGCTGAAGTCGAGGAAGAGTACCGAGGTGACGGGGTCGCCGGCGTTGCGCACCGTCGACTGGAAGGCGTCGTCGGCGCCGATGCCGCCGTCGGGATGGCGCACAGCGTCGATCCCCTTCATGGAGGTCGAGGCGACCAGCTTGCCGTCGACGACCGCCAGATCGAACTCGGCCTGGTCGGAGCGGATGCGGGTGACGCCGTCGGCCTGGGTCACCTTGGCACCCTTGAGGACCTTGGGCAGCGTCTGCGACAGCCGGTCCAGCGCGGCCTGCGACGCGTCGGCGTTGTCGGCCCGGGCGATGATCAGCGCGATCGGCGCCGGCACGTCGGGCAGCAGCGCGACCGCGCTCTCGTGGCTGAGCAGATCGAGCAGGTCCTTGCGCACCGCCTGCGCGCCCCCCGAGCCGAGCGCGTCGGTGACCTGCTTGAGCAGTTCGCCGAGTGCCTGGGTGCCGGCCGTGTTCAGCAGGCGCGTGATGTTCTGATCCAGGCCGCGCGTGCCGTAGTAGGCCATCGCGTCCTTGGGCACCGCGTCCAGCAGCTGCGGGGTGAACGGCTGCGCCCGGCGTCCCGGGACGACGGAGCGCACGACGACCTCGGCGCCCGGCGAGGTCGCGCTCAGCGACGCGGCGACCCCCTTCAGGCCGGGCCGGTCGAACAGGATCCCGGCGATCCCCAGGACGCCGCCGGCGGGCACCAGCAGGCGCCCGAGGCCGTCGGAGGTGGCGTAGGCGTCGGCGACGCGGTCGGCGGGCAGCCCGCCCGTCGTCTCGCGATAGGTCGCGTCGGACGACAGCGCGCGGCCGCGGCCTTGCTGCAGATCGACCGCCCGCTCGAGCGTGTCCACCTGGCCGAGCGCGACGAAGTCGCCGATGAGGGCGCCGTACACCGAGCCGTAGCGGTCCAGCGTGACCCCCTTGTAGCGCTTGCCCGGCCCGCTCTTGCGAGCGCCCTCGGCCAGGAACGCCTTGGCCTTGGCCACATCGCGGACCGACAGCAGCACGAGCGAGCCGGCCGTGCCCCCGCTGCCGCCCGTCAGCGCCAGCGCGGCCTCGTCGCCCAGCCACGGGCGCACGTCGCCCGCCACCGCCAGCCGGTCGAGCACCTGCCGGCGCAGCCGCTCGTAGGACGGGAACCCGGACCCCAGGCGCTGGGCGTCGCGCACCGCGCGGCGACCGGTGTCGGTGGAGACGTGGACGTAGACGAGCGAGTCGGCGGGGACGAGCGTCGCCGCGTCCTGCGCGATCGCCGGCCCCCGGCCGCCACCGGTCAGCACCACCACCACGGCGACGATCGCCAGCGCCAGCAGCGCGAGCGCCGCGCCGGCGAGCAGGCGCCGGCGGCGGATCACCCCGTCATGGGCGACGGCCGCCACCCCGGCGCTCCGTGCGCTCGTTGAAGTCGATGATCAACGGGACGCCGTCGAACCCGTAGCGCGCGCGCATGCGGTTCTCGATGAAGTAGGCGTAGTCCCGTGTGACCCGGGTGCGCGAGTTGACCTGGATGGCGAAGCGCGGCGGGCGTGTCTGCGTCTGGGCGCCGTAGATCAGCTTGAGCCGGTGGCCCTGCTTGGCGGGCGGCTGGCGCACCTGCACCACCTCGGCCAGGAAGCGATTGAAGTCCGGGGTCGGCACGCGCGTGCGCATCTTGTCACCGAGGGCGAGCGCCTCGGTCAGCACGCGCTGGACGTGGCGGCCGGTGAGCGCGCTGGCGGTCAGCACCTTCGGGCGCAGGCGCAGCTTCTGGGCCACGCGAGCACGCTCGTGGTCGAGATCGAAGTCGTCGTTGACGTCCCACTTGTTCAGCACGATCGCCGTCGCGCACTTGGCCTCCATCGCCAGCTCGGCGATGCGCAGGTCCTGGGCGGTGACTCCCTCGGTCGCGTCGCACACGACGATGGCGACGTCCGCCCGCTCGGCCGCCCGCTGGGAGCGCAGCGCCGTGTAGTACTCGACGGACTCCGACACACGCGACTGGCGGCGCATGCCGGCGGTGTCGACGAGGATCACCCGCTGCCCGTCGACCTCCAGCTCCATGTCGATCGCGTCGCGCGTGGTGCCGGCCACGTCGGAGACGATCACCCGCTCGTCGCCCATCAGGCGGTTGACCAGCGAGGACTTGCCGACGTTCGGGCGCCCGATGAAGGCCAGGCGCAGCGCGTCCGGAGGCTCGGCGGCATCCTCGGGCAGGAGCTCCACGAGGCGGTCCAGCAGGTCGCCGGTGCCGAGCCCCTGGGTCGCGGACACCGGCATCGGCTCGCCGAGTCCCAGGCTCCAGAACTCCGCCGCCAGCGGCATCGAGCTCACGCCGTCGACCTTGTTCGCGGCGACGATCACCGGCCTGCCCCACCGCCGCAGCAGGTCCGCGATCTCCTCGTCTCCGGGACGGACCCCGCCCTGCGCATCCACCACGAAGATGGCCACCGCCGAGTCCGACAGCGCCGCCTGCACCTGCTCACGGATCGAGCCGGCCAGCGGATCGAGGTCCTCGAAGTCGACCCCGCCCGTGTCGACGAGGTCGAACGTGCGCCCGTTCCACTCAGCCGCGACCTCGTTGCGGTCTCGGGTCACGCCCGCCGTCTCGTGGACGACGGTGGCGCGCGTGCCCGACAGGCGGTTGACCAGCGAGGACTTGCCGACGTTCGGATAGCCGACGACGGCGACCTTCATCGCGCCAGCTCCGCGATGCGGGCGACGACCTGGTCGATGGTCAGCGCGGTCGTGTCGAGCTCGACGGCGTCGGGCGCCTGCACGAGCGGGCTGTCGGCCCGCGTGCGGTCGCGCTCGTCGCGCAGCAGCTGGTCGCGCAGCACGTCGTCGACATCGAGGCCGAGCTCGGCGGCGCGGCGGCGCGCCCGCTCGCGCGGGTCGGCGGTGAGGAACACCTTGACCTCGGCCTGCGGCGCGACCACGGTGCCGATGTCGCGTCCCTCGGCGACCCAGTCGCCGCCCCCGGCCAGGATCGCCCGCTGCTTGGCCGCCAGCGCGGCGCGCACCTCGGGCCGGGCGGCCACCACCGACGCGCCCTCGGAGGCCCGCGGCGTGCGGATCTCCTCGGTCACATCGCGCCCGTCCAGGCGCACGCGCCCGTCGCGCAGCTCGATCTCGGCGCGCAGTGGATCCGCGGCCAGGCCCGCGGCGCGGTACATGGCGCCGGTGTCGAGATACTGGAAGCCGAGCGCACGCGCCGTGGCACGCGCCACGGTGGACTTGCCGGCCCCGGCCGGGCCGTCGATGGCGACGATCATCGGCCTGGGAGCGTAGTGGGCGCCTACAGGCACCGCCGCGCCAGCCGATCACCGAAGAGGTGAGATCGCACAGCGCGAGACCCACGCGATGAACCGGCTGCGACAGCGCCTTTCAGCCTGGAGCTTCGAGCTGCGCCTGGCCGTCGCGTTCGGCGTCAGCGTCGCGGTCGTGCTGGCCGCCGCCTACCTGATCCTCGGCCGCGCCCTGACCGACGAGCTGCGCGCCAGCGGGCTGCGTCACGCCGCCGGCGACGCGCACTCGATCGAGCTGGCCTACGCCGCCGATCGCCCCGGCAGCACGCCGTTCACGGAGGCCGGTGAGGTCGTCGCCACGATCGCCCAGCGCCCGGACGTGTCCGGCGTCGCGCTCCTGGACGAGCACGCCGTCGTGCGGGCCGGCAGCGATGCGTCGCTGATCGGCACGCGCAAGCCGACCGCTGCCATCCTCGGCGCGCTGCGCACACGCGGCGCCTCGGCGGCCCGCGATGGCGACGCAGCCGACCGCGGCCGGGCGCGCACCTGGAGTACGTGGTCCCCGTGCGCCTGGACGGGCGGCCGTGGGCGTTGGAGATCAACGAGGACGGGCGCCCGTTCGACGCGCGCGTGGCCAGCACGCGCCGCCTGGTCACCTGGGTGGTGCTGCTCGGGCTGGGGGTCGCGTTCGTGCTGTTCTACCTGCTCGGTGGGCGCACGCTGTCGCGCCGCCACCGCCAGCTGGTCGGCCGCGCCACCCTCGACCCGCTGACCGAGCTGGGCAACCACCGCTCCTTCGTGGACGAGCTGCGGCGCGCCGTGACGACCGCGGCGCGGCGGCGCGAGCCGCTGGCCGTCGCGATCATCGACGTGGACGACTTCAAGTTCCTCAACGACTCCCGCGGCCACCGCGCCGGCGACGCCACGCTCGTCGCGCTGGCCGGCGTGCTGTCGCGCGGGCGCGCCGGCGACCGGGCCTTCCGCATCGGCGGCGACGAGTTCGCGCTGCTGCTGCCGGGCAGCGACGGCGCGGCGGCTCGCGCGGTGCTCGAGCGGATGTTGGCCCAGGCCGGCGGCGGCGCCCACCCGACCGCCTTCACCGCCGGCGTCGCGGCCGCCGTGCCCGCGCCCGACGACGAACCCGCGGTGCTCCATGAGCAGGCCGACGCCGCCCTGTACGAGGGCAAGCGTGCGGGCGGCGCGACGATCGTCGTGTTCGACGACGTGGCCGAGCTGCTGTCGGTGGTCACCCCATCGCGTGTGCGCGCGCTGCGCGGGCTGCTCGACGACGCCTGCGTCGACGTGGTCTTCCAGCCGATCTGGCGCCTGGCGGATGGCGGGGTGCTCGGCGTCGAGGCGCTCGCGCGCCCCTGCGCGGCGTCCGGCTTCGACGGGCCGGCCGGCGCGTTCGCGGTGGCCGAGAAGATCGGCCGCGCGCACGAGCTCGACGGGCTCTGTCGCGCCGTCGCCCTCGAGCGCGCCGGGGAGGTGCCGCCCGACGCCCTGCTGTTCCTGAACATCCACCCGCAGACGTTCGACCGCGGCGTCCTCGACGTCGAGCGGCTGGCGCGCGCGGTGCGCTCCGCCGGGCGCGAGCCGACCGACGTGGTGCTGGAGGTGACCGAGCGCAGCTCGGCGCGGGCCGCCCACCTGCGCCGCGGCGTGACCGCGCTGCGCGAGGCCGGCTTTCGCATCGCGCTCGACGACGTCGGGGCCGGCAACGCCGGGCTGGGCATGCTGCGCGATCTGGAGGTCGACTTCGTCAAGATCGATCGTGAGATCGTGGCCGCGGCCCCGGAGGACCCCAACGCGCACGCGATCCTGCTGGCCATCGTCGCCTACGCCCACCGCACCGGCGCCCTCGTGATCGCCGAGGGCATCGAGACCGAGGCGATCCTCTCGTTCATCTGCGAGGTGCACGACATCGACGTCCACGAGCTGGCCATCGACGGCGGCCAGGGCTACCTGCTCGGCCGTCCGCAGACGGCACCGCCGCGGGCCGGCGCTCAGGCCGCGAGCGTCGCCAGGTCGGCGGTGAAGCCGGGGTAGGAGACCGCGGCGGCCTCCATGTTGGCGACCTCGACCCCCTCACGGGAGGCCAGGCCGGCGATCGCGCCGAGCATCGCGATGCGATGGTCGCCACCGGAGTCGATCCGCCCGCCGCGCAGGCCGCCGGTGCCGCGCACGACGAAGCCGTCCTCGGTCGCCTCGGCGTCGCCGCCCAGCGCGGTCAGCGCGCCGACGACGGAGGCGATGCGATCGGACTCCTTGAGGCGCAGCTCGTGGGCGCCGGCCACCACCGTCTCGCCCTCCGCGTAGCACGCCAACAGGCCGACGAGCGGCAGCTCGTCGATGGCCAGCGGAACCTCCTCAGCCTCGACCCGCGTCGCCTGCAGCCCTGCGCCGTGGCGCACACGCAGGTCGGCGACCGGCTCGGAGGTCGGCACGCCGACCGGGTCGGCGTCCTCCAGCTCGCCCTCGACGGTCGCGCCCATGCGTTCCAGGATGCGCAGGAATCCGACGCGCGTCCAGTTGGTCGCGGTGTTGCGCACGACGACGTCGGCGCCGGGGACGATCGCGGCCGCGGCCAGCCAGAACGCGGCGCTGGAGGGGTCGCCGGGCACGTGCACGTGCTCGAGCTCCAGCTCGTCGCCGGGATGGATGGTGACGTGGCGGCCGTGGCGCTCGATCTGCACGGCGGCGCCGGCCAGCAGGCGCTCGGTGTGATCGCGGCTGGGCGCGGGCTCGGTGACGGTGGTCGCGCCGTCGGCGCCCAGGCCGGCCAGCAGCACGCACGACTTGACCTGGGCGCTGGCCATCGGCAGCTCGTAGTGGATCGCGTGCAGGCGCCTGCCGTGCACCACGAACGGCGGGAAGCGCCCGTCGGTGGCGTCGATGCGCGCGCCCATGCGCTCGAGCGGCTCGGCGATGCGGTCCACCGGCCGCTTGCGGATGGAGGCGTCCCCGTCCAGCGTCCACGCGCGCCCCTCCTGGGCGGCCAGCCACCCCGGCAGCAGGCGCATGAGCGTGCCGGCGTTGCCGACGTCGATCGGCCGATCGCTGGAGCGCGCCTCGCGCAGGCCGCTGCCGCGGATGACGAGCTCGTCGGGCTTGACCTGGACCAACGCCCCCAGCTGCTGGATGGCGGCCAGCGTCGAGTTGGTGTCGGCCGCGTCCAGATAGCCGGTCACGCGCACCGGCTCGGAGGCCATCGCGCCGATCAGCGCCGCGCGATGGGAGATCGACTTGTCGGGCGGCGCCACCAGCGACCCGCGGATGGGCAGCGGGTCAAAGCGCATCGAGCAGCTCCCGAGCGCGCGCGGCGTCCTTCTCGGAGATCCACAGCGTGACCTCGCCCTGGTGCGCGTCGAGCGGCGAGAGGGCCATGTCGGAGATGTTGATGCCTGCGCGCCCCAGGTCCAGGGCGAGCTTGGCGATCACCCCCGGCCGGTTGGGCACCATCACCCGCAGCTCGCTCTGCGCACCCTCGCCCAGCTGCGCCTCCAGCAGCGCCCGCCGTTCGCGCGCCGCCTCGCTCTGGAGCGCCAGCAGCCGCCCGCGGTCGCCGCCGGCCAGCGCCGCACGCGCCTCGGCCAGGCGAGCCATGGCCTCGTCGAGCTGGGTGACGGTCGCCTCGCGGTTGGCCAGCAGGATGTCGGCCCACAGCGGCGGGTTGGCCCCCGCGATGCGCGTCGCGTCCCGGAAGCCCGGCCCGGTGGCGGGCAGCGTCTCGCCGTCGTCCAGCGCCCGGAAGGCCTGGGCGACCAGCACGTTGGCGATCACGTGCGGGAGGTGCGAGACCGCGGCCATCAGGCGGTCGTGCACGTCGGGGTCGATGGCGACCGGACGCGCGCCGACGCCGCTGAGCGTCCGGTGCAGGCGCTCGTACAGCACGCCGGTGGTGCGGGGGCCGGGCGTCAGATACCAGACGGCGCCATCGAACAGATCCTCGCGCGCGTGCTCGACGCCGGCCGCCTCGCCACCGGCCAGCGGATGGCCGCCGACGAAGCGCGGATCCTCGTGCGCCGCGACGACGGCGGTCTTGGTCGAGCCGACGTCGGTCACCGCGCAGTCGGCCGGCGCAGCGGCCAGGACGTCGCCGACGGCCCCGTCGAGCACGCCCAGCGGGGTGGCCACGAACGCGATCTCCGCACCGTCCAGCGTCTCCTCCAGGCGCTCGCACGCAGCGTCCAGCGCGCCCCGCTGCACCGCACGGTCGGCCTCGGGACCGCAGCCTCGGACCTCGGCCCCCAGCCGTCGGCGCACGGCCATGCCGATCGACCCGCCGATCAGCCCGGTGCCGACGACCGCGACCCTCACGCGGGCACGGTGCTGACCTTGCCGGCCAGCTCGGCGGCGCGCGCGACCTTCTGGGCGTACTCGGCGAAGCCGTCGGTGGGAATCTGCTGCGGCCCGTCGCAGATCGCCCCGTCGGGGTCTGGGTGCGTCTCGACGATGATCCCGTCGGCGCCGGCCGCGGCCGCGGCCAGCGACAGCGACGGGACCAGGTCGCGTCGGCCCGGCGCATGGCTGGGATCGACGATCACCGGCAGGTGCGACAGCTCCTGCAGCACCGGGACGGCCGTGATGTCCAGCGTGAAGCGGTAGGCGGTCTCGAACGTGCGGATGCCGCGCTCGCACAGCAGCACGTTCTCGTTGCCCTCCTTGAGCACGTACTCCGCGCTCATCAGCAGCTCCTCGAGCGTCGAGGACAGCCCGCGCTTGATCATCACCGGCAGACCGGAGCGCCCGACCTCGGTCAGCAGCGGGTAGTTCTGCATGTTGCGGGCGCCGATCTGCACGACGTCGGCGACCTCGGCCAGCGGCTCGATGTCACGCGTGTCCATCAGCTCGGTGACGATCGGCAGCCCGGTGCGTTCCTTGGCCTCGGCCAGCAGGCGCAGCCCCTCTTGACCGAGCCCCTGGAAGGAGTAGGGCGAGGTGCGCGGCTTGTAGGCGCCGCCCCGCAGCATGCTGGCCCCCGCGGCGCTCACGACGTCGGCGGCGCGCATCAGCTGCTCGCGCGACTCGACGGTGCACGGTCCGGCGATCAGCGCGAAGTGGTCGCCGCCGACCTTGCGCCCGGCGATCTCCAGCGTCGAGCGGCCGCCGTGGCGCAGCTGCGAGGAGGCCAGCTTGTAGGGCTTGAGGATCGGGACCACCTGGTCGACGCCGGCGTGGCCGTCGAGGCCGAGCCGGGCGACGTGGTCACGATCGCCGATGGCACCGATCAGCGTCAGCTCGTCGCCGGGGCTGACGTGCGCCCGCGCGCCGACGCTCTCGATGCGCTCCACCACCGCGGCGACCTCGTCCTCGGTCGCTCCTGCCTTCATCACGATCAACATGTCAGTCCTTGTCTACACCTGGTCGACGGGGAGGTTCCACTGCGGGCGTCCGGTGAGCCTGAACAGGCAAGGTGCGGCCGAACGCCTAGCGAAATCGCCAGGCATACGCGTAGCCCAAGAACCAGCTGGTGGTGGCGAGCGGGCTACGCATGGCGCGTGCAAGAGTAGCGCACCGATTCCGGCCCATACCAGCGACGCGGCCGCACGGTGGCGATGGGCGCACGGGCCGCGTGCCCGGGGACTACCGTTCGCTCATGGCCGCCGCCGCACCGCCCCACGATGCGATCGTCGACCTGGGGCGGTCGCTGGACGCCGCCTTCCCCGGAAGGCTGCGGCGACCTCGCCACGCCGCGGAGGATCGGCTGGCCACGCGCCTGGCCTCGCACCCGCAGCTGCGCGCCGCGCTGTTTCGCCTGGTGGACGTCGCCCCCGCCTGCCGCACCCCGGCCGAGCTGGCCGAGCACCTGGCCGCCCTGCTGGACGAGGTCGGCGCGCCGACCCGCGGCGCGCGCAACCCGCTGACCGGGCGCGCCGCGCGGCTCGCCGTGCGGGCGATGGCCGGGCGCTTCATCGTCGGCGCCCACCCGCGCGACGCGGCGCCGCCACTGCGCGAGCTGTGGCGCCGCGGCGTGTGCTCGACCGTCGACCTGCTCGGCGAGGCGACCGTCACCCAGGCCGAGGCCGACCGCTACGCGGCGCGCTGCCACGAGGCGCTGGAGGTGCTCAGCCGCGAGGTGCGCGCGTGGCCGGCGCGGCCGCACCTGGAGGTCGACTCGCTGGGGCCGATCCCGCGCGCCAACCTGTCGGTCAAGGTGACGGCCCTGACCCCGATGGTGCGCGACGCCGACCCGTCGCTGGGGATCGCCGATGCCGCCCCGCGCCTGCGCGCGCTGCTGCGACTGGCCCGCGACCGCGGCGCGCACCTGCACGTCGACATCGAGTCGATGGCCTCGCGCGAGCTGGTCACGCAGCTGGTGCTGGGGCTGCTGGCCGAGGACGAGTTCCGCGACGGCCCGTCGGCGGGGATCGTGCTGCAGGCCTACCTGACCGATGCCGACGCGGTGCTCGACGAGATCCTGGACCGCCACGCGGCGATCGGGCGGACGACGCCGCTGACCGTGCGCCTGGTCAAGGGCGCCTACTGGGACCACGAGCTCGTCGAGGCCCGCCAGCACGGCTGGAGTCCGCCGGTGTTCGAGTCCAAGGCCGACACCGACCGCAACTACGAGCGCCTGACACGCACGCTGCTGGGGGCGGGGGCGCGCGGCGATGGGGTCCGGGTGGCCGTCGCCTCCCACAACCTGCGCTCGATCGCCCACGCGGTCGCCGCCAACCGCCACGCCGGGCGCCCCGACCACGACCTCGAGCTGCAGGTGCTACGCGGGCTGGGCGACGACCTGCACGCCGCGCTGGCCGACCACGACCTGCGCGTGCGCTCCTACTGCCCCGTCGGCGATCTCGTGGCCGGCATGGCCTACCTGGTGCGGCGGCTGCTGGAGAACACCGCCAACGACTCGTTCCTGGCCGCCCGCGCGGGCGGGGCCGACCTCGATGCGCTGATGGCGGCACCGTGAGCCTGGCCGGCTTTCGCAACGAGCCGCTCGCCGAGCTGCGCCGCGCCTGGGTCCGCGACGGGCTGAGCGAGGCGCTGGCGGCACTGGACGCCGAGCTGCCGCTCAGCGTGCCGGTGCGCGTCGGCGGCGACCGGCGCGACGCGCCCGCCCCGCTGGCGTCGACCGACCCCGGCGCCCCGGAGCGGATCGTGGCCACCGCGGCGGCGGCCACGTCCGAGGAGGTCGACGCGGCGGTGCGGGCCGCGCAGGCGGCCCAGCCCGCGTGGTCGGCCCTGGGCGCCGCGCGCCGCGCCGAGGTGCTGAGCCGGGCGGCCGCCCTGCTGCGTGAGCGCAAGCCGCGCCTCACCGCGCTGGCCGTGCGCGAGTGCGCCAAGCCGTGGGACCAGGCCGACGCCGACGTCGGCGAGGCGATCGACTTCCTGGAGTACTACGCCCGCGGCGCCGTCGAGCTGGAGCGAGGCGAGGCGCTCGTCCAGCTGCCCGGCGAGCGCAACACGCTGGCCTATCGCCCCCGCGGCGTGGCCGCGGTGATCGCGCCATGGAACTTCCCGCTGGCCATCCCCTGCGGGATGACCGCCGCCGCGCTGGCCACCGGCAACGCGGCGCTGCTCAAGCCCGCCGAGCAGTCCCCCGGCTGCGGCGGCGAGTTGGCCCGCGCGCTGCTGGACGCCGGGGTCCCGCCGGGCGTGCTCGCGCTGCTGCCCGGCGAGGGCGCCGTCGGCGCCGCCCTGACCGAGCACCCGGGCGTGCACGTGATCGCCTTCACCGGATCGGGTGCGGTGGGCCGGCAGATCCTGCAGACCGCCGCGCGTCTGGCCCCCGGCCAGCAGCACGTCAAGCGCGTGGTGGCCGAGATGGGCGGCAAGAACGCGATCGTGGTCGACGCCGACGCCGACCTCGACGACGCGGTCCCCGCCATCGCCTACTCCGCCTTCGGCTTCGCCGGCCAGAAGTGCTCCGCCTGCTCGCTCGTGCTCGCCGACCGCGCCGTCGCACCGGCGCTGCGCGAACGCCTGGAGGGCCTGCTGTCGACGCTCGTCGTCGACCAGGCGCAGCGCTTCGGGGTCGACGTTCCCCCGTGATCGAGCGGGAGGCGCGGGAGCGCCTGGAGGGCTACGTGCGCGACGCGGCCGGCGTCGCCCGTGGCGCCCGCGGCCCCGACGACGGCTGGTTCGTCGCGCCGACCGTCGTCGCCGGCGTCGACCGCGACGCGCCGATCGCCCGCGAGGAGCTGTTCGGCCCCGTCGTCGTCGTCGAGACCGTGTCCGGGATCGACGACGCGCTGGGCGTGCTCGACGGTCTGCCCTTCGGCCTGACCGGCGGCCTCTTCTCGCGCAACCCCGAGACAGTGCGCACGGTGGTCGCCCGCGTGCCGGTCGGCAACTTCTACGTCAACCGCCACATCACCGGCGCGATGGTCGGCCGCCAGCCCTTCGGCGGCAACCGGCTGTCGGGCACCGGCACGAAGGCCGGTGGCCCCGGCTACCTGCTCCAGTTCGTCGAGTCCCGCGTCGTGTCGGAGAACACGATGCGCCACGGCCTGGTGGCCGACTAGAGCAGCGTCTCGAGCTCGCGCAGGAAGCGCTCGTTCTCGTGCGGCTGCCCGTAGGTGACGCGCAGGAACCCGTCCTCGCCCAACGCGGTCCCCGAGCGCACGAGCACGCCCCGCTTGGCCAGCTCGTTGACGATCGCCATCTCGCCCTCGGAGTCCTCGGCGACCTGGAACCACGAGAAGTTCGCATGCGACTCGCGCGGCGTGATGCCCAGCCGGCGCAGCCCGTCGTCGAGCTGCAGCCGGGCGGCGATCGCCCGCTCGACGCGCTGGGCGACCGCGTCCTGGTGGCGCAACGCCTCGACCGCCGCCGCCTGGGCGACCGCGTTGACGCTGAACGGCTGGCGCACCGAGTACAACGCCTGGCACAGCTCCGTCGAGCCGCACAGCACGAAGCCCACGCGCAGGCCGCACAGCCCGTAGACCTTGCTGAACGTCCGCAGCAGCGCCACGTTGGGATGGCGGTTCAGCAGCGCCAGCGAGGCGTCCGGGTCGTCGACCAGCGAGTACTCGATGTAGGCCTCGTCGATGATCACCCACACGTACGACGGCACGCGGCGGATGAAGTCCTCGATCGCCGCCAGCGGATGGGCCGTCGAGGTCGGGTTGTTCGGGTTGCAGACGACGATCAGCTGGGTGGCGGCGGTCACCTCGGCCAGCATCGCCTCCAGGTCGAGGTAGTCGTCGCGCAGCGGCACGCGGATCTCGGTCGCCCCCGCCGCCTGGCCCAAATGCGGGTACATCGAGAACGACGGCCACCCGTAGACGACCTCGGCTCCCGGCTCCAGCAGCGCGTCGCCGGCGGCGATCAGCAGGTCGCTGCCACCGTTGCCGATCGAGATGCGCTCGACGGGCACGCCGTAGCGGTCCGACAGCCGCTCGCGCAGCGCCCCGTGCGTGGGGTCGGGGTAGCGGTTGAGGTCGGTCAGCGCCGACTGCGCAGCGGCCAGCACCTCGGGCAGCGGCGGGTCGGGCGACTCGTTGGACGCCAGGCGGGCGATGTCGCCCTTCCAGGCGTAGCCGGGTGCGGCGGGGTAGCGCGGCAGGCGCTCGACCCGGGCCGAGAAGCGTTGCCTGTCACTCATTGGGCGGACTCCAGATCGGTGCGCAGCGAGCGTGCGTCGTGCAGGTAGACGTGCTGCTGCCGGTGCCCCTCGTCGGCGTAGAAGTGCATCATCACCCGGATCACCCGGGGCAGCGATCCGGGCACCGGGATCTCGCGGGCGTTGAGCAGCGGGACCCGCTCGAAGCCCATGTGGCGCGCCGCCGTCGCGGGGAAGGCGGCGTTCAGGTCGTCGGTCACCGTGAAGATGCAGGAGACGACGTCGTCGGGGCGCAACCCGTTGCGCTCCATCAGCTCGCGCATCAGCTCCGCCGACGCCTCCAGGATCAGGTCGGCGTCGTTGGTGGTGACGGTGGTGGCTCCGCGCAGAGCGAACAGGCGCATGGCGCGCGCATTGTGCCAACCTGGCCGCGTGACGTCGCTGCGCCTGGAGGATCGGGAGGCCGCCCTGGCCGCGCTCGAGCGCCTGCTGCTGGAGAGCTGGCGCGGCTTCGACCATGCCCGCGAGGGCCAGCCGCCGCTGAGCGACGCGCTGCGCGAGCGGCTCAGCCGGCCGCTGCCCGAGGAGGGCATCGACCCGGTCAGCGGCCTCGACGTGGCCAGCGCGATCCTCGACGCCTCGATCGCCCAGCCGCGTCCGCGCTACCTGGCCTACGTCGGCTCCAGCGGGTTGGAGATCGGCGTGCTCGGCGACGCGCTGATGGCCTGCCACGACGTCAACGTGGCCGTCTCGGCCGGCGGCGCCGACCTGATCGAGCGCCAGGTCGTGCGCTGGGTGGGCCAGTTCGTCGGGTTCGGCCGCGGCGGCGGCGTGACCACCAGCGGCGGCACGATCGCCAACCTGACCGCGCTCACCGCGGCGCGCGAGCATGCGGCGCCGGGCGTGCGGCGCACCGGCATGAACGGCCGGCGGCTGGCGCTGTACTGCTCCGCGGAGGCGCACTACTCGGTGGTGCGCGCCGCCGAGGTGCTCGGGGTCGGCGCCGACGCCGTGCGGCCGATCCCGCTCGGGCGCCACCGGGCCATGGACGCCGTCGCCTGCGCGCAGGCGATCGACGCCGACCGCGCGGCCGGGATCGTCCCGATGGCCGTCGTCGCCACCGCCGGCACCACCCTGACCGGGGCGGTCGACCCGCTGGCCGAGCTGGCCGCGGTCTGCTCGCTGCGCGGCGTGTGGCTCCACGTCGACGGCGCCTACGGCCTGCCCGCCGCGGCCAGCCCGACCGCCGGCGCCCTGTTCGCCGCGCTGGACCGCGTCGACTCGGCCACCGTCGACGCGCACAAGTGGCTGTTCGTGCCCAAGGCCTGCTCGGTGCTGCTGGTGCGCGACCCGCTGGCGCTGCGCGCCGCCTTCGCCCACCGCGAGAGCTACATCCCGCACATGGAGGAGGAGGAGCCGCACGCCGTCGACGGGACGCTGGAGTACTCGCGCCCGCTGCGGGCGCTGAAGCTGTGGCTGGCCTTCACCGTCCACGGCGCCGCGCCGATCCGAGCGGCGATCGAGCGCAACCTGGCCGAGGCGCGCCTGCTGGCCGACCTGGTCGAGGCCGACGACGAGCTGGAGCTGGTCAGCGAGCCGGTGCTGTCGGCGGTCTGCTTCCGCCACCGCTCGGTCGACAACCGCGAGCTCGTGACGGCACTCCAGGCCGACGCGCGGGTCTTCCTGGCCGGCGCGACGGTCGACGGGGTCGACTGCCTGCGCGCCTGCTTCGTCAACTTCAGGACGACCGACGACGACGTCCGCGAGACGGTGCGCGTGGTGAAGGACGTCGCAGCGAGGCGACTTCCGCCTTCGTGAGCTGGCGGTGCGCGCCCTCGGCCAGATCGAGGCGCAACGGCCCGAAGGCGACGCGCTGCAGCTGCCTGACCGGATGGCCGACCGCCTCCAGCATCCGCCGCACCTGGCGCTTGCGCCCCTCGCGCAGGACGATCTCGACCTGGTTGGGCGCCAGCCGCCGGGCCTGCGCCGGCGCGGTCGGTCCGTCATCGAGCTCGATGCCCGTGCGCAGCCGCTCCAGCGCCGCCTCGCGCACCGGCGCGTGCCCGACGACGGCGCGGTAGGTCTTGGGCACGCCGTAGCGCGGGTGCGTGAGGCGGTTGGCCAGCTCGCCGTCGTCGGTCAGCAGGATCAGGCCGGTGGTGTCGGCGTCCAGGCGCCCGACCGGGTACAGGCGCCGCCGGGCGCCGACGAGCTCGACGACCGTGGGCCGGCCGTGGGTGTCGCGCGCGGTCGAGACGACCCCGCGGGGCTTGTGGACGGCGATCACCACCGTCTCGGTCACCGGCCGGACCGGCGCACCGTCGAAGGCCACGCCGCTGGTCTCGTCGACGTCGCGCGCCGGGTCGCTGACCACCTCGCCGGCGACGGTCACGCGGCCGGCGCGGATCAGCTCCTCGGCCCCGCGACGCGAGGAGACGCCGGAGTGGGCGAGGTACCGTGAGAGACGCATGGATCTCGAACTCTTGCAGCAGGAGCTCGCAGACCAGCCGTCCTACCGCGCGCGCCAGGTGTGGGAGTGGGCCGCCCACGGCGCCGGCTCCTACGACGAGATGACCAACGTCCCCGTCGCGCTGCGCGAGCGGCTGGCGCAGCGCGTGCCCTTCTCCACGCTCGACGTGGTCGACGAGGCCCATGCCCGCGACGGCACCGTCAAGGTGCTCTTCCACACGCACGACGGCCGCCCGGTGGAGGCGGTGCTGATGCGCTACCGCGACGGCCGCCGGTCGATCTGTGTCTCCTCGCAGTCGGGCTGCCCGCTGACCTGCACGTTCTGCGCGACCGGCCGGATGAAGTTCGGGCGCAACCTGACCGCGTCGGAGATCCTCGACCAGGTGCTGCACTTCCGCCGCATCGAGGCGGTCGACCACCTCGTGTTCATGGGCATGGGCGAGCCGCTGCTCAACGTCGACCACGTGCTGGCCGCCGCTGCCCGCCTGCCCGACATCGGCATCACCCACCGGCGCACCACCGTCTCCACCGTCGGCTGGCTGCCGGGCATCGAGCGCATCACCGACTGCGGGATGCCGCTGCGCCTGGCCTTCTCGCTGCACGCGCCCGACGACGCGCTGCGCTCGCAGATCATGCCGATCAACGAGCGCTGGCCGCTGGCCGACGTGCTCGAGGCCTGCCGCGCCCACCAGCGGGCCACCAACCGCGCCGTCTTCATCGAGTACGTGATGCTGGCCGGCGTCAACGACCGCTACGAGCAGGCGCTGCAGCTGGCCCAGCTCCTGGGCCCCGGCTTTGCCTTCAAGGTCAACCTGATCCCCTACAACCCGACCGACTCGGTCTACGAGGGCTCCTCCCCGGAGGCGATCGACGCCTTCCGCGCCGTGCTGGAGGAGCACGGCGTGCGCGCCACCGTTCGCCTGACGCGCGGTCGCGACATCGCCGCGGCCTGCGGCCAGCTGGCCGCCGCTACTCCGTCGGCGTAGCGATCCCCGCGCGCTGCTCGCCCGCGCGCAGCAGCCGGTCGCGCAGGTCGGCCTCCTCCTCGGGCGTCGGATCCCACGTGGAGGCGTCGGGCAGGTCGTCCAGCGAGCCGAGCCCGAACAGCTTGAGGAACAGCGGCGTGGTGCGGTAGAGCACCGCGCCGAACTGCGAGCGCCCGGACTCCTCGATCAGCCCGCGCTCGACCAGCGTCGTGGTGGCCGAGTCCGACGACACGCCGCGGATGCGGGCCATCTCCGGGCGCGAGACCGGCTGCAGGTAGGCGACGATGGCCAGTGCCTCGGCCTGGGCGGGGGTCAGCGGCGGCGTGCGCGGCTTGGCCAGCAGCTTGCGCGCGGCCGCCTCGGCGTCCGGGTCGGTGGCCAGCGTGTAGCCGCCCGCGACCTGCTTGACGAGCAGGCCGCGCTCGCCGGGCGCGTAGGCGGCCTGCAGCTCGGCCATCGCCTCGGCCACCTCGTCGGGCCAGGCGTCGGTCGCCGCGGCCAGGTCCTCCAGCGACACGGGCTCGTTGGACAGGAACAGCAGCGCCTCGAGGATGCGGGCCAGCTCGCTCACGCGACCTCCTGCGCCGGTTCGACGGTGCGCGCGACGACCGTGATGTCCCCGAACGGCTCGTCCTGCTCCCAGGTCGCCTCGCCCTGCTTGTAGAGCTCCAGCAGCGCCCACACGGTCACCGCCACGGTCATGCGGTCGGCACCCTTGACCGCCTCCTCGAAGGAGACCGCCCCCCGCCGCAGCAGGCCGCGCAGCACCGTGAGGCGCTGCTCCACGGTGACCATGTGGATCGTCACGTGGCCCAGCGACACCTCGGCCGGGGGCTTGAGCAGCGGCGCCAGCGCGGCGCCCAGACGGGCCGGGTCGTAGACGGCTCCGAGCTCGGCCAGGTCGGGGCGCTTGAGCCAGGGCGGCGGCGGCGCCGAGCGGTAGCGGATGCCGTCCTCGCCCTCCAGTCGAGAGCGCAGGTCGTCGGCGGCGGCGCGGTAGCGCTTGGCCTCGAGCATCCGGGCCAGCAGCTCCTCGGCCGCCTCGCCGGGGTCGAGCTCCAGCAGCTCCTCCTCCTCGCGCGGCAGCATCAGCCGGGACTTGAGCTCCAGCAGCGCGGCCACCAGCACGAGGAACTCCGTCGCCTGCTCGAGGTCGAGCTCGCCGCGCGCCTCGAGGTGGTCGAGGTAGGCCAGCACGACGTCGGCCAGCGCCACCTCCAGCAGGTCGACCTCCTCGCGCAGCACGAGCGCCAGCAGCAGATCGAACGGCCCGGTGAAGACGTCGAGGTCGAGCTCGAGATCCGAGGCGACGGACATGGCGACACCGTAGCGGCGGGGCCGGTCATCCTCTGTGGGGTGATCACCGACCCCGAGCAGCTCGGCTGCTTCCTCCATCGCGCCCCCGATCCGGGCGCCGGCCTGCGCGTGATCGTCAAGGACATCATCGATGTGGCCGGCATGCCGACGACCGCGGGATCGCGCGCCTGGTCGCGCCTGGCCAGCGGCGACGCGGCCGCGGTCAGGTCGCTGCGCGCGGCCGGCGCCGTCTTCGTGGGCAAGGGCCACACCAACGAGTGGGCCTTCGGCATCGACGGGCGCAACCCGTGGTTCCCCGACTGCCGCAACCCGCACGATCCCGAGCGGCTGCCCGGCGGCTCCTCCTCCGGACCGGCCGTGGCCATCGCCGCCGGCCTGGCCGACGCCGGGCTGGGCACCGACACCAGCGGCTCGCTGCGCGTCCCGGCAGCGCTGTGCGGCATCGTCGGCCTGCGACCCACCCCTGGGCGCATCCCGATGGACGGCATCCAGCCGCTGGCGCCCTCGAGCGACGTCGTCGGCCCGCTGGCGCGCACCCCGGCCGACGCGCTGCGCCTGTTCGCCGCCATGGCCGGCCCCGCGCCCGCGGTCGTCACCGCACCGGCCCGGCCGCGCCTGGCCCTGCTGGACACGCTGATCGACCAGGCCACGCCCGACGTGGCCGCGCGCGTGCGCGCCCTGGGCGGGGAGCCGATCGGGATGGACCTGCTCGGCCCCGGCGCGCTGGAGACCCACCGCGTCGTCCAGCACTACGAGGCGGCGCGCGTCTACGCGGCGCGTGGGCTGCCGATCGACGACCTCGCGCCCGACGTCGCGCAGCGCATCGGCGTCGGCCTGCAGATCAGCGACGCGCAGTACCTGCGAGGCCTGCGCGAGCGCGCGGCCATCGCGGCGGCGATCCTCGCGGCCCTGGAGCGCTACGACGTGCTCGTCGCGCCGACCACGCCCGACGTCGCCCCGCGCCGCGACGACCCATCCGATGTGCGCACGCAGCTGCTGTCGTGCGTCGTGCCGCTGACCCAGGCACCGGTGCCGATCGTCAGCATCCCGCTGCCGACCACGTCCCCGGCCACCCTCCCCGTCGGCGCCCAGCTCGTCGGGCGGCCCGGCACCGACGAGGCGCTCCTGGACCTGGCCGAACGCCTGCTCAGCTGAGCGGGCCCACGCCCATCGCCTCACGCACCTCGGCCACGACCGGGCCGGCGATGGCGTGGGCCTTGGCCGCGCCCATGGCCAGGATCTCCTCCAGACGCGCCTCGTCGGCGCGCAGCTCCACGTAGCGCTCGCGCACCGGATCGAGCAGCTCGGTCACCGCCTCGGCCGTGGCGCCCTTGAGGTCGCCGTAGCCGCGTGCGCCCTCCAGCGAGGCCTCCGCGTCGGCCACCGACGTGCCCCGCGCCGCGGCGAGGATCTCCAGCAGGTTCGTCACCCCGGGCTTGTCGGCCCCCGCGCGGATGAGCGGCGGGTCGTCGGAGTCGGTCACCGCGCGCTTGAACTTGCGCTCGATCGCCCTGGGCTCGTCCAGGACGTAGACGGTGCCCTGCTCGGTGCCCCCGGTCGTCGACATCTTGCGGGTCGGCTCCTGGAGGTCCATGATCCGCGCCCCGACCGTCGGGTAGGTGCCCTCCGGGACGACGAGCACGTCGCCGTAGCGCGCGTTGAAGCGCTCGGCGATGTCGCGCATCAGCTCGATGTGCTGGCGCTGGTCGTCGCCGACCGGGACGTGGGTGGCGCGATAGGCGAGCACGTCGGCGGCCATCAGCACCGGATAGGTGAACAGGCCGGCGGAGGCCAGCTCGCGCTGGTTGCCGGTCTTCTCCTTGAACTGGTGCATGCGGTTGAGGTCGCCCCACGAGGTGACCGAGGACAGCAGCCAGGCCAACTCGGGGTGCTCGACCACGTCGGACTGGCGGAACAGGATCGACCGCTGGGGATCCAGGCCGGCGGCGACGAGGATGGCGATCATGTCGAAGGTCTGCTCGCGCAGCACGGCGGGCTCGTAGGCGACCGTCGTGGCGTGCAGGTCGACGACGCAGTAGATCGACTCGCCCGCCCGGTCCTGGCCCTCGACGTAGCGCTGGATCGCGCCGATGTAGTTGCCCAGGTGCTTGCGCCCGGTGGGCTGGATGCCGCTGAAGATCCGCATGCGGCGGGGGAGTCTAGAAGTGCGCGCATGACCATCGGCAAGCGTGGGTACGCCACCAGCAAGGTCAGCTTGCGAGTCGCCGCATGCGGGGGATCGTCAGATGGCCGCCTTGTCGCGCCTGCCGGACGGGCCCCGAGCTCTGCGGGGCTTCGGACTCCAGACGTTCAACGTTCCGCTGAACAGAGGGGGGTTCCCATGTCGCCCGTGTCAACGCAGGTCTCCGAGCAATGGCTGCTCGACCGCTACCGGCGCCACAACGACCTGGTCGCCCGCGAGGAGCTGATGCGCCGCATGGCGCCGCTCGTGCGCCGCGTGGCCACCGCCTACAGCGCCCGCGGCCACGAGGACGACCTGCACCAGGTCGCCTGGCTGGGCCTGACCAAGGCGGTCGATCGCTTCGACCCGAGCTTCGGGGTGCCGTTGCGCACCTACGCGATCCCGACCATGTACGGCGAGGTTCGTCGCTACCTGCGCGACCACTCGTGGGCGATGCGCGTTCCGCGGCCGCTCCAGGAGCGCGTGCTCAGCGTGACCAAGACCGTCGACCGGCTGGTGGCCCGCGACGGCCGCTCGCCCACGCCGCAGGCGATCGCCGACGAGCTGGAGATGGACCTCGAGGAGGTGCTCGAGGCGCTCCAGGCCGGGTCGGCCTACGCGGCCACCTCGCTGGAGGCCCCCGCCGGGCGCCTGGACGACGGCGAGCGCACGGTGGCCGACACCGTCGGCTACACCGATGAGCGACTGGACCTCGCCGAGGAGGTCGCCGACCTGCGCGAGCTGCGCGACGTGCTCGACGACCGCGACCGCACCGTCCTGTACCTGCGCTTCGTCGAGGACATGACGCAGACGGAGATCGCCGATCGGATCGACTGCTCGCAGATGCAGGTCTCGCGCATCCTGCGCAAGACGCTCGCGCGCCTCAGCGAGAAGGCGGCGGCCGGAACCGAGCGCGAGGCGCTCACTGCCGCTTGATGATGCGCCCGGGGCCGGCCTCGCGCGAGGCCAGGTAGTCGGCCAGATGGTCCTCGGCGGCGCGGTGCAACAGCCAGCCGCCGTCGCGGCGCTCCAGCAGGCCGCCGTCGGCCAGCCGCCCCAGGGCGCTGGTCACCGACGGACGCCGGGCCGCCACCAGCGCGGCCAGCATCTCGTGAGTCAGGCGCAGCGGGATCACGATCCCGTCGGTGGTGACGCGCCCCCAGCGGTCTGACAGCCGCCAGAACAACAGCAGCAGCCGGCCCTCGATGCGCGGCACCTGTCCGAGCGCGAGCTGCAGCGACAGCGCGCGCGAGCGCCGCGCCCCGCGCCGGGCGAGCTCCTCGAGCACGACCGGCCAGCGCGCGGCCGTCGACAGGAAGCGGCGGTCGAGCACGGCCAGGCGCGTCGGCGCGTGCGCCGCCCAGGTCACCACCAGCGACACGTGCGGCGGTGCCTCCTCGCCCTCCCACGGGCGCAGCACGTCGCCCGTGCCCAGCAGCTCGCCGGTCGTGCGACCCTCCAGCGTGATCGCCCGGGTCATCAGGCCCTCGACGATCAGCACGCCGAGCGAGTGATGTCGTCCGAGCTCGCGCTCGTCGGGCTCCCACGCCCCGGCCGGCACGTCGACCGCGGGCGCAAGCAGCCGCCGCGTCGCGGCCTCGCGCTCGGCGGGCGCCAGGCCCTCGGCGAGATCGGGATCGACGTCGATGACCGCCACGGCGCCCACGGTGCTTGTGCCTTCCTCTCGGAGCCGCTGTCGCATGTGGTTCCTGCCCCGCGTGAAGGGCCCGAAACCGGGTACGCGAAACAGGTGCGCCCCGTACAGGAGACCCCCACCGAGCCAATCGACTACGCAACGCTCAGCGCGACCTACGGCTCGCTGCTGGGCACAGTGCTGCTGGCAGCCCGTCAGCGCGGCGAGCGACCGCTGCCGTCGGCCGAGCTGCCGGCGCTCGGCCTGGCCACGTTCGCGCTCAGCAAGCTCGTGGCCAAGGAGAAGGTCGACACCTGGATGCGCGAGCCGTTCGTCGACGAGCGCTCGCGCCGCCCCAAGGGCCGCCGGCTGCGCTACGCGGTCGGTGAGCTGATGACGTGCACGCGCTGCCTGGGGGCCTGGAGCTCGCTCGGCCTCGTCGCGCTGCGCGTGCTGCGCCCTCAGGAAGCCCGCGTGGTCACCGCGGTGCTGGCCACCTCGGCCGTCAACGACTTCCTGCAGGCCGGCTTCGCCGCGGTCTGCTCGGTCAGCTCAGAGACGCCACGTAGGCGCTCTGTTCCAGCAGCGCCTCCTGCTGCGCCGGTTCACTCAGCTTGACGCGCACCAGCCAGCCGTCCCCGTAGGGATCGCTGTTGATCGTGTCGGGCGTGTCAGACAGGGCGCTGTTGACCTCGACGATCTCGCCCGACAGCGGAGCGATCACGTCGGAGACCGCCTTGACGGACTCGACCTCCGCGTAGGGCTCGTCCTTGGTCACCGACGTTCCGACCTGCGGTGGGTCGAAGAAGACGACCTCGCCCAGCGCGTCCTGTGCGTACCAGGTGACGCCGAACGTGGCGGTGTCGCCAGCGATCCGCACCCAGTCGTGCTCGGGGTGGTAGAGAAGGTCGGTGGGGTACGAAGCCTCGGCCATGCGCGGGACGCTAGCAGTCGCGGCGCGCGCTGCACCGGCGTCCCGTCATGCGTTCTGAATGGCCTTCGTGGGGTACGAGTGGACCAGGAGGTCGGTGAGCAGCTCGTCGAGATCCTGCTCCTTCGCCGCCTTGAGCGCCCGAAGGTGCTCGGCGAGCTCCCGCGGAGTCATCGTCTTCATGGTTCATCTATCGGACCAAGCCTGGCCCGCCTGTCGCAACTCGAACGAATGTCCAGTTGGGTTTCCGTGACGCGAGACAGGGTAGTTCCAACTGTCCTTCGCGTGCAAGCTGGCGCGTGAGCGCTCAGCGCAGGAACGGCGGGATGTCGATGTCGTCGTCGCTGATCTCCAGCGAGCTGCGCTGACGTTCGTCCATGTGCACGTCGCGGTCGCGGCGGCGGGTGCGGGTCTCCTCGCGGGCCGCCGAAGGACGGGCTCGCCCGTGGTCGAAGCCGGTGGCGATCACCGTGACGCGCACCTCGTCGCTCATGGCCGGGTCGATGACCGCGCCGAAGATGATGTTGGCGCCCGGGTCGGATGCCTGGTTGACGATCTCGGCGGACTCGTTGACCTCGAAGAGGCCCAGGTCCTGACCGCCGGTGATGTTCAGCAGGATCCCGGTGGCGCCCTCGACGGACTCCTCCAGCAGCGGACTGGAGATCGCCATCTTGGCGGCCTCGGCCGCACGGTTCTCGCCGGCTGCCGCGCCGATGCCCATCAGGGCCGACCCGGCGTCGTGCATGATCGTGCGCACGTCGGCGAAGTCGAGGTTGATCAGGCCGGGGATCGTGATCAGGTCGGTGATGCCCTGCACGCCCTGGCGCAGGACGTTGTCGGCCTCCCGGAAGGCGTCGAGGATCGAGGTGCGCCGCTCGATGACGCTCAGGAGCTTCTCGTTGGGGATGACGATCAGCGTGTCGACGACCTCGCGCAGGCGCTGGATGCCGTCCTCGGCCTGGCGCGTGCGCTGGGTCCCCTCGAACTCGAACGGCTTGGTCACCACGCCGACGGTCAGCGCGCCGATCTCGTTCTTGGCGATGTCGGCGATGACCGGCGCGGCGCCGGTGCCCGTGCCGCCGCCCTCGCCCGCGGTGACGAAGACCATGTCCGCGCCCTTGAGCGCCTCCTTGATCTCGTCGCGCGACTCGGCCGCCGCGCCGTAGCCGACGTCCGGGTTGGCGCCGGCGCCCAGGCCCTTGGTGAGCTCGTGGCCGATGTTCAGCTTGATGTCGGCCTCCGTCATCTGGAGCGCCTGGGAGTCGGTGTTCGCCGAGACGAACTCCACCCCCCGCAGACCGGCGTCGACCATCCGGCTGACGGCGTTCGTTCCGCCGCCGCCGACACCGACGACCTTGATGACGGCCAGGTAGCTGCCGCTGCTCTCCATGAAAGGTGTCCGACTCTCTAGGTAGCGTTGAGGGTTTTTGCGTGGTTTCCGGGGAAATCGCGCAAACCACGGTATGCACGGGCTTTCGGAAAAGTCAACGCGAAGCGTAGCGCCGCAAGGCGGATTGCAGATCGAGGAACTCTCGACGGGCGCCGGAGAGTCGCGTTTGCGAGGATATCAGCCTGTGGTCGAGGTTGAGAGTTGGTCGAGGGTCGTGAACCCTCCGGCCGCCGGACGCTCGGGCAGGCGCACGTCGATGTAGCCGGCCCCCTGGGAGGAGTCGTCGCCGAGCACACGCGCTGCCGCAACCCACTTGGCCCGCGGGCGGTCAGCGTTGCCCAGGACGATGCGCGGCCCCACGCCGCGCAGCACGGCGACCAGCTCCGTGCGGTCGACCTCCAGGCGCTCGACGTGGCGGCGCATCGCGTCCGGCGCGTCGGCCAGCACCGACAGCAGCGCGCGCTCGCGCCGGTCGGTCACGGTGGCGCCGGCCGGCAGGGCATCCGCCTTGATCTGCGGCAGGTTGGCACTTGACACGCGCCCGCGCAGCAGCGTGCCGTCGGCGGCGACCGGCACGCGCTGGCCGCCGGCGCTCAACAGGGCGACCGGCTGGCGCTCGAGCACCTCGATGCGCAGCTCGTGCAGCGGCTTGGCCTCGACCCGCAGGTCCTTGACCTGCGGATAGGCGCCCACCGCGCGGCGCAGCCGACCCTCGTCGACGTGCAGCGTCGTCATCTCCCGCGCGGCCTGGTCCAGCGCGGCGCGCACGTCGGACGCCTCGGGCCCGGTGGTCCCGCTGATGCGCACGGTCTGCACACGGGCCAGCGACGAGTCGCGCACCCAGAACCAGCCGCCCGCCAGCGCCGCGGCAAGCAGGACGACCGCGATCGCCCACACGCGTGGGCGGACTCGGGCAAGGCGTGCGACGGCAGCACTCATCGCAGCCGGTTTTCGACTAGCGGACGGCCAAATCCTGCGCGAGGCGGTGCACGTCGCCGGCGCCCATCACCAGCACGACGTCGCCGGCCCCCACCGCCAGCGCGTCACGGGCCGCCGCGAACGTGCCCACGTCGCGCACCCGGTCCGGGCGCATCGCCGCGATCGTCGCCGCACCGACGCCCGGGAAGTCCTCCGCGCGCTCCCGGGCCGGATAGACGTCGACCACGTAGGCCGCGTCGGCCCCGGCCAAAGCGTCGGCGAACTGCGCGGCCAGTTGCTGCGTGCGCGAGTACAGGTGCGGCTGGAAGACCGCCACCACGCGACCGCGTTCGGGCAGCGTGCGCGCCGCCGCGATCGTCGCCGCGACCTCGGTCGGGTGATGGGCGTAGTCGTCGACGACCAGCGCCCCGGAGGCCGTGTGACCCACGCGCTCGAAGCGCCGCCCGGCGCCGGCGAAGGTGGCGATCGCCGCCGCGGCGTCGCCCGGCGGCACCCCGGCCAGGGCGGCCGCCTCCAGCGCGGCCGTCGCGTTGCGGGCGTTGTGGATCCCGGGCACCGCCAGCCGGACGCGCTCGCCGCGCCAGGCGAAGCTCGAGCCGCCCGCGGCCAGCGTCACGTCGTGCGGCTCATAGGCGACCAGCGGTCGGTCGCCGCGCAGCTCGGTCAGCTCCGGGCGGTCCCACACGACGGCATGCCGCGGACGCTCCAGGAAGGCCCGGAAGGCGTCGCGCAGCTGCTCCAGCGAGGGCCAGCGGACATGGTGGTCGAGCTCGACGTTGGTGACCACGGCGATCTCGACCTCGAGCTCCAGGAACGAGGCGTCGGACTCGTCGGCCTCGACGACCAGCCAGGGCCCGCTCCCCCACGCCCCGTTGGCGCCCGTGGTGCGCAGCACGCCGCCGATCAGATAGCCGGGATCCAGCCCGCAGGCCAGCAGCACGTGAGCGATCATCGAGGAGGTGGTGGTCTTGCCGTGCGCGCCGGCCACGGCGATCGTGCGGCGCATCGCGGTCAGCTGCGCCAGCAGCTGCGCGCGACTGAGCACCGGCAGCCCACGCTCCAGGGCGGCCGCCCGCTCAGGGTTGGCGGGCGGAACGGCGGTCGAGGCGACGACCTCGACATCTGCGCCGCGAGGCAGGTTGGCCGGGTCGTGGCCGATGGTCACCGCGATGCCCGCGTCGCGCACCGCCTGGGCGTAGGGCGAGTCGGCCTGGTCGGAGCCGCTCACCGTCGCACCCAGCGCGGCGGCGGCCAGCGCGTAGGCGCTCATTCCCGCCCCGCCGATGCCCAGCACGTGCAGCCGGCGTCCGCTCCAGGGTTGATCGCTCACGACCGGCATCGTACGGTCGGGGCGTGGTCGTCCTGGGCGTGGGAACCTTCGTCGTGCTGCTGGCGCTCGTGCTGTGGCTGTCGACGCCGCGCCCCCACCGTGGCCTGGCCAGCGAGCGTGACCTCGGCGCCGACGCGGAGATCGAGGCGCACGACATCGAGATGATGATCGAGGCGCGCAACGCGATCCGCCGTCGGCGCGGGCTACCGGAGATCGGCGACGACCTCGTCGCGGAGCTACGTCGCGGCGGCGAGGACCTCGGCCGCGATGTCCGCAGCGGCGGCGGGCCGGGCCAGGCCCGCTGAGGCCGCGGCCATCCGCGCCAGGCGCCCGCGGTCGCCCAGCAGCGCGTCGACCTCGGCGCGCAGCCGCGCGGGCGTCAGGTCGCCATCGGCCACGACGACGGCGGCGCCGGCGTCGACCATCCAGCGCGCGTTGGACGTCTGGTGGTCGGCGGCGGCGAACGGATAGGGCACCAGCAACGCCGGGCGCCCATGGGCAGCGACCTCGAAGATCGAGCCGCCCGAGCGGGCCACCACCAGGTCGGCGGCCGCCAGCGCGTCGCCGAAGGGCGTGATGTAGGGCTCCAGGACGTAGCGCTCGTCGGGCACCCGCGGGCGCAGCGCGTCGAAGTCGCGCGTGCCCGACGCGTGCAGCACCCAGAACTCCCCGCCTCCCAGGCCGCCGATCGCCGCCTCGTTGATCGTCTTGGCCCCCAGCGAGCCGCCGAACACGAGCACCACGGGCGCGTCCCCGGGCAGCCCGAAGCGGGCGCGAGCGCGGTCGCGGTCCTCCACGGGCGAGGGCACGGGCCGGCCGGTGACCAGGTAGCGCGGCGCCGCGCGACCCTCCAGGGGGAAGGCCAGGCACACGCGCCGCGCGAAGCGGGCCAGCAGCCGGTTGGTCAGCCCCAGGTGCGAGTCGGCCTCGGTGAGCACGAGCGGCACCCGTGCCACCACCGCGGCCGCGCCGACCGGGCCGGCCACGTAGCCGCCGCCGCCCAACACGACGTCGGGCCGCTCGCGGGCGATCAGCGACCGGGCCGCGAGGAACGCGCGCACCGACTGCGCCACGGCACGCGCCGCCTTGAGCGGGTTGGAGCGCGACAGCCCGCTGACCGCGACGCGCTCCATGCGATAGCCGGCGGCGGGCACCAGCTCGGCCTCGGCGCGCTCGCCGCCCACCCAGATGACCTGCGCGCCGTCAGCTCGCAATGCGTCGGCGACCGCCAGTGCGGGCACCACGTGACCGGCCGTTCCCCCGGCCGCGATCAGGACCTTCGTCATTGGACCTGGAGTCTCCCCCAACCGCGCGCAACGGCGTCGCCCGACCCGATGCGACGTTCAGCAGCAGGCCCATCCCGGCCAGCAGCACCATCAGCGACGACGACCCCGACGAGATGAACGGCAACGGGACGCCGGTCAGCGGCGCCAGCCCGAGCACGGTGAAGACGTTCAGCAGCGCCTGGGAGAGGATCAGCGCGGTCACCCCGCAGGCCAGCAGCTTCGCGTAGGCCGTGCGCGCCGCCTTGGCCGCGCGCAGCCCGCCGTAGGCCACCAGGCCGTACAGGAACAGCAGCGCCCACACGCCGATGACGCCGAGCTCCTCGCCGATGACCGCGAGGATGAAGTCGGTGTGGGCCTCGGGCAGGAAGAAGATCTTCTGGACCGACTCGCCCAGCCCGCGGCCCAGCAGCCCGCCCGAGCCCAGCGCGATCTGCCCCTGCACCGACTGGAAGCCGATCGACTGCGCGTGCGCCCACGGGTCCAGGAAGGACACGAGCCGGTCGCGGCGGTAGGGCTCGACGATCGCGAACAGCAGCACGATCGCGGCGAGGATCAACGCGCCGCGCACCAGGAAGCGGATCGGCATGCCGGCGGCGACCAGCAGCGCGGTCAGCGAGAAGCAGATCACCAGCGCCGTGCCCAGGTCGGGCTGGGAGGCGATCAGCAGCACGGCCGCCCCGGCGACGTACAGCAGCGGGCTGGCGATCCCCTTGACGGTGCGCACCATCGCCGGCTTGTCGGTCAGCAGCCGCACCGCGTAGAGGATCAGCGCGATCTTCATCAGCTCCGAGGGCTGGAACTGCAGCGGCCCGGCGCCGACCCAGCGCGTCGCGCCGTTGACCTGGACGCCGAAGCCGGGGACCTTGACCAGCACGACCAGCACGAACGAGACACCCAGCAGCGCAGGCGTGAAGTCGCGGATGCGCTGCAGGTCCATACGCGCCACCACCTGCATGACGACGAACCCCAGGGCGCCGTAGATCAGGTACTTGACCAGGTAGGAGGTCCCGTCGCCCTGGCCCTCCAGCAGCGTGCGCGCCGAGGAGGCGCTGTAGACCATCACCGCACCCGCGGCCAACAGGCACAGGGTGGCGGTGAGCAGGATCCGGTGTTCCAGAGGCTGCTCGCGGGCGGCGACGCGAGGTCCATCCATCAGGCGCTGATTCGGCGCCGGAGTCCGGTTTCCTACGCGGCTAGGAGATCGAGGCCTGGTAGATCGTGAAGCCGATGGCCGCGCAGATGGCCGCGACGATCCAGAAGCGCAGGATGATCTTCGTCTCCGACCAGGCCATCAGCTCGAAGTGGTGGTGGATCGGGGCCATCAGGAAGACGCGCTTGCGGAAGGTCTGGAACGAGAAGACCTGGATGAGCACGCACAGCGCCTCGACCACGAAGATCCCGCCGAGCAGGATCAGCAGCACCTCGGTCTTGGTCATCGACCGCCAGCCCGGCGATCGCCCCGCCCAGGCCCAGCGAGCCCGTGTCGCCCATGAACACGTCGCCGGGAACGCGTTGAACCACAGGAACCCGACGCACGCGCCCACCAGGCAGCCGACAGGAGGGCCAGGTCGTGTTGGCCGGTGGTGATGAACGTGATCCCGATGTAGGCGAGCACGACGATCGCGGTGCAGCCCGCCGCCAGGCCGTCGAGGCCGTCGGTGAGGTTGACCGCGTTGGTCGTCCCCGCGAGCACGAGGTAGATGACCAGCAGGTAGAGGATGCCCAGGTCGATCTGGTAGTCGACGAAGCGCAGGCGCAGCGTCGCGGCCAGCCCGGCGCGCTGCGTGGCGATCTACCACAGCAGCACGATGATGGCACCGTGGCCCCGAGCTTGGTGCGCGCCCGCAGCCCCAGCGAGCGGCGCTTGCATGAGCTTGGTGTAGTCGTCGGCGAAGCCCAGCAGCGCGCACAGGATCGCCGTGACGAACACGCCGACCGCTCGCCAGTCGTAGTTGCGAGGATCAGGAACGGCGACCGAGACGCGACAGGAAGATGATGATCCCGCCCATGGTCGGCGTGCCCGCCTTCGCGTGGTGGCCCTCGGGGCCCTCCTCGCGGATGTTCTGGCCGAACTCGCGCAGGCGCAGGGCCTCGATGAACGTGGGCGACAGGAAGACGCAGATCAGCAGCGCCGCGCTGCCCGCGATGAGGACCTCACCCATGTGCCGGAGGGCCTCGGTCACGACTTCCAGGCCCGACGCCGCGGGAGCCCTTGACCAGCATCGTGTCGCCCGGGCGCGACGAGCCCGGCACGATGCTCCGGCCGCCTCGGCGTCGGCGACCCGTGCGTCGCACCGCCGAACGCACCGGCCATGTGCGCGGCACGCGGGCCGACCGTCACGAGCAGCTCGACTCCGCGCTCGCGCGCGTGGGCGCCGATCTCCTCGTGGTAGCGGCGCTGCTCGGAGGGCCCGAGCTCGAGCATGTCGCCGAGCACCGCGACGCGGCGCCGCCCGGGGTCATGCGGCGAGCTCGTCCAGTGCGGCGCGCATCGACATCGGGTAGGCGTTGTAGCAGTCGTTGAAGACGAGCAGCGGCCCGTTGGGCAACTCGATGCGCTGCCCGCGGCGGGCCGACAGCGCGACGTCGATGCGCCCGTGCGGCTCCACGCCGACGGCGCGCGCGGCGGCCAGCGCCGCCAGCGCGTTGCGGCGCATGTGGGCGGACGTCGAACGGGAGCGCGACGTCGCCCAGGTCGGCCACATCGCCGCCCGGGCCGAACGTCACGGTCTCCACGTCGACATCGCAGCGATGGTGGGGATCCAGCAGCGGCTCGTCGGCGGGGACGATCGCCGTCCCGCCGGGCTGCAGCCCGGCGATCAGCTCCGCCTTGGCGGCGGCGATCGCCTTGATCGAGCCCAGCTGCTCCAGGTGGACGGGCCGATGTTGACGATCACGCCGACGTCGGGCTGGGCGATCTCGGCCAGCTCGGCGATCTGACCCAGCGCCGCGCATCGCCATCTCCAGCACGAGCACCTCGGTGTCCTCCGGGCGCCGACGAGGATGGTCAGCGGCAGGCCGATCTCGGTGTTGAGGTTCTGCGGCGTGGCGAGTGTGCGCCGGCCGGTGGCGAGCATGCCGCCAGCAGGTCCTTCGTGGAGGTCTTGCCGGTCGATCCCGTGACGCCGATCACGTGCGCGCCCAGCGCGTGGCGCCAGGCGGTGGCCAGCGCCTGCAGCGCGGCGAGCGGGTCCGCCGCGGCGAGCACCATGCCCGCGGCCGCGCCGCTCGGCGTGCCGGGCGTGGTCAGGGCACCCCCACGCGCCCGCCTCCTGCGCGGCGGCGGCGAACGCGCCGCCGTCGTGGCGCTCGCCGGGCAGCCCGACGAACAGGTCGCCGGGCCCGCACATCGCGCGAGTCGATCGTCACGCGCCGCGGACCGGCGTCGGCGTGGCGGCGCAGCAGACGCGCGCCGCGCGCCCGCCGCGACCTGCTAGGCGACCAGTCGTGCACGCAGCGCCTCCCGGCGACGCGACGTCGTCGAAGGGCAGCTTGCGCCCGCCGGCGAACTCCTGGCCCTGCTCGTGGCCCTTGCCGGCGATCACCACGACGTCGCCGGCGCGGGCCAGCGCCGACCGCCGCGCGATCGCCGCCGCGCGGTCGGCTCGACGATGCGCGTCGTCGCGGCCGACCCCGGCCAGCGATCTCGGCGATGATCGCCTCCGGGTCCTCCGAGCGCGGGTTGTCGGAGGTGACGACGACCACGTCCGCGCCGCGACCGGCCGACCTCGCCCATCAGCGGCCGCTTGGCCCGGTCGCGGTCGCCGCCGGCGCCGAAGGCGACGATGACGCGGCCCGCGGTGAGATCGCGGGCGGCGCGCAGCACGTTGACTCCAGCGCAGTCCGGTGTGTGGGCGTAGTCGACGAGCACCGCGAATCCCTGCCCCTCGTCCACGGGCTCGCAAGCGGCCGGGCACGCGTGCCGGCGCCGGTCAGCGCGCCTGGGCGATCGTCGGCGTCGTCGACGCCGAGCGCGCGCGGCGACCGCGACGGCGGCCGAGCACGTTGGCGACGTTGAAGCGCCCGGGCAGCGGGGTGCGCAGCGCTGCGGTCGCCGTCCAGGCGGAAGTCTCGAGCCGGCCAGCGTCGAGCCGCACGTCGAGGGCGCGCATGTCGGCGTCGGTGTCGATGGCGAACGGTGACGCGTCGGGGAAGTCGCGGGCCAGGCGGCGGCCGTACGGGTCGTCGACGTTGACCACCCGCACGCCGCTCGGCCGGCCTCGAACAAGCGCCGCTTGGCCAGGAAGTAGTCCTCCATCGTCGGGTGGAAGTCGAGGTGGTCCTGCGTCAGGTTGGTGAACAGCGCCGCGGCCCAGTGGATCGCGTCGGCGCGGTGCAGCGCCAGGGCGTGGGAGGAGACCTCCATCGCGCAGCGCCTGGTCGCCGGCGTCGCGCATGCGGGCGAAGGCACGCCTGCAGCTCGATCGCCTCCGGCGTCGTGCGCGCGAGCGCGGCCTCGACGCCGCCGATGACCGACTTGACCGTGCCCAGCAGCGCCGTCTGCACGCCGCCGGCCTCCAGCAGCTCGCGGATGAGGAAGCAGGACGTCGTCTTGCCGTTGGTGCCGGTGACGCCGGCGACGGCGAGCGCGGCGGTCGGGTCGCCGTGGAAGCGCGCGGCGATCGGCGCCATCGCGGCGCGCACGTCCTCGACCTGGATCTGCGGGACCAGCAGCTCCAGCGGCCGCTGCACGACGAGCGCGGCGGCGCCGCGCTCGACCGCGTCAGGGGCGAAGTCGTGGCCGTCCCGGGTGAAGCCCGGCACCGCGAAGAACAGCGTCCCGGGGCCGGCCTCGCGGTTGTCGAAGGCCAGGCCGGTGATCTGCACGTCCGCCGCCTGCACATCGAGGGGCGCGTCGACGAGGTCTCCCAGCCGCATCGCCGAAGACCCTACTTCGCCTACTTGGGCGCGATCTTGAGATACGGCAGCGCGAACGACATGATCTGTCCGAAGGCGGGCGCGGCGACCTGGCCGCCGTAGATCTCGCCGTGCGGCTCGTCGACCATGATCGCGGCCAGCAGCTTGGGATCGTCGGCGGGCGCGAAGCCGACGAAGGAGGCGATGTAGTTCTCCTTGGAGTACTCGCCGGTCTGGGGGTCGACCTTGTTGGCCGTGCCGGTCTTGCCCGCCAGCTTGTAGCCCGGGACCGACACCTCCGATGCCGTTCCGTCGGGGCTGAGCACGCCCTGGAGCATCTGGCGGATCTCGAGGCGGTGCGCGCGGAGATGACGCGGTGGCCGGGCGGCTCGGGCACGTCCTGGCCACCGACCGACTTGACGATGCGCGGCTTGCGCAGGATGCCGCCGTTGGCGATCGCCGAGTAGGCGGTGGCGATCTGCATCGGGGTCACCGCCAGGCCCTGGCCCATCGGCAGGTTGCCCATCGAGGAGCCCGAGTACTGGTCGGGCGGCGGCACGATGCCGCTGCTCCTCGCCGGGCAGGCGACGCCGGTCGGCGTCGCCGAAGCCGAAGCGCCGCACCCAGTGGTCGAAGCGCGTCTTGCCCTCGCGCAGGCCGATGGTGATCGTGCCGACGTTGGTGGACTGGGCGAGGATCTGCGCGGTGGTCATCGTATCGGGCCGCGGGCGTGCGCATCGGAGATCGAGCGGTCGGCGACCTGGATCTTCGGCGGAAGGTTGAACGATGGTGTCGGGCGTCACCTTGCCGTCCTCGATGCGCGCCGGCGACGGTGAAGGCCTTGAAGGTCGAGCCGGGCTCGTAGGTGTAGCCGGTGGCCAGGTTCTGGCGCGCGTAGTCGGGGGCGCCCGAGCGGGTCGTTGGCGTCACGCGGGGCCAGTTGGCCATGGCCAGGATCTCGCCGGTGTCGGGGTCGATGACGATCGCCGACGCGCGCTTGGGCCGGTACACCTGCCCGACGCCGGCCAGGACCGCCTCGGCCTTGGACTGGATCGCCGCGTCGATGGTCAGCTCCAGGTGTCGTGCCCGGCGCGGCATCGACCTCGTCCTGCGGACGGCCGATCGGCTGGCCGAGCGCGTCGCGGGTCAGGCGGCGCTTGCCGTCGTATGCCGCGCAGCACGTCGTTGTCCTGCGTACTCCAGGCCCGACAGCCGCCGGTGCCGTCGATTCACCGTGCCGAGCAGCTGGGAGGCCATCCACGAGCGCGGGTAGTTGCGACGGCTGGTGGAGATGAAGTCGATCCCGGCGATCCGAGCTTGCGGACCCTGGCGGCCACGTTGGCGGGGACGGAGCTTGCGCGATGGTAGACGAACCCGCGTGTCCTTGCGCGTCAGCTTGGCCAGCAGCTCGCCCTCGTGGATGCCGAGCACCTTGGAGATTGGCCGCGGCCTCGCGGGGTCCTTCACCAGGTACGGCGTCGCCGAGATGTCGCTCGGCCGGCTCGGAGACCGCGAGCTCTGACCCCGTCGCGGTCGGTGATGCCCCGCGACGCGCGGGGACGGTGACGTCTGCACCTGCTGGGTGGCCGCCGCCTTCTTCAGCCCGCTGGCCTTGACGGTGCCCAGGAACGCGGAGCGCAGGCGGCGAGCGCCAGCAGCCCGAGGAAGACCGCGAACAGCAGCCCGATGCGGCGATCCGTCAGGCCCATCGCGGCTCAGCCCCCAGGGGTCGCGCCTCCGACGGCGGCCGCGGTCGACGTGCCGGTGGCGGGCGCCGCCGTGGAGGACCGCGACGGTGCCCGCGGTCGTGTCGGTGGTGGTGGGGGTCGTGGGCGCGGCGGCGTCGGGGCCGCGGTCGTCGCGGCCTGCTGGGCGGCCGCGGCCGCGTCGGCCTGCTGCTGGGCCTGCGCCGCGTCGGGCACGCTGGACGTGGTCTGCGGCTCGCTGGTCGTCGTGGTGGGCGCGGCGGGGTCGGTGGTGGCCGCGGTCGTCGTGCCGTCGGCCGTCGTGGCCGTGGGAACGGTCGGCAGCAGCGCCGTCGACGCCTCGCCCTGGGACGGCTGTCCCGCCGCCTCCGTGCCGCCGACGCGCCGGCCGCCAGCGCCCAGGTAGCGGACGTTGTCCGACGTCGGCAGCACCATGCCGGCGCGGATGGCCAGCTGCTGGATGCGGTCGTTGGACTCCAGCTTGGAGACCTCGGCCTGCAGCAGCGCGTTGCCGCGCGACAGCGCCGCCGAGCGCTCGACGTCGCTGCCCATGCCGGCGTTGACCTTCAGCAGCGACACCTGCATGAGCACCAGGCCGATCAGCAGCACGGCGAGCAGCGCGATCCATCCGCGGCTGCGCAGCAGGCGGTCCAGCGAGCGCGACTCGGAGATCTGGCCCAGGCGCTGGACGAGCGGCGTTCCGCCGCGGGGCAGCGCGAGCGGCGGCGCCGCGCGGGCGGCGCGCGACGGGCCGGAGACGCGGCGCGGCGAAGGCGCCGCGCCGGACCGGCGTGGGGTCGCGCGGCGGGCGTCGTTCGAGCGTGGGCGGCGGAAGCGCTGGGCGGTGTCATGCGCGCTCCTCGGGTCGCAGCTTGCGGGCGGCCCGCAGGCGCGCCGAGGCGGCCCGCGGGTTGTCGGCGATCTCCTCGGCGCCGGGGGCCGATCGAGCGGCGCGTCAGCAGCGCCGCCTCGCGGTGCGCCCGCAGGCGCAGACCGGGAGGTCGGGCGGGCACGTGCACTCGCGCGCGCGCTCGGCCAGGAAGCGCTTCACGCGGCGGTCTTCGAGAGCAGTGGAAGGAGATCCCTGCAAATCGCCCGTCATTCACGAGGAGCGCCCAGGCGAGGGCAGCGCCGAGTCGAGCTGTCCAGCTCGCCGTTGACGGCGATGCGGATCGCCTGGAAGGAGCGCTTCGCGGGATGGCCGCCGGCGAAGCGCGCCGGGGCGGGCACCGCGTCCTTGATCACGACTCGACGAGCTCGTTCGTCGTCTCGAGCGGCGCGCGCTCGCGGGCGCGCACGATCCCGCGCGCGATCTGACCGGCGTAGCGCTCCTCGCCGAACTCGCGCAGCGCGCGCGCCAGGCGTCGCTCGTCCCAGGTCGTTGACGGCGATCGCGCGCGTCGAGCCCGGCTCTGGGGTCCATGCGCATGTCCAGCGGGGCGTCGTAGGAGTAGGAGAAGCCGCGCTCCCAGGTGTCGACCTGCATGGAGCTGACGCCGAGGTCGAGCAGCACGCCGTCGGCGCTGCACGCCCTCGCGCGAGCAGCGCCTCCAGGGCCGTCGGCGAAGTCGGCCCGCACGAAGCGGGTCGGGCAGCCGACCTCGGCGGCCAGGGCTCCTCGAAGCGCGCCTGGGCGGTCGGGGTCGCGATCGATGGCGATCAGCAGCCCTCGCGGGCCGAGGCGCTCGGCGAGCGCGCGCGCGTGGCCGCCGGCGCCGAAGGTCGCGTCGACGAACGATTCCCCCGGCTGCGGGGCCAGCAGCTCGAGCGTCTCGTGCAGGAGGACGGGGACGTGGTCGGCCATCTCAGCCAGCATGGCCAAGGCTCTCGCGGATGTCGGCCACGGAGTCCTTGAGGCGCGCGTTGTAGTCCACCCAGGCAGCGCGATCCCAGACCTCGAGGCAGCGCCCGGCCCCGGTGACCACGACCTCCTTGTCGAAGCCGCCGTACTCCAGGAGGAACGCCGGGATGCCGACGCGGCCGGCGGAGTCGAGCTCCGTGTCGTGGGCGTTGGCGGCGAAGAAGCGCTCGAGCTGCTGCGCTTCGGGCCGACATGGGATGGAAGCCCTCGAGGACCGACTGCGTGAAGGCGTCGTAGTCATCGGGCCGCCACACCGCCACGCACGGCTCGACCTGCTTGGCCAGCACGACCCCGTCGCTGAGCGCGGCGCGGAAGCGCGCCGGCACGGTCAGCCGGTTCTTCGCGTCCAGCGAGTAGTCGAACGTGCCGCGGAAGGCCAAGGGTCGGAGCGCTCATCGGAGAAGGAAGGGATTTCGGGCCGGGCTGGAGGAGTGGGAGGAGCTCCTCCAGCCCGGTCCGCTGGCGGCGTTGTATCCCACTTTCCTCCACAACGCAACTCATCTTGCCCACATTCACCCACCAAACCCACCCAACCAGCCCCGCGGCGGCGCCAAACGCCGATGGCTGCTGGTGTTTGCGCGGTGGGGCGCGGTGGGAGCCGAACGCAACGAATTCGGCAATCGGCCGTGCAGGACGGACGGGTGCACGGCCGATTGCACGCTGAGCGGCGTTCCGTCCGATCGATGCGCTCTAGAGTTCGCCGAGCACCCCTTAGGAGGAACACCCGGACATGCCCACCCTCACCCGTACGCGTGGCAGGCGCGTGCTGGCGCTCACCGCCACCTTCGGCGCGCTGGCCTTCGGCGCCGCCGCGTGCGGAAGCAGCAGCGACACCGATCCCGATCCCGCCGCGGCGGTTCCCGCCAGCTCGCCGGTCTACGCCCAGGTGACGGTCCGCCCCGACGGCGACCTCAGGGCCAACACCGAGGCGGTCCTCAAGAAGCTCGGCGTCAACGACCCGGCGACGGCGATCACCGACCTGCTCAAGAGCACCACCAAGCAGGACGCCAAGGTCGACCAGGTCACGTCGTGGGTCGGCTCGCGCGTCGGCGTGTTCGTGACGTCGTTCACCGGCAACGCCGATGCGGCGGTCGTGGTCGCCACCACCGATCCCGGCAAGGCGCTGGACTCGCTGAACACCGCCGGCAAGAAGAAGGGCTCCTACAAGGACGTCGACTACTGGTTCGACGGCAGCGGTGACGTGCAGGGCGTCGTCGGCGACTACGCCGTCTCGGGCACCGAGCGCGCCTTCCGCACGGTCGTCGACACCGTCAAGGACGACGCCGACACGATCGCCGACAACGCCGACTACCAGGCCGGCCTCAAGGCGGTCGGCTCCGACAACGCCCTGGCCACGGCCTACCTCTCCACCGAGGGCGTGCTCAACGCGATCGGCCGCTCGGGCGGAATTCCCGCCGCGCAGCTGGGCCAGATCCGCCAGCAGCTGTCCCAGGTGGGCGGCAAGACGACGGTGATGAAGGTCGCCCCGACCCAGGACAGCATCGAGCTCGACGTCGCCACGCTCGGTCTCAAGGAGGGCTCGGGGTCCAGCTCCGCGGCCACCGAGCAGCTCGCCGGGCTCCCCGGCGACGCCTGGCTGGGCGTGGGCCTGCCGCACATCGGCGACTCGCTGCGCCAGGCGCTGCAGCAGGGCCTCCAGGCGGCCTCGGCCGCGGGCCAGGACGTCAACGGCCAGCTGCAGGCGATCCAGCAGGCGCTCGGCATCGACCTCGACAACGACCTGCTGAGCTGGATGGGCGACGGCGCCCTGTTCGCCGGCGGCACCTCGGTGACGAACATCGGCGGCGCCCTCGTCGTGCAGACCAGCGACCCGGCCAAGACGCGCCAGGCGATCGACAAGCTGTCCAAGCTCGTGCCCCAGATCGTCGACGGCGTGAAGGTGAGCAAGGCGTCGGGCATCAGCGGCGCCGACGAGGCGGTGCAGTTCCGCACCGACAGCTTCCCGTTCCCGATCGTCGCGGCGGTCGGCAACGGGAGGTTCGTGCTCGGCGTCAGCGCCAAGGCCGTCTCCGACGCGCTGTCGCCGTCGGCCACGCTGGGCGACGACCCGGCCTACAAGAGCGCGACCGCCGCGCTGGGCGACATCAAGCCGGCGTTCTTCCTCAACGTCGGCTCGATCAGCTCGCTGCTGGGGGCGATCGTCCCCGCGGGCGATCCCAACACCCAGCAGGTGATCGCGGCGCTGCAGAAGGTCTCGACGGTCGCCGCGGGCACCACCCGCGACGGCTCCACGCAGCACACGAAGATCGTCATCTCGCTCCAGTAGCGAGACGCAGCGGAAGGTCGTCGCCGCCGCGCGCAAGCGCGGGGCGGCGGCCCTACCCGATCCCGATCTGCGCGGCGACGACCGCGCCGGCCAGCAGCAGGACCGCGGGGACGAGCAGGAGCGCGACCGCCAGCTGGATCTTGGGCGCAGCGCGCGCCGCACCCTCGGCCAGGACGCGGGCGTGCTCGGCGCGCGCGTCGGCGGCCAGCGCCTGCAGCGCGCCGGTCAACGGTGCGCCGTGCCGCTCGCTGCGGGCGAGGGCGGCCACCAGCGCGCCCACGCCGGGCAGCGGCGCCGCGGCCAGCAGCTGGGCCAGCGCCTGCTCGCGCGGGACGCCCAGCTCGCTGCGGGCGGCCATCCGGCCCAGCTCGGCGGCCAGCAGCCCGGCGTGACGCGCGCCGACCTCGGCCGCCGCGCGCGTGACCGGCAGGCCGGCCTGGACGCAGACGCGCAGCAGGTCGAGCACGCCGGCCAGCTCTCGCTCCATCGCGCGCGCCCGCGCGCGGGCGCGCCGGCGCAGCCACAGGTCCGGTGACCGGTGGCCGCCCGCCACCGCCGCCGCACCGACGACCACCGCCCAGCGGAGCGGCAGCGCACCGACCAGGGGCAGCACCATCAGCAGGCCGGCCGCCGCGGCGCCACCCTTGATCGCCATCAGCTCGCCCGGGGCCAGCTCCAGGGGGCGTCCGGCGGCATCCAGGCGGGCCGTCAGGTCCGCGGGCGCGGGCAGGACCCCGATCCGCCGCCCGATCGCGCCCAGCAGCCCAACCAGCGGCCGGCGCGACGGCCCGGCGTGTGCGGGGGCGCCCGGGCGCTGCGCCCGCGCGGCGGCGGCCCAGGCGTGCAGGTCGCCCGCCGCCAGGACCCCGACCACCACGCCCGCCACACCGAGCAGGAGGGCGCGGCTCATCGGGTCAGCCGCGACAGCCGGCGGATGGTCAGGAAGCCGGCGACCTGCAGTACGAGAGCGGCGGCGACGAGCACGGCGCTCAGCGGCGAGCCCAGCAGCGTCCGCAGCGAGCTGGGGGTGAGCGCCCCGCCCAGCGCCAGCGCACCGAGCGGCAGCCCGGCCACGAGCACGCCGGTGAAGCGCGCCTGGGCCGTCGCGCTGCGCGCGGCCCGTGCGGCGCGCGCCGCGTCCTCCAGCGCGCCCGCGATCTCGCGCAGCAGACCGGCCAGGTCGCCGCCCGCCTCGCGCTGCAGCAGGATCGCCGCGACGAGCAGGTCGTAGGCGGGCGAGCGGGCCCGCTCGCGCAGCCGCTCCAGCGCCGTCGCCAGCTCGTCGCCCAGATCGAGTCCGCTGGCCAGCGCGGCCAGCTCGCGTCCCGCGGGCGCGGGGATGCCGCCCGTGTGGGCCGCCTCCCCCAGCGCTCCGCGGATCGAGTGGCCGCCGGCCAGCGCATCGGCCAGCGCCCGCGCAACCAGCGCCGCCTGGTCGTCCAGTCGCGTGCGCCAGCGCGCGCGCCGCGCGCGCACGAGCGCTCCGGCGGCCAGCGGACCGGTCGCGGCCAGCGCCGCGCCCGCCGGCGGTCCGGCCGCCAGCCAGCCGCCGGCCAGCAGCGCGCCGGCCGCCGTCAGCGCGAGCCGCCGCCGCTCCGCCGTCGTCGGCTCCACCCCCTGGGCCCCGGCGCGGCGCAACGGGCTCAGCAGCCGCCCGCTCAGACGCCCGGCGCCGCCCTCCAGCACCAGCACGCCGACCAGCTCCCAGCCCGCGGCAACCCCGGTGGCGGCCGCGCCGGCGGCCAGCAGCACCGCCCGGCTGATCACGCCGCCTCCAACCGGCGGGCGAGATCGTCGCTCAGCGCCCCGCGCCACAGCGGCCGCCCGTCGCGCACCGCGTAGAGCTCGCGCGTCGCCGGACCCGACGCGACGCGCACCACCTCGCACAGCGACACCACCCGCCGCGATCCGTCGTGCTGGCGCGCCTGATGGACGACGAGGTCGACGGCCGCGGCCACCTGCTCGCGCACCGCCGCGTGCGGCAGCCCGACGTCCGCCATCAGGGCCAGCGTCTCCACCCGGCGCAGCGCCTCCTCGGCCGAGCCCGCGTGGACGGTCGACAGCGAGCCGTCGTGACCGGAGGCCATCGCCTGGAGCATGTCGAGCGCCTCCGGTCCGCGGACCTCGCCCACCACGATGCGATCCGGGCGCATGCGCAGGGCATTGCGCACCAGCCGGCGGATCGTCACCTCACCGCGCCCCTCCAGGCTCGCCGGGCGCGCCTCCAGCCGCACGACGTGCGGCTGTTGCAGGCGCAGCTCGGCGGCGTCCTCGATCGTCACCACCCGCTCGCGATCACCGATGAAGCCCGACAGCGCGTTCAGCGTCGTCGTCTTGCCCGAGCCCGTGCCGCCGCTGACCAGCACGTTGCAGCGCGCCGCCACCGCCCGTTGCAGCACGTCGCGCAGCGGCGCCGTCCACGTCCCCAGCGCCACCAGCTCGTCGGCCGAGAAGCCGCGCCGGCGAAAGCGCCGGATGGTCAGCACCGGCCCGTCCAGCGCCAGCGGCGCGATCACCACGTTCACGCGCGAGCCGTCGGGCAGCCGCGCGTCGCACAGCGGCTCGGCCTCGTCCACGCGGCGGCCCAGCGGTGCCAGGATCCGCTCGATCGCGTGGCGCAGCTCGGCCACGTCGGCGAAGCGCACGGCGGTCGCCTCCAACCGCCCCGCCCGCTCCACCCACACGGACACGTCCCCACCCACCCCGTTGACCATCACCTCGTCGACGGACGGGTCGGCCAGCAGCGGCTCGAGCGGGCCCAGCCCGAACGACCGCTGCGCCACCAGCTCCACCAGCCGCTCGCGCGCCTCGGCGTCCAGCAGCGCCGCCTCGTCGTCGACCAGCGCGCGGATGCGCGCGTGCAGGTCGCCGCCGGTGTCGGCCGAGCGGATCAGGCGCTCGCGCAGCCGGTCGGCCAGGCCCAGCAGGGGATCGTCCATGCCCCCACTAGGCCGGCGCGACCGGAATTCGCCCCCTCTGCGGGGGCCCGCGTCTCAGCGCCGCAGCGACACCCGCTTGGACACGGACGGTCCCGGCGTGGAGGTGACCATCACCGTCACCTTGCGGTGGTGATGCGACCGGGCCAGCCGGCGTCCGCGGCGGTTCAGCTTCACCGAGACGTCGGCGTCCGCCTCCTCGGCGATCGAGAAGCGGCTCGTGCCGATCGTCGCCCTGCCGACGCGCAGACGCACCTTGCCCTTGCACGTTCCGGTGGAGGTGGCCGCGCAGCGCAGCTGCACCGTCACGCGTCCACGTCGATCGCGCAGGCGCTTGGAGACGATCCACGGGCCCGAGCTGGAGGCATGCGAGCCGGGCGAGGCGGCGTTCGTCGTGACCGACGGGATCTTGACGAACGCCCGGAACGACTCCGCCGCCGCTCGGTAGGACTCCAGCACCGCGGGCTCGGCCAACAGCGCCGCGGCGCTGGCCGGCACGCGCGCGGCATCGACGGCCGGCAGCGTGGTGCGCATCTGCTCGATCTGCTCGGCGGTCATGCCGAGCTCGCGCTGCAGGAACCGCTTCTGCGACGCGCTGAACCCGTGCTTGGCCGTGTCCTTGAAGCGGCGCGCGATCTGCTTGCCGCTGGCCAGGCGCTTCGACAGCAGGCGGCTGTGCCTGGCCCGCTTGGCGGCGGTCGTCTGGACCGCGACGAGCCGGTCGAGCGCGGCCGACAGCCGCTCGGCGTACGTGATCGCGGCGCGTGTCTGGATGCCCAGCCACTTCGCGTCGCCCGCCTGCTGCGCGCCGCCTGCCTTGTCCAGGGTGGCCGACAGCGCATCGGACAGGTCGCGGACCCGCACCTGCGCCCGCGCGAGCTTGGTCAGCGTCGCTGCCGTCCGGCGGCTCAGGCCCTTGCGCGACGCGATGCGAGGCGCCTTGGTCGATGCCGGGCGGACGACCGTGCGGAACGCGGGATCGGGCGGGTCCTGCAGCGCCCGGTTCTGCGCCTCGCTGATCGCGTTCATCGTGTCCCGGGTGGCCGGATACACGTACTCCTTGGTCATCGCCGCCCCGGTGCCCGCGGCGAGCACCGCTCCGCCGGGGCCGGTGGTCTCCGCGCCGAGCAGGCCCCCGCCGACCGGGAGCGCCACGCCGACGGCGGTCCCGACCACCAGGGTCGCGCCCTGCCCCACGACGTTGATGCCGTGGTGCAGCGTCTTGGAGCCCACGTACCAGAGGCAGTAGCCCACGCCGCGCTCGTGCTCCGGCGTGCGGGCCGCCTCCGAGTCGATGCGCGGCGCGGCGCGTCCGGCACCCGAGGCGAGCACGCCCGCGCAGTAGGTGTCGTCGTCCGGGGAGCCGCTCGCCGTTCCGGGCGGCGCGGCGATGATGAAGCTCGTCGCTCCCGCGCTGGGCAGGTGCGTGTCGTCCCCGCTGTAGGTCGCCGTCACCTGCGGGAACCCGCCGCCCGCCGGCGGCGTGTAGATCGCCGAGCAGCTGGCCACGCCGGGCGATCCCGGGGTGGCGACGAGGTGGCAGGTCGCCCCCGAGACGAAGGCGCCGGTCGTGGTCGTGAAGGTGACGTTGCCGGTCGGGTTGGTCCGCGGCGGCGCACCGGCATCGCCGACCGTGGCGATGCACTCCGAGGTGGAGTTGACGTCGGGGCCGCGGTTGCAGATCACCTGGGTCGCGGTCGGTCGCGAGACCGAGCCCGACGGGCGCGGCGGCGACGGCGTCACCGGCTGCGGCGCGCAGCTCGCCGCCGCGGTCAGCGTGGCCGTGTTGCTCACGTCACCTCGAGGGTTGACGACCTGCACGGTGTGGCTGCCGGCGGCCAGCCCCGACACGGTGAACTCCATGCGCGTGCTGGAGAGCGTGGCCGCGCCCGGGACCGGCGTGCCGTCCAGCGTGAGCGTCCCCCCGAGGACGAAGTGCTGGCCCGCCACCGCCACCACCTGGTTGCTCGCGGTCGAGCTCACGCAGGTGGGGTTCAGGCCGGCGATCGCCGGCGCGCCCTCGGTGAAGGGCGTGGACACGCTCACGTCATCGATCAGCAGTCCGCGAAAGCCCTGGAACTGCGCGTCGACGGTGTCGAAGCTGAACGCGATCCGCACGTCGCTGGACCCGATCGCCGCGCTGAGGTCGGCGACGTAGGACCGCCACGAGGGCGACGCCTCCACGCCGTTGTTGGAGTAGCTCTCGTCATGGTCGCCCGCCGGGTTGCTGACCGGGTTCAGGGATCCGACGTCGGTCCAAGGTCCCCCGTCCGCCGAGTACTGCACGGTCATCAGGTCGTAGGAGTCGGCGTCGACCGCCTCGATCTCCCACCACGCGGAGAACACCAGCTGGGCGCTGGCCGCGCCGACGAGGCTGAAGGAGGGCGACACCAGCCGTCCGCTGTTGGACGCCGACGACGTGCAGCCGTTCTTTGCGCTCTGCGTCACGCCCGCATAGCCGGTGCAGAAGGTGCCCGACGCCGCCTCGCCGTACCAGGCGGCGTGCGTCCCGCTCGCCGCGTCGGGGAGCTGCCCGTCGTCGGGCAGCGTCACCAGCGTCGGGTTGATGGCTGACGCCACCGACAGCGACTGCGGCTGGTCCTGCACGTGCCAGAGGCCGTCCATCGACCAGCCTGCCGCGCCCGACTCGAAGTCCTCACCCACCACGACGTCGGCTGAGGCCACAGACGATCCCATCAGCCCGACCGCCACCACGGCGGCCGCGATCGTCAGAGCGGTTCTCAAGGCGCCATCCCCTCTCGGTCCTTCGTTCGGATCGGCAGCGTCCTGGCACCCCGGTGGCCCGGATCGCGATCCCCCGTCGTTTTCGTTGGGCCGACGCTAATCGAGGCTCGACGCGTTTCACCGAAAGACTGACGGGGGTGCTAGGGCTGCGATATGGTCGCGAAGTGCCGGGCATCGTGCCGCGAACGGATTCCGCGAGACCGGTCCTTGGCCGCCGCGCGGCGGTGACGGCGATCCAGCGTGCGCTGGCCCCCGAATCGCCCCCTGCGCAGCTGCTGATCATCGAAGGACCCGCGGGGAGCGGCCGCACCACGATGTTGCGAGCCGCGGCGGCGATGGCCACCCGGGCCGGCCTGGCCGCCGGCCGCGTCCACGGGGACGGCTGCGGCGGCCAGGCGATCGACGACGTCGCCCGGGCGCTGCTGGAAGCCGCGCCGGCCGGCCCCACCCTGCTCTGCGTCGACGAGCTGCAATGGCTGGACGACGCGGTGCTCCAGCGCCTCCACGAGCTGCTGGTGACGACGACCACGAGGATCGTCGCCGCGGTCCGCTGCGGCGCTGCGCCGGTCGTGCCGAGGCGCCTGGCGACGCTGCGCGCCTGCGCCGCCCAGACGGTTGCGCTCACCCCGCTGCATCGCCAGCACGTGCGCACCATCCTGCGGTCGGCGGGTGTCAGCGGCGACGCCCGCCTCCCCGACTCGTGCCTCGAGCTGACCGCCGGCAACCCCGCGCTGCTGCGGGTGCTGGTCGACCACCTTGCGGCGTCCGATCAGCCACTCGGCTCGCCCACCCTCGGCGGGCCGCTGCTCGGCGACGTCGCTCGCATCGGGACACGCGAGATCGCCCATCATGGACCGGATGCGCAGGCCCTGGTCGACGCGGCCCTGGTGCTGGCCGAGGACAGCTCGCTGTGGCTGGTCGCCAGGCTCGCCGGGCTGTCCATGCCGCACGCCGCGACGATCGCCGATGCGCTCGTCGCCGGCGGCCTGCTGGCCAGCGCCGACCCCGTGCGCCTGGCCGCGCCGCTCATGCGCGCGGCCCTCGACGCGACCGCCGCCCGCGCCGCCCGCGACGAGCTGCACCGCCAGGCGGCGCTGCTGCTGGCGCGCACGTCCGATGGCCTCGAGCCGGCCGCCGACCACCTGGTGTCCGTCCCTCCCGGCGGAGAGGCTCAGCAGGCGGAGATCCTGCGCGACGCCGCCCAGGTGGCCGCCACCCGCGGCGACCACGCGCTGGCGGCGGCACGACTGCGACGCGGGCTGGAGGAGCCGCTGGACCCGACGCTGCGCGGTCAGCTGCTGGTCGAGCTCGGGACCGCGCTGGAGCGCGGCGGGGTGGCCGGCTCCGCGGACGCCTACCGACAGGCGTTGCGGGTCGTCGAGGCCGAGCAGCGCCCCTCGGTCCATCTGCGGCTGGGCCGGACGCAGTTCGGTGCCGGCGACTACCGCGCCGCAGCGGCGGAGTTCGACCGCGGGCTGAGCATGCTGGGCGACGACGAGCCGCTCGCCGTCGAGCTGATCGCCGGCTACGTCGCGGCGGCGCGCTTCGACGGCGCGCTGGCCGCCGACGCGCGCGAGCGGCTCGCGCCACTGCTCGATCGCTCCACCCCCGGGCGCACCGCGGCCGAGCGCGCGCTGCTGGCGGAGATCGCCCTGGAGCGCGGCATCGGCGGAGCGCCCCGCAACGACGTCGTCGCGCTGGCGCTGCGCGCCTGGGCCGACGGGCAGCTGCTCGGCAACGCCGACGCCTACGGCATCGTTCTCAGCCAGCTCGCCGCCGTGCTCACCTGGTCGGACGCGTTCGCCGAGTCCGAGCAGATCCTGTCGGCGGCGCTCGCACAGGCCGAGCGAGATGGCGAGGCGCATGCGGCGGCCACCGCACGCTACCTGCGGGCCTGGCCGCGCTACTACCGCGGAGCGCTGGCCGACGCCGAGGCCGATGTGCGCTTCGCGCTCACCGGTCCGGTGTGGGAGATGTACGAGCCGTCGGCCCGGGCCGTCCTGGCCCACCTGCGCATCGAGGCGGGCGACCCGGCCGGCGCGCGCGACGCGGTCGCCCTCGAAGACGCCGAGCCGTGGCGCCAGACCGCTCCGTACGCCCTGCTGCTGGAGGCGCGTGCGCGGCTGCACGTGCTGTCGGGCGACCTCGACGCGGCCAGCACCGACCTGGCCGCCGGCGGCGCCGTGCTTGAGACGATGGGCTCGCGCCACCCGTTCTGTCCGTGGCGCTCACGGCTGGGGCTGGTGACCGCTCGCCAGGGCGACGCGGAGGCCGGGCGCCGGCTGATCGAGCAGGAGCTCGACCAGGCGCGCGAGATCGGGCTGTCCCGCGCACAGGGGGTCGCGCTCCACGCGCGGGCGCTGTTGAGGGCGGCCGGCGGCGACGACCCCCAGGCCGACCTGCGCGAGGCGGCCGAGGCGCTCGAGCAGTGCGAGGCGCGGCTCGACCTGGCCCGGGTGCTCACCGACCTCGGCTGGGCGCTCACGGAGGCCGAGCGCCGACGCGCCGCCCGCACCCAGCTGCGGGAGGCACTGCGGATCGCCGAGGCGCTCGGCGCGGTCGAGATCGCCGAGCGCGCACGTCGGGAGCTCGCACGCTCGGGCGGGCGCGCCGAGCGGCCGGCACCCGCCGCCCCGGCCGGCCTGACCGCCTCCGAGCTGCGCGTCGCCCGTCTGGCCGCCCGCGGGCAGACCAACCGCCAGATCGCCGAGGAGCTCGTGGTCACGCCCCACACAGTGCGCTTCCATCTCGGCAACGCGTATCGCAAGCTCGGCGTATCCGGCCGCGACCAGCTGTCGGGCGCGCTCGATGGCCGCGACGCCTCAGCCGCCGGGTCGCGACGCTGAGCGCGGGCGCAGGAGCAGCGTCACCGCGGCGAGCGCCGCGATCAGCAGCGGAGCGACCGCGTCGCCCGCGTGCTGGGCCAGCGCGCCACCGGCGGCCGCGCCGGTGACCTGGCCCGCCGCCCAGGCGAGGTTGACGTAGGCGAAGCCGATCGCCAGATGCAGTCGGGCCGCTTCGGTGGCATCGGCCAGCAGGGCGATCGCCGGGCCCCACAGCAGCGCCAGGGCGGCGGTGACCGCGACCATGCTGAGCGCCAGCAGGACGATGCCCTGCGGCAGGCTGAACAGGGCCAGCGTGGCGGCGGAGGCCACCAGGCCGATGCGGATCGGCAGCAGCCGGCCGCGGCGATCCGACAGGCGACCGACGAACGGCGACATCGCCGCCTCGACCGCGGCACCGACCAGGAACGCAGCGCCCACGACGGCGCCGCCCGCGCCGAGATCGTCCAGGCGCAGCGCGCCGATCACGGCGATCGCCGAGACGGCGATCGCCGGCAGCGCGACCAGCCAGATCCCCGTCAGGACCCGGGGCCGGAGCGCGGCGCGCAGCACGGCGCCCACCCGCTCGCGCACCGGGACCGCGGGCGGTGCCGGCGTGGTCAGCGCCCACCCGGCCAGCCCGGCGGCGATGATCACGACCGAGCCGAACATGATCCGCGGCCCGGTCAGCTGGGCGATCGAGCCGACGACCGGACCGAGCAGGCTGCCGGCCACCGCGGCGCTCAGGGCCGTGCCGATCAGCTCCCCGCGGCGGCCCGGCGGTGACGCGCCGATCAGCCAGGTGAGCGCGCCCGCCCACGAGAACGCGCCCGCGAAGCCCTGCACGAAGCGGGCCGCGTCCAGCAGCACGATCTGGTGGGCGAAGCCGAACACGAGGCTCGAGATGCTGAGCCCCGCCAGCGCGGCCAGGACGGTGCGCCGGGCGCCCGCGCGCGCGGCCAGCAGGCCGGCGGGCAGCGAGCCCAGCAGCGTCCCCGCCGGGTAGGCCGCGGCGAGGATCCCGGCCGCGCCCTCCGACAGTCCCAGCTGCTCGCGATAGTGGGGCAGCAGCGGCGCGACGACCGAGTAGAACAGCGTGTCGACGAGGACGATCGCGCTGGCGAGCAGGACGAGGCGGCGCATGCGCGCGGCATCCTCTCAGGCACGTCCGGCCACCGGCCTCACAGCGTGTCCCCCACGACGAGGCCCCCGCGCACACGGCGGTCGTCCCCCGCCGCCCGGGGCAGCAGGCGCAGCTCGCGGGCAAAGCTCTGGGCGGCGGCCAGGTAGACCGCCTGGCGAACGGTGACGCGCAGCGCGGCGGCCACCCGCGGCGCGCTCGGCTCGGTCGTCGCCGCCGCGACCGGGCGGGCGCTGAGCACCTCGACGTCCTCGAGCGCCAGCCGCGTGCGCCCGCCGCCGGCGGCGCCCGAGTCGCGCGTGACGAGCACGTCGACGCGACCGCCGGCGACGATCGCGCTGGCCGCCCCGGTGGCCACGACGTCCACCACGCGCTCGCCCGCGCGCACCGGCGCGCCGGGGGCGGCCGGCGTTTCGCGATCGATCGCCGCGGGCGTGACGTCGGCGCCCGCGGCCAGCGGGTTGACGAGCTTGAGGCCGACCAGATCCGTGACACGGACCGCGACGCCCGACGGGGCAAAGCGCCGCGGCACGCGGCGCACGGCCAGATCCCCCGGGCGCAGCGAACGATGAGCCGGCAGCGCGTGCGCCGCGACGACGACATCGACCAGCGGCCCGACCTGACGGCGCAACGCAGCCTCGCGCCCGGAGATGTCCGACGCGGCCAGCGACCCGAGCAGCAGCGCCAGGCCGGCCAGCAGCAGCCCGCGCCGCCGGCGGCTCATCGCCGGGTCCCCGGCCGGGGCGCCCCGCCGAGCCACAGGCCGCCGCCCAGCACCGGATCCAGTGAGGCGGCCGCCACCGCGCCGCGCAGCTCGCGCCGGGCGGAGGTCGCCGGAGCGACCCGGGCCGGCAGCTCCAGCACCATCCGGCAGCCGCCGCCCGGCTCGCGCATCAGGCGACCGCCGTGATCGCGAGCGATGCGAGCGGCGATGGCCAGGCCACGCCCCCGGGCGCCGCGCCCGCCCCACCGCCCGCGGGCCAGCCGGCGCAGCGAGCGTGCCGGGCCCGCGCCCTCGTCGGCCACCTCCAGGCGCACCCGTCCCGCCCAGGAGCGTGCGCTCAGGACGACCTCGCCCTCCCCATGCTCCAGTGCGTTGGCCACCAGGGTGCCCAGCGCCTGGGCCAGCCGTGACGCGTCCCCTGCCACCGGCGCGATCGTCCCCGGGCTCGGCGCCTCCACGCGCAGCCCCCTGCCCGTCGGCCAGGCCAGCGGTGACCAGCTGCCGCGGACGCGCTCCAGCAGCTCGACCGCGGCGACGGCCTCGCGGCGCGCGCACAGACGGCGGCCGGCGCGCGCGGCCTCCAGATCGGCGAGCGCCAACGCCGCGCGCTCCAGCTCACCGTCGACGCGCTCCAGTGGCTCCGCGGCGCCCCCGCGCCCGGCGGCATGCAGCCCCAGGCGCGCCGCGCACAGCGGCGCGCGCAGCTCGTGGGTGGCGCGCGCGATCCGCTCCAGGCGGGCCAGCAGCAGCGCGCACCAGACGGCGGCCGCCAGCGCCGCCGCCCACCCGATGGCCAGGCCGAGCATCACGCCGCCTCCGCCACGGCGGCGTCCAGCAGCCGATAGCCGACGCCCCACACATTGACAATCCAGCTCTCGTCGCCGCGCGCGAGCGCACCGAGCTTGTGGCGCAGCCGACAGGCGTGCGAGTCCAGCGTGCGGGTCGTGCTGATCAGCTCGTGGCCCCACACGGTGCGCAGCAGCTCGATCTTGGTGAACACGCGATGGGGCTCGGCGGCCAGCGTGCGCAGCAGCGCGAACTCCTTCTGCGAGAGCACGACGCGGACCCCGTGCAGGTGCGCGCTGCGCCCGGTCACGTCGACCACCAGGCCCCCGACCCGCCAGCGCCCCTGGGCTCGACGGCCCTGCGAGCGCCGCAGCAGCGCCTGCACGCGCGCACGCAGCTCCGGATACGAGAACGGCTTGACCACGTAGTCGTCGGCGCCGCGCTCGAAGCCGCGCAGCCGGTCCAGCTCCGCTCCACGGCCGCTGAGCACCAGCACGGGCAGCGCCGACTGCACCCGACCGGCGACGGCGTCGGCGTCGCGCAGATCGCGGATCAGCTCCAGGCCCGAGCGGTCGGGCAGGTTGACGTCGAGCAGCAGTAGGTCGGGATCCTTCTGCTCGATCAGCCGCAGGCCCTCGCGAGCGCAGTCGGCGACCAGTAGGCGGAAGCCGTCGGCGGTGAGGTTGTCGGCGAGGAACGTCCGTGTCGCGTCATCGTCCTCGACGACCAGCAGGGTGAAGGCGTCGTCGCTCATGCCGCCCATAGGCGGCGGCGCGCGAAAGCTCGCCCCCTACGCGGCCGTGGAATCCAGCATCTAGGCGGCCAGCGCGCGCAGACGGCCGTGCAGCCAGTCGACGGCCAGCTCGTGCTCGGGCTTCATCAGCACGCTGCGCAGCACGCGCACCCCGTCGGCGTCGCGGACGATCGTCTCGTCCAACAGCGACGCGTCCACGCGCAACGTCGACAGGTAGACCGGGTCCTGCGAATCGCCCATCCCCGCCGCCAGCATCGCCTCCGAGGCCGCGTCGACCTCCGACAGCGCGTCGCGGCGCGCGTGGTAGCAGACGATGTCCAGCTCGGGCTCCACGACGAGCGCCAGGCGGTCGTCGTCGCGCAGACGCCCGGCCAGGCCGAGTGCGGCACGGCGGCAGGCGGCGAGGATCGGGCCCAGCCCCTCGTCGACCGACAGCGGCAGCACGGCCAGCGTGAGCCACAGCGCCGCGGCCGCGGCACCCGCCCGCGAGCACTCCAGCGAGATCTCGCCCAGGTGCAGCTCGTCGGAGGAGAAGTAGGTATAGGGCGAGTCGTGCTTGTACAGTCGCCCGACGGCCGGGTCGGCGAACAGCACCGCGCCACAGCCGTAGGGCTGCAGCCCGTGCTTGTGCGGGTCGACGACCACGCTGTCGCAGGCGCCGATGGCCTGGAACGGGGCACCGCCCAGCAGCGCGTAGAAGCCGCCGTAGGCCGCATCGACGTGCAGGCGCACGCCGTAGCGCTCGCGCAGCGACAACGCCTCGTCGATGCGGTCGACCGCGCCCAGGCCGGTGGTGCCGGCGGTCAGGACGACGGTTCCCACCCCGCCGCGACGGCACTCCGCCTCGACGGCCTCCAGGTCGATGCGCCCGAGGCGATCGGCGGGGACGGTGCGCGCCTCAACGCCGAGCACGCCGCACATGCGTCCATGCGTGTAGTGCGCGGCCTCGCCGTGCACCACGGCCTGTCCGCCGGTCAGCTCCCGCGCGACCCACAGCGCCTCGAGGTTGGCGATCGTCCCCGACGAGGTCAGGTGGCCCAGCGCGGGTGCGGCCAGGCCGAGCATCGCCGCCAGCTGCTCGACCACCTCGACCTCCAGCGCGCTGGTGCCGGGCCCGCCGTCGAGCGCGTGGTTGTTGGGGTTGATGAGCATCGCGGCCAGGTAGCCGGCCACCGCCACCGGGTGCGGCGGCTTGAGCATCTGGCCGGCGTAGCGCGGATGGAAGAACGGATAGTGGTCGTCCATCCGCTGCTCGAAGTTCGCCCACGCGGTCGCCAGGACCGTCGCGTCGGGCAGCGTCGCCGGATGCGCGTCGAAGGGCCCGAAACGTCCCTCCCAGGCCTCGATCATCGCCTCGGCCTGTGCCAGCATGCTCATGGCGCGCCACCGTAGTGCAACTTCGCGCCCAAGGCTGGCCTGGCAGAAGGATTTTGGAAGGATGCCGCGACGCTTCATGGACACACAGCGACGCGGCAACTACGACTCCGGCGAGGACTTCGTCCTCGAGTACGGAGAACTCCGATTCACCTTCAACGAGCGCGACTTCCAGGAGCGCTGTGAGCAGGCGGCGATGAAGCTCGGCTTCGTCGGCGCCCGCCTCGACGAGCCGGAGCTCGAGGACCTGGTCAACCTCGCCGTCAACGGCGAGATCCCCGACCCCACCTCCGAGCTCGGCGAGCACGTCAACGACTGCTGGCCCGAGCTCGTCGGCCCTGCCGACCGCAGCCTGGTGCACTGGCTGCGGCGGCTGGTCTTCCGCAGCGCCTGGCTGGATCAGCGCGTCAAGGAGGGCGAGCTCGACGTCGCCTACGACGTCGACAGCCAGACCTTCGCGTACATCCAGCCCGAGCGCGACGGCGAGCCGATCGAGCTCGCCCCCGAGCCGTCCTGGGGCCGGGTCGCCTACGTGCCGCGGTAGCGCCCCGGTGAGCGGTGCGGGACCCCGCCTCCCGCGCCCCACTCCATACCCACCCTCCCCGGTCGCGGCCGCGGGCGACACCCCGCAAGGGGGCCGGGTCGCCTACGTGCCGCGGTAGCGCCCCGGTGAGCGGTGCGGGACCCCGCCTCCCGCGCCCCACTCCACACCCACCCTCCCCGGTCGCGGCCGCGGGCGACACCCCGCAAGGGGGCCGGGTCGCCCGGCCGCGCGGCCCCGGGCGGTGGGTCGCGGCGGCGGGCGCGGGGGCCGGGTCGCCACGTGCCGCGCTGGCCGCAGGCGCTAGCCGAGCGCGGCGGCGCGCGCCTGCGCGATCGCGTCCGCCCCGGCGGCGCCCACCAGCAGCTCGGGACGCAGCGTCCCGCTGGCCACGAGGTCGAGCGCGGGGAAGCGGCCGGTCGACGTCAGCGTCACGTCGAGCGCGATCACCGTCGTCTCGCCGCCGACGGGCTCGTCGGCGGTGGCGATGATCGTCAGCGAGCCGCCGTCGGCGATGTCGCGGGCCGCGGCCATCGTGCGCCGGGCCACCCCCGGGGCCAGGGCCGACAGCGAGTCGATGAGCACGACCGCGTCGCCGCCGCGGGAGGCGATCCGCTTGGCGGTATCGAGCGCGCGCTCGATCGCGCCGGCCTGGGCGTCGGCCGAGGCGGTCAGCGTCAGCGCGGCCACCGGGGCCGGCTCGGTCGCCTTCCACTCGCCCAGCTCCTCGGGGCGGACGCCGGCCAGCACGATCGACAGCTCCAGGCCGTCGACCTTGGCCAGCGCACCGGCCAGGCGCCGCAGCGCCTCGGTCTTGCCCGCCCGCGCCGCGCCGGTGATCGTCACGCGCGAGCCGCGACCGAGCGGCGTCAGCCACTCGATCGCCTTCAGCGTCGCGTCGTCGGAGCCCAGCGAGAAGCGCTGGGTCGGGAACTGCGCGGCCAGCTCGTCGAACGGCGTGCCCTCCGACACCTCGTCGGCCGGACGGCCGTTGATCGTGTCGATGCGGATCAGCGACGGGTAGCGCTCCGAGCGGCGCGGCGCGCGCACCGGCCCGGTAACCACGTCGCCGGAGACCAGCTCGCAGCGACGCACCTGGGCGGCGGACACGTAGACGTCGTCGTCGCTGGGGTCGGGCGGGCTGACGCGCAGGAAGCCGGAGCCGTTGCCCAGCAGCTCCACGGTGCCCTCGGCGACCTTGTCGTCCTTGTCGGCCTCGGGCTCGCGGTCGGTGTCCTTGGCACGCGAGCGGCGCGAGCGCGAGCGCCGCGACGGACGCTCCTCGCTGTCCTCGTCGGTCGTGCCCTCCTCGCCCTCGGCCTCCTTGCCCTCAGCCTCCTTGCGCCCAGTCTCCTTGCCCTCGGCCTCCTTGGCCTCAGCCTCGGGCTCGGCCTCCTTGGCCTCCTCGGCGTCGGCGTCCTTCTTGCGCCGCGAGCGGCGGGTGCGCTTGGGCTTCTCCTCCGCCTCCTGCGCGGGCGCCTCGCCCCCGCCCTGACGCTGGACGATCGCGTCGATCAGGTCGGCCTTGCGCAGGCGGCGAAAGCCGTCGATGCCCAGCTCACGGGCGATGACGTGGAGGTCGGCGAGCGGGCTCTCCTCGAGAGCGGAGCGGTCGAGCACGGCCATGGAACAGGACTCCTCGGGATGGTGGTCGGTGGGCGTCCGGGCCGCGTTGAGACAGCGGCCGGCGACGCGTCCAACCTAGCGGATCCGCAGGACCCGCCGCTCGGTGGTGGTGTTGCCGGCCTTGTCGGAGGCGCGCACCGTGACCGTGTAGCGGCCCTTGCCATAGACGTGACGCGCGCTGCGCCCGACCTCGTGCCCGCCGTCGCCGAAGTAGATCTCCGGCGTGAGGCTGCCCGACAGCGTGTCGATCGCGCGCACGTGGATGCCGATCCCGTGCCCGGCCCGCTTGGCGCCCGTGAAGGAGATCGTCACGTGCGGCGGATCGGGATCCAGCCGCAGCAGGCGCGTCGGCGTCGCCGACTGCTGGCCACGCTCGTCGGTGGCCACGATGCGGTACAGGTGCACGCCGGCGTCGAGATGCAGCACGTCGGTCGGGTAGGAGGTCTTCGTCGTCGTCGCCACCGAGTCGCCGTCGACCTCCAGCGTGTAGCGCAGCGTCCCCCACGTCTCGGTGGGTGCGTACCACGACAGCCGCGCCGGCGCACGCGAGAACCACGTCTGGCTGTTGGAGAACGGCGAGAAGCCGCCGGGCGGGCGATCGCTCATCGTCGCCACCAGCCGTCGCTGGGCGCCTGTCCCCTGGATGGCCACGATCGCGCCGTTGTAGTAGCGGTCGCCGCCGACGGCCACGCCGGCGGGCCAGTCGACCGGGCCGAAGTCGGGCTTGGTGACGATCGTCTCGCCGCCGAAGGCGATGCCGGTGATCTCCCGGGCGTGGATCATCCCGTCGATGCCCGGGAACAGCGCGATGCCGTGCTTGTCCTCGGAGTAGAAGACGGGGATGCGGCCCGGCAGCGGCACGGGCGCCGAGTCCAGCCGCGTCGGGAAGGCATTCCAGTCCCCCTTGGAGTTGACGCCGTTGGCGAACGCGACCCCGGACAGGTGCGCGTCGGCGGCGAAGCCCGTGCCGCTGCCGGCCAGCGCGACCGAGGGCGGCCCGACGTTCTCCGCCGGCCAGGCCTGGCCGTCGATCGGCACGGGTGGCTCGAAGGCTGACCCGCGCATGCGCCGGGCCAGCGCGCGGGTGACGGTGCCCGCCCCGTCGGAGAAGGCCTGACGGAAGACCACCTGACCGAAGCTGGAGTCCGACTGGATGAAGGCCTGCGGGGCGTCGGCGTCGCCGCCCGCGCGGCCGTCGAGCTGGGCGACGCCCAGGTCGGCGGGCACGGGCGACGGCGTCGCGTCGTCGATGCGACGCGCGATCACGTGCGAGCGACCGGCCGCGTCGACCTCCCCCCACGCGGCCAGGGCCAGCCCCTCGGCCGAGACGGAGATCGACACGCGCGTGTCCTCGGTCGCGCCGGCGGTCCGCGCGGGATCGAGGTCCAGCGGGCCGGCGACGGGGGCGAACGAGGTGCGCCCCCGCGGCATCCAGCCCGCGTAGACGTCCTGGCCGTTGGACCACGCGATGTAGGCGTTGTCGTTGTAGCCCATGTCCAGGTCGGGCAGCGTGGCCGGGCTGGAGACCGCCCGCGGCGCGCTCCACGGCGCGAATGCGTTGGCCTTGACGCTGACCACGAGCGTGTTGCCCACGATCCAGGCGACGATCAGCTCCCCGTGCGTCCCGGCCGCGATGCGCGGCTGCGAGGCGGGAGCGGCGAACGCGCCGTCGATGCGCTCGGGCGCCTGCCACTCGCCGCCGATCAGCCGTGACACGAACACGTGCGCCGCGCCGCCGTCGTCGCGCAGGTAGACCACGCCGCCGTTGCCGTCGGCGGCGGCCACGTCGACGTTGCCGACCGACAGCAGGCCCGGGTTGGGGCCGTCGATCACCGCGCCGGGAAACAGTGCGGCGTGGGCGGCGGTGGCGGGCGCGAGCAGCGCGAGCAGCAGCGCGATCAGGAGACGTCGTGACACGGGCAGGGCGGAAAACGGTGAACAGGCCTGCCAACCCCTGCGCAGGCCTGAAGTTCCGCCACCCTAGAGGAGCGTGGCGACGATCCCCTCCGCTTCGGCCTCCTGGCGGAAGCGGTCCAGCTCGGCCTCGACGCGCGCCTCGTCCCAGCCCAGCTCGGGGGCCAGCGCGGCAGCCACGCGCCGCGCGGTGGCCACGTCGGTGACCTGCCGGGCGGCCAGGAGGCCCAGGCGGGTGCGGCGCAGCAACACGTCGCCCAGCGAGCGCGCCTGCTCGCCGCGAGCCGCCTGGACGGCCTCGGCCAACAGGTCGGGCAGGCCGTCGACCACCGGCTGGGCGAGCTCGGGGCGCTCCCCGGCAACGGCCAGGACAGCCCGCGCGCCATAGCCGTAGCGGCCGGCGAGCGCCGCGTAGGCCGCTTCGGGCACACCTGCCACGCGCGGCAGGTCGGCCGCGTCGACGGCCTGGCCCAGCGGGATCTCGTGGGTGCGACATGGCGCGTTGCGCGCGTCTCGCTCGACCAACCGGTCGACGGCCATCTTGGCCATGCGCCGCCAGGTGGTGAGCTTGCCGCCGGTGATGGTGATCATCGACGACGTCTCGTACAGCTCGGCCTTGCGCGAGATGTCGACCGACTTCTTCGGATCGCCCGACGAGATCAGCGGTCGCACCCCGGCGTAGGCGCCGGTCAGGTCCTCGGGCGTCAGCGAGGTGTCGAAGAAGCCGTTGACCGCGTCGAGGATGTAGTCGATGTCGGCCGGGTCGGGCGAGATGAAGTCCAGCTCGCCCTCGTAGTCGTTGTCGGTCGTGCCCAGCAGCGTGCGCCCCAGCCACGGCAGCGCGAAGATCGTGCGCCCGCCGCCGGCGGGGACGATCGCGCCGGCGTTCAGCGGCAGCGTCTCGTGGGCCAGCGTCACGTGCGTCCCGCGCGACGGGCGGATGTGGGGGATGTCGGCCTCGTCGCGGAGCTCGCCCGGGCGCAGCCGGTCGGCCCACACCCCGGTGGCGTTGATGACGTTGCCGGCGCTGATGCGCAGCGGCTCGCCGGTCTCGGTGTCGACGGCGGCGACGCCTCCGTCGACCAGCTCGGTCACCTCGACGCGGTTGGCCATCACCGCGCCGAAGCGCTCGGCCTCGGCCAGGACGGTCAGCACGAGGCGCACGTCGTCGGTCTGGCAGTCGTAGAACAGGTAGCCGGAGGTCGGATTGCGGCCAGCCAGCGCGGGCAGCAGCTCGACGACCTCGCCCCCATCGACGACGCGGTGGCGCTCCGGGCTCCACGACTCGGCGAACGCGCCGCGGCGGCGGCGCCCGCGCGACATCACGTCGTAGAGGTTCAGGCCGGCGCCGATCAGCCGGTCGGGGCGCGCGCCGTCGAAGGCGGGGACGACGAGCTTGAGCGGGTGCACGAGGTGCGGGGCCAGCGTGACCAGCAGCTGGCGTTCCAGCAGCGCCTCGCGCACCAGGCCCAGGTCGAAGTTCTGCAGGTAGCGCAGCCCGCCGTGCACGAGCTTGGACGAGCGGCTGGAGGTGCCCGAGGCGAAGTCGCGCTTCTCGACCAGGGCCACGCTGTAGCCGCGCGTGGCGGCGTCGAAGGCGCAGCCGGCCCCGGTGATGCCGCCGCCCACGACGACCACGTCGAACTGCTCGCTCGCGAGGGCTTGGAGGGCGGCGGCGCGAGCGATCACGGCGCGGAGGCTAGAGCTTGGAGGGCGATCCGTCAGCGCCCGCGCAGGATCCCGGCTGCGCGCGCCTCGCGCTCGAGCTCGTCGCGGGCGCCGGGGTCGGCGATGTCGATCAGCGCCCGCGCCCGCTCCGACAGCGAGCGTCCGCGCAGCCGGGCGATGCCGTGCTCGGTGACGACGTTGTCGACGGTGTTCTTCAGCGTGGTGACGACCGAGCCCTCGGTCAGCCGCGTGCGGATGCGGCTGCGCCCCTTCGACGTCGTCGAGTGCAGCACCACGAAGGCCTTCCCCTCGCGCGAGTACATCGCCCCGCGGGCGAAGTCGGCCTGGCCGCCGCTGGCCGACCAGTAGCGGCCGGCGATCGTCTCCGACGCGCACTGGCCGAACAGGTCGACCTCGGTGGTGGCGTTGATGGAGATGAAGCGGTCCTCGATCGCGATGCGCCGCGGGTCGTTGACGAGGTCGACGGGCAGCAGCTCGACCGCTCCGTTGTCGTGCAGCCACTCGTACAGGCGGCGGGTCCCCAGGCAGAACGTGGCCACCACCTTGTTGGGGCGCATGCGCTTGCGCGTGCCGGTGACCACCCCGCGCTCGGCGAGGTCCACGATCCCGTCGGAGATCAGCTCGGTGTGCACGCCGAGGTGGCGGTGGTCGCCCAGCCGGCTGAGCAGAGCGTTGGGGATGCCGCCGATGCCGACCTGGAGGGTCGCGCCGTCGGGCACCTCGGCGGCGACCAGCTCGGCGATCGTCTCGTCGCGCGCGTCGGGCACGATCGGCGGCGCCTCGGCCAGCGCGTGATCGGAGCGCGTCCAGCCTGCGATCTGCGTCTCGTGGATCTGGTTGAGCCCGAACGTGCGCGGCATGTGCGGCGTCACCTCCAGGAAGAAGGGCACGTTGCCGATCAGCGGCGCCACGTAGTCGGCGTTGGTGCCCAGCGTGAAGTAGCCGCGGCGGTCTGGCGGGCTGGCCGCGGCGATCACCAGCGAGCAGGCGGTGTGCTCGCGCAGCGTCCGCGGCATCTCCGAGAAGTTCGCCGGGACCAGGTCGACCTCGCCGTCCCAAAAGGCCCGCCGGGTGGCACCCGACAGGAAGTAGCTGACGTGGCGCAGGTGGTCGCCGCACTCGCCGCGGATGTAGCCGCGGTCGCGCAGCGCGTGCATCTGATGCACGCGCACGCCGTCGAGGCGGTCGTGGTCGGCCTCCAGGGCGTCGAGCAGCGCGACCGGCTCGCCGTTGGCCAGCGGGACGATCAGGTCGGCGCCCGACGGGACGTGGTTGAGGATCGCCTCTGGCGCGACTGGGGCGAGCTGGGCCATGTCCCGGACGCTAGCCGTCGCTCCCCTGTCGCCTCGCGCGCCGTCGCCTGACGGTGGGCGGTCAGCCGCACCGGGCCGATCGCGGGCCGGCGGGCGACACGGTAGGTGGTCGCGGTCCGTGCCTCGTGGTCGGCGATGGCGGCGGCGGCCGGCCCCAGCTTGATGAGCCCGATGGCCACGGCCCAGACGCCGAAGTCCGAGTAGGTGAACATCGCGTGGGTCAGATGGCTCATGGCGACCGTGACGCCACCCGTGAGGAGGGCCTCGGTGATGGTCCCCGCCAGGAGCCGCCCGCGGGTGCGGGCGGCCGGGGCGGTGATGGCGGTGGCCAGCGGCTTGGCGGTGAACCAGGCGCCGGGCCTGCGCAGGGTGGCCCGGTAGCGGATCATCGTGTAGACACCGGTGCCGGCAACGGCCAGCAGGCCGCTCAGCAGGGCGTCGATCGGGCTCTGCTCGTGGTGCCCACGGCCCACCGACGCTGCACAACTGGGCGCTGATGCTCCTCGGCTACTCGGCCACCTTCCAGGGCGACCAGCAGCGCGGCATCCTCGTCCACCTCGCCGCCACGGACACCGCAGCCGTCGCCGAGCGCGCGGGCCGGTCCTAGCCGCGTGCGCCGCTACGCGGTGGCGACCGAAAGCTGCGCGCGCACGGCGGGCGCGACCTCGGTCCCGAACAGCTCGATCGCGCGCATCACCGCGGCGTGGTCGACGGTGCCGACCGACAGGTGGATCAGGTAGCGGACGTTGCCGAACAGCTGGTGGATGCGCAGGATCTTCTCGGTCACCTGCTCGGGCGTGCCCAGCAGCATCGAGCCGCCTGGCCCGCGCATCGCGTCGAACTGGGCGCGGGTCATCGGCGGCCAGCCGCGCTCGCGGCCGATCTGGCTCATCGCCTGCGCGTAGGAGGGGAAGAATGCGTCGACGGCGGCCTGCTCGCTGTCGGCCACGAAGCCATGGGTGTTGATCGCCACGGCCGGGGGCTGGTGGCCGACCTGCTCGGCGGCGCGGCGGTGCAGCTCGACCAGCGGCACGAAGCGGTCGGGCGCGCCGCCGATGATGGCCACGGTGATCGGCAGGTCCAGCACGCCCGCGCGGATGACCGACTGCGGGTTGCCGCCCACGCCGATCCAGATCGGCAGTCGCTCCTGGACCGGGCGCGGATGGACGGGCTGGTCGTGCAGCGGCGGGCGGAAGCGGCCCTCCCAGGTCACGCGCTCGTGGTCGCGCAGCGCCAGCAGCAGCCCGAGCTTCTCGACGAACAGGTCGTCGTAGTCCTCGAGGTTCAGGCCGAAGAGCGGGAAGGACTCGGTGAACGAGCCGCGCCCCGCGATGATCTCCGCGCGCCCGCCCGACAGCAGGTCCAGCTCGGCGAAGGACTGGAAGACGCGCACCGGGTCGGCCGAGGACAGCACCGTCACCGCGCTGGAGAGCCGGATGTCGCGCGTGCGCGCCGCGGCGGCGGTCAGGACGGGTACCGGGTCGGCCACGGCGAAGTCGGGCCGGTGGTGCTCGCCCAGCCCATAGACGTCGAGGCCGACCTGGTCGGCCAGCTCGATCTCCTCGATCAGGTCGCGCAGCCGCTGCTGCGGGCTGACCGCCGGATCGGTGACCTCCGCGAAACTGACGATGCCGAGTTCCACGCGACCGATTCTAGCGAATCGGTTGCACGCGCAACTACCGCGTCCGACTGCGCTCCCACTGCTCGCGCTCGCGATCGAAGTGGCTCCAGTCGATCGGCCCATCGGGGCCCCGCGACGGGTTCTCGACCAGGTCGCCCCCGTCGTCGTCGCCGCGCGAGCGCCGCACCACCCAGACCGTCAGCAGCACGGCGGCCACGAGGGTGAGCACCACGATCGCGACGAGGAGCGCGAGCACCCCTCGACCGTACTCCTCGCACGGCGCGTGGTCTAGAGCTCGGCGAGCTCGGTGACGATGTCCTGGACGGACTTCTTCGCGTCGCCGAACAGCATCCGGCGTCTTGTCCTTGTAGAACAGCGGGTTGTCGATGCCGGCGAAGCCCGGGTCAGCGAGCGCTTCATGACGATCAGTTGCTTGGGCTTGTCGACCTTGAGGATCGGCATGCCGTAGATCGGGATGCCGGGGTCTCGTCGGCGGCCGGGTTGACCACGTCGTTGGCGCCGATGACCAGCGCCACGTCGGTGCGCTCCAACTCCGGGTTGATCTGGTCCATCTCCTGCAGCTGGTCGTAAGGCACATTCGCCTCGGCCAGCAGCACATTCATGTGGCCAGGCATACGACCTGCCACCGGATGGATGGCGAACTTGACGTTGACGCCGCGCTTCCCCAGCAGCTCGGCCAGCTCGCGCACCTGGTGCTGCGCCTGCGCCACGGCCATGCCGTAGCCCGGCACGAACACCACCGAGTCCGAGTAGGCCATCATGATGGCCGCGTCCTCGGCGTTCACGTCGCGCACGATCTTGCCTTCGGCGCTCGTGCCGCCGCTGGCCGCCTGCGTCTGCGAGCCGAACGCGCCGAACAGCACGTTGGCCAGCGACCGGTTCATGGCGCGGCACATGATGTTGCTCAGGATGATCCCCGAGGCGCCCACCAGCGCGCCGCTGATGATCAGCGCCGCGTTGCCCAACACGAAGCCGGTCGCCGCGGCGGCCAGGCCCGAGTAGGAGTTCAACAGCGCCACCACCACGGGCATGTCGGCGCCGCCGATCGGCAGCATCACGAACAGGACGCCCAGGATCAGCGACACCACCGTCAGCACGATGAAGGATGTTGACGTGCTGCCCGGACACGATCAGGAAGATGCCTGCCGCGATGCCCACCAGAAGGAGCGCGTTGACCACCTGCTGGCCCGGGTACGTCATGGCCTTCTCGAAGTGGCCTTCCAGCTTGGCCCAGGCGATGAAGCTGCCCGAGAAGGTCACGGCGCCGATGAGGACCGACAGCACGATGGTCAGCGACACGGTGAAACGACCCGGCCGAGCCGCCGCCTTCGCGCGGTACTCGGCCGCCGGCCACCAGCGCGAGGCGCCGCCGCCGAAGCCGTTGAACACGGCCACCATCTGCGGCATGGCGGTCATCTGGACCCAGCGGGCCAGGAACCGCCGATGGCCGAGCCGACGACCAGACCCACGATGATCAGGTGAAGCTCGACGATGCGCGTGTCGAGCAACGTCGCCATGATCGGCGAGCAGCATGCCCGACCGCCCCGATCATGTTGCCGCCGCGCGCCGTCGTGGGCGAGGTCAGGCCGTTCAAGGCCGACGATGAAGAGCACGAGGCCGCGATGAGCGACCTGGATGAAGGTCGGGTCGAGGATGCCCGGGAGCTCCATTGGCCTAAGCCCGCCTTCGCGGCCTTCTTGCGGAACATCTCGAGCATGCGGTCGGTGACCATGAACCCGCCGACCACGTTGATCGTGCCGAGCACGACGGCGATGAGCCAGATGATCGTCTGCACGTGTGCTGGCGGCCGCGCCGGTCACCAGCAGCGCCCCGACCATTGTGATGCCGTGGATCGCGTTGGCCCCCGACATCAGCGGCGTGTGCAGCATGGTGGGCACCTTCGTGATGACCTCGAAGCCGACGAAGACCGCCAGCACGAAGACGGTCAGCAGGTCGCCGTGGAACATCAGTGCGTCTCCCTCCAGGCCTTCTTGACGCCGGGCATGGACGACCTCGCCGTCTCGGGCCACGCAGCGCCCCGTCGATGATCTCGTCCTCGAAGTTCAGCGTCAGCTCGCCTTCCTTGCCCAGGAGGTCGAGGAACGACTGCAGGTTGCGGGCGTAGAGCTGGCGCGTGCTGCGGCATCGCGCCGGGCAGGTTCAGCGGCCGAGACGATCGTCACGCCGTGGCGACGACCGTCTCGCCGGGCTCCGTCAGCTCGCAGTTGCCGCCGGTCTCGCCGGCCAGGTCGACGATCACCGAGCCCGGGGCCATGCCCTCGACCATCTCAGCGGTGACCAGCACCGGCGCCGGACGACCGGGGACCGGCGCCGTGGTGATGACCACGTCGAAGCCCTCATCGCGTCGGGCAGCAGCTCTGCTGCTGCTGGGCGCGCTCCTCCTCCGTCAGCTCCCGGGCGTAGCCGCCCTCGCCGGCCGCGCTCGATGCCCAGGTCCAGAACTCGGCACCCAGCGAGCTTGACCTGCTCGGCCGCCGCCGGGCGCACGTCGTAGCCGTCGCCTTCGCGCCCAGCCGCTTGGCCGTGGCGAGCGCCTGCAGGCCGGCGACGCCGGCGCCGAGCACGAGCACCTTGCCCGGCGGAATCGTGCCCGCGGCGGTCATCAGCATCGGAAAGAAGCGCGGCAACGTCTCGGCGGCCAGGATCACCGACTTCGGTAGCCCGGCCACGTTGGCCTGCGACGACAGCGCGTCCATCGACTGCGCACGGCTGATGCGCGGGATCGCCTCGACCGCGAACGCGGTCACCCCGGCGTCGGCCAGCGCCCTGGCGTTGCCCGGCGCCCCCAGCGGGTTCAGGAACCCGACCAGCACCGAGCCCGTGCCCGAGCCGGGCGACCTCCGCATCGCTGGGCGGCGCCACCTTGAGCACCACGTCGGCGCTCCACACGTCGTCTGACAGCTCCGCCCCCGCCTCGGCGAACGCCTCGTCGGGGATCAGCGCGCGCGCTCCGGCGCCCGGCTGGACCCGCACCTCCAGGCCCTTGCCGACCAGCCGCTTGACCACCTCGGGCACGAGGGCCACGCGCGTCTCGCCCTCCGCCGCCTCCTTGGGGACCCCCAGTCGCATGAGGGGCGAAACCTAACCGATGGAACGGTTCGTTGACTCGCGAGTCGACGAAAGCAGCCCCCACTCGACCTCGAAGCGCATCCGAAAGCGGTCCAGCGACCCCAGGAGCGCCGGCCCGAACGCCAGGGCGAACGCGAAGCTGCCGGCGGCGTGGGTGAGGTTGAACGGCAGGGCGAGATCCCGGGGACGACAAGATACTCCGGCAGCGTGTGGCGGCCGAACGTCGTCCACGTCGACAGGTCCATGATCGCGCCGAAGGCCAGCGCGGCGGCGGCGCACCACAGGCCGAGCGCGACGCGGCCCAGGCGGCCGGCCACCGCGCGCGCCGCTGAGCGCAGCGCCCAGGACGCCCGACCAGGCCCCAGGCGACCATCTGCCAGGGCGTCCACGGGCCCTGGCCGAAGAACAGGTTGGAGGCGAGCGCGGCGACCGCGCCGACGGTGAAGCCCGGCGCGGCCGCCGAGCGCGAAGCCGGCGATGAGGACGATCGTCGGTCGTCGGCTTGACGCTGGGCAGCGGGGCGAAGGCCAGCCGCCCGAGCGCGGCCAGCGCGGCGAGCGTGGCGACGAGCGCGACGGCCTGGCCGGGGGGTGCTGGCGCTCGTACCACCAGAAGCCGGCGAACAGGCACACACCGAGGATGGCCAGGGCGGCGAGGGTCCAGCTCATTGCACCGTCAATCCCGCGCGATGCGCGCCGCGCCCTCCTCGGGCGTCAGCGCGCCGCACCGCCGGTGCCGTCTCGGTGGCGAAGTACCAGCCGCCCGCCGAGCACTCGTGCCGGGTCGCCGTCGGCGATCAGCTCGCCCTCCCCCAGCAGCACCACGCGGTCGGCGAACTGCGCGGCGAACTCGGGATCGTGGGTGGCGACGAGCACGGCCGCGCCATCGGCGGCGACGTCGCGCAGCGTCTGGGCCAGGTGCGGCCTTGTGCAGGCGGTCCATGCCGCGCGTGGGCTCGTCCAGGCAGACGGCGGCGGACGGGTCCTCGCCGGCCGGTGACGATGGCCAGGGCCAATCGCTGGCGCTCGCCGCCCGAGAGATCGCGCGGGTTGCGATCGGCGAGGTGGTCGAGGCCGTGGCGGCGCAGGGTCTCGAGGTCGAGCTCGCCGTCGACGCGATCGGCGACGATCACGTCGCCCGGGTGCTGCAGCAGCAGCGCGACGCGGCCGGCCGCGCGCACCCGCCCGCGCGTGGGCGACAGCAGGCCGTTGGCGTGGCGCAGCAGGGTCGACTTGCCGGCGCCGTTGCGACCCATCAGCGCCACCCGCTCGCCCGGAGCGAGCGCCAGGTCGATCCCGCGCAGCACGGCACGCCCGCCGCGGCGCTCGAACCACACCCGCTCGAACCGCAGCGCCGCCTCGCGCCGCCTCGCACGGCGCTGCGACCGGCCGAGCGGCGACTTGGTCCCGCTCGGCGGGATCAGATCGCCACTCGGAGCGAGGTTGCGCTGACGCAGGGCGGCGCGGGCCGCCTTCACGCCGGACGGCAGCGGGCTGAGGCCCGCCAGCGCGAACATCCGAGCGGCCGGCGTGGCCAGCGACGGCTCGTTGGCCATCGCCCAGGTCAGGAACGCGGCGGGCGGCGCGTCGCAGGCGACCGCGCCGTCGACCAGCGCGACCACGCGGTCTGCGGCCGGCAGGCAGCGCTCGAGGCGGTGCTCGGCCAGCACGATCGCCGTCCCCCACTCCTCGTTGAGCCGCCGCAGCAGCCACACCAGCTCGTCGCCGGCCACGGGATCCAGCTGCGAGGTCGGCTCGTCGAGCAGCACCAGCCGCGGGCGCCCGGCCAGCGCGGCGGCGAGCGCGACGCGCTGCAGCTCGCCGCCGGACAGCTCGCTCGTCGGGCGGTCCAGCAGCGGCGCGATTCCCAGCGCCAGCGACGCCTCCTCCACACCGCGCGCGACCGCCGCCGCCGACCAGCCGCGGTTCTCCAGGCCGAAGGCGATCTCCGAGCGCACGCTGCCCATCACCGTCTGGGTCTCGGGATCCTGAAACAGCGTCCCGGCCACGGCGGCGATGTCGCTGGGGCCGTGATCGCGCGTGTCCAGGCCGCCGACCGTGAGCCGGCCGTCGAAGCGGCCGCCGTGGAAGTGGGGCACCAGGCCGCAGGCGGCGCGCAGCAGCGTCGACTTGCCCCACGCCGACAGCCCGCACAGCACGACGAACTCGCCATCGCCGATCTCCAGGTTCACGTCGCGCAGCGACGGCCGCGCCGTTCCCGGGTAGCGGTAGGAGACGCCTTCGAGGCGCAGCAGGCTCATCGCACGATCCCCCGCCGGTCCAGGAACGGGGCCAGTCCGGCCAGGACGACGGCCAGAGCGACGGCGCCCGCCCCCACGCCGCCCTGCAGCACGACGCGCGGATAGGCGTCGAAGCCGGCCAGCCCGCCGGCCTGCGCACCGATGGTCAGCGCGAGCAGCGCCGCCGCCGACAGCGCGAAGGCGACATCGTGGCGTGACCACGCGGCGCGCGAGCGGGCCGGGGGCGGGGCGCCGCCGTAGCCGCGCACCTCCAGCGCGGCGGCCACGTCCCCGGCGCGATCCAGCGCACCCGTCGTGACGGCGCGCACCAGCGCCAGGCGCGAGGCGGGCCGGCCCGGGCGGCAGCGCTGTCCGTCGGCCAGGCGGCGCGCGTCGGCGGCCAGGACGCCGACCAGGCGCGTGGCCAGCGTCGCCGTCAGCGCCGAGCGAAAGCCGAAGCGTCGAAACAGGCGCAGCAGCCGGTCGGGATCCACCGCCGAGAAGTACAGCGCGCAGCAGGCGATCAGGGCGACGGCCCGCAGGCCCGCGACCGCGCCGTAGGCGACCGCCTCGGCCGTGACGTCGACCTCCGGGATCGGGCCCAGTCCGCCCAGGCGGGCGATGACGGTCAGGCCGTCGCGGCTGACCAGCGGGTTGATGAGCGCGAACAGCACGCCGATCGGCACGCCGACCAGCAGCGTGAAGCGTCCCACCTCGCGCCGACACCCCCGCCGCCCACGCGCCGGCCAGCGCCACGACCAGCACCCCAGCGAGCACGAGCGGATGCCAGCTGACCAGCGCGGCCAGCGCCAGCGCGGCGCACCACAGGCAGGCGACCGACGCGCGCGCCGCGTGCAGCGGGCTCGCCCGGCGCCGGTAGGTCACGACGGCGGCGCCTTGCGCGCGTCGACGGGCAGCGGGATGCCGACGTCCTGGGAGACGGCCAGCGCGTAGTGGTGGCCCAGCGTGCCCTCGTCGAGCGCCGTCACCGCCTGCTGCACGCCGGCGGCGTCGGTGCCGGTCACGAACCAGGTCGGCGGCTGGTCCTCGCCAGCGCGTGGCGGCGACCAGCCCGGTCCCGGGCCCCAGCGTGCGGCGCACCGCGCCGCTGGCGTCCAGCAGCTGCAGGCGGTGTCCGCCGTCGATGAAGCGGGCGAACACGCCCGACTGCTTGGGTCCGGCGTCGACCTCGCGGCCGGCACGGTCGAAGCTGATCTCCGACCAGGGGCCGACGATCACGCGCACGTTGGTGTCCCCGCCCTCGGTGCCGATGAGCGCCTGGAACGACGTGATCCCCGCCTCGCTGAGCTTGTCGACGACGTCCTGACAGGCGCCGTGCTCGTCGCCCGCGACGCACTCCACTCGCGTGGGCCAGCGCTTGCCGTTGCTGCCGTGCGCGAACGGCTCCGGGTAGGAGCCGACGACCGCGGGCACGCGCTGCGCACCGCCCCAGTCGCGACGGTCCCACCAGACGCGGTCTCCGGGGTGGATCTTCACGTCCGCGGCGCCCTTGTCGGCCTCGACCCCATTGACGTAGTAGAACCAATCGACGGGGCGCCCGTCCACCCGGCCGCCGGCCAGCCCGTCGATCGACTGCACGAAGCGCCCGCCGTAGCGCGTGTCGACCTTGAAGTTGCGCTGCAGCAGGCGCATGACCGTCTCGGCGCCCTGCACCTGTGTCGGTCCGACCTCGCCGATCACCTGGCTGCCGTAGTCGCGGGTGACCAGGAGCGAGACGTCGTCGCCACTCGACTGGCCGGCGCCCAGACCGCAGCCCGCCAGCACGAGCGCGCACGTGGCGGCGAGGGCGAGGACGAGGGACCGCATCGCGGTTCGAGGCTAGTGCGCGGGCGCGATACCGTGGCCTGTACACCATGACCGTCAACCTCACGCGCATCTACACGAAGCTCGGCGACGGCGGGGAGACGCACCTCGGCGACATGAGCCGGGTGCCCAAGACCCACGCGCGCATCGAGGCCTACGGCCAGATCGACGAGCTCAACGCGCAGATCGGCCTCGCCCGGGCGGTCGGCGCCCTGCCGGCACCTTACGGCGAGTGGCTGGGCCACGTGCAGAACGACCTGTTCGACTGCGGCGCCGACCTGTCGGTGCCCGAGGACCCGCAGGCCGACCGCGAGCGCCTGCGCGTCCTGCCCGAGCAGGTGAGCTGGCTGGAGGAGCGCTGTGATGAGGTCAACGCGACGCTGCCCCCGCTGAAGTCGTTCGTGCTGCCCGGCGGCAGCCCGGCCGCCGCACACCTGCACGTGTGCCGCACCGTCTGCCGTCGCGCCGAGCGGCGGGTGCTGGAGGTGGAGGACGCAAACCCCGAGGTCGTGCGCTACCTCAACCGCCTGTCGGACCTGCTGTTCATCCTCAGCCGTGGCGCCAACGCCGCCGGCGAGGAGCCACTGTGGCAGCCGGGCCGCTTCCGCTGATTGCGCTGATGTAGCGTGCCAGCCACCATGAGCTTCCCGCAGACGCATCACACGAACACGGGACGCCCGATCCTCGTGGATCGGGCCGAGGACGGCACGATCACCTTCGCCGATGGCGATCTGCGCCTGGCGACGCTGACCTACGGCGAGGATCGCTGGGAGCTGTGGCTGCCCGCCGGCGCGACCACCCAGCTGCCGGGCGGAGCCGACAGTCCGCCGATCGAGGAGGCGATCGTCCAGATCGACATCCGCGAGGACGAGGACGACGACGACAGCGGCGTCGAGGACTGACGTGGTCGTCTCGCTGCTCGTCCCGGCTCGTCGCCTTCGCCGCCTTCCTGGGCCTCGGGATCGCGTGGATGGCCGATCACGACAACGTGGTGGCGGTCCTGTGGGTCGCCTCGTTCGCCGTCGCGGCGCTGGTGACGATCTGGTACGCGCTGACCGACGAGGCGCGGGCCGGGCTGTCGCAGGTGGGCGACCTCGTGCCCTGGCCGTCCAAGGACTTCCGCGACTACCACTAGACGGCGCGCAGCGCGGGCTGGGTGGTCAGCCACTGCTCCAGCGGCGCGGGCTGGCCGATCCCGTAGCCCTGGGCGAGGTCGACGCCGAGTCCGCCCAGCAGCTCGATCGTCGCCTGGTCGTCGACATACTCGGCGATCGTGCGCTTGCCCAGGCCGTTGGAGACGCGCACGAGGCTGGAGATGATCACCCGGTCGACGCTGCTGGAGGTGCAGTGGCGCACGAACTCGCCGTCGATCTTGAGGAAGTCGAACGGCAGGTGCTTGAGGTAGTAGAACGAACCGAAGCCGGCGCCGAAGTCGTCCAGCGCGAAGCGGCAGCCCAGCGCGGCGAGACGGTCGGCGAAGGCGCGGGCGCGGGCGATGTTCGACACCGCCGCCGTCTCGGTCACCTCGAAGATCAGCGACCGGCCGTCGACGCCGCTGCGCGGCCAGCTCCCGCTCGATGGTGGCCAGCAGGCCGGATGATCCGAGCGAGCTGCCCGACAGGTTGACCTCCAGCACGAGGTCGCGGTCACGGTGCTCGGCCAGCGTCGCGATCGCGCGGCGCACGACCCAGTCGTCGATCTCGGTGACGAGGCCGAAGCGCTCGGCGATGGCCAGGAAGCTGCCGGGCGCGATCAGGTCGCCGTCAGGGCTGACCATCCGCAGCAGCAGCTCGTGATGGATGATCTCCCCGCTGGCGAGATCGAGGATCGGCTGAGCCAGCAGCGCGAAGCGGTCCTCGTCCAGCGCGCTGCGGATGCGGTCCATCCACGTCAGGCGCGCCTGCGTGCGCGAGGTGGTGCGATCGCCGGGGCGGAACAGGCCGTAGCGGTCGCGCCCAGCCTCCTTGGCGTCGTACATGGCCAGGTCGGCATCGACGAGCAGCTGCTCGCCGCGGTCGATCGCCGCGCTGAACAGCGCCACCCCGACGCTGACCGTCGTCATCGAGGCGCGCCCACCCAGCTCGCAGCGGGCGTCACGCACCGCGGCCACGAGCTTGTCGGCGACCGCGCGCGCCTGCGCCTCGTCTGCCTTGGGCAGCAGCACGGCGAACTCGTCGCCCCCCAGGCGCGCGATGCGGTCGCTTTCGCGCACGTGGGCGCGCAGCAGGTCGGCGACGGCGACGATCAGCGTGTCGCCGGCGTGATGGCCGAGCGTGTCGTTGACGGCCTTGAAGTGGTCGAGGTCGAGGATCAGCAGCGCGCCCTCGTCGCCGTAGCGCTTGACGTTGGCCAGGTGCGCGTCGACCGCGCGCTGGAAGGCGCGGCGGTTCTCCAGGCCGGTCAGGGGGTCATGGTCGGCCAGGTGCTGGAGCTGCTCCTCGAAGCGGCGCTGATCGGAGACGTCGAGGATCTGCGCGAGGAACAGGCGCGACGCGCCGTCCCCCGCCCCCAGCTCGGTGGCGTGCACGGCGACCCACAGCCCGTGGCCGTCGGCGTGCACCGCGCGCTTCTCGTAGCTGCAGCGCATCGCGCGCCCGGCCAGCAGCTCGTCGAGCTGGAGGCGCTCCTCGTCGACGTCCTCGGGGCGCGTCAACGCGGTCAGCGGCTGGCCCGCCAGGTCGGCCGCGGCCACGCCGAGGATGCGGGCGAGCGCGTCGTTGACCTCCAGGTAGCGCCCCTCGGCGTCGAGCAGCGCCATGCCGACGGCGGCGTCCTCGAAGGAGCGGCGGAAGCGCTCCTCGGCCGAGCGCCGGGCCCGCTCGGCCTCGGCCCGGGCGGTCACGTCGAGGCCGACGAGCAGCACGCCGTCGGTGTCCTCCAGGGGCAGCGCCTGCAGCCACAGCGTGGCGCCCGCGCGATCGACGTAGTCGATCGACTTCGCCTCGCCGCGCAGGGCGCCCTGCAGCAGCGGGATGATCACGTCGGAGCGCTCCCCGATGGCCAGCTCGTGGGCGGTGCGGCCGCAGATCCGCTCCCGATCCAGTCCACGGGCGCGCAGCAGGCCGCCGCTGACGTCGACGATGCGCAGATCGCCGTCGTAGCGCACGACGAAGATCTCGTCCAGGTGGTCGAGCATCAGCTGCTGAGCGGACTCGATCGCGTCGCGCTCACGGCCGCGGGCGGCGGCGAGCTCGCGCGCCGCGTCCTCCGCACGCACCGACTGCGCGGTGAAGAGCGTGAGCAGGACGGTGATCACGGCGCCGACGACCAGCGCCATCCAGCCGAGACCGATCTCGCCGCGCGCGTCGGCGTGCACCGCGACGGTCCAGGGCTGGCCGCCGAGGTCGATCGTGCGTCGCGTGGGCGCGCCGCCCACAGCCCCCAGTCGCACGACCGGGCGTCCGCCGATGCTGAGCTGGGCCTTGGTGCGGGCGGGCATTGCGCGGGCCAGCGCCGCACGCAGGTCGGCGTAGCGGAAGACGCCGACGCCGAAGCCGACCAGCGCGCGCCTGCGCGCCTGCGGGCTGGCCAGCGATGCCCCCTCGCGGTAGGCCGGCGCGTAGACGACGAGGCTGATGTCGCCGGTTCCCGGGATCACGACGCCCGCCGCCGCCACGGTCCGGCCGGTCGCCGCCGCGCTGGCCATCGCCTCGCCCTGGCCGGGGAAGCTGTCGGCGTCCAGCCCCAGGCCGACGCGCGTCGCCGAGGGCTCGACATGGGTCAGCACCGCGTAGCTGGCCGCGTCGGGCGCACGCACGAAGCGCGTGCCCTGCATCCGGCGGATCTCGTAGCCGTGGCGGCGCTCGAAGGCCGCGCGCTGGGTGCCCGGGATCACCTGCGCCCAGCCCAGCGCCGAGGCGCGCTGGCCGTGGAGCAGCGGCGCGGTGAACACGTCGAACTCGTGGCCGGTGACGGAGGTGGAGGCCGCGAACAGGCCACGCAGGCTGGACACCCGGTAGTCGAGCCCGCCCACGAGCGACTCCACCGCCGCGACCGTCTGGTCGGCGACCTCGTGCTGGTGTCGCACCGCCCGGTCGTGGTCGCGCGCGAAGCCCAGCAACGCAGCGACGGCCGTGACGGAGACGAGCACCGACGCGACGATGAGGGGCGATGGTCGGCGCAGAAGCCGTGTCAGCACACCTGCTAGATCGGCATTCGGCCGCGGCCTCTTGACGGCCCGCCAGCGATGTGCCCGACCGGACGAAGAAGACCCCGCTGAGACGGCGGCGACGAGCTTTGGCGCTCACCGGCTGTGTTTCGTCGATCGACCCCTCGCCGCTGAGGCTGGTCAGCCGATGGCCGCCGCGAGCATCCTGTCGTCGGGTGCGTGGAGACGGCCGGTCGAAGTCGCGTAGAGCCGGCACTTCAGACCGAAGTCATCGACGCGTCCCAGCCGACGGCTCCACGTCGATCCCGTCCACCCGCACCGTGGGCGATCCGAGGAACTGCTCGGCGACCGCGGCCTCAGCGGTCGTGATCTGACGCAGCTTGATGGGCTGGTCACCGGCGAGCGCGCGGAGCCTGGGCATCAGCTCAGCGAAGCCCGGGCAGCCGTCGAAGTAGAGCACTTCGATCGTCATCGCCGGCAGAGGCTACCCGCGTGGATTGCCTGAAAGAACCGACCACCTGACGATCGGCTGCGCTGATATGCGCGCAGGTCGTCTGGCACTTAGGGGGCAATTTCGCAAGTGGTACGAATCCCTCCGAGCCGGCCGCGGAGGATGGATCCCCAGCGGCGCCTGCGTCGCTGGGGTAGAAGACGTGGCGTGCTCGATCAGCGCGCCAGATGCCAGCACTGCGGCGTCAAGTGGTTTGTCCCGCACGGCTCGACAGCGCCAGCACCTCATCGGTGCGCGAAGTGTGGCGGAGCGTTGCGCCCGATCGCCCCGAGGAGCCGCCGACCGCCTACGGCGGTGAGGACATCGAGCCGAACTAGCGCTTGCCCACGCGCAGCGTGTCGATGGCCAACAGCAGCAGCGGGATCAAGCAGAAGGTGACGATGAAAACGAGTGCCATGCGTCTCGCATCGACATCTGCGGCTTGCATCTCCAGACGGATCAACGAAGACCCCCCGTACGGGCGGGCGGGAAGGGCAGCGACCCCAGCAGCGCGGCGTTCTGAGCGGCGCCCGACGCGGGGCCGGTGGCGGGGATCCCGGCGGGTCGCTGGGGTTGGCCTGCCGCAACCTGCCACGCGCGTCACCTTGCCAAGCGCATTGGCACGGTTATCCCTCGAACGCCGAAACCCCCGACGTGATCGGGGGTCTCAGAGGTACCGTTATGAGGTCGACGCCTCGGACTTTGCGCCCACCCTTGGGGGAGCGCTCGGCTCCATCTCCTCGTCGTCGTCGGCCAGTAGCCGGAGCGCGTTGAACGCCCGGATGATGTTCGCGCATGGGGACGAGCGCCTGCCCGGTCTTCGGTCCCAACGGTCGCGGCTTGGACGGATCCCCCGGCGCCTTCTCCATGCCCTCACTGAGCGCTCGCAGCTCAGCGACTGACTGCGTGACCGAATCCCAGCCCTCCGGGTCCAGGTCGACGGCGAGCACGTCGCGGTAGCGGTCCCACGGCTCGAACGCCATCTCGTAGAACGGCCACCACAGCAACTCCTCGATCGCCGACTCGACGCGGCCCTTCGCCAGCGACAGCTCCACCCGTAGCGGCCGAGCGCCGTCCTTCGCCTGCGCCTCCTCCCGACGGCGCTCCAACCGCCACTGAACCGCACCGGTCAGCAGCCCACCGATCAGCGCGCCCAGGAGCGCGCCCAGGAGCGCGCCGGCGATTCCGGGTGACCAGTCCAAGTTGGCGTCGGCCAAGCGGACGCGCGAGAACCCGAGCTCGCCGTGGGGCCGAAGTCTCGATCGGGCCGGATCGTGCATCATGGGGTCCTACGGATTGGGTGGGGGAACGATGCTGAAGCACTTCTCGGGCGTGGCGTGTGTCGTGGCCGTAGGTCTGGGATGGACGGCGGTTGCGCACGGGGCGACGGTGACGTTCGCCTACAACGGCACGGATGGGACGGATGGCTCGCCGCAGGCGTGGGTCGTGCCCGCCGGCGTCGCCGAGGCGACCTTCGATCTGTATGGCGCGGCGGGCGGCGCGAGCGGCGGCGCCTCGTACGGGCATGCGCCGGGCGGCGCCGGAGCCCATCTGACCGCGACGCTGCCCGTCACTCCTGGTGAGACGCTGACGATTCGTGTCGGCGGGGCGGCGCCGGGGTTGGGCAGCGAGGCCGGTGGCTACAACGGCGGCGGCAGCGGCGGGCCCTTCCACGGCAACGAAGTTGGCCTCCTGGGCGGAGGTGGCGGAGCGTCCGACGTGCGGCGCGGCGCCGACACGCTCGCCGATCGGGTTCTCGTCGCCGGCGGAGGCGGGGGCGGCGGGTCCTTCGGCCGCGGTTCCGGGCCGAGCGGCGCGGGCGGAGTCGCCGGCGGCGCCGGCGGTCAGAGCGGTGGCGTGGGAGTGGCCGGGACGGACCTGAGCGGCAGCGTCACCGCGGGCGGCGGCGGTCAGCCCGGCGGCAGCGCGGCCGGCGGCGCCGGTGGGGTGGCCGGAGCGGGCGACGTATCCAGCAACGACGGAATGGCCGGCGCGAGCGGCGCCTTCGGCGCCGGCGCTCCGGGGACGTACACCGGCGGCATCGCCAGCGCTGGCGGCGCTGGCGGCGGCGGCTGGTACGGCGGCGGGGCCGGCGCCACCGGCGGGGTCACCCTGAGCGCGCTCGGCGCGGGCGCCGGCGGCGGCGGTGGCGGCTCAAGCCACGCCGACGCCGCGGCCACCAACGTCTCCGTGGTCGAAGCCGCCAACGCCGGTCAGGGCAGCGTCGTCATCACCTACACGCCCCCGCCTTCGCCGGCGCCGGTGGTGGTCGGCGAGGCGCCCGCGATCGCAACGGTCGACCCGGTGAGCAGCGAGCCTGCGGGCGGCGATGTCGTGACGATCTCCGGCGGCGGGTTCACCGACGGCGCCGTCGTGCACTTCGGCGATGTCGTTGCCGCCACCACGGTGCTGCGCTACGACCGCCTGCGCGTGGTCGTGCCGCCGCACGCGCCCGGACCGGTCGCGCTGAGCGTCGTGACCGCGACCGCCACCAGCGCCCCGGTGCTCTTCACCTACCTCGAGCCGCGACCCGGGCCCGTGGCGGAAGTGCCCTCGCATCCCGCCACCGCCGAGCGGGCGGCGTGCGTCGTGCCCAACCTGCGCGGACGCTCGGTCGCCGGCGCGCGCTCCACGCTCGCCGCTGCGGGCTGCCGGCTAGGTCACGTGCGCCGCACCGTCAGCCGACATGGCGGACGACGCGCGCACGTCATCGCCCAGTCGCGCAAGGCGGGAACGCGAACGACCGCCGGTACGAAGGTCAACGTCACGACGCGCCGCCGGCGATAGCCGTCACCTGACGAGATTCCACGGCGCGAGTCGGCGGCAACGAGTCAAGCACACCGAGTGGAGGACAAGCGACGCGGAGACCATCACGTCGACACCCATCGTGACCACATCCGAGCCGGCGTACATCTCGACCGCTTGGCCGCCGAGGATCGTCCACACCGACCAGCCGAAGCTGATCCACCTCGGCCTCGCGTCACGCGCTCGCCATGCCTGGTCTCCTTCGCGTGGTGGCCAGACCGACAGCCACTCGCCAGGCGACCACCGACAGGCTGCGGCGGCATACCCAGACCCTGCCCCGGCCCTGCGCACCGGCTCAGGGCGCACGGGGCTTGGCTGGGTTGAGCCCATCGGGTCGCGCCCTCCCCTGCAACGATGATGCCCTTCTCCCAGAGGCGCTCGCTCTCGAATTCCCGCTCGATCCTCAGTGCCGAGAGCCGCTGGAGCCGGCAGCCGCCTGCCAGGCGACGTGATAGCGAGCTGAGCAGGTCCTGGATGCGCGCGACGCACGGACTGCTGGACTGGACATGCTCGAGGAAGGCATGTGACTGTCGGGTTTCCGAACGCGCCGGGCCCCACGGACGGCGGCCTCCGGATCGGGACACGTGCACAGGCCAAAGACGATCACGACCGTGTCGGACTCCTTATCGCCGAGCGCGCCGGCGCACAAGAGCCGGGTCGCAGTCAGGCTGCTGACAAAAATCATGCGCTCTCGTTTGTTGGGCCAGACTTGATGACTTAGCGTTTAGCGCGCTGAGCGCAATCGTTCGGACGCAACCCGCTCAGAGAAGGGAGAGATCATGAAGCGCCTCATCGGACTGGCAACGGTGGTCCTGACGTTGGGAGTGACCGCTGCGGCGAGCGCAGACGTGAACTCGGTCACGCCCAGCACCAACGACATCAATCGAACGAAGGGGTGGGCACACGTCGACCAGGTCGGCCCGTCCGATCTGCAATTCATTAGCACGCGGAACTTCTACAGCTGCTTCGAGTACCGCACCGACGGTGACACCTCACAGCAGATTGATCCGGTCAACTTCAACCCACTTATCACCGACGGGCTGTACCCGTACCACTGTGAGAGGAACAGCAGCGAGACGTTCACGATCCACGCCAGGAGGTACGTCGAGGTGCGGATGGTATTCGGCGCGGAATCCGACGAGCGGTTCGACTGGACGCGGTTCGAGGTCGGGAAGCAGGCCTGCAAGAACGGAGGCTGGGAGGGCTTTGGCTTCGCCAACCAGGGACAGTGCGTCCGGTATGAGGAAACCGGGAAGGACAGTCGCTAGTACCTGCTCGTGCAAGTTCGTTCAGGCGGCCGGTGTGAGCCGGCCGCGCTGATCGAGGCGGTCCAGTAGGGCGTGGAGGTCTTGGCGGGTGAAGGTCCAGTCAAAGGGAGCGGCGGCCGGGCGGTATTCGTTTTGGACGCCCAGGACGCGCTGCGCGACCTCGTCGGTGCTGGCAAAGTGCGCCGGGGTCAGGGCCTTGCGGGCGAGGATCGAGAAGTAGATCTCGATCTGGTTCAGCCAGGAGGCGTGGCGCGGGAGGTGGACGAGCACGAGGTTGGGCCAAGCGCCTTGGAGAGGCGGTAGATGGCTTTCTGGCCGCGATGGACGGTGCCGTTGTCGACGCCCAGAAGACGCGTTGGGCCGACGCGTAGGGCTCGCTGGTCATGACATCGCCACGAGCGCGTCAACGCGTCGTTGCTGATCTTCGCCTGGCAGCGGCCGAACAGGCCGCGCTGGGGGTCGTGGACGTCCATCGCCGCCAGGTAGGCCATCGTGCCGTGGCGGCGGTACTCGTGCTCGATGAGCCCTGGCGCCCGGCCCGGCGACGAGCGGGTGGCAGCGCAGCAGCGCCTGCAGCTGGTCTTCTCGTCGGCGCTGATGACGTAGTCGCCGGGGTGCAACCGGGGGCCTTCCCAGCGCCGGGCGTAGAGATCGAGCACCCGGCCGGCTTTGTGGCGGAAGTCCGGATCGCGTGGAAACACCCACGAGCGCCACGCCCACGGGCGGATCGCGTCCTCAGACAGCCACCGCCACACCGTCGTCCCCGAGACCTGGCAGACGATCCCGCGCGCGACCGCCTCGCGGGCCAGCTCAGCGGCCGACCAACGCGAGATCGGTCGGCCCGACTCGGCCGGCAGCTCGCAGGCCAGCGCCTTGATCTCGGCGATCTGACCGGGGGGAAAACGACCGCGGCCGCCCGGGCCGTGGCCTCTCATCCAGTCCCGCCAGGCCTTCCTGCACGAACCTTCGTCGCCACTTGGCGACCATTCGATCGGTGCAGTCCAGCCTGGCGGCGATCTCGACATCGCTGAGCCCATCGGCCGCCAGCAGCACCAGCTTGGCCCGGATCACCTCGCGATAGGGACGCGTGTACTGGCCGGCACGCCGACGCAGCTCGCGCTCCTGCACCTCGCTGATCTTGACCGCCCCAGCCGCCACTACCCCAGAGTTCGCCGCGGTTATGACAGCTCCTCCCACCGCCGCGAACGTATTTCCGGGAACCCGTACTAGTTGACGTGCTCGGGGACGTTTCGAACGGCGTGATGTAGGTGCGGGCCTGCCGAGGGGGTGTGGGTGTCGAGGCTCACACCGTTCAGAGAGGCCCGGAGTGCCGCACCATGGAGCGCGTTTGACCGCGCGGGGGGCGCTACGCCGTCGTTTGTCGTCTCGAGGTGTATGGCGAGACGTTCGCCTGGGCGGCCACTTGGGTGAACGTCTCGAAGTCGAGCACTACCAACAGACGCTGCAGGCGAATGGGCCTCCGCGAAGGCCTACGCCTCAGGCAACGCCCCCCGCCAGTCGCTGCCACACTGGGTGCGCCAATACAAAGAGCAGCGCACCGACACGAGATGTCGGTGCTGCTGACGGTGATGTGGGCGCTGCTGTTCGCCGGGGCCGCGTTCGGGAACCTCTTCACCGGCTTCTGGGCCCGCCTGGCGATCGGCGTGGGCCCGTTCGCCATTGGGCGCCTTTCGCCCGCGATCGGCGAACGCTACATCCGCGCCCGGCTCACCTGACGCGACGCGCGTCGCCGACAGGCGAGCAGTACCGGTCCCACTCGGGCTTCCCGTGCCCGTTACAGCCACGGCCACCCGCAGACGCCATGGCTCGGCGAGCGCAGCGGCATCAGCCAGCCGTGTCCGAAGCCCTCTCGGCTACGACGCACCGGGCACTCATGATGACGAACGCGGATCGGGAGGAGATGCCCGCGCTCGCCGCGGGTGCCGTGGGCCATGCGCCGGTCCGCGATCAGCTTCTGCGGCGTCACCCACGCGCCGCGGCCAGGCTCCGGGCCGACCGTGCCAGCGTGGTGGCGAGCCGCCGGCTGGCACGGTCGCGATCGCGATCGCGCAGCAACGAGGCCACGTCCAGGTCCGCGTAGCCGGGCGCCTTCACGACGGCCACGATGCGCCCGCCAGACGTCGGCCGCCGCAACGCGGCCACCGCCGCGGCGCGTACACGGGGCTCCTTGCGGTAGAGGGCGCTCAGCCGTCGTGCCTGGCGAGCGGCGCCCGCGCGCTGGCGTCGGCGTGCCTTGCCGTGGGCACGATCGATGCGTCGCAACGCGGCATCGTAGGCCTGCAGTCCGTGGGCGCGCGCGGCCTGGTTGGTGACGACCGCCTCGAGCGCCCGCGCGTCGCCGGGCGTCAACCCGGCGCGTCCGCGCAGCCGAACCGTCGGATCCCCTTGGGGGCGGTCGCGCGGCGAGAGCCCCAGCAGGCGGGTGAGCGCCGCCTCCTCGGCAACCCGTCCCGCGTACAGCCCGTCGACGAACACGCGGGTCCATGGTGGCGCAACGAGCACTGACGCCGCCGTGCCGGCAGGCGCCGATGCGACCGTGATCCCCGCCGATGCCGCCGCCGCCCGCGCACGCCCCCCAGGCTCCGGTGCCGCGGGCGCAACCCCGCCGACGAACGGCGCCTGCACCGCGGGCGACGGGGCGCCGTCGTCCAGCAGATCCTGGATCCCGGCCCCCAGGTCGGCCGTCCCGACCAACTGGGCGAACTGCTCCGTGGCCTGCTCCTCGTCGTATGCGTAGATCACGGCCACGCGGCCGTCCTCCGGATGCACGTAGCGGACTGCCTCGGGCAGGTCGAGGCGCAGGATGCCTTCCGCACCGACGTTGATGACGCTGCGCCCAACGCCGATGGCGTGGCGCAGGTCACCGACGCCGCTGACGATGTCGGTCGTCAGGTGGACCGTCGTCGCATACGCGAGGATGGCGTGCGCCTGAGCGAGCGACGGACTCTGCCCCGGGCCCACGTTGGGAGAGCTGTTGGCCGCGATCTTCGAGCTCTGCTGCGCCATCGCCTGCTCCTCGGCGATGAGGATGGCGTTGATCGGGGAGATGCAGACCAGGAACGCATTCACCCCCGCGAAGCTCGGGTTGTTGCGAACGATGTCCACGCACTGTGCGGCCGAGCCCTGCGCGGCTGCGAAGCGCAGCGCCGATGCCTGGAAGGCCTGGCCCGCCGGCGTCACCATGACGACCGAGCCGATCGCATCCAGCGCAGCGCCGGTTCCATCCTCACCGGCGCCGGTGGCGGCCGCCTGCTGGCCGAGCGCAGCGTTGATCGCCCGCCACGAAGCCCAGTCGGGGCTCTGTCCCGCCGCGAGGGCATCGGTGGCGCTCGCCATTGCAGCCACGAGCTGGAGCGCGACGATCGCTGCGACCGCCCGCAGGCGCGGGTGCCGGCTCATAGGGCGCGACCGTAGCCGGAAGGCGCTGCCGGTTGCGGGAGATTCGTGCCCAGGCGCCCACCCGTGTCTTCACAAAGACAGCAGCCGCGAGCCGGGACCTGACGCCGCCCGCCACGGTGAGCCCGCCGCGACGAGATGCGTTTCCCCAGCGGGGTCGATGATCGCGAGGACTCGAGGGCGCCGCGGTCCTCGACGATGCTCAGCGGTCATGTCGAGGCTCCCCGGTAGTAGGCGGCGTTGATCTCGACGTACCACTGCCACTCTGCCGGTACCTGATCCTCGGAGGTGATCGCGTCGACCGGACAGGCCTCGACGCACGCGTCGCAGTCGATGCACTCTTCGGGGTCGATGTAGAGCTGGTCGTGCTGGTCGAATTCCGGCTCGTCGGGCGTCGGGTGGATGCAGTCCACTGGGCAGACCTCGACGCAGGAGGTGTCCTTCGTTCCGATGCACGGCTCGTTGATCACGTAGGCCATCGCGCCGCCCGCCTTTCTCCTAGTCGTAATGTGTAAAAGCCTAGCAGAGGGGCCTGCTGTTTTTCCTAGCGGCGCTTTGCGAAACTAGGAGACGTGGACGTACCGACTCGACCCGGAGACGCGCTCGCGCAGCCCACGCGAGCGCGCCTGTTCGCCTTGCTGTGTGAGCTGCGGCGTCCGGCATCAACCGAGGAGCTCGCCGAGCAGCTCAGGCTGCACCCAAACGGCGTGCGCACCCACCTGGAGCGACTCCACGACGCCGGCCTGGTCTTGCGCGAGCGTGAGCGTCTCGCACGTGGGCGACCGCGTGATGCGTGGCTCGTCAGCCCCAGCGCTCAGCCCGGCGGGGACCCACCGACCGGGTACGCCGAGCTGTCACGCTGGCTCGTGCGCTCGCTGGCGGCCGGACGTGCCCGCGTGCGCGACGTCGAGGCCACCGGCCGTCGGATCGGGCGGGAGCTGCTCGGCGGCGAGAGCGACATCCCCGGCGAACAGCGCCTGCACGACACCCTCGCCTGCCTGGGCTTTCAGCCTGTACGCGAGCCGATTGGCGACGATCGCCTTACCTATCGCCTGCGCAACTGCCCATACCGCGAAGCGGTCCACGAGCGCCAGCCGCTGGTCTGCGGGTTGCATCGCGGCCTGACTCGCGGCATGCTCGACGCGCTCGACGCCAAGACCAAGCTCGTCGGCTTCGTGCCCAAGGACCCCGACGACGCGGGCTGCCTGATCCAGCTGCGCGGTCCCATGGCCACTCAGGCCCCACCGGTTCCCGACGAGGCAGGCGGTTCGTGAAGCGCAGCGCGGCACCCGCCTCGCTCTCGCGACCATCATCAGGCGCTCACCGTCGCCCAGCAGCTCAAGCGCGCTGACGCCCAGCGCACCTCCCAGGCACGCGAGCGCCTCCTCGCCCGCTGGCATGGTCAGGGGCCTCGGCACTTCCAGCTCGAGGTGGACAGCCTGCTGCCCGGCCACGCCGCCTCCGGCGATCCGTGCGATCCGCTCGTGCTGAAGGTTCTCGACGATCGCGTCGCGATCCGCGTAGGGGCGATTCCCTCCGGGTACAACCCGCGATCGAGAACGAGGGTGATGTGGGATCAGAGGTCCGTCAGGCCACGGTGCGTGCCGGCGCAACCCCGCTCACCGACACCACGTCTCCGACGGTCACGCGGCCGGGGGAGATCACCATCGCGTAGACACCGAAGACGACCTTGCCGCCGTCGGGCAGGTGGTCGACCGGCGTCGCGAGGTCGTCTCCGGCGCGCGCCCCGCGATAGCGCAGGATCGTGCGCAGCATGTCGACGTTGCGCCGGCCGGTGTCGGGGTCGTGCGTCGTGACCACGCACCGCGGCACCGGTCCCACCGGGCGGACCACTGCGCTGCCGACGGCGACGTCCTGGCCGATCCAGCCGTCCTCGGCGTGCGCCTCGCAGCCGTCGACCTCGATGAGCATGCGAAAGCGTCGCCGTTCGACGGGCGCCACCCGCACGTGGCTGGCCACCTCGTCGATCGAGGCGGTCGAGACGATCGTGATCGGATGGACGTCGATCGCCTCCCCGGGCACGTCGGAGGCCAGCAGCCGAACGGGCTTGCCCACGTAGTCGGTGAGTGCCTCGACTGAACGGCCCGTTGACCGCGTGCCCGAGGACGGGCCGCCCGTAGAAGCTCGTCTCGATCTGCTCGCCGCTGACCGACACCTCGTCGGTCACCGAGCTGCCGTCCGGGAACCGAACGGTCAGCTGCCCGGCATCGGGATCGTAGCTGCTGTCCACCTGGGCCAGGCGGCCGAACCGCTTGCCGTTGAACATCCGCCCGCGCCCGTCGATGAGGTAGAAGCGGCGGTTGGTCTCCACGCCGTGGGGGCCGATGTCGACCGCATCCGGGTGGTGCAGCATGGCACCCTTGATCGGCGTCGTCTGCAGTGCTGTGACGTTCATCAGAGGGACCTCCCATGCCAATTGGTCACGGCGAGCGCACGCGCGACGCCAGCCAAGGGACTGGTCGAGGTGACCAGCGACAGCCCTTGCTCGCGGCAACGTAGCAGGGCCGAGAACCGACAGCGCGTGCTGGACAACGACGCGCTGAACCTCATCGCCCCATTCGACGTGGGTCGCGCCCGAGGGCCCGACCTCGTCTCGCCCGGACCGCTGCTGCGCATCGTGCCGGGCAGGCTGGGGGGCGCTCCCCATGTCCACCGCACCCGAGTCGAGTCCGGAGCCCTCCGTGCCCTGCACGACGGCGGCCTGCAAACCGCGGTCGTCTACGAGCTGTACCCCGACCTACCGCGCGGCGCGATCGACGAGGCACTCGACCTCGAAGCCCAGCTGCAGGGCGGTCTGGCGGCATAGGAGCGGCGACGTGGCCGCCGCCCTCTACGCCCTGGACCAGAACGTTCCACAGCCGATCATCAACCCCCTCACAAGGTTAGGCGCACGCCGAGCTGGTGCCCGTTTGGCAGATCGACCGTCGGATGAGCGAGCCTGACGACTGGGATCTACTGCTCGCCCTCCACCATCACGAGCGGCCATGGTCCGGGCTGATCACCACCGACAGCAGCATGCTCTCCCAGCTCGCCTCGATCATCGCGTCTCTTTCGCTCTAGCCATTGAGTCTCGCGCTCCTTGGCGTAACCGCGATGCTGGTCGCGCATCCAATCTACTTCCCCGTCGTCGAGCTGCTGATTGATCCCGGATGCCGCCAGCAGCGACCCGAACGAGTGACGGGCTTCATGCGGGGAGGTGCGATCGCCGATGGTGAGGACCGCCGGGTCCGACGCCCCGTCGACGCTGAGCTTGACGTCGGGCCAGAACAGCACCCGCGCGCCGACGCGGACCGCCCCCGCGCCATGCGGACGGCGGATGCGCCCGACGGCGCGCAGGCTGCCTCCACAAGAGTCCAGCTTGCGCCGCTCGATCGTCCCGCGGGCGCGGGCGGTGGCGTACGTCCACAGCTCGCGGATCGACTTGGCGCGGATGCGTCGCAGGTGGTGTTCGATCCCGCTGGCATTGGCCGTCGAGGACACCGGCGCAACGATGCCGCCGTGTCGGTCGACGCCCGGGAACGAGGCTGCGGCCGGGCGAACGGCGGCTGGGTGAGCCGAACCCGGAAGGGCAGGCGCCGCCCAGCGCCTCGGCTCAACCGCGCCGGCTTCCGGTCACCAGCAGGTAGTCACCCGGGAGCGCCGCCGCACCGTCCCCGCCCTGGTTCCAGCGGCGTGTCAGCTCCCGGTAGGCGGTCAGGAAGGCGTCCCAGCGACCCTGGGGCTCGAGTGCCCGCCGGGCCATGATCATAGGACCGAAGCGGTCCATGAAGTAGTCGGTCATCTCGTCGATGGAGCCGTCGAAGCGCTGGAACAACGTCCGCCGCTCGCACGTGATGTCGAACGCGCCGCCCAGCAGATCGTCGGCCCCTTCCTCGGTCCCCCACCGCACCGGCGGGCCCTCGGGCAGCGGCGGCGGATCCAGGAACTCGGCGATCGTCGCGAACATCTCGCCGACGAAGCCCGCCGGCCGCCACGCGCAGAGCGCGATCCGTCCACCGGGCCGGACCACGCGCGCGAGCTCAGCCGCCGCGATGGACTGACGCGGGGCGAACATGATGCCGAATGTCGAGAGGGCGGCGTCGAAGCTTGCGGCCTGGAACGGCAGCTCCTCCGCGTCGGCCTCGACCCACTCCAGCCTGACGCCGTGCTCGGCCGCACGACGCCGCCCGGGCTGGAACAGCTCCGGTGTGAGGTCCGAGGCGACGACGTTCGCGCCCCGCTTTGCGGCCTGGATCGCCGCGTTCCCACTCCCGGCAGCGACGTCCAGCACCCGGTCACCCGAACCGCATGCCGACGCCTCCGCCGCCACGGTGCCCGCCTCCCAGATGAACGGCACGACGGCGTCGAAATCGCCGGCCGCCCAGGTGGCGCGGGCCTGTTGCCTCATTGCCGCGATATCGGTCATGGCGGGAGTATCTCGCCACGACAAGGGCCCCGGGGAAAGCACGCGCTCGGCAGTACGGCCTTGGGGATCCGGCGGGCGGGCTCGCCCCCGTCCACATCGGGTCTCTCGTGAGCCGGACCGACTCGGCCCAGGAGAAGAAACGGGCAGCCGGGGGTGGTGTGTAGGGCGCCTTCCCCGGCGGGGCCCATGCGGTTGGTGTGCCCGCAGTCCAGGCAAACTACTGATCGCCCCGGGTGGCCGATGGGGTCGAAGCTCGCCTGGGAGGACGGAGTTCTACCCCGGCTGTCGGGTCGGGGCTGGGAGAATGCTGCCCGCGGCCGTCGAGGGGTCGACGGCCGGCCGACTTGGAGGCGTCCGGGGTCGTCGGGGCCCCGGGCGAGTCGCCATCTCGGCGCTGTGGGCGCAAGCGTGGTGCCGGATCCCCGACTTGCCCGGTGGCTCACGACGGCCTCTCGCGACCGCGCGGCTAGGACGCCGACACGGCGTAGAGGTCCCAGCGATCCGGAACGCCCCTCAGCTCGTGCTCGCCGCGGGGCTCGAACGCGATCCCGGAACCGACGCTGAGGTCGCGGACGGTGCGCGAGGCCAGAATGCGCCCGGGCTCGGCGAGGCCGCAGATCCTGGAGGCGACGTGAACGCCGATGCCGCCGATGTCGTTGCCCATCGCCTCGACCTCACCGGTATGGATCCCGACCCGGACATCAACGCCGAGGCCTCGCGATTCGACCACGAGGCGACGCGCGAAGCCCACGGCTCGGCTCGGTCCATCGAACGTGGCGAGGAAGCCATCGCCGGTCGTCTTGATCTCGCGCCCGCCGGCGTGCTCCAGGCACGTGCGCACCAGTTGCTGATGCTCCTCGAGCAGTTCGCGCCACCGCCGGTCACCAAGCTCGGCGGCGCGGCCGGTCGAGCCGACGATGTCCGTGAAGACCACCGTGGCCAGGACCCGCTCGGGCGTAGCGGTGGGGCGCATGCCCGTCAGGAACTCCTCCACGACCGCCAGCGGGGCTTCCGCGTCGCCGACCCACGGAAAGTGGTCGCGCCCCTCGAACTCCACGTATCGACTGCCCTTGATCTGCTCTGCGAGCCAGCGCCCCGCGCGGACGTTGACGGCCTGGTCGTGCGTTCGATGCATGACCAGCGTCGGCACCTGGATGAGCGGTAGAGCATCCCGAACATCGGTCTGCAAGAACGTGTGCACCAGCGACCACACCCGCATCGGGCTCCCAGCCCCCCGCTCCAGCCTGGCGATGAACTCGCGCGCCCGCGGATCGTCAGCGAGACTCGGGGAGAAGACCTCGACAGACGCCCCCTGTCCCCATTGAGGCGCCATCAGCTCCGTGTAGGACTCCATGATCGCCTGCATCGGAGGCGCGAAGGGATAGTCCGCGGCTTCCGTCGACCGGGCCATCGCACCCCACAGCAGCAGCGCCGACGTGCGCTCCGGGTACGTCGCGGCGAACAGCAGGCACATCTGCGCGCCCTCCGACATCCCCAGCAGAGCGGCCTGATCGGAGCCGACGGCGTCCATCACCGCACGCACGTCCTCCATGCGCTCCTCCAGTGTCGGCGCGCGCTCGGTCTGGTCGGAAAGGCCGACGCCGCGACGGTCGAACACGATCAGGCGCGAGAAGGTCGCCAGCCGCCGCATGAAGCGCGCGATCGCGGGGCTCTCCCACTGCAGATCCAGGTGCGATACCCACGGGTAGGCGAGCACCAGGTCGAGCCCGCCCTCGCCAAGCACCTGATAGGCGATGCCGACATCGCCGCTGCGGGCATACCGGGTCTCTGGCAACTCCGGCATGCATCCATCCTAACTCCGGGCAGAGGCGCCCCGACGTCGCGCCAACCGGCACGTCAGGCCGGCGACCGGGTTCATCATCACGCCCGTCAGGGGCCGAGTCGGGATCCGAGTCGAGGCGATCCGCTACCGCGGCCGACGGTCGGTCATCAGGCTTGCGGGCGACGACGACCATGGCCTGCAGATGCCGTTCGGCCTTTCTCGCGGCCCGCATGTAGCGAGCCATGCGGCGCCGCTTCGACGGGCTGGTCAGAGCGCGAGCGATCATCCTTGAGGCACCGGCCACGCCCTCGTCCCGAATGAGGAACCTGGGCGAGGTCATCGCCATCGGCTTCACCTGGGTCTCCAGGATCTCGAAACCCGCCGAGCGGTAGAGGTCCTCCCATGCCTCGACACTGTCCAGCGCCACGCGACCCATGCCCTCCGAGACGGTGCTGCGGATCTCCGTCGGGGGTTGTGTCCGGCGTCGCGACCTCATGGTCGAGGACCATCGCGCCGGCACGACTGACGCGCGCGATCTCGTCGAGGGCCTTGGACCGATCGACGAACATGAGCACGGCCTCGACAAGCACCCGGTCGAAGCGGGCGTCGTCAAAGGGCAGGTTCAGCGCGTCACCCTGCTGAACGCTGACCTGCTGCGACCGGCCCGCCCGGCGGACGGCACGGCGCGCTCGGTCCACCAACGCAGGATCGATGTCGATCGCGCACACCCGACAGTCCTTCTCGGTCGCGAGGCGGATGGCGGTCGTGCCCACTCCACAGCCGACCTCGAGGACCTCGTGGTCGGGCTCGAATCGGCCCGCCTGGAACATGAAGTCGGTCGTCGGTCGACCGCCGGGATGGATCACCGTCTTCCCCAGCGAGGCGACCATCGTGGCCCCCTCGATGACGTCCTGCTCGGCTCCGCTGAGCGCCCGATGGGCATCGTCATCCCTCGCTGTGTCCCCTCAGTATGGCTGTCTGCGATCCTGCCGCGCAAGCTTTCGCGCTCCGGCCCGGAGGCGCCTGCCACCGGCGCCCCCGCAAGGCGGGACCGGTAGGCCACCTCGGTCTTCTCCGCCTCCTCGAGCTCCTTCCGGAGCTCGTCCGCGTCGGCATCGAGCTGCTTCTCGATCCTCTTCTGGGCGCGTGTCAGCGCCTTGTCGAGCTGTTCCTCGAGCCTCGACTCGCCGATCACGACGATCGCGCCCTCGCCATCGTCGAGCGTCTCGCCGAGGTCCTTGAGATCGCCCCCAGCGACATCGTTGCTTCGACCGCCGACACCGTCGCATCGCCTCGTCGGGCTCGCCGAGTTGCCGCCGCAGCGCTCGGACGAACGCGAGCTGCTTCTCCGTCGTCGGCGAGACGCCCCGCGCGGTCGCCCGCCGTGTCGTGGACCGCGCGAGCGCCGGATCGGTGCGCAGATCGTCGTCGCCGGCGCGCGCGTCGCGCCGTAGCAGGTCACGGTCGCGAACACGGTCCCACCGCATCCCGCGCGCCATCAGTGACACGCCTCCGCCAGGCGGCTCAGCGGGTGACGAACGCGCGCGCGTCCCACGGCCACCCTCAGACGACGAAACGCCCGACGGAATCGGGCGTTCGTGAGTACCGCTACGGGGATTCGAACCCCGGTTTCCGCCGTGAGAGGGCGGCGTCCTAGTCCCCTAGACGATAGCGGCGAGTGGACGGTCCAGCAGGGTAGCAACGTCGTGCGCCGGCGAGCGTGCGCAACATGCACCTTCTGCTCGAGACCTTGAGCGGTGATCGGCGTGGTCGGACGGCTGTTTCCTCTGGTCCCTACCGACACGGACGTCACCCATGCCTCTCCCCGCAGCCGCAACGCCGCAACCGTCGCAGAGCTCAAGGAGCGCCCCACGCGCCTGGACGCCCACTGCCTGACCGATCTCGTCTCCGGGATGGACGCGTTCCATGCCGGCGACCTGCCGTTCGAGGTGGTCCCGGTCACCAGCCCGATCACGGACGCGTCCGCCACCGGCGACGTCGCCGAGCTCGTCGACCTGTTCAACGCGGTGCTCGACAAGGCGCAGACCGCGATCGCCGGCTACAACGCGTTCTGGGCACAGCTGCAGGGCGCGCTGGACGACGAATCAGCCACGAGGCCTCCCGGCTGGCCGCCATCCCCATGAGATCGCCGGCCGGGGCGTCGAGCTGACCGCCCAGATCGCCTCCATCGCCGACCCGAAGAACCTCCTGGCGCCAACGCGGCGATCGAGGGCGCCCGTGCTGGCGACATGGCCGCTCCGAACAGGTGTCGGCCTCCGCGCAGCAGTCGTCGGCCTCCCACCCAGGAGGTCAGCGCCGCAGGAGCTGGCCGCCCGCGCGACGGAGCTCGATCAGCTCGTCGGCCGCTTCACCCTCGCCGCGGCCTGACCGCGCGCGGGCGCCAGTCGCGCATCGCGCACGAGATCGCCTCCGGGTCCAGCGCATCGACGGCCAGCGGCGCGGGCGCTTCCGGGCACGCGCGCAGGCCGTCGATGATCAGCCCCATGATGCGCCGCCAGGCGTCGGGCTGGACCTCGGCGGTGTACTCGGCGATCGAGCCCATGCCGAACTGGATCAGCGCGATGTCCGAGGCGGCGACGTCGCCGCGCAGGCATCCGGCGGCCTGGGCGCGGGCCACGAGCTCGCTGACCAGCGGCACGATCTGGTCGCGCGCGCGGGTGATCTGCTCCTGACCGTGGGCGGAGCCGAGCAGCAGCTCCTTGAGCCCGCGATCCTCGCACTGGCGGGTCACCGCGCCCTCGAGGAACGCGAGGAAGCCCTCCCACGGATCGTCGACGGCCAGCGCGCTGCGCGCCATCGCCACCAGCTCGTCGAGCGACTCCTCGAACAGCGCCTCGATCAGCTGCTCCTTGTCGGAGAAGCGGCGGTAGACCGTCCCCACCCCGACGCCGGCCTCGCGTGCGATCGCATCCAGCGAGACCTCCAGCCCCTGCTGGGCGAAGGCGACCCGCGCGGCCTCGAGGATGCGCCGGCGGTTGCGCTCGGCATCACGCCGCAGCGGACGGGTCCCGGCGTCGATGGACATGTGATCCATCCTACCCAACAAGTGGAAGACTGGCCTCCAGTTAGCGGCTGCCCGGCGTCCGCCGCTAGGCGCTACCCTGCGTCACCGCATCCGCGGATGTGGCGGAATTGGTAGACGCGCAGGCTTCAGGTGCCTGTGTCCTTCGGGACGTGGAGGTTCGAGTCCTCTCATCCGCATCCGCAGACGCTCAACGAAGGCCCCGCCCCGGCGGGGCCTTCGTCGTCTCGGCCCTCAGGTCTCGATGTTGCGTGGCCACTGGTACAGCTGCGGCATGTCGGGCTGCTCGGCGCGGATGAACGCCGCCAGCGCCTTGCGCAGCTCGATCAGCGCACGGTTGCGCGGGCTGCCGGGGCCACCGGGATAGAACAGGTCGGCGCCCGGGCCGCCCAGCGGGATCGCCGGCTCGTACGGGGTTGAGAAGGCGAAGATGAAGTAGAAGTCCAGCGCCTGCCCGATCGTCTTGGTGTTGGGCAGGTAGCTGAGCAGCGTCGGCGTGTCGATCTCGGTGCGCGGACCGGGGATGTCGGTGCGCTGCAGGCAGTGCGGGAAGTTGCCCACGAACGACAGGGCCGGGTTGGGCGTCGAGTTCAGGCGCGACGCGCCGTGGATCGTCACCCGGTTGAGCAGGCTCGTGAGCACGCGCACGAGCGCGGCGCGGCTGGTCAGCGCCGGCAGCCCCTGGACGTTGCCCCCGTCGGGCGCCGAGGAGGCCGCCATCCACGCCTGCAGGGCCTGATCGCCAGCCACCGCCGCGTCCGTCGCATAGGAGGCGCGCACGCATGCGCGCACGTAACGCTCGACGAGGCCGTAGATCGCGAGCATCTTGCGCGCGACCGGGAAGCGGTCCCACGGCTCTCGGTCGGTGAAGTCGCGCTCGCGCAGCCCCATGCGGTCCAGCGTGGCCTGCGGGTCGTCCTCGAAGAACTGCCGGCCGTCGGCGAACGCGTTGCACAGCGCCAGGAACTGGTCGGCCGTGGTCAGCGACGTCGGCGGTGCGATCGACGTCCACTGCGCCAGCAGCGCCTGATCGAACGAGATCAGGTACTTGGCCTGCGGCGCCAGCATCTGGGAGACGGGATGGCCGCTCGGCAGCGTGTTGTGCATCGTCATCTGCATGGCCGCGGTCACCAGGTGCCACTGGTACACGTGGCCCAGCCAGATGCCGAAGACGGTGATCGACGTCTTGGCCGCCTGCAGCGCGTACAGCCACGCGCCGTCCGTCGCGCGCTCGCGCGTGTACAGCTGCCGACCGGCGCCCCGCTGACCCGCCACCAGGACGGCCACCGGACGCAGGTCCCCGCTGCGGCGGTGACGGCGCAGCAGCGTGACCGTCGACGGGGTGAAGCGCGGGCCGTCGGGGGTCGTCTGCGGGGCCAGCGCGGCGAAGCGGCGCATGTCGAAGACATACAGCTCGCCCGCGTCGGCGGCGGCCTGCACCGGCCGCGTCCACGCCGACCCGAAGGTGCGGCGCAGCTCGCCGACGGCGGCGCCGGCGACGCGCTGGGGCCCGACGATGTTGACCGCGATGCCGTAGCGGGCGATCGTCGGCCAGAACTCGCGCGTCGCCGCGTCGGGATCGGTCAGCGCGCGCGACCAGCGCCCCAGGCGCCCGGCGCCGGCCTCGGCCACGCCGGGCATCGTCGTCCAGCCGATCGAGAACTGCTCGGGGTGGTCGAGCGGCCGCGGCGGCTCAGCGCCGTAGAGGAAGGTGTAGCCGTCGCGCGTCTGGCCGCCGATCGTGTAGCGGTTGGTCAGCGCCTGCTTGGCCTGCAGCGTCTGGGCGCCGCGGATCTCGAGCTTCTGCAGCGTGTCGATGAGCCCCGCTGGGTCCAGCGGGACCGCCGGCAGGTGCGGGTAGGCCGCACGGGGCATCTGCCCGAGCGCCCCGCCCGCCGCGGGCGCCTGCGCACGGGCTGTGCGCGCCGTGCCCACCAGCGCCATGCCCGCACCGGCCAGCCCGGCACCGATGAACCCGCGGCGACCCAGCCGCAGGCCGTCCTCCGCTCCGTCGCGCCCATCATGCTCCGTCATGGGCGGCACCCTATGCGACGGCACCGACGCCTATGGGGTCAGCACAAGCTTGCCGACCGACGTGCGCGCGCGCAGATCCGCGTGCGCGCGGCGGGCATCCTCGAGCGGATAGGTGCCGCCGACCACCACGCGCAGCTCACCGGCCACGACGGCGTCGAGCAGCTCGCTCATCGCCTGCGACATCAGCTCGGGCTTGCGCAGCACGTGCACCAGCCAGAAGCCGATCACGCCGCGGCTGGTGGCCATCAGCCGCCCCGGGTCGACCGCAGGCGCACCGGCACGGGCAGCCTGGCCGAAGTGGACGAGACGCCCGAACGGCGCGAGCGCCTCGAGGCTCTGCTCGAACACCCGCCCGCCGGTCATCTCCAGGATGACGTCGACGCGCGCCCCGCCGTTGGCCTCGCGCAGCGCCGCGGTCAGGTCGTCGGCGCCCCCGTCGACGGCCGCGTCGGCACCGAGCTCCACTGCCAGCTCGCGCTTGTCCGGCGACGAGGCGACGGCGATCACCCGCCCGGCGCCGAATCGCTTGGCCAGCTGCACCGCGATGGTCCCCACGCCGCCGGCGGCGGCGTGCACGACGACGCTCTCGCCGGCACGCAGCTGCGCGCTGGTGCGCAGCAGGTGCCAGGCGGTCGTGCCCTGGAGCACGAGCCCCAGCGCCGTGCCGTCGGATACGTCGTCGGGCAGGTCCCACATGGCGGCGGGGGCGGCCAGGGCGCGTTCGGCGTACCCGCCGCCGGCCAGCAGCGCCACGACGCGGCGCCCGTCCGGGGTGGTGCCGACCACCTCGCCGCCGGGGATCAGCGGCAGCTGCGCGGGCGCCAGGTAGCTGTTCTCGGCCTGATGGGTGTCGGCGTAGTTGATGCCGGCCGAGCTGACCTCGACGACGACGAGGCCGTCGGAGGCGACGGGCTCGTCGACCTCTCGCAGGACCAGAACCTCGGGGCCGCCGAACTCGGTGATCTGAATGGCGCGCATGTTGAGCATTGTCGCCGACGCAGCTGGGTACACGTACCGAGAATGCCGTCCAGCGTGATCCTCGACCTTCCGCGCACGCCGCGCGCCCCGGGCCAGGCCCGCGAGGCGCTGGAGCGCGTGCCGCGGATCGATCCGTCGCTGCTGGGCGAGGCCAAGCTGCTGATCTCCGAGCTGGTGACCAACAGCGTCAAGTACGGCGGCGACGGGCCGGTGCGGCTGGTCGTCCGCTACGAGGACTCCGGTCGGCTGCGCGTCGAGGTGGTCGATCGCGGCGGCGGCTTCGTGCCGGTGGCGCGCGACCGGCCGACGACCGACGTCGGTGGCTGGGGCCTGCACCTCGTCGAGGCGCTCACCGACCAGTGGGGCGTCTACGAGGGCTCGACCCACGTGTGGTTCGAGATGAGCGCGAAGACGCCCGCCTGACCGCGGCCAGACGGGCGTCCTCGACTGACGAGATCGCTAGTTGATCTCGATGTAGAACGGCGAGCTGATCGTGCCGCCGGTGATCGCCGACGTCAGCACGACCGTGACCTGGGTGCCGGCCGGGCAGCTGCCGGACTGGCCGATCGTGGCGTTGGCGATGATCGGACCGCTGAACGTGTGGGCCGGGGTGACCTGCACGTTGGTGGGCGTCCCCGACAGACCGGAGAAGCAGTAGCCGCCGACCGAGGGCACGCTCACGTTGGCGCTGCCGATGCCGGTGCCGGCGCTGACCTGGCCGAGGTCGGTGACCGCGGCGAGGCCGATCGTCGCGCCGCCGCCGGCGGGACCCTGCGGGCCGGCCGGGCCGGCGGGGCCCTGCGGGCCGGCGGGACCGCGCGGCAGCGAGCCCCTCCTGGAAGTCCCGGGCGGTCAGCGACCCATTCCTGACCTTGGCGCCGATCACGGCGTTGTTCCTCAGCTGCACGGTGCCGACGCTGTGGCGGGGCAGCGAGGCGGCGGCGTACGAGGTGCCTCCGAGCGCCACGAACAGCGCGAGGTAGGCAGCCACGGTGCCGTGGCGCGGACGTCCTAGTCGCATGCGCGAGTGTCCCTCCTGGTGTGGAAATGCGGTGCCCGGGATCGGGCCTTCCGACCGCCGGACTTCAAGGACAACCCTCGAAGTCCTGCGAAGTTGTGCCGCCGCTTTGACGTTCCGGCCGGTATCTGGATACTTGTTGGTATGCGACAGGCCCTGCCTCCCGGCCCGCGGATGCCGCGCGCGCTCCAGACGCTCGCCTGGCTGACCCGGCCGCTGCCGTTCATGGAGCGGGCGCGCGCCCGCTACGGCGACATGTTCACCGTGCGCATCGCCCAGGAGGGCACGTGGGTGTTCCTGTCGGACCCCGACGCGATCAAGCAGGTGTTCACGGCTTCGGCGGAGGTGCTGCACGCCGGCGAGGCCAACGCCGTCCTGCGACCGTGGCTGGGCGACAACTCGGTGCTGCTGCTCGACGGCCCCCAGCACCTGGCCCAGCGCAAGCTGCTGCTGCCGCCCTTCCACGGCGAGCGCATGCAACGCTACGGCGACGCGATGGCCGAGATCGCCCGTCGCGAGGTCGCCACCTGGCCGACGGGCCGGCCGCTGCGGCTGTGGCCGCGAATGCAGGCGGTCACGCTCGAGGTGATCGTGCGCACGATCTTCGGCGCCGACGACGACGCGCGGCTGGATACGCTGCGCGCGCGGCTGCGCGACGCCGCCGAGCTGACGACCCGCCCTCAGACGATGCTGCACATGGCGGTGCTGGGGCCTGACCGGGTGGGCGCCTCACGCGGCTTTCGACGGCGCCTGGCCCCCGTGGACGCGGCGGTGTTCGAGGCGATCGCCGCGCGCCGCGCCGCGGGTGACCTGTCCGGGCGCGACGACATCCTCTCGCTGCTGCTCCAGGCGCGCCACGAGGACGGCTCTCCGATGAGCGACCAGGAGCTGCGCGACGAGCTGATGACGATCCTGATCGCCGGCCATGAGACGACCGCCACCGCCCTGTCGTGGGCGATCGAGCGCCTGCTGCGCATGCCCGGCGGAATGCAGCGCCTGCGCGACGGCGACGAGGCCTACGCCGACGCGGTCGTCAAGGAGACGCTGCGCCTGCGCCCGGTGCTGCCGGCCGTGGTGCGCCAGGTCAAGCAGCCCATCAGCGTGGGCGGCGTCGACTTCGAGCCGGGCGTCACGCTCACGCCGTGCATCCACCTCGTCCACCGCCGCCCGGACATCTATCCCGAGCCCGCCCGCTTCCGGCCCGAGCGCTTCCTGGAGCGGGCAGCGGGCACCTACAGCTGGATCCCGTTCGGCGGCGGCGTGCGCCGCTGCCTGGGCGCGGCCTTCGCCCAGTTCGAGATGACCACGGTTCTGCGCGTCGTGGCCCAGGAGTGCCGGCTGCGAGCCACCACGCCGACGTCCGAGCCGGTCCGCCGCCGGGCGATCACGCTCACGCCGGGGCGGGGCACCGAGGTGGTGGCATCGCCCGTCTGACGCGCAAGGAGCGCCAGGCCGACACGCGCCGGCGGCTGATCGAGGCCGCGGCGACCGTCGGCGCGCAGCGCGGGCTGGCCGCCGCCACGCTCGACGAGGTCGCCGCCGAGGCCGGCTTCACCAAGGGTGCCGTGTACGCGAACTTCGCCTCCAAGGAGGAGCTGTTCCTGGCCGTGCTGGACACGCGCTTCGACCAGCGCATGGCCGAACTGGAGCGCGTCTTCGCCAGCGGCGCCGAGCCGGAGGTGCAGGCCGCGCAGGCGGGCGAGAGCTTCACCCGCGCGCTGGAGGCCGACCCCGACTGGCACCGGCTGTTCGTCGACTTCACCGCCCTGGCCGCCCGCGACGAGGCCTTCCGCGCCCAGATGGCCCAGCGCTACCTGCAGCTGCGCGAGCGGGTCGCCGCCATGCTCCAGCGCCGCATGGACGATGCCGGCGTCGCGCCGACGATGCCGATCGTCGACGTGGCGATGATGACCTTCGCGATGGCCAATGGCGTCGCCCTGGAGCGACTGCTGCTGGCCGACGCCGTCCCCGGCGACCTCCTCGGGCGGATGTTCGTGCTGCTGGCCGAGGGCGTCCAGCGGGCCTAGATGATTGATGCCACGGCGAGAGCTGTGGCGGAGGGGACATAACGCAGCGGGTCGAAGTCGGCGGTGCTAGTCGTCACCGTCGACCCGAGGGGGCCACGATGCTCGCCGACCTCGACCTGCTGCTCACTGCGGTGTTCTGCGCCGCAGACGATTTCCTGCCCAAGCGGCCAGGAAACGCGCGAAGAAGGATCACCGATGCGGAGGTCATCACGCTGTGCGTTGCGCAGGCGCGTGATGGGCATCGCGTCTGATCGTCAGTTCTTGCGCGCCGCGCGGCGCCAGCTGGGCGGGCTGTTTCCGTTGTTGCCCAGCCAAGACGCGTTTTGGAAGCGCCGCGCCAGGCTGGCTGAGCAGATCGAGCGGTTGATGGCCACGTTCGCGATGGATTGCCCGGGCTATTGGGACTCGATCGCCCTGCTGGACTCCACCCCGGTCGAATGCGGGCGCTCGGTCGACACGACCAGGCGTTCGCAGCTGGCGCCCGCGTGCGCGCATCACTACAGCCGCAGCCACAGCCGCTGGTTTTGGGGCATGCGCCTGCACTTGTTGGGCGCGCCCGACGGCACGATCCGCGCCGCCATCCTCGCTTCGGCCGACGACAAAGAACGCGACGTCGCGCGTCGCTTGTTCGCCATCGGGCTGCGCGGCGGGGAGACGATCGTTGCCGACAAGGGCTATGCCGGCGCCGAGTTCGCCGCTCACGCCGCCCAGCGCTATGGCGCCACCGTGCTGCGCCCGGCCCGACAGACCGAGCCCGACAACGGCCTGCATCTGTCCGGCATCCGCCAACGCATCGAATCGATCTTCTGGACGCTCAAAGACCGCCTCGGCCTCGAAGCTCATCGGGCGCGCACTCTGCATGGGCTGCGCGCCCGCATCGCTTCGAAGTTGCTGGCCTACAGCGCCGGCATCTGGATCAACTGGCTCACCGGTCGCCCGCCACGAGCGTTCGCCGACCTCAACGCCTAAGACCGCGTGGCATCAATCATCTAGCCGACGATCCCGACCACGCGGGCGGGCGCGGCGCTGGCGCCCTGGATCTTCAGCGGGAAGCAGGCGACGGTGAAGCCGGTCTTGGGCAGCGCGGCGAGGTTGGTCAGGCGCTCGATCTGCGAGTACGGCCGGTCGACCTGGTGGGCGGCCCACAGAATCCCCTGCTCGTCGCGGGCCTTGGCCGCCTGGGCCTGGATCGGCAGCGGCTGGTCCCAGCCCCAGGCGTCGATGCCCATCGTCCACACGCCCTGCTCGATCAGCCAGATCGTGGCCTCGGGCGTCACGCCGGGGCCGTGGAACATGTAGTCGGGCTGGCCGTAGAAAGCGGTCGGTGCCGGTGTGCACGAGCACGATGTCGCCCGCGCGCAGCTCGTGGCCGGCGGCGGTGATGCCGGCCTGCATCTGCTCCAGCGTGACCGCGTCGCCGTCCTCGCGGCCGGTCGCATCGACCACCACGCCGGGGCCGAAGAAGTGCTCCAGGGAGATCTCGTCGATGGTCAGCGCCGGCTGGCCCTGGATCGTCGAGTTGTAGTGGTAGGGCGCGTCGAGGTGCGTGACGCTGTGGGTGCCGATCGACAAGCGCTCGGAGGCCGGCCCCTCTCCGCGCAGCAGCAGGCGGCGGTCGATGCCCAGCAGCTGCTCGAACTCGGCCGCCCCGCTGTCGTGGTCGTGGTAGGTCAGGTCCGTGCGCAGGAAGTCGGGGGTGCCCTCGGGACTGGCGACGATCAGGTGGGACAGGTCGACGATCTGCGGCACGCGGCGCTCCTAGCTTCGGACCTTGGACGCCGCCGCGTGGAGCAGGTGCTCGGCGCGGCGGACCAGCTTGACCCTCGGCCGCCCGTGCGGCTCGCCGAGGGACTTCTCGTGGGCGTCGATCAGCTCCCAGCCCGCATAGTCGACGACCTCCACCCCACGCTCCTCCAGGCCCTCCAGCAGTGCGGCCGGCGTCGTGGTCGGCTCGGGCAGCGCGCCGGCGGCCAGGTCGTCGAGCAGATGGGCGACGGTCTCCTGGGCGCACTTCTTGTTGGTCCCGATCACCCCCGACGGGCCGCGCTTGACCCAGCCGGCGGTGTAGACGCCCGGCCAGCGGCTCCTCGCTGCCCACCCGGGTCACGCGCCCAGCCTGATTGTGGATCGTGCCCTTGCTTTCATCAAACGGGACGCCCGGCAACGGCGACCCCGTGTAGCCCACCGAGCGGATCACCAGCTGGCAGTCGATCACCTCCGACTCGCCGGTCGGCCGCGCGCTCACGCGCCCTGCGTCCTCCACCAGCTCGTTGCGCACCACCCGCACGCCCTCCACGCGCTCGTCGCCCAGGATCTCCACCGGCGAGACCCCGAAGCGCAGCACGATCCGCTTCCTGCGCCCCTGCGGCTCGGCCTGCTGGTAGCCGCGGATCAGCTCGACGTTGCGCTCGTTGGTCGGCTCGATCCCCTCCAGCCCGACGTAGGTCCCCTCCGGGGCGTCGACGATCACGTCGGCGTCGTGCAGGTCGGCCAGCTCGCGCAGCTCCGGATTGGTGAACGCCGCCTGCGCCGGACCGCGCCGGCCCAGCACCACGACCTCCTCCACCGACGACCCGGCCAGCAGCTCGATCGCGTGATCGGCCGTGTCGGTCACCCGCAGCTCGCTGACATCCAGGGCCAGCATCCGCGCCACGTCCAGGGCCACGTTGCCGTTGCCCACCACCACGACCGTCCGCGCGCTCAGGTCGAAGTCATGATCGGCGTAGTCCGGGTGACCGTTGTACCAGGCCACGAACTCCGTCGCCGCATGCGACCCCGCAAGCTCCTCCCCCGGGATGCCCAGCTTACGATCCTTCGCCGCCCCGATCGCATACAGCACCGCGTGATACGCCGAGGCCAGCTCCTCATGGGAGACGTCCACGCCCACCTCCACGTTGCCGTGGAAGCGAAAGCCCTCCTTGGCCGCCGTCTTCTCATACACCCGCGTGACCGACTTGATCTTCGGATGGTCCGGCGCCACCCCGTAGCGCACCAGCCCCCACGGCGTGGCCAGCTTGTCGAACACGTCGACCTCGACCACGCGCTCCTTGTCGGACAGCAGCTGCCCGGCCGCGTAGAAGCCCGCCGGTCCAGAGCCGACGATCGCCACGCGCAGTGGATTGTCCGGAGTGCCGGGAATGGAAGCCAGCACGCGATCCGCTTTCGGGGAAATGAGGGACCCCGAAAGCGTAGTGAGCGACCAGCAGGCCGGTCCGGCGCTGCGGATCATCGACTGCGCGGTCGGCTCGCCGGCGGCGCATCGCCTGGGAGCGCTTCGTCGCCGAGCGGGCGGCGCTGTCCGTCGCCTACCTGCTGGGCCGGTAGCGGTCGGCCCGCAACGGCCCCGGGATGATCGCGTCGTCGCCGGCGAGGATCGCGTCGGCGACCAGGCGGGCGCTGGCCGCCCCGGTCGAGATGCCGCGACCGCCGTGGCCGGCCGCGACCCACAGCCCGTCGCCCAGCCGCCCCAGATAGGGACGGCCGTCGGCGGAGCGCGGCCGCGCGCAGGCCCGGGTGAACGTGACCCGGGCATCGCGCAGTGCCGGCCAGAAGCGCGCGCCGTTGTCGAGCAGCGGCTGTGCCCAGGCCCCCGGATCGGGCTCGTCGGGCAGGAACGTCGAGCCGAGCACGAGCGCGCTCGGGGGGCCGATCAGGCTGAACGCGGGCGTGTGTGGTGGCCGGCCGCCGAGCTGGACCTCGGGGATGCGCCCGTCGAGCAGGGGATGGCGCGGCGCCCGCTCCAGCGCGACACCGACGGTCGCACCCCACAGGGGCGTGATCGCGTCGCTGCCCACCAGCGCGCCCGTGCCGGCGCCCGCGGTGACCGCAACCACCGGCGCGTCGAGCGCGTCCAGCCGCGCCGGCGTGCCCTCGGCGAAGCGCACTCCGGCCGCGCGCGCCCGCTGGGCGAACACGGACACGGCCAGTGCCGGCGCGACCGGGTGGCCGGTGTTGACGCGACAGGCCCACAGACCAGGCGCGATCCCGGGCTCGACGTGCGCGAGCGCCTCGGGGTCGAGCACCTCGGGGTCCAGGCCTGCGAAGCGCCCGTGGCCCGACGCGATCTGATCGGCCTGCGCCGCGTCGCCGACGAGCGCCAGCGCACCGGCCGGCTCGGCCGGGAAGGCGTCGCCCAGCACGTCGGACAGCAGCGCGACGGTCTCGGCGTACAGCTCGGCCTGCTCCGGGTCATAGGGATGCTCGACCAGGCCGGAGTTGCGGCCCGAGGCACCCGCGCCGATCGTCTGTGCCTCGAGCACCGTCACGCGCAGGCCGGCCCGGGCCAGGAACCACGCCAGAGCGCAGCCGACCACGCCGGCTCCGACCACGATTGCGTCGGCGTCGTCGTGCATGCGTGGAACGCTACCGTCGTCCCGTGGCCTCCACCGCCGTCCCCGCCGTGTTCGACCCGTCCGCGTACGCGACCTTCCGCTTCACCGGCTGGCACTTCGACGAGGCGTCGGCCACCGTCGCGCTGCGTTACGCGCTCGACGACGCGCTGGCCTTCGAGGAGACGATCACGCTGCCCGGCGGCGCACCGCCGCTGGACCCGGCGCGGCGCGTCGCGCTGGACGCGGTGCTCGAGCTGCTGCACCAGGTCGCAGGCACGAGCTACTGGAAGTCCGCGGCGCCGCCGGCGCTGGAGATCGGCCCGCTCACCGAACGTCGCGCGCGCTTCCTGACCAACGTCTACGTGCACGGGCTGGGCGAGTACGGCTATCGCAACGAGATCGACGTCGCGGCGCGGATCCGCTTCGCCGGCGACGCGTCGGTCACCCATCGCGAGGTCGCGCTGGAGCCGACCGAGCGCTCGCTCGTGCCCATCGGCGGCGGCAAGGACTCCGTCGTGGCGCTGGAGACGATGCGAGCGACCGGCGCCGACGTGACGCTGTTCTCCGTCGGCGATCCCACGGCGATCGCGGCCACCGCCGCCGTCTCGGGGCTGCCGCGGCTGATCGCCCGGCGCACGATCTCGCCCACGCTTCTGGAGGCCAACGCCGCCGGGGCGCTCAACGGCCACGTGCCGGTCACCGCGATCGTCTCGCTCATCGCCCTGGCCACCGCGGTGCTGCACGGCTTCGACGAGGTCGTGCTGGCCAACGAGCGGTCGGCGTCCCAGGGCAACCTCGTGCTGGCCGACGGCACCGAGGTCAACCACCAGTGGTCCAAGGGGCTGGCCTTCGAGCGCGCCCTGGGCGACCTGCTGGCTCACGAGGCGACGCCGTCGATCGCCGTCTTCTCGCTGCTGCGGGGCGCCTCCGAGCTGGGCATCGCCCGGGCCTTCGCGCGCCTGGAGGCCTACCACCACGCCTTCACCTCCTGCAATGCCGCCTTCCGCCTGGACGAGCGCCGCCGCGCGGCCAGCTGGTGCGGCGACTGCCCGAAGTGCCGCTTCGTCTTCCTGGCGCTCGCCCCGTGGTCGTCGCCCGAGCACCTGCGCTCGATCTTCGGCGCCGATCTGCTCGACCGCCCCGAGCAGACCGCCGAGTTCCTGGCGCTGGCCGGCCTGGAGGACCACAAGCCCTTCGAGTGCGTCGGCGAGCTGGAGGAGTCGGTCGCCGCCTTCCGCCTGCTGGCCGCCGACCCGCGCTGGGCCGATCACGCCGTCGTGGCCGCCGCACGCGAACGCCTGCTGCCCGCCGTTCCCGACGGCTTCGGGGACCCCGAGGCGGTGCTGGCCCTGTCGGACGACCACGAGATCCCGACGCGGCTGCTGCCCGCCGTCCATGCGCATCTGCGAGCTTGAGGGCCGCCGCGTCGGCCTGTGGGGCGCCGGCCGCGAGGCGGCGGCGACGTTCCGCGCGCTCGGCTCGCCCGCCGGCGTGGTGGTGGCCACCGACGCGCCCGTCGACCTCGCCGGACGCGACGCCTTCCCGGGGGCGACGTTCGTCGACGGGCCGGACGCCTGGCGCGCGCTGACCGAGCTGGACGTCGTCGTGCGCTCGCCGGGCATCAGCCGCTATCGCGACGACGTGCGCGCCCTGTCTGAGGCCGGACCGCGCCTGACCACCGCCACCAACCTGTGGTTCGCCGAGCACGGCGACGAGTGCGTGATCGGCGTCACCGGCACCAAGGGCAAGTCGACGACGGCCTCGCTGACCGCGGCGCTGGCCCGCGCCGCCGGCGCGCACGTCGAGCTGGCGGGCAACATCGGGCGCCCGCTGCTGGAGGTGGTCGCCCCGCAGGCCGCGCCGGACGTGTGGGTCGTCGAGCTGTCCAGCTACCAGACCGCCGACCTGGAGCGCTCACCCTGTATCGCCGTGGTCGTCAACCTGTACCGCGAGCACCTGGACTGGCACGGCGACGAGGAGCGCTACGTCGCCGACAAGCTCAACCTGCTGGCCCACGACCCGTGGACGGTGGTCCTCAACGGCCGCGACGAGCGCCTGGCCGCGGCCGCGCCCGACGGCAGCGAGCGCGTGCTGTTCGGGGTCGAGGGCGGCTTCGACGCGGTCGCCCAGACGGTCGTGCGCGACGGCATGCCGATCGTCGATCTGCGCCGCACCGCGCTGCTGGGCGCCCACAACGCGCTGAACGTCGCGGCCGCGCTGACCGCCGCCGAGGTCGCCGGCTGGCTGCCCGCCGACCCGCAGGCGGCGCTGGCCGGCTTCGAGCCGCTGCCCCACCGACTGCAGACCGTCGCCGTCGACGGCGGCGTGCGCTTCGTCGACGACTCGATCTCGACCACGCCCGAGTCGGCCGTGGCCGCGCTGGAGGCGCTGCCCGGCGAGCCGGTCGCCCTGCTGGTCGGCGGCCAGGACCGCGGCCAGGACTTCGCCCCGCTGGGCGCGGCGATCGCCGCCCACGGCGCCGTGCGGGCCGTGATCGGGATGCCCGACAACGGCGCGCGGGCCCTGGAGGCGATCGGCGCCGCCGCCCCGACCGCGATGGCCGACGACCTCGACGACGCGGTCGCGCGGGGACGCGCCGCGCTGGACGGCGCCGGGGTCGTGCTGCTGTCGCCGGCCGCTCCCAGCTACGGGCGCTTCCGGGACTTCACGCAGCGGGGGGAGCGGTTCGCGCAGGCGGCGACGGGATCGTCCGCCCCGCCTGCGCGCACACCTCGATGAGCGTCACGGCGGCGCCGTCGGGGTCGGCGCGGAACGCCGGCATCGAGACGCTGATGGCGAAGCGGGCGACGCCGTCGGCGTCGCGCACGACCGCGGCGGCCGAGGCGATGTGCGGGTCGCCCTCCCCGTCGATCGTGGCGTAGCCGCGCTCGCGCACGCGCGCCAGCTCGGCCTCCAGCCCGGCGCGGGTGGCGATCGTGCGCTCGGTCAGCACCGGCAGCTCGTGCGCCGGGTAGAGCGCGTGCAGCGCGGCGGCGTCCAGCTCGGCCAGCAGCGCCTTGCCGCCGGAGGTCGTGTGCGCGGGGAACGCGGCGCCGACGCGGCCGCCGGTGCGCACCGACTGGCTGCCCTCGACGGAGTCCAGGAAGAGCGTGTCGGCGCCGGCCAGCACGAGCAGGTGCGTGGTCTCGCCGGTGCGCTCGGCCACCGCCTCCAGGTACGGCCGCGCGTGGGCGCGCACGTCGTAGCGGCGGACGGCGGCCAGGCCGAACTCCAGCAGCGCGCTGCCGGCGCGGTACGTGCGGGTGCCTGGGTCCTGCTCAGCGAAGCCGTGGGCGACCAGCGACGCCAGCAGGCGATGCGCGGTGGAACGGGCGACGCCGAGCAGGCGGCCCGCCTCGGCCACGCCGACCTCGTCGCGCTGGGCCAGCACGTGCACGAGCCGCAGGGCGTTGTCGACGGAGGAGAGCGATGGGGCCAAGGTTCTGTTATAGGTATCGGTGTTCCGCTAGATCGAACGCTATCGCACCACACCGGAGGAAAGCATGTCCCAGCGCACCAGCCCGCCCTACCGCGCCGACCACGTGGGCGTCGCTGCTGCGCCCGCCGGAGCTGCTGGCCGCCCGCGCCGACCACGAGGCGGGCCGGATCGACGCCGCCGCCCTGCGGGCGGTCGAGGACGACGCCATCCGCGACGCGGTGGCGATGCAGCGCGAGGTCGGCCTGACCAGCGCCACCGACGGCGAGTTCCGCCGCGCGTCCTGGCACATGGACTTCATCTACGCGCTGGGCGGCGTCACCCGCGTCGAGGAGGAGGGCCTGCACGTCCAGTTCCACAACGAGGAGGGCGACATCGAGTTCAACCCGCCCGCGCTCGCGCGTCGAGGGCCCCATCCACCTCAACGGGACGATCTTCGCCGACGCGTTCACCTTCCTGCGCGACACCGTCGCCGACGGGCAGGTGCCCAAGCTGACGATCCCGTCGCCCTCGATGGTCCACTACCGCGGCGGGCGCGCGGCGATCGACGAGACCGTCTACCCCGACCTGGACCGCTTCTGGGACGACCTCAGCGGCGCCTACGCGCAGGAGGTCGCCGGCCTGTACGAGCTCGGCTGCCGCTACCTGCAGATCGACGACACCTCGCTGGCCTACATGAACGACCCCGAGCAGCGGGCGTTCGTCGCCTCGCGCGGCGGCGACCCGGAGCGCCAGCACGAGACCTACATCGCCAACATCAACAAGGCGCTGGCCGGGCGCCCGTCCGACATGGCGCTCACCACCCACCTGTGCCGCGGCAACCACAACTCCTCGTGGGTGGCCAGCGGCGGCTACGACTTCGTCGCCGAGGCGCTCTTCAACGACCTGCAGGTCGACGGCTTCTTCCTCGAGTACGACGACGAGCGCTCCGGCACGTTCGAGCCGCTGCGCTTCGTGCCCAAGGACAAGGCGGTCGTGCTCGGCCTCGTCACCACCAAGCGCCCGCAGCTGGAGTCCAAGGACGACCTCAAGCGCCGCATCGAGGAGGCCACGCGGCACATCGACCTCGACCAGCTGTGCCTGTCAGGCCAGTGCGGGTTCTCCTCGACCACCGCCGGCAACAAGCTGACCCGCGACGACCAGCGGGCCAAGCTCGAGCTGATCGTCGAGGTCGCCGCCGAGGTGTGGGGCTAGCGCCAGACCGCACGCGCGACGACGCGGGGCGCTAGCGTGGCCGCGTGCCCGCCCGCCCACGCCGCCCGCTGGTCGCGCTGCTGATCGCGGGCGGGGCGCTGACGGTCGCCCCGACCGCGGGCGCGGCCACCGTGACCCTGCGGGCCTCCGGCGCCTCTGCGGCCCGCTGCCACGCACGCGCGCTGCACGGCCCGGGCGTCGCGCGCCGCAGCGTCGACGCCCGCGCCGGCACGCTGGTGGCCGCGCGCCTGCATGGCGGGCACGGCAACTGGGACCTGGGCGTCCTCGACGCGCACGGACGCTCGCTGGGCGGGGCGGCGGTGCCCGGCAGCGACGACCTCGCCCAAGCGCCTGTCCGCCACCGCGGGCGCGTCACCGTCCAGGCCTGCCGGCGTCCCGGCGCCTCCCACGCCGTCCGCCTGACCATCACCAGCGTGCCGCTATCGGGCTCGTCACGGGCGCGTCTGACCGCGCCCCGTCCCGACAAGGACGACCGGCTGCTCGCCGCCGCCGTACGCGCCCGCCACGCGGTCGCCCACAGCGCCCGCCGGGCGGTGCGGCTTCCCTCCGGCCGCCGCTCCTACCGGCAGCTGGACGACTACGAGGCCGACCTGCAGACGCTGGCCACCGAGCATCCCGGCAGCGTGCGCGAGCTCGTGCTGCCCCGTCCCACGCTGATCGGCCGGCGCATCGTCGGCGTCGAGATCGCCCGCCACGTGCGCCGCCGCGACGGCCGACCGGTGATGCTGATCACCGGTCTGCACCACGCGCGCGAGTGGCCGTCGGGCGAGATGACGATCGAGTGGGCGATCGACCTCGCCCGCGCGCTCGCCCGCCACGACCCGACCGTCACCCGCCTGCTGTCGCGCGCCCGGGTGATCGCGGTGCCGGTCGTCAACCCCGACGGCTTCTTCCTGTCGCGCAGCGTCGGCGGCGCGCTGGCGGCCAAGCGCAAGAACTGCCGCGTCGCCGATGGCCAGGTACCGCGGCCCGGGCAGTGCGAGTCGGCGGCCGACGCCGGCCTCGGCGTCGACATCAACCGCAACTACGGCGGCTTCTGGGGCGGCCCCGGCGCCAGCCTTGACCCGGCCGACGACACCTACCGCGGCGCGGCGCCGTTCTCCGAGCCCGAGACGCAGGACATGCACGAGCTGATCGAGGCGCGCCAGGTGACCGTGGCGATCTCCAACGACACCTACGGCAACCTGCTGCTGCGCCCGCCGAGCCTGCGCGACGCGGCGCCACCCGACGCCGCCGCGCTCAAGCAGCTCGGCGACGAGATCGCCGCCCCGGCCGGCCTGGTCAGCGAGCGCGGCTACGACCTCTACGACACCAGCGGCGCGATGGAGGACTGGTCCTACTGGGCCACCGGCGGCCTGGCCTTCACCGCCGAGCTGGGCGACGGGTCCAGCAGCACACTGACCGGCCTGCGGCCCTTCCACCCGCCGTTCGCCCAGGTCGCCTCCTGGTATCCCGGGCTGCGCCGATCGTTCGACCGCGCCCTGGCCTGGACCGCCGACCCCGCCCACCACGCGGTGATCCACGGGCACGGGCCGGCCGGCGCGACGATTGAGCTGTCGAAGGTCTTTCGCACCGCGACGGCCCCCGTCCTGGGATCCGACGGGCTGGCCGGCGCGCCGCTGAGCTTCCCCGATCGCCTGCACAGCTCGCTGGTCATCGGCCGCTCGGGGCGCTTCGCCTTCCATGCCAACCCGTCGACGCGCCCGTCGGCCATGGGTCGCCCTGGCCGCGCCCCGGAAGGGCCCGCCACGGCCGGCGTGCCGATCAGCTCGCCCGGGACGACGGTCTCGTTCGCCTACGGGCTCAACAACGCGATCGACGCGCCCGCTCGAGCGCGGGTGGACACGCCGTTCACGATCGCGCCCGGTGACGACGACGCCGAGGTCACCGCCCGCATCAGCTGGGCCGATCCGCGCAACGACTTCGACCTGTACGTCTTTCGCATCAACGCGGACGGGTCGCAGACGGCGCTGGCCGCCTCGGCCGAGGCCAACACCACCTGGGAGCAGACCGAGGTCGTGCCCGACACGCCGGACGGGCGGCTGCCCGCGGGCCGCTACGTGGCGCGGGTGATCGACTACGCCTCGACCAACAAGGCGTTCAGCGGGCAGATCACCTTCGCCGGGCCGTCGCCGCCGGTGCCCGCCACGCCGGAGCGCTGGACGCTGACCTGCCGCCGGGCCGGGCGCACGCTGAGCACGCGGGAGGTGCTCGTCGACCGCGGCGCCAGCGTCGGCGTGGGCGCGGCCTGCTCGTCCTAGCCGGCGACGGCCGCCGACTGGGGCAGCAGCTCCTCCTCGATCCAGCGCGTGTGCACGTCGCCGGAGACCACGTCGGGGTGGGCCAGCAGCTCGGCGACGAACGGCGCCGTGGTCTGCACGCCCTCCACGCGCAGGTGGTCGAGGGCGCCGCGCAGGCGCTCCAGCGCCTGCCCGCGGTCCTCGCCCCAGGCGATCAGCTTGGCCAGCAGCGAGTCGTACCAGGGCGCCACCGCCCACCCCGGAAAGCAGGCGCTGTCGACGCGCACGTAGCTGCCGACCGGCGCCGCCCAGCGCGTCAGCGTCCCCGGGCTGGGCGAGAAGCCGTCGCTGGGACGCTCGGCGTTGATGCGCGCCTCGATCGCATGGCCGCGGATGGTCACGTCGGACTGGCCGATCGACAGGCCGTCGCCGGCGGCGATGCGCAGCTGCTCGCGCACGATGTCGATGCCGGTGACCAGCTCGGTGACCGGATGCTCGACCTGCAGGCGCGCGTTGACCTCCAGGAACGCCCAGCTGCCGCGCTCCACGTCGACGAGAAACTCGCACGTGGCGGCGCCGCGGTAGTCCAGGGCGCCGATCAGCGCGACCGCCGCCTCGCGGATGGCGGCCTGCAGCTCGTGGGGCAGCCCGGTGGCCGGCCCCTCCTCGACGAGCTTCTGGTAGCGGCGTTGGAGGGTGCAGTCGCGGTCGCCGAGGTGGATCGCGCGGTCGGGTCCGTCGGACAGGACCTGCACCTCGATGTGGCGGGCCCGGCGCACGTAGCGCTCCAGGAACAGGCGACCATCGCCGAACGCGGCCTGGGCCTCGGCGCTGGCCGCGCCCCATGCCGCGGGCAGCGCGTCGGGCTCGTCGACGCGGCGCATGCCGCGCCCGCCCCCGCCGGCGGAGGCCTTCAGCAGGACCGGGTAGCCGATCTCGGCGGCGACGCGGGCGGCGTGGTCGGCGTCCTCGAGCACCCCCGAGCCGTCGCCGACGGCGATCCCCAGGTCGCGGGCCAGGGCGCGGGCGGTCGCCTTGTCCCCGGCGCGCCGCATCGTCTCCGCCGATGGCCCGACGAAGGCGATGCCAGCCGCCGCGCAGGCCTCAGGCAGCTCGGGACGCTCGGACACGAAGCCGTAGCCGGGATGCAGCGCATCGCAGCCGGTCGCATCGGCCGCGGCCACCAGGCGCCCGATGTCGAGGTAGCTGTGCTGCGGGCTGGCCGGACCGATGCACACGGTGCGATCGGCCAGCTGGGCGGCCAGGCTTCCGCGGTCGGCCTCCGAGACGACGACGACCGTCTCCAGCCCCTCGTCGACGCATGCGCGCAGCAGGCGCACGGCGATCTCGCCGCGGTTGGCGATCAGGACCCTCCTCATGGCCGACAACCTACCCGTCGCCCGCGAACACGTCGGCCGCGGCGCGATGGAAGCCGTCGGGCAGACCCGCATCCGCGTAGGCCGAGGCGATCTCCTCCATCTCGCCCACCCAGCGCCAGCCCTTGGCGCGGGCCGAGGCGCGAGCGCGCTCCCAGCGCTCCTCGAGACCCGGCAGCGAGCGCTGCTGCTCGGCGGCGAGGGCGCCGCCGACGCCCAGGCGCCCGGCCAGCTCGCGCGCGCTCAGCAGCAGCGCCGCGGAGCCCTTCGTCCAGGCGGCGTAGGCCATCTTGAGCGCGCTGGCCGCCGTCGGGTCGGTGCCCAGGTCGATCGCCTCCAGCCGCGTGCCGGCCAGCAGTGCGGCGACGGCGCCGGCCCCCGGGCCCGACAGGTACAGCCGCGTCGTGCCCGGGTCCACCGGCGGCGGCCCGACGATGCCGCCGTCGACGTAGCGGGCGACCGTGGCCGCCACCTCGCGGGCGGTGGCGGGCGCGATCGCGTTGGCGTCGACCCAGGTGCCGCGGTAGTCGCGCGCCGCGCCGGCCAGCTCGAGCGCTGCGTGGGGCGGCACGATGCTCAGCACCACCTCGGCGCGCTCCAGCACGCCCGGTACGTCGCCGACGTCGGTCAGCCCCGCGTCGGCGGCCCGCCGCGCGCTGTCGGCCGAGCGCCCGTGCGAGGCCCACAGCACCGTGTGACCGGCCTCCACCAGCACCGCCCCGACCGCCGCGCCCATCTCGCCCGGATGCATCAACCCGATCGTCGCCATCTGCCCCATTCTCCCGCCCCACCCGGTTGCTTGTCAGATTGGTGCCCGCTGAGGGCGCGAACCTGACAAGCAACCAGCCGCGGGGCGGGTCAGGCGAGCGCGGCGCCCTTGGCGCGGTTGCAGGGGCCGCACAGCACCTGCAGGTTCTCGACGGTGGAGGCGCCGCCGAGCGCGACCGGGATCACGTGGTCGAACTGCAGCTCGAAGTCGGCGCCGCACTGCACGCAGCGCCCGCCATCGCGCTCCCACACCGCCTGGCGCACCGGTCGCGGGAGGACGTCGCGCCGCCGCGGGCGGTCCTCGCCGGCCAGCGCGGCATGGGCGCGCTCCAGCCGCCGGCGCCCGCGGCGCTCGCGCTCGCGCACGAGCGCCAGCACGTCGCCGCCGTCGAGCTCGTCGTCGGCCCACCAGAAGCGCTCCTCGAACCACCACAGCGCCCGGTCGCCGCGGCGCATCAGGACCGCCGGGGCGACCATGGCGCGGGCGCGCAGCGCGCGCAGCGACCGCCCACTCCACGTCAGTCCCACCGGCCGCCGGCCCAGCCACAGGTGCCAGCGCAGCCGCCGGCGCTCGAACCCCGCATCCCTGGCCTCGCGCAACATGCCCGCGACGCTACGACGGCCCCATGACGGGATGACAGCGCACGTGCAGTCGCCGCCGTCTAACGTCCCGCGCATGAGCGTCCCCGAGCGAGCGTGGAAGCTCGACGACCTGTCACCGCGCGCCTACCAGCACCCGGCTGATCGCGCCGCCACCGCGGCGCTCCAGCAGGTGCCCTACCTCGACGACGTCGTGCGCCGGCTGATCGCGCTGGGCTACGAGCGCGCGCTGCGTGCCGCGTCGCTGGGCGCCTCGGTGCGCCTGGGCCAGGAGCAGCTGCCCCACATCTGGGCGCTGCATCGGGAGGTGTTCAACGTCCTCGACGTCGCCGACGTGCCCGACCTCTACCTGACCCAGTTCCCGCTCGCCAACGCGATGACCTTCGGCACCGACCGCCCGGTCGTGGTGCTCAACTCCGAGCTGGTGCGCATCCTCCCGGCCGAGGGGCACCGCGTGGTGCTCGCCCACGAGGCCGCGCACGTCCACTCCGGCCACGTGCTCTACCAGACCGCGCTGGTGATCCTCCTGCAACTCGGGCGCTCGACGCTGCGCCTGCCGCTGCTCGCCGGCCTGCCCCTGATGGCCATCGAGCTCGCGCTGCTGGAGTGGTTCCGGGCCGCCGAGCTGAGCTGCGACCGAGCCGCCGCGCTGGTCACCCGCGACCCGCTCGCGGTGAGCCGCACGCTGATGACGATCGCCGCCGGAGAGCAGGCCGAACAGCTCAACCTCGACGCGTTCATCGCCCAGGCGATGGACTACGACGAGGGCGGCATGGGGCTCGATCGCCTGACGCGCATGATCCAGGACCTGCGCCTGACCCATCCGATGCCGGTGCGCCGCGTCAACCAGCTGCTGACGTGGGTGCGCTCCGGTGACTACGACCGCATCATCGACGGGGAGTACATCCGCCTGGGCGGCGAGCCGCCGCTGCGAGACGAGGCCGAGGCGGCGCGCGAGCACTACGGCACGCGCATCTCCGACGCCTTCGCCCAAGCCGGCTCGTCGATCCAGGAGGTCGGCCAGCAGCTGGGCGACTGGCTCAACCGCCAACGCGGCGACGACCAGTAGGGGCCCGCGATGCCGCTCGACGGAGGGCCCCTCCAAGCGCCGGCGCCGCCGCTGCACGACCTGCTGCGCACCGGCCTGCAGACCGACCCGGACGCGACCGCGATCAGCTCGGCGGCGGGATCGCTGAGCTGGCGCGCGCTGGAGGACGCCGCGACCACGCTGGCCACGCGCCACCTGGCGCTGGGCCTACGGCCCGGCGATCGCATCGCCTCGCTGATGCCCAACCGCGTCGAGCTGCTGGTCCACTACCTGGCCGCCTTCCGCGCCGGCCTCGTCGTGACACCGCTCAACTACCGCTACACGGCGCGCGAGATCGATCACGCGCTGGAGGTCAGCGAGCGCCCGCGCGATCGTCGCCCACGCCGAGCGCACCGAGGACCTGGCCGCCAGCCGCCTGGCCGGCGCGCTGGACATGGAGACGATCTGGTTCGCCGACGAGCCCGGCGCCGCCCTCCCCGCCGGGCACGACCTGCGCGTGCTGATGGACGGCGAGCCGGCGGACGTCGCGCTCGCCGTGCCCGACCCCGACGCGCCGGTGGCGATCTTCTTCACGTCGGGCAGCACCGGCCCCGCCAAGGGCGTCACCCACTCCCACGACACGCTGCGCTGGATGGCGGCCAGCGCGATCGCGGGCCTGGAGCTGTCGGGCGGCGACGCCTTCCTCCCCGGCTCGTCGATGTCGCACATCGGCTCGTTCCTGTGGGCGCTGGCGGCGCTGGCGGTCGGCGCACGGGTGGTCGTGGCGCGCACCTACGACGGCCACGAGATCCTGCCGCTGCTGCGCGAGCACCGGCCCACCGTCCTCGCGATGATCCCGGCCGCGCTGGCCGCGCTGGTGCGCGACCACGACATCACCCGCGAGGACCTCGCGTCGCTGCGCCTGTGCCGGGCCGGCGCCGACAAGGTGTCCGCCGAGCTGATGGACGAGTTCTCCGCGCTGGCCGGCTTCGCGATCGACGAGGGCTACGGCATGACCGAGGTCGGCCTGGCCACGCTGAACCCGCCGTCCGGACCGATCAAGCAGGGCTCGATCGGCCGCCCGCTGCACGGCTTCAGCATCGGCGTGCGCGGAGATGACGACGGCGAGCTGCCCTCCGGCGTCAACGGCGCCATCTGGATCCGCTCGCGCAGCCGCATGATCGGCTACTGGAACGCGCCCGAGGCGACAGCGGCCGCCATCGTCGACGGCTGGCTGGACTCCGGCGACCTCGCCCGCGCCGACGACGACGGCTACCTGTGGTTCTTCGGGCGAAAGAAGCAGATCATCGTCCACGACGGCTCGAACATCAGCCCGTTCGAGGTCGAGGGCGCCCTGATGGAGCATCCCAGCGTCGACAGCGTGGGCGTGGTCGGCATCCACGACGAGCTGCACGGCGAGAACGTCCGCGCGTACGTGTGCCTGCGCGATCGCGCCCAACCGACCACCAGCGCCGACCTGATCGCGTTCTGCCGCGAACGCGTCGGCTACAAGGCGCCCGAGGAGGTCGTCTTCCTGGAAGAGATCCCGCTCAACCCCACCGGCAAGGTCGACCGCAACGGGCTCAAGCGGATGGCCGAGGACCATCTGCACCCGCACGGCCTGACCTAGCCGCGGTCGCCGGCGCTACGCGGTCCCGGCGCGCGAGTCGACCAGCTCCTGGGCCTGGCGCATCTGGTCGGTGGGCGGCGCCGAGCCGTTGGACAGGCCCAGCCCGGCGGCCACGCGCGAGCCGAGCTGCTCGTCCACGCGCGTCCAGTAGGCGACCACGCGCAGCTTCATCGCGTCGGTGACCTCGTCAGCGGAGGCATGGCCGACGATGCCGTCGACCAGCAGCTGGCGCTTGGCGTCGTCCATCACCTCGCGCACCAGCGTCCCGGCTGGCAGAAGTCGTCGTCGTCGCGATGCTTCTCGTAGGCCGTGCGCCCCAGCTCGCCCGCCTCCACGTCCCAGCCGATCTCCGTGCCCCGCGCGGGGTCGGCGGCCGGGCCGCCGAACGAGTTGGGCGCGTACACCGGCTGGTCGCCGGAGTGGTGGTAGGTCATGTGCCCGTCCTTGTTGTAGGAGTGGACGGGGCACTGCGGCCGGTTGATCGGCAGCTGCTCGTAGTTGGGCCCGATCCGGTGCAGGTGCGTGTCGTGGTAGGAGAAGATCCGCGCCATGCAGCATCCGGTCGGGCGACAGGCCGATGCCGGGGACGAGGTTGGACGGCGTTGAAGCCGCCTGCTCGACCTCGCGCGAAGAAGTTGGCCGGGTTGCGGTCCAGCACCATGCCGCCCGACCTCGATGAGCGGGTAGTCGCCTTGCGGCCAGACCTTCGTCAGATCGAACGGGTTGAAGCGGTAGTCGGCCGCGTCGGCGAAGGGCATCACCTGCACGGAGAACGTCCACTCCGGGGACTCGCCCCGCGCGATCGCCTGTCGAACAGGTCGCGGCGGTGGTAGTCGGCGTCCTCGCCGGCCATGGCTCGTCGGCCTCCTCGTCGGTCAGGTTGCGGGATGCCCTGGTCGGTCTTGAAGTGGAACTTGACCCAGAAGCGCTCGCCGGCGGCGTTGACCCACGAGTAGGTGTGGCTGCAGTAGCCGTTCATGTGGCGCCAGCTGGCGCGGGATGCCGCGGTCGGACATCAGGATCGTCACCTGGTGGGCGCTCTCGGGCGACAGCGACCAGAAGTCCCACTGCATGTCGTTGGAGCGCAGGCCGCTGTCGGGCAGGCGCTTCTGGGAGTGGATGAAGTCCTGGAACTTCGACGGGTCGCGGACGAAGAAGACCGGCGTGTTGTTGCCGACCATGTCGCAGTTGCCGTCCTCGGTGTAGAACTTCAGCGCGAAGCCGCGCGGGTCGCGCACGGTGTCGGGGCAGCCCTGCTCGCCGGCGACGGTGGAGAAGCGCGCGAACATCTCGGTGCGCTTGCCGACCTCGTTCAGGAAGGCGGCCTTCGTGAACTCGGTGACGTCGTTGGTCACCTCGAAGAAGCCGTGCGCGCCGCCGCCCTTGGCGTGGACGACGCGCTCGGGCACGCGCTCGCGGTTGAAGTGCTGCATCTTCTGCACGACGTAGTGATCGTGCAGGGCGATGGGGCCGGAGGGACCGATGGTCAGCGAGTGCTCGTCGCTGACGGCAGGGATCCCCGAGTCGGTGGTGGTGGCGGGGCGGCGAGGATCGGTCATACCCCCGCGCTCCCCACCCACAGACGCCTCACTCAGCAGGCGGCAGCTTGCGCGCGTGCCGTGCGATCCCCTTCCATGGGTCGCCCTCCGAGGACAGCCGCGCCGCCGCGTCGGCCACCGTCCAGCGGTCCGGTGCGAGCCTGGGGTCGTCGAGCTCCTCCCAGTGCGATCGGCATCGCCACCGGCGCGCCGGGCCGCGCGCCGGACGCCGTAGGGCGCGACCGCGTGCTGGGCGTAGTTGATGCGGTTGACGTCGACGTAGATGCGTGCGCCGCGGTCGGCCTTGCGCCACTGCAGCGTCAGGTGATCGGGGTCGTCGGCGACCATCGGCTCGGCGAGCGCCGGCGCCCAGGCGTGGGCGGCGCCGAAATCGTGCATCGCGGCGCAGCGGGCAGACGACGTGGATTCCGCGCGAGCCGGTGACCATCGCGAAGGGACCAGGCCCGCGTCGCGCAGCCGGGCGCCGGCGTCGCGCGCAGCCGCGCGCACGTCGTCGAAGGTGGCGCCGGGCGACGGATCGAAGTCGAAGATCAGCCGATCGGGCTGGTGGGGGCGGTCGGCGCGGGACAGCCACGCGTGCGGCGTGATGACGTTCTGCCCGGCCAGGAACACCAGCGTGGCCGCGTCGTTGGCCAGCGCCTGGACGTGGTGCCGCCCTCGCTTGGCGACCTCGGCCCGGGCGATCCAGTCGGGGAAGTGGGCCGGGATCTGTCTTCATGAAGAAGCCGTCGCCCTCGATGCCGTCCGGGAAGACCTGGAACGTCAGCGGCCGGTCGCGCAGGAGCGGCGCCATCAGCCTCGGCCGACCGCGCTCGTAGTGGCGGGCGAGGTCGAGCTTGGTCACCGGCGGGTCGCGCGAACAGGTCACCTTGTCGGGGTGGCTGATCGCGATCGACCGCCGGCCGACGCGGATTGCGCGTCGTCGCTCATCGTGCTCGCGCACCACCTCGTGCGCGGCCTTGTCGTCGCGCAGGCCCAGGAAGCGCGGGTGGCGCAGGCGCCCGTCCGCGTCCATTCGGTGAAGCCGACCTGGGCGACCAGCTCGCGGCTCACCCAGTGCACGCCGCGCTCCCGGATCGAGCTGCATCGGCGAAGGGCGAGCGTCGCGCTCGTCAGGCCGCGAGCCGCGCGCCGCAGGTCGCGCAGCGTCGCGTCGTCGAAGCCGGTGCCGACCTTGCCGGCGTAGCGCAGCGTCGCCGTCGTCGTAGTAGCCGAGCAGCAGCGCGCCGAAGCCGGCGCCGCGAGCCCTGCGGGTCGGTGAAGCCGCCGATCACCAGCTCCTGGCCCTGCGCGCACTTGAACTTCAGCCAGTCGCGTGAGCGCGTCGCTCCGCGTAGGGCGCGTCGGCGCGCTTGGCGATCAGCCCCTCCCAGCCCTTGCGGCAGGCCTCGCGGAAGTAGACGCCTCGCCGTGCTCGTTGCGGTGCGGGGTCAGCCGCAGCGGGTCGCCGAAGGACAGCGCGTCGCGCAGCAGCCGCTTGCGGGCGCGCAGCGGCAGCTCGCGGACGTCGCGGCCGTCGAGCCAGACGAGGTCGAAGACGTAGAGGAAGACCGGGACGCGTGGCGTGCTGCGCTGCGGCGAGCCGCGCGAAGCTCGTCTGGCCGCGGTCGAAGGCGACGATCTCGCCGTCGACGGCGAAGCGCTCGCAGTGGCCTGCGCGGCGAGCGCCTCGGCGATCTCCGGGTAGCGGTCGTTGAGCGGCAGGTCGTTGCGGGAGAGCAGCCGGACTCGCGCCGCCGTCGCGGATCGCGATGCAGCGGATGCCGTCGAGCTTGCGCTCGAAGATCCAGCTCGGGTCGCTGAAGCGCTCGTCGGTGAGCACCGCCTTCATCGGCGAGGCGTGCGCCGGTGCCGGGGCCTGCGGGGCGTCGTGCAGGTCGGGGACGGCCATGTCGCCACCGTACCCTGGCGCGGTGGTGTCAACCAGCCGCGAGATCGCCACGCCGCACGGTCCCGCCCGCGCGCATGTGCACCCGGTGACCGCCCCCCGGGCCGGGCTGGTGCTCGGCCACGGGGCGGGCGGCGGCGTCGGGGCGCGCGACCTGCTGCTGGCCACCGAGGTGGCGGGCGGGCTCGGCGTGACGACCGTGCTCGTCGAGCAGCCCTACCGCGTCGCCGGCCGCCGCTCCCCCGCTCCGGCCGGCCAGCTCGACGCCGCCTGGACCGCGGTGCTGGCCGACCTGTGCGCGCATGAGCTGGCCGGCATGCCGGTCGTGACCGGCGGACGCTCATCGGGCGCGCGCGTGGCCTGCCGCACGGCCGCGGCCACCGGCGCGGCAGGGGTGCTGTGCCTGGCCTTCCCGCTGCAGCCTTCGCGCCGGCGGGCGGACGGCGCCCTCGCACCGTCACGGCTGCCGGAGCTGGAGGCGGTCGACGTGCCGGTGCTCGTCGTCCAGGGCGCCAGCGACCCGTTCGGCATGCCCCCGGCCGCGCCGGGCCGCGACGTGGTCGCGGTCGAGGGCGACCACGCGTTGCGCAGGGACCACGCCCGCATCGCCGCGGCATTGGCGGCGTGGCTGGCGGAGCGGCTTTCCTAGGCGCTCGCGCGACCCGACGCAGGAAATGTCCACGGTTGGGCGAAACCGGTGGCTGCCGCTTGCATTCCGCCGGAAGTTGGGCTTACATGCGGCCTGTGAGTCCCAGGTCGGAAGGGACCACGGACGGTTCACCGTCCACGCAGGGGGATCGACGTCCTCTGTCACCGGAAAGGCCTCCTTCGCGGGGCCTTTCGTCGTTTCGGGACCGGTCGCGTCCGGCACCGCCCACGTTGTTCATCGGATTGTTGACAAAGCTGTGTGCGACTGACATGGTCGGCCGGTCCCGCGCCAACCTGAGGAGGAGAAACCCTTGGAGAGGATCCTCGCCACGCACGTCGGCAGCCTGATCCGGCCGCCTGAACTGCTCGAACTGCTCGGCGCCAAGGAGCGCGGAGAGCCCTACGACGAGGCCAAGCTCGACGCGGCCACCAAGGCCGCCGTCGACGAGAACGTCCGCAAGCAGGCGGAGGTCGGCATCGACGTCGTCTGCGACGGCGAGATGGGCAAGGCGAGCTGGATCACCTACCTGTACGAGCGGGTCAGCGGCCTCGAGACGCGCCCGGTCCCTGAGGGGGCAGAGCATCGCTGCCTCCGAGCCGCGACCGTCAGAGCTTCCCCGGCGCCTACGCCGAGCTCGACGCCGAGTTCGAGCACGAGATCCGCGAGAGCGGCGGTCAGGACGAGCCGAGCCGGGCGCCGGAAGCCGAGGTGTGGGTCTGCACCGGCCCGATGACCTACGACCGCGACCGCGCGTCCAGAAGCGACATCGCGAACTTCAAGGCCGCGCTGGCAGAGGTCGACGTGGTCGAGGGCGTTCCTGCCGGTCGTCGCGCCGGCCAGCGCCTACTGGCTGCAGAACGAGCACTACGAGACCGACGAGGAGTTCGTCTACGCGCTCGCCGACGCGCTGCACGAGGAGTACAACGGCGATCATCGACGCCGGGCTGATGCTGCAGGTCGACGACGCGGTCCTGATGCACGAGGCGGACTCGATCCTGGCCGAGGGCGGCTCGATGGAGGACTACCGCCGGTGGGCGCAGCTGCGCGTCGACGCGCTCAACCACGCGCTGCGCGGGCATGCCCGAGGAGCAGCGTCCGCTACCACATCTGCTGGGGCAGCTGGCACGGCCCGCACGCGCTACGACCCGCCGCTGCAAGGACGTCGTCGACCTGGTGCTGCAGGTCAACGCCGGCTACTACGCGATGGAGCAGGCCAACCCGCGCCACGAGCACGAGTGGCGCGTGTGGGAGGACGTCAAGCTGCCCGAGGGCAAGATGCTCATCCCCGGCGTCGTCACGCACCACACCGACGATCGTCGAGCACCCCGAGCTGGTCGCCGCAGCGCCTCGTGCGCCTCGCCGAACGTCGTCGGGCGGAGAACGTCATGGCCGGCACCGACTGCGGCTTCGCGCAGGGCGGCGTTCGTGCAGCGCGTGCACCCGGAGGTGCAGTGGGCCAAGCTCGAGGCGCTCGCCGAGGGCGCCAGGCTCGCCTCGCGCGAGCTGTGGGGGTCGGCGGCGGCCGCGTAGCCGCGCCGCCGGGCGCTCGGCTCAGCCGAGCGCCGGCGCTTGGGGCGGCTGCGCGCCGGTGGCCGCTCCGAGCGCCACGGCCACGTTGTCGATGTGCTCGCGCATCGCGCGCTCGGCCTCCTCCGCCTGACCTGCCACGATCGCGGCGACGATCGCCGTGTGCTCGCGCGCCGACTGCGAGGGCCGGCCGGGCATCAGGATCGTGCGGAACTGGAAGCGCACGGTCTGCGACTTGAGGCCCAGCACGAGGTTCTGCATCGTCTCGTGATCGGACAGCTCGACGATGCGCCGGTGCAGGCGGGCGTTGACGTCCGAGGCGCCGAGCAGGTCCTCGCGGTCCAGCGCCGCACGCTGCTCGGCGAGGATCGCCTCCAGCTCGGCGGCCTCCGCCTCGGTGCGCTTGCGCGCGGCGTGACGGGCGGCCAGCCCCTCCAGCACCGCACGCGTCTGGAGGATCTCCACTGCTTCAGCCTCCGTGATGTGGCGCACGCGGGCCCCGCGATGCGGCTCGCGCTCGACCAGCCCCTCGTGCTCCAGGCGCAGCAGCGCGCTGCGCACCGCGCCGCGCGGCAGGCGGTACATGCTGCTGACGTCGGCCTCGACGAGCCGTTGGTTGGGTGCCAGCTCGCCGAGGACGATCGCCTCGCGCAACCGCAGGTAGCCCGCGGAGTCGTTGTTGTCGCGCTTCGTCCCCATCGTCTGTGTCGGTGCTCCTTGCTGACCCGGGCCGGAGAACCTACGCGGGAAACGAGACGGAGTGGCTGTCGGTGAAGGCGAGGATGCCCTCCTCCCCCATCTCCCGGCCCATGCCGCTCTGGTTGAAGCCGCCGAAGGGGGCGCGCTCGTCCAGGAACGGCGCGTTGTGCGCGTTGATGAACGTCGTCCCGGTACGCAGCCGGGCGGCGACCCGGCCGGCGTGCTCGTCGTCCGACGACCACACCGACGAGCACAGGCCCGACCACGTGTCGTTGGCCGCCGCGATCGCCGCCTCCTCGTCGTCGAAGGGGATGATCGGGAGCGTCGGACCGAACTGCTCCTCGCTGACCAGGCGCGAGTCGGCGGGCGGATCGAGCACCAGCGACGGGTGCAGGAACTGCCCGCGAGCGACAGCGTCCTCGTCGACCTCCTCGCCCAGCTCGCGCACCTCGGCCTCGCCGCGCACCTCGTCCAGCAGGCTGGAGACGAACTCCTTCTGGCGCTGGCTGTGCAGCGGGCCCATCGTCGCGTCGGGGTTCAGCCCCGGACCGAGCTTCTGGGCGCCGACCGCGCCGGTCAGCCCCTCGACGACCGCGTCGTAGTGGGAGCGGTGCACGTACAGGCGCTTCATCGCCATGCACACCTGGCCGGTGGTCAGGAAGGCGCCGACGTAGAGCTTGCCGATCGTCTCCTCGGTGATGTCGGCGTCGGCGAGCACGAGCGCCGGGTCGTTGCCGCCCAGCTCGAGCGTGACGCGGGTGAGGTTGTCGGAGGCCATGGCCATGATGCGCTTGCCGGCGCCGACGCTGCCGGTGAAGCCGACCTTGCGCACCCGCGGGTCCTGGATCATCACCGGCCCCAGCACCGCATCCGCGCCCGAGATGACGTTGAGCACGCCGGGCGGGAGGGCCTCGGCGATCAGCTCGATGGTGCGCACGAACGACAGCGGCGTCGTGGGCGGCGCCTTGACGACGACCGTGTTGCCGGCCACCAGCGCCTGGGGCAGCGAGGCGGCCAGGATCGCCAGCGGCCAGTTGAACGGGACGATCAGCGACACGACCCCGAGCGGCAGACGCGAGACGCGCGTGCGGAAGGGCGGCGCGGGCAGCTCGCGAACCGCGGCGACCACATCAGCCAGGTCCGCAGCCAGACCGAAGCGCGCCTCGAGCACGTGCATCTCGATCTCGCACTCGGAGCGGACCTTGCCGTTCTCGCGCGACAGCAGCGCGACGCGCTCGTCGTTGTCGGCGGCCAGCGCGCCCAGCGACGCGCGCACCTGCTCGGCGCGCTCATGGGCGCCCAGCGCGGCCCAGCCCGGGAAGGCGTGCTCTGCGGCGGCAACGGCCGCGCGCGCCTGCGCCTCGGAGGCGGCGGCGGCGTGGCCGACGATCAGTTCGGGGTCGGCTGGATCGCGGACAGGAAACGTCTCGGCACCGTCCTGGTGCTCTCCGGCGATGTACAGGCCGGTCCGGATCTCGGAGCCGGAAAGGGTCTGGGTCATGTGCCCTCCAAGCGGTGAGAGTTGGCTCAGACTGCCAGAGAACACGGGTCGCTGGCAACCCCGTCAACGATGCCGCACCGAAGATTGTTGACAATCTCTTGGACGATGCGCTTGAATCGCCGCGGGCTCCATAGCGCAACGCGAAGGAGGAGAGAGGGAGTGAATTCGCAGTCTCTGAGGGGATTGCTCGGAGTCGGTGCAGCCGTCGTCCTGCTCGCAGCCGCTGGGTGCGGCTCTTCGGGCGACAGCTCGACGTCGGGCGGTTCGACCGCCGCGTCGACGGGTGCTTCGACGTCCGCGGCCCCCGACACAACCGCGTCCACGGACGCGAGCTCGGGCTCCGGCGGCGCCGGCGCCGACTCGGTCACCGACTACGCCGCCTACGTGGGCGGCAGCGGCAAGGCCGATTCGAGCAAGTCCCCGGTCTACATCGGCTGGGTGAACCAGCAGGGCGGCCAGGAGGTCATCGGGGCCGCCGCCACCGACGGAGCGGACTTCGCCGTCAAGGCGATCAACGACATGTACGGCGGCATCGACGGGCATCCCGTCAAGCTCAAGAAGTGCTTCATCAAGAGCGCCGAGGAAGAGGGCACGACCTGCGCTCAGCAGCTCGGCAACGACCCGAAGGTCAAGGTCGTCGACATGGGCGGCGTGGCCACGGGCATCCAGTCGTTCTACTCGTCCATCAACAAGCCGGTGATCGTCGGCGTCGCGGCCACCCCGGTCGACGGTACGCAGAAGTGGGCCACCGTCCTGTTCGGCGACTCCAGCCACGTGCTGGGGCCGATGGGCACCTACGCCCGCGACGTGCTGAAGGCGAAGTCCTCGGCGCTGGTCTACCCGAACACCTCGGGCGTTCGTGAGGGTGCGCAGGCCATCCAGGCGGCGATGAAGGGCGCCAACGTGCCCAACAAGGCCGTCGGCTACTCGCAGGGCCAGACCGACCTGGTCGGTCCGCTGACCGCGGCGGGCGCGCAATCGGCCGACATGGTCGTGCCCTACAGCGACGCCTCGGGCTGCGTCAACCAGGCCAAGGCGCTCAAGCAGCTGGGCATCACGGACTCCAAGAAGATCGTGTCCGCCCCGCTGTGCCTGAACCCGGACGTGGCCGCTGGCCTCGGCGGCGACTATCCGCTGTGGACCTACTCGATCGCAAGCTCGCTGTACGGCGATCCGACCGATCCGAGCATGGCCGTGTACATGAAGCTGGCCGACCAGTACAAGATCAAGGATGCGCCCGACCCGTGGGTCATCGTGTCCTTCGGCGTCGTCATGACGACGGCCAAGATCCTCAACCAGGTCGGCCCGGACGCGTCGTCGGAGGAGATCCTGAAGGCCGCTCGCGACTTCAAGGGTCCGGTCGTGCTCGGCGCGCCTGAGCTGCAGTGCGGGAAGTACCCGGACGCTCCGGCGATCTGCAACGACCGCGCGCAGTTCTTCACGTACGCCGGGAAGGGCAAGTTCGACAAGGCGGCGGGCTGGCTGAGCCAGCCGACCGACTAGTCGCGTAGATCATGCAGCAGCTCCTGCTGTTCGTCCTGCTGGGCCTCGGTTCGGGGGCACTGATCGCCGGCATCGCGCTGGCGGTGGTGCTCACCTACCGGGGCTCGGGGATCATCAACATCGCCACCGGCGCCATCGCGATGTTGTCGGGCTACTGCTTCTGGGCGCTGAAGACCGGCGAGATCGGGGGCGGCATGGCGACCGCCCCCGCGCTGGTCCTGACGTTCGTGTACACGCTGCTGGTCGGGGCGGCGATCGAGTTGATCGCGTTCCGGCCGCTGCGCAACGCGTCGCCGTTGGCCAAGCTGGTGTCGTCGCTGGGCGTGCTGTTGATCGCCCAGGCGTCGATGCTGCTGGCCTTCGGCACGACGCAGAAGCCGCAGCCGTCGATCCTGCCCACCAGCGTGGTGCACGTGCTCGGCGCGACGGTCCCGCTCGACCGCTTCCTGCTGGCCGGCATCGTCGTGGTGATCGCGATCCTGCTGGCCGCCCTGTATCGCTTCAGCCGCTTCGGGCTGGCCACCCGCGCTGCCTCCGAGAACGAGGTCAACGCGATGCTGGCGGGCCTGTCGGCCAACCAGCTGTCGATGGCCAACACGCTGCTGGCCTCGGTGGTGGCCGGCACGGTCGGCGTGCTGGCCGCGTCGATCACCCAGCTGGACTCGGTCTCGCTGCCCCTGCAGGTCGTGCCCGCGCTGGCCGCCGCGCTGCTGGCCCGCCTGACCTCGTTCGGGATCGCGGCAGCCGCGGGCCTGGGCATCGGCATCATCAACTCGCTGATCGACTACTTCTCGACGCAGACCTGGTTCCCCACCGATCACGGGGTGCCGCTGCCGGGCGTCAAGGAGCTGATCGCCTTCCTGATCATCATCACGGCGATGTTCCTGCGCGGCAACGCGCTGCCCAGCCGCGGCGAGCTGATCGAGCAGCGGCTGCCCAGCGTGCCGCGGCCCAACCACCTCGCCGTGCCGGCGATCACCGCCGCGATCGTGTGCGCCGCGGCGTTCCTGGTGCTGCCCTTCGACTTCCGCCAGGCGCTGATCAACACCCTGATCGGCGTCGTGATGGCGCTGTCGCTGGTGGTCATCACCGGCTTCGTGGGGCAGATCTCCGTGGTGCAGCTGGCGCTGGCCGGCGCATCGGGATTCACCGTCTCCCACTTCGCCGTGGACTTCGGGATCGGCTTTCCGTTAGCGCCGCTGGCCGGCATCGCTGGTGGCGATCCTGCTCGGGGTGCTCACCGCGGTATCCGCCCTACGCGTGCGAGGCGTGGCGCTGGCGGTGGTGACGCTCGCGGCCGCGGTGGCCATCACCCAGTTCGGCTTCAACAACGCCACCTGGGGCGGCGGCGGCAGCGGCTCGCCCGTGACCGAGCCGCACCTGTTCGGCCTCGACATCGGTCCGCGCGCGGCGCTGCACGGGTTCAACGGCAGCGGCCTGCCCAGCCCGGTCTTCGGGTGGGTGTGCGTCGTGGTGACCGTCGCGCTGTGCCTGCTGGTCGCCTCGCTGCGGCGCGGCGACTTCGGCCAGCGGATGCTCGCCGTGCGCTCCAACGAGCGTGCCGCGGCCGCCGCGGCGATCGACGTGCGCACGGTCAAGCTGGTGGCCTTCTCCATCAGCGCGGGCGTCGCCGGCGTGGCCGGCGCGATGTACGCCTACAACTTCGGCTCGGTCAGCGCCGGGCGCTTCGATGCGCTGACCGCGCTGGCGCTGATCGCCTTCGCCTACGCGGGCGGCATCACGCTCGTCTCGGGCGCGGTGTTCGCCGGGCTGATCTCCACCGAAGGGCTGTTCCCGCACATGATGGACAAGTGGCTGGGCGTCAACGGCAACTGGTTCCTGCTGTTCGGCGGCGTGATCCTGATCTTCACGCTCATCCAGCATCCCGAGGGCGTGGCGGGCGCGTTCTACAAGTGGTCACACAAACGACGTCCACCCACGCGTGAGTCCTCCCCGCGCGTGCTGGCCGAAGCGCAGGCCGAGCGATGAGCGCGGTTCTGCAGACCCAGGGCGTGTCGGTCAGCTTCGGCGGCGTGCACGCCCTCAGCGACGTCGACCTCGACGTGCACGAGGGACAGCTCGTGGGCCTGATCGGCCCCAACGGCGCCGGCAAGACGACGTTCGTGGACGCGATCACCGGCTTCGTCGGCTGCCGCGGCGAGATGTCGCTGGACGGCCGCTCGCTGATCGGCATGTCGCCTCACGAGCGCGCCCGCCTCGGCCTGGCCCGCACCTGGCAGGCCAGCGAGCTGTTCGACGACCTCACCGTGCGCGAGAACCTCAACGTCGCCGCCCGCCGGCCCTCGGCGTGGACGGTGATGCGCGAGCTGCTGCAGGCCAATCCGCCCAGCGCCCCCTCCGTCGAGGAGGCGCTGGCCGTGGTCGATCTGCAGTGGGCCGCCGAGGCGATGCCCAGCGACCTGTCCCAGGGCCAGCGCAAGCTCGTCGGCGTCGCCCGAGCGATCGCCATGGGACCGCGCCTGCTGCTGCTCGACGAGCCGGCCGCGGGGCTGGACACCGCCGAGAGCCGGGACCTCGGACGGCGCCTGCGCACGCTTGCCGACCAGGGCAACGCCACGCTGCTCATCGACCACGACATGGGCCTGGTGCTCAGCATCTGCGACCACATCTTCGTGCTCGAGTTCGGCAAGATCATCGCCTCCGGCCCACCCGAGCAGGTGCGCCGCGACCCCAAGGTCGTCGAGGCCTACCTGGGCGGCGCAGCGGGCGAGCTGACCGAAGAGGGCACCGCATGAGCAAGCGCGATGCGGTCCTGAGCATCGACGCTGTCGATGCGGGCTACGACAACTCCACGGTCCTGCGCGCGATGGACCTGACCGTTGGCCAGGGCGAGGTCGTCGCCCTGCTGGGCGCCAACGGCGCCGGCAAGACCACCACGCTGCGCGCCGTCTCCGGCCTCGTGCACCCCACCGCGGGCAGCATCGGCCTCGCCGGCCAGGACCTGCGCAAGATCTCCATCAGCGCACGCGCCCAGATGGGCATCGCCCACGTCCCCGAGAACCGCGGCGTCTTCTACGGCCTCACCGTGGCCGAGCACTTCCGCCTCGGCTACCGCGGCGAGCAACTCGACGCCGACATCGCCTACCAGTACTTCCCGGCCCTGGCCGAGCTCACCGACCGCCGCTGCGGCCTGCTGTCGGGCGGCGAACAGCAGATGCTCGCCGTCGCCCGAGCCCTCGCGCGCCGGCCCCGCCTGCTGCTGCTCGACGAGCTCAGCCTCGGCCTGGCCCCCCTCATCGTCGAGCGCCTGCTGCCCGTCGTGCGCCAATACGCCGACGACAGCGGCTGCGGCGTCCTGCTCGTCGAACAGCACGTGCAGCTCGCCCTGGCCATCGCCGACCGCGGCTACGTCCTCTCGCACGGGCGCATCGTCCTCCAGGACGACGCGGCCGCCCTACGCGCCAACCGCGAGCTGCTCATGGCCAGCTACTTCGGCGAGTCATCGAGCGAGCAGACCTAGCCCGCTCAGCTGACCGGCTCCTCCAACACGCGGCCGTCCGCGTGGATCTCCAGCAGGCGCAGCTCGCCGCGTCCCGCGTTGGCGACGGCATGCGGGGTGCGTGCCGGCAGCGTGAGCGCATCGCCGGGCGCCAGCGCCAGCTGCTCGTTGCCGGCATGCGCGGTGCCGCAACCGGCCTCGACCAGCAGGATCTGGTCGTAGGAGTGGCGGTGGGCGGCGCGGATCGCCCCCGGCCCGAGCGTGACGCGCACGAGCGTCAGCCCGATCAGGCCACGCGCGAAGCCCTCCAGGACGGCGCCGGGAACGACGGCGGGCCGCGACGGATCGTCGGAGCGCTGCAGCTCGGTCTCGCGGGCGATCGGGTCGAACCACGCGTCCTCCGGCGTGGCGACACCGGGGATCTCACGCCGTGCGGCCAGCACCTCGTCATCGGTGTGCGTGGCCATGATGATCCGCTTGAACGTCGCGTACTCGACGCGCATGCGAGCCAGCAGCGTGCGGTCCACCGGACACGGGTGCACGTATGCCCCCAGCGTGCCCGCCGCCTTCGCGCGCGCCTTGTCGATCATGCGCGGCAGCCACACGTAGCCACCGAGCGTCTCGTCCATCCCGCGCGGCGGTGCGCGGGTCAGATCCACGACGGCGTCGGCCATGGCGTCACGCTAGCGCGGCGGGCCATGTCATCAACCGATGTCAGTGTACGATGACACCCCCTATGACGTCCCCCAGGCGCCCGCATTTCCTGCTCAGCTTCAGTGTCCTGGCCGTCGCCGCGGCCTCCTACTCGCTGATGCAGTCGCTCGTCGCTCCCGCGCTGCCCGAGATCCAGCGCGAGCTGCATACGACCGCCACGGCGGCGGCGTGGATCCTCACCGCCTACCTGTTGAGCGCGTCGATCACGACGCCGATCCTCGGCCGCCTCGGCGACATGTTCGGCAAGGAGCGGGTGCTGGTCTACGCGATGGGCGCGCTGGCGGCGGGCACCGTGCTGTGCGCCCTGTCGACCAGCGTGGCCCCGATGCTCGCGGGCCGCGCGCTGCAGGGCGTCGGCGGTGCGCTGTTCCCGCTGGCCTTCGGCATCATCCGCGACGAGTTCCCGCCCGAGCGCGTGGCCGGCGGCATCGCGCTGATCTCCGCGCTGCTGGGCATCGGCGGCGGGCTGGGCATCGTGCTGGCCGGGCCGATCGTCGACTCGCTCGGCTACCACTGGCTGTTCTGGCTGCCGCTCGGGCCCACCCTGTTCGCTCTCGTCGGCGCGATCCTCTGGGTGCCCGAGTCGCCGGTCAAGACGCCCGGCACGGTCAACTGGGCGGGTGCCGCACTGCTGTCGGCCTGGCTGGTCTGCGGCCTGCTGGGCATCACCCAGGGGCCGACGTGGGGCTGGCTGGACCCGCGCGTGATCGGGTTGCTCGTCGCCGGCGCGCTGCTGTGCGCCGCGTGGGTGGTCAACGAGCGCGGTGCGCGCGTGCCGCTCGTCGACATGCGCATGATGGCCATCCGCGGCGTGTGGACGGTCAACCTCGCCGCCTTCCTCGTGGGCGCCGGCATGTACAGCTCGTTCGTGCTGATCCCGGAGTTCGTCGAGACGGCCCGCTCCGCGGGCTACGGCTTCGGCGCCAGCGTCACCGGCGCGGGGCTGTTCATGCTCCCTTCGACCCTGACGATGCTGATCGCCGGCCCGGTCGGCGGACGGCTCTCCAACCGGATCGGCGCCCGCACGCTGCTGGTGACGGGCTGCGCGTTTCTGATGGTGGCGTTCATCATCCTCGCCGTCGCGCACGCCCACCCGATCGAGATCTACGTGGCCGCCGGGCTGCTGGGCTTCGGCATCGGCCTGGCGTTCGCGGCGCTGGCCAACCTGATCGTCGAGGTCGTCCCGCCGTCGCAGACCGGCGTGGCGACCGGCATGAACACGGTGATGCGCACCATCGGCGGCGCCGTGGGCACGACCATCGGCGGCGCCCTGATCACGGCCACCGTCGTGGGCGAGGCCGGCCCCACCGAGGCCGGCTTCACCGCCGCCTTCATGGTCTCCGCGGGCGCGGGCGTGCTGGCCCTCGTGGCCGCCCTGATCGTGCCCCGGCCCCCGCGCGACGCCGAGCAGTTCGCGCCGGCGATCGCCGCCGAGCGTCTCTAGGGGCCAGGGCGCGGGTGGGGCGCTCAGGCGTCCGCCAGCGCCAGCACCGTGTCGCGGTGCTCGCGCATCGTCTCCTCGCCGTCGAAGCCGCGCTGGCGGCCGAAGCCGCAGTACATGGCCACGCCGAAGTCGGTCAGGAACCTGCGCGCGGTGCGGGCGCGGCGGTGCAGGCCCGGCACGCCGTCGATCGGCAGGACGATGCCCAGGAAGACGCGCGTGTCCGGTGCGTCGAGCTCGGCCAGCGGCGCGAAGAAGCGCTCGTCCTCGCTGCGCAGATAGCGCGGGCCGGCCAGGTGCAGCCAGTCGACCGGCCGGCCGGACTCGGCCACCGCGAAGTTGGCCATGCGCACGATCACCGACATGTCCTGGGGCTCGTACATCGGCCATTCCGGAAACGTGCCATGGCACAGGTGGTAGCCGACGAGCACCTCCTCGGGGATCTGGCGCGTCAGCCGCGTCACAGGGCCGGCGAAGCGCTCCCAGGCGTCGCCCTCCGTCCAGGCCAGCACGCCCTCGATGTCCTGCGTCTCATAGGCGTTGTCCCACTGGATCGCCAGATCCTCGGCCGGGATCGCCTCCAGCAGCCGGCCCAGCTCGCGGCCGACGAGCTCCTCGAAGCCCGCCGCCGCCCGCGGGTAGTCGCGCCCGAAGTCGGCCTTGAACGCGTTCAGCGCGCTGGACGGGAACGGCAGACCGACCTGGAAGCGCAGCCCGGCGGGGATCGCGCCCTCCTCGCGCAGCTCGCGGAAGGTGCCATAGGAGGCGATCGCGTCGTCGATGCGCGGCCACGTGTCCCAGTGCAGCTGCTCGACGTCCTCGCGCACCGAGAACACCGGCGTCTCGTAGGCGTGGCGCGGGATGCCGGTGGGCGAGGCGGTCTCCTCCACGACGACCACGCCCGGGTTGGGCCGCGCAAGCTGCTCGCGCTCATAGCCGACCCACGCCTGACGCGGACCGGTCTCGCCGTCGGGCAGCGCGAAGACGAGATCGGAGAAGTACTCGGCGCCCTTGCGAAGCGCCTCCTCCGTGCTATCGGCCGGAAGGCTCCCGACGAGCAGCAGGTCACTGTCGATGCGTGCGCTGATCGCCTCCGAGTGTGACACGTATGCTGGCGATCCGATGGCTCCCGACCCCGTACCGCCGACCGCGATCGACCTCGAACGGCGGCGGCTGACCCAGCAGCTGCTCGACGGCGGCCGGCGCCTGGCCGACGGCGGCCTCGTGCGCGCTCGATCGGGCAACCTCAGCGTGCGCTGGGGCGACGGCCTGCTGATCAGCGCCACCCGCAGCCGGCTGGGCGCTCTCGTCGCCCACGACGTGGTCGCCGTCGCCCGCCTGGGCGAGCGTCCGGCCCACGCCAGCAGCGAGCTGGCCACCCACGCCGCGCTGTACGCGGCGCGGCCGGACGTCGGCGCCGTCGTGCACACCCACAGCCCCTACGCGACGGCGTGGGCGTGCCTGGGCGCACCGCTGACGCTGACCTTGGAGGAGGCCGGCTACTACGGCATGGGCGACACGGTGCCGGTTGCCGCCCGCTCGGCCGCGGGCAGCGGCGCGCTGGCCGGGGCGGCCGCCGACGCCCTGGGCGACGCAGCGGCCCTGCTGCTGGCCGGCCACGGAGCGCTCGCCGTCGGCCCCGACCTGGAGGCGGCGCTGGACGTGGCCGCCTCCCTCGAGCACCAGGCCCAGGTCGCCTGGCTGCTCAGGTGACCGCGTAGCGCTGCTGGAGGCGGACCGCCTCGACGGCGTTGGCCAGCAGCATGGCGATCGTCATCGGCCCGACGCCGCCGGGCACCGGGGTGATGCGCGCGGCCAGCGGAGCGACGGCGTCGAAGGCGACGTCGCCGCAGATGCTGTCGCGCGTGCGGTGGATGCCCACGTCGACGATCGTGACCCCGGGCCGGACGTCGTCGGGGCCGATCAGGCCGGGCACGCCGGCGGCGACGACGAGGATGTCGGCGCGGCGCGTCGCGGCGCGCAGGTCGCGCGTGCCCTTGTGGCAGCTGGTGACCGTCGCGTCGCGCTCGAGCAGCATCTGGGCCATCGGCCGCCCGACCAGGTCGGAGCGCCCGATGACGACGGCATCGGTTCCCTCGATTCCCACGCCCGTCGCCTCCAGCAGGCGCATCACACCGCTGGGCGTGCACGGGCGCAGACCCGGCTGCCCGGTGGTCAGGCGCGCGACGCTCTCGCCGGTGAGCCCGTCGACGTCCTTGTCGGGATGGATGCGGGCGATCACCGCGCGCGCGTCGATGTGCGCGGGCAGCGGCAGCTGCACGAGGATGCCGGTGACCTCGTCGTCGTCGGACAGCGCGGCGACGAGCTCCTCCAGCTCGCGCTGGCTCGTGGTGGCGGGCAGGTGTCGGTGCAGGTCGCGCATGCCCGCCTTGCGGCACAGCTCGCGCTTGTTGCGCACGTAGATGGCCGAGGCGGGGTCGTCGCCGACCAGGACGGTGGCCAGGCCGGGCGGCGTCTCCATGCGCGCGACCTCGGCGGCGACCTCCTCGCGAACCTGGGCGGCGATCGCTCGGCCGTCGATGAGCTCGGTCTCGGGCATCGCGTCGCACGCTAGCCGACCACCGGACGCGATTGCGCCTCCCGATCGGAGGGAATTCCCACGCACACGAGCAGGATCACTACCCCCAGGGGGTATAATGGGATCTCGACGGACATACCCCCTGGTCGTATCATCCCTGGAGGCCCCATGACTCACGACTTCCACGTCACCGGCATGACCTGCACCCACTGCGCCGCCTCGGTCCACGAGGAGGTCGCCGAGATTCCCGGCGTGACCGCCGTGGATGTCGACCTGGCCAACGGCCGTCTGACCGTCGCCGGCACCGACGTGCCCGCCTCGGCGGTGCGTGCCGCCGTCGAAGAGGCCGGCTACGAGGTCGCCACGTGAGCGCCACCGGCGAGCACGTCGACCTGGCGATCGAGGGCATGACGTGCGCCTCGTGCGCCAACCGCATCGAGCGCCGGCTGAACAAGCTCGACGGCGTCCACGGCCACCGTCAACTACGCCACCGAGAAGGCCCGGGTCGACTTCGACCCGGCGCGGGTCAGCGCCGACGACCTCGTCGCCGCCGTCGAGGCCGACCGGCTATCACGCGCCACTCCCGCCGGCCGCTGCCGCCGCCGAGCCGCGGCCGCGACGGCCGAGGACCCGCACCGACGCGCTGCGCCGGCGGCTGCCGATCTGCGCTCGTCGCTGACCGTGCCGGTGGTCGCTGCTGTCGATGGTCCCGGCGCTGCAGTTCGACAACTGGCAGTGGCTGTCGCCTGACGCTGGCCGCACCGGTCGTGGTCTGGGGCGCGCTGGCCGTTCCACCGCGCCGCGTGGGTGAACCTGCGCCACGGCGCCGCCACCATGGACACGCTGATCTCGGTCGGCGTCCTCGCGGCCTATCGGCTGGTCGCTGTACGCGCTGTTCCTCGGCGACGCCGGCATGCCCGGCATGACGATGCGTTCGAGCTGCGTGCCCGAGCGCGGCGGCGCCGAGCGAACATCTACCTCGAGGTGGCCGCCGCCGTCACGACGTTCATCCTCGCCGGCCGCTACTTCGAGGCGCGAGCCAAGCGCCGGGCCGGCGCGGCGCTGCGGGCGCTGCTGGAGCTGGGCGCCAAGGACGTCGCGCGTGCTGCGACGACGGTGGCAGCGAGCTCCGCGTGCCGATCGGAGCAGCTGCGCCGTCGGCGACCGGTTCGTCGTGCGGCCGGGCGAGAAGGTCGCCACCGACGGCGTCGTCGTCGACGGGCACGCTCGGCCGTCGACGCGTCGCATGCTCACCGGCGAGTCGGTCCCGGTCGAGGTCGGCCCCGGCGACGCCGTCGTCGGCGCCACGGTCAACGCCGGCGGCCGCCTGGTCGTGCGCGCGACCCGCGTCGGCGCCGACACCCAGCTGGCGCAGATGGCCCGGCTGGTCGACCGAGGCGCAGACCGGCAAGGCCGCGGTGCAGCGCCTGGCCGACCGGGTGTCCGGCGGTGTTCGTGCCCGTCGTGATCGGCCTGTCGGCGGCGACGCTCGGCGTGCTGGCTGGCCGCCGGCGCAGCGGCACCGACGCGCGTTCACCGCGGCGGTCGCGGTGCTGATCATCGCCTGCCCGTGCGCGCTGGGCCTGGCCACGCCGACCGCGCTGCTGGTCGGCACCGGGCGCGGCGCCCAGCTCGGCATCCTGATCAAGGGCCCGGAGGTGCTCGAGTCGACCCGCCGGGTCGACACCATCGTGCTGGACAAGACCGGCACGGTCACCACCGGCCGGATGACGCGTGGCCGACGTGCGTCGCGGCCGAGGCGAGACCGCCGACGACGGTGCTGCGCCTGCGCCGGCGCCGTCGAGCACGCCTCCGAGCACCCGATCGGCGCGGCGATCGCCGCCGCGGCGCCCGAGCGCCGCGGCGCGCTGCCCGCCGTCGAGGACTTCACCGACCACCGCGGCTCGGCGTCCGGGCGTCGTCGACGGACACGCCGTCGTGGTCGGCCGGCACGCGGCTGCCGACGAGTGGCCAGCGCTGCCGCGCCCGGCAGCGCCGCACGATCGCCGAGGCGGCACGGCCGCACGCGCGTCGCCGTCGGCTGGGACGGCCGGCGCCGCGGCGTGCTCGTCGTGGCCGACACGGTCAAGCCGACCTCGGCGAGGCGATCGCCGCGCTGCGCGGCCTCGGGCTGCACCCGGTGCTGCTCACCGGCGACAACGAGCGCGGCCGCCCGGCCGTCGCCGCGAGGTCGGCATCGACGAGGTCATCGCCGAGGTGCTGCCCGCGGACAAGGTCGACGGTCATCCGCCGGCTGCAGGCCGAGGGACGCGTCGTGGCGATGGTCGGCGACGGCGTCAACGACGCTGCCGCGCTGGCCCAGGCCGACCTCGGGCTGGCCATGGGGACCGGCACCGACGTGGCCATCGAGGCATCCGACCTGACGCTGGTTCGCGGCGACCTGCGCGCCGCCGCGGACGCGATCCGGCTGTCGCGCGCGCACGCTGCGCACGATCAAGGGAACCTGTTCTGGGCCTTCGCCTACAACGTCGCGGCGCTCCCGCTGGCCGCCGCCGGTCTGCTGAACCCGATGATCGCGGGCCGGCGATGGCCCTGTCGAGCATCTCGGTCGTCGCCAACGCCCTGCGGCTGCGGCGCTTCGCCCCCACCCGGGGCGACCTGTCCGTTGGGTGAGGCAATACGCCCCCATCGACCGTCGCGGCGCGACCGGCGCGCCGCGACGATGTCGCCATGAGCATCACCGTCGTCGGATCGCTGGCCTTCGATGCCGTCAAGACCCCGTTCGGGGAGCGCGAGCGCATGCTCGGCGGGGCGGCCACCCACTTCGCCCTGTCGGCCTCCCTGTTCGACCAGGTCCATGTGGTCGGGCCCGTCGGCGACGACTTCGGCGACGACGCGCTCGCCGTGCTGGGCACGCGCGGCACCAACCTCTAGGATGTCGAGCGGGTCGAGGGCAAGACGTTCTTCTGGGCCGGCGAGTACCACTGGGACATGAACTCCCGCGACACGCTCGACACCCAGCTGGGCGTGTTCGAGACCTTCGAGCCCAAGCTGTCGGCGACCTCGCGTGCCGCCGACCTGCTGTTCCTGGCCAACATCCAGCCCAGCCTGCAGCTGTCGGTGCTCGAGCAGATGGACGGCCCGCGTTCACCGCGCTGGACTCGATGAACCTGTGGATCGACATCGCCCGCGACGACCTCGTCAAGGTCGTCGAGCGCGTCGACTGCGTGATCCTCAACGACGCCGAGCTCCGCCAGCTGACCGGCAAGCCCAGCCTCGTCGCCGCCGCCGACGAGCTGCTGGCCATGGGCCCGCGACGTGGTCATCGCCAAGCAGGGCGAGTACGGCGCGGTGGCCATCACCGACGACGACGCTACTTCTCCCTGCCCGCGTTCCCGCTGGAGACGGTGATCGACCCCACCGGCGCCGGCGACACGTTCGCCGGTGGCTTCGTCGGCGCCATCGCCGGCGGCTCCGACGTGCGCACCGCCGTCGCCTACGGCACCGCGGTGGCCTCCTTCAACGTCGAGGAGTTCGGCACCGAGCGCGTCGCCCGACTGACCCGCGACGAGGTCGACGCGCGCGTGGCCGAGCTCCACGCCCTGACGACGTTCGAGCTCGAGCTCGCCTAGACGATCTCGACCGCAAAGCGGCCGACGAGCGCGCGCAGCTCGTCCGCCCGCGTGGCCAGGTCCTCGGTCGCCGAGGCGACCTCGTTGGTCGAGGCGGCCGGCTGCTCGGCGGAGGCCGACACCTGCTGCGTTGCCGCGCTGGCGCCCTCGGCGACCACGCGAACCTCGTCGGTCGCCGTGTGGATCTCATCGACGTAGCCGGCCATCTGGGCCACGCTCGCGGCAACCTCGTTGAAGGCCGCCTCGGTGTCGCGCACCGTCGCCCGCGCGATCTCGTCGATCGCCTGCCCGGTCTGGGCGGTCGTCGCCGACATCTGCTCGGTGGCCGAGGCCACCGCCGTCGACGTGCCGGCGATCTCCGAGATCATCGACGACAGCTGGCCGCGCATCGTGGTGTAGGCGGCCAACCCGCCCTGGGCGCGCCCGAGCATCGTGTTGAAGGGTCGCCCAGCTCGCCCAGCGAAGTGCCGGCAGCGGGCTCGAGCGCCGCGGTCACGGGCTCCGCGGGGACGGTGAGGTCGCCGCGGGTGATCGCGTCCAGGCCGTCGCCGAGGCTGACGACCAGGTGCGCCTGCTCCAGGACCTCGGGGCGTCGGCGCTCTCCGAGATCGAGCAGCTCAGCACCGCCTAGTCCGAGGTGTCCGCGGCGATGGCCGACTGGGCGGCGGCGACGCGGGCGACGGGGACGCGGTAGGGCGAGCAGGACACGTAGGTCAGGCCGCTGTGGTGGAAGAAGTCGATGCTGTCGGGGTCGCCGCCGTGCTCGCCGCAGATGCCGAGCTTGAGGTCGTGGTTGCCCTGACGGCCCAGCCAGGCGCCCATGCGCAGCAGCTGACCGACGCCGGGCGCGTCGACCGTCTCAAACGGGGAGCGGTCGAGGATGCCGGTGTCGATGTAGCGATCGAGGATCTTGCCCTCGATGTCGTCGCGGCTGAAGCCAAGCGCGGTCTGGGTCAGGTCGTTGGTGCCGAAGCTGAAGAAGTCGGCGTGGGGGCTGATCTGGTCGGCGATGAAACACGCCCGCGGGAGCTCGATCATGGTGCCGATCTCGTAGTGCTCACCGCGACGCAGCTCGGCCTCGCCCATCACCCGCTCGACCAGCGCCGAGGCCTGCTTGAGCTCGGACTCATAGGCCACCAGCGGGATCATCACCTCCACGGCCGGCCACCCCCGCCACGTCTCATAGAAGTCGCGCATCGCCAGGGCGATCGCGCGCACCTGCATGGCGTAGATCTCCGGGTGCACGATCCCCAGGCGCACGCCGCGCATGCCCAGCATCGGGTTGGACTCCTGCAGCGCCTCGGCCCGGGCCCGGATCGCCGAGCCGAACTCCAGATCGGCCGGGTGAGGCAGGAACTCGTGCAGCGGCGGATCGAGCAGCCGGATGGTCACCGGCAGGCCCTCCATCGCCTCAAACACCTGGCGAAAGTCCTCGCGCTGCAACTCCAGCAGCTTGTCCAGCTCCCCGCGCATCGCCTCGTCGTCGGCCGCGAGGATCACGTCGGCCATCAGCTGCTGGCGCTCGCCCAGGAACATGTGCTCGGTACGGCACAGGCCGATGCCCTCCGCCCCAAACTGGCGCGCGCGGGCCGCATCCTCGGGAGTGTCGGCATTCGTACGCACCCCCAGCGTGCGCAGCTCATCACACCACGCCAGCACCGTCTGGAAGTTCTCATCGACCTTGGGCTCCACCAGCGGCACGTCATCGGTCGTGACCGCACCGGTCGTGCCGTCGATCGCGATGCGGTCACCGGCCTTGAGCACCTGGCCGTTGACGCGCGCCTGCCCGGCGGCCAGGTCGATCTCCAGGGCGCTGGCCCCCGTGACCGCCGGCACGCCCATCCCCCGCGCCACCAGCGCCGCATGGGAGGCCTTGCCCCCCTCGGAGGTCAGGATCCCCCGCGCCGCATGGAAGCCCGCCACGTCGTCGGCCTCGGTGAACGGCCGCACCAGGATCACGTCCTCCCCCGCCCCGCCGCGCTCCACCGCCTCCGCGGCGGTGAACACGATCGCGCCCTTGGCCGCCCCCGGCGACGCCGCCACCCCATGGGCCAACAGCCCGTAGCGGGCGCGCGGATCAAACGTCGGATGCAACAACGCGTCCAGCTTGCCCGCATCGATCGTGGCAATCGCACGGGCCTTGTCCAACAGCCCCTCGCCCACCGCATCCACCGCGAAGCGCACCGCCGCCTGCGCCGGGCGCTTGGCATTGCGCGTCTGCAACATGTACAGCCGCCCCTCCTCCACGGTGAACTCGCAGTCCTGCATATCCCCGTAGTGGCCCTCCAGCGTGCGCAGAATCTCCAACAGGTCGCGATGCACGTCGGGCAGCCACTGCTCCAGCTCGGCGATGTCGCGCGTGTTGCGCACCCCCGACACCACATCCTCACCCTGCGCATTGGCCAAAAAATCACCCGACGGCTGCGGCGCCCCGGTCACCTCGTCACGACTGAACGCCACCCCCGACCCGCTCGTGTCGCCCTTGTTGCCAAACACCATCTGCTGAACGTTGACCGCCGTGCCCCACTCATCGGGAATGTGATTGATGCGCCGATAAGCCACCGCCCGACCGGTCATCCACGAGTCAAACACCGCCCGAATCGCCTGCTCCAACTGCACCTGCGGCTCCTGCGGAAAGTCATAGAAGCCCTGGAAGGCGCGCGTCAGCTCCTGCAGCGCGGCCACGTCGAGCTCGGTGTCGAGCTTGACGCCGCGGTCGGCCTTCACGCGCTTGATCTCGTCCTCGAAGCGCTCGCCCGCCACCCCGCGCACGACGTTGCCGAACATCTGCACGAACCGGCGGTAGGAGTCCCAGGCGAAGCGCTCGTTGCCGGTCTTCTCGGCCAGCCCCTGCACGCTCTCGTCGTTGAGGCCCAGGTTCAACACCGTGTCCATCATCCCCGGCATCGACTCGCGCGCGCCGCTGCGCACCGACACCAGCAGCGGATCGCCCGCATCCCCCAGCGCCTTGCCCGCCTGGGCCTCCAAACGCCCCAACGCGTCGCGGACCTGGTCCAGCATCCCCGCCGGAAACGACCCGTCGCGCATCGTCGCCACGCACGCCTCGGTGGTGATCGTGAACCCCGCCGGCACCCGCTCAGCACCCAACACCCGCGTCATCTCCGCCACGTTGGCGCCCTTGCCGCCCAACAGCTCGCGCATCCCCCGCGAACCGTCCTTGAAGTCCACAACCCAGCGCGTCATTCCCGGACTCTACCCCGGTCGCGGCCGGGAAACGATGGGGATGCACCCGATCGGGGGAAAGCAGCAGGCAGTGGCCTCGCTCACCGACTCCCTCACCGAGCTCGTCACGGCCTCGGCCTGGACGTACGTGTTGATCGCCGCGGTCTGCGCGCTGGACGCGGTTCTGCCGATCGTGCCGAGCGAGACCGTCGTACTCACCGCCGCCGTGCTGGCCGCCGACGGACGGCTACCGGTCGAACTGGTGGCGCTGGCCGCGGGGGTCGGCAGCTTCTGCGGCGACAACGCGTCGTATGCCCTCGGCCGCTGGGTGGGGGGCCCGATCGTCGGCCGGCTCACGCGCGGCGGGCGCGCCCACCGTCTATCGGAATGGGCGCGGGCCCAGTTGCGCCAGCGCGGGGTCAGCGTGATCGTCGGAGCGCGCTTCGTGCCCGGCGGGCGCACCGCGACAACGCTCTCGGCCGGCGGCCTGGGCATGCCCTGGCGACGCTTCGGCCCCGCCGACGCCCTGGCGGCGACGCTGTGGGCGCTCTACACGACGGCGCTGGGCTACGTCGGAGGCACGACGTTCCGCGATCGCACCTGGCTGGCGATCGCCGTCTCCTTCGGGCTCGCCCTCGTCCTGGGCGTGGTCGCCGAGCTGATCCGCCGGGCGACCGCGGCGCGCGGGCCGTCGGGCGCCGCCGGGTGACGGCGGGGTCCGCTGGCGGACCTGGTGCGCAGGAGCCCGTTCCGGGCGCCCCCAACTGGGGTGTCACCATGACCCCGTGCCGATCACGCCCTGGAGCACGCGCCAGCGCCTGGTTGCGGGAGACGCCGCGCCATGGTTGATGCTGCTCGTGGCCGTGCGGGTGGCCGCGACCGGGATCGCGGTCGTGCTGCTGCTGCTGCAGCCCGCGCATCCGGTGCTGGCGGGCCTGGCCTCCTACGGGGCGGTGAGCGCCGCGCTCATGCTGCTCGTGCCTGCGCTGCGCACGTCGCCGGTGGCCTGGCTGATCGACAGCTCCTTCCTGCTGGCGCTCGTCGCGGCGTCCGGCGACTGGCGCAGCCCGTTCTACCTGCTGTGGCTGACCAGCCTCGCGCTGCCCGCCGTGCAGATCCCGCTGGCGCGCGCGCCGATCGTCGCGCTGGTGGTGTTGGGCGCCTACCTGGTCGTCGCCTTCGTCGGAGGACCGGCTCCCGGCCACATCCGGCCGCTGACCTCCGAGACGCTGGTCATCCACGTGGTGCTGCCACCGCTGACCGTGCTCGGGCTCGCCTATGCGACCGACGCGCTGCGCCGCGCCCAACTGGAGCGCAACCGGCGCGAGCGCCTGGCCATCGAAGCGGAGCGCCAGCGCATCGCCTGGGAGCTGCACGACTCGGCCAAGCAGCGCCTGCACGCCGCGCATCTCATCATCAGCTCGATGGAGGGACGCGTGGAGCCGCCGCTGACCGAGGTGGTGCAGCGGGCCGCGATCGAGCTGGAGTCCGCCGCCGCCGACATGGACACCAGCCTGGCCGAGCTGCGCTCGCCGCTGGAGGGCCGACCGCTGCATGAGGCGATCGCCGCGCGCGCGGCCGAGCTCACGTCTGGCCCGGTGCCAGAGGTCGTCGTGTCGGGCGTCGCACCCCAGCTGCCGCCGATGGTGGCCGCGCACGTCTACCGCATCAGCTGCGAGGCGCTGACCAACGCCCTGCGCCACGCCGAGGCCAACCGCATCGACGTCGTCGTCGAGTCCACCGAGGACGGCGTGCGCGTCAACGTGCTCGACGACGGCATCGGCATCACCGAGCAGAGCCGGCCGCAGTCGACCGGCATCCTCGCCATGCGCAGCCGCGCCGCGTCCATCGGCGCCACCCTTTCGATCCGCCAGCGTGAGCACGGCGGTACCCACGTCCTCGTCGACCTCGCACCCAACGGAGGTAGCCCATGATCCGAATCGTGGTCATCGATGATCACCCGGCCCTACGCGCCGGCGTCCGAACCGTCATCGACAGCGAGCCGGGTCTCGTCTACGTCGGCGAGAGCAACGGCACCGAGGAGTCGGTCTGGCCGCTGCTGCGCCGGACGAATCCCGACCTCGTCCTGCTCGACTACCACCTGCCCAGCACCGACGGCCTGCAGTTGTGCCACCACATCAAGCGCCAGCTGACCCCGCCGCGGGTGCTGGTCTACTCGGCCTACGCCAGCCCCCCGCTGGCGCTGCCCGCGATGCTGGCCCAGGCCGACGGCCTGATCGACAAGGGGCTGCCCGCGCGCGACCTGTTCGAGTCGATCCGGATGGTGTGCCGCGGCGAGCGCCTGATCCCCGAGATCTCGCGCTACCTGCTCGCCGAGGCGCTGGAGCAGCTGGACGAGGAGGACCGGCCGATGGTCGGCATGCTGCTGGACGGGGCGACCGACAACGAGATCGCCGGCGTGCTGAACATCGCCCCCTCCGACGTCGAGAACGCCACCCGCCGGATCCTGGCCCGCCTGTCGTCGACGGTGCAGATCGCCGGCGGCTGAGCGGGGTCGCTCAGCTGGAGGCCAGAGGCGCGACGCCCTGCGCCTCGGCGGTGACCTGGTCCAGCTCGGCCGGACGGTCGCCGTGCAGGATCCAGCCCCCGACGTCCAGGCGCTCGATCCACCCCTGGGCCGACAGCTCGCCGAGCGCCGACGTCGTGGCGGGACGATGAGCACCCACCAGGTTGCCGATCAGGCTGTGGGTCAGCTCCAGCGGCACGCGCACGCCCTCGGCGGTGACCTGGCCCCACCGATCGGCCAGGTACCAGAACATCACCCGCAGTCGCGTCTGCAGCGACGGCAGGCTGCAGACCGCCAGATGGAAGGCCAGCCAGTGGGCGCGGCGCACGGCACGGTCCAGCAGCCAGGCCGAGACCTCCGGGAACGGAGCGGTGCGCTCCGCGAAGCGGCGGTCGAGGATGGCGATGCGCGCCTGCTCCTGGACAACCCATTGCGCGTCGATGTCGATCGAGCTGCCCTCACCCGCACCGGCCCACGGCCGCAGCACGTCGCCGGCGCCGAGCAGCTCGACGCAGGCGCGGCGGCCCAGATGCACGCGGCGGGCCAGCAGCCCGTCGACCACGAGCAGGCCGAGCATCGGGCGGGCGCGATCACCAGCCCGCCCCGGCTCCCATGCGCCCGGGCGCACGCGCACGAAGGGCGCGACGGTGCGCTGCACCGCCAAGGAGCGGTTGCGATCGTCGACATCGTCGACCATCTCGGGGAACTCCCGCGCGAGCACCACGCCGTCCACGACCACCACGCTACCCATCTGCACGGCCAGCACCATCAGTCCGCGGTTGCATCGTCACGCGCCGGAGGCCTTCGCGGCGCTCGCCAGGCGGTCCAGGCAACGACGCAGGATCCGCGAGACCTGCATCTGCGAACAGCCGATCTGCACCGCGATCTGGGACTGCGTGAGGTCGTCGATGAAGCGCAGGCGCAGCACCAGCCGCTCGGTCTCGCTCAACAGGTCCCCCAGGCCGCGCAGCGAGAGCACCTCGTCGCAGCGCTCCAGGCGCGCGTCCTCCTCGCCGCCGAGCACGTCGATCAGGCGGGGGCGCTCGCCCGGCGCCACCGGGGCGTCCAGCGAGGAGGCGGTGAACGCCGCACCGGCATGCAGCGACTCGAGCACGTCCTCGGTCGTGACCCCGACGATCTCGGCGATCTCGGGGACCGTCGGCGCGCGGCCCAGCCGCCCGCGCAGCGTCTCGCTGGCGTGCATGGCCCGCAGCGCCCCCTCCTGCACGCGGCGCGGCATGTGCACCGGCCAGGCGTTGTCGCGCAGCCAGCGCTTGACCTCGCCGTGCATGGTCGGCAGCGCGTAGGTGCGCAGCGAGCGGCCATGGCGCTCGTCCCAGCGGTCGATGGCCTTGGCCAGGCCGAGCGACGCGGCCTGCTGCAGATCGGCCTCATGGCGCGGCTGGCGGTACTGACGGGCGACGCCGCGCGCAAGCGGCAGCAGGCGGGCGGTCAGACGCTCCCGAGCCCCTCGGTCGCCGCAGGAGCGGTAGCGTCTCAGCAGCCACTCGTCCGTCGGTGCCGGCTCGCTACGCATGCCGTCTCGTGCTATCGGACCTGCTGGATGCCTCCCACGCAGACAGTCCGCCGGCGGACAACGACCGCGTTCTGGGCGGTACGCGGCGGCGTGGCCGACGTGCGCGTCGGGCACCAGACAACCATGATCTGCAGCGGGCGGCTGGCCCAGCGGTGAGTCGCCTGTCGCGCATCCTGACGGCGCTGGTCGTCGGCGTATCGGTGCTGCGGGCCCTGCGCCCGTCGCGCGAGCGGGCCGACGGCCGCGGCGCCCCGCCGCCCGGACCCGCAGCGACGGCGGCGCCGCCGGCCACCCGGGCGCGCCGCGCCCGGATCGCGCGGCGCCTGATCGCCGCGCGATGGTGGGTGGTGGGGCTGTGGGTGGGCATCCTCATCGCCTGCACCCTGCTGCTGCCGACGATCCGCGAGGCGCAGGTCGGCGCGCTGGGCGACCTCGTCCCCCGCCACGCCGAGGCGCTCCAGGCCGAGCAGCGTTCCGCGGAGCTGTTCGGCTTCCCGCTGCTGAGCCGCACGATCGTCGTCCAGCGCTCGCCGGCGGGCCTGGACTCCGAGGCCCAGCGCCGGGCGTTCGAGAACGCCGCCGGGCTGCTGACCGACCGCTGGCCGCGCCTGCGCAGCGTGTGGGGTGCGGCGCCGATCTCCAACGCCATCGGCGCGCCGTTCTCGCGCGAGGACGGCACGACGATCATCAGCTTCCTGGGCTTCCGGCCCGACCTGGGCCAGGTGGGCCGCAACGGGCTGGCGCACCTGTTCGTCGACCAGCACCTGGGCCCCGAAGACGCCCCGGTCGGCGTCACGGGAGCGATCCCCGCGCGCGCGGAGCAGGCCGCCGCGATCTCCTCGGCGCTGCCGCGCGTGGAGCTGGCCACGGTGGCCCTGGTGGCCTTCGCGCTGGCCGGGTTCTTCCGGGCGATCGGCCCGCCGCTGCTGGGGCTCGGCGCGGTCGCGCTGGCCTACCTGGTGGCGATCCGCGCGATCGCCGGCGTCGGGGAACTGGTCGGCGTGTCGGTGCCCAGCGAGGTCGAGCCGGTGATCGTCGTGCTGCTGTTCGGCGTGCTCACCGACTACACGATCTTCTACGTGTCGCGCTACCGAAGGCGGCTGCGCGAGGGCGTGCCCGCCCGCGAGGCGGCCATCCGCGCCACCAGCGAGATGACCCCCACCGTGTTCGCCGCGGCCATGGCGGTGATCGCCGCCGGCGCCGCCCTGGGCTTCGCCCGACTGGGCTTCCTGCAGGCGTTCGGGCCCGGCGTGTCGGTATCGGTGGCGGTCGGCATGGCCGTGGCGATCACGTTCGTGCCCTGCGCGATGGCGATCGCCGGCCCGCGCCTGTTCTGGCCGTCACGACCTGACCGCAAGGTGCCGGCCACGGTCGGCGACGTCGACGACGCCTCCCGGCCGGTGGCCGGTCCACGCGGGCGACGGGCCGTGCGCATCGCCGTCGCCCACCCGGCCATCACCTGCCTGACGTGCGTGACGCTGCTGCTCGCCCTCGCCTTCGGCCTCACCCGCATGCACCCCGGCAACGGGCTGATCCGCGGCCTGCCCAGCGGCAGCGAGCCGGTCGTCGCCTACCACGCCGCCAGCAAGGGCTTCGTGCCCGGGATCCTGTCGCCCACGGTGGTCGTCGTGGAGCAGCCGGGGATCACCCGCCGGCGCGACGAGCTGGCCGCGCTGCAGCGCCGGTTGACCGCCGCACCCGGCGTCTCGTTCGTCGCCGGCCCGGCCAACAACCCGCTGCCCGAGGCGCTCGGCGCGACCCTGTCGTCCACCGGCGACGCCGCGCGCTTCGTCGTCGTCTTCAACAGCGACCCGCTGGGGGCCCGAGCCATCAAGCGGCTGGGCCGGCTGCGCGCCCGCCTGCCGGCGATCCTGGCCGACAGCGGGCTGCCCGCGGCCACGGCGACGATCGCCGGGGACACCGCGCTGGCCGAGGAGACCGTCGACGGCACCCTCGGCGACGGGCTGCGCGTCCTGCCCGTGCTGCTGATCGCCCTCTACGTCGTCCTCGCCGTCTTCCTGCGCGCGCTGATCGCGCCGCTGCTGATGCTGACGGCGAGCATGCTCGTCGTCGCCGCCTCGCTCGGACTGGGCGTCTACGTGATCCAGGACTGGCGCTACGGCGAGGTCACCTACTACGTCCCGTTCGCCGCCGCGGTGCTGCTCGTCTCGCTGGGCTCGGACTACACGATGTTCCTGGCCGGCCGCGTATGGGAGGCCGCGCGCCGCCAGCCGCTGCGCGAGGCGATCGTCGACGGCGGCAGCCGCGCGGCCACCTCGATCGCCGTCGCCGGCGGCCTGCTGGCCGCGTCGTTCGCGCTGTTGGCGCTGGTGCCGCTGCGGGCCTTCCGCGAGCTGGCGTTCATCATGTCCACCGGGTTGCTGCTGGACGCCTTCCTCGTGCGTCCGCTGCTGCTGCCCGCGTTGCTGGCCTGGGTCGGCGAGCGCAGCGCGTGGCCGACCCGCCTTGGCCTGCGCGGACGCCATGGTCCGCATGCGGACCAGGCTGCGGCTCCGGTGCCGGAGCCACGTCCTATGAATGTGAGGTGATCACCCGCACCGCTACGGCGGCGGGACCGGTCAGCGACTCGCGTGGGGTACGGCGACGGCTGGCCTCCCCGCAGGCCACCCTCGTTCTCGCCCTCGTCGTCGGGCTGATCGCAGGGGTCGGGGCGATCGCCTTCCGCGAGCTGATCATGGGCGCGACCTACCTGTTCTCGGGTCGCACCGATCCGTCGGCGGCCGGGCACAGCGCCAACCCGCTCGTCCCGGGGCTGGGCATGTGGTACCTGCTGCTCGCACCGATCCTGGGCGGGCTGCTCTACGGCCCCCTGGTGGCCCGATTCGCCCCCGAGGCGCGCGGCCACGGCGTCCCCGAGGTGATGCTCGCCGTCGCACGCAGCGGCGGGCGCATCCGCCCCCGGGTGGCCTTCGTCAAGGCCTTCGCCTCCGCGCTGTGCATCGGCTCGGGCGGCTCGGTCGGACGCGAGGGGCCGATCGTGCAGATCGGCTCGGCCATGGCCTCGACCATCGGCCAGCGGCTGCGCATCGACGAGCACCGACTGCGCGTGCTCGTCGCCTGCGGCGCCGCCGGCGGGATCGCCGCGACCTTCAACGCTCCGATCGCCGGCGTCGCCTTCGCGCTGGAGGTGATCCTGCGCGAGTTCGAGGCCGACGCGCTGGCCGGGGTCGTGCTCAGCTCGGTGACCGCCGCGGCGATCGGCCGCGTGGCCTTCGGCGACGCCGCCTTCCTCAGGCTGCCCGACTTCGGCGTGGTGTCGGCCCCCGAGTACCTGCTGTACGCGCTGCTCGGGCTCACCGCCGCGCTCACCGGCATCGCCTTCGTGAAGATCCTCTACGGCATGGAGGACGCCGCCGACCGCTGGTGGCGCGGGCCGGCCTGGGCGCGCCCGGCCGTCGGCGGCATCCTGCTGGGCATCCTGCTGCTGGTGCTGCCGCAGATGTACGGCGTCGGCTACCCGGTGCTCGAGCATGCCGTCGGGGGCCAGTACGGGCTGCTGCTGCTGCTCGTCCTGCTCGTCGGCAAGGTGCTCGCCACGAGCCTGACGCTGTCGATCGGCGGCTCGGGCGGCGTGTTCGCACCGTCGCTGTTCATGGGCGCGATGCTCGGCTCTGCCTACGGCGACGCGGTCCACCGCCTGCTGCCCGGCCTGACCGCCCCGGCGGGGGCCTATGGCATCGTCGGCATGGGCGCCGTCTTCGCCGCCGCCTCCGGCGCCCCGGTCACCGCCGTGCTGATCATCTTCGAGCTGACCGGCGACTACACGATCATCCTTCCGCTGATGGTGGCGATCGTCGTCGCCGCGATGGCCGCCCGCTTCCTCAGCCCGGACACGATCTACACGCTCAAGCTGCGCCGCCGCGGCATCGACCTCGACGCCCGCGGAGACGCCGCCGCCTCCCCCATCGCCGGGCTGGTGACCGCCGCCGCGATGCAGGCGATGCCCGAGGCGATCCCCGAGGAGGCCTCGCTCACCGAGGCCCTGGAGCACTTCGCCTCGTCGGGCGGGACGGTGGCCCCGGTGGCCGGCACCGACGGCCGCCTGGAGGGCGTGCTCTCACTGGGCGGGGTCGAGCGGGCGCTGCGTAGCGACCCCGACGCCCGCGCCGGGGACATCGCGCGCGTCCCGCCCCAGCTGCGTGCCGACGCGCCGCTGGACGCCGCGGTCGACGCGCTCGCCGCCCTGGGCGAGGACGGCGTGCCCGTGCTGGCCGCCGACGGCGACGGGATCGTCGGCTGGGTGACCCAGCGCGACGTGCTGACCGCCTACCGCGACCGTCCCAACGCGCGCGCCTCCGCCAGCTCGCCGGCTGACAGCACGCCGGCCACGCCGGCGTCCACCAGCGCCGCCTGACGCGCGCCCGGCCGCGCCCAGGCCAGCGCCAGCATGGAGCTCGCGTGCAGGCCGTCGACGCCGCAGGCCAGCAGCGCCCAGCGGCGGGAGCGCCGACCGGCCAGCGGCGCCTCGATCAGATGGCGGACCCCGAGCACGCGCAGCACCCAACCGGCTCGCGGCACCCCGGCGGCGTCGGCGATGCGGCCGCCGGCGCCGACGAAGGCGACGCCGAGCACGACGTGCAGGGCCGCGGGCAGCCGGGTCGCGGCGCTCACATCTTCTCCTTGAGGCCCCGGCGCACGAGCACCGCGTTGACCGGCCAGGCGGTCAGGAATCCCGCGATCATCGCCACCTGCATCATCAGCCAGTAGGCGGGACTGGCCACGCTCAGCGGCGGCTGCCAGATGACGAGGTGCACGAGCGCCATCACCGCGAACATCCCAGCCTGGAAGGCGACGATCGAGAACGTGTCGGCCTTGACGGCCGCCCAGATCCCGGCCACCGGCCCCAGGTCGTCGCGCATCGGCACGATCGAGAAGTACTGGAAGGCCACGCCGATGCTCCAGGCCAACACGAAGGTCACGGCGTACATGGCCATCAGCGCGTCGGCGTCCTCGGTGCCGAACAGCGGGATCGACAAGGCGGTCGCATAGACCACCCATTCGCCGATGATGTCGCCCAGCGTGCAGCCGGCGCCGCAGTGGCTGACCCCCTTGGAGATCGGCCACCAGTTGGCGCGCGCGTAGGCCCACCAGCCGGCGGGCTCCTCGTCGGGCACCGTGCCGTCCAGGCGCTCCTGGCGGCGGTAGGCCCAGATGGCGACCGGGCCGAGGTACAGGCCCGTGATCGGCCACACGAGGTTCATGATCGCCATGCGCTGGCGGTGACCGGCGCCGAAGACGTCCCAGGCGATCCACGCCGCACTGGCGGCCCCGACGGCGACCGCAAGCCAGCCGACGACGATCAGCGCCGTCGAGCCGGTCTGCGTCACCCGCGCACCTCCTGGAGGGCGACCGCGGCGTTGATCAGCGCCAGGTGGCTGAGCGCCTGCGGGAGGTTGCCCAGCATCTCGCCGGTGCTGGGGTCGACCTCCTCCGACAGCAGGCCGGTCCCGCCGGGGATGGTCAGCAGCTGCTCCATCGCCTCGACCGCCTCGTCGACGCGCCCGACGCGGGCCAGGCACTCGACCATCCAGAAGGAGCAGGCCAGGAACGCGCCCTCGACCTCCTGCATGCCGCTCATCCGATACAGCAGCGGGCCGCCGGCGCCGAGCTCGCGGCGCATGGCGTCGATCGTCGCCGACAGACGCTCGGGCTGGTCGAGCAGGAACGAGGCCCGGGCGGGCAGCAGCACGCCGGCGTCCAGACCCTCAGCGCTGGCGGCGTCACGGGTGTAGGTCTGGCGCTCCTCCGACCAGCAGTCCCGCTCGACATGGCGACGGATCTCCTGGGCGCAGGCGCGCCAGGCCGCCTCCCGGCCAGGATCGAGGATGCCGGCCCCGGCCAGCCGGGCGGCGCGGTCCAGCGCCAGCCAGGAGGCCAGCTTGCTCTGGGTGTAGGGCCGCGTCTGGGGCAGCTCCCAGATGCCGGCGTCGTCGTTGCGCCAGATCGTCGACAGGTGGTCGGCGATCTCCGCCAGGCGGCGCGACTGCTCGGCGGTCAGCCCCCCGCCCGCTTCGACGAAGCGCAGGACCATGTCGAACAGGTCGCCGTAGGAGCCCAGCTGCAGCTGGTCGCGCGCGCCGTTGCCGTAGGTGACCGGCTGCGAGTGGCGGTAGCCGGGCCGGTCCAGGGTGCGGTCGGGCACGCGCGGGGAGCCCGTCAGCGTGTACATCGGCTGCAGGCGCGGGTGGGTGCTGCGGATCGTCGCCAGCATCCAGGCCAGCGACGCGTGCACCTGCTCGCCCAGGCCGACCTTGAGCATCGCCTCCAGCGTGAGGTTCGCGTCGCGCATCCACGCGAAGCGGTAGTCGTAGTTGCGCGGGCCGCCGATCTGCTCGGGCAGGCCCATGGTCGCCGCCGCCGCGATGGCGCCCGTGCGTCGATCGACGAGCAGATCGAGCGCCAGCGCGCTGCGACACACCGCCGCGCGCCACGGCCCGTCGTAGCGGCAGCCGCGCGCCCAGCGCGACCAGCGCTCGACCGTGTCTTCCAGGCGGCCCCGCGGCACCGATTCGGGCTCCACGCTGAGCGGCTCGTCGTGGAAGGCGTTGAGGCTGAACAGCACGTCGTCGCCCTGCGCGCACGACCAGCTGCCAGCCAGCTCGCCATCGCCCGGCTCGGGCAGCGGCGCGCCGAACAGCTGCAGCGACAGGATGTCGGGCTCGCGCACGAACAGCACCGCGCCGTCACGGGTGTCGATCTGCGCCTCGCGGCCGCCGTCGTCGAAGCGCGGGCGGACGCGCCAGCGCATCGGGACCGTGCCCGACAGCCCCTCGACCCGGCGCAGCAGCTGCGTCCAGGGCAGGGTGCGCGCGACGGGCAGCGCCATCAGGTCGGTGACGCGAACGGTCCCCTCGTCGGTCTCGAAGACCGTCTGGAGCACGTTGGTGTCCTCCAGGTATGACTGATGCGCCCCGAACGGGATGGCGGGACACAGCTCGAAGCTGCCGCCGTCGATGCTGTCCAGCAGCGTGCCGAACACGCCGGGCCCGTCGAAGGTGGGGATCGCCAGCCAGTCGATCGTCCCGTCGCGGGCCACCAGCGCCGCGGTGCGCTTGTCGCCGATCACGCCGTAGTCGCGAATGGGCGCGTAGCCGTCGGTGCGCAGCACACCGGCGGCCGCGTCGTCGCGCTGGAGGGTCATCGCCATGTCAGCGCAGCGCCAGGACGGGCCGGGGACGCGGAGCGGGCCGGGGCGCCGGCGCGCCGAGGGCGATCAGCTCGTCGACCAGCGCGAGCGCGCGGGCGTGGCCGCGGTCGCCGTCGCGGTGCAGGATCTTGGCCACACGGGCGGCGATCAGCGCGTCGGGCCCATGCCCGTGCAGGCCGCGCAGGCGCCGCCGCCAGCGCGGGAGCGCCGCCAGGCAGTCCTCGCCGGCCTGGATGCAGCGCTCCATCCGGGCCGCCTCGACGTCCGCGTCGGCGCGGGTTCCGACCACGTTGCTCGCCACCGCGTAGAGATCCTGGCGGCGGCGCGCGTCGACGGCGTCGTTGTAGGCGCGCACGAAGGCGGCGATCACGGGCGACACCGATCCGGGGCGGTCGCTGAACGGCTCCCCGCCGAGCATCGAGGACAGCTCCATGGCGCAGACGCCGTGTCGCGGGTCGCGGTGCCGGCCACGCGACAGGCGCACGGTCTGAAACGAGGTGGGTGGCGATGTGCCCGCGCTCATGGAGCTCCTCTCGTGGGGGCGACGGCTCAGCATCGGGCTCCCCGCCGCGTGTCGCCGCCTCACCGCGCCGGTTCGGACGCGTACCTCGGGCCAGCGTTGGCGGCGGCCGGCGGGTAGACCTGCGCCCCGTGATCGTCCCCTGCGCCGACGCCGTGCCCGGCGTCTCCTTTGCCCCGACGATCGCCGATGTGCTGCTGCTGGTCGCGGTGGTCGCGGTCATCGCCATCGCCGCGCTGTCCCACGAGGACCGCTGGCCGTTCTCGGCCGGCCTGGTCTACCTGGTCGTCGGGATCGCCGCAGCGGCGCTGCTGCCCGTCATCGGCGTGCCGCGCCTGGGGCTGGCCTCCTCCCCCGAGGCCTTCGAGGTGGTCACCGACCTCACGATCGCCGTGGCGGTGTTCGCCACGGGGCTGCGGCTGCGTCGCGCGCCACCCCGGCGCTGGCGCACGCTGGGCGCCCTGCTGCTGGTGACGATGCCGCTCACCGCCGCGGCGGTCGCCGCCTTCGCCAGCCTGGCCATGGGGCTGCCGCTGGCCGCCGCGATCGTGCTCGGCGCGGCGCTGGCGCCGACCGACCCGGTGCTGGCCGGCGACATCGGGTTGGCCGGACCGGGCGAGTCCGAGGACCAGGGCCGGGCGCGTGCGGCGATCACCGCCGAGGCGGGCGCCAACGACGGCGCGGCGATGCCGCTGCTGGTGCTCGGCCTGACGCTGGCCGAGACGGGCGGCGGCGACAACCTGCTGCGCTGGGCGACGGAGGACCTGCTCTACGCGGTCGCCGTCTCGGTCGGCCTCGGCGCCGCGCTCGGCTGGGGCGCCTCGTCGGCCTTCGTGGCCGCACGCCGCCACGACTTCCTCGACGAGGGCTTCGAGGCGTGGGCGGCGATGGCCACGGCGCTGGTGGTCTTCGGCACTGTCGAGCTCGTCGGCGGCTACGGCTTCCTGGGCGGGTTCGCCGCCGGCCTGGCCTTCCGCCGCCGCGACTACGAGAGCGGCATCAACCGCGCCTTCCACGACGGCGCCGGCTCGATCGAGAACGTGCTCACGCTCGTGGTCATCGTCCTGTTCGGCAGCGCGCTGACCAGCCACGGCCTGTCGGTCCCGAGCCTCGCCGGCTGGCTGCTGGCGCCGCTGCTGCTGCTCGTCGTGCGTCCGGTGACGGTCGCGATCGCCCTGATGGGTGCGGGGCTGCCGCGCTCACAGCTGCTGTACGTCGCCTGGTTCGGCGTCAAGGGGGTGGCGGCGATCAACTACGCGGTGGTGGCCGCCGCCTCCGGGCTGCTGGCCACCGGGGACGCGTCGGTGGTGCTGTGGACGACGGCGGCGTGCATCATCGTCTCGATCGTCGCCCACGGCGTCACGGCGACCGGTCTGGCCCACCGCTGGCTCGACGAGGGCTGAGGCCCAGGCGGCGCAGCTCGGCGTCGGCCAGCGCGGCCGCCGTCTCGTGATCGGCCGGCTCCCACGGTCGTGCGCTGATGGCCACCAGCTCCCGGTAGGGCAGGCGCTCCAGCGCACGCCGGGCCAGCCACGGCTCCAGCAGCGGGTCGTCTCCGGCGTGCTGCTGGATGCGCGCCAGCGCGCGCCGCTCGCGCGTCCACGTCCAGCGGCCCGGGACGTACACGGCGAGCACCGGCACCACGGGGATCAGTGCGATCGCCACGCCCAGCAGCGTGCTCAGGCGCCGCACGCTGCCGCCGCTGGTGCGGCCGCTGCGCACGGCCGAGTTGCCCGCCCGCGTGACGCTGTCGCCGATGTTGCCGATGCGGTCGCCGACCAGCGGCACGCCGCCGATCGCGCCGACCGCGGTGCCGACGTTGCGCGTGGCCACGCCGACGTCGACCAGCGTCCGGCTCAGCTGGGTCATGCCGCGCACGTCGTGCGCGACGACCACGCCCATGGCGATCCAGGCCGCCGCCCACAGGGCGACGGCGAGGTCGGCGAGCCCGCGAACCCGGGCCAGACGCGGCACGCGCCCGGCCTAGGAGGTCGCGCGCGCGGCGACCGCCGCGCCGGTGCCGGCGGCCACCAGAGCGCCGGCAGCGGCGAGCAGGCCGCGACGGTGGCGCGTGAGCGCCCATTGCACGCTGTGGCCGTGGGCGCGGTCGTCGTAGGGGCCGTGAGCGCCCGGGTCGCCGGGCGGCGGCGACTGCAGGTTGTCGGGCCGGTCGGGGCGCTTGTCGACGCTGCTGAGCTGGCCGGAGACGGCGGTGCGCGCCAGGTAGCGCTCAGCCAGCCACGGGGCCAGCTTGTTACCCCAGATCGTGTAGACGGTGGGCACGCCCACGTACACCTCGCGGCGCTTGTGGTGAGCGGCCCAGTGGATCGCGTCGGCGGCCACCTCCGGCTGGTAGACGGGAGCCACGGGCTGCGAGCGCTTGTCGAACTTGTCGCGGCAGTGCTCGAACTGGGGCGTGTTGACGCCGGGCAGCTGCACCATCGTCAGATGCACCTTGGAGTTGCGGTGACGCAGCTCGGTGCGCAGCGACTCGAAGACCCCCTTGAGCGCGTGCTTGGCGCCGCAGTACGGCGCCTGCAGCGGGATGCCCCGGTAGGCCATCGCCGACCCGACCTGCACGATCGTGCCGCGGTCGCGGGCCATCATGCGCTTGAGCGCGCAGCGCATGCCCCACACGCTGCCCAGGTAGGTCACCTCGTTGGCCCGGCGGAACTCCTCGGGCTCGATGTCGTCGAAGAAGGCGAAGACGGTGGTCATGGCCACGTTGATCCACGTGTCGATCTCGCCCAGCGACTCCTCGATCGCCACGGCCACCGCCTCCAGGGCGTCGGGGTCGCTGATGTCGACGGGATAGATCGCGGCCTTGGCGCCCGCGGCGCGTGCCTCGGAGGCGGCCGCCTCCAGGCCCTCGCGGTTTCGCGCCAGCAGCGCCAACGTCACGTCGGGTGCCGCGAAGCGTCGCACGGTCGCGCGCCCGATTCCGCTCGAGGCGCCGGTGATCACGACGGTCTGGTCCATGGCCCGCGGTTACCCGCCGCGTCCTCGCCGGGGAGCGGGCCAGGTCCGGACGGAGACCTCGGCGCGCCACCTGAGCGACCCCGATGGATAAGACCCTCGACACCATCGACCTGACGGCGACAACCCGCCGAGCCCCCCGCCAGACCTGGCGGATCGCCAAGCGCGCGGTGACGGAGTTCTTCGACGACGGCTGCCCGCAGAGCGCGGCGGCCATCTCGTACTACGGGCTGTTCTCGCTGTTCCCGCTGCTGATCCTGCTGGTGGGCGTGTTCGGGCTCGTGGTGCAGGGCGGCCACGCGCGCGACGCGGTGATCAACTTCCTGCTCGACGAGCTGCCCCTGCGGCGCGGCGCCGGCCGCGAGGACCTGCGCAACCTGCTGGAGGCGGCGACCGCCGGGGCGGGCGGCTTCGGCATCATCGGGATCGTCGGCCTGGCCTTCTCGGCCAGCGGCCTGATGGGCGCCGTGCGCGCGGCGCTCAACCGCGCCTGGGACCTCACCGACACGCGACCGATCGTGCGCGGCAAGCTGGTCGACATCGCGCTCATCGTCGTGATGGGCGTCGTCGTCGCCGTCTCGCTGGCGGTCTCGGTCGCCGCGCGCTTCCTGGCCTCGCTGAGCGGGTCGCTGGAGGCGATCGGGGCGGCCGGCGAGGCGCTGCGCGTGCTGCTGGAGTTCGGCCCGCTGACCTCGACCGTGCTGGCGCTCGTCGTGTTCCTGGGGCTGTTTCGCTTCGTACCGGCGACCGACACCCGCGTGCGCGACGTGTTCCCCGGCGCGCTGGTCGCGGCGGTCGGCCTGGAGGCGGCCAAGCTGCTGTTCGGCCTGTACCTGGCCCACGCCGCCGACTACAACGCCGTGTACGCCTCGCTGGGCTCGGTGATCGCGTTCATGGTGTTCGTCTACATCGGGGCCAACATCGCGCTCATGGGCGCCGAGGTCGCCGCGCATTGGCCCGAGATCCGCGACGGCGACCCGCGCGACAGCTGAGCCGCCTCAGCCGCCCGACAGGGCGCTGGCGAACGCGTCCCGGCCGACGGCGCCCAGCACGCCCGAGCTGCCCTGCGTCCACAGCTGCGCACCGGCGGTGCGCACCCCGCGGTCGCTGCCCGGCAGCACCACCGCGGCGCCCGCGCCGACGACGCCCGCGGAGCTGTCGCCCGGGGCGCCGATGGCCAGGTCGGTCCGTCCGTCGCCATCGAAGTCGCCCGCGCCGAGCGCACGGCCGAAGCCGTCGTCGTCGGCCGGTGCTCCGGGAACGCCGCGGGTCGCCTGCGTCCAGTCCTGCGCATCGTCGGTGCCGAGCCCGTGTCCGCGGCGGCCGTAGAGGACGGTGACGCCGCCCGCGCCGGGGTGGCCGGCGACCTCCTGGCCGGGCACGCCGATGGCCAGGTCGGGGACGTGGTTGCCCGACACGTCGGCGGCCACCAGCGCGCTCCCGAACGTCTCGCCGATCGACGCGCGCCCGGGCACGCCGGCCGAGGCCCGACTCCACAGCTGATCGCCGGCGGCGGTCAGGCCGCCGCGTGAACCGTTGAGGACGTTGACCGCGCCGGCGCCCAGCGCGTTGCCGACCGTGTCGATCGGTGAGCCGATGGCCAGGTCGCCGTCGCCGTCGCCGTCGAAGTCGCCGATGGCCACCGCGCTGCCGAAGCGGTCGTTGGCCTGGGCGGTGCCCAGCACGCCGCGGGCGTCCTGCGACCACAGGTCGTCGGCGCTGGTCAGGCCGCTTGAGCGACCGTAGAGGACGGTCACCGCCCCGGCCGCGTCGTGGCCGCTGATGCGGGCGCCGGGGATGCCGATGGCCAGGTCGCCGCGGCCGTTGCGCGACACGTCTCCGGCGGCCAGCGCCGCGCCGAAGTGGCCCTGGCGGGCCGGGATGCCCTTGACGCCGCGCGTGTCCTGGGTCCACAGCTGGCTGTGCGCGGCCCGCAGGCCGTTGGCGCCGCCGTAGAGGATGTTGACCGCGCCGGCCTCCTTCACGCCCCCGACCCCCTCGCTGGGGACGCCGACGGCGAGATCGTCGTAGCGGTCGCCGTTCAGGCGACCGACCGCGAGCGCGGCGCCGAAGCGATCGCCGTCCTCGGCCCGTCCGGGCACGCCGCCCCTGCCCTGGCTCCACAGCGTGGGGGCCCGCGGGCGCAGGCCGCTCGGCGAGCCGTACAGCAGCGTGACGCTGCCGCCGGCAGCGCCGGGCGCGCCGATGGCCAGATCGTCGCGGCCGTCGTGGTCGAAGTCGCCGGCGGCCAGCGCGGCCCCGAAGTGCGCGCCGTTGGACGGCACGCCGGCGACGCCCGCCGAGGCCATCGTGAACTGCTGGTCGGCGCGCGCGCTCAGCCCCTTGCCGGTGCCGTAGAGGATGTTGACCGCGCCGGCCTCGTCGCGTCCGACGACCGAGTCGTCGGGAGCGCCGACGGCCAGGTCGTCATGCCCGTCGCCGTCGAAGTCGCCGCGCACGGCGGCGTGCGCCGCGGGCGCGACGGTGCCCAGCAGCAGGAACGTCAGCAGCAGCGTGATCGAGCGCATCCCACGCGGCTGTCCCCGACGCCGGCGGGCACGCGCGCGATGTCCGCTCACAGACGACCGGGGGGGCGGCGGGTCGGCGTCAGCGCAGATACACCGGGTTGGAGACGATCCAGCGCCGCCCGTCCCGCCAGGCCTCGACCCGGTAGGCACCGGGGCCGTCGGTGGCCAGCGCGAGCGTCTCGCCCGGAGCGCGCGCGACGAGCGCGCCGTCGCGCACGACGAGCAGCTCGGTGGCCTGCGGGGCGCGTACCCGCAGCGTCTGGCCGCGCCAGCACGCCTGCTCGCCCATCCCCACCGCGTCGGCCCACAGCGCAAAGCCGCGCGGGTCGCCCAGCTGGTGCAGGGCCAGATAGCACCGGCCGGCGCCGATCGCCCCCAGGAGCGCCGCGACGGTCGGCTCGCCCTCGACGAGGACGTGGGTGCGCAGCAGCCCGAACCAGCGCTCGTGGGGCATCGGCGAGCGCACCCGACCGCCGATCCGCAGGCCGGGCTGGTGGGCGTCCAGGCCGCCGATGGCGACCGTCGGGCGGCGCGTGCACAGCACGTCCCAGAGGGCCAGGTGGTCGGCGGGCGGCCCGTCGAGCGCCTCCGGCGCGCGCAGCGTGCGCAGCGCCGAGCGCGGCCCCCGCCACGCCTCGGCCTCGTCGGTGGTCAGCGACCACAGCTCCACGCCGGCGCAGCCGGGGGCGTCGGGCGCCGACCACGGGTGCGGGCGCCCGATGCGCGTGGAGATGCGCGACCCGCGCGAGAACGGGTGGGCCGCGATGGCCAGCGCGCCCGCCGCCTGGGCCGCGGCGCACAGCTCGGCCTCGCTGCGGCCGGCGTGGGCGATCTCGCGCTCGGCCCCGAAGACGAGCAGGTGCCCGGACCGCGTGGTGACCTCGTGGCCGACGGCCAGCAGCACCCCGTCGTGGGCGCCCTCCCAGCCGTCGCGGCGCGCCTGCAGGGTGTCGTGATCGGTGAGCAGCACCGCATCGGCGCCGGCGCCGCGCGCGGCGGCGAGGATCTCCGGGACGGTCGCGGTCCCGTCGGAGTAGGTGGAGTGCACGTGTGCGATGCACGACAGGTCGGTCACGTCGCCGGGCGGACGCTCGAAGCTGGCTACGTTGGCTGGTGGATGCATCTTCGTCGCCTGATCCTGTTCGGCTGCGTCGTCGCGGCCGGCGCCCTGGCCGTCGCGCTCGGCGCGCCGCACTCCCCCGCCGCTCTCAGCGCCGCCGCCTCCCATGCGGGGCCGCTGGCCCCCGCCGCCTACGTGCTGGCCTGGACCGTGCTGACCGTCGCGCTGTTTCCCGGGACGGTGCTGGCCGGCGCCGGCGGGCTGCTGTTCGGGGCCGCGGGCGGCACCGCGCTGTCGATCGCCGGCGGCACGCTCGGTGGCCTGGCCGCCTTCCTGCTCGCCCGCCGCGGCGCGCGCGGATCGGTCGAGGCGCTCGGCGGCCAGCGGGTCGCCAACCTCAGCGAGCGCCTGGAGCGGCGCGGCCTGCTGGCCGTGCTGGTCGCCCGCGCCGCGCCCGGCGTACCCGCCACCCTGCTGCACTACGCCGCGGGCGTCAGCCGCGTGCGTCCCTGGCACTTCGCGGTCGGCATCGCGCTGGGCAGCGCGCCGCGCATGTTCGCCTACGCCGCGCTGGGCGGCTCCCTGCATGACCTCCGCTCGCCGACGGCGCTGGCCGCGATCGGGGTGCTGGCGCTGATGACCGTCGCCGGCGGCGCGGCGGCGTGGCGGCTGCGCCGCATGGCCGCCTGAGCGGCTCGGCATCAGCGGCGGCGCCTGCTGCGCAACAGCGCCCCGGCCACCGTCGCGCCGGCCACCGCGGCACCCGAGGCGACGGCCGCACGCGTCGCCCGCCGCCGGGCCGGCGGGCGCGGACGGCGGTCGCCCAGCAGCTGTTCGGGCGCCACGCGGCCGGGCGGCGGAGTGCCCTGCTCGCGCGCCAGCGCCAGCAGCTGGGACAGGTGCAGCGCGCGGCGGCCGGTGCCGCCCTGCTCGATCTGCGTCTTGCAGGAGAACCCGTCGGCGACCACGACCGTCTCGGTGTCGGCGTCGCGCACCGCCGGCAGCAGCGCCTGCTCGCCGGCCTGCAGGGAGATGTCGTGGTGGCCGGCCTCGAATCCCCAGGACCCGGCCAGACCGCAGCAGCCGCCGCTGACGGGCTGGACGTCGACGCCCATCCGCTCCAGGACCGCCTGCTCGGGCTCGATGCCGCCGGTGGCCTTGTGGTGGCAGTGGCCCCACAGCAGCGCCCGCCCCTCGAACTGCGGCAGCTCGACCTCGTGGCGCTCGAGGAACTCGGCGAAGTGCATGGCCTGGCGTGACAGGCGGCGCGCGTCGTCGTCATGGGGCAGCATCGACGTCAGCTCGTCCTTGAACACGGCCAGGCAGCTGGGCTCGATGCCGACGACCGGCGTGCCGCGGCGCACCTCGTCGCGCAGCACGTCGAGCGTGCGCTGCAGGTAGCGCTCGGCGAGGTCGAGGAAGCCGTAGTCGTACAGCGGCCGCCCGCAGCAGACGTGCCCGCGCGGCAGCACCACGTGCCAGCCGGCCGCCTCCAGCGCCTCGACGGTGGCGACGCCCACGTCGGTGTGGAAGTGGTTGTTGAAGGTGTCGGGCCACAGCACCACCCTCGGACCGGACGGGTTGCGGGCGCCGCCGCGCTGCTCGAACCACTGCTGGAGGGTCATCGGCGCGAACGCGGGGATCTCGCGCTCGCCGGCGATGCCGCCGGCCAGCTTGGCCAGGCGCGACAACCCGGGCGTGTGGGTGACCGCGTTGACCAGCCGCGGACTGAGCGAGGCCAGCTGCGCGGCGCGGTCGATCAGCCCGAACGCGTACGCGTGGCGCGGGCGCCACCGCCGGGTGCTGCGGTAGTGGTGGTGCAGGAACTCGGCCTTGTAGGTCGGCATGTCGACGTTGACCGGGCAGTCGTTGGTGCAGCCCTTGCACGACAGGCACAGGTCGAGCGCCTCGGCCACCTCCTTGGACTGCCAGCCGTCGGTGATGACCTCGCCCTGGAGCATCTCGAACAGCAGCCGCGCGCGGCCCGCGGGTGGAATGCTTCTCCTCGCGCGTGACCTGGAAGCTCGGGCACATCACCTGCTCGGCGTCGGGGATGCGGCACTTGCCGACGCCGACGCAGCGCGTCGTCGCGTGGGCGAAGTCGCCGTCGTCGTGCGCGTAGGCGAAGCGCACGTCGGGGCGCGGCGGGTTGTAGTCGAGGTCCCGAGCTTCAGGTGCTCGTCGAGCCGGTAGGCGTCGATGACCTTGCCCGGGTTCATCTTCCAGTCGGGGTCCCAGATGCGCTTGAACTCGCGCATCGCCTCGATCATCTGCGGCCCGTACTGCTTGACCAGCAGCTCGGCGCGCTGCTGGCCGTCGCCGTGCTCGCCCGACAGCGAGCCGCCGTAGGAGACGACCAGGTCGGCGGCCTCCTCCATGAACGCGCGGTAGTTGGCGACGCCGTCCGCGGTGCGCAGGTCGAAGTTGATGCGCGAGTGGATGCAGCCCTGGCCGAGATGGCCGTACATGGCGCCCTTGAGGCCGTGCTTGCGATACAGCGCCTTGAGATCGGTGATGTAGTCGCCGACGCGATCGGGCGGCACGGCCGAGTCCTCCCAGCCCGGCCAGTGCGCGGTGTCCATCGGCGGGAAGGCGGTCGCGCCCAGCCCGCCCTCGCGGATCTGCCAGATGTCGGTCGACTGGCCGCCCTCCCTCACGCCGCCGAGCACGGCGATGCGATCCTCGGCGTAGCCGAGGTCGTCGCGCAGCCAGCCGGCGAACGCCTCGGCGCGCTCGCGCGACTGCGGCGGCTGCATCGGCGCCGAACTGGACCAGCAGCCAGGCCGCCTGGGGGTGGCTGGAGCGCGGCAGCTCCTCGATCTCCTCCACGTGGCGTGCCGCCGATCAGCTGGTCGCTCGATCAGCTCGTGGTCGAGCGCCTCCAGGCCGATCGGCTTCCACTCCATGATCTGCGGCACGTGCTCGCCCGCCTCGGCGACACCGTCGTAGCAGACGATCACCAGCGTGCGGTCGAGCAGGCCGGGGGTCAGCTTGAGCTGCGCCTGCAGCGCGGTGACGCAGGTGCCCTCGGTGCCGACCAGCGCCCGCGCGACGTTGAAGCCGCGCTCGGGCAGCAGCTCGTCGAGGTTGTAGCCCGACACGCGCCGGGGGACGTCGGTGACCGAGGCGGTAGCGCGCGCGGATCTCGTCGGCGTAGCGGTCGCGCAGGTCGCGCAGCTGCTGGTAGATCTCGACCCTTGCGCACCACCGGCGGCGATGATCTCGTCGAGCTGGTCCTCCTCGTCGACGCCGACCCAGAAGCGCTCGCCGTCGTAGGTGACGATCTCCAGCGCCTCGACGTTGTCGGACGTGCGCGGCCCCGGCCCGTACAGCTGCGCCTGCACCGAGTGGATGCCGCAGGAGTTGTTGCCGATGTTGCCGCCGATGGTGCAGTAGGAGTGCGTCGAGGGGTCGGGGCCGAAGACCATGCCGGTCTGGCCGCCCGCCTTGACGTTGACGTGCTCGTTGATGGCGCCCGGCTGCACGAGGATCGTCTGGCTGTCGGCGTCGGCGTCTCCGATCTCGGTGCAGGTACTTGGAGACGTCGATGACCACCGCGAAGTTCACCGTCTCGCCCGAGAGGCTGGTGCCGGCGCCGCGGGCCAGCACCGGCGCACCGAACTCGTGGCAGGCGGCGTGCGTGGCGACGATGTCCGCCAGCGTCCTGGGAATGACGACGCCGATCGGCACCTGGCGGAAGTTGGACGCGTCGGTCGCATACAGCGCCTTGGTGCCGGCGTCGAAGCGGACCTCCCCTCCACCGTCTCCTCCAGGCGCCGTTTGAGGTGCCCGACGTCGATGTCGGCTGTGGCGGCCATGCCGCCACGGAAGCGCGTGTCGACTCGCTCGGGAACGGTGGTGCTCATTCGGTCTCCTTGTGGTGGAGCTCGTACTGCGTGGCGTCGGCGCGGCGCAGCTCCAGCCCCAGGCCGGGGCGGGAGCGGTCGGGCGTCAGGCGGCCGCCGTCGGGCTGCAGCGTCCCGTCGAACAGCATCCCCTCGATGCGCACGTGGTCGAAGAAGTACTCGGTGTGGATCAGCGTCTCCATCGCGCAGCCGGCGTGGGCGCTGACCGCCGGCACGCAGTGGATCGAGAACGGCCGCGAGCGGGCCTTGCACAGCCCATCGATGCGCAGCAGGTTCGTGATGCCGCCGCAGCGCGTGACGTCGGCCTGCAGCACGTCGACGGCGCCCGCCTCGAGCATCGCGTGGGCGTCGGGCAGGCCGCAGCCGTACTCGCCCGAGGCGATGGCCAGGCCGGCGGGGCCGTGCGCGCGCACGAAGGCCAGGCCATCGAGGTCCTGGGAGGTGACGGGCTCCTCCAGCCAGGTCACGTCGTGGTCGGCGAAGCGCTGCGCCCAGGCCAGCGCCTGCTTGGGCGTGTAGGCGCCGTTGGCGTCGACCATCAGCTCGACGTCGTCGCCGATCGCCTCGCGCACCGCGCGCAGGCGAGCGGGATCGTCGTCGGGGCGCCGCCCGACCTTGATCTTCACCGACGCAAAGCCGTCGGCCGCCCACCCGCCGGCCTGCTCGCGCAGCCGGTCGAGCGGGTAGCTGGTGAAGCCGCCGCTGCCGTAGACGGGCACCGACCCGTGGAAGCGCGGCAGGGCGTCGGCCAGGCACACGTCCAGCAGCTTGGCCTTGAGGTCCCACAGCGCGATGTCGACCGCCGAGACGGCCATCGCCGCCAGCCCGGCGTGTCCGAGCTGGCGGTCGGCGACCTGCATGCGCGCCCAGCTGCGCTGCGGCATCAGCGCGTCGGCGCCGACGACGGACGGGGCCAGCTTGTCGACGATCACGTCGACAGCCGCCGGATGGCAGTAGCCGTAGCCCAGGCCGGTGCGGCCGCCGGCGTCGACCTCGACCACCACGAGGCTGGTCGCGTCCCACACCAGCGTGCCGTCCGACTCGCGCTCGGTCTCGGTGGGCACCTGGTAGGCGGCGGCCGACAGCCGATCGACCGTGACCGCCGTCTGCGTGCCGGGGGCGCTCACCGGTTGACGAACTCCTCGACCTTCCCCTTGAGCGCGTTCTTCATGATCCGCCCGCGGTTGGGGTCGCCCGGCAGCGCCTGGGCCAGCTTCTGGGCCTGCTCGAAGCGGATGTGCGGCGGCAGCGGCGGCACCTCCGGGTCGGTGATGGCCTCCAGCACGACCGGGCCGCCGGCCGCCAGCGCCTCGTCCCAGGCGGGGCCGACCTGTTCGGGCCGCTCGACGCGAATGCCCCGCAGCCCGAGCATCTCGGCGTAGCGGGCGTAGGGGAAGTCGGGCAGCGTCTGCGAGGCGTCCAGCTTGGGGTCGCCGGCCATGACGCGCTGCTCCCAGGTGACCTGGTTGAGGTCGTCGTTGTGCAGCACGAGGATCACGCACTGCTGGTTCTGCCAGCGATCGCGGTAGCGGGCGATGTCGATCAGCGCGTTGATGCCGAGCATCTGCATGGCACCGTCGCCCGACGCGGCGACCACCGGTCGGTCGGGGTGGGCGAACTTGGCGGCCAGCGCGTACGGGACGCCCGGGCACATCGTGGCCAGCGTCCCCGACAGGGCCGCCTGCATCCCCTTGCGCAGCTTGAGGTGACGCGCCCACCAGTTCGTGGCCGAGCCGGAGTCGGCGGTCAGGATGCAGTTGTCGGGCAGCCGCGAGGAGAGCTCGTGAAAGATCAGCTGCGGGTTGATCGGGTTGGCCTCCTCCTCCGCGCGCTCGCCGAGGATCTGCCACCAGCGCTCGACGCCCTCCTCGATCTCGCCGCGCCACTCGCGGTCCTCCTTGCGCGTCAGCAGCGGGATCAGCGCCTGCAGCGTGTCGCGGGCGTCGCCGACGAGGTTGGCCTCGGTCGGCGAGTAGCGCATGCCCAGCAGGCGGCCGTCGATGTCGATCTGCACCGCGCGCGCCTGCCCCTCGGGCGGCAGCCACTCCGCGTAGGGGAAGCTCGTGCCGACCATCAGCAGCGTGTCGCAGTTGTCGATCATGTCGTAGCTGGGCTTGGTGCCCAGCAGCCCGATCGAGCCCGTCACGAAGGGCAGGTCGTCGGGCAGGGCCGCGCGGCCGTTGAGGGCCTTGGCGACGCCCGCGCCGAGCAGCTCCGCGGTCTGGACCACCTCGTCGGCGGCGTGCTTGGCGCCCTGGCCGATGAGGATCGCCACCTTCTCGCCCGCGTTGAGGATCTCGGCGGCATGCTGGAGGTCCTCGTCGCGGGGCACGATGTGCGGCCGCGTCAGACCGACGGACGAGAAGACCGAGCCGTGCGCCCGTGACGGGCCCTCGTAGTCGGCCTCCTGGACGTCCTCGGGGATGATCACCGCGGTGACCGAGCGCGACGAGGCGGCGATGCGCATCGCGCGGTCGATCGCATGCCGCGCCTGCGAGGGCTCCATCACCGTGGTGATGTACTCGCTGGCGACGTCCTTGAAGAGCGTGTTGAGGTCGACCTCCTGCTGGTAGTTGGCGCCGATCGACGAGCGCTTCTGCTGGCCGATGATCGCCACCACGGGCTGGTGGTCGAGCTTGGCGTCGTAGAGGCCGTTGAGCAGGTGGATGGCCCCGGGGCCGGAGGTGGCCATGCAGACGCCGACCTCGTCGGTGAACTTCGCGTGCGCGCAGGCGGCGAAGGAGGCGATCTCCTCGTGACGGGTCTGGATGAAGTCGAGCTCGTCGCCCACCTCGTGGAAGGCGCCGAGCAGGCCGTTGATCCCGTCCCCGGGATAGCCGTAGACGCGCTTGACGCCCCACTCCGTGAGGCGCTGGAGAACGAATTGGGCGGTGTCAGGCATGGGCGCCTCCGTCGGATCGTGTCGGGGCCGTTCTGGCCGACGACTGTCCGGCGGGACGCCGCGCCACGCGGGCGCGGTCCGCTCGCTGACTTAGTTCTCGATGGTGACCAGCGTGCCGATCGGCGTGTACGGCCACAGCTTGGCGGCCGCGTCCTCGGGCAGCTCGACGCAGCCGAGGCTCTGCGGCGTGCCATAGGAGGCGCGCGGGAACGCGTGCAGGGCATCCCCGCCGTTGAAGTAGCTGACCCACTTGACGCCCGGGTCGTTGTAGTGCGAGCCGTCCGGGTTGGTGCCGCTCATGGTCGTCTCCTTGAGATGCAGGAAGACGGGGAACGTGCCCAGCTCGGTCGGGGCGGCGGGAACGCCGGTGTTGCCCGGCGAGGTCAGGACGGTCTTGCCGTTGTGCCACAGGGTCAGCTTCTGGGGCACCTTGCGATGGACGTAGACGTAGCTGTAGCCGCCGTCGTGCGTCTTGCCGGCGACGGTGTCGGCGATCAGCGCCTTCCACACCGACGGGCCGGCGACCGCGTCGACGGACAGGTCGTGCTCGTCCTGGAACATCATCACCGCGCCGCGCGTGATCTCGCTGACCTGGTCGGGCTGCCACTGGTCCTTGAGCTCGGACGGCGTGTTGTCGTAGCGCCAGTCGAAGGACCCGTCGGGCGGGTCGACGGCGGCGTCGGCCTGGGCCTCGGTCGTCTTCTTGACGGGGTCGCCCGACGGCGTCCAGGAGACGGGCAGGTAGCCGGCCTGGGCCAGCAGCTGGTTGAGGCGGAGCGTCGAGGCGCCCGGGACGGTCCACGTGAGCGTGTCGGTCTTGGTGGCGTCGCGATCCCCGGCGCCGACGGCGTCGATCGCCTTGGGCAGGGTCACGCTCACCTGGCTGTCGAAGCCGAGCCCCAGGCCGCTGGGCACGTACTGGATGGTGTGGGCGCCGACGCGCTTCCAGGACCCGTCGGCGCCGTCGCTGATCTTCGGGTCGTCGCCGCCGAGCACGTCCTTCACCGGGCGGGAGAACGTGAGGCGCAGGTGCTCGTCGGGGCCGATGGTGCTGCCCGGCTTGGGGCTGACGATCGCCGCCGTGCGGTCCGAGCGCGGGAACCAGTGCACGGTCGTCGGCTTGCCCAGCGACTCCCAGCTGCGCGCGGCGCTGGCGATGCGCAGGCGGCCGGCCGCCGCCTTCTCGGGAATCTGCACCGAGTCGCTGGTGCCGCGCTGCGCGTGCGTCTTGAGCTTGCCGCCGCCCTTGGCGTAGGCGACGGTGGCCACGGGCGCGCTGAAGCGGATCGGCACCGCGCCGCCGGCGGGCACGGTGACCCAGCGCGAGGTGACGTCGGCGACGGGGGCGCGCACGGTCAGATGCTCGGTCTTCGTGGAGCCCAGCAGCCAGCCGTCCCAGCCGGGCCGGCGTACCGTGACGGTGACCGCGATGTCCTGGCCGGCGGCGACCTTGCGCGTCGGCGTGATCGTGCCGTCGCTGACGCGCAGGGGGATCGTGTGGCCGTCGGCATCGGTGGCACTGACGTGCTGCACGCTGCCGCCGAAGGCCTGCACGTCCAAGGAGGCCAGGGCGACGTCGTCGGAGCTCAGCGTCACGCCGGCGTGCGTCCAGGCGACGACCAGCAGCGCCAGGGCGGCGAGCACGAGCGCGCCGGCGATCGCCGCGACGATGCGCAGGGCGCGCCGGCGCGGCCGGCCGGGGCCGGCGCTCGAACCGGGGTTGGGAGTCACACGACGAGCGGTCGCCACGTCAGCGCAGGGTAGGCAGTTTTCTCCCCGCGCGCGACGGCGGCGTTGCAGAACGTCAGCTAGCTGAGCGCCGGCGCGCCGCTCGCTCCAGTGCCGGGTTGGCCCAACCGTCGTCGACGGGGTTGATCGTGACGCCCGGCGGCACGATCTCGTCGATGCGGTCGAGCACGTCGGCGGACAGCTCGCACGTCCGCCGCGGCCAGCTGGGACTCGAGGTGCTCCATCGTGCGCGGGCCGATGATCGGCGCGGTCACCGCCGGGTGGTTGAGCACGAACGCGATCGCCATCTGGATCAGGGTGATCCCCGCCTCGTCGGCCAGCTGGGCCAGCGCGTCGGCGGCGTCGAGCTTGCGCTGGTTGAGCGGGCAGCGACAGGTCGTAGCGGTCGGCCAGGCGCCGGCGGGCGGCCGACGTCGGCCCCGCGATGCTCGGCGTCCTTGCGGTAGCGGCCCGACAGCCAGCCGCCCTGCCAGCGGGCTCCACGGGATCACGCCGATCCCGTGGCGCTGGCAGGTCGGCAGCACGTCGTTCTCGATGCCGCGCGTGAGGATCGAGTAGGGCGGCTGCTCGCTGTGGGGGCGCACGAGGCGGCGATCGCGCGCGGTCCACTGCGCCTCGACGATCAGCGACGCCGGGTAGGTCGAGTGGCCGAAGTAGCGGATCTTGCCCTGCGTGGACGAGGTCCGACAGCGCGCTGAGCGTCTCCTCCAGGTCGGTCTCGGGCGTCGGGCGGTGGACCTGGTAGAGGTCGATGTAGTCGGTGCCCAGGCGCCGCAGCGAGTGCTCGACCGCCTGCGATGATCCAGCGCCGCGACGTGCCGCGGTGGTTGGGGTCGGCGTCCTCGCCGACGGGCATGACGAGCTTGGTGGCCAGCACGACCTCGTCGCGGCGGCCCTTGAGCGCCTTGCCGACGATCTCCTCCGACTCGCCGGCCGAGTAGACGTCGGCGGTGTCGATGAAGTTGATCCCGGCGTCCAGCGCCGCGTGGATGATGCGGATCGACTCGTCGTGTCCGGTCTCGCCCCAGGCGCCGAACATCATCGCGCCCAGGCACAGCTTGCTGACCGAGACGCCGGTGCGCCCCAGGTGTCGGTGTTCCATCGTCTGCCGATCCTCTCTCGTTCGCCCCACCAGCCAAGCACATCGGCCGCCCCGGCCTGGCCTCACGCGCGTGGCCAGCGAGACGACCGACGTGCGGCGCGTGCTCGCGCGCGCCGCCGCAGCCGCCGCCCTCACACCCGTGGCAGGCTGCCGCCGCGTACGCGGCGCGCGGCGCTGAATGCCGGCGTGTTCAGGTTCACGTCAGGCCGGCGCGGGCAACCTGAGGCGGTGACGGGGCTCTGGCATCGGTGGGCGCGCCGCGGCGGTCTGCCGCTGGCGCTGGCGGTGGTCGGCCTGGCCGGGTGCGGCGCCGCCCCTGGCCGGCCGCTGAGCGTCGCGGCGCCGCAGGTGGCCGCGTCGTCGCGCTCCCACGTGGCGGTGATCGTCATGGAGAACAAGGAGGCGCCCGACGTCCTGGGGCGCGGCAGCAGCTACCTCGATCGCCTGGCGCGCCGCTACGGCGTCGCACGCCGCAGCTATGCGATCACCCACCCGTCGCTGCCCAACTACCTCGCGCTGACCAGCGGCGCGACGCACGGGATCTCCTCCGACTGCACCTCCTGCGAGGTCGAGGCGCCCAACCTGGTCGATCAGCTCGAGCGCGCCGGCATCAGCTGGCGGGCGTACCTGGAGGGCATGCCCGAGCCGTGCTTCGCCGGCGCCGGCCACGACGGGTACGCCAAGAAGCACAACCCGTTCGCCTACTACCGCGACGTGATGTCCGTCCGCCGCCGCTGCAGGCGCCTCGTGCCGTTCACCCGGCTGGGGCGCGACCTGCGCCGGGGCACGCTGCCGTCGTTCGTGTGGATCTCGCCGAACCTGTGCGATGACACGCACGACTGCCCGGTCGGCGCCGGCGACCGCTTCCTGGCCCGCACCGTGCCGCTGCTGCTGCGCGCCATCGGTCCGCACGGCTACGTGATCGTCACCTGGGACGAGGGCACCAGCGATCGCGGCTGCTGCGGCAGCGCCAGCGGCGGACGCATCGCGACGGTCGTGGCCGGGCCGGACGTCCGGCGCGGCGCGCGCCTGCAGCGCCCGGTCGATCACTACGGGACGCTGCGCACGATCGAGGACAGCCTCGGACTCCCCCGCCTCGCCCACGCCGCCGACGATCGCAACGGCAGCCTCGCCGGCCTGTTCACCTCCCCGCCGCACGTCGCCGGTCGCTGATCGCCGCGGCCGGCGGCTGAACGCAACCTGACCAGAGCCGGGAGACGGGGCGATTCTTTAGGCGCTCGTGAGCCCTGCGGGCCAGCGTGCCCGGCGGCGGTCGGACAGCCGCCGCCCGCCCATGACTGACGCCCGGCCTCGCGCCGCGGAAAGGAGCCTCGCGTGTCAACGACGCCCCCTGGAGGGCGCCTGCAGCCGCTTGCGGCCAAGGTGCCCGAGATCACCGTCCTGTTCTGGATCATCAAGGTCCTCACCACCGGCATCGGCGAGACCTCCTCCGACGCCCTGGGCCAGGTGAGCGTGCCGCTGGCCGGCGTGGTCGGGCTCGGCGGCCTGGGGCTCGGGCTGTGGCTGCAGCTGCGGGCGCGCACCTATCACGCCCCCACCTACTGGTTCGCCGTCCTGATGGTCGCCGTGTTCGGGACCATGGCCGCCGACGGCGTCCACGACGGCGCCACCATCTCCTACGCGATCACCACGCCCCTGCTGGCCGCCGTGGTGGCTGCCGTCTTCTGGCGCTGGCAGCGGCGCGAGGGCACGCTCTCGATCCACAGCATCACCACCCGCCGCCGGGAGGCGTTCTACTGGGCCGCCGTCCTGGCCACCTTCGCGCTGGGCACCGCGGCCGGCGACCTGACCGCGCTGACGCTCAACCTCGGCTTCCTGGACTCGGCCTTCCTGTTCGGCCTGCTGATCCTCATTCCGGCCGCCCTGTGGTGGCGCGGAACGCTGAACCCCATCGCCGCCTTCTGGATCGCCTACGTCATCACCCGTCCCCTGGGCGCCTCGCTGGCCGACTGGCTGGGCAAGCCGGCCAGCCGGAGCGGCCTCGGCCTCGGCGACGGCGTCGTCAGCCTCGTGGGCCTCGTCGCATTCACCGCCCTCGTCGCCTACGTGGCGATCACCAGGCGCGACGTCCAGGGCGCCGTCGCCCACGACCACCACGGCGCCATCGAACCCGCCACGGGCGCACTGGTGACACAGCCGGCCGAGTCATAGCCATGGCGTCGCCGCCGCGAGTGCCCACGCGGTGTTCAGGTATTCGTCAGGCGCCGGCGCACACCCTGACGGACGTGAACGTGCGTCGCCTCGCTCTCCCGGCTGCGGTCCTGGCGAGCCTCCTCGTCGGCTGCGGAGGCCGTCCGCCGGCCTCGGACACCATGACCGCACCCGCCGCGACCACGACAGGGGCCACCAGCTCGGCCGGTCGCCATCCGGCCACTCCGACGCTGTTGCGCCGGCTCAAGGTGGTTCACACCGCACGCCTGCCCGCTCCCATCCAATTGCCCGCCGTGGCGCCGGTGCACGGCGGAGCGCTGCTGCTGGGCGGCCTGGACGCGGCCAGCGCCTCGGTCTCGCAGATCGTGCGCGCCACACCCAACGGCGCGCGGGTGGTCGGGCGCCTGCCGCGCGCACTGCACGACGCCACAGCAGGCACGATCGGCGCGTCGACCTACTTCGCCGGCGGAGGAGAGGCAGGCGTCGCGAGCGACCAGATCCTGCGTCTCTCGTCGAAGCTGTCCTCCAACGTGGCGGCCCGCCTCCCGGTCGGAGCGTCCGACGTCTCCGGCGCGGTCATCGGGAAGACGCTGTACATCGTTGGCGGGTTCACCGAGCGAGTCCCGCTGCGCTCGATCCTGGCCTACACGCCCGGCCAGGGCGTCCGCGCCGTCGGCGAGATGCCGCGACCGCTGCGCTACGCAGCGGTCGCCGCAGTCGGCGGCCAGTTGATCATCGCGGGCGGCACCTCCGGCGTCACGGCACGCAGAGAGATCCTGCGCTTCGACCCGGCGACCAGGCACGTGCAGGTGCTCGGCCGGCTGTCGACCCCGACCACCCATGCAGCGGCCGCGAGCCTCGGCGGGACGGTGTTCGTGATCGGTGGCCGCGGCGACAGCCCCACCGACCAGCGGGCCACGATCGTGGCGGTGGACCCGACGACCGGGGCGTCCCGCTCGGCGGGGCGGCTGCCCGTCGCACTCTCAGACATGGGGGCGACGACCGTGGGCAACCGCATCGTCGCCGTTGGCGGACGCGACGCGCACGGCGCCGTGCACGGCGCCGTCTGGTGGCTGGCGGGCTCGTGAGCCGCACCGGCGCAGCCACGCTCCTCGTCGGGCTGGCACTCCTCATCGCCGGCTGCGGCAACAACGGCCCGACGCCCGCACCCACCGTCACCTCCAGCAGCCCACGGACGACAAGAACCTCAGGCACCCGACCAGGCGCCGCCACGGTCGCCGTCCCGCGGGCGGGCCGCATCCCGCCGCCCCTGTCGCGGCGCAACGTGTACGCCGCCGAGCGTCCAGGACGGCTCAGCCCGGTCGTGCGCCACGACCCGGCGCTCGTCTACGTGCCCGACAGCAAGTCCAACCGCGTCGACGTGATCTCCCAGCGCACCTTCAAGATCATCCGCCGCATCCCGGTCGGCGCGCTGCCACAGCACGTGACGCCGTCGTGGGATCTGCGCCGCCTGTGGGTGACCAACGATCAGGGCAACTCACTGACTCCGATCGACCCGCGCACCGGACGCGCGGGAGCGCCAGTCCCCGTCAGCGACCCCTACAACCTGTACTTCACCGCCGATGGCACGCGGGCGATCGTGGTCGCCGAGGCACGCAGAGAGCTCGACTTCCGCGACGCCCAGACGATGCGTCTGCGCCACGCCCTGCCGGTCCCGATGTGCGCCGGCGTCGATCACATGGACTACACCGCCGACGGCCGCTATGCCCTCGTCTCATGCGAGTTCGCCGGACGGATGATCGTCGTCGACCTGCAGACCGAGCACGTGGTGCGCACGATCCCACTGCGGTCGGGCGGGATGCCCCAGGATGTCAAGCTGTCGCCTGACGGCCGCGTGTTCTACGTGGCCGACATGGCCTCCAACGGCGTCTGGCTCATCGACGCGCACACCTGGAAGCGCCTCGGCCTGCAGCCCACCGGCAAGGGCGCCCACGGCCTGTACCCGGCGCGCGACGGCCGGCGGCTGTTCGTCTCCAATCGCGACGAGGGATCGATCAGCGTGATCGACTTCCGCACACGCAAGCCGATCGCGAAATGGCGCCTACCCGGCGGCGGCTCGCCAGACATGGGGGGCGTCTCCGCCAACGGGAAGGTCCTGTGGCTGTCGGGCCGTTACGACGCCGAGGTGTACGCGATCTCCACCACCACCGGCCGGCTGCTCCACCGCATCCCCGTTGGGCTGGGGCCGCACGGCCTCGCTGTCTGGCCCCAGCCGGGGCGCTACTCGATCGGGCACACGGGGATCCTCCGCTAGCCGCTCCCGCCGGGACGATGACGGGCAGTGCCCACCCGGCCCTAGGCAGCAGAAAGCCCTGCGTCGATGAACTGCGGGCGGTTCAATGCGCGCGCCGCCGGCGCCGCTCTGTACACGGTCTTCGGTGCTCGCGGGATCCCCCGCGATCACCTCCGGCGGTCGATGTGCCATTCGCGTCGGCGCCGTCGTCGCGGCGCCGAGCCAGCGCTCGTCTTAGGCCTGCGCTCCTTGTTGCGACGCGGTTCGTAGCTCGTCGTAGCGTGCGTCGTCGAGGCTTGCCCCGCCGGCCAGATGCGTGTCGGCAAGGGCGATGATGTTCGGTTCCAGAAGCGTCCCGTTCGCATCGTTCCACTTCTGGTAGTAGGCAAAGACGGCGATCGTGGCCATGATCTCTGCGCACTGGCCCTGATCCCAATGCTCCTTGAGTCGGGCGCGATCCTCGTCGGTCACGGCGCTCGGCGTCGCGCAGGCCGCGAGAGCGAAGTCGAGAGCCGCACGTTCTGCCTCGTCGAACAGTGGGCTCGTGCGGTAGTCCCACACGGCCAGGACCTTTTCGTCGCCGCCGAGGACGTTGCGCGTCCCGTCGAACGTGTTCGTCTGGCAGTACGTGCATCCCACGATGCCGCTCGTCATGTGGCCGATCAGCATCTTCAGCTCCGCCGGCACGCGAGTCCCCTCGGCGGTCAATGCGAGCAGCAGATTGACGGCCGCCTTCGCGATTCCCGGAACGACCATGTGGGACAGCACTCCGTTCGGGATGTAGTCCCCGCCGAGGACCCCGCGGTAGAAGTTCGACGCCAGCGCGTACGCCTCGCTGGACTCGTCGACGTCCGACAGATCGATGACAGGCATGATGGGTGTTCCTCGCTACGACGATGGTCAGCGGGGCGCCATCGCGCCCCACCCTGTCTGCTCGGCGACGGTACGACGCCACCCGACCCCGCGCTTGCCCCACAGCGACCGATGCTTGTGCCACGCCGCACCGCCCACCGCCGCTCCGCGCGGGCCTCCCCGGCGTGGGGTCCGCCTCAGCGACGTGGCTGTGGCGGACCCGGCCTCACCACGTCCAGCCGCGGCTGGACGGAGGCGTCCACGGCCTCTGGCAGCAAGCGCAGGACTTGACCCATCCTGGCGATCTCGTCGGGTCCCCACATCCCGCGTTGACCGGCGCGATGTCCGGGCTCGAGCAGCACTCGGCCGACGATCGTCAGGCCGCCGCCGAGGGCCCGATCGTGCGCTCGAGCACCTCACCGACACGCAGGAGGTGGCGATCAGCGCCGAATCGCCCAACGACCTCCATGCCCACCGGCAGTCCGCCGTGCGTTCGGCCGGCCGGCACCGACAGGCTGGGAACACCGGCGTTGCTGGATGCATCGGTGTTGGCGATCAACAGCGCGAACGTGTCCGCGCGCCGGCCGTTGTGCTCGATCGTCTCGACCTCGTCCAGCCTCGGAGCGACCGACCTGGTGGTCGGGACCAGAAGCGCGTCCAGCCGATGATCGACGAGCGCTGCGTCGTAGGCCCGCTGCAGGCGCGGACGGTCGTCCAGGAGCGCCGAACGGTACGCCTCGCCCGACACCGCGCTCGGCCCCAGCTGCGACTCCAGCGCAGTGCGCTCGCGGGACCCGCCCACCTGGGCGAGCAGCTCGCGGACGTCCAGCCCGAGTGCGGGACGCCGCGCGAGGAACACCGCCAACTCCCTGACCGACTCGTACAGGACGATCGCCATGGCGCAGGCGGCGTTCGCGTCCAGCGCGTCTGTCAGGTCCACCTCGACGAGCTCGGCGCCCGCCTCCTGCAAGCGCGCGATCGCCACCTCGACAACGCGCTGCAGGTCCGCAGACAGATCGTCATAGAACCCCGCGCGAGGAACGCCGAGCCGCAGTGACGAGACATCGACCGGCGGCGCTTCGGCGTCAGTGGCCGAGCACACGAGGTCGACCGCCCGGACCCATGCGACAGATGAGGCCAGCACGCCGGCCGTATCCCGCGTCGGCGACAGCGAGACCATGCCCTCCGACGGGTACCGCCCCTGGCTGGGCCGGAACCCGACGCAACCACACAGGGCCGCGGGAATCCGGCAGGAGCCGCCCGTGTCGGTCCCGACGGCGAAGTCGACCAGCCCCGCGGCGACGGCGGCGGCCGATCCGCCGCTGCTGCCGCCAGGCACTCGATCGGCGTGGGTGGGATGGCGCGCAGCACCATGGGCGGAGACCGTCGAGGTCGTGCCGAGCGCGAGCTCGTGCATGTTGGCGATCCCCAGCAGTGCGGCTCCGGCAGCGCGCAGGCGCGCGACGATCGGCGCGTCCTGCACCGGGCGCCAACCCATCAACCCGGGTGTCGCGGCGGTCGTGGGCATGCCGGCGACCTCGATGTTCGCCTTGACCGCGAACGTCGAGCCGCCCAGCGTCCCCGACGGACCGCTGCTCGGTCGCTGCAGGAACGCGTCGTCGAGAGCGACCAGTGCATTCAGGCTGGCGGCGGCCTGGGCCCGAGCGAGAATCGCCTCCGTGTCGGTCACGCGGGGATTGTCGCGGTGGCCTCGCGAACGAGCCCGACCGACTCCTCGAAGCGGCTGGCTTCCTCAGCGTCCAGGTCCCACTGCAGCACGCTCAGCGCCCCGCCGCGGCCCAGCTCCACCGGCACGCTGACCGCCACGCCAGATACTCCGTACTCGCCGTCGAGCACGATCGACGCGGGCCAGGTCTCGCCGCTGTCATCGATCATCGCGATGACCATCCGCGCCACGCCAAGCCCGGACGTCCAGGTCGACGTGCGACCGGAGTCCAGCGCAACATGCCGCCGATACCAGGTGCGCAGGAACGCATCAGCGCCCGCGCGCTGCTCGTCGGTCAGGACGACAGGACGCCCGCCCACCTGGACCCGGCTCCAGAGCGGGACGCATCCGTCGCCGTGCTCGCCGATCACCCAGGCATCGACGTCGGCGGGATGGACCCCGAGCTGTGTCGCGATGCCTGAGCGCAGACGCAACGAGTCGTTGAAGGTGTAGCCCAAGAGGCGCTCCCGTGCGATGCCGGTGCGCTGCTGAGCCCAGGTCAGGAGCGGATCCACGGGGTTCGTGACCAGCACCAGGCTCCCTGGCCAGCCGTCGGGAATGACGTCGAGCACGGTGCCGACGATCTCGGCGTTGGACTGCAGGAAGACGTTGCGCGACGTGTTCAGCGTCAGCGGGGCGCCCGCGGTGACGACGATGATGTCCGCGCTCGCGATGTCGCCCAAGGCAGCCTCGATCACGGTTCCGCCGCCCTCGAATGCGGTCACCTGCTCGAGGTCCATCGCGTGCGACGTGACCATCTCCGGCCGACGGTCCACAAGCAGGACCTCGTGCCCTGGCGCGTCCCTGATGAGATTGAACGCGACACTGGCGCCCACGCCGCCCGCGCCGCCCACGATGGCGATCCTCATCGGGCCAGTCTCCCGATCCTCCCACTAAATGTCAAACAGTTTGTTGTTTGCTGCTACCCGTCAACGTGGTCCCTGCAAGACAGGCGACGAGGACCCCACCTCCTCCCTTCCCGGTCGCACCGTCGACGCCGCCGCACGGGAAGGCTGGACGCGGGTCCCGAGCGATTGAACATGACCGCCGGCGCGCAGAGCGCGACGCCTGCACCGGGAACGTCCTGATCCGAGCACGCCAGCGAGCATGCGATGTGCACCAGACTGGGTTGCGAAACCCAGCAACGAGAAAAGGCCCGCATTTGCGGGCCTTTTCGTGATCGGGGAGACAGGATTTGAACCTGCGACCGCCCGGCCCCCAGCCGGGTGCGCTACCAGACTGCGCCACTCCCCGCGGCGATCAAGCGGGCGACGGGAATCGAACCCGCCCTAAGAGCTTGGAAGGCTCCTGTGCAACCACAACACTTCGCCCGCGCAGCTCCGCGACCATCCTAGCGGCGTCGCGGTCAGGCCGGGTAGATGTCGCGCACGTAGTCGTCGACCATGCGGCCGGCGCCGAAGCGCGGGCCGACGGCGGCGATGGCGGCGCGGACCTTCTCGACCCAGGCGTGCGGGAGGCCGTCCGGCCCGCGGTCGTAGAACAGCGGGATGACCTCCTGGGCCAGCACGCGGTGCAGCTCGGCGCCGTCGCGGGCGTCCTGAGCGGCCGCGTCGTCCCACACGTCGCCGGACAGCGCCCAGCCGTTGGCGTCGCCGTCCTGATGGCCCTCCACCCACCAGCCGTCGAGCACGCTCAGCTGCAGGCCGCCGTTGATCGCCGACTTCATGCCGCTCGTCCCGCTGGCCTCCAGGGGCGGGCGCGGGAGGTTGACCCACACGTCGCACCCGGCCACCAGCAGCGACGCGCTGTCGACGTCGTAGTCCTCCAGGAACACGACGCGGCTGCCCACGCCGGGCGCGCCGCGCACGGCGAACAGCGACTGCAGCGTGCGCTTGGCGTCCTCGTCGCGCGGGTGCGCCTTGCCGGCCAGCAGCACCTGGATCGGCCGGTCCCCGTTGAGCAGTCCGAGGTTGGCGTCCAGCTCAGCCAGCAACAGGCCGATGCGCTTGTAGGTCGCCACGCGGCGCGCGAAGCCGATCGTCAGCACGTCGGGGTCCAGGGCCTCGACCGAGCGCGCGTACTCGAGCGTGTCGCCGCGGGCCAGCCGGTCGCGCACGGTGCGCGCCCGCGCCCGCTCGATCAGCGTCCGGCGCTGCGCCTGGCGCGCCGCCCACAGCTCGGCGGCGGCCACGTCGGCCAGCGGTGCCCACGTCTGCGGGTCCACGGCGCGGCGCACCCAGCCGGCTCCGAGGTGACGGTCCAGCAGCGCGCGCATCGGATCGCCCAGCCAGGTCGGCAGGTGCACGCCGTTGGTCACCGATCCGATCGGCACCTCGTCGGCATGCGGCCACAGCTCGCGCCACATCTCGCGCGCCACCTCGCCGTGGCGGGCGCTCACGCCGTTGGCCCGCCGACTGGTGCGCAGCGCGAACTGCGTCACGCCGAAGGGCTCGTCGCCATCCTCGGGGTGCGTGCGCCCCAGGGCGATCAGCCCCTCGGCGCCGAGACCCGCCTCGTCGGCCAGCCGGCCGACCGCCGCGGCGACCTCGTCGGGCGCGTAGGTGTCGTTGCCGGCCGGGACCGGGGTGTGCGTGGTGAAGACGGTCCGCGAGCGCGCGGCGGCCAGCGCGTCCTGCGTCGAGGCGCCGCCACGGCGCCCGCGTGCGGCCAGCTCCAGCGCCGCGAACGCGGCGTGCCCCTCGTTCATGTGCACCACCGCCGGTTCGATGCCCAGCGCTTCCAGCGCGCGTACACCGCCGATGCCGAGCACGAGGTACTGGGCCAGGCGCAGCTGGGGGTCGCCGACGTACAGGCGCGCCGTGATCCAGCGCGCGACGTCGTCGTTCTCGTGGCGATCGGTGTCCAGCAGCAGCAGCTGCACCCCGCCCACGCGCACGCGCCACACCTGCACCGTCACGTCGTCGCCGCCGATCGGCACGGTGACGGTGATCGCCTCGCCGTCGTCGCCGCGCACCAGCTCCAACGGAAGACGCTCCAGATCCGCCTTCTGCCAGGACTCCTGCTGCCAGCCGGTGGCGTCGATGCGCTGGTGGAAATAGCCCTCGCGGTACATGAGGCCGACGGCGACCATCGGCAGCGCCTGGTCGGAGGCCTGCTTGAGGATGTCCCCGGCCAGCACGCCCAGGCCGCCGGAGTAGATCGGCAGACAGCGATGCACCGCGTACTCGGCGCAGAAGAACGCGATCGGGCCCGGCACGTCGGCGGTCGGACGCGAGCGGTCCTCGGCGACCGCTTCGCGCACCGCGTCCAGGCGCTCGCGGAAGGCGGAGTCGCCCTCCAGCTGCGCCAGCCGCTCGGGCGCGGTCTCCTGCAGCATGCGCACGGGGTTGCCCGCGCAGCGTCGCCAACGCTCGGCGTCGATCGCGCACAACAGCGACTCGCCGCCCATCCACGACCAGCGCAGGTCGATGGTGAGGTCGGCGATCTTCTCGATCAGGTCAGCGGCCACGGCCACATCGAAGCACGTCGCTGCTCGGGCCGGGGATCCGCCCCCTCACGGCGAACGGCGGGCCTCGGTCGGCACGTCGCCGGTGCGCGCGGTCAGGTCGCCCGGTGGCCACGGCCCGAACCAGTTGTCGCGCGCCCCGTCCAGCGTGACCACCGAGCCGCTCAGGCGCGCGCCGATCGGGGAGGCCAGCAGGGCGATCAGCCACGCGTGCTCCTGCGGGTCGCCCAGCCGCCCGAGCGGCACGCTGGCCGCCATCGCGGCCTGCACCTCGTCCGGGTACTTGCCGATGGCCTCAGTGCGGTAGTGGCCGGCGGCGACGGCGACCACGCCGATCCCGTCGGGCTCCAGCTCCGCGGCCAGCTCGCGCGTGGCGCCCTCCACGGCCGCGCGCGCAGCGCTCGAGTGCGCCATCCCAGCCAGCCCGTGATGGGGCGACAGCGTCACGTTGACGACCATCCCGCCCCCACCGTGCCGCAGCGCCCGGTCGACCGCCTCGCGCGTCATGGCCAGCGTCCCGCCGACGTTCAGGCGGCTGACCGCCCGCCAGCCCTTGAGCACGATCGCCTCGGCGGGCACGAAGTACTGGCCGCCGGCGTTGTTGACGAGCACGTGCAGCGTCCCGTGACGCTCCAGCACCGCCTCGACGATGCGGGCCGCGTCATCGGGCTCGCGCACGTCGCCGGCGACGAAGCTGGCGCGCTCGCCCAGCGCGGCGGCCGCCTCGGCCAGCACCTCCTCGCGCCGCCCGCAGATGACCACGGTGGCGCCGCACGCCAGCAGCTCTTCGGCCGCGGCGCGCCCCAGCCCGGTGCCGCCGCCGGTCACCAGGATGACCCGTCCGGCGAGCAGGCCGTCGGCGTAGAGACGCGAGCCCATCCGCGGGCAGCCTACGCGCCGGCGGGGCTGGGTAGCATCGCGTCATGCGCCCCGACGACGATGACGACGACCTCTTCGACGACCCGACGGCCGACGAGCTCGACGAGCTCGACGACGATCTCGGCGAAGACCATCGCGGCGACAACCCCGGCTACGACCTCGACGAGCAGGAGGCGATCGAGGAGCTGGAGGCCGACGAGGAGGAGTGACGGACGGCGTGGCGCGGTGACCTTCCGCGCCGCACCGGCCCGTTGTCAGAGCAGACGGCCGACGACGTCGGCGACCGCCTCGCCTGCGCGCACGGCGCCGTCCATGTAGCCGGTCCACTCCGTCGCGGTCTCGGTGGAGGCGAAGTGGATGTGGCCGTCGGGGGCGCGCATCGCGTCGGTGAACCCGGTGAGCACGCCGGGGCCCGGGACGCACACCGGGCAGCCGCGGTGCAGCGGCAGCTCGTCCCACAGCACGTCCTGGTACTCGCGCGGCGAGCGCGCGGCCTCCCCGAAGAAGGTGGCCAGCTGCGCCAGGCAGGAGGATCGGCGCTGCGCCTTGCTCAGCAGGCTGAAGTCGCGCGCGTCCTGGGCGTCGATGAAGCCCATCATCACGCCGGGTCGCCCGCTGGGGGGCGAGATGTCGAACGTGGCGCTGATCGGCCCCGTGTCGCTGGTGGCCTGGCCGGTCAGCCCGGCCCCGCGCCAGAACGCGGTCGGGTAGACGGCGATCGACTTGCCGATCGAGCCCAGCGGCAGGTGCTGGCGGACCTGGTCGTGGCGGGCGGCCAGCGCGGGCTGGTAGTCGATCCGCACGGCCATCGGCGGCGGGACGGCGACGATCACGCGGCGGGCCTTGACGGTGACCTTGTCGCTGACCACGGTGCTGAGGCCGCGATGGGTGCGGATGGCGTGCACCCGGGAGCCGATCGTGACGTGCTTGCGCCCGATCTGCGCGGCCAACTTGCGGGGGATCTGCTGGCTGCCGCCGATGAACTGGCGCTCCTGTGCGCCACCGGCGGTGTCGATGAGCAGGTCCAGCGAGCCCGCCGCGCTGATGTAGGCGAGCACGTACAGCAGCGACACCTCGCGCGGCTCGACGCTGAACACGGCGTTGATGGCCAGGTCCATGAGCTTGCGCGTGCCGGGCAGCGCGGTGGCCGCCAGCTTCCAGGTCTCGAAGGTCTGCCCGTCGTAGGCGCCGGCGTTGGGCGCCCTCCAGGGCGCCGCCGGATCGATCTCCCTGCTCATCGCGTTGAGCTGGTCGATCAGGCGCTGGGCGTCCAGCAGCGTGGCGGCGTCCAGCGGCGGGATCGCGCCGGTGTAGGTCTGGCGGCGGCCATCGAAGAAGAGGACGTTCTCGCCGCTGTTGTAGGTCGGATAGGTCCTGACGCCGAGCTCGGCGGCCAGCGCGGCGATCCGGTCCTGGCCGGGGCCGATGAAGGTGCCGCCGTAGTTCAACGGCGCGCCGCCCTTCGTCCTGCCGGTCCACACGCGCCCGCCCACGCGCGTGTCGGCCTCGACCACGTGGACGCTGTGGCCCCTGGCCTGGAGCCGGCGGGCGGCGGTCAGCCCGCACAGTCCGGCGCCGACGACGGCCACGTCGACGCGCGTGTGCCGTTCACGCCGGGCGGCGGCCTGCGCGGCCGGCGGCAGCGCCGCCCCCACCGCTCCGACACCGGCGCCGGCCAGCAGGCGGCGCCGCGAGACGCGGCTGCTCTCTCCCATGCGCGGTAGGGAACAGCACCGCTCAGTGCATGTCCAGCGTCAACGTCGCCGCCGGACCGGCGGTCAGTGCTTGGGCCCGACGAACGCGTCCAGCCGCTGCACCGCCTCGCGCCGGGCGACCGAGACGTGCCACCCCCCCACAGTCGCCAGGCGATGTCGAGCGCATCGCACGCGTCGATGAACAGGTGGCGGATGTCGTCCGACCGCGAAGAGAACTGATAGCGCGGGTACTGGTACCACGTCCCCTTGACCTTGACGCGGTTCATCCCGCGCCAGCCGTCGGAGTGGATCAGGCCGCGCAGGAAGGCGCCGGGGTGCTGCTCCATGACAATCTCGCGCTGCCAGGGCGCGAGCAGGATCGGGCGATGGTGCTTCTTGCCCGGCCCGTGCTGCGGGAACAGCTCGGGCCACTTCGTTGAATAGCCGCAAATCACGACGTACCCGGGGCGATCGCTGCGCCGGTAGACGCCCGCCCCGCCGGAAGGGTTCACCGCCGCGATCGCGGCGCGCGTCTCCTCGATGATGCCCGGATACTTCCGGTCCTGGTAGATGCGCAGGGACCAGCATCGCGCCTGACGCCCGAGACACCCGTCACCGAGGTAAAGTCCCAGCAAGTAGGCGTAATCGCGCATGGTCAGATTATGCTGATCTGAGCGGACAGTACAGTACGTTTCGCTCCCAACGGGGGAGTGAGTTAATGGCTATTCGCTCGGTCTCCAAAACCGAGAATCTGGGTTCGAATCCCAGCTCCCCCGCCTTGTTCGCGCCCTGCTACGCCACTCGGCGAAGCGGGGCGCGGCGCGTTTCGGGCGCCGCGCCGAAGTCGGGCAGCGAGCGCCGGCGCAGGGAGCGCGCGACGCTGCGGTAGGCCTGCTCGGCGATCTGGGCGCGCCGGCGGCGGGACATCAGGTTGTGGCCCATGACCTCGAGGTCGGCGGCCGACGGCTCGATCATCACGACCTCGATCCCGGCCGCGCGCAGCTTGCGCGCCTCGACCTCCAGGCGACGATGGGCGGCGGCGCGCACCGCGCCCATCACCGGGCCGAACGGGCTCAGGGAGCGCGGCCCGCGGGCGGTCGAGGAGGACGGGTTCAGGCAGATCGCGACGTCGACCTCCTCGCCCAGGAGCAGGTCGAGGTTGGACACCGAGCAGACGCCGCCGTCGACGTAGCGGCGCCCGGCGATCTTCACCGGGTGGTAGAAGCCGGGGATCGCGCAGGACGCGGCCACCGCGTTGGACGGCAGCGCGTCGGGCGCCGACGGCGCGCCGAACACCACCCGCTTGCCCGTCTGGTAGTCACAGGCCACGACGCGCAGGCGCTCCGGCCACTCCTCGCCCACCAGGCGGTCCACGAGGGAGCGGATCGGCCGGGTGGAGATGACGCCGCGCGGCAGCCAGCCCCCGACGACAGCGGCCGGCGAATGACTCAGCGGGCGGCGCAGGGTCGACAGCGCCATGCGCCAGGAGCCGGGGCCGATCGGCGGCGCCGACAGCTGCACGCGGAAGCGCGACGGGCTCTCGCGCTCGATCGCGTCGAGCTGCTCGGCCAGCGCCATCTCGAGCTCCTCGAAGTCGCGCAGCGACTCACTGGAGGCGTAGGCCGACAGCAGCGCGGGCGCGATGCCCGCGGCCACCAGCGAGCCGACGACCGAGCCGGCCGACGTGCCCACGATGACCTCGGCGTCGCCGGGGACGACCCCCGTCTCCGCCTCGAGCGCGTCCAGCGCCCCCATCAACCACGACGCGCCGACCACTCCGCCGGCGCCAAGCACGAGACCCACGCGCATGCGCCAACCGTACCCCACCCGGCGGTCCCCAACCCGAATCGGTCTTCCCAGTTGACAACCGAGAGTGAGTGAGTGCATACTCACAACCCATGTCCGCGCCCACCCGCACCCTGTCGACCGCCGAGGTCCGCCGCGAGGAGCTCCTCCAGGCGGCCGAGCGCGTCTTCGCCCAGCGCGGCTACCACGGCACGCCCACGACCGAGATCGCCAAGGCCGCCGGCATCTCGCAGGCCTACCTGTTCCGCCTGTTCCCGACGAAGCTCGAGCTGTTCGTGGCCGCGTCGAGCGGTGCTTCGCGCGCACCGGCGAGCGTTCCTCGCCGCCGCGAGCCGGGGCCGCGTCGGCGAGCGACGAGCCGCTGGAGGCGATGGGCCGGCCTACGGCGAGATGCTGCGCGACCCCGAGCAGCGACCTCCTGCACCTGCAGCTGCAGACCTAGGCCGGCGGCGGCCGAGCCGCGAGGTGCGCGGCCGCGGCCCGGGGCCGGCTACCGGGCGCTGTCGAGCTCGTCCAGCGCGAGTCCGGCGCCGAGGACGAGGCCCTCCAGGCGTGGTTCGGCTACGGGATGCTGATGAACGTGCTGGCCTCCATCCACGCCGACGAGGTCGACGAGCCGTGGGCCCACGCGCTCCTCGGCGGCAGAGAGCCGTGCTGACCCGCCTCTCTTTTTTCGTTCACGAGTGAGTAACCAATCACACACCAGGAAGGAGGCCGTGATGACGGCCGCAACCCGCCCGCGCGCCGGGTGGACCCTGGCGATCGTCTCGATCGCGCTGTTCATGACCGCGCTGGACAACCTCGTCGTCGGCGTCGCGCTGCCGTCGATCCGCGCCGACCTCGGCGGCTCACTGGAGTCGCTGGAGTGGACGGTGAACGCCTACACGCTGGCCTTCGCGGTGCTGCTGATCACCGGCGCGGCGCTCGGCGACCGCTTCGGCCGCAAGCGCGATGTTCGTGTTCGGGCTGAGCGTCTTCACGCTGGCCAGCGCCGGCGCGGCGCTCGCCCCATCGATCGACGCGCTCGTGGCCGCCCGCGCCGTCCAGGGCGTCGGCGCGGCGATGGTCGCCCCGCTGACGCTGACCCTGCTCAGCGAGGCGGTGCCCGCCGAGCGCCGCTCGGCCGCGCTGGGCGTCTGGGCCGGCGTCAGCGGGCTCGGCGTCGCGCTGGGCCCGGTCGTGGGCGGCGCCGTCGTGCAGGGCATCTCGTGGCACTGGATCTTCTGGCTGAACGTGCCGATCGGGCGGCGCTGCTGCCCCTGGCGATCGGGCGGCTGAGCGAGTCGCACGGGCCGTCCCGCACGCTGGACCTGCGCGGGCTGCTGCTGGCCGGCGTCGGGCTGTTCGGCCTGACCTTCGGCATCGTCCGCTCGCAGGCGCTGGGCTGGACGAGCGCGACGGTGATGAGCTCGATCGCGGTCGGCGTCGTCCTGCTCGGGCGTCTTCGTCGCCTGGGAGCTGCGCGCCCGCGCGCCGATGCTGCCGATGGCGTTCTTCCGCTCGCGCGGCTTCAGCGCCACCAACGGCGTGTCGTTCGCGATGTTCTTCGGCTCGTTCGGCGCCGTCTTCCTGCTGTCGCAGTTCTTCCAGACCGGCGCGGGGCTGGACCCGCTCGCGGCGGGCATCCGCACGCTGCCCTGGACGGCGGCGCCGATGATCGTCTCGCCGCTGGCCGGCCTGCTCGATCGATCGCGTGGGCGCGCGGCCGCTGATGGCGCTGGGCATGGCGCTGCAGGGCACGGCGCTGGCCTGGCTGGCCATCGTGCAGGAGCCGACCACCCCCTACGCGCAGCTGATCGTGCCGCTGGCGCTGGGCGGCATCGGCATGGCGCTGGTGTTCGCGCCGTCGGCCAGCGCGGTGCTGGCGGCGGTGCGCCCCGAGCAGGCGGGCCAGGCGTCGGGCGCGACGAACGCGATCCGCGAGGTCGGCGGCGTGATGGGCGTCGCGGTGCTGGCCACGGTGTTCTCCGCGCACGGCTCCTATGCCAGCCCGCAGGCCTTCACCGACGGGCTGGTGTCCGCGCTGCCGGTCGGGGCGGCGGTGCTGTTCGTGGGCGCCCTGGTCGCGCTGCTGATCCCGGGCCGCCAGGCGATCACGCAGGCAGTCGCAGAGCCGTTGCCCGCCTGATCAGGTACCAGGCCGGGCCGGCGACCAGCCCCAGAACGGCGCGCTGATCGAGGCCGGCGTCACCCCGAGGCGGCGACGACGAAGGTGATCGCCGCCGCCTCGCGGTGCGTCTCGGTCGACCAGCGCCGCCGACAGGGCCGCGCTCAGGCAGCTCGAGCTCATGCAGCTCGGAGCGGTGCTCGCGACCCTCGGCGTGGACGAGCCAGGCGCTCATGCCGGAGTCGGCGCGCCGTGGATGCCCTTCGTGCGAGCACAGTCTCGTTGCGCGTACAACCAGTTTGCTATAGTTGTGCATGCAACATTCCACCGGGGAGACTGGAGGAGCACATGAAGCTCGAAGGCCTGCACCACATCACGATGATCACCGGCGACGCGCAGCGAAACGTCGCGTTCTACGCCGACGTGCTCGGCCTGCGGCTCGTCAAGAAGACCGTCAACTTCGACCAGCCCGAGGCCTATCACCTGTACTTCGGCGACGAGACCGGCGCCCCGGCTCGATCCTCACCTGGTTCGAGTTCCCGGGCGCGGCGCCCGGCGTCGCCGGCGCCGGCGACATCCACACGATCCAGCTCGGGATCGCCACGCCCGCAGCGCTCGACTTCTGGGCGCAGCGCCTCGACGACACGGGCCACGGGTCGGAGCGGACCGGGAGCACGCTGCGCTTCGCCGACGACGACGGCCTGCAGCTCGAGCTCGTCATCGCCGACGACGGCAACCCGCCGCTGCGCGCCGAGCACCCCGAGGTCCCCGCCGAGCACGCGATCCTCGGCATCGAGGGCGCCCGCGCCTACGGCACCTTCCACAACGTGGCCGAGAACCTGCTCACCGACGTCCTCGGCTTCGAGCACCTCGGCGACGGCGGCTACCGCCTGCAGGGCGAGGAGCGCCACTTCCACTGGGCCTACGACGCGCCCGAGCAGATGGGCCGCCAGGGCGCCGGCTCCGTCCACCACATCGCATGGGCCTCCCAGGACGCCGACCACCTGCACTGGCAGGCGCGCGTGCGCGCAGCCGGCGGCTTCGTCACCGACGTGCGCGACCGCGACTACTTCAACGCGATCTACTTCCGCGAGCCGCGCGGCGTGCTGTTCGAGATCGCCACGCTGTCGCCCGGCTTCGCCGTCGACGAGGACCCCGAGCACCTGGGTGAGCAGCTGCGGGTGCCGAAGATGCACGCCCACCTGCGCGAGCACCTGGAGCAGACGCTGACGCCGGTGGTCAACCCACGCACGCGCCAGCGCGCGGAGGCGGTCCGATGACCGCGCTGACCTACCGCGAGCGGCCGGCGGCGGGCGACCCCGCCGGCCTGCTGGTGCTCCACCACGGCCGCGGCGCCGACGAGCACGACCTGCTCGCGCTCGGCGACGTGCTCGACCCGCAGCGGCGCCTGCACCTCGTCACCCCGCGCGGGCCGCTGCAGGTGCCGGGCTGGCCGGGCCACCACTGGTACGTCGTCCCGCGCGTCGGCCATCCGGACCCCGCGACCTTCCACGCCGCCTTCGACCGCCTCGCCGCCTTCCACGACGAGCTGTGGCAGCGCACCGGCATCGCGCCCGGGCAGACGATCTTCGGCGGCTTCTCGATGGGCTCGGTGATGAGCTATGCGACCGGCCTGAGGGGCCAGCGCCCCGCACCGGCGGGCATCCTCGCCTTCAGCGGGTTCATCCCCACCGTCGACGGCTGGTCGCCCGACCTGGGCTCGCGACCCGGGCTGCGCGCGTTCGTCGCCCACGGGCGCCGCGACCCGATCATGGACGTCGACTTCGCCCGCCGCGCCCGCGACCTGCTCGCCGCGGGTGGCGTGGACGTCGACTACCACGAGTCCGACGCCGCCCATCACATCGACCCCGCCCACGTGCCCTCCGCGGTGGCGTGGGTCAGCGCGACGCTGGCGCCGCGCCTCGCCCCTACGGCGGGGTGACGCGCGCGGCGACCGCCGCCAGCTCGCGACCGGAGACCTCATCCAGCGAACGGCCCTTGGGCTCGATGCGCAGGACGGCGGTCACCACCATCCCCAGCAGCGCGCAGCCGGCGACGCCGAACAGCAGCGCCGAGGTGCCGATGTCGTCCATGAGGATGGGGTGTCGCTGATGTCGAAGTCCTTGGCGATCAGCGGGTTGGCGACGCCGATGAGGAAGACGTCGAAGCCGTCCAGGAGGATCCCCAGGCCGGCCAGCAGCCAGAAGCGGAAGTGCAGCGCGCTGAACGGCGCGCGATCGAGCGCCGCGCCCATGCCCTCCGTGGCGACCGGGGCCTCGGTCGTGACCGCGCTCATCGGAACGGCCGCTGCAGCCGGTGACCAAGCATGACCGCGACGCTATGACGCGGGTGATCCCGCCACGTTGGGAGGTCGTGAAGAGCGGGCCGGTCGGCGTCGATCGATCGAGCGGATCGACGATGCGGGCGGAGGGACTCGAACCCCCACGGCTTGCGCCACTGGGACCTAAACCCAGCGTGTCTGCCAATTCCACCACGCCCGCGTGACTCGTATGATCCCCGACATGGCCGGAGAGGAGCGGCAGGACGTCGTCGTCGATCTGCCCAATCGCCGCAAGGCGTCGTCGCAGGCGACGCGCTGGATCGTCGTGCTGCTGCTGGTGGTGAGCGCGGGGATGATGGCCTTCGTGCTGATCGGCGGGTGGGACGCCCTCGACGGCGCCCAGGCGGTCGGGATCGCCTACGCGGTCCTCTACGTGCTGCTGGCCTTCCTCTGCGCGCGCTGGACGCGGGGCGCGCTGCCGCTGAGTGCCGCGCTGGCCATCATCCTGCTGATCCTCGCCGCGGTCGCCGCGCCCCAGTGGTACGAGCGCGACAAGGCCGGCTTCACCGACCCGGCCGTCGCCTCCAGCGTGCTGGGGCTCGTGTGCTTCCTGATGATCCCCGTGCAGCTGCTGCTGATCGCCTTCGCCATGCGCGGCTTCTCGCAGAACTGGAACGTCGAGGTCGAGCGCCGGCCCGACGGCAGCGCCGCGACCGCCTGACCGCCTACATTTGTCCCTGACCCGCCCGGGTGGTGGAACGGTAGACACGGGGGCCTCAAAAGCCCCTGCCCCTCGGGGCATGCGGGTTCGAATCCCGCCCCGGGTACTCGCCGCGCTGGCGCGCTCAGCAGCCGAGCGCGGCCAGCAGCTCGGCCAGCAGCGCCGGGGGGCCGACCGCGATCCCGGCGGGCAGGACGCCCGCCGCGGGCAGGTCGGCGACGTTCAGCCCAGCCTCGCGACAGATGAGGGCGCCCGCCGCGACGTCCCAGGGCTTGACGCCCACCTCGAAGTAGGCGTCGTGGCGGCCGGCGGCCGTCCACGCGAGGTCCAGCGCCGCGCTGCCGGCGCGGCGGATGTCGCGGATCCGCGGCAGCAGGTCGGCGATCAGCGCCCCCTGCGCGCGGCGCACGTCGGCGTCGTAGCCGAAGCCGGTGGCGACCAGGGCGCGCGCCAGCGGCGGCGGGTCGGCGGCGCGCGGATGGCGCAGGGCCGCGCCGTTGCACGTGGCGCCGCCGCCGCGGACGGCGGCGAACTGCTCGCCGCGCAGCGGCTCCACGATCGCGCCGGCCAGCACGCCGTCGGCGTCCTCGACGGCCACGCTCACGCACCACTGCGGGATCCCGTAGAGGAAGTCGGTCGTGCCGTCGAGGGGGTCGACGACCCAGCGCAGGCCGGTCGTCCCGGCCACGTCGCCGGTGCCCTCCTCCCCCAGCAGCCCGTCGTCGGGCCGACGTGCCGAGATCACCGCGCGGATCGCCCGCTCGGAGGCCAGGTCGGCCTCGCTGACGGGATCGGTCGGCGTCGACTTGGCGTGCAGCGCGCGCTCGTGGCCGAAGCGCGGCGCCAGCACGTCCGCGCCGGCCCGGGCGGCGGCCAGCGCGACGTCGAGCAGCTCTTCGCTCATGCCGCCAGCGGCGGACGCCGGTCGGCCCACGGGCGCTCGGCCTCCAGCTGCGCCGACAGCTTCAGCAGCGTCGCCTCGTCGCCCGCCCGGCCGACCAGGTGCCCGGCCAGCGGGACGCCGGCGCCGGTGAAGCCGGCCGGGATCGACGCCGCCGGGTTGCCGGTCATGTTCCACGGGCCCAGATGCGGGACGAACCGCCCCGCGCCGTTGAACGTCCACAGCGCGCCACGTCCCTCGAAGGCGCCGACCTTGAGCGGCAGCGCAGTGAGGGCCGGCGTCAGCAGGACGTCGACGTCGTCGAAGATCGAGCTCAGCCGCTGGGCGAACGCGCCCTCCTCGGCGCGCGAGCGGGCCACCAGCGAGGCGGGCGTGATCCGGCCCAGGCGGGCCATCGCCTTCGTGCGCCGCTCGAGCCGATCGGGACGCTCCTTGGCCTGGGCGTCGTCGAGGATGCCCCGCGTGTAGCGCGACAGCCCGCGCGCGATGGCCGCCGCGTCGTAGTCGGGATCGCGCTCGACGACGCTGTGGCCGAGCGAGCGCAGCAGGTCGGCCAGCTCCTCGATGCCCTGGCGGACGGCGTCGTCCAGCGGCGCCATCAGCGGCGGCGGCACCTTGAACGACAGCGCCACGCGCAGCTGTCCGGGCGCCGACGCGGCGGCGTCGGCGAAGCCGCCCCACGACGGGCGGTCGGCCACGACGTCGAGGAACAGCGCGGTGTCGGCGACCGACCGCGTGACCGTCCCGTAGTGGACGAGGCCGTGCCACGCGTCATCGGCGATCGGGGCCAGCGGCACGCGGCCCTTCTGGGCCTTGAGGCCGAACAGGCCGCAGCAGGCCGCAGGAATGCGGATGGAGCCCAGCCCGTCCGACGCCGTGCCGGCCGCCACCAGGCCGGCGGCGACGGCGGCGGCGGTCCCACCGCTGGACCCGCCGGGCGTGCGGTCCAGGTCCCACGGGTTGCGGGTGGCGCCGTAGGTGGCGGTCTCGGTGAACGGCCACATCGTCAGCTCGGGGACGTTGGTCTTGCCGATGACGATCGCACCCGCGTCGCGCAGGCGCCGGACGATCTCGCTGTCGGCCGGCGCAGGCGTGCGCACGGCCGCGGTGCCCTGAGCGGTGAGCTCGCCGGCCACGTGCATGTCGTCCTTGACGGCGATCGGCACCCCCAGCAGCGGGCGGTCACCGCCCGCCCCGCGGCGCCCGTCGGCCTGGTCGGCCTCGGTTCGCGCACGCTCGGCGAAGACGATGCGAAAGGCGTTGAGCTGCGGGTCGATGCGCTCGATCCGCGACAGCGCCAGGTCGACCAGCTCGCGCGAGCTGACCTCCCCGGCGGCGATCAGCTGTGCCTGGCGCGCCAGGCCGGCGAAGGCGAGGTCTGCGGCGTCCATGGGGCGTGGAGCCTACGCTTTCACGCCCATCGAGCCCGACCCCATCGAGATCGCCACGCGGCTGGCCGCGTTCACCCCGCGAGGCGCCTGTTCGGACGGCGAAAGGCGGGCCGCGGTGGCCGTGCGCGACGAGCTGCGCCTCAACGGTCGCCCGGCGCGCCTGGAGACCGCATGGGTGCGGCCCGGATGGCCGATCGCCTACGCGCTGCTGTGCCTGCTCGGCGTCGCCGGCAGCATGGCGGCCCTGTCCTGGCCGGCCGCCGGTCTGGCCGCGATCGCGGCCGCGCTCGTCCTGCTGGCCGGCGACCTCAGCGGGCGCCTGCCGCTCGTGCGGCTCGTGCTCTCGCGCCGGGCGACGGTCAACGTCGTCAGCGAGCCGCCCCCGCGCCGCCCCGGCCTCCCTCCGGCGCGTGTGCGCCTGATCGTCACCGCCGCCCTGGACGCCGGGCGCGCCGGCCTCGCCTACCGGCTGTCGCCGTGGGAGGCGCGGCTGCGCCGGGCGCTGGGCGGCCACCTGCTCTCGCCCGCCGCCCTGCTGTGCCTGTGCCTGGCCATCGACGCGGGCGCCGCCGCCGCCCGCCTGGCCGACCCGGGCGCGGGCTGGCCGAGCCTGGTGGCGCTCGTGCCGACGATCGTCCTGCTGGTCGGCGCGGCGGCCTGCCTGGACATCGCGCTCGCCGGGTTCACGCCCGGCGCCAACGCGCACGCCAGCGCAGCGGCCGCGGCGTTCGCGCTGACCGCCGCACTCGATCGCGACCCACCCCGCCGGCTGGCCGTCGAGCTGGTGCTGACGGGAGCCGGCGAGGGCGGGCAGCTGGGCATGCGTGACTACGTGCGCCGGCGCCGCCGTGGCGCCCGGCCGCAGGAGCTGGCGGTGCTGGCCATCGGACCGTGCGGGGCGGGCACCCCGCGCCACCACGCCAGCGAGGGGCTGCTGTGGCCGCTGGCGCTGCATCCCACGCTCGTGCGCCTGACCGACACGCCGCCGCTGCGCCGCGAGGCCACCAACGCCGTTGTCGCCCGCAGGACAGGCTGGCCGGCGATCGCGATCAGCGCGCGCGACCAGCGGGAACGTCCGGGTGGCTCACACTCGGCAGGGGATGTGGCGTCCGATCTCGAACGAGCGTCCATTGCCGCGGTGATCGAGGCTGCGACCCGATTGGTGCGGGCATTGGATGGTGTGCTATGAACGCCGGACCCCGGTCCCGGCGGAAGGGAGCAGGTCGCAGGGGATGCAGCAGCACGAGGGAGGCAGGCCCAGCGGCCGGCACGCGCTGACTGCGCTTGAGCTGCTCGACGAAGGCGTGATCGCCCTCGACGCCGACCTCAACGTGGTCGACGCGAACGCCAGCGCCCTGCGGATCCTCGGTCTCGACCGTGCCGCGCTGGACGAGCCGTGCTGGTGGGAGCGCGTCCGCCCGCGCCGCGGCGACGGCAGCGCGCCTCAGCTGCCGGCCGTCCTGCTCCGCCGCGCTCGCGACGTGCTCGTGCGCATCCGCCGTGCCGACGATGGCCGCGCCCGGAGCCTGATCGTGCACCACCAGCCGATGGACGGCGGCGGGACGGTCATCGCCTTCCGCGACTGCACCGACGAACGGCGCACCCGCGAGCGGCTGGAGACCGTGGCCCTGCGCGACGAGCTGACGGGGCTGCCCAATCGCGCTGCCGCGCTGCGCGCCGTCGACCAGGCCGTCGAGGCGCTCACGCACACGCCGTTCGCGCTGCTGCTGGTCGACGTGGACGGCTTTCGCACCGTCAACACCGGCCTGGGCCAGGACGCGGGCGACGCGGTGCTGCGCGAGGCCGCGGGCCGGCTGCGCGGCGCCCTGCCGCGCAGCGCCCAGGCAGCGCGCTTCGGCGGCGACCACTTCCTGGTGGTGGCGCGCTGCGACGGCGAGACCGATGCGCGGGCCTGCGCCGAGCGTGTGCGCGACGCCTTCGCCGCCCCGTTCACCGCCGGGCCGGCCACCCATCTGACCGCGTCGGTCGGGATCGCCCTCCACGACGCCGCGCCCGATGCGGCGAGCCTGATCGCCGCGGCCGAGGCCGCCCTGGCCCGCGCGCAGTCTCGCGGCCGCGGGCTGGTGGAGGTGTTCGACGATGCCCTGCGCCGCTCGACCGACGACCGGCTGTCGCTGATCGCCGACCTGCGCGCGGCGATCGAGGGCGACCGCATCGAGGTCGCCTTCCAGCCGATCGTGGCGCTCGGCGGCGGCGATCCCAGCCTCGTCGGGGTCGAGGCGCTGGCCCGCTGGACGCATCCGACACGGGGCCCGATCCCCCCGGCGGTGTTCGTCGCGCTGGCCGAGGACGCGGGTCTGGTGCGCGCGCTCGGCCGCCGGGTGCTGGCACGCGCCTGCTCGGAGGTGGCGGCGCTGCGCGACGCGCTGCCCGACCGGGCCGGCGGGCTGGAGCTGGCGGTCAACGTGTCCGCCCGCCAGGTCGCGACCGGGCTCCTCGAGCACGACGTGCGCGCCGCGCTGTCGGCCTCGGGCCTGCCGCCCCAGGTGCTCGCCCTGGAGCTGACCGAGACGGCCCTGATGGACGACGCGGGCCCGCGGATCGATGCGCTGGTGGCGCTGCGCAGCGTCGGCGTGCGGCTGGTGATCGATGACTTCGGCACCGGGTACTCGTCGCTGGCGCGCCTGCGGCGCCTGCCGCTGGACGGCCTGAAGATCGACCGCTCGTTCGTGGCCGGGCTCGGCTCGGTGGCGGTCGACACGGCGATCGTCGAGGCGGTCCTGACGATGGCGGCGGCGCTGCGCCTGCCGGTCGTGGCCGAAGGCGTCGAGACGCACGACCAGGCGGACATGCTCCAGAATCTGGGTTGTCGGCGCTCGCAGGGCTTTCTGCACGGGCCGCCGATGGAGCCTGGCGAGCTACGACAACGGTTGACGTCGGGCACCTGGGCCTTGCGGCCGATGCGCCTGAGCCGTTAGAACTGCACCACCATGTATCCCGTTCAATACGAGGCGGACTACGTCGAGCAGCGCAGCCGGCTGACGACCTTCTTCCGCCTGTTCACCGCCATCCCCGCGATGGTGCTCACGTTCTTCTACGTGCTGGCCGCTGAGGTGGTGGTGTTCATCGCGTGGTTCGCGCTGCTGTTCACGGCGCGCTACCCGGAGGGGATGTACAACTTCGTGGCCGGCGCCGTACGCAACGCGTCGCGTCTGACGGCCTACTACTCGCTGCTGACCGACAAGTACCCGCCGTGGAACGGCGAGGCCGAGCCCGGCTACCCGATCCGGGTCGGGATCGCGCCGCCGAAGGCCGAGTACTCGCGCATGAAGGTGCTGTTCCGCATCTTCCTGCTGATCCCGGTCTACATCATCCAGTACGTCTACAACCTGATGATGCAGATCGGCTCGTTCTGCGCGTGGGTCGTGATCGTCATCACCGGCAAGCAGCCCGAGGGCCTGCAGAACTTCATCAACATGGGCATGCGCTACCACGTCGACGCGCTCGCCTACCAGTTCCTGCTGACCGAGGACTTCCCGCCGATCACCGTCGACTCGCGCCCCACGGCGATCCCGCCGGCCCCCTCGGCCGGTGCCGTCGGCGGCACGGTCGACGCGCCGGAGACCCCCACCTACCAGCCGCCGTCCCAGCCCTAGTCGCGTGACTTCGGCGGCCTCGGCCGCCTGCGTCAGCGTCCACTGCTCCTCGACAACGCGCTGGCAAAGCAGACGCCGCTCTTTCAGGCTGAGCGCCGCGTTAGCGTGCAACTTCATCCGGTGTCCTCCTTGAGGCTTGAGTCGCTTGGCAGCTCTCAGCCTTCAAGGAGGCCCGGATGAACCAACCTGCTCAGGAATACAGCTAGGACGCGCGGGCGAAGACGTCGCGGGCGCGCCGGGCCACCAGCTCGGGGCGCTCGTCGACGAGGAAGTGCCCGGCGTCGACGAACTCGACGCCGGGGAAGTCCTGCACCAGCGCGGGCGCGATGGCCACGTCGCGGCGGCCGAACAGCAGGTGCGCCGGCACCCGCAGCTGCGGCTCCGGCGTCCGCCACGCCGAGGTGGCCAGCAGCCGCAGGTAGGAGCGGTACAGCAGCTGGGCGGCGCGGGCCCGCTGCGGGGCGCGCCACTGGCCGGCGAACGCGTCCAGCTCCGCCTCGGTCAAGCCGGCTCCGCGCGTGTCGCGCAGCAGGCTGGAGCGCACCAGGTCGGTGCGCCGCAGCAGCGGCGGGCCCAGCGGCGAGGCCAGCACCCACGCGTACAGGGTGCGCCACGCCTCCTTGGCCAGCGCCGGGCGCACCTGCAGCCACGGATGCGGCGTGTTGCAGGCCAGGTGGGCGCGCACCCGATCGGGGTGGCGGGCGGCGAGCAGGAACCCGGTGAAGCCGCCCCAGTCGTGGCCGATCAGCAGCACGCGCTCGATCTCCAGCGCGTCCAGCAGCGCGATCTGGTCGGCCGCGAAGGTGTCGGGGTCCATGCCGTGGCCCGGGGCCTCGGTGAGCCCATGGCCGCGCAGGTCGGGCATCAGCACGCGATGGTCGTCGGCGAACCGCGGCCACACGTGCCGCCACAGCAGGTTGCTCTGCGGCCAGCCGTGCAGGAGCAGCAGCGCCGGCGCATCGCGCGGCCCGGCCTCGGCCAGGTGGACCCGCAGCGTGCCGGTGTCGACGAAGCGGGTGATCAGAGAAATGGGTCCGGGGGCGGGTCGAAGGGACGCGTCGGGGCCTCCGGGCGCTCCGGCGCCGGCGGCGCCGCCGTCGTCGGGCGCAGCCCGGCGGCGATCGCCACCGCCCCGACCGCCAGAAGGATCAGCGGCCACCACAGCAGCGTGCCCGCGCCGGCCAGCGCGACGAACGCCCCCAGCACGGCGACGCCCAGCCACACCGGCCCACGCTCGCGGTCGACGGCGCCATAGGCGACCAGGCCGAAGCCGACGGCCACGAGCACGAGCTTCCAGCCCCAGCCCGCTGCGGCCACGCTCACGTTCGCGACCGAGCCCGACGAATCCGTGATCAGGTTCAGCGCGCTGTCTGATCCGACCAGAGCGGCCAGCAGCAGCGCCGTCAGTCCTGCCACGTCGGCCAGCGCGACGGCATGCGCCTTGTGACGGTCGCGCAGCACCACCGCGCCCAGCGCCAGCACGACGATCGTCACCAGGCACAGCCACTCCAGCGGGGTCGGTCCCTGCGTATCGAAGATCCACGTCCACGCCGCCAGCAGCGTGATCACGCCCGATGCGGCGGCCAGCAGCGTGCCGATCGCCGACCCGCGTCCCACGGCGAACAGCGCATACGTGCTGGCGATCGTCAGCCCGACCCAGGTGAGCGTGCCGGGCGCGTCCCCGGAGGCCCCCAGCAGGCGCGCCAGCTCGACCAGCGCCAGCGCCAGCAGCGGAAAGCCGGCAACCACCAGTGCCGAGACGTACATGCGCGGCGCGCTGCCCTCGACCGGCGCCAGCCAGGCCATCGCCAGCAACAGCACCGCCCCGAGCGCGACGACGACGAAGCGCACGCCGGCCGGCCAGTCGTCCTGCACGCGCACGTCGAGCAGGACCAGCCCGAGCGAGAGGGCGGCACCACCGGCCGCGATCAGGTCGCCGCGAAACGGCTTCGGCGCAAGCACCCCGCGCAGCATCCCGGCAGCGTAACTTTGTCGGATGGCCATCGTCACCACCGAGGACCGCGGGCCGGTCCGTCACGTCCTCCTCAACCGGCCCGAGAAGCGCAACGCGATGAACGACGAGCTGATCGCCGGCATCGGCGAGGCGCTCGGCGCCGCGGCGGCCGATGGCGACGTGCGCGTCGTCGTGATCCGCGGTGAGGGCGCGATGTTCTCCTCGGGCATGGACCACGGCTCGCTGGGTCAGCTGGCCGCCGACCCGGGCGCCCTGCGCGACCTGCGCCGCGCGATCCTCGCCACCTGGAACCTGTGCGAGGAGATGACCAAGCCCACGATCGCGCAGATCCACGGCGCCTGCCTGGGCGGGGCGATGGAGCTGGCGCTGGCCTGCGACCTGCGGGTCATGGCCGCCGATGCGCTGATCGGCCTGGTCGAGACACGCGTCGGCCTCGTCCCCGACGTCGGCGGCTCGTCGCGGCTGCCGGCCGTCGTCGGACTCGGGCGCGCAAAGGAGATGATCCTGGCCTCGAAGGTCATCGACGGCACCGAGGCCGAGCGCATCGGGCTGGTCAACCGCGTCGCGCCGGCCGACGAGCTGGACGCCGCCACCGAGCAGCTGACCGGCGAGCTGCTGGCCTGCGCGCCGGTCGCCATCGGCCTGGCCAAGCGGATCCTCGACGCCGCCGCCAAGCCGGCGCTGGCCACCACGCTCGAGCTCGAGGTGACCGCGCAGGACGTGTGCGCCCGCACCGAGGACTACCGCGAGGCGATCATGGCCTTCGTGGAGAAGCGCCAGCCGGCGTTCGGCGGCCGGTAGCCGACCGGGCGTGGCCACGCTCGTCGTCGCGCACACGTCGCAGCTGGACGCCGCGCGGCTGGACGCGGCGCGCGAGCTCGTGCTGGGCGCCTTCCCGCCCGGCTTCTTCACCGACAGCGACTGGGAGCACGCGCTGGGCGGCATGCACGCGCTCGTGCTCGACGGCGAGGAGGTGGTCGGCCACGCCGCGGTCGTCCAGCGCCGGCTCGTCCACGCCGGCCGCGCGCTGCGCTGCGGCTACGTCGAGGCCGTCGCGGTGCGCGCCGACGTGCGCCGCCGCGGGCACGGCGGCACCCTGATGACCGCCGTCGGCGAGCTCCTGCACGGCGCCTACGAGCTGGGCGCGCTGGGCGCCACCGACGACGGCGCCCGCCTGTACGAGCGCTTCGACTGGCAGCGCTGGCGCGGGCCGCTGGCCGCCCTCACCCCGGCCGGCGTCGTCCCCACCCCCGACGACGAGGGCGCCCTGCTCGTCCTGACGCTCGGCGTGCCGCTCGACCTCGACGGCGCGCTGGTGTGCGACTGGCGCGACGGCGACGTCTGGTAGGCACCGGGCGCCTCACAGCGCGCGGGCGACCGCCTCGGCGATCGCCACGCAGCGCTCCACGCAGCCGTGGTCGACGCGATCTGCCGTGTCCTCGAGCACGTGGTAGTTGCTGTGGTGGCCGTCATCGCCCACCGACAGCAGCGAGGCGGCCGGCAGCCCGCGATAGGTGGCCAGCACCGGGTCCGTCCACCCGCCCAGGCGCCAGCGCTCGGGCGCATCCAGGCCGGCCGCCCGCGCGGCCGTCTCCACGAACGCGACGTCCTGCTCGCGATAGGCGTGCGCCAGCAGCGTCGCCTCCGCGGTGGCGACGACCGGGCGCCCCGAGCCGACGGTGTCCAGGCCGAGCACGAAGCTCGTCTCGGGCTCCAGCGGGTGGTCGCGCAGGAACGCCGCCATGCCGCCCATGCCCGACTCCTCGGCCCCGCACAGCAGCGCCAGCACCTCGACCCCGTCCAGCGGCGCGGCGACGAGCCGCGCGCACAGCTCGAGCACGGCGGCGACGCCGCTGGCGTTGTCGTTGGCGCCGGGCACGGTCGGCGAGCGCCCGACGTCGACCAGCAGCGCGGCGGCCAGCGCGAACAGCGCGCCGCCGGCGGCTCGCCCGGCCCGCGTGCCGGTGGCCACCAGCCCAGCGGCGGCTGCCAGCGGCGCGGCGGACGGGTCGGTGACGTGGCGGCGGTTGCGCCGGGCCGCGCCCGCCTTGACCAGCCGCGGGCTCCACATCAGGCCGGTGCGAGCCGCGTCGTGATGGGCGACGAGCACCAGCGTCCGCCGGCGCGCGCCGACCGCGGGCAGCAGCGCGACGACGTTGTCCCCCGTGCCCGCCGGCAGCAGCCGCCGCGTCCATGGCCGCCGCCCGCTCACCTCCAGCTCGTAGGAGGCCAGCGTGGCCAGCGCCAGCGCGCGGCTGCCGCGCGCCGCGGCGGCCACCCCGGCCAGCGCGTGGGCCAGGTGCGCCCACGCGTAGGTGCGCGGGGCGCGGTAGGGCTCGATCGCCACGTCCTCGACGCCGATCGCGGCCAGGCGCTCGGCGATCCAGCGCGCGCTCGCCCGCTCGCCGTCGCCGGCCGAGTCGCGCGTCATCGCAGCCAGCGCCGCGATGTCGTCGGGCAGCGTCACTGCCAGTCGACGGGGCCCGCGACGATGGTGTGGCTGCCCAGCGGGCGACCGAGCACGCGCTCGGCCTCCACCGCCGCCGCGATCAGCGTGGTCAGGTCCACCCCGGTGGAGATGCCCATCTCCTCCAGCATCGACACGAGGTCCTCGGTGGCGATGTTGCCCGTCGCCCCGGCCGGCACCGGGCAGCCGCCCAGCTCCCCGAAGCTCGACTCGAACGAGGTGCAGCCGGCCTCCAGCGCGCCCAGCACGTTGGCCAGCCCCTGCCCGCGCGTGTTGTGGAAGTGGGCGGTCAGCTCGACGCCGACCAGCTCGTCCAGCGCGCGGTCGAAGAACGCGTGCACCTGGCGGGGATTGGCCATGCCGGTCGTGTCGCCGAAACCGATCTCGGTCGCGCCCGCCTGGATCAGCCGCTCGGCGATCTCGTACACGCGCTCGGGTGCGACGTGCCCCTCGTACGGGCAGCCGAAGCTGGTGCCGATCACCGCCAGGCCGCCCAGTCCCGCCTCGCGGGCGCGCGGCAGCACGAGCTCCAGACCGCGCAGCGACTCCTCCACGCTGCGATTGACGTTGTGGCGGTTGTGGCTCTCCGAGGCCGACAGGAACACGCTGACCGCGTCGATGCGGTCGCGCACCTCCAACGCGGCATCCAGGCCGCGTTCGTTGGGCACCGCCACCGACACCGCCACCTCAGGCGGGATGTCGGCGCGCGCCAGCACCTCCGGGGCGTCGGCCAGCTGCGGGATCACGTCCGGGCGCACGAAGCTCGTGGCCTCCAGACGGCGCAGCCCGGTGCGCGCGAGCAGCTCGATCAGGCGCACCTTGTCGTCGGTGGCGATCACCTCGGGCTCGTTCTGGAAGCCGTCCCGTGGACCGACCTCGCGGATGTCGACATGGGCGGGCAGCACGGCCATGGGCCCGGACTGTAGGGGTCTGCTGGGACAGGCCCGCAGGGGTGTACCTTCTCGCCCATGCCCGACACGCTCGAAGGTCCCGCGCTCGACCTGCTCAAGGACAAGAACTACGCGACGTTCTCCACGCTGCGCCAGGACGGCACGATCCAGTCGCTGATCGTGTGGGCCGACGCCGACGACGAGGGGCGCGTCGTCCTCAACAGCGCCGAGGGGCGCGTGTGGCCGGAGAACCTGCGCCGCACCGGCCACGCCACGGTGACCGTCGTCAACCGCGAGAATCCGATGGAGTTCGTCGCGGTCACCGGCGAGCTGGACGTCGACAGCAACGACGACGGCGAGGCGGTCATCCACGCGCTGGCCAACAAGTACCTGGGCACCGACTATCCCTGGCTGGGCGACGACACGCGCGTGACCTTCCGGCTGCGCCCGACGAAGATCACCTACATCAAGCAGGGGTGAGCGGCCCGGTCGTCCTGCTCACCGGCGGCACCGGGGGCGCCAAGCTCGCGCGGGGCCTGGCTGACCTCACCGACGACCTGATCGCGATCGTCAACACCGGCGACGACGTGGAGGCCTACGGCGGCCACGTCTCGCCGGACCCCGACCTGGTCACCTTCTGGCTGGCCGACCGCATCGATGCGCGCGGCTGGGGGCTGGAGGGCGACAGCTTCCACGTGATGGACGGGCTGCGCGAGCTGGGCGACGACGTCTGGTTCAACCTCGGCGACCGCGACCTGGCGCTGTGCCTGCGCCGCGCCCGCCGGCTGGCCGAGGGCGCGACGCTGACCGAGGCGATCGCCGAGCAGGGCGACGCGCTGGGCGTCACCGCGCGGGTGCTCCCGATGTCCGACGCGCGCGTGCGCACGAGGGTGCGCACCACCGCCGGCTGGCGCGGACTGCAGGAGTTCCTGATCGTCGACCGCGGCGCGGCCCCGATCGAGGACGTCGTTTTCGAGGGCGCCGACGCCGCCGCGCCGAGCGCCGCGGTGCTGGAGGCGATCGCCGCCGCCGAGGCGATCGTCGTCGGCCCGTCCAACCCGATCATCTCGATCGGCCCGATCCTCGCCCTGGAGGCGATCCGCGACGCGCTCGCCTACGCCGAGGCGCCGATCGTCGCCGTCAGCCCGATCGTCGGCGGCGCGGTGCTCAAGGGGCCGACCGCGGCCTTCCTGGCCTGGGCGGGCCAGCCCGCCACGAGCGCCGGCGTCGCCGCCCACTACGGCGAGCTGCTGGACGGGTTCGTGGCCGACGAGCGCGTCGACGGCGCGACGGTGCCGGTGCTCGTCACCGACGTCGAGCTGGGCACCGCGCGCCAGCGCGCGCGGGTGGCCGGCGAGGTGGTCGCCTTCGCGGAGTCGCTGCGGTGACGGGCACCTTGGCGATCCTGCCGGTCAAGGGCTTCGGGCACGCCAAGACGCGCCTGCGCGCGCGGGTGCCCGACGGGCCGCGCGCCGGCCTGGCCGAGGCGATGGTGCGCGACGTGCTGGGGGCGCTGGGCGCCGTCGACGGCCTCGACGGGGTGATCGTCGTCACCGCGGAGCCGATCGCCGCGGCGCTGGCCCGCGAGGCCGGGGCGGAGGTCGTCCACGACCCAGCCGAGGCCGGCCAGAGCGCGGCGGTCGCGCTCGGCGTGGCCCGGGCGCTGGAGCGCGGCGCCGGCCGCGTCGTCGCGGTGCCCGGCGACTGCCCCGCGCTATCGCCGGGCGAGCTGTCGGCGCTGCTGCACGCGCCCGAGGCGATCGTGATCGTCCCCGACCGCCACGGCAGCGGCACCAATGCGCTCGTGCTCGCCCCGCCAACAGCGATGGCGCCGTCGTTCGGACCCGGGTCGCGCGAGCGCCACGAGGCGGCCGCGCGCGCCAGCGGCCTGCCGTGGACGGTGCGTGAGGTGGCCGGGCTGGGCATGGACGCCGACACGCCCGAGGACCTGGCCGCGCTCGAGGCCAGCGGACGCCTGGGCGCCACCACCCGCGCGACGCTGGAGGGCCTGTGAGCGAGCTGCGCTGCCTGGCCGTCGCGGGGCTGCCCGAGGTGCGCCCCGGCGACGATCTGCCCGCGCTGCTGGCCGCCGCCGCGCCGGCGGACCTCGGCGACGGCGACGTGCTGTGCATCGCCCACAAGGTGATCTCCAAGGCCGAGGGCCGGGTGGTCGACCTGGGCGACGTGCGCCCCAGGCCGCGCGCGCGGGAGCTGGCCGCCGCGCATGGCAAGGACGCGCGCCATATCGAGGTGGTGCTCGGCGAGGCGGCCGAGATCGTGCGCGAGCGCCCCGGGGTGCTGATCTGCCGCACCCGCCACGGCTTCGTGTGCGCCAACGCCGGCGTCGACGCCTCCAACGCGGGCGGCGCCGAGCGGCTCGTGCTGCTGCCGCTCGACCCGGATGCGTCGGCCCGTGCGATCCGCGCCGCGCTGCGCCGCTCACGCGGCGTCGGCCCCGCGGTGGTGATCACCGACTCCTTCGGCCGCGCATGGCGACGCGGCCAGTGCGAGATCGCCATCGGCATCGCCGGGCTGGCCACGATCGAGTCCTGGGACGGACGCGACGACAGCGACGGGCGCCAGCTGCGCGCCACGGCGATCGCCATCGCCGACGAGGCGGCCGCGGCGGCCGACCTGGCGCGCACGAAGGACTCGCGCGAGCCGGCCGTCGTGGTCCGCGGTCTGCAGCGCCACGTTTCGGCGGATGACGGACCGGGGGCCCGCGATCTCGTGCGATCCGCCGAGGAGGACCTGTTCCGCTAGCGGTAGCGTCCGCAGGATGGGCATCAAGATCGGCTACAAGGCCTCCGCGGAGCAGTTCGGCCCGCAGGAGCTGCTGGACTTCTCCGTGCGCGCCGAGCGCGACGGCCTCGACATCGTCTCGGTATCCGACCACTTCCAGCCCTGGCGCCACCACGGCGGTCACGCGCCCAACGCCCTGGCCTGGCTGGGAGCGATGACCCAGGCGACCTCGACGGTGACGCTCGGCACGAGCGTGCTGACCCCGACGCTGCGCTACGCCCCGGCGATCGTCGCCCAGGCGTTCGGGACGCTCGGCTGCCTGGCCCCGGGCCGCGTGTACCTGGGCGTGGGCACCGGTGAGGCGATGAACGAGACGCCGGCCACCGGCGGCGAGTTCCCCGGGCGCAAGGAGCGGCGGCTGCGCATGGCCGAGGCGATCGAGCTGATCCGCACCCTGTGGACCCAGGAGCGGGTGACCTTCGAGGGCGACTACTACCGCGTCGAGAACGCCACGATCTACGACCGCCCCGAGCAGCCGGTGCCGATCTACGTGGCCGCCTCCGGTCCGCTGGCGGCCAAGCTCGCCGGCCGGGTCGGCGACGGCTTCGTGTGCACGTCGGGCAAGGACCCGCAGCTGTACCTGGACCTGCTCGACAACGTCAAGGAGGGCGCCGAGAAGGCCGGGCGCGACCCGTCGCAGATACGGCGCCTCATCGAGATCAAGGTCGCCTACGACCGCGACCGCGCCTTCGCGCACGAGTCGTGCCACTGGTGGGCGGCGCTGGCGCTCACGCCCGAGCAGAAGGAGGGCGTCGAGGACCCGATCGAGATGGAGCGCCTGGCCGACGAGAACGCCGACAGGGCCCACACGCGCTTCATCGTCTCCGACGATCCCGAGGAGGTCATCGAGCAGATCGCCACCTACGTCGACCTCGGCTTCGACGAGCTGCTGCTGCATGCCCCCGGACCCGACCAGAACCGCTTCCTGGACCAGTTCGGCGCGGATGTGCTGCCGCTGATGCGACAGCGCTGGTCGTGAGCGACCTCACCCCGCACGCCGCGGGCAACCGCGCAGCGTGGGACGCGATGGCCGACGACTACCAGCGTCGCCATGGTGCCCAGCTGGAGTCCTCGGGCGGCGACGCGTGGGGCATGTGGCAGCTGCCCGAGGCGCAGGTCGGCGCACTGGGCGACGTCGCCGGCCGCGATGTCCTGGAGCTGGGCTGCGGCGCGGCCGGCTGGTCGGTCGCGCTGGCCCGGCGCGGCGCGCGCTGCACGGCGCTGGACCTGTCGCCCCGCCAGCTGGAGCTGGCCCACGCGACGGTCGCGGCCGCCGGCGTGGACGTCACCCTGGTGGAGGCCAGCGCGGAGGCGGTGCCGCGACCCGACGCCAGCTACGACGTCGTCTTCTGCGACCACGGCGCCTTCACGTTCGCCGACCCCCTGCTGCTGGTGCCCGAGTGCGCGCGCCTGCTGCGCCCCGGCGGCCTGCTGGCCTTCAGCATGATGACCCCGATCGCCGACCTGGTGTGGCCGCTGGACGCCGACGACCCGACCCGGTGCTTCGTGCGCGACTACTTCGACCTGCGCAGCGGCGACGACGGCCAGACCGTCGAGTTCCAGCTGCCCTACGGCGCCTGGATCCGCCTGTTCGTCGAGCACGGCTTCGTGGTCGAGGACCTCATCGAGCTGCGACCGCCGCAGGGCGCACCGTCGTCGTATCGCTCCCCGGCGGCCACCGACTGGGCGCGCCGCTGGCCGATCGAGCACATCTGGAAGGCACGCCGGGGCGCGTGAGCGTGCGCTGACCGACGCCGGTGGGTTAGCGTCCGCGCTCATGGCCGAGCACGTCATCGACGCGGCGCGCGTTCACCACGACTGGGACCGCGCCCTGCAGCCCACGCTGCGGGTCGCGTCCGGCGACGTCGTGCGCTTCGACCTGCGCATGGCCGGCCACGGGCAGGTCGCCGAGGGCGACACGACCGCGGACTTCGACTTCGCCACGCTCTACCACCTCCTGGGGCCTGTGTTCGTGGAGGGTGCGCAGCCGGGCGACACGCTGCGCGTCGACGTGCTGGAGCTGACGCCGGGCGACTGGGGCTGGGCCTCGATCCAGCCCGGCCAGGGGCTGCTGCCCGACGACTTCGACGAGCTGGTGGTGCGCACGTTCGACCTGCGCGACGGCGCGACCGTGGAGGCCGCGCCCGGCATCCGCATCCCCCAGGCGCCGTTCCTGGGCACGATGGGCGTGCACCCGGGCGAGCCCGCGGTCGACGCGGTGTTCCCGCCCCACCGCGGCGGCGGCAACGTCGACACGCGCCACCTGACCGCCGGCTCCAGCCTGCTGCTGCCGGTGTGGTGCGAGGGCGCGCTGTTCTCCTGCGGCGACCCCCACGCCGTCCAGGGCGACGGCGAGGTGTGCGTGACCGCGGTCGAGTGCGACATGCGCGCGACGCTGAGGCTCAGCGTCGAGCACCGCACGATCCCCGGGCCGCGGTTCCTCACCGCCGGGCCGCTGGCCTCGATCGACGAGTCGGCCGGGCACTTCGGGGCGATGGGCATCGACGCCGACCTGATGGAGGGGGCGCGCACGGCGGTGCGCTCGACGATCGACTGGCTGGTCGGCGAGCACGGCCTGGACCGCGTCGACGCCTACATCCTCTGCTCGCTGGCCGGGGACCTGAAGATCCTGGAGATCGTCGACGCCGGCGTGTGGAACGTCGGCTTCACGCTGCCGCTGTCGCTGTTCGCGCGGCCGGGCGCGTCGGAGACACGCGGATGAGCGACGTCGTCTACGCGCTGGTCGCCATCGCCGCGGGCCTGGGCTTCTGCTTCTGGGGCTACCTCGCCTTCCGCATCATCATCCCGATCTGGGGGGCGTTCGTCGGCTTCAGCATCGGGGCGGGGGTCGTCGCGGCGGTCGACAGCTCGAGCTTCCTGGCCACCACGGCGGCGTGGATCGTGGCGGTCTGCTGCGCCCTGCTGTTCGCCCTGGCCGCCTACCTGTTCTACGAGGTCGCCGTCGTGCTGGCGATGGCGTCGATCGGCTTCTCGCTGGGCGCCAGCCTGATGTTCGCGCTGGGCGTGGAGTGGACGTGGCTGGTCGTGTTGGTCGGCGTCGTGCTCGGTGGGCTGCTGGCCTTCGTCGCGCTGGTGTCCGACCTGCCGATGCTGTTGCTGATCGTGCTCAGCGCGCTGGCCGGTGCGAGCGCCGTGACGACCGGGGTGATGCTGCTGGCGGGCACGCTGGATGCCTCGGACCTGGACACGCGAACGGTGACCGACCAGGCCAGCCACGGCTGGTGGTGGTACGCGATCTACCTGGCGCTGGCGGTGGCCGGCATCGTCGTCCAGCTGCGAGCGGCCGAACAGCGGCGCGCGTCGGTGCGCGAGGCGTGGGCGGCCCGCCGCGGGGTGAGCCGCTCAGCTCGCTGACCAGCCGCGCCAGCGCTGGACGGCGACGATCACCACCGGGCCGGCCGGCGGCGTGTCCCGGTAGGGCGCGTAGCGCTCGGTCAGCGCGGCGACCGCGGCGCCGCCGGCGGCCGAGCCCACGTCGACGATCCGGGCCGTGCCGTCGGCTCGCACCCACCACAGCGCGCGCCAGTCCTCGTCATAGCGGTCGGCCAACAGGCTGACCGCGGGGTTGGCGGCGATGTTGTCCAGGCGGCGCAGCGCGCGGGTGCGCTTGGGCTTGTGGTCGACGGCGTGGACGATCGTGTCCCCGACGACGGCGAAGGTGATCGGCACCAGATGCGGTGCGCCGTCGGCGCCGACGGTGGCCAGCCGCGCCACGCGCGCGACGGCGAAGCGATCGCGCGCCTCGTCGCTCGTCATGGTCCAAGGATTGCGGGTACAACCAGCGCATGCCCTCCTCCCCCATTCGCATCGGGCTGCAGATCCCGAACTTCAACTTCCCCGGCGTCGGCCCCGAGCAGCTGTTCGACACGCTCACCGACATCGCCCAGACGGCCGAGCGTTCCGGCTTCGAGTCGATCTGGGTGATGGACCATCTCAACCAGATCCCGGGCGTCGGCCCGATGGACAACTGGATGCTCGAGGGCAACACCGCCCTGATGGCCCTGGCCGCCCGCACGCAGAAGCTGCATGTCGGCCTGATGGTCGGCGGCGTCACGTACCGCAACCCGGCCTTCATGGCCAAGACGACGACGACGCTGGACGTGCTCAGCGGCGGGCGCGCGATCCTCGGCATCGGCGCCGCCTGGTTCGAGGCCGAGCACGAGGCCTTCGGCTACCGCTTCCCGCCCATCGCCGAGCGCTTCGAGATGCTCGAGGACGCGCTGCAGATCGCGCGGGCGATGTTCACCACCGACCAGCCGACGGTGCAGGGCACGCACCACAGCGTCAAGGAGATCTACAACAACCCGCGCCCGATCCGCGGTGACATCCCGATCATGGTCGGGGGCAGCGGCGAGAAGAAGACCCTGCGCATGGTCGCCCAGTACGCCGATGCGTCGAACATGTTCGGCGACCCCGAGCGGATCCGGCATCTGGTCGGCGTGCTCGAGGGCCACTGCGACCGGCTCGGGCGCGACATCACGCAGATCACCAAGACGAAGCTCGGCTCGATCGTCATCAGCGAGAACGCCGAGGAGGCCGAGCGCCTCGTCGCCCCGCTGCGGGAGGCGATGGGCGAGCGCTTCCAGGGGTTCGCCACCTACGGCACGCCCGACCAGGTCGCCGAGCAGGTCCAGGCGCACCTCGACGCCGGGCTGGACGGGATGGTCTTCAACATGCCCTACGTGCACGACCTCGAGCAGGTCGAGCTGGCCGGCAGGACGCTGGCGCAGGTGATCGGCAGCTCGGGCTAGGCCACACGCGCGTGGCGGATTTCCCCGCGCAGGGCAGGGCGATCCGCCAAGCGGGCGTGGGGTCATCTCCCCACGCTCGCGCCGTCAGGCCACGCCGGCCTCGGCCAGCCAGGCCCACAGCCGGTCCTGGCCGACGACCTCGACGCCGAGCTTGTCGGCCTTGTTGGTCTTGGCCGCGCCGACGTTGTCGCCGGCCAGCAGGTAGTCGGTGGCGGCCGAGACCGACGAGGCGGTGGTGGCCGCCGCCTGCTCGACCAGGCGCGTGACGTCGGGGCGGCTGATCTTCGCCCCCGAGCGGGGGTCGGTGAAGGCCCCGGTGATGACGACGGTGCGACCCTTGAGCGGCGACTCGCCCGCCGCGGCGACATCCACCGGACGGTCCTCGTCGTGGACGTCGAGGTCGACCCCATGGGCGCGCAGGGCGGAGATCTCCTCGCGGATGTCGTCGCGCGCGAAGAACGCGGCCAGCGACTCGGCCACCTTGGGCCCGATGTCGCGAATGGCCACCAGCTCCTCCTCGCCGGCATCGGCGATGTCCTCGATGCGCTCGTAGCCCGCCAGGCACAGTCGCTTGGCCACACCCTCGGAGGCCATCGGGATGGCCAGGCCGATCAGCGCTCGCCGCAGCCCCAGCCCCTTGGAGCGCTCGATCGAGTCGACCATGTTGCGGGCGCTGACCTCGCCCATGCGCTCGTAGTCGAGCAGCCGCTCGGCGGTCAGCTCGTAGAAGTCGCTGCGCCGCTTGAGCACGCCGTCCTCGGCCAGCTTCTCGATCCACACGTCGCCGACGCCCTCCATGTCGGCGGCCGGACGCGAGGCCCAGTGCATCAGCCGGCGGGTGGCCTGCGCGGGGCACTGCAGGTTCACGCACCAGCGCTCCTCGCCGGTGCCGCGCACCTCCAGCTCGCTGCCGCACGACGGGCAGTGCGTGGGCGGGACGATCTCGACCTCGCTGCCGTCGCGGTCCTCGAGGATCGAGCGCCCCGCGAAGGGGATCACGTCGCCGCGGCGCACGACCGCGACCGTGTCGCCGATGCGCAGGTCGCGCTCGCGGATCAGGCGCGGGTTGTGCAGCGTGATGTTCTCGACCGTGACGCCCCCCACGAAGACGGGCTCGACCCGTGCACGCGGAGGGACGCGGCCGATCTTGCCCACCGGCCAGGTGACCTCCAGCAGCTTGGTCAGCCTCTCCTCGGGCGGGAACTTGAAGGCGATCGCGCCGCGTGGCTCGGCGCTGTTGAAGCCGGCGGCGGCGAACGCGGCCGGCTCGTGCAGGCGCACGACGGCGCCGTCGGTGTCGTAGTCCAGCCCGTCGCGGCGCTCGCCGATGGCGTGGATGGCGGCCAGGATCTCGTCGGCGTCGTCGCTGACCACCTGGGCTGCGAGCTCGATCCCCAGGCCTGTGGGGTCGACGTCCTCGTCGCCGCGCTCGGCGCCGAAGGCGAAGAAGCGCAGCAGCCTTCCGGCGGCGGCCGCGGCTTCGGGGTCCTTCTGCATCAGCGTGCCGGCCGCGCCGCTGCGCGGGTTGGTCAGCGGCTTGTCGGGATGGCGCTCGTTGTAGGCCTCCCAGGTCGAGCGCAGCATGACCGCCTCGCCCCGCACCTCCACCCGGCCGGCCGCGTTGATCTGCTGGGGCAGCTGCGGGATCACGTGGCGGACCTTGTCGGTGACCAGCTCGCCGATCTCCCCCGTGCCGCGCGTGGCGACGTAGTCGAGGCGACCGTCGGCGTAGACGATGCTCAGCGACAGACCGTCGAGCTTCTCGGAGACGCGAAAGGTCTGGCCGCCGAAGCGGGCCAGGAACGCGCGCACCTCGTCCTCTCCGGTGGCCTTGGCCAGCGACAGCATCGGCCGCGCGTGGCGAACGGTCGGCCCGGTCAGCTGCGCGGGCTGGTTGACCTTGCCCAGCGGGCTGTCGGCCGGCTCCAGCTCGGGATGCTCGGCCACCAGCGCGGCCAGCTCGTCCTTGAGCGCGTCGTAGTCGGCGTCGGGCAGCGGGCTGTCGCCGGCGCCGTAGTAGGCGTCGTTGAGGCGCTGCACCTCGCTGGCCAGCTCGGCGATGCGGTCACGGACGTCGCTCATCGGCTCTCATCCTGACTGCCCGCGCGGCCGGATCTCATCGGCTCGCCGGAGGTCGCGATGCGGCGCAGCAGACTGCGCGGCTGCGCGGACTCGGCGTCGTCGAGCGCGGCAAGGAGCCGCTGCTCGGCCTGGTCGCTGGCCCGTGTCGCGCCGCGCAGCGTCTCGCGGCCGGCGCTGGTCAGCTCGACGAGGTTGCGGCGCCGGTCCGCGGGGTCCGGGTGGCGTGCCACGAGCCCCTTGCCCTCCAGGGCGTCGACGAGGGCGGCCATGGTCGTGCGGTCGACGCCCAGGCGCCCGGCCGCCTGCTGCTGGGATTCGGGCTCGCGGGCGGCGAGGAACAGGAGGAACGCCAGCTCGTGGTCGCTGATGCCGAAGGGTGCCAGGAGCTTTGCGTGCAGCTCGGCGAGCTCGAGCTGCGCCCGCTTGAACACAGCTCGGCTTCCAGCCGACGGTGCCCACGATGTACGACGCGCCCGCGACGGAATCCTCTAGCTCGCCCCCCGCTGCGCGAGGTCGTGGTCCAGCACGCACTCCAGGCCGGGGGTGTCGGGCGACGTGCGCTCCAGGCGCATGGTCGCCCGCCGCCCCTCGAAGCGCATGGTCACGATCTGATTGTCGAACCACGGCCCGCCGCCGACCTGCCGCCAGCGCCAGGCGCGGCGCGCGGCACGCCCGCCGCGCGGGCGAGCCGGCGCATCAGCACCGCGACCGGGCGCGAGCCGGCCAGGCGGATGATCGCGCGCGCTCGCGCGCGTCCAGCGGATTGCGAAACGGCGAGCACGTCGCCTGAAAGACGCGACGAAGCCTCCGTCGCCCAGCGCCTCGACCTGCATCAGGTAGGCGTGGTGCACGTCGCCCGACAGCGCGACGATCGTCTCGGGCGGCGCGCCGTGGCGCCCGCGCGCGACCTCGGTCACGTGCCGGGCCAGACGCTGGAAGGACGACTGGAAGGCGGCCCAGTGCTCCAGGTCGAGCGCCTGGCGCAGCTTCTCGGCCGGCCCCGCGGCCGCGCGGCCCCACGCCCCCTCGGCCACCGCCTCGTCCCAGGCCTCCAACTCGTGCATGCCCGCCTCCATCAGGCAGGGCAGCGACGTGCCCAGCAGCAGGTGGTCGCGGTCGCCGCTCGCGCTCTGCTCCAGCCAGCGCCACTCTGCCTCGTCGAGCATCGAGCGGCGGTCCGGCTCCAGCACGCGCCCGGCACGGGAGTCGATCGACCACGAGGCGCGCGCCGCCGAAGTCGCGGCGGAAGCTCCAGCGGTGCGCCTCGGTCGCGGCGTCGGCGCGCCGCGCGAAGTCCCGCAGCAGGCGGCTCGCCGTCGCCCCGCCGTCGCGCGACCCGCGCGAGCAACTCGTCCTCGAGCAGGTCCTCGGGCGAGAGGTTGCCGATGTGCTGGTAGCACCCAGTACGACGATCAGCGCGCCGTCGATGCGCTGCCTGCCACCACGGCTGGCGCGCATCTCGTCCCGCCAGATGGCGGACGTGTTCCAGTCGTCGTGGACGTCGTGGTCGTCGAAGATCATCGTGGTCGGGACGGTCGACAGCAGCCAGCGCATCGGCGGCGTCGCCCCAGGCACTCGCGGTACAGGTGGCGTACTCCTCGAAGTCGGCGACCTCGGTGCCGGGCGGCTCGTCGACGTCGCGGCGCTGACGGATGAAGCGCGCACCGTCTGCGGGGAGACCTCGTCGGCGTAGACCTGGTCGCCGAGCAGCAGCAGGGCGTGCGGCCAGTCGGCGGGATCGCGGTCGAGCATGCGCAGCGCCAGCGCGCGCAGCGCGTCGACCTCGCGGCCACGTGGGTCGTCGTCCTTGCGCAGCGAGAAGGGCGCCACGTTGGGAACGCACACGCGACAAGAGCCGAAGGCCAGCTCCAGCGGGGCGCCGTCCGCCGGCGTGCGGATGACCGACGGCGGGAAGCGCGACTCCGCCGGCGGCCAGGCGCGCCGGCCGTCGAGACGGACCTCGTAGGGCGTCGTCGCGCCGGGCTCCAGGCCGTGCAGGCAGACGAGCGCGAAGTGGTGGCCCTCGACCTCGAACGTGCGCTCGCGATGGCCGAGCACGTCGACCTCGCAGGGCCCGTCGGTCTCCACCCAGACCGTGGCCTCGGTCGCGCCGGTGTAGCGCAGCATCGGGCCCAGGATCAGCTCGCTCACGCAGGCGTCTTGCCCGCACCGGTGGCGGGCGAAGCGCCCGGCTCAGACATACTGGCCGACGTGATGCGACGGACGTGGATGCTGACGGGACTGGCGGTCGCTCGCGCTGGCCGGCTGCGGCGGCAGCGGCTCCAACACGCTGCCGACGACGACCACCGGGGCGAAGCTACGGTGACCAGCAGCGCGTTCGCGGCCGGCGGCAAGGTCCCCGCCGCCTACGGCTGCGACGGCACCGCGGCGACCGCTCCGGCCCTGTCATGGTCGGGTGTGCCCGAGGGCGCGAAGTCGTTGGCCATCGCCGTCGAGGACCCCGACGCCGACGGCTTCGTGCACTGGCTGGTGACCGGGCATCCCGCCTGCCACCACGAGCGTCGACGGCAAGCTTCCGTCTGGTGCGACGGAGTCCGAGAACGGCTACGGCACCAAGGGCTGGGCGCCGCTGTGCCCGCCCAAGGGCAAGGGGCCGCACCGCTACCGGTTCGCCGTCTACGCGCTGGACGCGCCGATCGACCCCGGCGTCGACGACGTCCTCGGCGCGATCGACGAGCACGCGATCGCGTCGGGCACGCTGACGGGCACCTTCTCGCGGTAGCCGCCTACGCGGCCGCCGGCAGCTCGCCGCGGATCTCGTAGAGGGTGGTGCGTTCGGCGGCGGGGCGGCCGGCGGCGTGGGCGGCGGCGATCAGCTGGGGTGGGTCCAGGCGGGTGCCGTGGTAGGAGCCGGCCAGTCGGCTGATGGATTCCTCCATGAGGGTGCCGCCGAGGTCGTTGACGCCCCATCTGAGCGATTCGGTCGCGGTCTCCAGGCCCATCTTCACCCACGACGCCTGCAGGTTGGTGATCGTGCGGCCCAGCGCCAGGCGGAACACGGCGGTGTGCTTGAGGTTCTCCTCGCGGCTGATCTCCTCGACCCCGTGCGTGCGCCCCAGCAGGGTCATGAAGGGGATGAACGACAGGGGCACGAACTCGGTGAAACCGCCGGTGCGCTCCTGCAGGCTGCGGATCACGCGCATGTGCTCGGCCAGCTCCCACGGCTCCTCGATGTGACCGAACATCACCGTGCTGGTGGAGCGCAGGCCGGCGCGGTGGCTGGCCTCGATCACCTCCACCCACCGGCGGGCGGGCAGCTTGTTGGGGCTGATGCGCTCGCGCACGCCGTCGTGCAGCACCTCGGCCGCCGTCCCCGGCGTGCTGCCCAGCCCGGCGTCGCGCAGCCGCGCGAAGATCTCACCCAGCGCCAGGCCGGTCACGTCCTGGATATGGGCGATCTCCATCGGGCTGTAGGCGTGCAGATGCAGATGCGGCGCCTCGTCCTTGGCGATGCGCAGATAGGACAGGTAGTCCTCAAAGCCCCAGTCGGGGTGGATGCCCGACTGAATGCACAACTCGCTGGCCCCGTAGTCGACCGCGTCACGGATGCGCTGGCGGTACTCCTCCTCGGGATGCTGGTAGGCGTCCGGCGAGCGCTTGCCCTGCCCGAAGCCGCAAAACGCACAGCCGACGATGCACACGTTGGAGACGTTGATGTTGCGGTTGACCACATAGGTGACCAGCTCGCCGGCCACCTCGCCACGCAGCTCATCGGCGGCCTGACGCAGGTCCTCGATCGCCTCCGGACGCGTCTCGGCAAACAACGCGGTCAGCTCCTGCTCATCCAGCCACTCGCCGTCACGGCCCTTGGCGATCGCGCCCGCGACGAGGTCGCGACGGATCGGGCGCTCCTCACGCCGGCCGCTGCCGCGACGCGGGATGAACGACCAGTACTTCGTCTTGACCACGTCGAGCACCGACTGCGCCATCCAGTCGGGATCCAGGTACTGCGGGTAGGCGCACAGACGCTCGGTCAGCGCGTAGCCCAGCGGCTGCAGGCGCTTGCGCACCTGATGGGGGCTGGGGAACGGATGCTCGGGCGAGATGTGGTCCCCATTGGCGCTCAGCCCGCCCAGATCCGTCGCGCCCGCGGCGATCAACTGCGGCCACCAATCGGCCAGGTTGGGCGGGATCTGGATGCCCACCCCGGGCAGCAGCTCACGCGCCACCGCCACCAGATCGATCATCTCCTCGATACTCACCGGCGTCGCCCAATCCGGCAGCGCCAGGGTCGGATGCGTGCCCAGCCCCGTCTTCCAGTAGCGCTCCGCCGCCTCGGAGGCGACCTCCGCGGGCTCCTCCCCGTAGTACCTCCGATGGGGCACGAAGTTCTGCAGGATCACCTCCTGCAGATGGCCGAACTCGCCATGCACCTCGGCCAACGCCCGCAGCGCGGCGACCCGGTCCTCACGCGTCTCGCCGATGCCCACGAGGACCCCCGAGGTGAACGGGATACGCAACTCGCCGGCGGCGCGGATCGTCTCCAGGCGCAGCCCAGGATCCTTCGTCGGCGAGCCCTGATGGGCCACCAGATCATCGCGCACCGACTCCAGCATCAACCCCTGCGAGGCCGTCACCTCCCGCAGCCGAGCCAGATCGTCGCCCGACAACGCGCCCAGATTCGTATGCGGCAACACGCCCCGCTCCAACGCCCGCTCACACGCCCACACCACATAGGCCACAAAATCCGCAAACCCCAGCGCCGCCAGCCGCTCACGCACCCCCACATGATGGCCGGGCTCATCGCCCGTCAGCACCAACAGCTCCTTGACCCCACGCCGCGCCGCGTTGTCGATGATCCTCTCCACCGCCTCAGGCGCATGCAGATGCGGCTGATGCGTCTGAAAGGCGCAGTACTTGCAATGCGACACACATGTCCGCGACAGCGACAGCGTCACGTTGCGCGAGAAGGTCACTCGACGGCGGCAAACGCTTTCCATCTCCTCCGTTCTACCCCCGGCGCGCGATCCCGTCAAGCCGACCTACTCCTCGAAGGTGCGCGGAACGACGTCCACGACCAGCTGCTCGTCGGCTGCGGGCACGTAGGTCTCGGGCAGCCCCAGCTCCTTGCGCACGATGTTCGCCCCTGTGGCCAGCGCCGCCGCCTTGTAGAAGGCGACCGTCCGCGCCGCGCCCTGGCGGCCGAAGCCGCAGTCGGAGGAGATGATCAGGTTCTCGGGCTCGATGTACTCCAGCGCCTTGCGGATGCTGTCGGCCACGCCTCGCGGCCGCTCGGCCTGCAGCGTGCGGTGGCGACACGCCGCCGACGGCGATCTTCTTCTTCGTCTTGCCCTTCCACGGGCCGAAGAGGTCGATCTCCGGCGTTGCCGCGGTCGTGCATCTCGATCGTCCACACGTCGCCTTTGACGCGCTCGAGGTAGATCTCGATCGAGTTGGCGTAGGAGTCGTCGTCGAAGACGTTCTGCATGTTCGGGTTGCCCCAGCAGGTGTGGATCCAGACCTCCACGTCGTCCAGCCCGTCGATCTCATGGTTGATCGCGTCGACGAGGAAGTCCAGCGTCTCGGTGTCGTTCGGGAAGTACGCGGCCATGAAGTGGAGCGTCGGCTCCTCGACCTGGATCACCTTGCAGCCGGAGGCGGCGAGCTGGCGCAGCTCCAGGTTCATGGCCGTCGGCCATGTCCCAGATGATCGCTGCTTCTTGTCGTCGTAGATCGTATACAGGCGTGTGGCTGTCGAGGAACAACGCCATCACCTGGGCCGAGACAGGTGCCGAACTTAACCGGCTTGCGCCGCGCGCGCCTGCGTCAGATCCGCCAGATCTTCGCGTACTCCAGCTGGTTCTTCGGGTTGTGCTCGATCTTGCCGACGACGACGCGGCCAGCGCCACGCCTTGTAGATCTCGTGCAGCAGCGTGCCGGCTGGATACTCGGCAGCCAGCGGCCGCGCGTCTTCTCGGGCTGCAGCTCCTCGAATTCCAGGCCCTTCCAGCGCTGCAGCGGGTAGTGGTGCCACGAGCGCCCCGCGAAGTCGGCGTCCAGGAAGTAGTCGCCGGTGGTGACGAGGTCCAGGCCGGCGCGCTCCTGGTCGGAGACGACGACCGCCTGCGCGTCGGTGAACTGCTCGCGGAACCAGGGATCCATCATCGCCGTGTCGAGCGGCTTGCCCCACATGCTCGTGTCGTACCAGCGCGGCCGCGGCCACGAACCGGTGACGGTTGCGGGCAGCATCAGATCCTTCGTGGCAGTAAACGCCATGACTCGCCCTCTCCTCTGCTCGTCGTCGGTGTCGCTACGTCAGCGGACGGGCCTCGCACAGCTCGTAGGCCGCCTGCCACGGGCGACGGCGCTCCAGCGCGGCGCTCGCGGCCAGCACGTCGGCGTCCCCGCGCAGCGGCCCCACGATCTGCAGGCCGACGGGCAGGCGCTCCCGCGCCATGCCGGCAGGCACGGACGCCGCCGGATGCCCGGTGAAGTTGAAGGGGAAGGTCAGCGTCCAGCCGATCACCGGGTCGACGGGCCGCCCGTCGATCTCACTCGGGGCCGACCGTCTCGCCGCGGACTCGCTGTTGACCGGCGGCAGCGCGCCGAGCGTCGGCTGACGAGCAGGTCGTGGTCGGCGAACACCGCCTGGATCGCGTCGAAGCACGCGGTGCGCAGCATCTGATCGTGGCTGATGTCGCAGCGTCGTCGCGCTCAGCCCCTGGTCGATGAAGCGCAGGTAGGCGCTCGGGCAGCTCGTCGCGGTGGGCGCCCAGGAAGTCGTGGCCCGCGGCCTTGAGGCCCTCCAGCCGCCTCGAGGTTCAGCGGCGTGATCAGGCGGCACCACAGGTCGGCCAGCTCGTTCTGGCGAGGCGGGCCAGCGATGTCGACCTGCTCGACGATCGCGCCCGCGTCGCGCCAGCGCCTGGACCGCCTGGGCGCAGACGGCGGCCACCTCGGGGTCGACGGCGAAGCCGCCCAGCGTCGGCGCTCCAGCCGACGCGCATGCCCTGGATCGACCGGCTCAGCGCGCCCAGCGGGTCGTCGTCGAACGGGAAGCACAGCGGGTCGCGCGGGTCGGGCCCGGAGATCAGCGTCAGCCACGAGCGCCGCGTCGGCTCGACCGTGCGGGTGACCGGCCCCTCGAAGCAGAACGGGGTCAGCGTCGCGAAGGCGTTGGGCCGGCCCAGCGACGGCACGCGGCCGAACGACTGCTTGTAGCCGAACAGACCGCAGCAGGAGGCGGGGATGCGGATCGAGCCGCCGCCGTCGGTGCGCCTCGGCGAACGGCAGCATCCCGTCGGCCACCGCCGCCGACGCGCCACCCGACGAGCCGCCGGTGTTGCGCTCGGGGTCGAACGGGTTGCGCGTGGGGCCGAAGAGCGGGTTGTCGCAGGTGGCGCGGAAGCCCATCGGCGGGCTGTTGGTCTTGCCCACGCAGGATCGCGCCGGCCTCCTCCATGCGCTCGGCGCCCAGATGCAGGTCGCGTCCACGCTGTGGTCGTGAGCGCGGGCGATGCCGCCGAGCGTGGCCGGCCAGCCGGGCTTGAAGTCGAACAGGTCCTTGATCGCGGTCGGGACGCCGTGCAGCGGGCCGACCGGCGCCCCCGCGGCCAGCGCCGCGTCGGCCGCGCGCGCCGCCGCCCGCGCCTCGTCGAAGGCGCGGAAGGTGAACGCGGTCAGCGACGGGTCGCGCTCCTCGATGCGCGCGATCGTCGCCTCCATCAGCTCCACCGCCGACAGACGCCGCTCGCGGATGGCCAACGCCAGCTCGGTCGCCGAGGTCCAGGCCAGATCCTGCGACAGGGCGGTCATGCGCGCTTCTGCACCTGGGCGTAGAAGCTGACCAGCAGCAGGATGATCAGGCCGTAGAGGATCTGGCGGATCGAGTCGTCCGCGTTCAGGAGCGTCAGGAACGAGTCCAGGACGGTGAGGATCAGCGCGCCCATGATCGTCCCACCGTAGGTGCCGATACCCCCGAAGATCGAGGTGCCGCCGATCACCGCAGCGGCGATCGAGGGCAGCAGGAACGAGTCGGCCAGGCCCAGGTCCGCGGCGTTGATGAGGCCGGCGACGACGATGCCGGCGACCGCGGCCAGCAGGCCGACGAGCACGTAGGTGCCGACCAGCAACTGCCAGGCGCGCACGCCTGCCAGACGCATGGCCTGCGGGTTGTTGCCGTACGCGTAGAGCATCCGCCCGTACCCGGTCCGGCGCAACGCGAGGATCAGGATCGCCGCGACGACGATCCACACGATCAGGCTGGTGGGGATGAAGTCCAGCGAGCCGCGGCCGAACAACGGCTCGCCGCCGATCCGGCGCACGAGCGACGGCACCTCGGTGCCTCCCGTGCGGTTCTGGGCCGCCTGGACGGTCAGCAGGCCGGTAACGATCCCTGCCATGCCCAGCGTCATGATCAGCGGCTGCACCTGGAAGATGCCGATGCCGACGCCGTTGACCAGGCCGACGAGCAGGCCGACGCACAGGCCGAGCACGATCGCCTGAAAGGTGCCGTCGGTGGCGTGCGAGGCCATCACGTAGGCCGAGGCGGTCGCGGTCGCCCCCATCGACAGGTCGATGCCGCGCGTGAGCATGGCCAGCGTCTGACCGCCGGCCATGATCGCCAGCGGCGCCGCGTAGCGCAGGATCGCGCCCAGCTGCCCCGTGGAGAAGTAGCTGGACTTGACGATCACGCAGGCGATCACCAGCAGCACGAGGATGACCGCGAGCATGATCAGCGGCTGGTCGATGATCAGCCGCTTGGCGCGGTCGAGCGCCGCAGGGGCGTCGACCTTCGGCGCCGGGGCCGAGACGCTCATGCCTGCCCTCTCTTACGCAGCAGCAGCCCGCCGAGCATGACCACGCCGACGATCAGCGCTCCCTGGATGACCTGCCCGTAGTTGGCGTCGACGCCCAGGAACGTGAGCACGGTGACTGCCGCCGACAGGATGAACGCGGCGATGATCGGCCCCAGCAGCCCGCCCTTGCCGCCGGCCAGGGTGACGCCGCCGATCACCGCCGCCGCCACCGAGGTCAGCGTGTAGAAGTCGCCCGACAGCGGGCTGCCGATGCCGGTGGTCGAGGTCAGCGCCAGACCGCCGAAGGCCGCGAAGAGACCGCCGAAGGTGTAGGCGATCACGCGCGTGCGCGCGACCGGGACGCCGCTCAGCTCGGCGGCGTGGCGATCGCTGCCCACGGCGTACAGGGCCAGGCCGAACCGCCGCGAGCGCAGCGGGACCCAGATCAGCAGGAACACGCCGGCCAGGATCAGCAGGCCGTTGGGGATCCACTCCCACAACGACGAGCCGGTCGACAGCGTCTGGAAGTCCATCGGCGAGCCGCCGCCGGGGGTATCCAGGACGATCAGCGCGACGCCCGACCACACGAAGCCGAGCGCGAGCGTGGCGATGATGTCCGGGACGCCGCTGGCCACGACGGCGATGCCGTTGATCGTGCCGATCACGACGCCGATCACCAGCACCAGCGCGGAGATGGCCAGCGCGCTGCCCAGCGTCGTCTTGCCCTCCATCAGCGAGGCGGCGATCACGTTGGTGAGCGCCATCACGGCGCCGATCGACAGGTCGATCCCGCGCGAGATGACCACGATGCTCTGGCCCATCGCGGCAAAGGCGAGCGGCAGCGCGGCGATCACCAGCGATTGGATGTCGAACGAGGTGAACGTCGGCGCGACGTTCGCCTGGATGATCAGCAGGATGACCAGGATCGCGATGACACCGACCGTCCAGGCCTGGCGCAGCGCGATCCGCTTCCACTTGACGGCGCCCGCGGACGGCGTCGCTGGCGGCATCCCGGTGGCGACGCTCATGCCGCCTCCACGAGCCCGTGGGCGGAGCGCAGCAGGCGCGCCTCGGTCGCCTCGCGGGCCGGCAGGCGGTCGCTGATGCGGCCCTGATGCAGGACGACGACGCGGTCGCACACGAGCGGGATCTCGGTCAGCTCGCTGGTGAATAGCAGGACGGCGGCCCCCTGCGCGGCGAGCTCGCGCAGCAGCGCGTAGATCTGCCGCTTGGTGCCGACGTCGATGCCGCGGGTGGGGTCGAAGCACAGCAGCACGTCGAAGCCGGTGGCCACCCAGCGGGCGATCGTCAGCTTCTGCTGATTGCCGCCCGACAGCCGCCGGGCCGCGCGCGCGGCGCGCGTGTCGACCTGCAGGCGCTCGATGGCGTCGTCGACCCTGCCCCGCTCGGCGCGGCGGTTGAACAGCCCCCAGCGCTTGAGCGGCGCGTACAGCGGCGCGGCGATGTTCTCGCGGATCGGCCGGTCGGGCAGCAGCGCCATCACGCGGTCGGCGGGCACGAGCACGACGCCACGGCGGATTGCGTCGTAGGGGTCGCGGAAGCGCACGGCCTGGCCGCTGCGCTCGATCGTGCCGCCGCGGGCGCGCGACACGCCGGCCAGGATCTCGAACAGCGCGTCCTGGCCCTGGGCCTCCAGCGCGGCCACGCCGACGATCTCGCCGGCGTGCACGTCGAGGTCGACGCCCTCGGGCGCCTCGGGGCCGACGCGCAGCCCCTTGACGGCCAGCGCGGGTGGCCCGGCGTCGGCTGGCGCGACGAACGCCTGCGTGTGGTGGACCTCCTCGGAGAGGTCCTGCTGGGACTCGCCCAGCATCAACTCGACGATGCGGTCTTCGGCGCCCTTGGTCGAGTCCAGCGTGCCGACGGCGCGCCCGTCGCGCAGGACGGTGGCGCGATCGCACAGCATGGTGATCTCGGCCAGGCGGTGGGAGACGAACAGGACCGATCCGCCGCGGTCCTTGACCTGGCGCGCGACGTCGAAGACGCGCTCGGCCAGGTCGGACGGCAGCGCCGCGGTGATCTCGTCGAGCAGCAGAACCTGCGGGTCGTAGGTCATCGCGCGGGCCAGGTCGATCATGCGCAGCATGGCCAGCGGCACCTCGGCGACCAGCTCGTCAGGGTCGATGTCGAGGTCCAGCTCGCGCAGCGAGGCGCGCACCCGGGCGGTGTCGGCGCCGGTCAGCCGCAGGTTCTGGTGGATGCTGAGGTCCGGCACGAGCGCCGGGTCCTGGAAGACGGGGCACAGGCGCTGGCGGCGGGCGTCCAGCGGCGATGCGACGGCCAGCGGGTTGCCGGCCAGGCGGAGCTCGCCACGGTCGGCGCCGATCACGCCGGTGAGGATCTTCACCAACGTGCTCTTGCCGGCACCGTTGGCACCCAGCAGCGCGTGCACCTCACCCGGCTCGACCTCCATGTCGACCGAGCGCAGCGCCACCACTGGACCGTAGCTCTTGGCGATGTTCTGTACAGAGAGAAGACTCAACTCAGGGGCCCTGTTCCCGCTGCCGGGGCGCCCTGTGCGGGCGCCCCGGCGTGCAGGATCGCGGATTCGATCAGCGACGGCTCACGGCCCCTTGCAGCTCTTGAGCTGCTCGGGCGTGAACGTCGTCAGACCGGGGATCTTCATCGTGACCGAGTAGGTCGGCGGCAGGCTGGGATCGACGTTGCCCTCCCACTCCGACTTGTTGTCCTGCGTCCAGACCTCCGGGGTCAGCGTCGTCACCTTGTCGGGGTTCTGGCCGTCGAGAGCCTTCAGCGCGATCGTCGTGCCCACGCCGCCGATGATGGCGGGGTTGGTCACGGCGGCGCCGTCCAGGTCCGGATTGTTCATCATCTGCTTGAGGAACCCGTTGTTGTCCGCGCCGACGATCGGCACCAGCGGCTTGCCGGCCGTCTTGTAGGCGTCGACGATCACCGAGTCGATGCCCGACGTCCACACGCCGTCGACCTTGGTCCCCGACTGGAGGATGTTCAGCATCTCCTTGGAGCCCGTCGGCCAGTCCCAGTTGGTGTAGACCGACTTGACGACCTTGATGTCCGGGTACTTCTTGAGCGCCTCCATGAAGCCCTCGTGGCGGTCGGTGTCCGCGGGGACGCCCTTGGCGCCGCGCAGCTCGACGATGTTGCCCTTGCCACCCAACTGCTGGGCCAGCCAGTCGACGCCGAGCGCGGCGTACTTCTTCTGGTCGTTGGTGGCGATGTAGGCGTCCGGTGACGTCACGGCCTGGTCGACGGCGACGAACACGACGCCGCGCTGCTTGGCCTGCTGGATCACCGGGTTCAACGCGGCCGCATCGGCCGGGTTGGCGATGATCGCGTTGGCGCCCGCCGAGATCAGGTTGCGGATCGCCGCGATCTGCTCGGGCGCCCCGCCGTTCTGGTTCTGGACGATCACCTTGCTGACCTGGCCGCTGGCCAGCGACTGGGCCTTGATCGAGCAGATCATCTCCTCGCGGAAGCCGTTGCCGACGAGCGTGTTGCTGACGCCGATCACGTACTTCTTGCCGGAGTTGCCCCCGCTCGTGCTGCTGCCGGCGCTGGCGCTGCCGGTGTTGGCGTTGTTGTCGCCGCTGCCGCAGCCGGCGACCGCGAGGGCGGCCACGCCGGCTCCGATCATGAGGCACCGGGCGCCCCACTTCCTCAGACTCTCCATCCTGCTGCTCTCCTCACCTCGGTGGAACATGCTCCTGCGGTACTCCCCGACTCCCACGGCCCCTGAGGCCTCCATCCTCAGAAGGCGAAGCGCGGCGCCTGGTCGCGGGTCGTGCACCACTGCCACTGGGTGAACTCCTCCCAGTTGGCCAGCGAGCCGAATCGGCCGCCGTTGCCGGACGCGCCCCACCCCCCGAAGGGGGCGATCGCCTGATCGTTGATCGTCGTGTCGTTGACGTGAACCATCCCGACCTGCATCGATCGCGCGATCTCCATCCCCCGCCCGATCGACGAGGTGTAGATCGACGCGGCCAGCCCGTATTCGGTCTGGTTGGCCAACGCGACCGCCTCGTCGACCGAGGCAAACGTGGTGACCGCCGCGACCGGGCCGAAGATCTCCTGCGCGAAGGCCGGCATCTGCGGGGTCACGTCCCCCAGCACGGTGGGCCGGTAGAACAGGCCCTCGTGACTGCCGCCGGTGCGCAGCGACGCTCCCGCGTCGACGGTGTCGCGCACGATCGCGTCGAAGTTGCTCAGCTGGCGCTCGTTGATGATCGGCCCGAGCGCGACGTCCTCGCGCCACGGGTCGCCGACGGCCAGCGACTCGGCACGCCCGGTGATCGCATCCAGGTAGGCGTCGGCGACGCCCTCGGCGACCAGGTGACGGCCGGTCGAGAAGCACAGCTGCCCCTGATGCAGGAAGGAGCCCCACGCGCCGGACGAAGCCGCGCCCTCGATGTCGGCGTCGTCGAGGACGATCAGCGCGTTGTTGCCGCCCAGCTCGAGCGAGACCTTCTTGAGGTTGCGCCCGGCCAGCTCGCCGACCCGGCGCCCGGTGGCGGTCGAGCCGGTGAAGGAGATCAGCCGCGTGTGCGGGTCGGTCACGAGCGCCTCGCCGGCCTCCGCGGCGCCGGGCAGGGCGTGCAGGACGCCGTCGGGCAGGCCCGCCTCGGCGAAGATCGCGGCCAGCAGCAGTCCGCCGGTGACCGGCGTCTGCGCGTCGGGCTTGATGACGACCGCGTTGCCCAGCGCCAGCGCGGGAGCGATCACGCGGATGCCGAGGATCACCGGCGCGTTCCACGGGGTGATCGCCCCGACGACGCCCAGCGGCACGCGCTGGGCGAAGCTCAGGCGCCCGCGCTCGGTGGTCGGCAGCAGCTCCCCATAGGGCTGGCCGGCCAGCGCGGCCGCCTCGCGGATCTCGCCGACGGAGATGCGGTGCTCGTGCGTGGAGCGGGCGCGGATCTCGCCGGTCTCGCGCACCAGCCACTCGACCACCTGCTCCTGGCGCTCCTCCAGCAGGTCGGCGGCCTTGCGCAGGATGCGGGCGCGCTCCTCAAAGGATGTGGCGGCCCACTCGGGCTGCGCGGCCGCGGCGCGGGCGCAGGCGGCGGTGACGTCGGTCGCGCCGGCCAGGCCGACGGTGGCCAGGCGATCGCCGGTGGCCTTCTCGAGCACGTCGACGGTGCCGCCCTCGGCGACGCGCCAGCCGCCGCTGAACAGCTGACCCTCCCACTCGGTGGGGGTTGCCAGGGCGCTCATGCGTGTGCCGTCCCGTGATCGTCGTTGGCCATCTGCGCTCTCTCCTCACCCGGATCATCAGTAATCGATGATCCATTTGTCAAGCCGGAACCAGGGTCGATCCCGCCGGGCACCGGGTGTGCGGGATCCCGGTACACGGGCCCACGCGCCAGAAGCGGCTCGATCAGCCCCTCCTCGACGTAGTTGGGGATGATCTCCGGGCGCACCTCGGTGGGCACCTGGCCGTCGTAGCCCAGGCGCCGGCGCACGTCGCCGTCGATGTAGTAGCCGCCGACGATCACCAGCAGCAGTGCGTCATGGGCCTCCGCGTCCTCGCGCGCCAGCTGCTCCAGCACGCCCTCGTGGTCGCCCGGATCCAGGCGCGCCACCGCTCGCAGCAGCGGCTCGCGCAGGTCATCGCGCACGGCCAGGACGCGGTCGAGCTGGCCATCGGCCACGCCCACCTCACCGGCGCCGGGCATGTCGTGCGCGGCAGGGATCAGCACGTCGGCGAAGGCGCGCAGCCGGTCGCGCTGGGCGGCATCCAATGTTTCGGTCATGCGGCCGTCCTCTGGTTGCGGCGAGTGGCGATCAGGTGGTCGGCGGTGCGCGCGGCGAAGGCGGCGATCGTGCTCGTCGGGTTGACGCCGCCCGAGGTCGGGAACACGCTGCCGTCGACGACGTACAGGTTGTCGACCTCGTGGGCGCGCCCCCACCCGTCGACCACCGACGTGGCCGGGTCGGCGCCCATCTTCGCCGTGCCGATCAGGTGCCAGCCGGAGTAGCGCATCAGGCGCTCCTCCTCGATCTTGTAGGCGCCGGCCTCGACCAGCGACTCGCGGGCGCGCTCGATCTGGAAGTCCAGGCAGCGGCGCGAGTTGTCGCCCACGCGGTAGGTGACCTTCGGCGCCGGGATGCCCGACGAGTCCGTCAGCGACGGGTCCAGCGTGACGCGGTTGGCCTCGTCGGGGAGGTCCTCGCCGAAGATGCCCCACGACGCGCCGCGCCCCAGGTACTCGCGCATGTGCAGGTGGTGGTCGGGGCCCCACGTGGCCTTGCCCGCGCGCGTGGGCAGCGCGTTGTTGATCGGCCCGCCGGTCGGCGCCAGCGACCACTTGGCGCCGCGCACGAAGTCGCGCGAGTCGTCGCTCTCGTAGAACTCGTAGCAGACGATCTTGCTGCCGACGTGGCCGTACCACGAGCGCAGCGGCTCATCGAACAGGCCGAGCACGTTGGCGAACGGGTGGACCATCAGCCGCTTGCCCACCAGCCCGCTGGAGTTGGCCAGGCCGTCGGGATGCGCCGCGCCGGCCGACAGCAGCATCAGCCGCGCGGTGCCGATCGCGTTGGCGGCCAGGACCACGACGTCGGCGTCGAGGTGGCGCTCGTCCCCGTCGATCGTCACGTAGTCGGCCCCGGTGGCCCGCCCGTCGGGGCCGGTGGTGACCTTCGACACGCGCGCGCCGGTGATCAGCGTCGCGCCGTCGCGGATCGCGTGGCCCCAGTGGGTGTGGTCGGTGCTCGCCTTGGCGCCCTCCGGGCAGCCATGCAGGCACGCGGCCCACTGCGCGCAGGCGCGCCGCCCCTCCGACGGGACGCTGAGCACGGAGTTCGTGCCCGGCCACCAGTGCCAGCCCAGCTCGTGTGGGCACGGGCGATCTTCAGGCCCGCCTTGCCGATCGGCAGCGGCGGGAAGGGCGGCTCGAACGGGTCGGGTAGGCCGGGTCCCCGGCCAGGCCCGACGCGCCGAACTCGAAGTCGGTCTGCTCGTAGTAGGGGCGCAGGTCCTCGTAGGAGATCGGCCAGTCGTCGGCCACGCCGTCCTGGGTGCGCACGCAGAAGTCCGACGGATGCAGGCGCGACCAGTCGCCGGCGTAGAGGATCAGCGACCCGCCCACGCCGTTGAACATCAGCGTGGCGATGTCGGAGTCGGTCTCCTCAACCGGGTAGTCCTGGGGCAGCGCGCGGTCGTTGGGGCTGTGGGCCCACTGCTTGCGGGCCAGCAGCTCGAACTCCGGGCGCGGCGCCGGGAACTCGTCCAGCTCGTGCCAGCCGCCCTGCTCCAGGCAGACGACCGAGAACCCGGCGCCGGCCAGCCGCTTGGCGACGACGCCGCCGGAGGCGCCTGCGCCGACGATCAGGACGTCGACGCGCTCAGACGCCGGCGGCCTCCAGCAGCCCGACCTCGACGAGCACGTCGGCCAGGTGCCGCTTCTCGGCCTCGTCGACGCCGATCAGGGGCGGGCGCACGGCGGTGCTCTCCAGCCCGGGCACGCCGAGCAGGTGCAGCGACTCCTTGAGGCGCACGCGGTAGTTGGCCACCGGCGCGTCGAAGATCACGTCGGCCAGCCGCTGCACGCGCCGGCCCAGCTCGCGCGCCACGTCGATCCGGCCCGCCTGCCAGGCGGCGATCATGTCGGCCTGCTCGCGCACCATGATCGCCCCGAAGCCGATCAGCGCGCCCGTACAGCCGAGCATGAACGACTCCAGGATGAAGTTGTCGTTGCCGGTCAGGTAGGTGAACTCGCCGGCCTGGTACTTCGGCGTCTGCTCGACCATCCGGAACGTGTCCAGGTAGCGGCGCGCGTCGAAGGACGCCTCCTTCATCGCCACCACGCCGTCGATGTCGATCAGCTGACGCAGCGTGTCGGGGTCGAAGTTGACGCCGCCGAGCATCGGCTGCAGCTGGAAGGCGATCAGCGGCACGCCCTCCGCGGCGATCGCCTTGTGGTACTCGACCGGGATGCGCGGGTCCAGCGGCATGCTCAGGTAGGCCGAGATGGGGAACACCAGCAGCGCGCTGGCGCCCGCGGAGCGGTAGTCGCGCGCCTGCTGGACGGCCTGCTGCTGGAACGGGCCGGCCACGCCGGCGACGATCGGCAGGTCGGTCTCCTCGGCTACCACCTCGATCACTCGGCACTTCTCCTGGTGGCTCAGGTGCGGGCCCTCGCCGGTGTCGGCGTTGATGGCCAGCGCGACCGGTCCCTGCGGCGCGATCCACGCGATGTAGCGCCGCAGCGCCGCCTCGTCGATCACGCCGCCGTCGGTCATCGGCAGCACGGTGGCCGGGATGAGCCCGTCAAGGTTCAGTGTCACGGCTGGATCCCCTCACTCCCCACGATTCGCCGCCGCCCACACAGCGGCGGCAATCGTTTTCCACTCGCGTCTACTTCTACTCGATGCATCGCGGCACCGTCAAGCGCTCACACGGCCAGCCGGCGGCCCGTCGGGGCGTTGGCCGGGAAGGTCACGTTGGGGACGATGTGCTTGACCCACAGGTCGAGCTGGTCGACGTCCGGGGTCATCGTGTGGAGCATGAAGTAGCCGATGCCGGCCTCCACGCGGGCCTGCAGCTGCTCGACGATCTCGTCGGGCGTGCCGAACAGGTACACCGACTCCAGGTAGTCCTCGCCGCGGCCGTCGCTCATCACCTTCAGGAAGGCCGGGCGCTGCTCCTCGCGCGCCTTCTGCGGGTCGCTGGTGTCGACGAAGTGCATGAAGTTCTCGTGCGCGACGACGAGCGACTCGGGCGTGCGGCCACGCTCGGCCAGCCCCTCCTTGATCTCCTCCCAGTCGCGCGCCTGGTCCTCGGGCGGGCAGGTCGGGCGCGGGATCCAGCCGTCGGCCTTGAGGATGCGCTCCTTGACCGCCGGCACCAGCGCCGGCTTGTCGGGCGAGTTGGGGTTGGCCAGCTGCGAGCCGCCGCCGATCCAGATCTCCGGGCGGATCGACGGGCGCGGCTCGATCGATGATGTCCTCGACCGTGTAGTACTTGCCGTGGTAGGTGACGGTCTCGCCCTCCATCAGCGGCACGGCGATGTCGAGGATCTCGTCGGTGCGCTTGCCGCGCTGGGTGCGGTCGCCGCCGGTGGAGACGAACTCGCCTGGTTCCAGCCCACGCCCGCGCCGAGGATGAAGCGGTTGTTGGAGAGGTACTGCAGCGTCGACATCTCCTTGGCCAGCACCACCGGGTTGCGCGTCGGCAGCACCAGCACCGAGGTGCCCAGGCGCACGCGCTCGGTGACGCCGGCGGCGACGGCCAGGGTGCTCAGCGGCTCCAGGAACGAGGCCGAGTAGAAGTGCGGCGCCGACAGCAGGTGGTCGGTCACGAACAGCGAGTCGAAGCCGAGCTCCTCCACGCGGCGCGCGAACGTCTTGATGTTCGCCGCCCGCTCGGGGCCGTCGTCCTCCCAGATGTAGCTCGGGAGGAAGACCCCGAAACGTTCGATGTTCTCCATGGTGGCGTCTCCCCTCAGGTTCCGGAGAAGTCCGGCGGTCGCTTGGCGAAGAAGGCACGCGCCCCCTCGAGCATGTCCTCGCTCGAGAAGATGCGGTCGGAGGCATCGAGCTCGGCGGCCAGGCCGGCGTCGATGTCCATGTCCTGGGCGTGCTCGATCAGGCGCTTGGCCTCGCGCACGGGGATCGGACCGCGCTGGGCGATCGTCTCCCCCATCGCGATGACGCCGCGCGCGCCTGCCCGGTCTCGACCACGTGGTTGACGAGGCCGATGCGCTCCGCGCGACCGGCGTCGATAGCTCGCCGGTGAAGATCAGCTCCTTGGCATGCGCCGGTCCGACGACCTTGGGCAGGCGCTGCGTGCCGCCGCTGCCGGGCATCACGGCCAGGCGCACCTCCGGCATGCCCAGCCGGGCGTGCGCGGCGGCGATGCGGACGTCACAGCACAGCGCCAGCTCCAGCCCGCCGCCGAGCGCGTCGTTCTCGACGCGGCGATGGTGGGCATCGGCGTCTCGGCCAGCTTGCGGTAGACGTACTTCTCGTACAGGAGCTTGCCCTGGGCCACGCGCCGGTGCAGGCCCTCGAACTCCTTGACGTCCGAGCCGGCGCAGAAGGCGCGGTCGCCGCTGGCGGCCAGGACGATCGCACGGGTGGCGGCGTCGCCTGCGCCTGGTCCAGCGCCGCATGCAGCTGCTCCATCGCGGCGCCGTCGACCAGGTTCAGCGGCCCGTTGTCGAGCTCGATGACGGCGACGGCCCCGGGGGTCAGCGTGATCATCGCGCCAGCCCCATGACCGCGGTGCCGTACACGCGCGGGTCGATCGGGCGCAGGTCGCCGGCAACTACCGGCGCGAAGCCCATCCGGTCGATCACGTCGCGCTGGACGTCAAGGCCCTCGGCGATCTCGATCAGCGTCACGCCCTCCTCGCGCAGTGCGAACACCGCGCGCTCGGTGATGAAGCGCACCTGCTGGCCGCGGGCCAGCGCCTGCTCGCCGGAGAACGAGATCTCGCGCACGGCGGCAACGAACTTCGCGGCGTGCCTTCGGAGCGGATCTGCAGGCGGCCGCCCTCGAAGCCCAGCTCCAGGCCGCGTGCGTTGAGCGTGCCGACGAAGTTGATGCGCCCGGTGCGCGCGGAGATGTTCGGGAAGCCACCCGGCCCGCGCACCCGCCCGGGGAAGGCGTGCACGTTGACGTTGCCCGCGCGGTCGACCTCGGCGAACGAGAGGAAGGCGAGATCGAGGCCGCCGCCGTCGTAGAAGTCGAACTGGTACGGCTGGTCGACCATCACGTCGTAGTTGACGCCGGCGCCCGCGCTCGTTGCCGCCGGCCGGCACGCCGCCGATGAGGCCCTGCTCGACGGTCAGCGTCAGCTCGTCGCCAGATGCCCTCCTCGGCGGCGACGCGGCGATCCCGGTCGAGATCCCGAAGCCGAGGTTGACGACGGCGCCCGGGACCGAACTCCATCGGCGGCGCGGCGCGCGATCACCTTGCGCGACGTCGAGCGGCGAGGCGCGCGATCGCGGACGGCGGGCGCGCGCAGCTCGCCGGCGTAGGCCGGGCTGTAGGGCGTCGCGTAGGTCTGCGGCTGGTCGGGGTCGACGACGACAAGTCGACCAGCGACGCCCGGGACATTGACGCAGCTTGCTGGGGCAGCGTGCCCGCGGCGCGCGAGGCGCTCGACCTGGGCGATCACGATCCCGCCCCGTCGCCGGGCGGCGCGTGCGCCATCGAAAGCATGTCGCCGAAGACCGCCTCGCTGCTCCATCGTGAGGTTGCCGTGCTCGTCCGCGGTGGTGGCCCGGATGAGGGCGACGTCGATCGGGAACGCGTGGTAGAGCAGGCCACTCGCGCCGCCGAGGTGCATGACCTCGACGAGGTCCTCGGCGGCTGCGGCGTTCTGCCGGCCGCCGCTCTGGCGCGGGTCGACGAAGGTGCCCAGGCCGACGTGGGTGACCAGGCCGGGCCGCCCGCCGGCGATCTCGCGCACAGCTGCGAGAGCACGCCCTGCGGCAACGAGTAGGCCTCGATCTGGTCGGCTCGCGCGAGCGCCGCCGAAGCGCGGCTCGTTGCCGATGTTGGAGCCGATCGTGCGCTCATCAGCCCGGGCAGGGCCAGCTGCGAGAAGCCGCGGTCGGCGAAGTCGCCGATGCCGACGACGCGAACGGTGGTCAGGTCGCGCGGGTGGCCCGTCGGCGCGAACACGTCGCCAGCGCGTCGATCAGCCGCTGGGGCACGGCGTGGCCGGCGCCCGAGCCGCCGAAGATGACGGTGGCGCCGTCGGGGATCTCGCGGATCGCCGCCTCGGCGTCGAGCACCCTCACGGCATGAACCCGCCGGAGTTGGCGCCCAGCGTCTGGCCCAGGAACAGCGAGGACGCGTCGCTGAGCAGGAAGACGACGGCGCTGGCGATCTCCTCGGGCTGGCCGAAGCGGCCCAGCGGCAACTCGGCCATCCGCCTGCGGCCGACCTCGCCGGTGGTGACGTCGGCCGAGGTCATGTCGGTGACGATCACCCCGGGCGCCACGCAGTTGGCGCGGATGCCCTGGCTGCCGTACTCGCGGGCGATCGACTTGGCCAGCGCCATCACGCCGGCCTTGGCGGCCGCGTAGTGGGCCACGCCGGCGAAGCCGATCTGGCCCAGGCGCGAGCTGATCATCACGATCGAGCCCGCGCCGCGCTCGAGCATCCCCGGCAGGACGGCCTGGCTGCAGGCGAAGGCGCCGGTCAGGTCGGTGGCGATGACCTGGCTCCACTCCTCGTCGCCGATCTCCAGGAACGGCGACTGGGGCATGATGCCGGCGTTGTTGACGAGGCCGTCGATCGGGCCCATCGACTCGACGACGCCGCTACCATCGCTCGAGCCGCTGCGGGGTCGGCTAAATCCGCCTCGAAGATCTCGGCGCGCCGGCCCAGCTCGCGCACCTCGGCGGCGGTCCGCTGCGCGCCCTCCTGCTGCTGGTGATAGGCGACGGCGATGTCGGCACCGGCGGCCGCGGCGGCCCGCGCGGTGGCCGCGCCGATGCCGCGGCTGGCGCCCGTGATCAGGACCAGCCGACCGGCGAGCGCATCCTCGGCAAACGCTTTCCCCTCCATCCGCCGGCGAAGGTATCAGCCGATGGGCAGCTTCGGCAAGCGCTTTCCGGCAACCGTGCCGGCGATCACCGGTACCACGCGCCGGTCGGCACCGGGATGGCACCCACGCGCTCGCGCCAGGGCGTCGCGTGGGCGCGCGCCAGGGCGCCGATGCGCTCCAGGTAGGGCAGCGACGTGTCGCGCAGGTAGGCGCGCGAGGCGTCGTCGTCGGAGACCAGCGCGCCGTCCCACAGCGTGCGCCCGACGATGAACCCGCTGGCGCCGGCGGAGCAGGCATCGGCGATCTGGCCCTCCAGCGTCTCGGCGTCCGCTCCGCCGCCCAGCAGCACCCACGGAGTGTCCGGGCCGCAGGCGGCGTCGAGTTCGGCGCACTCGCCGGGGCCCGGATACTGCATCTTGAGCACCCCGGGGTCCACCTCGCGCAGCTGGCGCGCGGTCTCGACCACCAGCTCGGCGTGGCGGGTCGGCTCCAGCTCCTCCCCCTCGCGGGCGAAGACGATCGGCTCGAGCACCAGCACGATGCCTGCGTCGCGGCAGGCATCGGCCGCCGCGGCGGCCGTCTGCGCCTGCGGCCCGCGCTGGTCGTCCAGGTCGGGGCGGTAGGGCAGCAGCAACTTGCACCCCGCCGCCCCCAGCGTGGCCGCCTTGGCCGGCGTCCAGTCGGGCAGGAAGCTGGTCAGCCGCAGATCGCCGGAGTCGCCGTATCCCTGCGCCTCCAGCGGGATCACCAGCGCGGTGTCGCCCGGCAGCGCCCCCGCGGCCAGCGCCTGGGCGGCCGAATGCTCGGCGTCGAGCAGCACGACGGTCGCGCCGGGGGCCAGCGCGTGGGCGACGCGCAGCTTGAGCTCGGTCAGCTGCTGGGGCGAGGGGTCGGGCAGGCCGCGCTTGCGCATGGCCACGCCCAGCGAGTCGCGGTGGTCGACGGCCGCGCCCGACGACGATGCCGTCCTCGCCGGCGATCTCGTCCAGCGCGCGGGCGCGCGCGGCGGTCCAGGTCATCGGGCGATCGCCCCCGTCTCCATGAAGCGCTCCAACTCGTCGAGGGTGGCCATGGCGCCGCTGCACGAGTGACGCGAGGCGATGATCGCGCCTGGCCGCGGCGGTGCGGCCGGATCGAGGCCGCGCAGCAGCCCGAAACCCCAGCCGCGGCGAACGCGTCGCCGGCGCCGAGGCCGTTCGACGACCTGCACCCGAAGCCCGGCTCGGACGCGGGGCCGCCGTCGGGCCCGTGGACGGTGCACCCGTCCGGGCCGTGCTTGCGACGCGGACGGCGGGCCGGTCGTCCGCCGGGTCCACGCCGGCGGCCGCCCACTCCGAATCGCCTCCGAGGATCGCCGTCGCGTGCGGCGGCGCCTTGGCCGACCTCGGCGGCGTAGTCGGCCCGCGACGGCCACAGCACCTCGCGCCAGTCGAGGTCGAAGATCGTGTGTCGCGGGGGCGACCCGAGCGGCGCGCGAGCAGGGCCAGCGTCGCCGAGCGGCTCGGCTCCATCGCCAGCGCGGTGCCGCTCGCGTAGAACAGCGGACGTCGAGGTGCCGCCTCCGGCCTCCGCCGTCTCGAGCTGGATCTCCCAGTCCGGGCAGGTCGGCGTGCGGTAGAAGGTGATCGGGAAGCGGTCGGGCGGCCAGATCTCGCAGAAGGCTAGCGCCGTGCGGAGCGTCGGGGTGCACCGCCAGCCAGCGTGCAGTCGACGCCCTCCCCCTCGAGCGTGTGCCGCAGGTAGCGGCCGTGGCCGTCGTCGCCGACCCCGGAGACGATCGCCGTGCGGACGCCCAGACGTGCGAGCGCCGTCGCGATGTTCGTCGCGAAGCCGCCCACGTAGCGGCTGTAACGTCTCGACCTCCTCCAGCGGCGTTCGAGCTGCTCGGGATAGAGGTCCGCCGCGACGCGGCCCGACGACGGCCTCGATGCTCGGACATCGCGATCACGCTCCGCAGATGTCGTGGCCGGCCTCCAGCAGCGGGACCGCCCGCTCGCGCGCCTGGATCTGCTCCGGCGCGATGCGGTCGTGCATCCACTGCAGCTTGGCGAAGGCCCGCTCTGGACCGGTGCGGCCCTTGGTGATCCAACCCTCGACCAGCGGCACCATCACCTCCAGGAACGACAGCGAGTCCGCCGCCTGCAGCAGGTCGGCCTGCGGCCAGCCGCCCTCCTCGTGATGGGCGATGAGGATCGCCACCCGGTCGCGCAGGCCGAACGGCGCGCCCCGCGTCGTCCAGCCAGCGGCCGGTGCGTGACAGCCGCGCGGCGCTGATGGAAGCGCAGGTAGCCGGGCACGTCGAAGTGGCGGGCGCTGTCGAAGGGCGGGTGTGGGTCGGGGAAGGCGCGCTCGCTGTCGTGGGTGACCGTGGCCATCCGCAGCGCCTCGTCAGCGTGCGGTACGAGCTCGAGCAGGATCTCCAGCGCGCGCGTCAGGTGCCGCGGGTGCGGGTGGACCTCCTCGATCCACGCGGCGGCAGCGACGACCAGGTCCGGTCAGGCGGTCACCGGCCGCGCCTGCAGCGACGAACAGCTCGCCGCCGGCCAGCGCCCACTCGATGTCCTGCGGCAATGCCCGGTGCGCTCGTGCAGCCCGGTGCCGATCTGCGGCCAGCGCGCGCAGCTGTCGTCGTCGAGCTTGGGGGCGCCGCCGTGCTCGGCGTCGAGCGCCTCCTCCACGGTGCCGCCGCCGGGCGCCTTGACGATCCGGAACGGCTGCACGTGGACCTGGCGCTTGCGCACCGTGCCGTCGCGCTTGAGCACGTAGTGGTCAGGCGTCACCTCCCCGGAGACGACCGCCTCCCCAGACCCAGCACGGCCTCGACGACCATCCGGTCCTTGCGCCCGCCGACCGGATCGACGGTGAACATCACCCCGGCCACGTCGGCGTTGACCATTCGCTGCACCACGACGGCCATGTCGACGTCGTCCAGCGAGCCCTTCTCGGCCCGGTAGAACAGCGCCCGCTCGCTGAAGAACGAGGCCCAGCAGTCGCGCACGCGGTCGATCACCGCGTCCAGCCCGTGCACGTGCAGGTAGGTCTCCTGCTGGCCGGCGAAGCTGGCCGCCTCGGAGTCCTCCGCGCAGGCGCTGGAGCGCACCGCCACCGACGGGTCGCCGTCGCCCAGCCGCGCGTAGGCGGCGGCCAGCGCGTCGCGCAGGTCGTCGGGCACGGGTGCCTCACGCACGAGCGCCTGGGCCTGCTGCGCCGCGCTCGCCCCGCCGTCGGCCACCAGCGCACGCAGCGCGCTGCCGCCGTCGGGCAGCGCGGCCGCCAGCACGTCGGCGGTCACCACGAATCCGGGCGGCACCGGCAGCCCCAGCGCGGCCATGCGCGCCAGCGAGGCGCCCTTGCCGCCGGCCCGTGCGACGTCGTCGCAGCCGGCGTCGGGGAAGGCGAGGACGGCCACGCGTCAATCCTCGTCGATGATGGCCACCGCGCGCACCGGGGCCGCAGTCGTCCCGGTCCACTTGATCGGCAGCACGTTCGAGCTGGAAGCCGTACGGCCGGCCGATCTGCTCGAGGTTCATCAGGTTCTCCAGGTGCCAGTACTCCTCGTCCCACATGACGCGGTGGGCCTCCCAGAAGTGCTTGGTCTCGAACATCGCCCACACCGGCGGGTCGAAGGTGATCGCGTCGCAGCCCATCATCCGCACGCCGCGCTTGATCAGCCACATGGTGGCCTCGGCGGTCATGCCCGGATGGTCGGTCTTGTAGCGCTCCTGGTCGTTGTAGGCGCCCGCGCCGGTGTGGATGAGGACGATGTCGCGCTCCTTGGGGGCGTAGTCGATCTTGGCGAAACGCCTCCTCGATGTCGGCCTCGGTGATGCCGGTAGCCGGGCTCGCGATCGGTGAAGTCCAGCAGCACCCCGTCGGAGATGCACCACTCCAGCGGGATCGTCTCCGCGCCACCAGCGGTGGGGACGATGTGCTTGCGCGCGTCGCAGTGGGTGCCGACGTGGTCGTTGACGACGATCAGGTTGCTGGCCGTGAGCGAGTCGACGCCGTACTCGGCGGCGCCGACGCGGGTGGCGAACTCCTCGTGGGTCTCGTAGACCGGTGATGGCCGGCGGCGGGACGCGCTGGAAGGTGACCATGTCCATGTGGACCGGCATCGACAGGTCGATGATGCGTCGGGGCATCTAGCTCTCTCTCCTCACTGCGGTGTCGCTCACTGGCACGCCGTGAGCCCTGCCGTCCAGGGTCAGCACCTGACCGGTGATGAACGACGACGCGTCCGAGCACAGCAGCAGCGCGGCGCCCACGACGTCGTCGGTCTCGGCGATCCGCCCCAGCGGGATGCGCTTGACGAGGCCCTCGCGGAAGGCGTCGTCGGACAGCAGCCCGGCCACCTGGGCCGTGCGCACGAAGGTCGGCGAGATCGCGTTGACGGTGATGGCGTGCTCGGCCCACTCGGTCGCCTGCTGGCGGGTGAGCGCGTCGAGGCCGCCCTTGGCCGCGACGTAGGCCGAGAAGCCGTTGTGGATGCCCAGCTGGCCGCGCACCGACGAGAGGTGCAGGATGTGGCCGCCGCGGCCGCCCGGCGATCATCGCGCGCGCGGCGGCCTGCGCCGCCAGCAGCGCGCTCGCAGGTTGAGGTCCATGATCCAGTCCCACGCGTCGTCGGGGTAGGACTCGGCCGGGTACACGGCGTCGCCGGCGCCGCCGCCGACGGTGGTCACCAGCCCGTCGACGCGGCCGAAGCGGTCCATCACCGCGTCGACGGCGGCGTCGACCTCGTCGCGCTGGTCGCGTCGGCGGCGCCGCCATCGCGGCCTCGCCGAGCTCGTCGCCAGCGCCTGCGCCTTGCCGGCGTCGCGCCCGATGATCGCGACGCGGCCGCCGACATCGACGAAGGCCCGCGACGGCGCTGCGCCGATGCCGCCGTAGCCGCCGGTCAGCGAGCATCACGCGGCCGTCCAGGCGGAAGCGGCCCAGTTCGCCGGCCATGCCTCCTCCAAGGTCATCGATTATCGATCCTAGCTCACGAGCGACGGCGGCGCCAAGCCACCAGCGCCGCGAGCAGCGCAGAGCAGACCGACCGCGGCAGGGCGCGCTTGAGGACCGCCGCGCCGCCGACCGCGCCCACGTCGAGGACATCCGCCTTGGCCGGCGCCGCCGGCGAGGGCTCCTCCGACAGCTCGGCCGCCAGGCAGGTGGCGAACTGGTCCATCAGCTTGGCGCTGACGTCTTGCATCACGCCGCGGCCGAACTGGGCCAGCGGGCCGGTCACGCTGAGCTCGGTCTGCACCGTCACGCGCGTGCCGTCGCCGTCGGGCGTCAGCACCGAGGTGATCGTCGCCGCGGCGTTGCCCTGCCCACCGTCGGCGCCGAGCGCTGGCCTTCATCACGCTGCGGCGCGCCTGCTCGTCGGCCTCCTGGCGCTCCAGCGTGCCCTGGAGCGTGTTGAGCATCGGCCCCAGCTTGACGCTTCATCTGCCCGCGAAGGCGTCGCCGTCGCGGCCGGCCAGCGTGGCGCCCGGCACGGCACGGCGCGATGCGCTCCACGTCGAGCAGGATCGCCCACGCCTCGTCGATCGGCGCGGGGACCGTGAACGCGTGCTCCAGCTTCATCGTGGACTCCCCTCGAGTCGGTGGACGGTCGTCCGCGGCCTGCCGGACCGCGGCGACGATCTTGCGGTAGAGCCGCAGCGGCACAGGTTGCCGCCGAGCGCCTCGGCGATCTCGTGCTCGCCGGGCTGCGGCGCTCCTCCAGCAGCGCGCGCGCCGTCAGCACGAAGCCGGGCGTGCAGTAGCCGCACTGGAAGGCATGGCGGTCGGTGAAGGCCCGCACCGTCGGATCGCCCTCGGGCAGCCCCTCGACGGTCGTCACGCGCCGGCCCGCGGCCTGCGGGGCCAGCAGCAGGCAGCCGCTGACCGGCTCGTCGTCGAGCGGCACGGTGCAGGCGCCGCACACGCCGATGCGGCAGGTCTCGCGCACGCTGCTCAGCCCCGCCTCGCGCCGCAACACGTCCAGCAGCATCTCGTCGCCGCGGCACTCCAGCTCGACCGGGCTGCCGTTGAGCTCCATCGCGACCTTCACGAGGCCGCCCCCGCGCGCTCCCCGTCGCGTGCGTCCACGGCGTCCAGCACGCGCTCGGCGGTCATCGGCAGCTGCGTCAGGTGCAGGCCGTGCGTGGCCAGCGCGTTGCCGATCGCCGGCGGATCGGCGGCAGCGCTGTCTCCCCCAGGCCGTGGGGCACGGCGCCATCGCGCTCCAGCAGGTCGTGGGTCAGGCGCGGCAGGTCGGCGGCCGCGGGATGTTGTAGTCCGACAGGTTGGCGTTGGTGACCTGTCCGGCGGAGAAGTCGATCGCCTCGTACAGCGCCGTGCCCAGCCCCATGATCATCGAGCCCTCGTTCTGCAGCTCGGCCCCCGGGCGGTTGACCACGTGCCCGGCGTAGACGCTGGCGTGCAGGTGGCGGACGTGGACCTCGCCAGTGCGCTCGTCGACCTCGACGTGCGCCGCCGCGGCGCCCTGGTGCCAGTGCGTGGAGGCGACGCCCTGGCCGGTGTCGGGGTCCAGCCCGCCGCCGTTGGCGATCTCGCCGAAGCCGCGCTCGCCGTCGCCCTGCTCCAGGTCGCGCACTGCCTCGCGCAGCGCGCGCCCCATCATGTAGGTCGAGCGGCTGGAGGTGGTGCGCGTGTCGTAGGGGACGATGTCGGTGTCGGAGTCGGGCACGACCACCTGGCCGGGCTCGCAGTCCAGCAGCTCGGCGGCCATCAGCTGCAGCGAGCGACGCACGCCCTGACCCATCTCCGCCGAGGCGCACTGGATCTCGTAGCCCACCGGCGTGCGCACCACGGCGATGCCGGCGCGGCTGGGAGTCTGCATGCCCTTGAGCAGAACGCACAGGCCCTTGCCGGCCGGGTCGTCCTCGTAGCCGACGGCGTCGGCGGCGGCCTGCAGGCACTCCTCGAAGTGGACGTCGTCCATGATCTCGCCGGTGGCGAACGCGTCGCCGTCGCGCAGCAGGTTGCGCCGGCGCAGCTCCAGCGGGCTCATGTCCAGCTCGGCGGCCAGCCGGTCCATCGCGCGCTCCGACGCCCACACCGACTGCATCGCCCCGTAGCCGCGGTAGGCGCCGTTGGGCGGCAGGTTCGTGTAGACGCATGAGCTGTCGACGCGCACGTGGGGGATCCGGTAGGGCCCCACGCCGGCGTAGCCCATCTTCTGCGCGACGCCGGGGCCGCAGTCGGCGTAGGCGCCGGTGTCGACCCAGCAGTCCAGCTCCTTGGCCACCAGCATGCCGTCCTTGGTGGCGCCGATGCGGACCGTCACCACGGCCGGGTGGCGGTTGAGCGTCTGCCACTCCTCGCCGCGCTCGAGCACCGCCTTGACCGGTCGGCCGGCCTTGCGCGCCAGCGCGGCGACGACCGCCTCCAGGCGCACGAAGGTCTTGGCCCCGAACGAGCCGCCCATCGGCGGGCTGACGATCCGCACGCGCGCCTCCTCGATGCCGAAGATCGCGGCCAGGTCCATGCGCACGTTGAACGGCGTCTGGGTGCCGGTCCACACCTCCAGGCGCCCCTCCGGCGTCCAGCGAGCGAGGGTCGCGTGCGGCTCCATCGGCGCGTGCTGGGCGCTGGGCGTGCGGAACGTCTCCTCCACGATCACGTCGGCCTGCGCGAAGCCCTCCGCCACGTCGCCGGTGCGGATGCGGAAGCGGTGGCAGATGTTCGTGTGCGCCTGCGGGCGCAGGTCGAAGTAGGCGGCGTCGTTGTCGGAGATCGCGTGCTGGTCGTGCACCAGCGGCGCGCCGTCGGCGACCGCCTCGACGGGGTCGAAGACCGCCGGGCGCTCCTCGTAGTCGACGTCGATCAGCGTCGCGGCGGCGCGCGCCTGCTTGCGCGTGGGCGCGGCCACCGCGGCGACGACGTCGCCAATGAAGCGGGCCCGGTCGGCGAGCACGTGCTGGTCGGCGATCTGGCAGCCGTACGGCTGCAGGTCGGCGGGTCCTGGGCGGTGAGCACGACCACGTCGCCGGGCAGCGCGCTGGTGTCGATCGCGGTCACCTCGCCGTGGGCGACCGGCGCGCGCACGAAGGCGGCGTGCCACATGCCCTCCAGCTCGGCGTCCTGGGAGTAGCGGGCGCGGCCGGTGACGCGGGGGTCGCTCACAGCTCCGCCACCGCCCGCTCGACCTCGACGGCGATCACGCGGCGGCGGTAGGCGGCGCTGCCGCGCGCGTCGGACATGGGCGCGATGCGCTGCGCGTAGGCGGCGCCGATCTCGCCCGGCTCCTGCGTCGACTCGCACACGTCGGGGAACTCCTGCGGGCGGTCGGCCACCGCGCCGACGACGACGCGCAGGCCCGCGTCGCGGCGCACGGCGGCGACGGCGACGCACGGGCGGTCCTCGCTGGAGCGCGAGCGGAACTTGCGGTAGGTGGCCGCGCGGGGAGCGAGCGGCACGCGCACCTCGGTGAGCAGCTCGTCGGGCGCGATGCAGGTCTCGTAGTGGCCGGTGATCAGCTCGTCGACGCCGACCGTGCGGGTGCCGCGCTCGCGGGAGGCGAGCGTCACCTGCGCACCCAGCGCGGTCAGCATCGCCGGCGGATCGGAGGCGTAGTCGGCGTCGGCCAGCACGCCGCCGACCGTCGCCTGGTTGCGCACGCGCGGGCTGGCCACGACCGCGAACGCGCGCGCCAACGACGGCAGGTGCTGGTGCACGAGCGGGGACGTCTCGACCTCGCGGTGGCGCACCATCGCGCCCAGGCGCAGCACGTCGCGCTCGCGCACGATCGCGTCCAGGGTCGCGATCGCGCCGAGGCTGAGCAGCGTCTGCGGGCGCAGGAAGCCCTGGTTCATGAGGATGCCCAGGAACGTCCCCCCGGCCAGCACGGTCGCCTCCTCGCCGAGCCGCGCCCGGTGCTCCAGCGCCTCCTCCAGCGTGGTCGGCACCAGCCAGTCGGCCCGTCAGCCAAGGAGCTCCACCACGCCGCTGGAGCCGTTGACGCGCACGCGGTCGCCGGTCCTGATGCGCTCGCCCGCGTTCGAGGTGCCCACCACCGCGGGGATGCCGAACTCGCGCGCGACCACCGCCGGATGCGAGGTCGCGCCGCCCGCCTCGGTGATCAGGCCGCCGATCTTCGTGAACACGACGACCCAGGCGGGGTTGGTCATGCGGCACACGAGGATCTCCCCCTGCTCCACCTGGGAGAACTCCTCGGGCGAGGAGACGAAGCGCGCCGACCCCTCGACGACGCCGGGCGACGCGGGCAGGCCGCGCACCTCGCCGGTGGTGGTCGGCTCTCCGGCGATGAACTTCTCCGGGAAGCCCCAGTTGGCCACGTAGGGGAAGTCGAGGAACTCCTGGGTGACCGTGCCCACCCACGACCGCGGGCGGATCTCCTCGGCGTCCTCACGCTCGTCGCGCCGGTCGGAGACGAGCTCCTTGGGGTCGAAGTCGTGCGAGCCGGCCATCAGCTCGCGCAGCTCGCCGTAGTGCAGGTACATGACGTCCTCGGCGTCATCGAGGACGCCGGCGCGCTCGAGGTTGCGCCCGATGGCGATCAGCACGATGCGCACGCGGGCGTTGGTGCCCTGGTCGACGTAGAAGTGGTGGTCGGGCGTCAGCGGGTTCATGCCCAGCGACAGGTCCAGCGCGGTCTGCAGGCGTTCGCGGTCGCTGCCATCGACGCCCTCCATCAGCTCGCGCTTGGCCGCTTCGAGGTCGTCGGTGACGGCCTGCAGGTTGGCCGGGTAGTCGTAGCCGGTGGCGACGTAGCCGCGGATCGCCTCGATGATCGGGGCCGGGTCCTCGCGCCAGGTCGGGTAGGCGAACTCGTGCGACCAGATCGACTTGTGGCCGTAGGCGGCCTGATGGGGCTCCAGCCCCTCGGCCACGAAGCGCCGCCCGCGCTCGCTCTCGCCCAGTCGGCGCAGGACGTCGGCGGCGGTGCCGGCCTCGAAGGCGGCGCTCAGCCCGGCGTCGGCGACGACCTGGTCCTTGAGCTCCCACAGGTCGCGGATCGAGTCCCAGTTGCGGTCGTCCAGCGAGGACTGCAGGCGGCCCAGCAGCTCGGGGTCGACGTCGCCCTTGACCTCGGTGGCGACCTGGGCCAGCTTTGATGACGACGCGAACTGGGCCAGGTTCAGCATCCAGTGGATCTTCCAGTGGCGGTCGTGCATGTCGATGGCGTCCTCGAGCAGGACGGCCAGCTCGACGAGCGAGGCGGCGTCGTAGTCGATCGCGTCCAGGCGCGCGAAGTTCGCCTCGATCTCCGGGCGCAGGCGCTCGCGCCACCAGTCCATGAAGTTGGCCGCGTAGTGCGGAAGCACCCAGTCCAGGTAGGGGCCGATGCGCTCGGCGTGCCCGGCGCGACGGGGCACGCGCGGCGCGTAGCGGGCGTTGTACTCGGTGGCCTCGGACGTGACGTCGCGCCGACACGGGATCGCCGCGGTGTAGACGTAGCCGTTGATGCGCTTGGCCACCCAGTCGCAGGCGAAGGGCGTGCCGAAGCGGCGGAACATGTGATCGCAGGTCAGCCACCAGCCGCCGATGTCGAAGAACATCGGCGAGACCGGGTTGGGAACGTGCAGATCGTCGAAGATCCACAGCAGGTCGCTCTCGCCCGCGTCCCACTCGATCGGGAACTCGTCGCTCCCGAGGAAGCTGCCCAGCACCCGTCGCTCACGCCCTCTTCTCTCCTCTCTGACTCCGCCGTGGCCGCCGGGATAATAGATGATCGATGATTGGTGGCAAGTGGACCGGTCTAGCTGTAGAGTGCCCGATCCATGGGGGCTTCCGAGGCCGAACGACTCCCCGCCTCGCCGCTGGGACCGACACGGACCGTCCTGCGCGAGCAGGTCAAGGAGCTGCTGCTGCAGCGCATCATCACGGGCCAGTACGCGCCGGGACAGCGGCTTGTGGAGACGCGCATCGCGCAGGAGTTCGGCATCAGTCAGGCGCCGGTGCGCGAGGCGCTGCGCGACCTTGAGCTGCTGCGCTTCGTGGAGTCCGCACCGTTCCGCGGCTCCTGGGTGCGGCAGATCTCGCGCGAGGAGATGGCGCAGGTCTACCCGGTGCGCGCGGCGCTGGAGGAGGTCGCCGCGCGCGAGGCGGCGGCGCGCCTGGACGGCAACGTCTCCGCGCTGGAGGCGGAGCTGGCGGCGATGCTCGAGGCGACCGACCTGCACGCCCAGGTCGCCCACGACGTGCGCTTCCACGAGCTGATCGTCGAGGCGGCGGGCAACCAGCCGCTGATGGCCGCCTGGCAGGCCCTGCAGGTGGCGGCCGTCACGGCCATCACGGCGCTGGCCACCGGCATGCCCCGCGACGAGATCGCCCTGCGCCACGAGCCGATCATCGACGCCCTGCGCGCCGGCGACGCCGAGGCGGCGGGGACCGCGATCCGGGCCCACCTGGAGCAGTTCGCCCAGCTGATCGAGACGGCGCCGGCGCAGTAGCACCCCGCGGCCGACGGGTGTACCGTCGGCCTATGCAGTCATCTAGACAGGTTGGTGCGCTGGCCGGTGCGCGCGCCGTCGTGACCGGGGTGTCGGCGGGCATCGGCGCCGAGATCGCCGTCGCGCTCGCCGCCGCCGGTGCCGACGTGGCCGGCCTGTACCTCGACGACCCCGCCGGCGCCGCGTGCACCCGCGAGCGGATCGAGACGGCGGGCACGCGTGCGCTGCTGCGCGAGGGCAACACCGCAGACGTCGAGACGGTGGAGGCGCTCGCCTCCGAGGTCGTCTCGGCCTGGGGCGGGCTGGACATCTGGGTCAACAACGCGGCGCGCCTGCTGGTCAAGCCCTTCGTGGAGATGACCAACGACGACTGGCACGGGCTGCTGGCCGCCAACCTGCACGGCTACTTCCACGGCTGCCGCGCGGCGGCCCGGCGGATGACCGAGTCCGGATCGGGCGGGCGGATCGTCAACATCAGCTCGGCCTCCGACGTGCTCGTCAACGCCGACCTGAGCGCCTACATCGCCGCCAAGGGGGCGATCGTCGCGCTGACCAAGCAGCTGGCCGTCGAGCTGGCGCCGGCTGGGATCCGCGTCAATGCGGTCGCGCCGGGCGCGATCGACACGCCGCTGAACGCGACCGCCTACACGCCTGCCGTGCGGGCCGCGTACGGCCAGCGGATCGCCATGGGGCGCATCGGCCAGCCCGACGAGGTCGCCGACGCGGTCGTCTTCCTGGCCGGCGACGCCTCGCGCTACGTGACCGGCGTCGAGCTGCTCGTCGACGGCGGCCTGACCATCAACGGCAACGTCGGCCATGCCCGCGGCTGACCCGGTCGTCCTCGTCGAGGGGCTCGACCACCCCGAGGGCGTCTGCTGGGACCCAGACGCCGCGATCGTGTGGGCCGGCGGCGAGGACGGCCAGCTGTACCGGGTCTCGCTGGACGGCACGTTCGCCGAGGTCGCCCGGGCGCCGTCCTTCGTGCTCGGGCTGGCCGTCGACGGGCGCGGGCGGCTGGCCGTGTGCGCGTCGGCCGACGGCTCGCTGTGCGCGTTCGACGGCGCCGCCGTGCGGCGCGTGGTCTGCGAGGTCGACGGCGAGCCGCTGGTGCTGCCCAACTACCCGGCGTTCTCACCCGACGGGACGCTCTGGCTGTCGGCCAGCGGGACCTGGTCGTGCGACGACGGGCGTCTCGTGCGAATCGATCCCGACGGCTCGTCGGCGACGTTCGCCCGCGACCGTCCGTGCTTCACCAACGGGCTGGCGGTGACGCCGGACGGGCGCGAGCTGTGGGTGGCCGAGTCGTTCCACCCGCGCGTGTCGCGCTACGACCTGGTCTCCGGCGACGGGCGCGCGGAAACCGTCGTGGAGCTGCCGGGCACCGTGCCCGACGGCCTGGCCTTCACCGCCGGCGGCGGCGTGCTGATCTCGCTCTACCGCCCGGACCGGATCCTGCACCTGGACGCGTCGGGCGCGCTGGAGGTGGTGGCCGACGACCCGCAGGGCACGCTCATCGCCGCACCGACCAACGTCTGCTTCGTGGGCGACGGGTTGGACCGTGTGGTCAGCACGAACCTCGGCCGCTGGCACCTGACGCTCTCCGAGCTCGGCCTGGTCGGCGTGCCGTTGCACCGGCCTTCGCGGTGGGCGGCGGACGTGGTCTGAGGCGCGCAGCCGGTACGCCCCGCGACCGCGGGTCAGTGGATGAAGGGCGCCAGTGTGTCGCGCGCGAGCAGGAACCCGCGCTGGACGAGCTCGACGGACCCCTCGAAGCGGCGGTCCTCGTGCTCGATCGAGACGGCGCCGTCGTAGCCGACCGCGTACAGCGCGGCGAAGTAGCGCGACCAGTCGACCTGGCCCAGCCCGCACAGGCGCGGCACCTGCCAGCCGACGCCGGTGCTCATCACGCCGTGGTCATACAGGCCGTCGGGGCGCACCTCGACGTCCTTGCCGTGCGTGTGCAGGAACCGGTCGCCGAACTCGTACACCGCGCGCTCGATGTCGATCATCTGCCACACCAGGTGCGACGGGTCGAAGTTCAACCCGAAGTTCGCGTCGGGGATGCGCGTGAACATCTCGCGCCAGATCGCCGGCGAGTCGGCCAGGTTGTTGCCGCCCGGCCACTCGTCCCCGCTGAAGATCATCGGGCAGTTCTCGATCGCGATGTTCACGCCGCGCTGGCCCGCGTAAGCGACCAGCGGCGGCCACACCTCGTCGAAGACGGTGAGGTTGTCGGCCACCGAGCGGGTCTTGTCGCGGCCGATGAAGGTCCCGACGGTCGGCACGCCGAGCAGCTGCGCCGCGTCGATGACCTTCCGCAAGTGGGTCGCCGCCGCCTCCCGCGCGGACGCGTCCGCGTCCAGCGGGTTGGGGTAGTAGGCCAGCGCGCTGATCTCCAGCCCGCGCGACGACAGGCCGTCCACCACGGCCCTGGCGCCGGCGGCGTCGAGATTGGCGACGTCGATGTGGCTGACGCCCGCATAGCGGCGCACCGCGCCCTCGGCCACCGGCCAGCAGGCCACCTCGAGCGTCGCGAAGCCGTTGGCCGCGGCCCAGTCGGCCACCTCGTCGAGCGTCTGGTCGGGGAAGGCGGCGGTCAGCAGTCCCAGCTTCATGGCGCGGTGGTCTCCTCTCGGATCTCGGCGACGGTCACCCAGCGGCCCGCGCGCGCGCTGCGCGCGATCGCCGCGCCGATCAGCGCCTCCTCGTGGCCGTCGGCGAACGTCGGGTAGGCGGGCTGCGCGGCCGGCGCGCCGTCGGCGACAGCGGCGTACACGGCGCGGTACAGCTCGCGGAAGGTGTCGGCGAAGCCCTCGGCGTGGCCGGCGGGCAGGTGGGTTGTCCCCGCCGCGCCGGGCTGCATCAGCGTCGCGTCGCGCATCAGCAGCTCGTTGGGGCGCCCGCGATGGCCGAGCCACAGCTCCTCGGGCCGCTCCGACCCCCAGGCCAGCGCGCCCTCCGATCCGTCGACCTCGAAGGACAGCAGGTTCTTGCGCCCGCCGACACCTGCGAGATCGTGGCCACGGCGCGCGCGCCACCATCGAAGCGCAGCAGCAGGCCGGCGGCGTCCTCGGTGCTCATCGGGTGGTCGATCGCCTCGCCGCCGGTGGCCTGCGAGAACGTCTCGACCGGGCCGACGGGCTCGCGGCGCACCGGGACGAACGTGGTCAGGTCGGCGCACACCGCCTCGACGTGCTGACCCGTCACGAACGTCATCAGGTCGATCCAGTGCGAGCCGATGTCGCCCACGGCGCGCAGCTCGCCGCCAACCGCCGGGTCCAGGCGCCAGTTCCAGTCGGTGTCCAGCAGCAGCCAGTCCTGCAGGTAGCCGCCGCTGACCAGGCGCACGTCGCCCAGGCCGCCGGCCCGCACCCGCGCCGCCGCCTCCTGCACCTGCGGGTAGAAGCGGATGTTGAAGTTGACCGCGTGCACGAGGCCGGAGTCCTGCGCCAGCGCCAGCAGCTCGCCGGTCTGGTGGTGGTCGAGCGCGAGCGGCTTCTCGCACACGACGTGCTTGCCGGCGGCCAGCGGCGGCGCGCACCTGCGGATCGTGCGCGTCGTTGGGCGAGGTGATGTGCACGACATCGACGCGGGGGTCGGCGAGCATCGCCTCGAAGCTCTCGTAGGGCTCGGGCAGACCGGCCGCGCGGGCCTTCTCGCGCGCGCGCTCGGGAGACGATCCAACCACGCCGGTGACCTCGATCCCCAGCCGCCGCAGCGCGTCGACGTGGACCGCTCCGATGAAGCCGGTGCCCACCACCGCGGCGCGCACGCCCGTCCTGTCCGTCATCCCTCTCCTCGTCCGGTCGTCTAGACAGGTGGACCGTACCAGGCCGCAGGCGCCGTCCGGCGGCGCCCATCCAGCTGACCGCACAACCGGACCGGTCTAAGCAGATAGGATCCGCCCGTGGACGAGCCGCGCTTCACGCCGCGCTACTACGAGATCGAGCAGTCCCTGCGCGCGCGCATCGCCGGCCTGCACCCCGGTGACGCGCTGCCCTCCGACGCCGCGCTGTGCCGCGAGTTCTCTGTCAGCCGCATGACCGCCCGCAACGCCGTCCAGCGGCTCGCCCAGGAGGGCCTGGTGCGGCGCGTGCCCGGCCGCGGGACCTTCGTGGCCGAGCCGCCCGCGCACCGCACCGCCGACAACCTGCTCAGCTTCTCGGAGGAGATGCGCCGCCGCGGCCGGCGCGCCAGCTCCGAGCTGGTCGCACTGCGCACCCGCCGGGCCGACGAGGAGGAGTCCCGCCGCCTGCGCCTGGACGGCGACCGCCGCGTGGTCGTCCTGCAGCGCCTGCGCAAGGCCGACGGCCGGCCGGTGGCGGTGGAGACGGCGGTGCTCCCCGCGCGCCTGGGCGCGGCGATCGAGGACGTCGACTGGAGCGTCGCATCGCTGCACACGGTGCTGACCGCCGCCGGCGTGCAGCCGCGCGCCGGCCAGGCGACGATCACGGCGCAGGCCGCGAGCCCCGGCGACGCACGGCGCCTGGACGTGCGCCGCAACGCCGCGCTGCTGGTCGAACAGCGTCTGATCGTCGACGCCGACGGGACGCCCGTTGAGCTGACCGAGACACGCTACGCCGGCGACCGCTACGCGCTCGACGTGCTGTTCGACGTCGAGCCGCCGGCATCGTAGAGCGCCGACACCTCCACCCAGGTCTCGCGCTCCTCGCCGGGGCCCAGCAGCGGCAGCGTCCCGGCCGCGCGGTCGGCCGCGCGCCCCAGCACGCTGCAGTTGGCGGGCTCGATCCCCAGCACGTACGCGCCGCCGGCGGTGTGCAGCCACTGGTGCACGCGTGGCAGGGTGCTGCGGTCCCAGCGCACCTCGACGGTCAGGCCGAGCGCCGGCTGATCGACCCGCGCCACGCCCTCGGGCGCATCCGCGAGCTGGTGCTCGAACACGCGCTCGGGCGTCTCGTCGGCGGGCGGCGCGGTCGCCCAGACCGGCGCGGCGGCCGCCGCGGCGGCGTCGCGCGGCAGCACGGCGCGATGATCGGCGAGGGCCACCGTCGCGCCGGGCGACCACAGCGGCGCGCCGAGGTTGACGTGGTAGAGGACCGGCGCCGGCTCGGGCACCGCGCCGAGGTTGCGGGTGCGGTCGGCGACCAGCACGCGCCCGGTGCCCGCCCAGGTGGTGATGGTGCGCCGCGTCTCCAGGCACGGCCCCAGCGCCGACGCCTCGCGCATCGTCGCCTGCACCACCACGGCCAGCTCGCTGTCGACCTCGGCCCGCTCGACGGCGGTGACGCGCGCGCGCTGGTGGGAGGCCGCGCCGTGCAGCCCTTGACCCTCCGACGGCGCGCCGACGTTGCGCCGCCCGCAGGTGGTGACCAGCCCACCCCCGAACGCTCCGATCCAGTCGTCGTCGCGCAGGGTGCTCAGCGGCGCCGTCTCCCCCACGGCGGAGATCCAGGCCAGCGGGATCCCGCGCGACCAGGCGGCGCCGATGTCGCAGCCGCGGTCGGGCAGGATGCGCACGTCGATGCCGTCCAGCACGCGCACGTCGATCGCGCGGCAGCCGGCGGCGGGTCCGTCGGCGACAACCGACTGGACCACGGCCGCGCGCTGCGCGGGGCTCAGCACGCGCGCTCCAGCTCGCCGAGCACCAGCTCGAGCGTGAGCGTGCGCGTGCGTACCTGCGCGGGGGCGTCGACGGCGCCGGCGCGCTCGACGCGATCACTCGCGCGCCGGCGGCCAGCCCGGCGCGCACGCCCGACGCCGTGTCCTCGACCACGACGCAGCGCTCGGCCGGCACGCCGAGCGCCCGCGCCGCGGCCCGGTAGGCGTCCGGTGCCGGCTTGGGGCGCTCCACCTCGCCGCCGCACACCAGCACGCCGAAGCGCTCGGCGACCCCGGCCGCGCGCAGCGTGCGCTCCACCCGCGGGCGGCGCGACGCGCTGACCAGCGCCAGCGGGATCCCGCGCTCGGCGAGCGCGTGGACGACCTCGACGGCATCGCCGAACACCTCCAGCTTCGTGTCCAGAGCCGGGAACAGGTGCGCGGAGTGCTCGGCGAAGATCGCCTCCTCCCCCGGCAGCGCCACGCGAGCGGCGAACACCCCGTAGGCCTGCGAGAAGCTGGTGCCCGGCAGCGAGGCGAGGTCCTGCGCGGTCGGCTCGTAGCCGTGGCGCGCGATCACCGCCGACCAGGCCGCCTGCGACAGCGGCTCGGTGTCGGCCAGGGTCCCGTCAAGATCGAACAGGACGGCACCGGTCACGTCAGCGCGGGTCCAGGACGAACTTCACGCCGTCGCCGGCGCGCGAGGCGTCGAACGCGTGGCGGAAGTCGGCCAGCGCCACGACCTCCGAGACCAGCGGCTCCAGCGCCACCGCCTCGTCGGCGATCAGCCGCGTCGCGCGTCGCCACGAGGTGGGCGTCGTGGCCAGGCTGGTGGCGACGATCAGCTCCTTGAAACACAGCAGGTCGTAGGGCAGCGTCACGTCCCGGCCCGCCAGGCCGATCTGCACGAGCGCCCCGTGGCGGCGCACGGCGCGCATCGCGTCGGCGATGCCCGGCGCGGCTCCCGAGCAGTCGACGGCGACGTCGTAGCCCTCCTCGTCCAGCGCGTCGGCGCTCGCCACCGACGTGGCGAACCCGAGGCCGTCGGCGATGGTCAGGCGCTTGGCGTCGGTGGGCGAGCCCCGCACCTCGACGCGGGCGCCGCAGGCGGCCGCCACCTGGGCGGCCAGCAGCCCGATGGCGCCGGGCCCGACGACCAGCACGCGGTCACCCGGGCCGATCCGGGTGGGGTCGAGCATCGCTTGGCAACAGCAGGCCAGCGGCTCGGTCATCGAGGCGGCGGCGTCGCTCAGCGGGTCGGGCACGCGATGCAGCCCGTGGGCGGGGACGACCACCGAGGCGGCGAACGCGCCGTCCACGTGCGTGCCGATCGACCGCCGTTGCGGGCACAGGTTGGGCCGGCCGTCGCGGCACTGCATGCACGTGCCGCACGTCCCGTAGTAGGTCTCGCTGACCACCCGTTCGCCCAGCCAGTCGCCCTCGACGCCCGCGCCCAGCTCGGCCACGGTCGCGCATACCTCGTGGCCCATCGTCACGGGCGGCACGCAGCGGTACTCGCCGGCCTCGATGTGCAGGTCGGTGCCGCAGATCCCGGCGGCGCGGACCGCCAGGCGCACGTAGCCCGCCGGCACCTGTGCGGCGGGCTCGCGCTCGGACAGCCCGACATTCCCGGCTCCGGCGGACAGCTTCGTGACCCCGATCATCTGTATAGACAGGCTATACCGCTGCTCGCCGGAGCGTCAACGCGCTCCGGCACGCGCGACCTGGCGGAGACCACCGCCGTCGTTGAGGAACCCCGCCCGGGTCAGGCGGCGACTGGTTGGGGCTCGGGCTCGGTCGC
>CAVRPY010000006.1:0-250926 GCA_963723265.1 uncultured Solirubrobacteraceae bacterium
AGACCGAGCTGATCCTGTTCGACGCCTCGGTGGCCGCCGCGACGTGCGCGAGGCCCGCGCCGCCTACGACGGCGCGCTGCGCGACACGCTCGCCGCGACACGCCGGCCGCGACGCTCAGTGCGCCGCGGCCTGCGCGAGGCCGCCGCGGCGTGGCCGACGACGACGACCTGGCGCTCGCCGCCGCCCGCGGCGACATCCGCGGCGCGCTCTACCAGGGCTCCTACGCGGTCACGCTCGACGCGGTCGCCGCCGGCCAGGCCGCGCGCGCCGCAACATGGCTGAAGCTGCGCGAGTTCCGCACCGCCACGCGCTTCACGCGCCCGGGGTCGACGGCACGCGCGCGGTCGCCGACCTGGGCCGCGGCGCCATCGGCGCCGCAGCGGCCCGCGGTCGTCGCCAAGGACCTGCTCGACGCCTACCAGGCGCGCCTGCGCGAGCACCTGGCCGACGCCGACGCGGCCGCCGACAACGGCAACGACGCCCGCCGGGCCGGGGCAGCCGCCCACGCCGCCGGCTCCTTCGAGATCCTCGCAGGCGCTACCGCGAGGAGCGCGCGCGGCGGAGCGCAGGAGGCCCGCGACGCCTCGCCGACCTGCGGCCGCCGCGATCGCCGCCGACGACGCCGCCTTCGCAGCCGCCGCGAGCGCGTCGACGCCATGCTCAAGGGCTTCACCGCCGCCCCTTTCACCCCCGAGGAGGCGGCGCGCCGCGCCCAGCAACTGATCCGCTTCCTGGCCTCGTGCCCATCGAGTATGGCCGGGGCGTCGACGGCAACCGCGTCACGCTGGACTTCGAGATCCAGGAGGCGGTCGCGTTCGCCACCGGCGCGCGCGGGGCCTTCGACGACCTCGGCGACCCGCTGGCGAAGCGCGACGCACAGACGACCCAGCCGGTCGCCGAGGAGCTCGACCGCCTGCAGGGATGGTCGACGAGGCCAGCCGGCGCACCAGCGGCGTCACCCCGGAGGACGAGCTGCAGGCGCTGGCCGACCGCATCGAGCGCCGGCTCGACGCGACCTTCCCGGCGGCGTGGAAGGGTCGACCGCGACTCGGACTTCGACCTCATCCAGCTCACGCTCGACCGCATGGAGGCGGCGATCGGCGCCGGCCAGCACGGCCGGCCGAGCAGGCGCGCCTCGAGGCCTACGCGTTCTTCGAGTTCGGGCCCGAGCGCCGGCGTCGCCTTCGACCCGGCGCTGACCAACGACATCGAGGGGCTGATCTGGTTCGGCGCCCGGGGCGAGCAGGGCCTGGCCACGCTCATCGCCGACCGTCGCGCCGCCAGGACGTGCGCCCCACGCGCGTGGCGCTCGACGAGGCACTACGCGACGCGCAGCGACGCTGGGCGACTCGACCTCGCGGCGACCGTGGTCACCAACGCGGCGATCATCGTCTTCCGCGAGGGCCTGGAGGCGGTGCTGATCCTCGCCGCCATCACGGCCAGCTTCGTCGCCGCGCGCGGCGCAGCGCCGGCCGTGCTGATCGGCGCGGCGCTCGGGCTGCCGTGTCGGTCGATCACCTGGGTCGCCGCCCAGACGCTGCTCACGTCGCTGTCGCAGTACGGCGAGAAGCTCGAGGCGGTCGTCGGCCTGATCGCGATCGGCGTGCTGCTGCTGATCACCAACTGGTTCTTCCACAAGGTCTACTGGACGGGTGGATCAGCTCGTTCCACAAGCGCCGCAAGCGCATCCAGCAGGGCGACCGGTTCATGTTCTTCAGCGCGCAGGCGGTCGGGCTGTGCCTGCTCGGGCTGACCTCGCGTCTACCGCGAGGGCTTCGAGACGGTCCTGTTCCTGCAGTCGCTGCAGCTCAGCGCGGGCACCGTCGACGGTGCTCGAGGGCACCGCGCTGGGTCTCGGCCTGACGCTGATGGTGGCGGTCGCGACCTTCGCCCTGCAGCGCAAGCTGCCCTACAAGCGGATGCTGATCGTCACCGGGGTGATGATCGGCCTCGTCCTCGTCATGATGGTCGGCCAGACGGTGCGCACGATGCAGGGCACCGGTTGGGCGCCGATCACGCCGCTCGACGTCGACCTGCCCTACTGGGCCGGCCAGTGGCTCGGGCGTCTACCCGACGTGGGAGACGATCGGCGCGCAGATCCTCGCCGCGGTGTTCGTCATCGGCAGCTACTACCTGGCCGAGGAGGTGCGCATCAAGCGCCCCCGCCGCCGGGCCCGCCGCACCGCCCCGGCCACGCCCGATCCGGCGGCGGCCGCCGCGGCGTCGCCCGGGCGCGAGCCGGCGCCCGAGCACGAGCGCGTGAGCTAGCTCGTCGTGGCGTGGCGCGCCTGCCGCTCGGCCAGCAGGCGCAGGCGCGTGGCGTCGTCGAGCGCCGCCTCGTCGACCGCGTGGAACTCGGCGGCCAGCGACGCGGCCAGGTCGGCGTGGGTCGGCAGCTGAGGCCGGCGGCGAGCGAGAACGGCCACCTTGTTAGGGCACCCTGACAAGACTGGCGAGGTGCCCGCCGCGCTTTAGACTTCGCAGCGCGTGTCCGACGGCGAGCTCATCCTCGTGGCAGGCGCCCTGCTCGCCGCGGGGCTTCTGGCATCGCTGCTCGCGCGTCGCATGCGCCTGCCCGGCCTGGTGCTGTTCCTGGCCGTCGGCGTGCTCATCGGCACCGACGGCCTCGGCTGGATCGACTTCGACGACTACCGCCTGGCGCAGACCATCGGGATCATCGCGCTGGCCCTGATCCTGTTCGAGGGCGGCCTCAGCGCGGGCTTCGACGAGATCCGCCCCGTGCTGCGCCCAGCCCTCTCGCTGGCCACCCTGGGAACGCTGACCACCGCGATGATCACCGGCTTCATCGCCGCCTGGGTGCTCGACCTGCCGCTGCTGGAGGGCCTGCTGATCGGCGCCGTGCTGTCCTCGACCGACGGCGCCGCCGTGTTCGCGCTGCTGCGCGGGTCGACGCTGCGCCGGCACCTGGCGCGCACGCTGGAGGGCGAGGCCGGCTTCAACGACCCGGTCGCGGTCCTGCTGGTGCTCGGCTTCATCCACTGGCTGCAGGAGCCCGGCTACAACGCGCTGGACATGGCCTGGGCGTTCGTCCAGGAGATGGCCATCGGCGGGGCGATGGGCGCGCTGGTGGGCATCGGGGCAGTGTGGGCCTTCCGCCACGCGCGCCTGGACAGCGCCGGCCTGTACCCCGTCGCCTCGGTCACCGCGGCGGCGATCGCCTTCGGAGCGGCCGACGCCCTGCACGGCTCCGGCTTCCTGGCCGTCTACCTGACCGGGCTCGCGCTCGGCTCCGGCCAGATCCCGGCCAAGCCGACCGTGGTGGCCTTCCACGAGGGGCTGGCCTGGGTGGCGCAGATCACCATGTTCCTCACCCTCGGCCTGCTCGTCTTCCCCAGCACGGTGCTCGACTACTGGTGGCAGGGCACGGCGATCGCGCTCGTCGTCGTGCTCGTCTCCCGTCCGGCGGCGACGTTCGTGGCCACCGCGTTTCAGGGCTTCAGCTGGCAGGAGAAGACCCTGCTGGGCTGGGCCGGCCTGCGTGGCGCGGTCCCGGTCGTGCTGGCCATCTTCGCCGTGATCGCCAACGTGCCCCACGACAACGAGCTGTTCAACATCGTCTTCTTCGCGGTCGTCATCTCGACGATCCTGCAGGGCGTCACCTTCGTCCCCTTCGCCCAGCTGCTGGGTGTCACCACCGACGAGCCGGCGCTGCCCGCGCCGCTGCTGGAGACCGGCATCATCCGCTCGCTGGGCGCCGACGTCGTGGAGTACCCGGTCGGCGACCACGACGCGATCGTCGGCCGGCGGGTGCGCGACCTGGGCCTGCCGCGCGACTCGCTGGTCAACGTGGTCGTACGCGACGATCAGGTGCTACCGCCGCGCGGCTCGACGCGGATCGTCGCCGGCGACCGCCTGCACGTGCTCGTGCGCCAGGAGGTGGCCAGCGAGTTCGACGCGCTCATCGAGCGCTGGCGCCACGGGCCGTTCGAGGAGCCGCCGCGCCGGCGCCCCGCCGTCCACGGGCGCCAGGTGATCTTCTCCACGCGCCCGTGGAGCGCGGAGCTGGGCGACCCGGCCCGCCCCACCGAGCTGCTCGGCATCCAGGTGATCGAGCGCGTGCGCAACCGTCCCGACGAGCGCGGCGCGCTCGTCGCCCTCGACGACGGTCGCTACGCGGTCACGGGCCCGACCCTGGCCGTCGGCTCGGCCGCCGACCTGCAGCGCTACGCGCGCCGGCGCCTGGAGCGCGCGCCCAGCGACGCCGAGCGGGGCTGGTGGCAGGAGGTCGTGGGCGCCGTGGCGCGCTGATCGTCTAGGATCGTCGCGCGGTCGGTGGTCAGGGAAGTCCGGTGAGAATCCGGCGCGGTCCCGCCACTGTCACCGGGGATGTTCGATCGCACGCGCCGAGCGCGAGCCACTGGGGGTGACCCTGGGAAGGCGCGACCGAATGGGCCCGGGAGCCAGGAGACCTACCTCCGGCCGGAACCATCGGATCGACACGCCCTCGTGGAAAGGGGCCCCGCATGAAGCATCCCGCCGCCCGCCTGCTGGCCGGCACCGCCATCCTCTTCGCCCTGCTCAGCTCGACGTCGTGGGCCGCGCCCGTGACCGTCCTGGTCCGCATCGAGGGCGCGACCAACACCATCTACGAGGGCGCCGTCACCACCGACGCGCGCCCGTTCCACTTCACCGGCGACCCGACCATGCACCAGTGCGACGGCACGAGCGCCAACGGCGGCACCTCGCCGGTGCCCGTGCCCACGCGCGGCTCGGCGCTGGCCGCCGCGATCGACACCGGCCTGCAGGCCTCGGGCGTCTGGTACGCCGGCCTGGGACCGTCGTTCACCAGCGTCGCCGGCCAGAACGTCGGCTACGACCCCGCGACCGGCAGCTACCTGGTCGAGTACGACAACGGCTTCTACGCGACCAGCGGCGCCTGCGCGGACCCCGTCGTCAACGGCGAGCAGGTGCTGCTGGCCTACGGCGACGGGACGCAGATGGCGCTCAGCCTGACCGGGCCGCGCACCGCCAACGTCGGCGACCCCGCGCCGTTCGTCGTGCGCAACCTGGCCAACAACGTCGGCCAGTCGGGCGCGCGGGTCGCCAACGCCACCTCGGACGCCAACGGCATCGCCTCCGTCACCTTCACCCAGGCCGGCAGCTACTTCCTCAAGGCCACCAAGCCCGGGACGATCCGCTCCAACAGCGTCGCGGTCTGCGTGCACAACGGCAACGACGGCACCTGCGGCTTCCCGCTGGACCCCGGCGCCACCCCGCCCGCCGCCGCGCCGCCCGCGCCCGCCCCGCCCCCGGCGCCCGCGCCCGCCTCCACGGCCGACACGCACAGGCCGATCGCCACGATCGACCGGCTGCGCAACCGCCAGCACTTCGCCAGGGGCAAGGGCCCGCGCGAGCTGCGGGGCACGGTCAGCGACGACGGCGCGATCAAGCGCGTGCAGCTGCGCCTGAGCCGCAAGCACCACCGCCGTTGCTGGGTCTTCGACGGCGACCGCGAGCGCTTCAAGCGTCGCTCCTGCCGGCGCGATGCCGCGTGGTTCAGCGTCGGCGACAGCGCCGACTGGTCCTACCTGCTGCCCTCGCGGCTGCGCTCGGGCCTGTACCAGCTGCAGGTCCGCGCCACCGACATGGCCGGCAATGAGTCGTGGGTCCGGAGCCTGCGCTTCCGTGTCCGCTAGGCGCCTGATCGCCGCGCTGATCGCCGGGGTGGTGGCGCTCGCCGCCGCTCCGGCCGCCGCGCGCGCGGCCACCTCCACCCAGCGCGCGGTCGTCTACCTCGAGCGCGCCCAGAACGCCGACGGCGGCTTCGGCTTCGCCCCCGGCGACGCGACCACCGCGATCGGCACCCAGTGGGCGGCCATCGGGCTGCGGGCCGCTCACCGCTCGCCGGCGCACGTGCGCCGGCTGGGCGGGCGGTCGCTGGCCGCGGCGGTGTCGCGCACCGCCCGCGGGGCGCGCGACCCGTCGAGCACCGCCCGGGCGGTCCTCGCCCTGCGCGGGTCGCGCACGGCGCGCACGCTGGCCGGCCGCCTGACCCGCGCGCAGTCGTCGAACGGCTCGTTCTCCGGCCTGGTCACGACCACCGCGTTCGGCCTGCTGGCCCTGCGCGCGGCGGGCCGCTCGACCCACGATCGCGGCGTGCGTCGCGCCGCCTCGTGGCTGGCCGGCCAGCAGAACCGCGACGGCGGCTTCAGCTCGGCCGGGCGCGGCGGCGCCAGCGGCATCGACGAGACCGCCGCCGCCATCCAGGCGCTGGTGCGCGGCGGGCGCTCACGCAGCTCGCGCGGGGTGCGCCGGGCGGTGCGCTTCGTGCGCGCCCACCAGGGCACGGATGGCGGCTTCCCGCTGCAGCCCGGCGACGCCTCCAACGCGCAGTCGACCGCCTGGGCGGTGCAGGGCCTCGTCGCCGGCGGCGTGAACCCCGGCCGGGTGCACCGCCGCGGCAGCCGTGACCCGCTGGCCTACCTGCGCTCGCTGCAGGCCGCCAACGGCGCGATCCGCTACTCGCGCAGCAGCGCCCAGACGCCGGTGTGGGTCACCGCGCAGGCGCTGCTGGCGCTCGGGCGGCGGGCGTTCTAGCTCCTAGCGCGCGCAGGTGGCGCACTCGCCGTGCAGCACGACGTCGTGCTCGCCGACGGTGAACGAGCCGACCTTCTCGGCGACACGCTCGATCGCCGACTCCAGCTCCGGATCCTCGAACGGCTCGACCTTCCCGCACGTGTCGCAGACGAGGTGGTGGTGGTGCTCGCCCGAGGGCAGCGCCGCCTCGTAGCGGGCGGTGCCCGATCCGACGTCCAGCCGCGAGACGAGGTGCAGCTCATCCAGCTGCTCCAGCGTGCGGTACACCGACGCACGCCCCACGGCCCGGTCGCCGCTGCGCAGGCGGTCCTCGATCTCGGCCGCGGTCATCGCGCAGCGGGTGTGGCCGAGCAGCTCGATCACGGCGCGGCGAGCGGCACCGCTGCGGTAGCCGGCCTGGGCCAGCGTCCGCTCGGCGTACTCGATCCACTCCGCGCTCATTCGACCACCGTCAACTCGTTGCCAGATCCCCGCCGTTACCGGGGGCTGCATCCGCTGCCGAGGGTAGTGCGACCGCCCGCCCGCGCCGGCGCGCCCGCCGCAGCGCGGCGGCCAGCTGCGCGACGATCCACAGGCCCACGGTGGCCAGCGCGATCGACGCGCCCGCGGCCGTCTCGGCGTGGTAGCTGATCAGCAGCCCGCCGATCCCGGCGACGACGGCCAGGGCGATCGACCAGGCCAGCATCGGCAGCATTCGGTCGGTCAGCAGGCGCGCGGTCGCCGCCGGACCGACGAGCACGGCGATGACCAGCAGGTTGCCCAGGCCCTGGACGGCCACGAGGATCGCCGCGGCCACGAGCACGAGCAGGGCGACGTCGACGAGCCCCGGGGCGGCGCCCAGCGCGCGGGCGCTGGAGCGGTCGAAGGCGACGGCGAGCAGGCGCCCGTGCAGCAGCGCGAGCGCCGCGATCACGACGACGGCCAGGCCCCCTGCGGCGATCAGGTCGCCGTCGGAGACGCCGAGCACGTCGCCGAACAGCAGCTCTCCCAGCCCGGGCGGCGTGGCGCGCGACAGCGCCAGCAGCGCCCCGGCGCCGAACAGGGTCGTCACCACCACGGCGGTGGCGTTGTCGCGGCCCACCCCGGGGACGCGCCCGGCCAGCGCGATGGCCAGCGCGGCGACCAGCACGCCGGCCGCGCCGCCGACGATGATCGGAATGCCCAGCAGCGCGGCGGCGACGAGCCCCGGCAGCAGCGCGTGGGCCAGCGACTCCGTCGAGTAGGCCAGCCCGTACAGGACGATCCAGCAGCCCAGCAGCCCGCCGCTGACGCCGAGCAGCACGACCTCCAGCGCGGCGCGCCGCACGATCGGGTCCGAGAAGGGATCGGTCAGCCAGCCGATCACGCCGGATCGTGCTCGTGGTCGCCGTGGTGGGCGGGCAGCACGCCGCGGGCGCCGTCGGGCAGCTCGACGACCTCCTCCCCGTAGGTGCGCTCGAGCACCGTGCGGGTGAGCACCTCGTCGGGCCGGCCGAAGGCGACCTGGGTGTGGTTGAGGCACAGCACGAGGTCCCAGCGGCGGGCCTGCTCGACCTCGTGCGTCGAGATCAGCAGGCCCTTGCCCTCCGCGGCCAGCCGCGCCAGCAGGTCTTCCAGCAGGCGGGCGCTGGGCTCGTCGAGGCCGGCGAAGGGCTCGTCCAACAGCAGCAGGCCGGCGTCCTGGACGAGCGCGCGGGCGATCAGCACGCGCTGACGCTGGCCGCCGGACAGCTCGCCGAAGCTGCGCCGGGCGCGGTCGCCCAGGCCGACCCGTTCCAGCGCGTCGAGCGCCAGGCGCCGGTCGGCGCGCGAGGGGCGCCGCCACCAGGGCAGGCGCGACAGCGTGCCCATCAGCGCGACGTCCAGCGCGCTGACCGGGAAGTCCAGACGCGAGCGCTCGGTCTGGGGCACGACGCCGCAGCGGGTGCGCACGCTCAGCGTTCCGGCGGTGTGAGGCAGCTCGTCCAGCAGGGCGCGAAAGAGCGTGGTCTTGCCCCCGCCGTTGGGGCCCAGCAGGCCGACGCGCGCGCCGGCGGGCAGCGCGAAGTCCAGGCCGGCGATGGCCGGCGCCCCGCCGTAGCCCCCCGACAGGTCGCGGGCGATGACCAGCGGCTCAGCCATGGCCACATCCTTGCGCGCCGCCGGTGAAGCCCTCGACGATCGCGTTGGCGTTGTGGCGCTCGGCGCTCAGGTAGGTGGCGCCGTCGGAGCCGGAGGGGCCGATCGTGTCGGCGTACAGGCTGGCGCCGATGCCCGCGCCGGTCTCGCGCGCGATCGTCTGCGCCAGCTTGGGGTTGACCGAGCTCTCCGGGAAGACGGCCTTGACCTGCTCGTCGCGGATCGTCTGCACGAGGTTGGCGACCTCGCCGGCCGAGCTCTGCGCCTGCGTGGACTGCGACGGGATGACCGCGCCGACGACATCGATCCCATAGCGGTGGGCGAAGTAGTTGAGCGCGTCGTGGTCGGTGACGAGCTTGCGCTGCGCGGCGGGGACGGCGTCGATGCACGCCTGCACCTGACGCTCCAGCGCGCGCAGCCGATCGACGTAGGCGCGCGCGTTGGCCTGAAAGGCGGCCCGTGCGGCGGGGTCGGCGCGTCCGAACGCGGCGGCGATCTCATCGACGGCGGCGATGGCGTTGGCCGGGTCGTGCCACCAGTGCGGGTCGTGGGTGCTTTCGTCGCCCTCGCCGGGGAGCTGGACGGGCAGCCCGCTGGACAGGTCGACGACATCGGCGTGCGCGCCGGACTGGTCGACGACCTCGCCCATCCAGTGGTCGAGTCCGAAGCCGCTCTCCAGCACGACGCGGGCGTCGGCTGCCGCGCGCACGTCGCTGGGCCGCGGCTCGTAGGCGTGCGGGTCGCTGTTGGGCTGCAGGATCTGCTTGACGTCGACGGCGTCACCGCCGACCTGGCGGGCGAAGTCGGCGATGACCGGGGTGCTGGCCACGACGCGCAGCCCGCCGTCGTCGGCAGAGCCGGCCGCGCCGCATCCGGCGATGCCGGCCGCGCCGATGATCGCGGCGGCGGCCAGCGCGGCGCGACGGGCGCGCAGCGCCCGCACCAGCGCGACGACGGTGAACACGACGCCGGCCACGACGGCGATCGTGGCCCCGGGGGGCGCGTCGGTCCAGTAGCTGAGCAGCAGGCCCGCGACGCCCTCCAGCGCGGCCAGCGCCACGGTGGCCGCCTGCCAGACGGCGAGCCGGTCGAGCAGCAGGCGGGTCGTGACGGCGGGCACGACGAGCAGGGCGGTGGCCAGCAGCGCGCCGACGGCGGCCAGCGCGGCGACCGCGGTGAAGGCCACCAGGCCGAGCAGGACGGCACCGGGCAGCGGGGAGCGCAGCCCCAGCGCGGGGGCGCCGGCGGGGTCGAAGCCGGCGGCCAGCCAGCGCGGCCCGAGCGTGAGCGTGGCGATCAGCGCGAGCGCGGCCGCGGCGCCGGCCAGCGCGAGGTCGCTGGTGTCGATCAGCAGCAGTGAGCCGAACAGCAGCGAGTCGACGTTGGCGGCCGAGTGGAAGACGTCGGAGGCGAGGATCACGCCGCCGGCCAGGCAGGCGGCGAGCGCCAGCGCGGTGGCCGGGCCGTGCTCGTCGGCACCGCGCCGCGTCGCGACCGCGACCCCCGAGGTGAACAGCAGCGCCGCCCCGAGCGCGCCCAGCGCGGTGGCGAACCCCAGCCCGTCGGCCAGCACCAGCCCGGGGAACGTCGCGGTCCCGACCGCGTGGGCGTGGAAGGCCAGGCCGCGCAGCACGATCCACGTGCCCAGCAGCCCCCCGGCGGTGGCCAGCAGCAGCACCTCGACGAGGCCGCGCTGCATGAACGGGAGGCTGAATGGGTCCAACATGAGATTGAGTCTAATTCCTTTCTCAATCCCGTGTCGCCCGACCGCGCGGCCGCCGCTCGCTGCAGGGCTACGTCAGCGCGCGCACGACCGCGGTGACCACGGCGGCGATGACGATCACCGCGATCATCGGCAGGCGGGCCAGCACCGCCAGGCCGGCCGCCAGCAGGCCGGCCACGCGCGCGTCGACCACGATCCCGTCGGGCGAGTCGGCGAACGTCTCGTAGACCACCAGGGCGGCGATCAGCGCCGGCGCCAGCAGGGCGATCACGCGCAGCACCCGCGGTGGCAGCGGTCGCGAGCCGAGCACGACCGGTCCCGCCCCCTTGATGGCCACGGTGCCCACGGCCAGGGCGATGATCGTCACCCACGCCTCGCTCATCGCCGCAGCCCCAGCAGCGCCGCGCCGGACGCAGCGATGATCGGCACGCCCGGCGGCGCCCAGGGCAGCAGCACGAGCGTGATCAGCGCGGCCAGCGCGATCGTGTGGCGGGTGCGGTCGGTGCCGGTCGCCCGCGTCTCGCTCACCAGCAGGCTGAGGAAGAAGGCCGGGAAGATGGCGTCGAGGCCGAGCGTGGCGGACGCGGGCAGGACGCCGCCCGCGAGGACCCCCACGACGGTGCCACCGATCCAGCCCAACGCCTGCGGTCCCCACGCACCGACGTACACCTCGCGACTGAACCCGCCGCGGCCGTCGGCCGACATCGCGAAGCTCGCATCGGTGATCAGCTGTGCCTCGGCGGTACGTCTGGCGCGGCCGCCGCGCAGCACCGGCGCCAGCGCGAAGCTCATCGGCAGAAAGCGCAGGTTCAGCAGCAGGCCGGCGGCGATCGCGGCGATCACGGCGCCGCCACTGTCCAGCACCGTCACCGCGGCGACCTGGGCGCTGCCCGCAAACACGATCACCGACATCGTGCTCGCCGCGGCGCCGCCGATCACCGGCGCGGCGAGCACGCCGAACGAGATGCCGAGCGCCAGCACCGGCAGGAACAGCGGCAACGCGCGCCGTACGCCCTCGCGGTAGGTGCGCTGGGGTGGGGGATCGGTGACGGCCACGGCGGAGCGCAAGACGGTATCCGTGACCACAGCGACGCTCGTTGACTCACCAATCGGGTACATACCTGCTATGGCCTCGAACCCCACCTATGAAGAGTCCAAGCAGGTCGCAGAGGCGAGTCGCGAGACCGAGTGGAGGCTGCCGTCGTTCGGCAAGGAGCTGTTCCTCGGTTCGTTTCGCTTGGACCTGATCCACCCCCGCCAGAGGAGCCCGCCGAGGCCACGGCCAAGGGCGAGGCCTTCCTGACGAAGGTCCGCGCCTTCCTGACCGAGAGGGTGATCGCCTTCGAGATCGAGCGGACGCGAGATCCCTGACGAGTGGTCAAGGGCCTCAAGGAGCTCGGGGCCTTCGGGATGAAGATCCCCAAGGAGTACGGCGGGCTAGGTCGTCAGCCAGGTGCACCTACAACCGTGCGCTGGTGCTGACCGGCAGGTGCACGGCTCGCTCGGCGACGCTGCTGTCGGCCCACCAGTCGATCGGGCTCCCGAGCCGGTGAAGCACGTTCGGCTCCGAGGAGCAGAAGAGCGATATGCCGCGCTGTCCAAGGGGCGCGCATGCACGTGTCCGCGTTCCTGCTGACTGAGCCGGGGTCGGCTCCGATCCGGCCCGGATGACGAGCAGGCCGTCCCGACCGCGACGGGAGCGGCTACCGGATCACCGGCATGAAGCTGTGGGCGACCAACGGAGCGATCGCCGAGTGGTGATCGTCATGGCCGGGTGCCCAAGTCCGAGGGACACAAGGGCGGCATCTCGGCCTTCATCGTCGCCATAGGACTCCGAGGGCATCAGGTGGAGACCGCAATGCGTTCATGGGGCTGCGCGGCATCGAGAACTCGCTGACCCGTTCATCGACGTCGTTCGTCCCCAAGGAGAACCTCTCGGGCGCGAGGGAGACGGTCTGCGGATCGCCGCTCAGCACGCTCAACACCGGGCGCCGTCGCAATGCCCGCGATGTCTGCGCCGGTGCGAAGTGACCGCCAAGATCGCGCGCGAGTTCGCGGCCACCCGCAAGCAGTGGGGCGCCCGATCGGCAAGCACGACGCCGTCGCCCAGAAGCTGGCCTTCATGGCCGGCTCGGCGTTCGGCATCGAGGCGCTGCGTCGACGTCTCCGCCGCCTGGCCGACGACAAGTCGCAACGACATCCGCATCGAGGCCGCGCTGGCCAAGCTGTACGCCTCCGAGCTCGGGTGGCAGGTCGTCGACAGATGATCCAGATCCGCGGCGGCCGCGGCTATGAGACGGCCGAGTCGCTGCGGGCCCGCGGCGAGGCGCCGTGCCCGCCGAGCAGCTGCTGCGCGACATGCGCATCAACCGCATCTTCGAGGGCTCGACGGAGATCATGCACCTGCTGATCGCCCGCGAGGCCGTCGACCAGCACCTGTCGGTGGCCGGCGACATCCTCGACCCCAAGACGGCGGTGGCCGACAAGGCCAAGGGCGCGCTGAAGGCCGGGCGGCTTCTACGCCACCTGGCTGCCCAAGCTGGCCGTCGGCGAGGGCATGAAGCCCGGCGCCTTCGAGCAGTTCGGCGACCTGGCCGAGCACGCCTCGCTACGTCGAGCGCGCGTCGCGCAAGCTGGCCCGCTCGACCTTCTACCTGATGGCGCCGCTACCAGGCCCAGCTCGAGCAGAAGGGCCACCTGCTCGGGCGGATCGTCGACATCGGCGCGGAGCTGTACGCGATCTCGTGCGCGATCACCTATGCGATGACGCTGGACAGCGACGAGGCGCGCGAGCTGGCCGACCTGTTCGCCCACCAGGCGCGCCGTCGGGCCGATCGGCTCTTCAGCGAGCTGTGGGCCAACGACGACGCCGACCAGTACCGGGCCGCGCAGAAGGTGCTCGAGGGGCGCTACACGTTCTTCGAGGCCGACGTGCTCGACCCCGCGGAATCCAAGGCCGCGGCCACCGAGCCGGTCCCGGTTCCCGGCGACTGACGCCCATCCCGCTCGTGGGCTGCCGCGCGGTCGCGCAGCGGCAGCCCGCACCGGGGCGCTCAGCCGTCGCCGCCCGTCGCGGCCTCGCGCAGCGCCACGGCGGCCACCTCCACGCACGCCGCGTACAGCGTGCGCAGCAGCTCCTCGTCGACGAAGGCGATCGCGCCGAGCTGCCAGTCGGCGTGGCCGCCGTCGTCGATGGCGGGCAGCGCCAGCGCCGCGTGCGCGACCGCCCCGACCGCCCGCAGCAGCGGCATCTCGGTCGCGCCGGCGCGGTCGGCAACGCCCGCCAGCACGCGCGCCCGTGCGCCGTCGACCCCCGGCCGGTCGCCGAACGCGCCGTGCACGCCCGCCGCGGCGAGCACCGCGGTGGCGGCCAGCCGGCGGGCCGCGGTCCGGTGGCGACGGCGACCGAGCGGGTCGCCGCCGTGCGGCTCCAGATCGCCCGCGATGGCGCTCAGCAGCGCCGCCGCGTGCAGGGGCGAGCGGATGCGCTGCGTCGGGATGCGCGCCAGCGCGGCGAGCTCGTATTCCAAGCTGTTGTTGATGGCGATCCTCCAGTCTCCCCATCGAACATCCGTCGAATGATCGCTTGCAGCTCTCTACCCACCCGCGATCGATGCCGACAAAAGAAGAGGACGCCCCAGTGGGACGCCCTCTGGTTGCCTGCTGAACAGGCCGGGAATCAGATCTTGAAGCCCACTGTGGCGCTCCTTCCCGCCGCACTAGACCTGCGGCGAAACGCTGGTTATCGGACACAGCACCTAGACACGGGACGGGCGTTGCAGCGCCCGTCTCGTGCTGCGTGGATTCACGCGGACAGAACTGTGCCATCTCTGGCAGACGAACGCAAAGGTCGCTTTAGCGAGGTTTGCGCAGGGATGGACAGATGTACGAGTGGCTGCCGGGCCGGGGCCGGCGTCAGCCGAGTCAGCCGACGAAGGCGCGCACGCGCGCCTCGATGTCCAGCTCGGCCTCGAAGTCGGCGTCGGTGGTGTGCTGGAAGCCCACGCCGGACTCGCACAGCAGCTGGATGAAGACCTCGACGAGCTCGCCGTCCAGCTGCGCGCCCGAGACGCGCCGCAGCTCGGCGATCGCCGCCTCCTGGGAGACCGGCGTGCGGTAGGAGTCGCGCGCGGTCATCACGTCGTAGGTGTCGGCGATGGAGATCATGCGCGACAGCAGCGGGATGTCCTCGCCCTGCAGGCCGCGCGGGTAGCCGCCGCCGTCGATGCGCTCGTGGTGGCAGCGGATGATCTCGGCCACCGGTCCCAGGCCGGCGACCTTGCCGACCACGCGCGCGCCCTGGGCGGGGTGTCGGCGCACGATCTCCCAGTCGTCGTCGCTGAGGCGGCGGTCGGCGAACAGGATCCGGTCGGGGAAGATGAACTTGCCGATGTCGTGCAGCAGGCCGGCGGTGTGGACGAGATCCTGCTGCTCGTCGCTGCAGCCCGTCGCGCGCGCGATCGCGCGCGCATACCGAGCGACCGCCGCCGAGTGGCGCGCCGTCATCTTGTCGCGCAGCGACAGCGTCTGCACCAGCGCAGCGAGCACCCCGACCTGCAGCGACGCCAGCTCGGTCGAGCGTGCCTCGAGCTGCTCCGCGCGCTCCTGGGAGAGCAGCAGCGCGCGCGTGAGGTACTGGAAGGCGATCATCGCTCCCAGCAGCACGACGAGCGCCGCCAGCCCGGCCGTGATGTACGTCAGCGCGAACGCGACGATCAGCATCGCCGCCACGGCCTCGGACGGGAGGATCGGCGCGAGCACCTCGCGCACGAGCCGGTTGGGCGACTTGTCGTAGAAGACCCACAGGCCCAGGGCGGTGAGCGCGAAGTTGGCCAGGATCGTGATCGCGTAGACGCCGAGCACGACCAGCGCGTAGGAGGCGCTGTGCGGGTCCACCCCGTGGTCGACCGCCGCGCGCGCGAGCAGGCCACCCAGCAGCGGGAAGATCGCGTAGGTGAGGATGTTGCACAGCGCGCCGTCGATCCGCGGCCGCGTGCGCATCGCATCGATGGTGATCGTCAGCACGGCGATCGCGACGGCGGGCGCCGGCCCCAGGAACGTCATCGCCAGCACGAGGGCCAGGAAGGAGCCCGACAGGCGCAGGCCGCGCGTGACGATCGTCAGCCCGTCGCTGACGACGGCGAGCGCCGCGAGCAGGGCGACGAGCGAGACGGGCTCCCAGTCGGCGGCGCGCGACGTCAAGGCGGCGGCGGTCAGCGCAGCCACCAGCAGCGCGCAGACGACGCCTATCAGAATCTTGCGACGCACCGTCCCGCTTATCGGCGGATTCCGCACGAAGGTTGAGCAACCGGCGCGGTAGGGTGGCCGCCGCGTGGCGACAGATCCAGCACCTCTGAGCGTTCCAGGCTTCCAGCGCCTGTTCGTGTCGTACGCGGTCAACGAGCTGGGTGACAACCTCGGCGTCGTCGCGCTGGCGCTGCTGGTCCTGGAGAGCACCGACTCCGCGCTGGCCACGATGGGGCTGTTCCTGTGCTCGCGCTTCATCCCCGCGTTCGTGGCGCCCGCGCTCACGGCCCGCATCGACCGGCTGGCCGTTCGCCGGTCGCTGCCGCTGCTGTACTCGCTGGAGGCGGCCGCGTTCGCCGGCCTGGCCCTCGTCGCCGGCACCGACCTCTCGCTGCCGCTGGTGCTCGTGCTGGCGGCCATCGACGGCACGCTGGCGCTCACCGGCCGCGGCCTGTCGCGAGCCGCGGTCGCGGCGCTGCTGATGCCCCACCGCGCGCTGCGCCGCGGCAACGCCCTGCTCAACGGGGTGTTCGCCGCGACCAGCGCGGCCGGCCCGGTCGTGGCCGGCGTGCTCGTCGCCTCCGCCGGCGCGCAGGCCGCGCTGTGGATCGACGCCGGCTCGTTCGCGCTCATCGCCGTGCTGCTGGCCACCGGGCGCAATCTCCCGCGCGGCGCCCCGGACGCCGGCGGGATGGGCTGGCTCACGCGCCTGCGCGAGGGCTTCGCCGCGGTGCGCGAGGAGCCCATCCGCACGCTCATCGCCGCCCAGGCGATCGCGTTCGTGTTCTTCTTCCTCGTGGTGCCCATCGAGGTCGTCTACGCGGTCGACACCCTCGACACCGGCGACATCGGCTACGGCGCGCTGCTGACCTCGTGGGGCCTGGGGCTGGTGATCGGCTCGGCGCTGTTCGCGCGCGTGCGCGACGCGTCCACGCGCCTGCTGGTCATCAGCTCGACGCTCGTGGTCGGCATCGGCTACCTGGGCCTGGCCGCCGCCCCGACGATCGCCCTCGCCTGCGCGGCCTCGGTCGTGGGCGGGACCGGCAACGGCCTGCAGTGGGTGTCCGTGCTGACCGCCGTGCAGGAGGCGCTGCCCGAGGAGCTGCAGGCGCGCGTCGTCGGCCTGCTGGAGAGCGCCGCGGCCGCCGCGCCCGGCATCGGCTTCCTGCTCGGCGGGCTGCTGACCGCGGTGTGGTCGCCGCGGCTGGCCTACCTGGTGGCCGGCGCCGGCGTCATCGGCGTGGCCGCCCTGATGGCCCGGCGCATCGCGGCGCCCGTGCGCGCGATGTGATGCCGGCGCCGTCGCCGGGGGTACGGTGCTGGCGTGGCATCGCGGCGCACGCCGATCGCACCCGCCAGCCGGCTCGGACGCGCCTCGCACCGGTCGCGCGAGTCGCTGCACGTGCGGGTGACCCGGCTGCGCACCGCGACCTTGACGATCGCCCAGTGCGCGGTCGCCGCAGGCCTGGCCTGGTTCGTGGCCCGGCACGTGATCGGGCATCCCAGCCCGTTCTTCGCGCCCGTCGCGGCGATCCTGACGCTCGGGCTGACCTTCGGGCAGCGCGGCCGGCGCGCCGCCGAGCTGGCCGTCGGCGTCGCGCTGGGCATCGGGATCGGCGACCTGATCGTGCTCGCGGTGGGCACCGGCTGGTGGCAGATCTCGGCCGTCGTCGCCCTGGCCATGGCCACCGCGGTGCTGGTGGGCGGCGGGACGCTGCTGGTGAACCAGTGCGCGGTGTCAGCGGTGCTCGTCGCGACCGTCCAGGTGCCCACCAACGGCGTCGACCCGTCGCGCTGGGTGGACGCGCTGGTGGGCACGGGCCTGGCGCTGCTGGTCAACGCGATCGTGCCGACCGACCCGCTGCGGCTCGTGCGCGGGGCGGTCGATCCGGTGGTGGGCGAGCTGGCCGGCGCGCTGGACGACATCGCCGACGCAGTCGAGGATGACGACCGTGACGCGGCCGCCGACGCCCTCACCCGGGCCCGCGCCATCGACCCGCTGATGACCCGCTACCGCGAGGCGCTGGACGTGGCCCGCGAGACCCTCGCGCTGGCGCCCACCCGGCGGCGGCTGCGCCCGCGCCTGGACCCGTATGAGACCGCGGTGGGCGGGCTGGACAACGCGGTGCGCAACACGCGCGTGCTCGGACGCGGCGCGATGCGCGCGATCGAGCTGGGCGAGCACGTCCCGCCGCTGGCCATCGAGGCGGTTCGCGAGCTGGCGGCGGCCGTGCGCGCGCTGGAGGGCGAGCTGGCCGACCCGCGGCGCGGCAACGCGGCCGAGGACGCGGCGCTGCGCGCGGCCGCCCGCTCGACCGCCGCGCTGGAGGTCACCGCCAACCTGTCGGCCAGCGTCATCGTGGGCCAGGTGCGCTCCACCGCGGTCGACCTGCTGCGCGGCCTGGGCATGGACGGCGAGGAGGCGCGCAGCGCCGTGCGCGACGCACGCGCAAGACTGGGGGTCTGAGATGGCCGACTCGCTCCAGGGACAGCTGCTGATCGCCGCGCCGACGCTCGAGGACCCCAACTTCCGGCGTGCCGTCGTGCTGGTGTGCGTGCACTCCAGCCAGGGCGCGCTGGGGCTGGTCCTCAACCGCCCCTCCCCCGTCGAGGCCGCCGATGCCGTGCCCGAGGTCGCCGCGGCGCTGGGCGAGGGCGCGGGGGCCCGCCTGTGGCTGGGCGGACCGGTGCAGACCTCCGACGTCGTCCTGCTGGCCGACTTCGTCGACCCGGGCGGGTCGCTGCTGGTGTCGGGCGGGATCGGCCTGGTGACCGACGGCTCGCCGCTGGAGACGCTGGAGGGCCGCACGCGGCGGCTGCGCGCGTTCCTGGGCCACAGCGGCTGGGGCCCCGGCCAGCTCGACAGCGAGCTGGAGCGCGACGACTGGATCGTCGCGCCGCTGGCCGCCGGCGACCCGTTCTCCGAGCAGGCCGACCGGCTGTGGGTCAGCGCGCTGGAGGAGCTCGGCGGCGAGTACGCGCTGGTGGCGCGGATGCCCGAGGACCCCTCGATGAATTAGCGTCGTGCCCCATGTCACGACTCGACGTGGAGAAGCTCGCCCTCAGCTACGCGGAGAAGTCCTTCACCGAGGGCATTCCCAAGTACGAGGTGCCGGAGGGCCCGATGCCGGCGCGAGCCGCCTACCAGGCGGTCAGCGACGAGCTGGCGCTGGACGGCAACCCGCGCCAGAACCTGGCGAGCTTCGTCACCACGTGGATGGAGCCCGAGGCCGAGCAGCTGGCCAAGGAGACGCTGAACAAGAACCTCGTCGACAAGGACGAGTATCCCCGCACCGAGGCCATCCACCGCCGCGTCAACGCGATGCTCGCCTCGCTGCTCAACGCGCCCGCGGATTGCACGCCGGTCGGCACGGCGACGGTCGGCTCCTCGGAGGCGATCATGCTCGGGCTCATCGCCCACAAGACCTCCTGGCGCAAGCGCGGTCAGGGCACCGGGCAGCCCAACCTCGTCTGCTCAGGACTGGTGCACACCTGCTGGGAGAAGGCGGCACGCTACTTCGACCTGGAGCTGCGCATCGTGCCGCCCGAGCCCGGCCGCTACGTGCTCGACGCCGAGCGCGTGCGCGAGCAGGTGGACGAGAACACGGTCTGCGTCGGCGCGATCCTCGGCAACACGTTCACCGGCGAGGTCGACGACATCGCCGGCATCGACGAGATGCTGCGCTCACTGCCCTACGAGGTGCCGATCCACGTCGACGGCGCGTCGGGCGGCTTCGTCGCCCCGTTCCTGGCCCCCGACCTGCGGTGGGACTTCCGCCTGGAGCGGGTGCGCTCGATCAACATCTCCAACCACAAGTTCGGGCTCGTCTACCCGGGCATGGGATCGGTCGTCTTCCGCGACGAGTCCGACGTGGACCCGTCGCTGATCTTCGACATCACCTACCTGGGCGGCTCGTCGCCGACCTACTCGCTGAACTTCTCGCAGGCCAGCCAGGGCGTGATCCTGCAGTACTACAACTTCCTGCGCCTGGGCCGCGAGGGCTACGGAGCGGTGATGCGCGCGATCGACGAGAACGCCAAGGCCCTGCGCCAGAGGCTGCGCGAGATGGAGGTCTTCGAGATGATCGGCGCCGAGACGTTCATGCCGGTCATCGCGGTGGCGCTCAAGCCCGACTGCGGCCACGACGTGTTCGAGCTGTCGGCGCACATCCGCGAGCAGGGCTGGATCGTGCCCGCCTACAAGCTGCCGCCAAACGCCGAGGAGGTCGCCGTGCTGCGCATGGTCGTGCGCGAGTCGGTCTCGCGCGACCTCGTCGACCTGCTGGCCGGCGATCTGCGCTGGGCGCTGGGCCGCAGCAGCGGCAAGATCCCGCCCCACCAGCCCAAGCGACCCATCTGCTGACCAGGAGAGACCGCCCGATGCCCGAGAACACGAAGTACCTGCTGGCCGAGGATCAGATCCCCACGGCCTGGATCAACCTGATGGCCGACCTGTCGGACCCCGCCCACCCTCCCCTGCCGCCGCTGTCACCGGCGACGATGGAGCCGGCCGGCCCCGCCGACCTGGCGGCGATCTTCCCGATGGCGCTGATCGAGCAGGAGGTCAGCGCGCAGCCGGAGATCGCCATCCCCGAGGCGGTGCGCGAGGCCTACAAGCTGTGGCGCCCGACGCCGCTGGTGCGCGCGCGGCGCCTGGAGGCCGAGCTCGATACGCCGGCGCGCATCTACTACAAGTACGAGGGCACCTCGCCGGCCGGCTCGCACAAGCCCAACACGGCGATCCCGCAGGCCTACGAGAACCAGCAGGCGGGGATCCGCAAGCTGGCCACGGAGACCGGCGCGGGCCAGTGGGGCTCCTCGCTGGCCTTCGCGTGCGCGCTGTTCGGGCTGGAGTGCGAGGTGTTCATGGTCGGCTCCTCCTACGACCAGAAGCCCTACCGGCGCTCGATGATCCAGACGTGGGGCGCCACGGTGCACCGCTCGCCGTCGAACCTGACGGCGGCCGGCCGCGCGCAGGCCGCCCATGAGACGGGCTCGCTGGGCATCGCCATCTCCGAGGCCGTCGAGATCGCCGCCCAGCGCGAGGACACCAACTACTCGCTGGGCTCGGTGCTCAACCACGTACTGCTGCACCAGACGGTGATCGGGGTGGAGTCGATCGCCCAGATGGAGCTGGCCGGCGACGCGCCCGACGTGGTCATCGCCTCCTGCGGGGGCGGCTCGAACTTCGGCGGCATCGCGATCCCGTTCCTGCGCCCGGTGCTGCGCGGCGAGGCCAGGACGCGCTTCGTGGCCGTCGAGCCGGCGGCCTGCCCGACGCTGACGCGCGGCGTCTACCGCTACGACTTCGGCGACACGGCGGGGCTGACCCCGCTGATGCCGATGTACACGCTCGGCCACGACTTCGTGCCGCCGCCGGTGCACTCGGGCGGCCTGCGCTACCACGGCGACTCGCCGCTGGTCAGCGCGCTGGTCAAGGAGGGCCTGGTCGAGGCGCGCGCCCTGCACCAGAACGAGTGCTTCGAGGCGGCGGTGCAGTTCGCCCGCACGCAGGGCATCATCCCGGCTCCGGAGTCCTCCCACGCGGTGCGCGGCGCGGTCATCGAGGCGCTGGAGGCGCGCGAGGCCGGCGAGGAGCGCGTGATCCTGTTCAACCTGTCGGGCCACGGCGACTTCGACATGGCCGCCTACGACGCCTACCTGTCGGGGTCCCTGGAGGACCCGGAGTTCTCCGAGTCCGACATGGAGGCGGCGCTGGCGCGCCTGCCCGAGACGCCCTCGATCGCCTGATCGGACGACTCGGCCGGGCGCCCGCGGTCGGCGGGCGCCCGCCCGTGCTCGCGCTCGGATTGCCCGTGGTCGCGCTCGGATTGCCCGTGGTCGCGCCCGGATTGCGCGTGCGCGTTGCCATGCGACCCGTGGGCGGCCTCGGTCGATCCACGGTCGGCCTCGGGCTGCCCGTGCGCCGCGTGGGACTGCGCCTGCGCCGGCTGGGAGCGACCGCGATCATGCTCGCTGCGCGGCGGGGCGTGATCGTCTGCGTGGCGGCCCGACCGGCGCGCCTGCGGGGTCGGGGCCGCCGGCGTCGACGGCGCGCCGTGGTCGTCTGCGGCCTCGCCTGCGCCGCGGCCGGACCGGTCGCGCTGACCGGCGTGGCGACGATCGGCGCGGCGCACGTCACCGGCCGGCCGGGCGGCGCGATGTCGCTTGCGCTTGGGCGTCGTCGCCGTGGCCGGCGCTGCCGGGGCGGTCGCCTTGAGCGCCGCGACCGGTTCGCTTCCGGCCGTCGCCTTCGCCGGCGTGGTCGCGGCGGGCGCGGAGGCGCTGGGCGTGGTCCTCGCCGGCCGGGTGTCGGCGTGCGCCTGCTGGGCGGTGGCGCGGCGCGGATGGTCGTGGCGCAGCACGCCGGTGGAGGCGCCTCCGCCGACGATGACCGCGCTGGCCACCACGCCGGCGACGGCCTTGGCGGCCACGTGGGAGGGCCCGTCGAGCCCGGCCTCGGCCAGGCGCAGCATCAGCCCGCTGGGCGTCAGCGCCGTGCAGGCGGTGCGCACCGCCGCTCGCGCGCGGAACAGCGTCGCGCGCGCTGCGCCCGACGACACGCCGAGAGCGCGGGCGATCTCCTCGTGCGAGCGCCCCTCCAGCTCGCGCAGCAGCAGGGCGTCGCGCTGGGCGGGCGGCAGCGCGGCGACCGCCCGCAGGACCGACTCCAGGCGCTCGCGCTGGGCCAGCTGGTCCTCGGGCGTGTGCGCCGCCGCGAACGCGGCGGCGTCGAGCTCGACCTCGTCGCGGCGCGCGCCGCGCAGGAAGTTCAGCGCGGTGTTGTGCGCGATCCGGTACAGCCAGGGGCGCAGGCGCAGATCGCGGTCGTCGCCGGAGGTCATGGCGGTGTGGGCGCTGGCCAGCGCCTGCTGCACCGCGTCCTCGCCCCGCTCGGGACCGAGGAGCTTGGCGCAGTAGCGCAGCAGCGCCGGCCGGTAGCGATGGACGATCGCATCGAAGGCGGGCTCGTGCCCCGCCCGCGCCAGCGCGACCAGCCGCTCGTCGGACTGCAGGCGCAGCATCGACGTGCCGGCCAGCCGCGCCGGGTGGGACAGGAGTCCGGAGGGTTCCATCCCCGCTGGCCTGCCCCCTACTGGACCAGGGCAACCTTCCGGAAGATCGCGCCCGAGCTGGTGACGCCGACCTCGGCGCCGGTGACCTTCGCGCCCGCGGTCAGGTTGTCGGTCGCGCACTTGCGGAAGCGGTGACGGCCGTGCCCGCGGTCGTGGCCGCGGCCGCGGTGGTGCTCGTGGGCGGTGATCGTCGTGGGGGTCGTGGTCGTCGTCGTGGTCGTGGTGGTCGTCGTGTCGGGGGCATTCTCGCAGGCCAGCCGGGTGCGATCGGTGACCTTGGCGGCCAGCGTCGAGCCGTCGGCCAGCGTGAGCGTGAGGGTGCCCCCGCTGAACGAGGCGACGGTCGCCACCGGCGTGGGCGCGGCGTCCTCGCCGTGGCCGTTGCCGTGATGGTCGCCGTGGGCCAGGGCGGTCGCCGGGATCACGCCGGCGGCGGCCGCGGCGGTGAGGGACAGGATCGTTCTGCGTCGCATGCCCCCCTCAACACGCATGCGCGCCGAAGATCACGCGAAGAGCGTCAGAGCGCGGACGGCGCGCCTATGCTGCTGGGCGATGGGGATCATCAACGCCATCGCGACCGTCGACGTGGCCGCGCCCATGGAGCGCTGCTACGCGATCGCCGCCGATCTCGAGCGCGCGACCGAGTGGCAGCGCTCGCTGCAGTCCGTGGAGGTGCTCGAGCGCGACGGCGAGGGGCGCGCGATCGTGGTGGAGACCGTCTCGGACGCGAGCGTGAAGCTGATCACCACGCGCCTGCGCTTCGCCTACGAGCCGCACGAGGCGATCCGCGTCCACCAGGAGCGCGGCGACCTCAAGTCGCTCGCCGGCGGGTGGACGTTCGTCGAGCGCGATGGCATCACCCAGGCGACCTACGCCCTGGACGCCGACCCGGGCCGCATGCTCGGGCTGCTGCTGCGCGGCCCGGTGGTCGACCGGGTGCGCCAGGTGCTCGTCGGCGAGGCGGCCGACGGGCTCAAGGCACGCGCCGAGGCCGGCTGAGCCTCGAACGATCGCCTGCAGCGCTCAACTCCCCGCTCGCCCGGCCGACCCAGCGAGCATGGGACTCGTCCTGCTGTTCGTGATCTGCGCCGTGCCGCTCGTCGTGGTCTGCGAGCTGAGCGACCGCGCGCGCAAGCGCCGCTGAGGCGGCTAGACCTGCGCCACCTCGCGCTCCTCGACGCGCGCGGCGCGCGTGTCGTGGCCGCCCTCCAGCGAGACGTTGGGCACGATGCGATCCAGCCACTTGGGCATCCACCAGGCCTTGTCGCCCAGCAGCGTCATCAGGGCCGGTGAGACGACCATGCGCACGACCAGCACGTCGATGAGGATCGCCGCGCCCAGGCCGACGCCGAACATCTTGGTGATCGTGTCGCCGCCGATGATGAAGGCCAGGAACACCGACGACATGACCAGGCCGGCGACGAGGATCACCTTGGCGATGCGCGACAGGCCGTGCACGACGCTCTCGGCCGGCGAGTCGCCCTCGAAGTAGGCCTCCCGGATGCGGCTGAGCAGGAAGACGTTGTAGTCCATGCTCAGGCCGAACAGGATCGCGAACATCATCAGCGGGATGAACGAGATGATCGGCACGTCGGAGCTGGCGCCGATCAGCGACGCGCCCCAGCCCCACTGGAAGACCGCGACGACCACGCCGTAGGCGGCGCCGATCGACAGCAGGTTGAACACGGCCGAGGCCAGCGGCACCAGGATCGAGCGGAACACCGCCATCAGCAGGATCATCGACAGGCCGATGACCACGAGGATGAACAGCGGCAGGCGGCTGGAGACCTTCTGGGAGAAGTCCTCGAAGCCGGCGGTCTGGCCGCCCACGTAGACCTGCAGGTTCGTGTCGGCGGTGTCGCTCGGCAGCACGTCCTGACGCAGCCGGTCGACGAGGTCGGTGGTGGCCGCGTCCTGGGGCGACGTCGTCGGCGTCACGCGCAGCACGGCGGCGTCGCCGGCGTCGTTGGTGACGGGCGCGCCGACCTTGGCCACGCCCGGCACGTCGGCCAGCTGGCCCGACAGCGTCTTGAGCTGGGCGGGCGGCAGCTGGCCGCCGTCCTTGGAGCCGATGGCCAGGATCAGCGGGCCGTTGAAGCCCGGCCCGAAGGCGGCGCTGAGCTCGTCGTAGGCTTGGCGCTGCGTGGTCGACGGCGACTGGTTGCCGTCGTCGGGCTGGCCCAGGCGCATGTCGATGAACGGCGTGGCGATCACCGCGAGCAGCAGCCCGCCGGCGATCACCGCCACCCACGGGCGCGCGGTCAGCCGCTGGCCCCACTTGGTGAACCCCTCCGAGCGGGCCACGTGCGCGGGGTCCTTGGGGTACATCCAGCGCTTGAAGGCGCCCAGGAAGATCGGCAGCACGGTGATCGAGGAGACCACCACGCAGGCCACGGCGATCGCGGTGCCGATGCCCATCTTGCCCACCAGCGGGATGCCGACGGTCAGCAGTGCGGCGATGGCGACCATCACGATGACGCCCGCGGCGACGACCGACACACCCGACGTGGCGTTGGCCCGTCCGGCCGCCTCGGAGGCGTTGTCGCCGGCGACCAGCTGCTCGCGGAAGCGGCTGACGATCAGCAGCGAGTAGTCGATGCCGGCGCCGAGGCCGAGCATCGTGGCCAGCGTGTGGGTGAACTCCGGCAGGCCCAGCGGCCGCTGGACGGCGAAGATGATCAGCTGGCTGATCATCACGCCCACGACCGCGCCCAGCAGGGTCACCAGCATCGCCGAGAAGGACCGGTACAGCAGCCACAGCAGCACGAAGGCGATGGCCAGGCCGATCACCTCGCCCATGCCGCCGACCTGCTGGGTGGCCAGGTCGACGACCTCGCCGCGCAGCTCGACGTGCACCCCGTTGCGGTCGGCCTGCTGGGCGGTGTCGATCAGGTTCTGGCCGTCGGCCTTGTCGAGATCGATCGACTGGGTGTCGTAGGTGACGGTCGCGTAAGCGGTCTGACCGTCCTTCGACAGCGCCGGCGAGTCGGGCTCGAGCGGGTTGGTGACGTTGCCCTCGCCGACGTGCGGCAGCTTGGCCACGTCGGCCAGCGCCTGCTCGATCGTCGCCTTCTCCTGCGGATCGGTCAGCTTGCCGCTGTCGGTGGTGAAGACGATCGTGCTCTCCGCCCCCGCCTTGGCCGGGAACTTCGCCTCCAGCAGGTCCTGCGCCTTCTGGGACTCGGTGCCGGGGATGGAGAAGTCGTCGGAGGTGCTGCCCCCCTGGGAGACGGTGGCGGCGAAGATGGCGGCCAGGGCGACGATCAGGCCGATCAGGCCGCGGACCCAGTGGGCCGACAGCGTGCGGGCGATGCGGGAGAGGAGTGCAGACATGGACGGCGCGGCACACTACCACATTCGCTGCAAGTTCGCCATGCACGCAAACTTGCACTTGCTGCAACTTCCTGCTACCGTAGGGTGCAAGGATGGCAACCGGGTCTGAGACGCCGACCGAGCTCGGCCTGCGCGAGCGCAAGAAGCTGCGCACGCGCGAGACGATCATCCGCGTGGCCCTGGACCTGTTCGCGAAGCAGGGCTTCGCCGACACGACGATCCGCCAGATCGCCGACGCCGCCGAGGTCGCCCCGCGCACCGTGTCGGCCTACTTCCCCGTCAAGGAGCAGCTCGTCTTCCACGACGGCGAGGAGACGCTGACCAGCCTGCGCGCGCGCCTGACCACCGAGCGCGGCCCCACCGAGACCGCCGTCGACGCCATGCGCGGCTGGATCGCCGAGCACATCACCGCCTCCGAGATGGACGTCGCGGCGGCCCGCTGCCGCCGTGAGCTGGTCGAGTCCGACGAGGCGCTGCGCACCTACGAGCGCGGCCAGATGGCCCGCCTGGAGCAGATCGTCGCCGAGGCGGTCGCCGTCGACCTCGCCCTCCCCGCCGACGACCTGATCCCTCACATGGTCGCCGCGGCGACCGTGGCGGCCTTCGACGCGCTGGGGCGCGAGCTCAAGCAGCAGCACGCCGACGCCGACGTGTTCGCGCAGGCGCGCTCGCTGATCGACGACGCGATGACCTTCGTCGGCGGCGGCGTGCAGGCGCTGGCCGCACGTCCGCGCGCGGCCAGCGGCTGAGGACGGCCGCCGGCCGGGGGTAGTCGTCGGAGGAACCCGACGACCAGGAGGTGCCCGATGCCCGCCGACCAGCGACCGCCGATGGACCCCGACACCAGCGAGGCCACCGCCCGACAGCTCGACCTGGCCCGCGCGCAGGGCGACGCCTACGGGCGCGCGCTGGCGCACATGGCCGAGGACGTCGCCGACGACGGCGGCACCGTCGAGGCGGGCGACTACCGCATCGGCTATGCCATCGAGGAGGCCGAGGGCATGTACGAGTGGGTCGACGGCGAGCTCGTGTGGCGTGACCCCGAGCAGGAGAACCTGCACGTGGAGGTCGCCGTCTGCGATCGCGCCGACGGACGCTTCGTGCCCGGCGTGCGCGTCTTCGCCACGCTGATCGACCCCGACGGCAGCGAGGTCGCCACCCACGAGCAGCCGCTGCTGTGGCATCCGATGATCTACCACTACGGGCGCAACTGGACCGTGCCCGTCGACGGGAGCTACACGCTGCGCGTCCGCGTGGAGCCGCCGCGCTTCATGCGCCACGACGAGGTCAACGGCCGGCGCTTCGCCGAGGAGGTCGAGGTCGAGTTCCACGACGTGCAGGTCTCGCGCGGCCAGGACTGAGGGCGAGCGCGGCCGACCCGCGCCCGACGATCAGGCGGCGACCAGCGCCGCCACCCCGCGCGCCCGCTGGGCGAAGGCCGGCAGCGCGTCCAGCGTCACCGCCTGCGGCCCGTCGCAGCGCGCGTTGCGCGGGTCGGGATGGCACTCGACGATCAGCCCGTCGGCGCCGCAGGCGGCGCCGGCCAGCGCCAGCGGCTCGACCAGCGCCCGCCGCCCGGCCGCGTGCGACGGGTCGACGATGACCGGCAGGTGCGTGTGCTCCTTGAGGACGGTCACGGCGGCCAGGTCCAGGCACGAGCGCGCCGGCGTGGCCTTGGCGTGGATGCCCCGCTCGCACAGCAGCACGCGCTGGTTGCCCTCGCGCAGGATGTACTCGGCCGCCAGCAGGAAGTCGTCGATCGATGCGCCCATCGCGCGCTTGAGCAGCACCGGCAGGTTCGCGCGCCCCAGCTCGGTCAGCAGCGGGAAATGCTGCATGTTGCGCGCGCCGACCTGGATGCAGTCGGCGTACTCGGTGACCGCCTCGATGTCGCGCAGGTCGGTGAGCTCGGTGACGATCGGCAGCCCGGTCTCCTCGCGCGCCTCGGCCAGGATCTTCAGCCCTTCGAGGCCGAGCCCCTGGAAGGCGTAGGGGCTGGTGCGCGGCTTGAACGCGCCGCCGCGCAGCATGTCGGCGCCCGCATCGCGGCAGGCGCGCGCGGCGGTGAGCGTCTGCTCGCGTGACTCGACCGCGCAGGGCCCGAGGATCAGGCGGAAGTCGGGCGCCAGGCCGCCGAAGACGACGCCGGCGATCTCGACCGGATGGGCGACGTCGCCGTGGCGGTGCTTGTGGGCGAGCTTGTAGGGCGAGGAGACCGGCACGACGCGGTCGACGCCCGGATCGGCGTCGAGCTCGAGGCTGGTGATGTGGTCGCGGTCGGCGTCGATGACCCCGATCACGGTCTGCTCCGCGCCGATGACACGCTGGGCGCCGGCCCCGGTGGCGAGGATGCGCTCGGTCACGGCATCGATCTCCGCGGTCGTGGCGTCGGGGTGGAAGATGACGAGCATGGTGGGCGGCAATCTACGACGTGCGGCCGCTTTGGCGCACACCCGCTGCGCCTCACCCGCTACGTTCCCCACCGAACAGCGTGCTGGATGGGTCGGCGGGTCCGTCCCGCTGTTCCGTCGGACACAGCCCGCGTCGCGGCGTCGGTTGCAGCCGACGCCGCGCGCGCCTTCCGCCCCGCAGGCGGTCAGGCGCGGGCGAAGCGGCTGATCGCCGTCTCGGCCTGCACGTCGGGCAGATGCTCGCGGAAGATGCGGTAGTAGGCGAGCTCCTCCTTCGTGCGCAACGGCGGGTCGATCGCGTGGCGCTCACGGGCGAACTCGGCGTCGCTGATGTCGGCGCTGACCGCCTCGCTGAGCACGTCGCGCGCGCCGCTGCCGTCGCCGAACTCGGCCTTGTCGCGCCACAGCAGGTCGTCGGGCAGCCAGCCGGCGAACGCCTCGCGCAGCAGCCGCTTCTCGGGCTCGCCGGGCGGAGCGAGCTTGACCTGGGGCGGCAGCTGCAGCGCCCAGTCGATCACCTCGCGGTCCAGGAACGGCACGCGCGCCTCCAGCCCGTGGGCCATCGTCACGCGGTCGCAGCGCTGCAGGTTGAGGTTGTGCAGCGAGCGCACCGTGCGCACGAGCTCGTCGTGCAGGGCGGCGCCGTCGGTGAAGGCCCGCAGGTAGTCATAGCCGGCGAACAGCTCGTCGGCGCCCTCGCCGGTCAGCACGACCTTGACGTGGCGCGCGGTCATCCTCGCCAGCAGGAAGTTGGGCACGGCGCTGCGCACCAGGGCCGGGTCGAAGGACTCGATCGCCCGCACGACGGTCGGCAGCGCGTCCAGCGCGTCGGCGGCGGTGTAGGCCTGCTCGTGGTGGTCGGCACCGATGTGCTCGGCCACCCGGCGGGCGGCCTCCCGGTCCGTGCGACTCGGGCGTCCCGACCGCGAACGTCTGCAGCCGCTCCCCGCGCGCGGCCAGGACGCGCGCCGCGATCGCGGCGATCAGGCTGGAGTCCAGGCCGCCTGACAGGAACACGCCGACGGGCACGTCGCCCATGAGCTGGTGCTCGACCGCGCCCACGAGCGCGTCGCGGGTGCCCTCCAGCAGCGCGGCGTGGTCGTCGAGCGCCTGTCCGCCGCCGAGCGCCGGCACGGCGTCGGCGAAGCGGACCAGCCCGCCCTCGGGCGACCATGCGCAGCCGGGCGGAAAGGGCCGCATCGCGGCCTGCCACTCGCCTTCGAACGCGTGCATCTCCGACGCGAAGCGCCACTGGTCGCCGCGCTGGGCCCAGTACAGCGGCTTGATGCCGACCGGGTCGCGCGCGGCGACGAAGCTGCCGTCCTCACCGGCGCAGACGAACGCGAACATGCCGTTCAGCGCGCCCAGCGCGCGCGGGTCGCCGTCCTCCAGCAGCGCGAGCGCGACCTCGTTGTCGGACCGGGTGCGGAAGTCGGGCGCCCCCAGGTCGGTGCGCACGCTGGCGTGGTTGTAGACCTCGCCGTTGCCGACCAGGAAACGGTCGCCGGCGGCGTTGACCAGCGGCTGGCGGCCGCCGTCGACGTCGACGATCGACAGCCGGCGGTGTCCGAGCCAGCCGGCGCCGACGGCGATGCGGCCGTCGTCATCGGGGCCGCGATGGGTGAGGCGCTCGAGCATCCGCTCCAGGGCCTCGGGGTCAGGGCGCCCGTAGTGGGCGACGATACCGCACATACCTATTGTTCTAGCCGAATGCGCCCGCGACCTGGCCCAGATGGTCCGGCGCCGGCCCGTAGGCGTGCGGCCGGCGGTCGGCCAGCTGGTCGATGTGCAGGCGGGCGCGATCGACCTCGGCGGCCGGGTCCAGCTCGGCCAGCGCGACGCCGGAGCGCCCGCGCGTGCGGGCGCGGACGACCCCGTCGGGGTCGACGACCTGGGCGTGGCCGAGGAAGCGCAGCGCGCCCCAGCGGCCCGTCTGGTTGGCCGACACCCACACGACCTGGTTCTCGATCGCCCGCGAGGCGGCGGTCAGCGTGAAGTGGCGCGTCTGGCGGTCGGCGGCCACGCGCGGCGCGGGATCGTGGCGGTCCATCGGCCAGGCGGCCATGCAGGCGATCAGCTGCGCGCCGTCCAGCGCCAGCGTGCGGGCCGCCTCCGGGAACAGCTTGTCGTAGCAGAGCAGCATCCCGATCCGTCCCACCGGCGTGTCGAAGGCGGCGAAGCCGTCGCCGTGGCTGTAGGCGAAGCGCTCGGCGGGCGGCAGGTGCACCTTGCGGTGGCGGCCGTGCACGCCGTCGCCGCTGACGCACACCGCCGCGCTGTAGGGCGAGTGGTCGCCCCGCCTCGGAGTAGCCGACGCAGATCGTCGTCGGACCGGCCAGGGCGACCAGCCGGGCGATCTCCGGGCCGTCGGGGTCGAGCGCCGGCGGCAGGTCGGGGCCGATCTCGTCGCCGGTCGGCTCGCGCAGGTAGCCGCCCAGCGTGCACTCGGGGAACACCACCAGCCGGGCGCCCCGTTCCCGGGCCGCCGCGACGGTGCGCTCGATGCGCTCAAACGCCTCCTCGACGTCGCGCCCGAAGGGCTGGGCGACCGCGGCGATCCCGAACATGGCGGCATAGTGACGATGCGGCGGTCACCTGCCAACTGCCGGATGGTCGAAATTCCGGACGGCCCATTGGTCCCGGATGTCCGACGTCAGATGGGCAGCGGCCGGGCGTTGCGCGCCTCGGCCTCGGCGAGCTTGATCGCCAGGCGCTCGCGCTCGGCGACGACCGCCGGATCGTCGAAGCGCGGGTGCTGCGGATGCGCGAGGTTCTCGAGCTCCAGCGGGTCCTCGAGCAGGTCGTACATCTCCAGCTCCTCGGGGAAGGCGCCGTCGGCGTGGAAGTAGCGCGCGAACTTCCAGCGCGCCTCGCGGATGGCGCGGATCCGGTTGGCCGCCGGGACCGGCTCGCGCACCGACGGGGTGCCGGCGCGCACGTCGTCGAAGGTGAACAGCACGTGGTCCTGCACCGGCCCGTGCTCGGGGTCGCGCACGATCGGGCTGAGGTCGGCCCCGCGCATCCCCTCGGGCGCCGGCACCCCGCACAGGCTGGCCAGCGTGGGCAGCAGGTCGACCAGCGAGGCCGGGTGCTCGCTGGCGCGCCGCGTCGGGCACAGGGTGCGGGTTGGAGATGATCAGCGGGACGCGCAGCGTCTCCTCGTAGACGTTGAAGACCTTCTGGCGCAGGCCGCCGTGGGAGAGCGCCAGCTCGCCGTGGTCGGACAGGCGCACGACGATCGTGTCGTTGCCCAGCGCCGTCGGAGTGCCGTCGGCCTCGTAGAAGTGGTCGACGATCGGCGCGATCTGGCCGTCGATGCGCTTGGACAGGTTGGCGTAGAAGTTCACGTAGCCGGCGCGCTGCTCCTCGCTGGCCAGCGGGCCGAGCACGAAGTCGGCGATGCGGCGCAGCACCTCCTGGGCGACGGGCTTGTGGTTGGCGACGAGGTCCTCGTCGATGGTCGGCGGCAGCGGATGTCGCCGGCCAGGTCGTCCTCGTCGAAGTTGTCGGCCCACGCGCCGGCCGGGTAGGCGAGCACGTCGTGGGGGTTGACGAGCGAGATGACCAGCGCGAACGGCCTGTCGCGCGGCTGGGAGGCGAGCTCGTCCAGCAGCTTCAGCGCCTGCTCGATGTAGCGCGCGTCGTGGTCGGCCTGGCCGGCGCCGAAGGACTCCGGGCGGGTGTCGCCGCCGGAGTCGGGCCCGATCCAGCCGTCGAAGCCATAGGCGGCGACGTCCTCTGGGTCGGATCTCCTCGCTGCCCTCGGGCCCCTTGCTCATGTGCCACTTGCCGCGGTAGAAGACGTCGTAGCCGCCGGCGCGCAGCATCGTGGCCAGGTTCGGGCGCTGCGGGTCGAGGACGACCTCGCCGTCGCTGAACGTCCCGCCGAAGGTCAGCGTCTCGGTGACGCGATGCTGGGCGGGCATCGTGCCCGTGAAGAAGGTCGCGCGGCTGGGCGAGCACATGCACGTGTTGCAGGTCGCCTGCTCGAAGCTGATGCCGTGGTCGAGCAGCCGCCGGCGCGAGGGCAGCTGCTCGTCGGCGAAGCCGTCGGGCCAGTGCATCGGGGCCCGCTCCTGGTCGGTGATGATCAGGACGAGGTTGGGATGCTGCGGCAGGCCTTCCGTGGACATGCGCGCCAGTCTGCCAGCTGACCGGGCGCCGCGGGCGATCTAGGACTCGCAGGCGACGCCGTCGCCGTCGGCGTCCAGGTGGTAGTGGTCGTCGCCGACGACCTGGATCGGACCGTGCGCGTAGTAGGGCCCGCTGCCGCTGCCGCCGGCGCAGTCGTAGTCGGAGACGTCGGGGCGCAGGCAGGCGCCCCTGTAGGCGGGGTCGCAGTGGCGCCGGTGGTGATGCTTCTTCTTGTGGTGGTGGCGCTTGTGGTGCTTGTGGTGCTGGCTGGCCAGCGCGGGTGCGGGCGCGGCGGTCGGCAGCGCGGCGACCGCGATGGCGCAGGCCACGGCGGCGAGGACCCGGGACATGCGATCACCGTAGGAACGATCGCGTCCGCCGGCCAGGCGCACGTCCACGCGTGAACCGGGCTCAGCCGCGCAGCCGCTGCGCCAGCCCGGACGCCCGCGCGACCGGCCGCCCGACGGCGGCGCGCACGCTCTCCTCGCTGCCGGCGACGATCAGCCCTCGCGCGCGCGGGTGACGGCCGTGTAGAGCAGCTCGCGGGTCAGCAGGCGCGAGCCGACCGGCGGCAGCAGCACCGCGGCGGTGTCGAACTGCGAGCCCTGGCTCTTGTGGATCGTCATCGCGTGGACGGTCTCGACGGCCTCCAGGCGCGACGGGCGCACGGTCACCGCGTCGCCGCCGCGCTCGAAGGCGGCGGCGACCTCCCCGGGCGCGGTGCGCACGATCACGCCGGTGTCGCCGTTGTAGAGGCGCAGCGCGTGGTCGTTGCGGGTGATCAGCAGCGGGCGCCCGACGTACCAGACGCTGTCGGCGGCGAAGTCGCCGATGCCCTCGTCCAGCCAGCCCTCGACGCGGCTCATCCAGCGCAGCGCGCCGTGCGGGCCGCGGCGGTGGGCGCACAGCAGCCGGAAGGCGCCCAGCGCGCCCAGGGCGCCGGCGGCGTCGCCGTCCTGGGCGGCGTCGATCAGCGCGCGGTTGGCCGCGATCGCCGCGCGGCGGATCGGGGCCAGCAGCGCCTCGGCCTCGGGCTGCGCCGCGTCGGCGTCGATCCACGTCACGCCCGGCGGGGCGTCGCGCAGCGCGGCGATGGTCGCGTCGGCGTCCCCGGCGCGGATCGCGTCGGCGACGCGGGCGATGCCGCCACCGAAGCGATGCACCCGCTCGAGCACGACGATGCCCTCCTCCCGGCCGGCCCCCACCACGTCGCCGAGCACGGCGCCCGCCTCGATGGAGGTCAGCTGTCCGGGGTCGCCGACGAGCACCAGCCGTGCGCCGGGGCGCACGGCCTGCACGAGGCTGGCCATCAGCGACAGCGACACCATCGAGGTCTCGTCGACGATCACCGACGTCGTGGGGCAGGCGGTCGTTGCGCGTCGTGGCGGAAGCGGCTGCGGCTGCCCGGCCGCCAGCCCAGCAGCCGGTGCAGCGTCGACGCGCGCAGGCCCAGCAGCCGTGCGCGGACCGCCTCGTCGACGTCCAGGCGTGCGCGCCTGCGCGTGGACGGCCTCCTCCAGGCGGGCGGCGGCCTTGCCGGTCGGTGCGGCCAGGGCGATCAGCGGCGCGGGGCCCGCCGGCCGGCCTGCTCGAGCAGCAGCGCGGCGATCCGCGCGACGGTCGTCGTCTTGCCGGTGCCCGGCCCGCCGCCGACCACGGCCAGCCGGCGCGTGACCGCGGCCCGCGCCGCGGCGCGCTGCGGCGTCGTCCGGAGGCCGGCGAACAGCCGCTGCAGGCCCGCGTCCAGGCGCGGGCGGTCGATCCCCTCGGCCGGCGACGGCCAGCGCGCGCAGGTCGTCGGCCACGCGCGCGCTCCTCGCGCCAGTAGCGGTCGAGGTACAGCGTCGTGGCCGACCAGGCGCAGCGGGCGGTCGGCGGGCGCGTCGGCGCTCTCGCCGACGGCCACCAGCGCGCTGGCGGCCAGCGCGTCGACCCACGCGGCCGGGCGTCGGCCAGGGCAGCGTCGACAGGTCGATCGTCCTCGTCGAGGTCGACGGTCGCGGTCGTCTCGATCGTGGCCAGGTCGACGCACGACGTGGCCCAGCCGCGGCGCCGCGCACGGCCAGCGCGGCGGCGAGCGCGCACCGCGGGATCGTCCTCGCCGGCCAGTGCGGCCAGTCGCTGGGCGACGTGCACGTCGGCGGCGCTCAGCACGCCGCGCGTCGTTGAACGGGCGCCAGCAGGCCGCCGGCGCGGCGGGCGCGGCGCGCATCGTGGGGGTCGAGGACGCTGGTCGCGTCGGTCACCGGCCCGCTCCGCGGTCGAGCACGTCGCTGAGGGCCGACACCAGCGCGGCGCTCGGCTGCCAGGCGAACACGCCGGTGGCCACGCCGTCGACCTGCGGGGTGTCGGCGCCGGCCATGCCGCGCACGAACAGGTAGCGCACCCCGCCCAGGTGACGCTCGGGGTCGTAGCCGGCCAGGCGCCAGCGCCAGGTAGCGGTGCAGCGCGACGGTGTACAGCAGCGCCTGCAGCCCGTAGTGGGCGCGCTCCATCTCGCGGCGCAGCGCGCTGGGGCGGTGGTGCCACAGCGTCAGCGGCTCGGCGGGCGGCGCCAGCCAGTTGGTCTTGTAGTCGGCGATCGACGAAGCGCCCGTCGGGGGCGCGCACGACGAGGTCGATCGAGCCGGTGAGGTAGCCGCGCACGCTCTGGCGCAGCGCGGCGTCGTCGAGACGATCGGCGTAGCCGGCCAGCGGGTCGCCGGGCGCCAGGTGCTCGCGCAGCACGGCGCCGATCATCGCGGGCGCCAGCCGGCCGATGGGCGTGTCGCCGCCGGCCAGCGGCAGCTCGAAGCGCAGCTCGTCGAGGCGGTCGGCGCGGGCGAGTCGCGCGGCCAGCGGCCCCAGCCCCGGCAGCGGCGTCTCGCAGCGTGGCCTCGCAGCGCGGCGACGAGCGTGGCCCGGTCGCCGGCCTCGGTGACGCGCCGGGCCTGGGCCAGGCCGACCTGGCGCGTCCAGCTCGGCGCCCAGGTCGGCGGCGGCGAAGTCGGTCGTCTCCAGCACGAGGTGCACGAGCGTGCCGACGCTCGCCCCGGCGGGCAGCTCGCGCCCACGGCGACGGGTGGGCGCGCAGCTCGTCGTGGCCGTCGCCGGGCGCCGCGGCGACGACGGGCGGGGCCGGCTCGTCGTCGAGCGCCGGCTCCTCGGGCTCGCTGCGCCACCCACGCCTCGTGGGCGGCGGCGGTGATGTCGCTGTAGGAGGTGCGCCGCCAGCCGCGGTCCAGCGCCGCGGTCGAAGACGGCGACCTCCAGCCGGGCCGGCTCGGGCGCCGGGCCGCTCCAGTGCGCCGGGCGCCCGGCCTCGGCGCGCTGCACGCTGATGCGCCCGGGCGCGGTGGCGGCGAGCTCCTCGAAGCGCGCGACGGCGACGTCGTCGTCGGGCGTCGGGCGGCCCGCTCGTCGGCCACGCTGCCGTCGGCGCTGGCGGGCGAACAGCAGGCGTCCCAGCGGGGAGTCGCGGCGCGTTGTAGGTGCCCGCCCACCACACGACGGCCTGATGCTGGGCGCGCGTCAGGGCCACGTAGGCCAGGCGCAGGTCCTCCCCGCGCTGCTCGGCGGTGTGGCGACGGCGGTGCTGCCTGGTAGGCGCGCGCCTTCCAGCCCGACGTCGACGTCGGCGCTCGTCGCCGTCGTGGAAGGCGACCGGCACCGGCTGACGGGCGATCCAGCTGGGATCCCACAGGTAGGGCAGGTAGACGATCGGGAACTCCAGCCCCTTGCTGCGGTGGATGGTCAGCACCTGCACCGCCTGGGCGTCGGACTCCAGCCGGCGGCTGCGCTCCTCGTCGCCGCTCGTCGCCGGCGTCGTCGATGCGCCGCCGCAGCCAGCCGGTCAGCGCGGCCACGCCCATGTCGCTCCTCCGTCGCGGCGGCGTGCAGCAGCTGGGCGACGTGGCGCAGGTCGGTCAGCCGCCGCTCGCCGTCGGCCCAGCGCAGCAGCCGCTCGGGCAGGCGCTGCGACGCGCGTGATCGTCTCGGTCAGGGAGGCGACGCCGCTGCATGCGCAGCACGGTGGCCCACTCGTGCAGGCGCTGGCGCACCGCCTCCCAGGCGTCGTCGTCGGCGGCGGCCACCTGCGGCGGGCGTCCAGCCCAGGAAGTCGGTCAGCGCGGCGGCGCGCATGCGCGCGTCGGAGGCGGGCCGCTCGATCGCCTCCAGCAGGCGCAGCCAGTCATCGGCCGGCGGCGTGTCGAACACGCTGCCCGCGCCGTTGATGACGGCGGGGATGCCGGCCGCGTCCAGCGCGTCGGCGGATCTGCTCGGCGTCGGCGCGGCGGCGCACGAGCACGGCGACGTGGCCGGGGCTGATCGGCTGCTCGCCCAGCGGGTGGCCGGCCTTGTCGCGCGCCTCGATGCGCGCCCCGGAGTCCAGCAGCGCCACAGGTCGCCGGCCAGGTCGGCGGCGATGTGGCGGCGCACGCCGTCGGTCTCGCGCAAAGCCGCGTGCGGGTGGTGCCGGCCGCCAGGCGCGGCACGACGCGCAGGCGCACGGGCGCCGGGTCGGGCGCGCCCAGCAGCCGCGGGCGCTGGTTGGGCGCGGCGGCCCGCACCGGCCGGTAGACGATCCCCTCGTGGCCCAGCTGGGCGCCGCCGAACAGCGCGTCGTAGGCGTCGATCAGGCCCTGGTCGCTGCGCCAGTTGACCTCCAGCGTCGGCGCGCTCGCCCGCGCTGCGGGCCGCCTCGAGGTAGGCGTAGACGTCGGCGCCGCGGAAGGCGTAGATCGCCTGCTTGGGGTCGCCGATCAGCACGAGCGTGCGTGGCCCCGTCACCGAAGGCGCGGCGCATGATCCGCCACTGGACGGGGTCGGTGTCCTGGAACTCGTCGACGAGCACGACGCGGTAGCGGTCGCGCAGCCGCTGGGCCACGCGCGTGCCCCCGCGGTGTGCAGCGCGTCGTCCAGCCGGGTGAGCAGGTCGTCGTAGGTCATGACCCCGCGGCGCGCGCTTGCGCCGCTCGAGCTCGCTCGCGCACCGCGCTCGGCCAGCCGGGCGCGCATCGCCGGCGTGTCCGTCGGCCTGCGCGGGCTCGATCGGCGCGCCCGGGTTGGCGACCGCCTCGCGGGCGATCTGCAGCGCCTGGGCGCGGTCGAAGTCCGGGCGCTCCTGCGGCGTGGAAGCGGCGCAGGTAGAGGTCGTCGACCACCTCGGACGACGAGGTCGGACGAGGTCCTCGACGAACGTCGATGCCGGGCTCGAGGTCGCCGGCGATGCCCAGCCCGCCGAGCACCTCCTGGCAGAAGCCGTGGGTGGTGGCGATCGTCGCCTCGTCGAAGTCGGCGAGCGCGCGGCCATGCGCCGCCGGCGCAGCTCCAGCTCGTCGCGCTCGCCGCTGGCCAGCAGCTCGAGCGACCGGGTCGGCGGCGGCGGGCTGGATGCCCGGCCAGCGCCTGCTCCAGGCCGACCTCGACGCTGACCAGCCGCTCGCGGACGCGGTCGCGCAGCTCGGCGGTGGCCATGCGCGTGAAGGTGACGATCAGCAGCTCGCTCCAGCGGGCGGCCCTCGGCGACGTAGCGGGCCGCCAGCGCCGGCGATCGTGTAGGTCTTGCCGGTGCCGGCGCTGGCCTCGAGCACGGTCACGCCGGTGGGCAGCGGGCCGGTGACGTCGAAGGCGCGAGGGGCGTCGGTCGTGCTCATCGCGGCTGGGTGGGGTCGTGCTCGAGGTCCAGCAGCGGATCCCACAGGCGCCGCGCGTAGCGCCCCAGGCGGGTCGGCTCGGTGGGATCCCAGCCGGGGCCGTGCTCGTCCGCGCGCGGAGCCGCCGCCAGCAGCTCGCGCAGCGCCGGCGTGCCGCCGTGCAGGCGCACGTGCTCGGCGTCGCGGTCCTCGCGCTCGCGCTCGTAGGTCGACTCCCACTCGACCGTGGCGGCGCGGGCGCCGTCGTCGCCGCGGTGCGCGGCCGCGGCGTAGGCGGCGGAGGTCTTCGCGTACAGCGGCAGCGGCTCGCGCATGGCGCGGTCGTAGAGGTCGACGAGGTCGTCGAGGTGGCGGCGCGCGTCGGGGCCGGGCGAGGCGATGGCCAGCGCGCGCACCCCGCCGCCCTGGGGCGCCTTGCCGATGATCAGCGCGCGGTGCTCACGGGCGGGGTCGGCGACGCTGAGGGCCAGCAGCCGCACCCAGGCGGTGAGCCGGTGGCCGGCGTTGATGCGCGAGAAGGTCATCGTCGCCTGGCGTGCTGCCGGCCACCGACGGCACGGTGCCGCTGAGAATCCGCTCGCCGGCCAGCGCGACGCGCACGTCGCGCGAGACGCGCACCGTGTCGCCCAGCAGCTGCTCGACGGCGGCCATGATCCCCTCGACGGTCTGGTACAGGTCGGCGACCAGCGGCCGGGCCGAGCGACCGGGCGGCAGCGCCCCGCGGGCGATCTCGGCCCTGATGGCGGCGCGCGCGTCGCTGCCGGCCAGGCGCGCGGCGAGCATCCGCTCGCCGATCCGCCAGCGCTCCAGCCCGTCGAGGGTGATCGGCAGCGCGTCGTCGATCTCGCTGGAGAAGTCGCCCAGGCTGATGCCCAGGCGGTGGCGCAGGAACGCCCGTGCCGGGTGGCGCACGAAGGCGGTCAGCTCGTCGAGCTCGAGGATCGGCCGCGGGTCGGCGGGCAGCGGCCCGGCCAGGAAGGCGCCGCGCTCGGGCCGCTCGCCCTCCAGCGCCTCGGCGCCGGCGCGGGCGACGCGGTCAAAGCTCCACGGCTGGCCGCCCTCCAGGGCGCCCGGCAGGAAGTTGCGCCGGTCGAAGGGCTGCAGCGGGTGGGCGATCACCACGTGCTCGCGCGCCGGGCGGCCGTCGGCGGTGGTGACGGTGCGGTCGACGACGTCGAGCAGCTCGCCGACCGGCACCGCGGGCGGGCGCGGCATGTTCGTGCGCTCGTCGTTGCCGGTGTAGGTGATCAGCAGCCGGTCGGTGGCCGCCATCAGCGCGTCGAGCAGCAGCTGGCGGTCCTCGCTGCGCGGGTCGCGCTCGCCGACGTGGGGGTCGTCGAGCAGCAGGTCGTCGCCGTCGCGCGGGGCCTTGCGCGGGAAGATCGTGTCGTCGATCCCCAGCAGGCAGACGACCCGGTGGGGCACCGAGCGCATCGGCAGCAGCGTGCAGATGGTCAGGTGGCCGGTGCGGAAGTTGGCGCGCGTCGGGCGGCCCTGCAGGCGGTCGGCCAGCAGCGCGCGCACCTCGGGCAGCTCGAGCTCGGCGGGATGGGTGACCCCGTCGATGGTGGCCTCGCTGACGACGTCGTCCAGCAGGCGGCGCAGCTCGGCCTTCTGCCACGGCTCGGCCGGCGGGGACTCGCGACAGCGCGTCGGCGACCTCGGCCAGCGTGGCCGCCCAGGCGTCGATCGTCTGGCGGCGCGGTGAGCCGGTCGACGGCGTCGCCGAGGCGGTCGACCAGCTCGGCGAAGCGCCCGGCCAGCTCGATCGAGCCGCTGTCGACGTCGTCCAGCGGCAGCACGTGGCCGGCGATCAGGCGCTGGCCGTCCTCGCTCATCGTCACGCCGGCCAGCAGGCGGTCCAGCCCCGCCCGCCAGGTGCCCGCGGGCAGCACGTCGAGGCGGAAGGGGCGGCGGTGCTCGGCGTCCAGGCCCCAGCGGATGCCGGCGTCGCCGACCCAGTCCTCCAGGCGGGCGAGGTCGTCGTCGTCGAGGCCGAAGCGGCGGCGCACCACGTCGCGGTCGGCGAGGTCGAGCACCTGGGAGGCGGTCAGGCGGCCGTCGGCGATGTCCAGCAGCTGGGCGATGAGGCCCAGGACGGGGTTGGTCTGGCGCAGCGAGCGGTCGGCCAGGCGCACGTGCAGGTCGGGCCGGTCGGGGTCGTCGCCGCCGGCGACGTGGGCGGCGCCGAAGGTGGCGTGGATGAGCGGCGCGAACGTCTCGATGTCGGGGCACATGACGATCACGTCGCGCGGCTCGAGCGTCGGGTCGGCCTGCAGCAGGTGCAGGATCGCGTCGCGCAGCACCTCGACCTGGCGGGCGCGGCCGTGGCAGGCGTGGATGCGCAGCGAGCGGTCGCCGTCGGCCAGCAGCGGCCGCTGGTCGGCGCCCGAGCGGCGGTCGGCGCGCACGTCGGCCTGCAGGTGGCCCAGCAGGCGCTCGCCGCCCGCGGCGACCGGGTGGTGCACGTCGGCGGCCTCGCCCTCGTGGGCGAGCACCACCTGCATCTCGCGCGCGTCCTGGCCCCAGGTGGCCAGCAGGCGGTTGCGCGGCAGCGGCGGCGGTGGTGTCCTCGCGGCGGCGCAGGCTCGGCGGGGGCGGCGCCTGGGCGATGCGCTCCCACAGCCCCGGCGAGGGGTGCAGCAGGAACAGGTGCACGTCGCGGTGGGCGGCCAGCGCGCGCAGCACCTCCAGGCGGGCGGCGGGCAGGCGCGTGAGGTTGAACAGGGCGATGCGGGTCGGGCAGGTCGACGAGGTCGGGCGTCGCGCGCAGGGCGGCGCAGGCGGTGGTCAGCCGCTCGGCGGGCCCGGGCAGGTCGATGCGGGCGCGCAGGCGGCGCCAGATCTCCGCCTGCCAGGCGGCGTCGGGGGCGATGTCGCCGTCGGCCCCGCCGGCCCACTGGCGCACCAGCTCGGGGCGGTAGAGCGCGTAGCGGTCAAACAGCGCGGCCAGGTGGCGGATCGCGGTGAAGCGCCGCGCCCGGCGGCGTGTCGCCGCCCAGGTGGGCGCGCAGGTCCTGCATCAGCAGCTCGTCGATGCTGGCCTCGACGACCTCCAGCAGCGGCCACACCGCGCGTTCGGGCAGCCACGGATCGGTGCAGCGGGTCGACGCCGGAGGCGGCGGCGACCGCGTCGCCGACCAGCCGCCGCGGGCTGGGGAAGTCGACGTTGGCGCAGACGCCCAGCGCGTCGGACAGCCGCTGGGTCAGCCAGCGCTCCATCCCGCGGGTGGGCACGGCGACGACGTCGACGGCGAACGGGTCGGTCGAGGGGCCGCCGAGGAGCCCGGCGAGCGCCTCGACCAGGCCGTCGGCCCGCTCTGCGCGATGAATGCTCAGCACGACGCCACCACCCTATGAGTCGGGGCGGGGCGCGCGCGTCTGACGCGACGGCTACGCCACGGCGGTCACCGAGGAGACGGGCGGCAGGCGGCGCGCGACGGTCGCCCAGGTCGCGCCCGCGTCGCCGGTGCCGAACAGCTCGCCGGAGGTGGCGCCGAAGTACAGCTGCAGCGACGGCCCCTCGCCGGCCTGGGCGAACGCGCGCCGCAGCACGGTCAGGTAGGCGTCGCGCTCGGGCAGCCCGTCGCCGCGCGGGGCCCAGGTCGCGCCGGCGTCGCGCGTCTCGTACACGCGCACGCGCCCCTCGGGGGTGACGCGGTCCATGTCGGCCACCAGCGGGATCACGTAGGCGCTGTCGGGGTCGGCCGGGTCGACGGCCAGCGGGAAGCCGAAGTCCGACGGCAGCCCGGCGCCGATCTGGCTCCAGGAGCCGCCGGCGTCGTCGGAGCGGTACACGCCGCCGTGGAACTGCATGAACAGCCGCTCGGGGCGCTGCGGGGCGCGCTCGAGGCGATGCACGCACAGGCCGATCTCCTGCTCGCGCGCCTCCTCGGGCACGTAGCGCGGGTCGAGGCCGTCGTTGCCGCGCTCCCACGTGTCGCCGCCGTCGGCGGTGTGCCACACGCCGGCGGCGGAGATGGCGATCGTGAGCCGCTGCGGCTCGCCGGGCCAGGGGACGATCGAGTGCAGGCACAGCCCGCCGCCGCCGGGCTGCCAGCGCGGTCGGGTGGGGTGCGTCCACAGCGCGTCGTTGAGCTCCCAGGTGGCGCCGCCGTCCTCGCTGGAGAACAGCACGCCCGGGTCGGCGCCGGCGAAGATGAGGCCGTCGCGCGCGCCGGCCACGATCACCCAGATGCGCTCCAGCGCCTGGTCGCCGCCCTCGGGCAGGGTGACGCCGGCGGCCTGCTCCCAGTCGCCGGCCGGGTCGTCGGCGACGAAGATCTTGGGGCCGTAGAAGGGCGAGGTGACGCCGGCCAGCAGGCGGCCGCTGCGCGGGTCGCGCATGGCGAAGTCGACCGGCTCGCCGGCGAACGCGCGCGCCACGACGTCGAACTCGCCCCCGGGCTCGCCCTCCAGCACGAACAGCCCCTTCTTGGTCCCGACGACCAGCTCGGTCATGGCATCGCTCCTCCGGAGATCGCGGGCAGCACGTCGACGACGTCGCCGTCGGCCACGGCGGCGTCGCGGCGGGCCTGCTCGCCGTTGACGTAGACGTTGATGTGGCGGCGCAGCTCCCCGCGCTCGTCGAGGATCCAGCCCCGCACCGCGGGGTGGGCGTCCTCCAGCGCGCGCAGCAGCTCGGCGACGGTCGCGCCGTCCAGCACCTGGCTGGCGCGGTTGCCGGCGCGCTGCCTGAGCGTTCCGCGCAGACGGACTGAGCAGCTCATGGCAGGTGGGACTGTCCCACGCGCGAGAACTCATCGGTGCGCGCTGGGGGCGGTCCCCGCCGAATGAGCGTGTAGGGCCACCCACCCGACGAGGACCTTTTCCCAGCCCCTGCCCAGAACGCGGCCGAAGCCGCGCCCTGCTTGGGGCTTGATGCTCAATGTATGCGCCGCGTAGGACGTTTTCGCGGATTCTTCTGGCGAGAATCCGGTGCATTGGTCTGGGGCGCGGAGTCTTGGCGCTTGCGCGGTACTCACCAGCCCGGATAGCGCTCCCACCACTCGGGCCTGTCGACGTCGATCGGAGTCCGGGGGGCGAATCGCCGCCGCCCACCGCCTGTGGTCCCGGTGAGCCAAGGACTCATCTTCACTCGTCACGCCCGGAATGGACTGCGCAGACACGGAGTGACCGTCGAGGAGGTCGAGAGGATCCTCGAGCAGCCCGACGACAGCGACGTTGGCCCGAATGGCCGTGCACGGCACACGGGCCGCCTCGCCAACGGCCGTCGGATCCGTATCGTGCTAGCTGCGGACGATCCTCACGTCGTGGTCTCCGTCCATGAGAGAAGGAACTGATGCGTGCCGAGTACGACAGCCTGGCCAACGCGCTCTCCATCGACCTGATCGCGGTCGAGCGGTGGGATCACGGCGAGCAGGTCGACGACGACTACTGCAACGTGGCGTTCGCCGATGGGCGCGTGGCCAACGTCGAGCTGCTCGACCCGGCCGACCATCTCCAGCTGCTCGATGTCGCCGCCCGCAGGTACGACCTCGACGCCGAGGAGCTGCAGGCGGCGGCACGGAGTGCGATCGCCGCACCCGACCGCGTCGTGGAGCTCGCCGTCGGCGCACGGCTGACGGCCTGAGCGACGCGGCATCTGCAGCTCAATCGGCGGCGGCCGTGAAGCCCACCGCCCGGCGCCGCGGTGGCTCGCGGCCGTCGAGCATGCCGAACAGCTCGGCCAGCGTCGCCTCACCGTCGATCGGCGCCACGCAGTCGCGCTTGCGCAGCCAGGCGATGGCCTCGGCGCGACCGAGCGGATGGAAGGCGACCTCGGCGGCGCAGCGGCCCGGGCGTGCCACCGCCTCGTGCAGCACGCCGAGCGGCTCGTTGGTGGTGACCAGCACCAGGACGCGAAAGCCCTGGCCGATCAGCCCGTCGACGAGGTTGAGCAGGCGCGACAGCCCCTGGCCGACGCGATCCTTGGCGTCGACGCGCATCAGCTCGCCGGTGTCCTCGAGCACGAGCAGCCGCCATCGGTCGTCGTCGGACTCGCCCATCGTCAGCAGGCGCAGCAGGTAGCTGGGCTGCTCGCCGAAGAACGTCTCGGGGTCGGTGATGTACTCGACGTCGCACCACTCCCGCCATGTCCAGGCCAGGGCGCGCAACGCGGTCGTCTTCCCGGTCCCGGGCGGGCCATGCCACAGCAGCAGGCGCCCGCGCCCGCCCCGGGGCGGATCGCCAAGCAGGCCGGCCAGCGCGGCCCGCGTCGCCTCGGCGTAGCCGTCTTGCACCGACGTCCAGTCACCGACCTCGATGCGCCGGGCGAGCGCGGTGGGACCGGTGTCGCTCCAGCTCCAGAAGCGCACGCGCACGTCGCGATCGAGACGCTCCGCGCCAGCGGGCACGAGCGCTCGGATGCGGCGCTCGGCCGCGTCCAGCTGCCGGCGATCGCCGGCGGCGACGCGCACGGCCGCCTGACCATTGGCGATCCACACCCGCGCGATCGCCTCATCCAGACGCACCAGGGCGACGCTCGCGTCCAGCGAGCGATACACAGCGGACGCGAGCAGCTCGTCGCCCTCGGGCAGCACCGCGTCGTCGACGGGCCAGCCGAGCCCGCGCAGGTGCCACAGCCCCTCGGCGGCGGCGAGCTGGAGGAAGCGGTCGTCGATGACCGAGAAGTAGGTGGCCTCCGCGGTCAGCGAGAGGCGGGCGGGGTGATCGGGCACCCGGACCGAGTCGTGGCGCGAGCCGGGGTTCTGACGCGTCAGAGGCCGATGCCGCGCGGCGACCCGGGACGCATGCACATCGACGCCATCCTCGACATCTCACTCGTGGCCGTCGAGCAGGCCGACCAGCTGACGGTCATGCTCGAGCTGGAGGCCCCCACCCAGCCCGCCGCCCGGCGCCGCCCGCCCGCCATGGTCGAGGCGATCCTCGATCGCAGCGGCTCGATGCACGACGGGCGCCTGGCCGCCGCGCAGTCGGCGCTCATCGCGCTCGTCGATCGCCTCGATCCGGACGACGCGTTCGGCCTGGTCGCCTTCGACGACACCGTCGACGTCGTCGTGCCGGCCGGGCCGTTGACCGACAAGGCGGCGGTGATGGCCGCGATCGCGGGCATCCAGCCCGGCGGCTCGACGAACCTGTCGGCCGGGCTGCTGCGGGGCCTGCAGGAGGCGCGCCGCTGCGCCGCCGACCAGACGCCGACCGTGCTGCTGCTCTCCGACGGGCACGCCAACCTCGGCGTCGACGATCCGCTGCAGCTCTCGTCGGTCGCCGCGCGAGCGGGCGCGACGGTGTCGACGATCGGCATCGGCCTGGGCTATGACGAGACGCTGCTGGCCGCCGTGGCGACCGGCGGGCACGGCAGCCACGTGTTCGCCGAGGAGGCCGACGCGGCCGGCGCCGCGGTCGCCGCCGAGGTCGACGGGCTGCTGAGCAAGACCGTCCAGGCCGCGTCGCTGCTCGTCCGCCCGCAGGAGCGCGTGCGCGACGTGACGGTCTTCAACGACCTGCCCGCGACCGCGGTGGCCGGCGGCGTCATGGTCGAGCTCGGCGACCTGTGGTCCGGCGAGCGGCGCAAGCTCCTGCTCGGGCTCGGCGTCCCGGCGATCGCCTCGCTCGGGCTGGCCACGGTTGCGACGCTCGAGCTGCGCTACGTCGCGCTGCCCGACCTGACCGAGCAGGCGGTGACGCTGCCGATCAGCGTCAACGTCGTGCCGGGCGATGAGGCGGCCGGACGGATTCCGCGGCCGGAGGTCGTGACCGAGCGGCTCTTCCAGCAGGCCCAGCGCGCCAAGCGCGAAGCGGCGGATGCGCTCGCCGTCGGCGACGAGCGAGCAGCGCTGTGCCAGCTGGACGATGCCGCCGAGCAGCTGGCCGGCGTCGATGAGGCGGAGCGCGCGGTCGTGCTCGACCTGGCCGAGGAGATCCGGGCCGGGTTCGCTGCGCGCGCGGCCAAGCGCGGGCGGGCCGACCACCACGTCAAGAGCCGCAAGCGCGGCAGGGGTGTGTGAGAGTGTCAGACGGTGACCGCGCGCAGCGACTCCCCCAGCGTGAGGAAGCACGACGAGGAGCATCTGCGCCGCTTCGTGGCCGCGCGGGCGCGCGGGGATCGCGAGGAGATGCGGCGCTGGTGGGACGAGCTCGTCGTGGACTTCTTCGATCGCATGGACGGCTTCGTCGCGCTGGCCCATCAGGGCCGCCTGGACGACGACGAGCACGACCTGGCGGTGGCGATGAGCATGAGCCGCTTCTCGCGCCGGCTGATCGAGAGCTTCGCGGGCGTGTCGGTCGGCGAGCTGGTCAACGCCTGTCGGACGCTGGCGCAGGGCATTTGCATCGACGTGCAGCGTGCCGCCGTGCGGGAGGGCGCGCGGCGCGGGCCATCGCTTGACGACGGCGGCGCCGACGATGATGCGCCGACGCCGTCCTGGGAGGTCGAGGAGGCGATGGAGCGCTTCGAGCGCGACGAGCGCCGCGCCGAGGTCGTCGAGTTCCTGGCCTGGGCGCTGCCGCAGGTCATCGAGTCGCGCCGGCGTGTGCTGGAGCTCACCTTCCACGGCGCCGAGGTGCCCGAGATCGCCAATGAGCTGTCGATCACCGCTGCCAACGCCTACCAGCTGCGATCACGCGGCCTGCGCGATCTCGCCAAGCTCAAGGAGCAGTTCGACGCATGAGCACGATCGAGCAGATCCTCAGCGAGTTCATCGACGCCTGGAACGCCGGGGGCCGTCCGCGCATGCGCGACTACCTGCTGCGGGCGCCCGAGGGTGCTGAGCGCGACGAGCTCGCCGCCCAGCTGACGTCCTGGCTGGAGCTCGCCCCGACACCGGAGTACTCCGACGAGGCGCGCGCGGCGATCCGCGCCGAGCCGATCGTGGCCGAGCTGCGCCAGGCCGCGGACGCCGACGCCGGCCTGTGGCCGACCGTGCTGCCCCAGCTGCGGGTACGAGCGGGGCTGGGCATCGGCGAGCTGGCCTCGCGGCTGCTGCAGCGGCTCGGGCTGCCCGACAGCCAACGCGAGCGCACCGGCGACTACCTGGAGCGCCTGGAGCGCGGCCAGCTCGACCCCGCGCGCGTGTCGCGGCGGCTGCTGGACGCGCTGGGCGGATTGCTGGGCGTGGGCGGCGCGGTCGCTGGCCGACGTGGGCTTGGTCGGCGGCTCGCTGCGGCCCGCGGCCGGCGGCGCGACGCTGTTTCGCGCCGGCGAGGACAGCGAGACGGGCTGGGTGGCCGAGGACATCGAGGTGTTCGAGTCGGGCCGCGTTGACACCGGCGGCGGACATGGACGAGCTGGACCGGCTGTTCACCGGCGGGCCGGATGCGTCGAGCAGCCGATCGATGGCACCGCCGAGGCGAGCGTCGACGGGCGCCTGGCCGCGCAGCCCGGCCTCCAGCTGCGTTCCGTGCAGCTGCGGCGAGAGGTAGGGCAGCTCGTCGATGGCGGACAGCCGGTCGGCGCGCGGCGTGAGGCGCAGGCGGCCGACGAGCGCCGCATCGAGCTGCTCGTCGACCTCGGCCTCGAGCCGGTCGATGCGAGCGTCGTCGGCCAGGCCGAGCTGCTTGAGGCGGAAGACGACGACGATCGGGTTGACCCCATAGCCGTGCGCGATCGTCACGACCTCTTCGAGCGTCGGCGCGGCGCTCACCAGCTCGACGATGCCGGCCTTGGGCACCAGGAACTCGGCCGCGAACGCGTTCGCCTGGACCTCGTAGGGGTTCGTGGTGCGTCCGCCCAGCGTGGCGAACGTGTCGACCTCAAGACGCCCGTCGTGACGGCAGAAGACGTGGGCGAGCTCGTGAGCGAGCGTGAAGCGCTGGCGCGCGTGGCCCTGCGCGCCGTTGACCCAGACGATCGCCGCATCGTGGTCGCGATAGCAGGCGCCGGCCACGCCGTCGGGGAGGGTGGCGACGACGGCCGGCAGCCCGGCCTGCTCTTCGATGAGCGTCAGCAGGCACGGGATTGGCGCGGCGGGATCCAGCCCGAGGGCCGCGCGCGCCTCGCGGGCGCGTTTGGCGCCACGGTTCGAGTGCTCAGAGGCCATCGGGCGCACATGAGAGCATCCGCGGGTGTGATCGTCCAGCCGTGCTGACCTCCCGATTTGACGACGCGTTCCTGCTCGCGTCCGCGCATCATCGTCGCCAGCTGCGCAAGGGCACATCGCTCCCGTACGTGTCGCATCTGCTCGCCGTCACGGCGCTTGTGCTCGAGATGGGCGGCACCGAGGACGAGGCCATCGGCGGCCTCCTCCACGACGTGGTCGAGGACGGTGGCGGTCCCGCGACCCTCACCGAGATCCGCGAGCGCTTCGGCGACGACGTAGCGAGAATCGTCGCGGCCAATAGCGACACCGACGTCGAGCCAAAGCCGCCCTGGCGCGAGCGCAAGGAGGCCTACATCGCCGCGATCGCCCACAAGCAGCCCGACGAGTTGCGCGTCTCGCTGGCCGACAAGCTGCACAACGCGCGAGCGATCCTCCTGGACTATCGCGTCCACGGCGAGGCGCTGTGGAAGCGCTTCAAGGCCGGCGAGGGCGACTCGGTCCGCTGGTACTACCGGGCGCTGTTCGACGCGTTCTCGCAGCGCCGTGCGGAGCTCGGACCGAGTGCGGAGCCGTTCCTCGACGAGTTCGAGCGCACGCTCAACGATCTCGATCGCCTGGCGCGTCCGTCCTGAGTGCGCGAGGAGACGCGCCGGCGTGACACCACCATCGGTGTCAGATAGAAGCCGTGGCGACCGACCCAGTACTTGGCGAAGCCCGTCAGTTCAAGAAGTGACGATCATCGCCGATGCTCGCTTCGGCGTTCTTGCTCCCGTGCCCGCGCTCTCCTCCACCACGACCGATGGCCGCTGACCCCGAGGCAATCGACGCGCTTGCTGGCGACGGCTTCGAGCCCGAGGAATCGGCCGGCCGCCATCTCTCGCCAACCGCGCTGAATCGGTTCCTCGGCTGCGAGCACCGTACGTACCTCGACCTGCTCGACCGGCGTGGCGAGCTCCAGGCCGAGCGCCGGCCTCCTCGAATGGACCTCCTCTTCGAGCGTGGGCAGCGCTTCGAGGACGACAAGCTGCGCGAGCTCCAGGAGGGCGACGAGAGCCGGGTCATCGACTTGGGCGAGGGATCGCCCGAAGACCGGGCCGAGGCCACGGTCGCCGCCATGCGCGAGGGCCGCCAGGTCATCTACCAGGGGTGCTTCATCAACGACGGCTGGATCGGCTACCCCGACTTCCTCGTCCGCATCGACGATGCCGTCGGATCTCGGCGCTGGTCCTACGAGGTGCACGACGCCAAGTTCGGCAGCGCCGCGCGGCCGAGCCACATCTTCCAGCTGCTGTTCTACGACGAGGAGATCGCGCGCATCCAGGGCGTCCGGCCTCGCGGATGCACGTCATGCTGGGCAGCGGCGAGATCCCGTCGTACGCCCTCGACGACTTCTCCGCGTATGCGGCAGACGTGCGCGCGAAGTTCGAGCATCGATACGAGCAGCTCGCCGGCACGAGACACCAGCTCCCCGCCCCCGCCTACCCGTATCCGGTCGTCGGCGTGCGACTTCTGCCACTGGTGGCACGTCTGCGCAGCAGCGTCGCCGCGACGACGACCATCATCTCGCTGGTCGCGAATCTGCACCGAACCCAGGGCCTCAAGCTCGAAGCGGTGGGCATCCACGACGTCACCGCCCTCGCCACGCTCGAGGATGGACGCTGCCAGTCCGCGCCTGAGCGCCGGCACGATCGAGCGTCCTGCGCGAGCAAGCGCAGCTCCAGCTGGAGAGCCGCGGCCTCGAGGTCCCGTCGCACCGCGTCCTCGAACCGGTGCACGACGCGGGCTTGCTCGGCTGCCCGAGCCCTCTCGCCGGCGACGTGCACTTCGACTTCGAGGGCGACCCGTTCTGGGGCGAGGACGGCCTCGAGTACCTGTTCGGCACCTTGTACGAGGACGACGGCGACTGGCGCTACTGGCCGCTGTGGGCGCACGTCGCGCGCCGAGGAGCAGGCGGCGTTCGAGCAGTGGGTCGACTGGATCACGCAGCGGCTCGCGCACGCATCCCGACCTCCACGTCTTCCACTTCAACAGCTACGAGGTCGTCGCGCTGCGCAAGCTCCAGGCCCGCTACGGCACACGCGAGTTCGAGCTCGACGAGGTGTGGAGGCGCAAGGTGTTCGTCGATCTCTACGGGCTGACGCGTCAAGCGGTCCGCGTCGGCACCGAGTCCTACGGCCTCAAGGCGCTCGAGGCGGCGTTTGGCTTCGAGCGCAACGCGGAGCTCCAGGGCGCGATCGGATCCATGCGTCACTGGCAGGACTACCAGGCCGATCAGGATCCGCAGCACCTGCACCAGATCGCGCTCTACAACGAGGACGACGTCCGCAGCACACTGGCGCTGTATGGCTGGCTTCGAGCGTTGCGCCCGCAGGCCGAGGCCCGTTGGAACGTCACCCTTTCGACGCTGGCACCCGAGCCGCCGAAGGAGCCCTCGGCCAAGCAGCTGGCGCTACAGGCGCGCACCGAGACGCTACGACCTGGCCTGCTCATTGGCCTTCCCGACGACGAGGCGATGGACGACGCGAACCAGCGCGCCCGGCGTCTGGCCTTTGATCTGGTCGGCTACCACGCGCGTGAGGCCAAACCGGTGTGGTGGGCGTTCTTCGCCCGGCGCGATCGCACCGTCGACCAGCTGCGCGACGAGGACTCTGAGGCGATCGGGGGTCTGGAGGTCGTCGAGCGCATCGACGACGACAAGGCCTGGATCTGGACGCTCCGCTTCCCCGAGCAGGACTACAAGCTGTCGCCCGGTGGCGTCGACGACCCGATCACCGGGACCCGGGTCGAGCTTCAAGGACTCGACGAGGCCGCGCGGACGGTGACGGTGCGCCGGTCCAAGAAGCACGGCGACGGCGCGCCGGTCGCGCTTGGTCCCGGCGGGGCGTACGGGACCGACGCCCAGGTGGAAGCGGTGTACGCCTTCGCCGAGCGGATCGCGGCCGAGGGACTGGACCGTGCGGAGGCCGGCGTCGATCTCCTGCTCCGTCGCCCGCCACGGTTCGCCGCTGGGACGCCACCGCTCGCCGACGAGCCGGTGACGTTGGCGCGCCTGGCCCAGCAGGTGCGTGGGCTGGACCGCAGTGCGCTCGTGATCCAAGGACCACCTGGGACGGGCAAGACGCTATACGGGTGCGCGCCTCGCGCTGGATCTGATGCAGCACGGGATGCGTGCCGGAGTAACCGCGACCTCCCACAAGGCGATCGACAACTTCCTGTCGGCCGTTGACGAAGCGGCCGATGAGACCCACGCGGAGTTCCGTGGCTGGCGCAAGAAGTCCCGCGGCATGGGGGAGCTCTACTGCAGCGATCGCGTCGCCTGCGCGAATGAACCAGACGAGACCGACGGCCCGGTGCTCCTGCATGCGGGCACGGCGTGGCACTGGGCGCGCGAGGAGGTCGCCGGCTCGGTCGACGTCCTGTTCATCGACGAGGCGGGACAGATGTCGCTAGCCGACGCGATCGCCGTGGCCCGCGGCGCGACCAGCGTCGTGCTGCTCGGAGACCCGCAGCAGCTCGCGCACGTCTCCCAGGGGACCCACCTGCGCGGGTCGGGTGCGTCGGTGCTCGAGCACATGCTCGGCGACGACGCGACCATCCCACCCGACCGCGGCGTCCTGCTGAGCGAGTCCTGGCGCATGCATCCCGACGTGTGCGACTTCGTCTCTCAAACGATGTACGACGGTCGCCTGACCTCTCAGGCCGACTGCTCCCGTCAGCGGATCGAGTCCGCTCGTCTGACCGGGACCGGCCTGCGGATGCTCGGCGTCGAGCACGCCGACAACCGGGGCCGCTCGGTCGAAGAGTCGGTCATCATCGCCGCCGAGGTCGAGCGCCTCCTGGCCGACGGCTGGTACGTCAATCGCAACGGCGTGCGGCACAAGATCACGCTCGACGACATCCTCATCGTCGCCCCCTACAACGCCCAGGTCCGCTGCCTGAGCTCGCACCTGCCCGCTGGGGCCCGTGTCGGCACCGTCGACAAGTTCCAGGGCCAAGAGGCCCCGATCGTCTTCTTCTCCATGGCCGCCTCGACCGGCGACGACGTCACCCGCGGAATGAGCTTCCTGTTCAGCCGCAACCGCCTCAACGTCGCCATCTCACGGGCCCAGTCGCTGGCGGTCGTGGTGTGCTCGCCCAAGCTGCTGGCTGCACGATGCTCGACGGTCGAGGACATGCGGCTCGTCAATTTGCTGTGTCGGGTCGCCGATGCGGCCGGCCACGCCGGAGAACAGTGATGACGATCGTCTCGCCGCCGAGGCTCGGCGTCCCGTACCGGACGGCCTTCTCGCCCGCCGAGGCGACGCCTCTCCCTTCGATCTGCTGCGGTTCGAGACCTATGCTGAGTTCTCGTCTGCGCTCGACACGGCCAACCAGCAGACCAGATGGACGTCGTCGACGGTGATTGCCGGGAGCGGTTGCGGAGGCGGCGCGGGCTGCAAGCCGAACTCGTCGGCGAGCTCCGCCACTCGGTCGGCACGTTCCTGCTCGGTGGCTTCGCTGCGCATGACGCCGCGGAACGCTGCTTGGATGCGCTGGTTGTAGCTGCCGTTCAGCCGAGCGACGAGCTCATCCGCAGCCGCCCGCGTCATCCCGGCGGGAGCGATACGCGTGATGAGTTCCGCGGCGTCCCGCATCGGTTTCGGGACCCGGGGCTGTAGGTTCGCGGGGTCTGTCGCGAACTGCCACTCCTTGTGAATATGCGCCCGAGCAACGTCCCAGGCGTCATAGGCAAGCGTGTGAGCCTGTTCATCGAGGTGTCGTGGCGTCGTCGGTTCCGCGTGCGCCCGGGCCAAGCACCCCAGCAGGTCTCCGGACGGCTCGGCGCCTGCGGCGCCCTCCGTTCCCAGGGGAACCCAGCGGAAGACGGGCTGGGGGTGGTCTCCCACGCGCGCGCAGAAGACGAAGCCCGGGTTGCCGGCGCGCTTCAAGCCGCTGCCCGACCCCCAAGGGAGGGAGCGGACCTGCTCGGCGATGCGCTCGTCCTCCATCCCGTGGCGGAGCTCCTGGCGGTACTCCTCGCCGCTGAACGCTCCTCCCACCTCGCCGCCCGCCTCGAACAGCTCCGGGTTCTGCTGTCGCAGCTGCTCAATCTGCTCGCGGGTCTCGGCGAACGTGTGGTCGCTGACCTGAGAACCAGGCAGCGCCTCGCTTTCGACGCCGATGCTGGCAGCCGCTTGGGCGAGCTTGCGCTTGAGCCGCTCCTCCAGCTTGAGCATCTCGTCGAGCTGTCGGTCGGGGAAGAAGCAACGGAGGAACACCTTCGAGTGCTCGGAGCCGATGCGGTCGATGCGGCCGTGGCGCTGGACGAGACGCATCGGGTTCCACGGAAGGTCGTAGTTGATGATGTGCCGTGCTTGCTGCAGGTTGACGCCCTCGGCGAGGACATCGGTTGTCATCAGCAGGTCAATGCGGTCCTCGTCCTGGCCGATAGGCGCCTGCGTCGACACCGGCGCGAACCCGTAAAGGACCCGTGTCTTGTCCTCACCATCGGAACCGCTGACCGTGGTCGTGCGGCCGCGAAATGCGGCAAGCCGGTCGTCACTAGCGATGCGCTCGCACAGTCGCTCATGTATCCAGTCGACCGTGTCCGCGAAGTAGGAGAAGACGATGACCTTGCGGAGGTTGCGTTCGTCAGCGTTGCTGATGGCCTCGTCCTCAGCCTGCTTCGCGATTGCTGCCAGTTGCTCGACGAGCGCATCCAACTTGGGGTCGGCCGCTTGGGTCAGGGCATGCGCCGTTTCGGCGAAGCGCAGAAGCAGGTCGCGGTCCCGAATGACGTCAGCGCGAAGGCGGTCGACGTCGTACCGAGCGGCCGCGTCGCTCTCGTCAAGCACGATGTCCGGCATCGGCGAGTCCGCGTCAGACGCGGCCCACGCCTTAAGCGCGGCACCCGTCGCCACTCGACCCTCGTCGAGGAGCGCGAGGAAATCGGAGTGGCTCTTCGCCATCCGGTCGCAGGTCAAGGCGAAGGCCTTCGCTGATGATTCGTAGCGCTTCAGCAGCCCCGAACGGAGAAGGCCGGCGAGCTGGAGCTCGTAGCCGTCGACGGACTCATCCAGCGCGTAACGCGACGGTGCATAGCGCGCAAGGGTGAGCACCCCTTCGGAGGCTTCGGCGCTCGGGTCGAACAGGGGGTCTGCGTCGGCGTGGGCACCGAGTGCGACGGCAAGTTCGCCGAAGAGCTCGGCGTCGCCGGGCGTGACCTCGTAGTCGACGGCTACGACGTGGGGGTCTGGGAACGAGATGGTCTGCTTCTCGCCGTCGATGACGATGGTCTCGTTGGCGTAGTACCGCTTGACGAAATGGCGGGTGCGCCGGACGGCAATCGCGTCGATGACGTCGAACAGCAGTTCGGGAGTGAGGTCCTCGGGGTCGACGGCCGCTGCCTGCTGAAAGCGACGGAGCAGCGACGGGATGCCGCGAGCGGCGAACGCGGCATCGTCACGGAGGAAGTACGTCAACAGGACATGGAGGTCCAGCAGGTGATTGTTGACCGGCGTCGCGGTGAGCAGCACCACATCCTTCGGCGGCACGCCCTGCAGGAACTCCTTGAGCGCCTTAGACCGCTCGGCATCCGGGTTGCGGAGCGCGTGGGCCTCATCGATGAGGACGAGCGAGTACTCGTCCTTCTCGCCGAGCAGCTTGCCTTTGCCGTTCTGCGTGACGTTCCCACGCATCTCGCTCAGGAACTCCTCGAACGACAGGAGTGTCACGGGGAGGTTGAACTGGTGTGTAAACCACTCCCAGGGCCCGTCGCGGAGCGCGGCCGGGGCGATGAGGGCACGCTGCCGCCGCTGGCGGACGACATCCTCAACAGCGCGCCGCCCAAGAACGTCTTGCCGAGTCCGACGCCGCCGGCGATGAGCACGCCATGGTGGTCGTCGATGATGCGCTTCGCACGCCAGACCCCGTCTCTCGGGAAGCTCGTGAGGTGGATGCGGTCGACGTCGCGGTCGTCCGCCGCCTCCTCCATGAGTTCCTCGCCGTACTGCTCCCAAAGCATGCGAAGGTAGATGAGCCACGGAGTGTGCTCCAAGAACCGGGTGTCGTACACGGCTGCCAGGCCGAACGGCTCCGCCGCCTGCCACTGCTCGTCGAACGACTTCGACCATCCTTCTCGACCGACTCCGGCTGATACACCCCGAGGTTGAGCTCGCGATTGCGGTGAAGGCCAGCCGCGGCGAAGTTCGACGAGCCGCGAAGGAACTGCCTCGATAGTCGGTGCTTACGAGGAAGGCCTCGCCGATGAGGAAGTCCGTCGCGGAGGCGCCGGGACCTTCCGACTCGGTCCGCTCGAACGACGAGAAAGTCGCTTCGCAGTCTGCTCGTAGCTTGAACGGTGAACCCAAGAAGGTCGCGGTCTTCCTCAAGCGTGTGCGTAGTGCTCATCAAGCGCTCTCGGTGAGCGCCCCACCTGTCGTGTTCGCGATGCCGCCGAGCGAACTTCCTTACGCGCCCGGTCGCCGGCGCGGGTCCGCGCCGAGCAGAGCTCTCGAACCTTCTGTGTGCGCTCGAGTTGCTCAGCGATGGCGAGGAACCCGCCGGGGTCGAAGTACGCGGCGGCGATGTATACCTCGAGGCTCCGTTCCTCCGGGTGGTCAAGTACGTCGGCGAAGACGCGACTTAATCCGCGTCCGCCACGGCCGCCGCCGCCGGTACGGTCGGTGGCGACGGTCGGGAGAACAGCCACTTCAGTTCCTCAAAGCGACTCGTAGTAAGGCGAGAACGCGGTCAAAGCCGCTGCGCGCTGGGTCCCAACCTCGCCGGCAGGAGTCTGAAGACGTGCACGGAGGTCCTCGCGTTCCAGCCCGAAGGCTGCAGCGGTGAGCGCGTCGACGCGGTCCTGCGCCTCGGCGAAGTCGATGTCCGCGGGCCTGGGGCCTTCTCGTCGCTGCTGAGCCGATCCTGAACACGGGGGTCCAAATGCATGTAGATGCCGGCGACAACCTCCACCAGCCTCTGCCCGGACAGACCGTCGGCCTGCGTCAAACCGCGGAACTCGGGGGTACCCATTGAGCAGGTCGAACGGTAGACTGAGCTCGACGAAGCGGGCGCATACGAATCGAGCGGATGAGAGCTAGCACACTGAGTAGGTAACTCCGCCTCATGGGCAACGGTTGGACGCGCAACAGCCAGGGAGCTTTGTGCGTGAGGACCCGGAACGGTGGGATGAGCGCAGCGCGAACCGTACGCGTGTCAGTAGCCCGTGTGACGTCGCGGAACGCGATTCTGGGGTGTAGGCACGGCAATGTCTTCTCATCCATCAAAGTGGTCGGAGGGAGCAGGGAGAACGCCGAGCTCGACGTCCGCCCCTGCCGTAGGCGCCGGTCGGCCAAAAGCGGTCGAACTACGCCTGGGTCGGCCTGCCCGTAATCATCACGGCGGTCCGGTTGCCACAGGTCAAGGAGGCGCCGTTGTAGACCGGCCAGAACGCGCTCGACCGAGATAGTCCCACGTTGAGGACCTCGCGGAACGTCGACCCGTTGAGGTCGCCTTGGACCGGCCGGAAGAAGAAGTCGCCAACCTGCTCGCCGAGGCCTGGATGTGCGCGGAGGCGTAGGAACGCTTCACTACTTCGAGGGGAAGGAAGCAGTGGAAACGCCTTCGATGGTGACCATCCGGCAAAGTCCCCAGCCGCTACTTCGACACGGTCGTTGGGCGAGGCTCCAGTTAGCTCCGACTCGGCACGGAATGGTCCCGCGAAGCGCATTACTGGGCCCGGCTGCTTCTGGATGCTGAGCAAGACGACGGTGTACTGCTGGTGAACATCCTCAAACACCCAGCCTCCGCGATTGACCAGCGAAGTGACGTCGAGAAAGGCCCCCTCGCGGAGTACGGTCTCGCGCCAGTCAGTCCCACCCGACGCAGCAACGAGACTTCGCGGCATAACGCATCCCAGCGCACCCTCCTTACGCAGGAGTGCCCAGAAGCGCCACGCGAACGCTTTGAACAGGTCGGGGTGGCCCCTCCCCAATCCTGGAAACGGCCCAGAGAGCAGTGTTTCACGCGCTGCGTCGGCCTTGTCTATCTCTGCCTCAAGCTCCCGGGCTAGGTCTGGGCGCTCCCGCTCAAGTTCCCTTATCCGCTGCGTCTGCATGTCGACGCGCAGCCCGCGCAGCCCGGGGTATCTCAGTGCCCAGAACGCGTGGCTCTCGACATGGAGCTTCTCCCAGGGCGGGTTGCCAATAATGCAGTCGAAGCCAGGGTTCTCTCGCAGAAACACTTCGGGGAAGGCGATTGGCAGGTGAAGGGCTGCGAGCTCCGCGCTCCGCTCCTCGGCACCTGCAAGGCCGGCGTGTCCCTCTATCGCCGCTTCATCGACGGCCATCTCGACGATGCTTGTCTCTCCTCGCCGCTGAGCGCAGACGAGGTCGAAGAGCATTCGAGCCGGCTCGGCGGCCTTTGTGGCCTCTGCCTGAGCGTCGTAGACCTCTTTCATGTCAGCCCGCGTCGCATCGTTTGCCCGTGCGAGGCGGCGGAGCGGGCCCACAGCGCGTGCAAGCAGTTCCTGGATGAGCGACGAGAAGATGGACACGTTGCCCGTGCCGCCTGGGTCGTCGAGGGCGGCCGCAGCCTCGTCAATGGTTCCGATGCCGGTAAGAGAGTTGCCGTGCACGAGGTTGTGGCCGAGGTAGGTGAGTGCGAGGCCCGGCACAAACGTGTGAACCCATAGAGCCAACTGGGCCAGCTCGACGGCGACGCGATTGACATCGACCCCGTAGATGCATCGCCGAGCGATTTGCCGGCGAAGCAGCGCGCGCCGCTCAATCTCGTACAGGTCCGCGCTGTCACCGAGTCCCTTGCGCGCGGCGTCCCGAAGACGGTCGAGCTCGGCGAGGACGCCGGGAATGGGGTGGTCGTCGAGAAACGGCGAGAAGCGCTCTTCAATCTTGTCGACGGCCGCCACAAGGAAATGGCCAGAACCCATGGCAATGTCGGCGCAGCGAAAATCAAAGAAGGCTTCGGCGGCGGCCGTGGCGTCCGTTCCGACAAGTGCGTGCACGCGGGCGAGGTGAGCGTCGACGGCGGGAACCAGGGCCTTGTCCAGCAGGTGCTCCACCGCGAAGTCCTTCGTGAAATACGAGCCGGTGCTCTTCCGTGCTCCTCCGCGGTTGTGGTGGTAGATGTCACCGGCGCGAACCGCCGGCTCTTTGTTGCCGGCGGGCACGTAGTTGTCCTTGGAGTCGAGGGCGAGGTCCTCGGTCGCCTCGCTGATACCTGACTCCAGCAGGCCCTCGTAGATGGTTCCGAAGTCACGGACCGAGAGACTTCGGAAGTCGACGGGGCCAGCGACGCCGTCGTCCACTCCGGGTTCAGTGAGGAGGAAGGTCAGCGCGGGGCCTATGACGTGGTTCGGCAACGTCACGCCGGCGAGCGCAGCGCCAGCCTCGTTCACGGCCTCGTCGTTGCTGAAGAGGCCGCCGTTGTACGCCGGCACGTCCCAGGTCGGCGAGCCCTTGTCGACGGCAGTAAACAGCTGAAAGCAGTCCTGCCACAAACTGTCTGTCTCGTCGTCCTCGAAGGAACGGCCCTCCTCGACAATGTCCGCGAGACTGCGCGCCATCGCCTTCAGCGACGCGTCGCGGTACCGCTTGTTCGTTCGGTACGGGAGAAGGTCGCGGTCCTCTGCGTACGCGACGAACAGAAGTCGGAAAAGCAGAACGAGCGTCTCCTCGTAGATGTCGTCGAGGTCGACACCTTTGCCGCGTGCGTTGGCGAGACCTACTGCAAGCTTCGGCACGACGTCCGTGTAGATGCGCTCCCGGAGCCTCGTTGAGAGGGCAGCGCTGTAATCACGGGAAAGCGAGAGGAGGCGCTCGAAGCTCCCTCCGTCGGTCAGTGCTTTCGCGCCGAAGATGAGGGGCACGTACGGCAGGTGTTCCTCGCGCAGAAGAGACATGTCCGCCTGTACTAGGGTTTCGGCGGGTCCTTTTCGCCCCACCCCCTGCAGTCGTCCGGTGACGTGGAGGCGGATGGAGTTGCCTCGTGTGATGAGGACGAACGGGATGTTGTCCCGCTCTGCACGCGCTAGGGCAGCGCCGACGGGGGTCTGGCCGCCGAACCGCGCGGCCGAGGCGTCAGGAGTCTCCCCCTGGTCGAGGAAGACGGCAATGGCCGTCGCTCGGTCGTCCTCGCTTCGTAGGACCTGGGTGACCTGTCCGGTCTGCTCGACCGTGTACCCGAGCGCCTCGACGAGTGCTCGTCCCGACTTTCTGCGCAGTGTCTGGGAGGTTGGAGCGGCGTTCTCCCACTCCGGGAAGTCACGGGCGCGTTCGATGAGCGCGTGGGCGGCGAACATGCCGAGGTTGTTGATGCCGGGGATGCCCTCCTCCCCGTCGCGCGGCAGTCGTTCGATGAGGTAGCGAACCGCGGCCGGGCCAGCGGGCTGCTCAGCGGCTCCGGCAATGAGCGCACGCGCCATCGTCCAGTCCAGTTCCAGCACGTCGAGGCTCGCGGCATCCGGACCGACCCAGAGCACGCCGGAGCCGTTCTGGGTCGCTCCCACTGCGACCAATACGACTGGATTGGGCCGTCCTGCCTGGCGCGCATGCCAGACATCGCGCATCAATGTCTTTGGAGCCGCCCAACGCTGAGGGAGCACGGCGACCTCGACCGCGGGCTGGCCGGGCCCAACCATGACAAGGCCGTCCCCGAAGGCTGGAGCAGGAGATGGCCAAGGCTGAGCCGGCTCTGGGGGATGCCGGCCTTCGAGAGGTCGGCCGCCAATGCTTGTGCGGTCAGCGCCGCATCGAACTCCGCCATGGCGAGGCATTCTCCATGTTCCGGCGTTTGCGAGTAACCGCGAGACGACTGCCCACTCAGCACGCTCCAGGCCAAAGCACGCCGGGCCGGAGCGCGGTGACGCGCCGCCTGTCAGGAACCGCGCGCCGACGAATTGTCCGCGTTCGGACCCGGCCGCAAGCGCGAGCCAGGAGACGCGTCCAGCACTGGGTGAAGCCGCTCTACAACTCGGCCGAGAGGCCCGACGAACCCGATACCCCTGACGTCCGGGTGGCGCGTCCTCCAGCTGGTCGTTACTCCGTCGCGCCGTCCGGTGCGAGATCGAGCCGCGCGTCATCAAGCAGCGCCCTGATCTGATCCACGTCCAGACGCTCCAGCAGATACGCGACGAGGTCGTCCTGCCGCGACTGGCCGAACGCCATCCGGTAGGCCGCAAGCGATCGCCTCAGCTGCTCGTAGCGCGACTGGTCACGGCTCAGCGGGAGCAGCGGGACGTGCCGCTCGATTTGTGCGCCACCTTCGATCGGATAGAGCCAGTACGGCACCAGCTCGGTGTCCCCTGGCCGTCGATCGCCACACCCGAGCATGAAGACGCGACTCCACGGATCGGCATCGGTGAGCGCGGCCTCTCCATGTCGACGCGCGAGGTTCTTGCGCACCGCGTGACCCTTGTAGCGGTGGACGCGTCCTTCGCGCTGCTCGAGATCGACCGGGTTGGCCGGCAGGTTCCAGTGCACAACTGCGTGGCAGTACAGGTGGAAGTCCAGGCCTTCCTGTCCGACCGACGTGCTAGCCATCACGAACGGCCAGAACGGTGAGTTGAAGGCTGTGCGCAGTTGCGACGGGCGCGTCGTCTCGCCGCCGTCATCGCTGGCGTCCTCGCCGAAGCGAGCGGCAAAGCGAGCACGCATCGTGCGCCCAGCGACCCGCACCTGCGCCGATTCACCATCCGCACCATCGACAGCGATCTCGTCCACCGTGAGCCGTGACGGACGCACCATGAGCGCCGCTTGCATCTCGTCGGCGAGCCCGTCGACGATCTCGGTCGCGGACTTGCCGGCCAGGCCGAGGTGCTCGACGAGCACGTGCGCGTACTCGTCGAGCATCGCCTGGCTGTTGCCCTCCAGGCAGTACGCGAGGACGCGCTGCCAGTAGTTCTCAGAAGGAGCGTCCGCACGCAGCAGGGCGATGACCTCCGGCACGTTGAGCAGCGAGCGGAATCCCCACGCGACCCGCGCGGCGGCATTGCGGGCGTGGACATCCTCCAGCGAGCCGCCGACGCCGGCCGCTCGGTGCAACGCGCGAAGCGCGGTCACCCCTGGGCCCGCCAGCCCCTGGCCAGCGAGCACGCGCGCCAGATCGTCAGGCTGGCGGCCGAGGTCGAGGCCGCTCGTCGCAAGCCGCCGCGCGAGGCTGACGTGCTGCTCCCACCCCGACGCTGCAGACTCGTGCGCGTCCTCGCCGATCCAGACTTCGGCGAGGCGATCCTGAGAGAACCACCGTCGCGCCGCCTCGGTGTGGGCGACGAGGTCGAGCACGATGGGTGCCGCCCAGTACCAGCGGGCATCTACGGCGCCGGCTTGCTCGGGGTCCGCCGCATCGACGCGCTCTCGGCTCACCGCCTCGAGGGCTTCCCGGCAGAGGGCGGCAAACCGGTGTGCGCTCGGCGTGTCGTGCCGCTCGGCCAACGTGATCGCGAGGCGAAGCTCGCCCGGCTGGAGGCCGGCGTCGACGAGCTCGTCCGCGGTGCGCTGGGCGAAGACCTCGAACATGCCGTGGTAGGCGTGATGCAGCACGCCATCAGCCGTCGAAACGTCGAGCTCTCTCCCCTGCCAGGTGTACGGGTGCAAGGTCGAGTCGATCGCGTCGGCTGAGCGTTGCCAGACCGTCTCTCGCCGGTCGAGCAACGGCAGCAGGCGTTCACGAACCTGGTCTTCAGCCCAGTCGAGCGCCGCCTTGGCGGAGCAGTCGCCAGGGCCACCCGCGGCGAAGGCACGCGGGTCGCACGCCCGGGCAAGCGCGATGCTGGGATACAGCAGTGCGAGCGTCGGCATGCCCGCCGGGCGGCCACGCTCGATGCGAAAGTCGAGCAGGCGTGCACGCGAGGCTCGCGCCTCCGGCGTGTTCCGCGCGCCGGGCTCCAAGCCGAGCATCATGCGGCGCTCGGCGGCATAGGTCAGCAGCGCCGCCACCGCTTTGGGCACGACCTGCCAGGCCGAGAAGATCAGCCGCTTGGTCAAGCCCGCCGCAGCGGGCTCGGCGAACGCCCCACCGTGGTCGTAGTAGGGCAGCGAGGCCGGAAGCCAGAGCAGCTTCCAGGCGTTGGAGTCGATCAGGTCGCGCAGCAGCGCCCGCAGGCGCGGGTTGGCGGCGGCGACCTCTTCATAGGCTGCGACTCTCGGCCAGGGAAGCGCGGCGTGCGACAGCTCGTTGGCCAAGCCCGAGAGCACGTGGCGCTCGTGGCCGTCGCCGCAGGCGCGCTCAAACTTTCGCTTCAGCTGATATCGATCCATGAAGCTCAGGACGTAGGGCGCGCTCTTCCAGTATTCGATGGTGTCGGGTTCACCGAGCTCCCTCGCCACACGCTGAAGACCCAGGTATCCGCGGACATCGACGGCTTGCAGCCGGACGCCGTCCGGCTCGCGCTCGACGAGCATCCCGTTGCGGTCCGCTGACGCCCCCAGCCGCTCGGTTCGACACATGACGCGCCCCAGTCGCGTCTCGAGTTCCTCGCGGGCTGCGCGGAGGCGTTGACTTTGCCCGTCGCCCACCGCGAACAGCTCCTCCTTGAACGTCCTCAGCGCCGCGGCGAGATCGTCGACCTCCCGATCGTCGTCGTCGTAGAGGAAGCGCATCGTCCGCAGGAAGTCTCGGTGGTGGTCGTCCTCGTCCTCACCGGCGACCGTGTACATCTTGTACGGGGTCGCCGAGAGCATGAGCACGCGGGCTCGTTCTCCAGTGTGCGTGCATTGCCAGCTGAAGAGGTCGCGTGCCAGCTCGCTGGCGGGATCATCGTCGTGAAGGACATGCCGGAAGCGCTGGAACTCGTCGAGGATGACCAGGTCCGGCTCCAACGCGGTGACGCACGTCGTCGCCAGACGGTGGCGCAACTCGCCGAGCAATTGCCTCTGGTCGCGGCGATCCTCCGCCGGGATGTGCAGGCGCTTGCGTCCGAACCGCCGGCAGAGGTCGTCGAACCGCTCCCTCAGTCCGTCGCCGTCGGCTTCTCGGTCATGGGCGGCGAGCGCGGCATGGAACCCATCGGTGATGCCGTCGTCGATCTCCTGCTCTCGCCGCGTCCACTCGACCAGGTCTTCGAACGTCTCGCGCCGCTCGACGCCTCCCTGCAGCAGATTCAGTGGTGCCACGCCCCGCAAGTCCCACGCCCGTTCGAGCAGGAGGTACAGCAGCGCTCGCTCCCTGGCCGTCCCCATCGCCGACTTGGCTTCCAGCGATGTCGACGGCGTGAAGCTGATGAAGTTCAGCCTCCGCGTTGTGAGGTCCTTGATGAGCGTCGGCAACAGCGTGATCCGAGACGCCAGCGGGATGTCTGATCGCCCGGGCAGCTTGAGCCGGTTGACGTTCTGACGGGCGATGTCCAGGTTCGAGCAGATGTACAGCACGTCGATGCGCTTGACGTCGTCCCACAGGTGGTCCACGGCGCGGGCGACGACCCCGCGGGCGACGAGGGTCTTGCCGAGCCCGACCTCGTCGGCGACGAGGAAGCGATCCGTGGGATCGGGGTCCGTGTATAGGCGGCGAAACACGTAGTCGACGGTGTCGCGCTGGAAGTCCTTCAGCTGGGAGAGCACCGGCTCGACGGCTGGGCGCGGCTCACCGATCGTCATTGCCGTGCCTCTATCCCATCCCAGATCGCCTGACAGACCGCAGGGAGGTCCTCGCCGAGGAGGGCTCGCCCGTGCTCGGTCTTGGATAGGTCGTCGAGCAACCGCCGCACGCCGCGCAAGCGAATTGGATCGCGGTCGGCGGCCTGGAGCATCGCTTCGAGCACCGGCAGGTTGAGTCCATCGCTGAACGCCGCTCGGTCCGTCTCCTCCCCGAGCGCTGTGAACCGCGTCGCGAGCGCCGCGGCCAGCCCGACACCTCGGCCCTGGCTCAGGAGCAGCAGCAGGAATCGCAGCAGGCCGCTGCGGTTGTCGAGGATCGTGCGAAGCACGGCCTCGCGACGATCTGCTGGCCCGCCGGCGAGGACGGCCTTCACCGTGAAGCGCGCCTCGGCAGCTCGACCGTCCCGTTCTGCGCGCACCTCGATCGCCAGAAACGGGGTGAGCATCTCTGGCGGCACGGTCCCGAGCGGGGTCGGCGTGTCACTGAGCAGCTCGCGAGCTGCCGCCTCGCGGCGCGTCGTAGCGAGCCATACCCTGACCGTCACGTCAGGCGACAGCGGGGGACCTTCGTAGCCGAGCGTCACCGCGTACTCCTCGTCAGCCGGCTCAGCGGTGAGCTCGAGGCCCGCCGCCGAGACCTCGCGACGCACATGATCTACGAGGCGTTCAAGCTCTTCGGCTACCTCGTCACGTTCGACCGCCGATGGTTGCGGCTCGTAGTCGACGAGCAGCGCGTTCATGCCCGTCGCGTCCTGCAGGCCAAGGCAAGCATCGATGCCGCAGCGGCTCTTCTTGCCCTCGAGCTCGACGAGGAACTCGACGTTGCCACCAAACGCGGCATTGGTGGCGTTTGCCGACCCAAGCCACATGCGCCCACGCCATCCTGCGTCAGCGACGTAGACCTTGGCATGGAGCCCATGGAGCCGATGGTCGACCGATGGGTCGTGTCGCCGAAACGCCGGCGCGACGGGAACCGCAGCGTCGTTCACGGCGAGCGCGTCCTCTGGTTCTGCGGCGTCGTTGAGCACCGCGAGGCGCTCGAATCCGGCCAGCTGGTCTGCTGAGAAGCCGTCGAGCGAGTCGAGCCGAGACACGAGGACATTGGCGGATCCGAGCTGCGCGAGCTCGCTCACCTTGGCGGCGGCCAGAAACGGCGAGACAACCAGCAGGCGGCGAATGTCACCCCGCAACGGATTGTCGTCGCGCCCGATCCCCAGGGGCCAGAAGCGGATCTCGTCCACGTCGGGTGGGAGCTCCCAGCGGACGCGCCGAACCTCGCGCTCCATCTGGCGCACCATGCCGTCGATGCGACTGTCAACAGGCCGTCGGGCCATCGCCGGGAGAGCAGAGATGAAGTCTCCGAGCGGGTGATTGGCACTGAACGCGTTCTTGCGGTGCGTGAGCTCGCCGTCGAGCCGGATGAGCGTGTCCCAGCAGCGGTCGAATGTGAGGTTGCGCGACAGGCACAGGAAGCGGTACTCGACGTCCTCGTTCTCATCGTCCACGAAGCGAAGCACCCAGACCTTCGGATGAAAGACGCCTCCGTTGGGCGCCCCCACCTCCACGACGGAGTCTTCGATCTCGGAGACCAGCAGGTTGCGCTCGGGTGGAACAGCGATCTGGCCGGCCTGACAGAACAGGGCGATCCGGTCGGCGTTCTCCCGGAGAGCGGCAAGCAGGGCGTAGTGATCGGCCGCCGGCTTGCCGTCGACGTCGTCCCAGGTGAACAGCGTGAACGCCAGCGGTGCGACGAGCAGAGCGATGAGGTCGAGCGAGAACGACGTGCCGATCGCCTGGTCGAGGCGATAGCCGGTGGGCGGGCGCAGTGACTCAAGCAGGAGCGCCCGGTCGCGTGGGTCAAGCACCTGCTGACTGCCTTCCGGCCAAGATGTCCCGCACGTGCGTGCGGGTGACCAACCAGCGGAAGTCCAGCTGCGCGGTCGCCGACGCCCCGCCCCACATGGCCAGCGCGCGGCTGTTGGCGAGCCGGGCCTGTCCGCGTTTGACGCCGATCTCGCGCTCGCGAACGAGTTGACGCGCAGGCGGCCGGTCTGCGACCCCGTCGGCCCCCGCGTCGATCCCCCGCTCCAGCCACTGGTCGACGAAGGCCCGCGTCGCCGGGTCGACGCGCGCGGGGGTCGTCGAGACGACGTCCCAGAAGTCCTCGCGCGACCAGGTCGCGACATCCAGACCCTCTGCCCAGGTAGCGAGCCATGCCCGGTACTCGTCGACGAGATCGGCGCGGCCACCCGCCTCGGCGAGCAGGACGTTGTAGAGCAGTTGGGCGCCGTGCATTGCCTCAGAGAAGGACCGTGCGTGCTCGAGCGGATCAGCCAGCCGGGATGGCAGGCGAGGCGCTCGCAGATGCGCCCAGGCGAACGGCGCATCGAGATCTTCGGTGGTGCCGTGGCGTACGAGCCAGGCGAGCAGCGTCTTCGGCACCGTGGCGAGGATGCGCTCGGTGAGGTACTCGGCATCGCTCAGCGTCAACGCCAGGGACGCCTCGTTGGGAAAGCCGAAAGGCGGTCCGGGCAGATTGGGATGCCATGCCGCGCCACTCGTGTCGACCAGGAGGTCATCACCGTCCTCCGGCGCCGGAAGCCCTGGGGCATGCGCAAGCTGACCGTTCTCGATCGCTCGGTGGTACTGCTCGCGGGAGCCCGGAAATCGTCGGATCCCCCAGGCGCGGAGGCCCTGCCAGTAGACCTCGCTGGGAAGCCGCTTCAGCGAAGCTCCGGCATCACGGCCAATCACGCCAACGAGGTCGTCTGACCGGCGCAGCCCGGCAATGAGTCGCACCTCGAGGTCTCGGGCGCGCTGGGCGACGTTGTGCTGCCCGGTGAACCGCTCCTCGACACGCTCGTACACCCACGGAACGAGGAGGAAATACCGCACCCGGGTCTGGATGGTGCTCGTTCCAGGGAACATCGCGTCCGCAAAGCCGTCTCGAATGCTGCCGAGGCCAAGTTCGTCGCGCGTATCCCGCTCGCCGAAGAGGTCGATGACATCGAGCACCTTGCGGCGCTCGTCGTCGGACTGGTCGAGCCAGGAGATGCTTGAGCCTGTGGCGACGCTCATGAGCCCACCGTGACCCAGAAGGGCGCGGCCTGACCGAGCACCGTGGTCCAGCTAGGAGTGCAGCCCACACACATTCGCTTCATTTCTCGCCAGTCGTCGAGCAGACCGAGACCCTGACACAGTTGTCCGGGTTTCCGAAGCCCGGTATTCGGAGCCGGACCTGGACACCCCCGCTCTCAAGACCGGCGCACGATGCGCTTCAGCGCCAGACCCACAAGAACGCGCCGGGCTCGTTGCGCGTACGCCCGTCCATGGACGCGCGGCACGTCGGCCGCGCGCCCATGGACAAGGGGATTCCGGCCCCTCAGTGCTCGTAGGTGCCGATCACGCGGGCCTGCTCGATGACGTGATCCTCGATGCGCTCGTAGAGGTCGCGCCGCTCGAGGCCCGCCGGCAGCCCCAGGTCCTCGTCAAGCGCGTAGACCCAGAAGTAGTAGTGGTGCGGGCCGTGACCGGGCGGCGGCATCGGGCCGTTGTAGCCGGCGTTGCCGAACGAGTTCTTCCCCTGCGTGGCGCCCTCGCCGCCCTCGGACAGGCCGGTGGCGTCGGCGGGGATGTTGTAGGCGACCCAGTGGGTGAACCCGTCGACGAGCGGCGCGTCGGGGTCGTGCATGACCACGGCGAACGACTTCGTGCCCTGCGGGGCCCCCGACCACTCGAGCGCGGGCGCGACGTCCTCGCCGTCGCCGGTGTGGCGCTCGGGGATCGGCTTGTGCCCGCCGAACGCCGCGGAGCGGAGCTTCAGGTCCTTGAGGTTGAGCTGTTGAGGCATGAGGGTTGCGTACCCCATAGGAGCCCGGCTCAGGCGCTCGCCCCCGCCCGCCGGTCGGCGGTCGCCGCGGCGTCGACCGCGTACGCCGGGCCGTCGCCGAGCACGACGCCGTAGTCGGCTAGCGCCGCCTCGCGCGAGACGATGCCGCGCACGACGTCGGCGCGGACGAGCGCGGGGTCGCGCTGCAGCGGGTCGCCGTACCCGCCGCCCGACGGGGCGACGAGCCGCAGGACGTCGCCGGCGGTGACCCGCCGGTAGGGGCTCATCGAGGGCAGCTCGAGCGGCTCGGCGCCGTCGGGGTTGAGCGTCACCGAGCCCGGCGCCCCGGGGCGCCCGCCGAACAGGCCGGGCGGCGAGACCGCGTTGCCGTCGCCCTCGAGCGAGAAGCCGCCGCCGCCTCGGAGGAACTCGAACTCGCGGATCGAGCCGAGGCCGCCGCGCCATTGCCCCGGCCCGCCGCGCGTCCTCGGCGCAGCTCGTAGCGGCGCACCCGCAGCGGGTAGTGCGACTCGATGTCCTCGATCGGGTTGTTGCGGGTGTTCGCGTAGAGCGTGTCGACCGCGTCGAGGCCGTCCTTGCCGGGCCGGCCGCCGTAGCTGCCCTCGACGATGTCCATGTGGACCCAGTGAGCACCCGTCGCGCCGGCCCGAGTAGGCAGACGACCTTGAGGTTGCCGACCCCGGCGCTGACCGCGTCGGGCAGCGACCTGGCGCGAGCGCGCGCATCACCGTGTCGGCGAGCGCGTTGCCGGGGCAGAAGCGGGCGATCGTCGGCGCCGGGAACATCGGGTTGGCGAGCGTGCCCTCGGGCGCGAGGATCGGTGATCGGCCGGAACAGGCCGTCGTTGGAGGCGACCGGCGGTTGGCGCGTGGAGTCCGAGCAGGATCGCCCGCACGCGTGAGCGCAGACGGCGATGTCGACGGTGCCGACGAGCGGCATGTTGATCGGCAGGTCGACCTGCGGCGCGGTGCCCGGTGAGGTCGACGTGCAGGTCGGAGCCCGCGACGGTGATCGGCCACCCCGATCGGCAGCTCGCGGTAGCGCGGGATCGGGATGGTCGAGGAAGCCGTCGAGCGTGCCCGCGGCGCTCGTAGCGGCCATCCGGCAGCTGCGGCGATGCGCCGCCGCAGCGCTCTGCTCGGAATGGTCCATGAGCTGCTCGGCGGCGGCCCGGAACGTCTCCAGCCCGTAGCGGTCGACGAGCTCGAGCGTGCGGTCGGCGCCGAGCTTGGCCGCGGCGACCTGCGCCTCCATGTCGCCGACGACGAGCTTGGGCAGGCGCGTGTTGTCGGCGCAGCGATCTGCCAGACCGACCGCACCGGCCGGCCCTCCTCCTCGACCTTGACCGCGTTGAGCAGCAGGCCCTCGGCGTAGGCGTCGGTCGCGTCGACGATGCCGCACGTGCCCGGGGTGAGCGCCCCGAGGTCGAGATGGTGCGCGGTCGTCGCCGAGAACCCGACGAGCTCGTCGCCGACGAAGATCGGGACGATGATGCGCGACGTCGGGCTGATGGCGAGGCGCCGTAGTACGGGTGGTTGTGGATGACCACGTCGCCGGGGCGCCATTCGTCGCCGACCTCGGCGAAGCGCCGGTCGATGCCGCGCAGGTAGCCGGGCAGCGGCCCCGACTGCAGCGGCGTGGACTGCGTCGACTCGCAGAGCTGGCGCCGCTCGTGGTCGCAGATCGCGCAGCCGAAGTCCTCGGACTCGCGGATGATCGACGAGTAGGACATGCGGGTCAGGCGATAGCCCATGTCGACCGCGATCGAGGTGAGCGCCCCACCGATCACCGCCCGGGTGATCGGGTCGACGGTCGCCTGCGAACCGGTGGTGCTCGGTGGTCATCGGTTGCCTCCTCGGTGCTGCAGCAGCAGGACGCCCTCGGCGTCGCCGTGACCGACCAGTCCGGGGGGACGGCCACGGTCGTGTCGCGCTGGAAGATGACGGCCGGGCCCTCGAACGGGGTGTCGAGCGGCAGGCGCTCGCGGGCGAGGTGGCGCGTCGGCAGCTCGACGAGATCGCCGTCGCGCCGCCACACGCCCGGCGCCTGGCCGAGCGTCGCCTCCTCGAGCGTGCCGTGGGAGACCGCGACGCGCTCGAGCTTCGGGCGCCACCCGCGCGCGGTGACGCGGAGGTTGACGATCTCGATCGGGATCCTCGAAGGCGTGGCCGTACTCGTCGCGGTGGGCGCGATGGAAGGCCGCAAGCTGCTCGTCGGGGCGAACCCGCCGGGCTCGACCGGGATGCGCAGCTCGTAGCCCTGGCCGACGTAGCGGCAGTCGAGCGCGCGCGACACGACGATGCCGTCGGGGTCCGCCCCGTCGCGGCGCAAGCGCTCGACGAGCTCGGCCGCGAGGGCGTCGAGCTGCGCGTCGACCGCCGCCGCGTCGATGGCGCCCTCGACCATGAACAGCGTCCGCATGCCGTCGTAGCGCAGGTCGCTGGTCAGCAGGCCGGCCGCCGAGGTGATGCCGGGGTGCGGCGGCACGAGCACCTCGCCGATCCCGAGCGCGTCGGCGAGCTCGGCGGCGTGCAGCGGCCCGGCGCCGCCGAAGGCGACGAGGGTGAAGTCGCGCGGGTCGTGGCCGCGCTGGACGGTGATCGAGCGGACGGTCTGGCCCATGTTGCGCGTTGGCGAGCGTGAGGATGCCCTCGGCGGCCTCGGACGGGCTCGAGGCCGAGGCGCTCGGCGAGCTCGCCGATGACCCGCCGGGGCGCGTCGGGGTCGAGCGCCATCTCGCCGCCGAGGAAGCGCTCGGGGTCGAGGCGGCCGAGCACGACGTGCGCGTCGGTGATCGTCGGCTGGTCGCCGCCGCGGCCGTAGCAGGCCGGGCCGGGCACGGCGCCGGCGCTGCGGGGCCGACCCGGAAGGCGCCGGCCTCGTCGATCCAGGCGATCGAGCCGCCGCCGGCGCCGATCGTCTGGATGTCGAACATCGGCACGAGCACCGGGTGGCCGGCGATCCGGTCGTGTCGCGCGCCGACGCCTCGCTGATGCCGGCCTCGGTCGACGATGGCGATGTCGGCCGAGGTGCCGCCCATGTCGAAGGTGACGAGCCGCCGGCGGCCGGCGAGCGCGCCCGCCCAGGCGCCGCCGAGCACCCCGGCGGCGGGGCCCGAGAGCATGAGCGTCACCGGGCGCTCGGCCGCCTCGGTCGACGCTGGCGACGCCGCCGTTGCGAGCGCATGACGTGCAGCTCGGCGCCGACGCCCTCGCGCCGCAGCGCCGTCGGTCGAGCCGGTCGAGGTAGGCGCCGGTGCCCGGGCCGACGAAGGCGTTCATGCACGCGGTCGTGAAGCGCTCGAACTCGCGGAACTGCGGCGCGACGTCGGCGACGTGGAGACGAACCCGCCGGGCAGCTCCTCGCGCACGATCTCCGCGGCGCGCTGCTCGTGCGCCGGGATCGAGGTAGGAGAACAGGAAGCAGACCGCGACCGCCTCGACGCCCGCGTCGCGCCAGCGCGCGGGCGGCGGCCGCGCACCGCGTCCTCGTCGAGCGGCCGCAGGACCTCGCCGCGTCGGCGGCGCGAGGCGCTCGGGCACGGTCAGCCGCCGCTCGGCGCGAGACGAACGGCTGCGTCCTGCCAGGGGATGTCGTGCAGCATCGAGTAGTGCTCCGGGCGCTGGTGGCGGCCGATGTGCAGCATGTCGCGCAAGCCCTCGGTGGTGATCATGCCGGTCTCGGCGCCGTCGTGCTCGAGGACGGCGTTCGTCGCGACGGTCGTGCCGTGCAGCACGCCGTCGACGTCGCCGGGGGCGACGCCGGCTCGCTCGCAGAGCTCGACGAGGCCGGAGACGAGCGCGCGGCCCGGGTCGTCGGGCGTCGAGCGGACCTTGTGCACGACGACGCTGCCGTCGTCGGAGTCGTGCAGGGCGAGGTCGGTGAACGTCCCGCCGATGTCGATGCCTACGAGCAGCATGGGGTCCCCCAGTGGTTCAGCGCGGTCGGTCGGCGGGTCACGGCCGCGGCCCTCCGGCCGCCGACAGCTGCAGGCGCTCGATCGCCTCGAGCATCACATGGGCGCCGACGGCGGCGTCGTACGGATCGGCCTGCTCGTCGGGGGCGTGGCTGATGCCGTCGACGCAGGGCACGAAGACCATCGCCGACGGCACGCGTCGCGCGACGAGCATCGTGTCATGGGCCGCCCCCGACGGCAGCTCGGCGCCAGCGCACGCCGGACGCGTCGGCGGCGGCACCGAGGGCGTCGATGACCGCGGGGTCCATCGGCGTGCGGGTCGACCCGATGGCGCTCGACGTAGCGGACGGGCTGGTCGCGCTCGGCGGCGCGCCGCGCGCAGGTCGGCGAGGAGCGTCTCGAAGATCCGGATGTGGTCGCCGGAGACCGACCGCAGGTCGAGGCTGAAGGTCGCCTCGCCGGGGATGACGTTGATCAGCCCGGGGCGGGCCGCGATCTCGCCGACGGTGCCGACCGCGACGTCGGACGTCCGCCGGGTGAGCGCGTCGAGCTCGGCGATCGTCTCCGCGGCGGTGACGAGCGGGTCGCGCCGCAGGGACATCGGGGTCGCGCCCGCGTGGTCCGCGCGGCCCTCGATCGTCACGTCGCCGTGGATGGCGCCGGCGATGCCGGTGACCACGATCCGAGCTGCTCGCCGCCGTCCTCGAGCGTGCGGCCCTGCTCGATGTGCAGCTCCATCCAGGCGAGCATCCCGTCGAGCTCGGCGCCCGAATCGGCGAAGCGGTCGGGCTCGAAGCCGGCGGCGCGGGCCGCGTCGAAGAAGCCGGTGCCGTCCTCGTCGGTGAACCGCTCGCCAGATCGGCGCGGCGTGACGTCGCCGAGCATGATCCGGCTGCCGAGCAGCATCTCGCCGAAGCCCGAGCCCTCCTCCTCGAGGAACGAGAGCACCCGCAGCGGCAGGTCGAGCCCGCGCTCGCGCGCCAGGCGGGCAGACCTCGAGCGCGCACGACGACGCCGAGGGTGCCGTCGTAGGGCCCGCCATTGCGGTTGGCGTCACAGTGCGAGCCGATCCCGTAGACCGGGGCGCCCGGCGGGCGGTTGGAGGCGACGAGCGTGCCGACCGGGTCGTAGTGCACGCCGTAACCGAGCGCCTCGAAGGCCCGCTGGAAGTACGCGAGCGTGTTGGCGTAGACCTCGGTGTAGGCGTGGCGGGTGATGCCCGTGGCCGACCGCGTGTGCTCCGGCCCGCAGAGCCGCTCGATGTCGGCTGCGATGCGATCGCGGCTCGCCTCCAGCGAACTGGTTGGTGCGCTGCCCACTCCGTCGTCCCCCTCGTCGTGGTCGACCGCTCGCGCCCCTGGTCCCGCGCGCGGTCGACGTCGCGCCGCATTGTGATGGATCTTTGGATCGAACCGCCCGCTGCAGGTCGCCTCCCTGCGCCACCGCGAGATCGCTGACATCCTCGACAAGCGACTCGCGCTCGAGCCGCTGCCGCTCCGGCGCTGCTGAACCTCAGCGACCGCCCGCACTGGAGTCGTCACACTTGCGGCACGGCCCCCGATGGTCAAGGATCCTTCTCGGAACGCCGAAAGGAGCTTTGCAATGTTCGAGCGTTGGTTTCTTGCGGCACCTTTGTGCCTCGCCGTCGTCATAGGCCTTGCAGTCGCGCCGAGCATTGCCCAGGCGGCACCACGACTCGTGTGCAACGAGTTCTGGAAGAGCGGCATGGGCGCGGCGGACACGATCAGGCCTAGCCATTGCATGATCTTGAAGGCCTGCGACTCGCTGGCCCAGGGCGTCCGGTTGGGCCATGTGCGCTGGTCGCGTTGGGGCGAGGTCGCCTCGGCGCGGGGCGATGTCCTTCCGTGGCACCCCCAGATGGAGGGAGCGACGACCACGCCCGCCCGAGTGAAGCTTTGGCGACCCATCGCTGATCGGCGAGGCACCAACAACCGCTACTACAGCCGAATGACGCTGTGGACCCAGTACGGGAAGTTCAGGCTCTACCCCATCGCGCAGTCGACGCATCATCCGACTTGCTGACGGGGTCGCTGAGAAAGGACTCTTGATGAGGAAGTTGCTTATCGCTGCATTGGCCCTCCTGCCTTCTGCCGTCGCGATTGGATGCGGCGGCGGCGGGACGGTCACAGAAACCGTCACTGTCAGCGCCGAGTCCTCTCGCGCGGGGGCCACCACCGCCGCAAATGAGAAGCAAGCCCAGGCTGTAGTCGACGTCCGAGAGCCGGAGGGCATGAGTGGAAACTCTGGTCCGACGATCCACAAGAGCACGGTGCTGTTGCGCGGAACAGTGGATCCTCCTGGCGCCGATGTGACGGTTAATGGCGAGTCTGCTCACGTCCGTGGAGACGAGTGGTACTACCGCGTTCCGCTCGACATGGGCGACAACAACATCGTCGTGTCAGCCGAGGCGGAGGGCTACGACAAGTCCAAGCAGAACTACTACCTAGTCACGCGGAAGAAGACCGCTGCGCAGATCGCCCAAGAAAAGGCTGAGGCGGAAGCGGACTTCAAGAACTCGGCGACAACGATCGACTATGCCCAGCTGATCAAGGATCCGGGCTACCACGCCGGCGAACACGTCGTCTACAGGGGAGAGATCTTGCAGATCCAGCAGTCCGGCAAGTCCGGGTTCATGCTCGTGTGGACTACCTGCGACGAATTCGACATCTGCGACGACCCGATCTATGTGCCCTATGACGGCTTCCGCGTCCAGGGTGCAGAGGGCGACCAGATCACGATCTACGGGACGGTCAAGGGTGGCTACGAATACGACACGCAGGGAGGCGGGACGAACTACGTCCCGAAGATCAGGGCCATGTACGTCGAGGAATAGATCCGCGGCCGGCGCGCCTCGGAAAGCAGAGCTGGTCGTCCGTGATCTGTTCCTGCATCACCTTGCCTGGCGCTCGAGTCGCGGGGGTGTCAAGCCAGTCCGTGGCCTCCTGATGAGCTGGCTCATTGCCTGCACTGGAGAACCAGCGTCGAGCGGCCATCCCAGCTCAGTGACCGAATATTCGCCGACGGTGAGATCAGCCGCGACGGTTGATGCAGTCGGTCGGAAGTTGATGATGCCCGCGTGGCGCGTGTTCACAGCGGCCGCGAAGGCGACAACCTCGTAGAGATCGGCGCGGTTCCATTCGCCGTTGGCAACCTTGTACTTGATGTCTGCGACCGCGGCGCTATCGCCGAATACAAGGTCAGGGTTGATGGTCATTGAGGCCCCGGGCAGAGAGACTGAGCGCTTATCGACAGCCCAATCGGCGCCAACCCTCTGTTTGAGAATGGACCGGATGCCGAGCTCGACCGGTGTCGGCGTCCGGAGCAAGAAATCCAGCTAGACGCGTGTTCCTCCTGGATCGAGAGTGCGGCCGGTGCCCGTGATTACCGACCAGCGAGCTTGGCCGCGTCCGTGTAGTCAGCGGTGCGGCGGTCCGCCGCAGCGTGGAAGTCCGCGACACGGAACGGTCCGACCCCTCCATGCGTTTGCCGACTCGCAGGGCGCGACGCCGAACGTGAACCGGAAGCGCTTGTCCGGCGGCGATGATGCGGGCGGCTTGGAGCAGCAGCCGGTTCAGCGGGGTATCGAAGTCGTACTCCTCAAACTCGGTGGCGATGGCGAGGCGCCCGCGGTAGTAGAGCCGTGCCGTATCCATGAGGGCCACCCGCCCCCGTACGGTCGGGATTCATCGCGCTGGAGCCGGTAGTCACGCGCAAGGCCCTCTTCGAGAACGCGTTCGGCGGCCAGCACGAACCAGGTGGCGACAAGCACCGCAAGGTTGTCATCGGCCCCGGCGCCCCCGGATCGGCCGCAAATCGGGGGACAACCTCCGCCGCGGCCAGGACGTACAGCAGATGAGTGGTCGGTATCTTCGGCGCAACGCGCAGATGCAGCGTCGGCGTTGCAACTATCCCAACAGCGTCGAGAACCCGAACCTGCGCTGTCGACGGGCTAACGCGGTGGACATGGATGAGGCTCGCGTTCGAGTCCGGGGTCGCGTCACCGAAGCGGTTTGTGCCCTTCGCTAGTTGCCTGCCGACAGCCTCCAGGGCCGTCTGCTCTGCGGCCGTGAGGCTGATCGTGGTTGCCGTCGACTCGACGATCTGCTCGACACGCGGTTCAGGAGGCAGCGGAAGTCCAGAACAGGTCGGGGCTAGCGAACAGCTGCACGACATCCGGCTGGTCGAAGAAGTAGTCCTCGATCAGCGGGAGGATCTGTCGCTTCCACGTTCGCCGCAGCCGTGTGTGGTCGTAGCCATCGGCCATGAAGAACGATTGTCCGACGGTGTGATGCCGATCGAGCTGCTCGGTGAGGGTGTCGTTGAGCTTTGCGAAGCCCGCAACAAGATCCGCAACGCTCGTTGTCCGCGAGTCGTAGTAACGGGCGAGAACGTCTGGGTCAGCGTCGCACTCGAAGATCTCAAACCGCCGGCGCAGCGCGACGTCGATCGAGCGGATGCTGCGATCGGCCGTGTTCATGGTGGCGATGATCTTCAGGTTGTCGGGGAGCTCGAACTCGTCGGAGTACTGCAATCGGATTGCGCTGTTGCGGTATCGAGCAGGTAGAGCAGCTCCCCGAACACGCGTGGGATGTTTGCTCGGTTGATCTCGTCGATGATCAGCACCCGCGTCGCCTCGGTGTCGACCATCGCGTTGGCCATCTCTAGGATCACACCGTCCTGTCGTTCAAAGGAGATTGCGCCATCGTTAGCAACCGGGCGTAAGCCCTCAACGAACTCTTCATAGCCGTAGCTTGGGTGGAACTGAACGATGCGGGTCTGAAGTGGCTCGTCCTGCGTGAGGTAGCTGGCGACGCGCTCGGCGACCCAGGTCTTGCCGGTCCCAGGCGGCCCCGCGAGGATGACCTGCCCGCGGTTTCGGATCGCCTCGACTAGCTCGTCGAGATCCGGCTTCGTCCATAGCGTCTGCTCGACGAGCCAGTCGAGCGTCCGTTTCGGCCCAGCGGGCTTTGGGGTTCGCGGTTTGTTATCTGGCGCTACGAACCGCTCGTAGACGAAGAGCGGCGTGGTTTGGTTGCCCAGCGCTCCCTGCATCGCTCCAGGATCTGCGTCCTTGGTGCCGACAAGGTGGTCCAGCGGCCAGCCTGGCTCGAGCGCCTCGAAGCTCGACAGGCGGACAAACATGTTGCACTGATCCTTGCCGTAGTAGCCCGCCATACGATCGTCATCTACCTGGTCCGGATCGGTTTGGATGTCCTCGATCCGCGCGCGTACCGTCTGTCCTCCGCCGTACAGAAACGCCCAGGTCGGAATCTCACGCGTCAGCTGCTCACGAATGTGTTCCAACCGTGCTGGCCCGATCGGCGAGGTGCTTTGACTGACCCTCCCCCACCAGACCGACCCCTTGGCCTCGGCTACGGATCGATGGAGTTCGACGGTCTGAGCCTCCACGTCGACCGACCACTTGAACAGCACGTGCATCGGCTCGATCTCAGGATCGAAAGAGAGTCCACTGGCGACCACGGCGTCGAGGTAGCCGACCATCTCGCGCAGATCGGTGGCAAGTCGCGCCTCACCTAGCTTCTCGAGGTCATCCAACCCGTAGCGCAGCGACCACGCGCTGCCCGCTTCGTACTTGCGTGGGCGTGCGGCACTTGAACGCAGGTCCATCTTCGCCGGCGCGGTAATCGGCAATCCCGCCGCTACGCGTAGATCCAGCGCGCGCTTAAGCAGCGGCCCCGAGCCCCCTTTGACCTTCTCGGTCCCCTGGTTCAGCGACAGATATGCGGCAGAGCCGTCGGCGGCAAACAGGTAGACCACATAGAAGCCCTTGTTCGCTGAGGCTTCAGCGCCCGCGGCATGAATTGCGAACCACGGGAACTTCGGCGGCCATGCCGACGCCGGTGCCGGCGCTCGTCGGCCGGTCAATCCCTAGAAGCTGCAAGGCAGTTTCCGGCCCTTTGGAGCCCACCAGCTCGGTCAACGGCTCAAGTCCGGTGCCCTCGCCGCGTAGGTGAGCGAGCACAGCGGCGAGAATCGGACCCAACGGCACTTGCGCCGAGCGGCCAGGCGCCTTGGCGCGTGTGGCGCCCTCCCGCACCACCACGTCGAACCCGAGACTCTTCAGCTTGTTGTTCGTCTGCGGACCGCCGGTGAACTCGGTGTGCGGAAGTGGCCCCTCCTCCGGCAGCGCATACCCATGCGCCGCTCCCAGTACTGCTTTCGCCGGATACTGGTCCCCATCATGCTCGACGACGTAGTCGTACGAGTCGGCAAAGTCGTACTTGTCGAGGAAAGCGGGCGTCCCGACGGCGCGGCACTCATCTATCGCGCGCACGACGTGCGCGCGTTGGATATCCGCGAGGCTCATCGAAACGGACCCTAGTCAAGCGCGCGACGCTTGGAGGAAACGGAACCGTTCTCTTGGTCATACGTTCACGTCGACCCCGCGGCTCGACAGCGAGACGACGTCGGCTGGTCCAGGAACTCGCGCTGTCGGCGCCGAAGCGACGACACTCACCGCACCGGCAACCGCCCGCCCAGACGCCGAGGGTTCCGCGATGACCCAACGCTCATGTCCGCGTTCGGATGAATTCACTCATCGAGCACGTTTCCGCTGGCGGCGCAGTGAAGTCAGGGCTCGCAAGCCCTGACTCCCGAGCTGGCCGTTGGGTTGTCCCAACCGGGAACGCCAGCAATGCCCGTCGTAGGCACGCTGGGTGCCGATCTCCAGCGGCGACTTTGTTTGCCGTGGTCTGGATGATCCCTGAATCGGACAGACGACGGTCGACCGCCTCCGGACATCAGCGTTGTGGGGCGCCTGACCGCTCTGGCACACTCGCGGTGGGCCGCACGCTGGTCAGGAGGAGATCTCGCCTTGTTCCGCCCGCTGATCCTCGCCCCCATCGTCACAGGCTTCTGCTGGGTCGGACGGCCAAGCGTTCGCCGGTCTGAGCCGATCCATCTGCCCACAGATCGTCTGAGCGTGGACGGCGAGTGACGTGACTCGGGTCAGGTTGCGAGCAGCGGGGGTCCTGTTGGGGCTGGGGTTCCTGGTCGGCGCCGTGCCCGGATGCGGGGGCACCACGGAGCGTGTCGAGCGCACGGTCGTCACTGTCGTCAAGACCGTGCCATCGAAGCCCGCGACGAAGACGCACAAGTCGTCGACGAAGCGCCACTCCGACGCATCGCGCGCCCGATCGGATGCATCGGCATTCGTCGCCTGCGACCCCAACATCTCTGCTCGACGCGAAACGACGTCGTGTCCGTTCGCCGAGAACGCGTTCTACGAGTACTGGGCGAGCGGGGGAGCGACGAGCGTTCGTGCCTACAGCCCCTCCACCAGGCGCACATACCGGCTCCGCTGCAGCTCCGGCACGATGGTGCGGTGCACCGCAGGGGACGGCGCAGAGATCCGGTTCCCCGAGTCCGCCGTGTCGGCCTACACCGACGACCAGGCTCAGGCCTACGCCGCGAGTGCCGACCTGGGGCCCGCGGACTCGACGGGCGCCACCTCAGGACCTGACACGACCGGAGACTCGACGAGCTCCGATGGCGGCTACGGCAACGAGATCCCGAACTACGACAACGGCCGTGGCTATCGAGTTCAGTGCGCTGACGGGATGTACAGCAAGTCTGGCGGCATCCAAGGGGCCTGCTCGGGCCACGGCGGCGTCGGGCTGACCGATCGCCCGCTGGCGCCGGGCCTTCTTGTCCGGCTCATCGCCGATCCCGGCCTTCTCCGACCAGAGCTCGAAGGCGGAAAGCGCGCCCGCCATTGCGGCTGGGCAGGCGACGGTCGCTCGAACCAATCGAAGATGACGACGCCCTGCTCGGCGTCAGGCGTCTCCGCCCGGAAGTACGCGCTGTGCAGGACGGGGATGGCCCAGCGATCCTGCGGAACCGTGATGGCCGTCCCATCAAGCGGCCCGCCTCGAAGCAGCGCGCGAAGACCGTGAGGATCCGTCTCATCCGGTCGATGATGCGATTGAGCCGCGCCAACAGCGCCTCGCCGGCTGCGCGCGTTGGTACGCGGTTCTTGGCCTGGATCTGTCCACCGCCCGAGATGAAGAAGACCTGCCAAGCTCCGTTGACTTCACGTAGCTCACCGCGCGGGAGTCGGTCCATTGCTCGCAGAAGTGTCGAGCTTCCGCTCAAGCACCATGCCACACCGCCGCCTGACTCGCCCGGCAGCGCGAGCCCGCTCGACAAGAAAGCCCCGCTCGCGGCGGGGCTTTCCTATGGAGCCGACACCCGGACTCGAACCGGGGACCCCTTCATTACGAGTGAAGTGCTCTACCAGCTGAGCTATGTCGGCGCGGGGGCCATGGTAGCGCTGGTCGGGCCGGGCAGGGTGGCGTGGACGGTGGCGGCGAAGGCCTCGACGATGGGGCGGGTGTCGTCGGCTCGGCGGCAGAGGGCGACGGTGGCCGGTGGCAGGTTCTTGACCTCGCGGATGACGATGTCGGGCCAGGGCAGGCCGGTGGCGACGGAGGCGGGGATGGTGCTGATGGCCTGGCCGGCGCGGACGGCGGCGAACATGTCCTCGAAGCCGGTGATGTGGGCGCCGACCTTGCGCGGCTGCCCGCGGCGGTAGTCCTCCAGCGTCCAGAAGGCGCCGCTGACCGGATCCACGTCGCGCACCCATACGTACGGCTCCTGCGCGAGCTCGAACGGATCGAGGACATCCTCAGAAGCCAAACGGTGCGAGGCGCTCAGCACGGCCAGGCGCCGGTCGTCGAACAGCGGCTCGCACACCAGCCCGTCATCCGAGAACGGCAGCCAGACGATCGCCACGTCGCACTCGCCCGAGCGCACGCCGCCCGACGGGTCGTCGAAGGACACGCTTCGCACGCTCACCTCGACCGCCGGGCGCACCTCGGCGAACGCGCGCAGCACGCGCGGCGTGAAGTCCAGCCCGCTCGTGGCCAGCAGGCCCACGGTCAGCGTCCCGCTCTCCCCCGCCTCGGCGGCCCGCGCGGCCCGCACCGCATCGGCGACCGCCGCCAGCGCGCCCGGCGCCGCCGCCAGCAGCGCCTCCCCGGCGGGCGTCAGCGACACGCGCCGCGTCGTGCGCTCCAGCAGGCGGCAGCCGATCCGCTCCTCCAGCTGGCGCACCTGGGCGCTCAGCGCCGGCTGGGCCAGGTGCAGCCGCTCGGCCGCCCGGGTGAAGTTCAGCTCCTCGGCGACCGCGACGAACGACCGCAGATGACGCAATTCGACATCCATCGCGATCGACTCTAGATCACGCCGAGATCGCTATTTCCCTCGCGCCCGAAACCCTGGGACCGTCATCAGCCATGAGCACCACGACCCCCACCCACGCCCCGCTCGAGCTGCACGCCGGCGCCGCGCTCTTCCAGTGGCACGCGACCTCCGCCGACACCGGCGGCGCGTACGCCCTGGCCCACGCGACGATCGCCCCCGGCGGCGAGCCGCCGCTGCACATCCACGCCCGCGAGGACGAGACGTTCCACATCCTCTCCGGCAGGATGACCTTCCAGCGCGGCATGGAGCGCATCGACGCGCAGCCCGGCGACACCGTCCAGCTGCCCCGCGGCACCCAGCACGGCTTCACGGTCCGAAGCGACCAGGCCCGCGTGCTGCTGCTGATCACGCCCGGCGGCCTCGAGGAGGCCTTCCGCGCCACCTCGCAGCCGTCCGACGCCCAGCCCGGCGACGACGCGCCCGTGCCCAGCGGACCGCCGACGCCCGAGCAGATCGGCGCCCTGGTCGCCGCCTACGAGACGCGCGGCGTGCAGTTCGTCGGGCCGCCCATCGACTGACCACCGCGAGGACATGGCACGTGGCCGGCGCTACCGTCGGCCACGTGTCGCCCACACCCGCCATCTGGACGATCGGCTACGAGAAGCTGCTTCCCGCGCAGCTGGCGGCCGAGCTGGAGCAGGCCGGCGTGCAGCGCGTGATCGACGTGCGCTTCCGCCCGCAGTCGCGCCGGCCGGGCATGTCGAAGACCAAGCTGGGCGAGCTGCTGGCCGACCACGGGATCGCCTACGAGCACCGCCGGGAGCTGGGCACCCCGCCGCACATCCGCCCGCTGTTTCACCAGGGCAAGCTCGCGGAGGCTCGGCGGGCCTACAGCGAGCACGTCCAGGCCAACGCGCCCGAGGCGATCGACGAGCTCGCGAGCGAGGTCGCCAACCCGAGCACGCCGGCCACCGCGCTGCTGTGCCTGGAGGCCGACCCGCACGGCTGCCACCGGCGCATCATCACGGATGCCCTGCAAACGCGCCTGAACGACCTGCGCGTGATCGATCTGTGAGCACAGCGGGGTAAGCCCGCTGACGTGCCCAAGGAAGAGGTCCTCATCGCGCTGCTCGTGGTCGTCGCCGGCCTGGCGCGGCTGGCGGGGCGGCTGAACCTGCCCTACCCGGTGCTGCTCGTGCTCGGCGGGGTGGCCATCGCCGCCGTGCCCGGCCTGCCGGAGATCCGCCTGGACCCCGACCTGGTCTTTCTCGTCTTCCTGCCCCCGCTGCTCTACCACGCCGCCTTCCTGACCAGCCCGCGCGAGCTGCGGACCGAGTGGAAGGCGATCGGGCTGCTGGCCGTCGGACTGGTCGCGCTGACGATCGTGGCCGTCGCCGCCGTGGTGCACGCCGTCACGCAGCTGGACTGGCCCGCCTGCTTCGTGCTCGGCGCGATCGTCGGCCCCACCGACCCGGTCGCCGCCACCACCATCTTTCGCCGCATCGGCCTGCCCGAGCGGCTGATCACCATCCTCGAGGGCGAGTCGCTGACCAACGACGGCACCGCGCTGGTCGCCCTGCGCATCGCCATCAGCGCCACCGCCGCCTCGGTCAGCGCCTTCGACATCGCCTGGAAGTTCGTCGCCGTCTCCCTGGGCGGCGTGGCCATCGGCCTGCTCGCCGGCTGGCTGTTCTCCCAGGTGCGCGCGCGCATCGACGACCCGCCGGTGGAGATCACCCTCAGCCTGTTCACCCCCTATCTGGCCTACATCCCCGCCGAGGAGGTCGGCGTCAGCGGCGTGCTGGCCGCGGTCACCGTCGGCCTGTATCTGGCCTGGCAGGCGCCCACCGGCCTGTTCCATCCCTCCACGCGCCTGCAGGCGTTCGCCTTCTGGGACGTGCTCATCTTCCTGCTCAACAGCCTGCTGTTCATCCTCGTCGGCCTGCAGGTGCGCCCCGTGCTGCGGACGATCGAGAACGCGAGCACGTCGACCGTCGTCGTCGCCGTGCTGGCCACCATCGCCACCGTGATCGTCGCGCGAATGGCGTGGATGCTCGTCATCCCCAGCGTCTTTCGCTCCCCCACCACGTTCCCGGAGCGTGTGCTCGTCGGCTGGAGCGGAATGCGCGGCGCCGTGTCGATGGCCGCCGCGCTGTCGGTCCCCTTCGACCTGGCGGGCCGCCAGCTGATCCTGGCCATCACCTTCGCGGTGATCCTCGCCACGCTCGTCGGCCAGGGCCTGACGCTCACCCCGCTGGCCCGGCGCCTGACCTCCCCCGAGGCACCCGACGCCGAGGCGGAGGCCCATGCCCGCGCGCAGGCCGCCCACGCCGCCCTGCGCGAGCTGGAGCAGGCCGCCGACGAGGACGACCCGCCCGAGGACGCCGTCCGCTACGCGCGCCGGCGCTACGAGCTGCGCCTCGGCCACATCGAGGCCGAGCAGGAGGAGGACACGCTGCCCGCCGCCCGCGCGCTGCAGCGCCGGCTGATCGAGGCCGAGCGACGCACGATCGAGCGCCTGCACGCCGACGAGGAGCTCGACCAGGCCACGACGCGGCGCCTGGAGCGCGAGCTCGACCTCGAGGAGGAGCGCTTCGGCGAACTGGATCGGTCAAGTCTCAGCTGACGCTGCCGATGTAGGACCGGAAGGTCCAGCTCCGACGGAAGGGTTCCCCCGACAATGTCACGCCTCCCCCGATGGCTGGCGGCCATCGGCTGCCTCGCCCTGACCACCGCCGCGTTCGCGCCCTCGGTCCACGCGGCCAAGCAGCAGGGCGGCGGCGGGAACACCGTGACGCTGCTGCTGCAGCTGTCGCTCAAGCCCGGGCTGGCGGGCTTCGTGCGCCAGGTCTCAGACCCCGACTCGCGCCACTACCGCCAGTACGCAACCCCCAACAGGCTGCTCAACCGCTTCGGGTCCACCAGGCAGACGCGCCGCAGGACGCGGCTGTGGGCCCGCTCCACCGGCGCCCGTGTGGCCATCGACCGCACCGGCCTGTTCGCCACCGTCACCGCCACGCCCGCCCAGGCCCGCGCGCTGTTCGGCGACGCGACGAAGGCGACCGCCGCCGGCGCGCGCGCCTGGTCGCCGCAGGTCCCGCCCGCGCTGGAGGGCGCCGTCGCCGCGGTCGACCGCCTGCCCGCCAACCCGGTCCACACGGCGGCGATCCCGCCCGGGACCTCCGTGCCCGGCATGGGCAGCGGGCGCACCCGCTCGGGCACCCCGCGGGGCTGCCTGGCCGGCGGGACCGCGTCCACCAACGGACCCGAGATCCTCTCCTTCACCCCCAACCAGTACCTCACCGCCTACGGTCACGACACGCTGCACAAGCGCGGCCTGACCGGCAGGGCGTGCGCATGGGCGTGCTGGAGATCGACGGCTTCAACCCCGCCGACGTGCGGGCCTTCGCCGACTGCTTCGGGCTCAAGGTGCCGCCGATCAACGCCCGCCCGGTCGGCATGAAGCAGCTGCTGGCGCCCGGCGGCGAGACGACCGCCGACCTGCAGATCCTCACCGCCGGCGCGCCCGGCGTGGAGGCGATCGACGTCTACGAGGGCACGATCCTGGCCACGCTGGCCCAGACGCTGAACTCCAACAGGACGCGCCCCGACGTGCTCAGCCTGTCGCTGGACGGCTGCGAGAACAACTACACCAACGCGGTCAGCCTCGTGCACGTGCTGGACGCGATGTTCGCGATCCTCGCCGGGTCGGGCACGACGACGCTGGTGGCCACCGGCGACCAGGGCTCGACGCCGTGCACCAACGACGCCGACCAGATCCTGCCCATCCAGGGCGCCACCTACCCGGCCACCTCGCCCTACGTGACGGCGGTCGGCGGCACCAACGCGGTGCTCAACCCCGACAACACGATGCAGGCCCAGACCGTCTGGAACGACGCGCCCGGCAACGCGGGCGCCACCTCCGGCAGCCAGTCGCTGATCTCAAGCGGCCCTGGTGGCAGGTCGGCAAGGGGCTCAAGGTCAACCTCAACAACGGCACCACCCGCTCCACGCCGGACGTCGCCGCGCTGGCCGACCCGGTCCCCGGCTACGCGATCTACTGCACGGCCAAGCCCGACTGCGTCACCCCCACGCTCCCCGACGGCGGCTGGGTGTCCTTCGGCGGCACCAGCGCGGCCACCCCGCTGACGGCGGCGGGCATCGTGCTGGCCGACGAGGCCGCCGCCCGCCACGGCCAGCCGACGCTCGGCCTGATCAACCCGCTGATCTACAAGCTGGCCAACTCCAAGGCCTACGACCGCGTCCTGTGGGACGTCAGCGTCGGCAACAACGACGTCGGCACCGCGCTGCCGGCGCCGGTCGGCGACGGCCAGCCGATCGGCTGCTGCGACGCCGGACGGGCTACGACGCGGTCACCGGATGGGGCTCGCTGAAGATCGGCGCGTTCTCCGACGCGGCGCTGGGCTACGGCCGGCGGGCGACCCGATGAGGCGCGCGCTGGCCACCGCCGCCGCGGCGGGGACGATCCTGGCGGCGGGCGGCGCACCCGCCGCCGCCGCGCCGAGCGCCAAGCCGCTGGGGGCCGGCGAGATCGCCGTGCTCGTCGAGCTCGGCACCTCCCACCGGCTGGACCGCTTCGTGCGCGCGGTCTCCGACCCCACCTCGGCGCGCTACCGCCGCTACCTGAGCGTCGACCGGCTGGTCAAGCGCTTCGGCCCCAAGCCCAAGGCCAAGCACGCGACCACGCGCTGGGCCGCCGCCCACGGCCTGCGCGCACGCATCGACCCGTCGGGGGTGTTCGCCACCATCAGCGGCGACGCCGGCGCCGTCCGCGCCGCCTTCGCGCCCGCCGGCGCGCGGGCCGCCACGGCCGAGCCGTCCGTGCCGCCCGCGCTGCGCGCGTTCGTGCGCAGCGCCGTCTACGTCGACGACCTGCCCAGCGGCCGCGAGCACGCCGCCAGCGACCCGGCGGTCAACCAGTCGGCCGCGCAGCGCACCGGCTCGCCCGCCGGCTGCGCGGAGGGCCGCAGCGCCTCCACCCACGCGCCCTATCTGGGCTGGACGCCCAACCAGTACCTGACCGCCTACGGCCACGCCGCGCTGCACGCCCGCGGGCTGACCGGCCGCGGCGTGCGCCTGGCCGTCATCGAGATCGACGGCTTCGCCCAGAGCGACATCGACACGTTCGCCGCCTGCTTCGGGGTGACCCCGCCGCCGATCAACACGATCCCCGTCGGGATGCCCAAGCCGTTTGCGCCCGGCGACGAGACGACCCTGGACCTGGAGGTGCTCAGCGCCGCCGCGCCCGGGCTGGAGTCGATCGACGTCTACGAGAGCAACGCGATGGCCTACTCGGTCGCCGCCGCGCTCGCCCACCCCCGGACGCGACCCGACGTGATCTCGATGTCGCTGGGCGACTGCGAGAACGACAGCGCGGCCGAGATCGTCAACGCGCGCATCGTCAACACCCTGTTCGAGCTGGCCGCGGGCGCGGGCACCTCGGTGCTCGTCTCCACCGGCGACACCGGCTCGACCTCGTGCCTGAACCCCGCCGACCCCACCGGCCAGCAGCCGCTGCCCGTGCTGGCGCCGTCGTTCCCGGCCACCTCGCCCTACGCCACCGCGGTCGGCGGGACGAACATCGCGCTCGACCAGGCCAACAACCTGACCGACCAATGGGTGTGGAACAGCTCACCGCAGTCGCCCGGCGCGGGCACCGGCGGCCAGTCGCTGCTGTTCGGCCACCCGTGGTGGCAGCGCACGTCGCTGGAGCTGGCCAACCGCACGGTGCCCGACATCGCCGCGCTGGCCGACCCGCGCCCCGGCTACGCCATCTACTGCACCAGCAGCGCGTGCGCGGCGCTGGACCCCGACGCGGGCTGGATGACCGTCGGCGGCACGAGCGCCGCCGCGCCGCTGATGGCGGCCGGCGTGGCGCTGGCCAACGAGGCCGCCCAGCGCCGTGGCCAGCCGACGCTCGGCTTCCTCAACCCGCTGATCTACCGCATCGCCCACACCAAGGCGGCCAGAGAGGTGCTGTCGGACGTCGTCACCGGCACCAACGACGTCGGCACCGCGATCCGACCGCCGCTGTCCAACGGCGCGCCCACCGGCTTCTTCAGCGCCGGGCGCGGCTACGACGAGGCCAGCGGCTGGGGCTCGCTGAACGTCCCGCGCTTCAGCGACGCGGCGCTGGGCTACGGCCGGGAGACGGCGAGGCGCTGACGCGGCAGGCCGGTGAGGCCGTAGTGGCGGTACAGCAGCGAGCGAAACGAGCCGGCCTGCCACGCGTCGGGCGTGATCGGCCGTGGCGCCTCGCGCACGTCGTAGCGGCGCACCTCGAGCTGCACGTGGCCGCGGGCGGCGACCGGGTCGCCCGTCACCGGCACGAGCGTGAACTGGCGCACGAAGCGGCCCATCTGGACGCGCAGCCAGGTCAGCTCGGTCTCCGGGTCGATCAGCGCCTCGCGGATCGTCCCGATCTTCTCCCCTGCCCGATCGTCGACCTGCAGGCCGACCCAGGCACTGCGCGCATCGTCCGTGATCCACATGGTCTGCGGGACCTTCCCACACCGCCACGGCGACAAACGGGGAGAACTGTCAGGCTGCGCCGATGGCAGACGCCCCCACCTTCGATCTGCAGTCGCATTCGACGCACTCCGACGGCGACCTCGCACCCGCCCACGTCGTCGCCCTGGCCGCCGCCGCCGGGGTGCAGCTGCTGGCGCTGTCCGACCACGACACCGTCGCCGGCGTCGACGAGGCGATCGAGGCGGCCCGCAGCCACGGCATCGCGCTGGTGCCCGCCGTGGAGATCTCCGCCCCCGACGGCGCGCACCCCGACATCCACGTGCTCGGCTACGGGATCGACCACCACGACGAGGCGCTGCTGGAGCGCCTGGCCGCCTACCGCGCCGACCGCGACGGCCGCGCCGACCGCATGATCGCCAAGCTGCGCGAGCTGGGCTTCGAGCTGGAGGAGTCCGGCATCCAGCGGCGCGTCGCGCAGGGCAAGCCCGTCGGGCGCCCGCACATCGCCGCCGCCGTGTTCGCCCATCCCGCCAACCAGGAGCGCTTGGCCGCCGAGCAGCTGACCGACCCGCCCGCGGTGCTGGTCGCCTACCTGATCGAGGGCCAGCCCGCCTTCGCCGGGCGCACGATCCCGACCGTGCAGGACGCGATCGACGTCATCCACGCGGCCGGCGGCGTCGCCGTGTGGGCGCACCCGTTCTGGGACATCAAGGACGACGACGCGGTGCGGGCCACGCTGGACCGCTACGTCGGCTACGGCCTGGACGGCGTCGAGGCCTTCTACACCACGCACACGCCCGACCAGATCCGGCTGCTGGCCGACCGCGCCGCCGAGCTGGACCTGCTGACCACCGGCAGCGCCGACTTCCACGGCCCCGAGCACCGCCACTTCTCGCAGTTCCGGGCCTTCGAGCTCGCCGACCGCGTCCCCCGCCTCGGCCCGATCGACCCGCGCGGATGAGCTTCCTCCAGGCGATCGTGCTCGGCCTCGTGCAGGGGCTGACCGAGTTCCTGCCGATCTCCTCCAGCGGGCACCTGCGCATCGTCCCCGCCCTGTGCGGCTGGGAGGACCCCGGCACCGCGTTCACCGCCGTCATCCAGCTGGGGACGATGGCCGCCGTGCTGCTGTACTTCCGCACCGACCTGTGGAACATCGCGCGCGCCTGGGTGCGCGAGGTGCGCCTGCCCTACCGCCAGCGCAGCCACGAGGCCAACCTCGGCTGGTTCATCATCCTGGGCACGATCCCCGTCGCCGTCTTCGGCCTGATCTTCAGCAACCAGATCGAGTCGGGCGCGCGCAACCTGTACCTGATCGGCAGCGTGCTGATCGCCTTCTCGTTCGTGATGCTGGCCGCCGACCGCATCGGCTCGCGCGTGCGCAACCTGGAGCACCTCAACGCGCGCGACGGCCTGTGGATCGGCCTGGCCCAGTCGCTGGCGCTGGTCCCGGGCGTGTCGCGCTCGGGGGCGACGATCTCCGCCGGCCTGCTGCGCGGCTTCGACCGCTCGTCGGCCGCGCGCTACTCGTTTCTGCTGTCGGTGCCCGCGGTCGTGCTCAGCGGCCTGTTCGAGCTGCGCCACATCGGCGGCGAGGGCGCCGTCGGCGCCGGGCCGACGATCGTGGCCACGCTGGTGGCCTTCGTCTCCGGCTACGCGGCGATCGCCTGGCTGCTGCGCTACCTGGCCACCCACAGCCTGACGCTGTTCGTGGCCTACCGCATCCCGTTGGGCGTGCTCGTGCTGGCGCTGGCGGCGGCGGGCGCGATCAGCTGATGGCGTGCGTCGCGACGAAGCGGCGCTGCGGGTCGACGCGCTCGCGCACCTCCAGCAGCCGCGCGTAGACGTCGGGGGCGAAGCATTGTGCAGCGCTGCCGCCCTGCTCGGCGAAGCCGAGGTAGTCGCGCTCGCCCAGCCAGGGGCCCATCGCGTCATACAGGCGCTCGCAGCCGGCCCGCACCGCGTCGGGCGTCAGCGGGCCCATCGGCACGCCGACGCCGAACAGCACGTAGCCGCTGCCCATCTCGCCCAGCACGCCCGCGCCGTCGGGCGCGACGGCCAGCGCGCCGCCGAGCTGGCGCAGCTCGGCCGCCAGCAGGACGCCCCCGGCGGCGGCGCCCAGGAAGGCGTCGATGGCCGCGTCGTCGAGGCGGTCGATCATGCCATTGGTGGAGATGCCCGGGACCGGCGTCTCCGGGTCGCCGTGGACGCGGGCGGCGCCGGGCGCCGGCATCTCGGCCACGCCGTCGATCACGAGCGGCGCGGCGGCGCGCAGCGGCGCGATCAGCTCCGCGCCGGCGGCGGCGTCGACGAGCGCCACGAGGTCGATCGCCGCATGGGGCGTGGCCCGCAGCGGCTCGGGCACCTCGGGCAGCGGCGGCAGGGTGAGGATGCGAAAGCTCGTGGAGACCTCCGGCGGGGCGGTGTCGCAGAACGCGCTCCAGGCGCGCATCACCGCGGGCGCGTCGGCGGCTGCGTAGAAGAGCGTGCCCGCATAGACGGTGGTCGCCTCGAACAGGGCGATTTCGACCGCGGTCACGACCCCGAACGTTCCACCGCCGCCGCGCAGCGCCCAGAACAGGTCCGGGTCGTGGCCGGCGTCGACGCGGCGCAGCTCGCCGTCGGCGTCGACGAGCTCGATCGCCGTCACGTGGTTGGAGGCGACGCCGTAGCGGCGCCCGTAGAAGCTGACGCCGCCGGCCAGCAGGTAGCCGATCACGCCGACGGTCGGCGAGGAGCCATGCAGCGCGATCAGGCCGTGCTCGGCGGCGGCGCTCACCACCGGGTCCCAGCGCGTGCCGGCGGGGACGCGCGCGGTCCGGGCGACCGGGTCGATCTGCAGGCCCTCCAGTTGCGGACGGACGAGCAGCGTGCCGGCCAGGTCGGGCAGCGCGCCGGCCAGATGCCCGGTGGCGAACGCAGCGACGTTCAGGCCCTGGTCGGCGGCGAAGCGGACGACCGCCTGCACCTCCGCGACCGTCGTGGGGATCGCCACGCCCCACGGACGCAGGTCCGCGGTCAGGTTGAAGCAGCTGCGGGCGTCGTCGTAGCCCGGCGAATCGGGACGCAGGATCTCGGGGTGCATGGCGCCATCCTCTGCGATCCGGGCGTAGGCTCGCCAGCCATGTCCGCAAACGACGTGTCCCGCGCCCGGACGCAGGCGCTCGGGGACCTCCTGCGGCGCAGCGCCGCGCGCGACGCCGGCAAGCTCGCGCTGGTCAACGGCGACGTGCGCCTGACCTTCGCCGGGCTCGACGAGGCCGTCGACCGCACGGCGGGCGCGCTGGCCGCGCGCGGCCTGGGCCACGGCGACCGTCTGGCGCTGCTGTGCCACAACGACTGGCGCTTCGTCGTCGTCTCGCAGGCGACGGCGCGGCTCGGCGCGATCCTCGTGCCGATCAACTTCATGCTGTCGGCGGGCGAGGTCGCCTTCGTGCTGGAGCACAGCGGCGCGGTGGGGATCGTGGTCGAGGACGCGCTCGCGCCGGTGGCCGTCGACGCGATGCAGCGCGCCGGCCTGCACGAGCCGCGAGTGCGCGGCTGGGTCGGCCAGGCGCCCCCCGACGGCTGGGAGGACGTGGTCGGCTGGACGCGCTTCGACGGCGCGGTGCCCGAGGTGGCGGTCGCCGACGACGACCCGCTGCGCCTCATGTACACCAGCGGCACCGAGTCGCGGCCCAAGGGCGCGATGCTCACCTCGCGCTCGCTGGTCGCCCAGTACTGCACCTGCGCGATCGACGGGTCGATGAGCGCCGACGACATCGAGGTGCACTCGCTGCCGCTGTATCACTGCGCGCAGCTGGACTGCTTCCTGGGCCCCGACCTGATGCTCGGCGCGACCAGCGTCATCCTGCCCGCGCCCGACCCGGCGGCGATCCTGGCCGCGGTCGAGGCCGAGCGCGCGACGAAGCTGTTCGCCCCGCCGACCGTGTGGATCGGCCTGCTGCGCCATCCCGGCTTCGACGACGCCGACCTGTCCTCGCTGCGCAAGGGCTACTACGGCGCCTCGCCGATGCCCGTCGAGGTGCTGCGCGAGCTGCGCGAGCGCCTGCCCGGCGTCGACCTGTGGAACTTCTACGGCCAGACGGAGATGGCGCCGCTGGCCACCATCCTGCGCCCCGACGAGCAGGAGGCGCGCGCCGGCTCGGCCGGGCGGCCGGGGCTGTTCGTGCAGACGCGCGTCGTCGACGACGACGGCGTCGAGGTGGCGGCCGGGCAGATCGGCGAGATCGTGCACCGCTCGCCCCACGCGACGCTCGGCTACTGGGAGGACCCCGACAAGACGGCCGAGGCGTTCCGCGACGGCTGGTTTCACTCCGGCGACCTGGGCGTGATGGACGCCGACGGCTACCTCAGCGTCGTCGACCGCAAGAAGGACATGATCAAGACCGGCGGGGAGAACGTCGCCTCGCGCGAGGTCGAGGAGGCGCTGTACGCGCATCCCGACGTGGCCGAGGTGGCGGTCTTCGGGCTCCCCGACCCGCGCTGGATCGAGGCGGTCACCGCCGTGGTCGTGCTGCGCGCCGGGTCGACGGCCGACGGCGAGGCGCTGATCGCCTTCTGCCGCGGGCGCCTGGCCGGCTTCAAGACGCCCAAGCGCGTGGAGATCCTCGACGCGCTGCCCAAGAACCCGTCGGGCAAGATCCTCAAGCGCGAGCTGCGCGACCGATTCGGTTGACGGCACGGGGGCCCGCCTCCAGCACGCACGGCAATGCTCGGGGCAAACCCGCCCGGCGCTGTCGGCACCCCTAGAGCGTGTCGGCCAGCCGGTAGGCCAGCGCCTCCAGCGCCAGCTCGTCGGTCACGTTGAGCTGCAGGCGGAAGCGCGTGTCGTCGACGAGGTCGACGCCGGCCCGCAGGCGGTGCGCGTCGCGGCCGGCGGCGTCCTCGCGCAGCTGGTCGAGGCGGTCGGCGTTGTGCACCACCTCGGGGGCGCCATCGGCCACGCAGGCCAGGTCGCGCAGCCACAGGCCGGTGAGCTGCAGGCCGAGGTCCAGCGCCCCGGTCGAGGCGCGCCGGGCGGCGCGCTTGGCCCGCTCGCCGCCCTCGCGCTCGACGCGCTTGCGGTCGCGCTTGGAGCTCATCTCCAGCTCGGCCTGGGTGCGCCCCTCGGCCTCGGCGGCGGCCTGCTCGCCGGCCTGCTTGGCCTGGGCCAGCAGCGCGCTCCACGGACGGCCGGCGCTGAGCTCGTCGCGCAGCGCGGCGCGCGCGAAGCGCTCGGCGCCGTCGCGGATCGCCGGGCCCTGGGCGACGGCCAGCGCCAGGGCGCGGTCGCCGTCGCCGAGCGCCAGGCGCGCGCAGGCGGTCGCCGTCGGCTCGGGGATCCCGTGGCGGGTCAGCTTGGCCGCCAGCACGGCCGGCGGGCGCGCGTCGAAGCGCACGTGCTGGCAGCGACTGGAGATCGTCGGCAGCACCTCGCCGGGCCGGTCGGTGAGCAGGATCAGGTGCGCGAACGCAGCCGGCTCCTCCAGCGTCTTGAGCATGCGGTTGGCCGACTGGTCGTTCATCGTGTCGGCGCGCTCGATGACGAACACGCGCCGGCTGGCCTCGAACGGGGTGCGCGCGGCGGCGGCCACGACCGGCTCGTCGATGTCGGAGACGAGCATCTCGGCGGCACCGCTGGGCGCCACCCAGGTCAGGTCGGGATGGGCGCCGGAGTGCACGCGGGCGGCTGCGGCGGCCGGGTCGGCGGCGCCGTCGGACAGCAGCGCGGCGGCCAGCTCGCGCGCCACCTCGCGCTTGCCGCTGCCCGCCGGCCCGTGGAACAGGTAGGCGTGGCTGGGGTGGCCGTCGGGCGGCAGCGCGCCGGCGAGGACGGCGCGGGCGTGCGGATGGTCCTCGAGGCCGGGCAGCATGGTGCCACCCAGCCTATGTGCCAGCGCGGCCGGGCTCAGGCGTGTCCGACGGCGAAGCCGACCGCCGCGACGATGATGCCGCCCATCGTCACCTGCACCAGCGACGCGCGCAGCGGCACGCGCAGGAAGCGCTTGCGCACCCAGGCGATCGCGACCAGCTCGGTGGCGACGATGACGTAGGCGATGGCCAGCGCCGTGGAGACGTCGGAGATGAGAAACGGCAGCGCGTGGAACATGCCGCCCACGAAGGTGGCCAGGCCGGTGATCAGGCCGCGCTGGGTGGCGGCGCCGCGGCCGGTGACGTGGCCGTCGTCGCTGAGCGCCTCGCTGAGGCCCATCGAGATCGCCGCGCCCAGCGCGGCGGCCAGGCCGACGAGCAGCGCGGCGCGCGAGCCGGACACGTAGGCGGCGGCGAAGATCGGCGCCAGCGTGGAGATGGTGCCGTCGATCAGCCCGATCAGCCCGGGCTGGACGACCTGGAGCAGGCGCTCGCGATCATCGGCCGCGCGCCAGCGGGAGAGAGTCAGGACCAGAGTGGACACGTGCCGCAAGATAGCAGTTATTTGAAGTCACTTGTAATAAGGACGGCCTAACACGAGAAAGCGCTTCGAGCACGTAGGCTGGGCCGCCGGCATGACGCTGATCACCATCGAGGGCATCGACGGCGCGGGCAAGTCGACGCTGGCCGCCGGCCTGGCCGGCGCGCTGCCCGACGCCGTGCTGCTGCGCGAGCCGGGCGGCGTCGCCCTGGCCGAGCGCGTGCGCGCCGTCGTCAAGGACCCCGGCCTGCGCGTCGGGCCGCGCGCCGAGGCGCTGCTGTACGCGGCCGCGCGGGCGCAGCTGGTCGAGGAGGCCCTGCTGCCCCACCTGGAGGCCGGGCGCACCGTGCTGCTGGACCGCTTCGTGGACTCCTCGCTGGCCTACCAGGGCGCCGGGCGCGCGCTCGGCGTGGAGGCCGTGCGCGCGATCAACGACTTCGCCACCGGCGGGCTGGTGCCCGACCGCACGCTGCTGCTGCGCCTGGACCCGGCCGTGGCCCGCGCGCGGGCGGGCGCGCGCGGTGAGATCGTCGACCGCCTCGAGGCCGAGGGCAGCGACTTCTTCGCGGCGATCGCCGCCGCCTACGACGCGTTCGCCGCCGCCGAGCCCGATCGCTGGGCGGTGCTCGACGCCACCCGCGCGCCCGACGCGCTGCTGGCCGACGCGCTGGCGGCCCTGGCGGGCTGACACGGTCACGCGGGGCGCGGACGGTGCTCCCATCCGCGCCCCACGTGCGGCTGGATCAGCCGTGCCGGCCGCGGTGGCCGCCCCACCGGCCCCCGTCGGACGGGCGTCGGGCCGGCGTCGTCTCGGTCGGGGTCGTCGACGTCGGCGTCGTGGTGGTCGGCGTGGTCGTCGTCGGCGGGGTGGTCGCCGGGTCGTCGTCCACCCCATGGTTGCTGTCGTCGGCGGGCCGCCATCCATGCCGGTGGCCGCCGGCGCCGACCGTCAGGGCGAACAGGTCGGTGTGGTCGTTGGTGCCCAGCACCGCCGCCGCGCGCGGGCCGATCGCCCACACGGGCACGACCGCGCCCGTGTGCTGCTGGCTGGGCGCGGTGGCCACCGGCGGCTGGCCGTCGCCGCCGAAGCCGGCCGTCCCGTAGGTCAGCGCCAGCTGCTGGCCGTCCTTGGTGGTCAGGTTCGTCGAGTAGCCCGTCGGCAGCCCGCTCCCGCTTGCGTCCTCGCTGACGATCTGACTGGTGTGCGAGTGATCGGCGGTGACGACGATCAGCGTGTCCGGATGGCTCTTCTGCCAGTCCAGCGCGACGCCGACCGCGTCGTCGAAGGCCACCGTCTCGCCCAGCTGGCCGCACGCGTCGGCCGCGTGATCGCGCTTGTCGATCGACGCGCCCTCGACCTGCAGGAAGAACCCGCGGCGGTTGTCGAGCAGCTCGATCGCCTTCTGGGTCATCTGCGACAGCGACGGCTGGTCGGCCGGCCGGTTGGTCTCCTCGCAGGTGACCGGGCCGCTGCCCTTGCCCAGCACCGAGCTGGTCGCCTTCCACTCCGTCGTCATGTTGCCGGAGCTGAACAGCCCCAGCACCGGCGCGTCGCTGCTGCTCACGGCGGACAGTCCGGCCGCGTCGGAGACGTACCGGAAGCCGCCGTCCTGGGCGACCTGGACGAGCGTCTTGCCCGCGTTGGGCTCACCGGCCGGGATGGGCTGCAGGAAGCGCTGCTGCCCGCCGCCCAGCAGCACGTCCAGCCTGTGGGCGATCTCCTGCTCGGCGATCGAGCCCAGCCCGCCCGCCGACCGCTTCTCCGACGCGCAGTTGGCCATGTCCGCCGGGCCCTGGCAGCCGCGCAGCGAGATGTGCGACGACTGCACCGCCGGCGTGGCGTCGGTGACCTCCGCGGTGCTGACGTTGCCGACCTTCATGCCGCGCGCGGCGGCGGCCTCCATCGCCGTCACGTAGTTGTTGCCGGGCACGTCCAGCGCCGTCGACGGCCCCTGCGAGATGCGCTCGTCGATCGTCTTCTTGCCCGTCGCCCACATCGTCCCGGTCGCCGCCGAGTCGGGGTCGTAGTCGGGCAGGTGGCCCGGCCCGTCGCCGGGCTTGATGGACCACGTCGTGTCGAAGCCGGTGAACGGCATCGCATCGACGTTCAGCGGGTTCTTGACCCCCTGGTAGTAGCGCGCGGCGGTGATCTCCTGCGTGCCCATGCCGTCGCCGATGAACACGATCACGTTGCGTGGCGCGTGGCCGTCGATCGCGCCGCGGACCTCGTCGCTGACATCGCCGCCGCCACCACCACCGAAGGCGACCGTTGCGCCGAGCGCGATCGCGGCCACAGCACCGAGCCCGCCGGCGGCCAGCCGCACGGGCGCGTGGATACTCCGAGACATCGTCTTCCCCCTGCTCGAGAAGCGGACGTGCTGCAGACTCGGGCCGACGGCCGCGACCGGGGTGAAGGAACGGTGACTGGGGAGAAACCTCCCCGGCGGCCGGGGACGAACGCCCCCTCAGGGCACCGCAGGCACGCGGGCCCGCCGGCGATGTTGCACTAGCGTGAAGCCGATGCGAGCCGCCCTGCTGTGCGTCCTGGTGCTGGCCTGCGCGCCGGCCGCGGCCGCCGCGCAGACGGTCACCACGCCGGCGCTGACCGCGCCCACCACCACGCCGGCCGCCACCGCCCCGGCCGCCACGACACCCGCCGCCACGACACCGGCCGCCACCGCCCCGGCCGCCACGACGCCGGCCGCCACGACGCCGGCCGCGCCGACCCAGGTCGAGATCAACGCGCCCGGCCCCTCACAGGACTCGGGCACCAGCCCGGCCGCCGTCGGCCTGCTGGTCGCCGCCGGCCTGGCCCTGCTGGTGCTCGCCGCCTGGGGGTTCGCGCGCCTGACCGCCTGGGAGCCCGCCTGGCTGCCGCGCCTGCGCCACTCCCTCGGCGAGGCGGGCTACCGCTTCGGCGGCACCTGGGCGCAGCTGCGCGACTGGTTCTCGCCGCACCGCCGCTGAGCGTCTCCGAACCCCGTTCGAGACGGGGAGATTGCAGCCGCGGCGGCTAAAATGTCCGGTGGATGCGGGCTGCTGCGCGGCAGCACACCCACGGGCCGTGATTCCGTCCGGACCGAAGAGGACGCTTCACGACCCCGTCTTCCCATCACCGAAGACACCCCTTCACCGGCCGCAGAGGGGGAAAGCCCCGCATTTCGACCCATTTTCCGGGAGGCAGCAGCATGACGGACCTCAGCGCCCAGACCCCACTCGCCACCGATTTCACGGCCAGTGAAGCGCTGCGTGTCCGGCGCGTGTTCACGACACCCGACGTGCACCCGTTCGACACCGTCGAGTGGGAGCTGCGCGACGCGCGGATCGGCCACGGCGAGCAGGTCGCCTTCGAGCAGACGCGGCGTCGAGTTCCCGGAGAGCTGGTCGCAGAACGCGACGAACATCGTCGCCCAGAAGTACTTCCGCGGCCAGCTCGGCTCGCCCGCGCGGGAGAGCTCTGTGAAGCAGATGATCTCCCGCGTCGCGGGCACGATCGCCGACTGGGGCCGCGAGCGCGGCTACTTCGCCTCCCCCGAGGACGGCGGACGCCTTCGAGGCGGAGCTGACCCACATCCTGCTGCACCAGCTCGCGGCGTTCAACTCGCCCGTCTGGTTCAACGTCGGCTTCGAGGACAGCCCGCAGTGCTCCGCCTGCTTCATCCTCTCCGTCGAGGACACATGGAGTCGATCCTCGACTGGAACACGAAGGAGGGGAAGATCTTCCGGGGCGGCTCCGGCTCGGGCATCAACCTGTCGAAGATCCGGGGCTCGATGGAGCCGCTCGCGAAGGGCGGCACCGCCTCTGGGCCGGTCTCCTTCATGCGCGGCGCCGACTCCTGGGCGGGCACGATCAAGTCCGGCGGCAAGACGCGCCGCGCGGCGAAGATGGTCGTGCTCGACGTCGACCACCCGGACATCGAGGGAGTTCATCTGGTGCAAGGCGCAAGGAGGAGGACAAGGCCGAGGCGCTGCGCGACGCCGGCTTCGACATGTCGATCGACGGCGACGGCTTCACCTCGATCCAGTACCAGAACGCGAACAACTCGGTGCGCGTCACCGACGAGTTCATGCAGGCCGTCGGAACGACGACGAGTGGCGCACTGGCCGCCCGCACGACCGGCGAGCGTCGGTCGAGACGGTGCCCGCGCGCGAGCTGATGCGCGAGATCGCCGAGGCGGCCTGGCGCTGCGCCGACCCGGGCGTCCAGTACGACACGACGATCAACCAGCTGGCACACCTGCCCGAACTCGGGCCGGATCAACGCGTCGAACCCGTGCTCGGAGTACATGCACGTCGACGACTCCGCCTGCAACCTCGCCTCGCTGAACCTGATGAAGTTCCGCCGCGCCGGACGGCAGCTTCGACGTCGAGCGCTTCGAGCACGCCGTCGACATCATCTTGCTCGCCCAGGAGATCATCGTCGGGCCGTCCAGCTACCCGACCGAGGAGATCGGCGATGAACGCGCGCGCGTTCCGCCAGCTCGGGCCTCGGCTACGCGAACCTCGGCGCCTACCTGATGGCGGACGGCATGCCCTACGACTCCGACGAGGGCCGGGGCGCCGCCGCGGCGATCACCGCGCTGATGACCGGCCGCGCCTACCGCCGCTCGGCGCGAGATCGCCGCGGCGATCGGGCCCTACGAGCGCTACGAGGAGAACCGGCGAGGCCCACAACGCGCGTCATGCGGATGCACCGCGACGCCTCCTACGCGATCCCCGAGCGACTAGCTGCGCCGACGACGAGCTGCTCGCCGCGGCCGCGCCGCTCGTGGGAGGAGGCGGTCGCGCTCGGCGAGGCCCACGGCTACCGCAACGCGCAGGCGACGGTGCTCGCCCCGACGGGCACGATCTCGTTCCTGATGGACTGCGACACGACCGGCGTGGAGCCGGACTTCTCGCTGGTGAAGTACAAGGAGCTGGTCGGCGGCGGGACGATGACGATCGTCAACCGCACGATGCCGATCGCGCTGGAGACGCTCGGCTACTCGACCAGCAGATCGAGCAGATCGAGGCGCACATCGACGAGCACGGCACGATCGTCGGCGCGCCCGGCCTGGACCCCGAGCACCTGTCCGATCTTCGACGTCGCCGTCGGCTCAGCGCGCGATCTCGCACATGGGCCACATCAAGATGATGGGCGCCATCCAGCCGTTCATCTCGGGCGCGATCTCCAAGACGGTGAACATGCCCCACGAGGTGACCGTCGACGACATCGCCGACGCCTACACGCAGGCGTGGAAGCTCGGCGTCAAGGCGCTGGCCATCTACCGCGACGGCTCCAAGACCGCCCAGGCGCTGCGCACCGACGCGCAGAAGTCCGAGGACACGCCGGTCACGGTGGTCGAGGGCTACACGCAGGAGCAGCTGGACGAGGCGGTCGCGGTGGCCGTGTCGAAGGTGCGCGGCGAGATGGGCCCGGCGCGGCGCAAGATGCCGCGTGAGCGCCAGTCGATCACGCACAAGTTCAACGTCGGCGGCCACGAGGGCTACATCACCGCCGGCATGTACGAGGACGGCACGGTCGGCGAGATCTTCCTCACCGACATCGGCAAGGAGGGCTCGACGCTGCGAGGGATGATGAACTCCTTCGCCACGGCGATCTCGATCGCGCTGCAGTACGGCGTGCCGCTGGAGACGCTGGTCGAGAAGTTCGCCTACATGCGCTTCGAGCCGGAGGGGATCACCCAGAACACGGAGATCCCGTTCGCCAAGTCGATGCCCGACTACATCATGCGCTGGCTGGCCTCGCGCTTCTGCGACGCCGACCTGCAGGAGGAGCTGGGGATCATGACCCCGGAGGTCCGCGCCCGCAAGACCGCCGAGGAGGCGCGGCCACGAGCATCGGCTCCGACACCGCCGGCCCGTCGGCCGCCGCGGCGCCGCCGGCCGCCCAGCCGACGCTGCCGCCGGCCGAGCCGTCCCCGGCGACCGCCGCGCTGACCGACACCCCGCCGGTCGTCCCGGCCCGCATGATGGGCCTCGACCTCGGGCCCGCCTGCAGCCAGTGCGGCGGCATGATGCAGCGCACCGGCTGCTGCTACACGTGCTCCAGCTGCGGCAACAACACCGGCTGCGGCTGATTCGCTGACGCCGCCGGCGACCGGAGATGTCCCGAAGGGGCCGCCATGTGCGGCCCCTTCGTCGTTTGGGAGCCCGCGGCCGGCGTCAGCCGATCTTCTGGGCCAGCTCGACGATGATCCCGGCGCGGACGTAGCAGAGCCAGTAGCTGTCGCCGTAGTTCACCAGCTCGCCGACCAGCTCGCCACCGTGCGCGCGCAGGGCGGCCAGCGACTCCCCGACGTCGTCGACCACGAAGAGGATGTGGCAGATCCCCGGGGCGTTGGCCGGGGCCGGCCCGGCTTCGCCCTCGTATGGGGGCGCGTGGTACTTGGCCAGCTCGACCTTGCCCTGGCCGCCCGGCGTCCGCAGGATCACGATGTCGGCCCGCACGCCCTCGAGGCCGTTGATGTGGTCCACCGGGTCGCCCTTCACGGACGCCTCGCCCTCCGTCGAGGCCGAGCGCAGTGAAGAACGCGGTCGCGGCCGCGAGGTCGTCCACGACGATGCCGATGTGCTCGATGCGCTGGACGGTCATGGGCCTAAGCGCCGCCGCGGTCGGCCTTCCGGCGGCGGCGGGGCGCCGCCGAGCGCGGCGGCGTTGAGCGCATGTGGTCGCGCACCGGACCGAGCAGCTCGGCGAGCGCCGTGACGTCCTCGGGCGAGAGCGGCTCGAAGAGCAGGCGGCTGACCACCTCGATGTGGCCGGGAAACACGTCGGCCAGGCGGGAGCGACCGGCGTCGGTGATCGACACGGTGACGCCGCGATCGTCGTCGGCGGCGGGCGCGCGCGTGACCAGGCCGGCCTTCTCCAGCAGCCCCGCCTGGTAGGTCAGGCCGCTCGTCGACGTCGCCGAGCGCGTCGCGCTGGCCGACCTGGCCGCCGTGCACGCCCGGGTGGCCGCCGGCGAGCTGTCGGGCAAGGTCGTCGTGCTGGCGCCCGGCGCCTGACGCCGGCGCGATCAGCCCGCGGCAGTGCGCAGCAGCAGCATGTCGAGGTCGACCTCGACCTCCCAGCCGACCGCGTCGGCGCCGCCGGGCAGCTGCGCCTGCCAGTCGAAGCCGAACTCCCGCCGGTCGAAGCTCGTGTGGAGCTCCAGGCCGGCGGCCAAGCCGAAGCCGGCGTCGCGTGGGGGCGCCCAGCGGCCCCACGCGTGCACCGGGCGCGTGATGCCGCGGATGGTCAGCTCGCCGTCGACCTCGGCGCGGCCGTCGCCGTCCAGCCGGCTCGCGCGCGAGCGGAAGACCAGCTGCGGGTGGCGCCCGGCGTCGAAGAAGTCCGCGGCCAGCAGGTGCTCGCGCAGCGCGGCGGGCTCGCGCACCGAGATGGAGTCCGCCCGCGCGACGCCCTCCAGCGCCACCCCGGCGCTGTCGGCCTCGAGGGTGCCGGTCACGTCGGCGAGCGTGCCCCGAAACCAGAAGACGCCGGAGTGGCGCACGGCGAAGGCGAAGGTCGAGGACACCGGCTGGATCGCGTAGGTGCCCACGAGGGGCTGGACGTCGGCTGATGTGGTCATGCCCGTCTGACCACGCAGCCGCCGCGCCCGTGACAGCTCACACGTGCGCGAGCTTGTCGGGGTTGCGCACGATGCGCACCGCATGGATGCGCCCGGCCACGACGTCCACGGTGAGCACGCTCAGCACTCGCACGGGGGCCGCCGCACCGGCGGCGGGGCGCGCCTGGCGCATCACCGCCGCCAGTCGCTTGGCGTCCAGGTCGCCGGCCTGCAGCCGCGCCTGCGCCTCGCGCGCCCGCTCGCGTTCGGCGGCGCCGGGCGGCGGCTCGGCCGGCCCGAGCGCGACCCGCCCCGGCTGGCCGTTGACGCGCACGGGGCGCAGCTCGACCGCTCCAGCCGTGGCCGCCGACACCGCGACCATGAACGAGGCGATCGCCGCGGCCCCGACGAGCGGCTCGAGCGCCGCGATCGCCTTGCCGCCGCCGTCGGCGTAGAGCACGGCGTCCTGGGCCAGCATCTCCTCCAGCGCCGCCAGGTCGCCCTCCTCGGCCGCCGCGAGGAACCGCTGGAGCAGGGCGTCGCGGGCCCCCTCGTCGGCGTCGAAGCGCGGGCGGCTGGCCTCGACGCGCTTGCGCGCCCGGGTCACCAGCTGTCGCGCGTTGACCTCGCTGCGATCGACGATCGCGGCGATCTGCGCGTAGTCGTAGCCGAACACCTCGCGCAGCAGGAAGGCCGCCCGCTCGACGGGGTTCAGGCGCTCCAGGACGACCAGCAGCGCCAGCGACAGCGAATCGGCCAGCTCCGCGCGCGCCGGAGGGTCGAGTGCGGGGTCCTCGACCAGCGGCTCCGGCAGCCACGGCCCGACGTAGGCCTCCCGGCGAGCCCGGGCCGAGGTCAGGACCGTGATCGACAGCCGGGTGGCCACCGTGGTGATCCACGCCGCGGGCTCGTCGATCGCCGACTGCTGGCGCGTGAGGCGCAGCAGCGCCTCCTGGGCCACGTCCTCGGCCTCGGCCACGCTGCCGAGCATCCGGTAGGCCACGCCGAAGCCGCGGCGGCGAAGCGCCTCGAGCTGTGCGTCGGGAATCGTCATGGGCATGTCAATGCTGACGACGCGGGGGCCCGTCGTGTGACAGTGCTGTGGCGCGGACCGGACGCCGCCGCGCCGACGGGTCCGGGCCACGCTCTCGGGAAGCTCCAAGGAAGCGCTCATTCTTCTCGCATGAGACGCCGGGGAGCCTGGCGGTCATGCCCACCGTGACCGACCTCCGCGTGCCGGCGCTTCGCGCGCCGGCCTCCGACGCCAGCGCGGCGCCCCCCGCATCCACCTCCGACGACGGGTCGCGGCTGCGCCGTCTTGTGCGTGGCCGCGCCGACGACCCCGCCTGGGCCCGGCCCGGGCTGCTGGCCATCCTCGCCCTGGCCGCCGTGCTCGTCGGCTGGGGCCTGACGCGCTCGGGGATGTCCAATGAGTACTACGCCGCGGCGGTCAAGTCGGCGACGGTGTCGTGGAAGGCGCTGTTCTTCGGCTCGATCGACCCGGGCTCGTTCATCACCGTCGACAAGCCGCCGCTGGCCATCTGGCTGATGGGCCTGTCGGGACGGCTGCTGGGCTTCTCGTCCTTCTCGATGCTGCTGCCCGAGGCGGCCTGCACGGTTGCCTCCGTCGGGCTGCTGTACGGCGCGGTCCGGCGCCTGATGGGCCCGGCGCCGGGACTGCTGGCCGCCGGCGCGCTGGCGCTGTCGCCGATCGCCGTCGCCGTCGGGCGCGTCAACAACCCTGACGCGCTGCTGGTCTTCCTGCTGGTGCTGTCGGCCTACCTCGTGGTCCGCGCGATCGGCTCGGGCCGCACGCTCACCCTGGCCGCCGCCGGCGCCGTCGTCGGCCTGGCCTTCATGACGAAGATGCTCGAGGGCTGGATGATCGCCCCCGCGCTGGGGGCCGCCTACCTGCTGGCCGGCCCGCCCCGGCTGAGCGTGCGCCTGCGCCAGCTGCTCGTGGCCGGCGGCGCGATGGTCGCCGTCAGCGTCGCCTGGCCGCTGGCCGTGACGCTGTGGCCCGGCTCGACGCCGTACATCGGCGGGTCGACCGACGGCTCGGTGTGGGACCTGATCGTCGGCTACAACGGCTTCGGCCGCGTGTTCGGCCAGGGCGGCCCCGCCGGCGGCGGCGGTGGCGGCGGCGGCCCGACGTTCGGCGGCAGCGCCGGCTGGCTGCGGCTGTTCAACGCCGAGGTGGGCGGCCAGATCGCCTGGCTGCTGCCGCTGGCCGCGGTCGGCCTGGCCGCGGGCCTGTGGCTGACCCGACGCGCGCCGCGGACCGACCCGCGCCGTGCCGCGTTCGTCGTGTTCGGGGCCTGGGCGCTGGTCGACTTCGTCGTCTTCAGCCGCGCGCAGGGCATCTTCCACCCCTACTACGTCAGCGCGCTGGCCCCCGCGGTCGCCGCGCTGGCCGGCGGCGGCCTGCACGCGCTGCTGGGCTGGGCACGGCACTCGTGGGCGGGCGCCGCCGCGCTGGCCGCGGGCGTGGTCGCCTCGGCGTGGGTGGCCGTCGCCATCCTGGCCCGCACGCCGGACTTCGCCCCCTGGCTGCGCACGCTCATCCCGATCGCCGCCGCCGTCGCGGTCTACGGCGCCGCCGCGCTGCGCCAGCCCGGGCTGCTGCCACGGCGGCCGATGGCCATCGCCGCGATCGCGGCGATCCTGGCGGTCGGCGCCGGTCCCGCGGCCTACGCGGTGACCACCTCCGGCCAGGCGCTGAACGGCAACAACGTGCTGGCCGGGCCGGCGTCGGCGGCGTCGTCCGCCGGCCCCGGCGGCTTCCGCGGCGGCGCCTCCGGCGGCCCGGGCGGCGCCGGAGGCCAGACCGCCGGCGGCCCGGCGGCGCCGGCGGCCAGGCGGCCCCGGGCGGCCCGGGCGGCGCCGGCGGCCAGACCGCCCCCAGCGGCCCGGGCGGCGCGATGGGCGGCGGCCTGGCCGGCCCGCAGGGCGCGCCCTCCAGCAGCGTGATCGACTACCTGGTCGCCCACCAGGGGTCGGCCAAGTACCTGGTCGCCGTGTCGGGCTCGGGCAGCGCCGCGCCGATCATCCTGGCCACCGGCGAGCCGGTCGTCACGATGGGCGGCTTCAACGGCCACGACCCGGCCCCGACCCTCGCCCAGCTGCAGGAGCTCGTGGGCAGCGGCCAGCTGCAGTACGTGCTGCTCGGCGGCTCGAACGGCGGGCCGGGCGGCGGCAGCGACCAGTCCGAGATCCAGCAATGGGTGCAGTCCCACGGCACCGCCGTCACGGTCGACGGCACGACGCTCTACCGCCTCTCGGCGTGAAAGGACCCACGATGACCTCCCGGAATCACACCCTCCTCATCGGCCTCGCGGCCGGCGCCGTGGCCATCGGCAGCGGCGCGGTCGTGGCCGACGCATCCAACCACGCCTCGTTCGCGTCGTCCTCGTCGGCGGCGCAGCGCGGCGGTCCCGGCCTCGGCGGCCCAGGCGGCCGCTTCGGCGGCCCGCCCGGCCGCGGCCAGGGGTTCGCGCCGCCGTCCGGCGGCGCCCAGGGCCCGGGCGGCGCGCCGCCCGGGCCGCCCTCCTAGTGCGGCGAGGATCCGGCGGCGGGCGATGAGTCACGCGCCCGCCGCCGGTCTGTGCCTCAGTCCCACGAGCATCAAGGAGCCCGCCATGCAGATCATCGTCATCGACTTCCTGACCCTCGACGGGGTCGTCCAGGCGCCCGGCGGGCCCGAGGAGGACACCGACGGCGGCTTCGCCCACGGCGGCTGGTCGCACCCCTACTTCGACGTCGACGTGATGGGGCCGGTGATCAGCGATCTGCTGCAGCGCAGCGACGCCCTGCTGTTCGGCCGGCGCACCTGGCAGGGGATGGCTGCCGCCTGGCCCGGGCGCGCGGGCGACCCGTTCGCCGACGCCATGAACGCGATCCCCAAGCACGTCGCCTCGCGCACGCTGGCCCAGGACGACCTGGCGACCTGGAGCAACTCGCACCTGCTGGACCCCGCCGACGCCGTCGGCGCGATCGCCGCCCTGCGCGAGCGCGAGGGCGGCCCGATGCAGCTCTGGGGCAGCCCCACGCTGGCCCGTCAGCTGATCGCCGCCGGCCTCGTCGACGAGTACATCCTCATGCTCGAGCCGATTCTCGTCGGCGGCGGCAAGCGCCTGTTCCCCGACGACGGCGTGGCGCGCACGCTGGAGCTCGTCTCCGCCCAGCCGGCGGCCACCGGAACGATCATCTGCACCTACCGCCCGGCGTCGGCCTGAGCGGCCCGATCCACCTGCACCGGGTAGCCCGCGCGCAGCGCCGCCACGCTCGACGGCGGGGTGATCAGCGTGACCCGGCCGCGGCGCGGGCGCGCGCGCGATGCGCCGTAGCCGGCGGCCGTCCACGCGACCAGGCGATCGCCGAGCACGAGCGCCGGCGTCTCGCCGTCGAGCACGAACGCGCCGTCGGGCAGCGCACCCCAGTCGGCGGCGTGCAGCCGGCGCCGGTGCGTCCCGCGCACGATCCGCTCGGCGTGCAGCGCCCGGTTCAGGTCGCGGGCGCCCGGCGGCGCCACGCCGAGCCCGTCGGCCCAGGCCCGCTGATAGGCGGCGTAGGCGTCGCGCCGGCACTCGCCGCACGGGCGGTGGCCGGCGGCCAGGGCGACGGCCTCGTCATGGAAGAACAGCCACGTGAAATGCCGCGGACGCCACTGCTCGCTGTGGCGGCCCCTGAAGCGCAGCGCGCAGATGATCCACAGGTCGCCGCCGTGGAAGCGCACGATCTCGCGGTCGCGGTGCAGGATCCCGCGATTGCCCGTCCAGGCTCCGCGCAGTGGGATGGCGACGACATCGCCCAGCGGCGTGACCCGGTTGCGCGCCGGCACGCTCAGATCTCCAGGCGCGACTCTTCGAGGTCGATCTCGTGCTGCAGGCGGCGCATCACCTCGCTGGAGATCGTGCGCTCGTTGCGCAGCCGCACCAGCTCGCGCCGTTGGACGCCGTAGATGTCGTGCATCATCCGCTGGTAGCGGCGCGAGCTGTCCTCCAGGCCGTCCTCGTCGTCGATCCTGCCCGCGCGTACAGCAGCGGCGGCAGGAACACCAGCAGGACCAGCTCGGGATCGAGCCGGATGTCGGGGATGCCGGGCACGAGGCCGAGCGCGAGCCCGCCGATCACCAGCGGGATCGGGTAGGGCACGTTGATCCAGTTGGCCAGCGCGTTGAGGCCGGCCGCCGAGACGAACAGGGCGGCCAGGATCAGCTGCAGGTCGCTCACGAGCCGCGCATCATCGCGCAGCGCGATCGCGGAACCTCAGCGGCGCACGCCGACGCGGCGGCCGACCGCCACGAAGCAGGCGGTCAGGGCCAGCGCCTCGGCCAGGCCACGCTCCAGCCCCTCCAGGGCGGACGCCTCGGCCAGCGCAAAGCCCGCCGTGGCCAGCGCGCCGACCAGCGCGACGGTCACCCCCCACAGGGCGAGCGGCCGGACGGCCAGCGCCCGCAGCGCCGGCAGGTCGTCGCCCAGCCCACCGGCCGGCCCGGGCACGGCGGTGACGATCCGCGCGGCGGCGTGCAGCACGAGGGCGGCCGCCGCCAGCCAGACCAGCGCGCAGCCGGCCAGGCCGGCGGTCAGCGCAACCCACCACCCCGGCAGGGGGCCGGACAGGTCCAGCGCGTACGCCACCAGACCACCGGCGGTGGCGGCCCCCGCGCCCAGCGCAACGCCGGCGCGGCGGCGGACCAGGCGCAGCTCGGCCGCGGGCAGCAGCGCCGCGCGCCGGCGCCGCAGGACGCGCAGTCCCGCCAGCCCGCCGCTGACCAGCGCCAGCTGCGGCCCGACGAACAGGGCGACGACGGCCACGATGGCGACCGTCGTCGAGCGCCCGGCGGTGATCGCGGGGCTGTCGGACAGCGCGAGCGTGGTGACCGCGAGCACGAGCGCCGTCACCGCCAGGGCGGCCAGCGCCGCCGCCACCGACCACCCGGCGGTCCGCATCGCGGCCTCGTGGGCCAGGTCGGCGGCCAGCGCGCGGGGGTCGCCGAGCTCGGCACAGGCGCCGCGCGCCGGGTCGGCGGCGGCATCGGCCAGGTGCTCGCGGTACTCGGCCAGGATCCGCTCACGCGCGCGGCGCGGTACGCGGCGCACGCGCAGCTCGTGCTCCAGCTGGGCCAGCCAGCTCATGCCAGCACCGCCTCAACCGCCCGCGAGAAGGAGCGCCACGATGCGCGCTCGTCGTCCAGCGCGCGTCGCCCGGCGCCGGTCAGCCCGTACACGCGCCGGCGCCGGCCGCCCTCCACCGCCCAACGGCTGGACACCAGCCCGCGCCGCTCGAGGCGGTGCAGGGCCGGGTAGATGGTCCCCTCGGGCAGGTCGAACACGCCGTCGCTGCCGTCGCGCAGCGCCTGGGCGATGCGATAGCCGTGCGCGTCGCCGCGCGCCAGCACCGCGAGGACGAGCGCGTCGACGGAGCCCTTGACCAGATCCATACCTAGATAGCCTATGCATTGCCTGGCTAGGCGTCAAGGGTCGCCGACCGACGTGGCACGGCTCCTCTAGGGTTTCGCGCCGTGGCCGCCCGCCCCATGCGCGTCCTCGTCCTCAGCGCGTCGATCGGCGAGGGGCACGACCTGCCCGCCCGCCGCCTCGCCGACGACCTGCGCGCCCGCGGCGCCCAGGCCGAGGTCGTCGACGGTCTGCGCGCGATGGGGCCGCTGGTCGAGCGCACGGTCATGGGCGGCTCGTCGTTCGAGTCCACCGCCGGCAACGTCGCCTTCGACGCCACCTACGCCCTCTACACCCACCTCGCCCCGCTGCGCGCGCTGGGCGGCCGCCTGCTGGAGACCATCGGCGGCCCGCGGCTGCGAACGCTGATCGCGCGCGAACGGGCCGACGTCGTCGTCTCCACCTATCCCGGCTGCACCGAGGCGCTCGGGCGCCTGCGCCGCCACCGGCGGCTCGGCGTGCCGGTGGTGGCGGCCATCACCGACCTCGCCGCCCTGCGCTACTGGGCCTGCCGCGGCGTCGACCTGCACCTGATCATCCACCCCGAGTCGGCCGCCGAGGTGCGCCGCGTCGCCGGCCCCGCCACCCGGATCGTCACCGTGCGCGGCTTCAGCGACCCGCGCTTCGCCGACCCGCGCGACCGCGAGACCGCGCGGGCCGCCCTCGACCTGCCCGCGGACGGGCCGACCGTCGTCGTCTCCGGGGGCGGATGGGGCGTCGGAGACGTGACCGGCGCCGTCGAGGCCGCGCTGGCCGCGCCGGGCGACCCGCTGGTGGTGGTCCTGTGCGGGCGCAACGACGCGCTGCGCGAGCGGATCGCCGAGCGCTTCGCCGGCTGGCCGCGCGTGCGGCCGTGGGGCTTCACCGACCAGATGCCCGACCTGTTCGCCGCCGCCGACGCGCTCGTGCACTCGACCGCCGGGCTGACCGTGCTGGAGGCCTGGGTGCGCGGCTGCACGCCGATCTCCTACGGCTGGGGGCGCGGCCACATTCGCGCCAACAACCGCGCCTACGCCGCGCACGGGCTCGCGCTCGTGGCCCGCAACCGCCAGGCGCTGGACGGCGCGCTGGAGCAGGCGCTGCGCACCACGTCGCCGCCGCAGACCCGCTACGGCGAGCTACCGCCGGCCGCCGACCTCGTGCTCGAGGCCGCCGACCGCCACCGCGTCGAGGCCCTCGCCGGCGGCGATCGCGTCCGCGACGGGCGCTGAGGCGCCCAGCGTCAGCGCGCCCATCCCGACCAGCGCCACGCCCAGGCCGACCGCCGCACCGCCCAGCGGCGTCCCCGCCCACGACTCGCCCAGCAGCAGCGCCGCGACCACCACCGGGACGACGACCTGCGCGGCCAGGATCGGCGGCGCGACCCGCGTCGCCGGGATGCGCTGCAGCGCGCTCATCTCGGCCGTCAGGGCGAGCAGGCCGGCCAGGGCGCTGGGCACCGCCCAGGCCAGCGCCGCGCCCCACGCGCCGTGGGAGATCGCGTCGGCCACGAGCTTCATCCCCAGCGCCGCCAGCACGTCGCCGGCGGCGGCCGCCGCCACGCGCAACCGCGGATCGTCGATGCGCCCGCGCAGCAGCAGCGGCGCCAGCAGCACGGCGGCCAGCAGCGCGAGCACGGCCGCCAGGCCCACGTCGGAGGTGATCGCATGCGTGGTGGCCGGCGCCGACAGGCCGAGGACCGCGACCCCGACGACGATCGCCGCGACGCCGGCGACCTCGCGCCGGCCGACCCGCTCGCCGAGCACGCGATGGGCGAAGACCAGCAGCAGGATCAACCCGAGCGCCAGCGTCGGCTGGACGACGGCCACGGGCGCGTTGGCCAGCGCGGCGACCTGGGCGGCCGCCCCCAGCCCCGACAGCAGCGTCGCGGCCACCCACAGCGGCCGGCGCACGAGCCGCAGCAGCAGCCCCGCCTCGATCCGCGGCGAGCCGCCGGCGCGCCGCGTCTCCAGCGCCTGCACGACGTAGGCGCCCTCGTAGCAGGCGGCGGCCAGGACGGCGACGAGCAGCCCCCAGGTCATCGTGCCGCCGCGGTCTGGGACGATCCCCGGCATGCGCGCCGCCGCCGCAGCCGCGATCGCCGCCGGCGGGGCGGCCTGGAGCCTGCCCGCGCTCGCGCCGCTCGTGCCGTCACTGTGCGGGGCCCTGGCGATCGAGCGGAGCATCGATCCCGCCGGCGGCGCGGTCGCCGTCACCTTCGACGACGGCCCCCACCCCGACGGCACCCCGGCGGTCCTCGACGCGCTGCGCGCCGCCGGGGCGCGCGCGACCTTCTTCCTCGTCGGCGAGCAGGTGCGGGCCTGGCCGGCGCTGGCCGCGCGCATCGCCGCCGAGGGCCACGCGATCGCGCTGCACGGCGACCGGCATCGCACGCTGCTGCGCGTGCCGCCGCGCGCGCTGGCCGCCGACCTCGACCGCGGCCACGCGGAGATCCTGGCGGTCACCGGCGTGGAGGCGTCGGTCTACCGACCGCCCTATGGCATCTTCAGCCCGGCCGGCATGGCGATCGCGGCCCGCCGCGGCTGGCGGCCGATGCTGTGGTCGCGCTGGGGACGCGACTGGCGCGCCGACGCGACGGCGACCTCGGTCGCCCGCACGGTCGCCGACGGCGTGCGCGCCGGCGACGTGCTGCTGCTGCACGACGCCGACCACTACAGCGCCCGCGGCTGCTGGCGCGCGACGGCGGCCGCGCTGCCGGCCGTGCTGGAGGCGATCGCGCGGGCCGGGCTGCACACGGTGACGCTCTAGACGCGCGCCGCGCGCCAGGCGCGCACGCCGCCGGTGGCAGAGACGACCGCGATCGCCAGCAGGCCTGCATCCCACGGGTGCGCGGCCGCCTCGCGGGCCAGGTCGCCGGCCCAGTTCCACACGAGCGCGACCAGCGCCCCCGCCACCATCGTCACCAGCACGACGGCGGCGTCGACGCGATCGCGGCTCCAGTCGACCCCGGCGATGAGCGCCCCCGGGATGGCCAGCAGCGCGAGCGTGGCCAGCAGCGCCACCGGATCGCTGAACGCGTCGCTGCGCGTCAGGGCCACGGCCAGCGCGCCGGCGATCAGGCCGACGGCGGTGATGGTCAGTGGGCGCGCCAGGGCGACCGAGCGCGCGCGGACGAGCCGCTCGCTCCAGGTGCGCCGGGCCGCGGGCGCGGCCGCGAGCGTCGCCACCGGCGTGGGGCGCGTCTCGCTCGTCTCGCCCGCGTCGCGATACCAGGCGACGTAGCGTCGCAGGCCCTCCTCGAACGGCGTCGTGGCGCGCCAGCCCAGCTCGGCCGCCGCCCGCTCGCCGCTGACCTGCGCGCCGCCGAAGTCACCGGCGCGCCCCTCGACCTCGACGAGCTCGACGTCGCCCACGACGCGCTGGACGGTCTCGGCGATCTGGCGGATCGTCACGTCGACGTCGCTGACGAGGTTGTAGGTGCGGTCCTCGGCCTGGGGCGCGAGCGCCCGCACCACGCCCTCGGCCAGGTCCTCGACGTAGACGAACCGCCGCGACTGCAGGCCGCCGCCGGCGATCGTCAGCGGCTCACCGGCCAGCGCCTTGCGCACGAACGCCGGCACCACGGCGGCGGGCCGCGCGCGCGGGCCGTAGGGGATCCCGAAGCGCAGGACGGTCGTGTGCACGCCGTACAGCTCGCGATAGGAGCGGCAGTACAGCTCGCCGGCGAGCTTGCTGGCCGAGTAGAGGTGCGCGGGCGCCTCCAGCGGCGTCTCCTCGTCGACCGTCTCGGCCTCCACGTCGGAGTAGACCCAGATCGTCGAGGCGTAGACGACGCGGTCCACGCCGGCCAGGCGCGCGGCCTCGAGCACGGCCAGGGTGCCGCGCGCGTTGAGCTCCTCGGCGTCGACAGGCGCCTGCACGACCTCGCCGACGTCGGCGGCGGCCGCCAGGTGCATGACCGCATCGCAGTCCACCATCGCCGCCTGCAGCTCGTCGACGTCGCACACGTCGCCCAGCACCAGGTCGGCGTCAGGGTGGTAGGGCGACGGGCGACGATCGAACAGTCGCGGCTCGTGGCCGGCCGCGACCAGGCGATCGACCACGTGGGAGCCGATGAACCCGCACGCGCCGGTCACCAGCACCCGGCTCATGCGCTGACCTCGGGGCGGTAGTAGAGCGGGACGCACCAGTGGTTGGCCGCCACCCAGTCGCTGTTGGGCAGGTCCTCGCCGGTGCCCATGATGCGATGGCAGGGCTGGTCGTAGACCTTGCCGGTGGAGCGCTCGATCGGGTCGAAGACGATGTACTTGTACAGGCCGGAGGTCATCCCGTCGGGCAGCTGCAGGCGGCCCGGGTGGCGCTCGTCGAGATGCTCGGCGGCGACGCGGTTCTTCCAGGCCACGATCTCCTCCAGGCGCTCGGTCTGGACGAGCCCGAGCGCAGCGGTCATCTCGCTCATGCGGAAGTTCAGGCCTCCGGTGTCGTAGTCGGGCTTGCCGTAGTCGCGGTAGGAGCGCGCGAAGGCGAGCAGGTCGGGGTCGCCGGAGACGAGCATCCCGCCCTCGCCGGTGGAGACGGTCTTCGTCGCGTAGAACGAGTACACCCCGGCATCGCCGAAGGAGCCACCGCGGCGGCCGTCCCAGTCGGCGCCGTGGGCGTGCGCGCAGTCCTCCAGCAGGAAGACGCCCTCGGCGCGGCACAGCTGCGCGATCTGCCGGCTGCGGAAGGCCAGGTGGCCGCCGATGTGCACGAGCACGCAGGCCCGCGGGCGGTGGCGGGCGATCTTGGCCTCCAGGTCGGCCAGCGACAGGCACAGGTCGTCGCGCTCGCAGTCGACGAACACCGGACGCCCACCGGCGGCGATGATGGCCAGCGGCGTGGCCATGAACGTGTTGGAGGGGCACAGCACGGCCCGGCCCTGCACGCCCGCGTAGGTCAGCGCGGCGACCGCACCGCCCGCCCACGAGCCCATCGCCACGGCGTCGAGCCCGGTGAGGGCCGCCCAGGCCGCCTCGAAGCGGCGGTTCATCTCGCCGTGGGACCACTGCCCGGAGTCGATCACCTCGTCGATCAGCTCGTGCAGGCGAGGACGGTCACGGGGGTCGAACCCGATCGCGAACTCGTCGAACGCGGGAACGGACACGGGCGGGCACCCTATCCCTCGCTCGGCTTCCTGCGTCACGCGGTCAAGCATGCCTCGCCCAACCTGACGGGAACCTGACTACGCGCTGCGGCCCAGCGCGGGCAGCTCGAGCACGAAGCAGCCGCCCGGGCCGTCGCCGATCACGACGTCGCCGCCGCACGAGCGCGCCAGGCGCCGCGCCAGCGGCAGGCCCAGCCCGGCGCCGCCCCCGTGGTCGCCGCGCACGCCCGGCTCGAAGACGCGCTCGCCGAGCGCCGGATCGACGCCGGGCCCGTCGTCGCGCACCGCGGCGCGCACGACCGCGCCCGCCTGCGACAGCTCGACGGTCACCCGCGACGCGGCGTGCCGGCGGGCGTTGTCGACCAGCGGGGCGAGCGCCCGGCGGACGACCTCCTCCTCGCCCTCGGCGCGCGCCAGCCCGTCGGGGGCGACCACCTCGACGCCCTCGAACTCCCGCGCCAGCGCGGCCAGGTCGCAGGCGCCCTGGGCCGGGTCGATCTCCTGGCGGGCGACCGCCAGCAGGGCGCTGATCGCCGCGTCCAGGCGCTCGGCCTGGGCGACCACCGCGCGCAGCGCATCGGCCTGCTCGTCGGGATCCCCGCCGCTCAGGGCCAGCTCGGCGCGCGCCCGCATGCCCGCCAGCGGCGTGCGCAGCTCGTGGGCCACCTCGCCGGCGAAGCGCTGCTCGTGGCGGCGCGACGCGGCGATGCGTCCCAGCAGCCCGTCCAGCGTGGCCGCCAGGCGCGTCAGCTCGTCGCGCGGCGGGCCGAGGTCGAAGCGGCGGTCGAGGTCGTGGCTGCCCCAGTCCTCGGCGGCGTCGGTCATCTGCGCGACGGGCCGCAGCGCCCCGTCGATGCCGCGGCGGACCGCCAGCCAGCCGGCCAGCACGACCAGCGCGGCGATCACCAGCGACCCGGCCAGCACGAGCTTCTGCACGCGCTCCAGCGACTCCTCCGACAACGCGACCACGACCGCGCCGACCGGCTTCCCGGCCGCGTCGACGATCGGCTGCGCGCGCAGCCGCGTGTCATCGGGCCCCTCGCGGTCACCGGTCTGGCCGGAGCGCCCGAACCGGACCGCCGCGACGTCGAGCGCCGGGTCGACGGAGGCCGGGCGCTCGATCACCCGATCGCCGGCCAGCACCCACGACTGGCGGTCGAGGCGGTCGTCGTTGGGCGTCTGGCGCGTGAGAACCCGCTCGCCGCGCACCTCCAGCGAGGCCATCAGCGCCTGGGCGCGCTCGTCGAGCAGGCTCGACTCGTCGCTGCGGATCTGGACGGCCAGCAGCACGTTGCCGGCCACCAGGAGCGCACCCAGCCCGACGACCAGCGTGAGCAGCGAGGTCGCCAGCAGCCGGGTGCGGAAGGTCACCGCAGCGCGTACCCCACGCCGCGCACCGTCTCGATCGCCTGCGTCGCGCCGACCGCGCGCAGCTTGCGCCGCAGCCGGGCCAGATAGGCGTCGAGCGTGTTGTCGTGGACGATCGCCCCGTCGGGCCAGGCCGCGGCCACCAGCGTCGTGCGCCGCACGACCTCGCCGGGCCGGGCCGCCAGCGCGGCCAGCAGCCGGAACTCGGTGGGGGTCAGCCGCTCGACGTTGCCGTCGTGGCACACGGCGTGCGCCGCGGGATCGAGCACCAGCCCGTCCGCGGCGCCCGGCGCGGCCGCGACGCGCCGGGCCAGCGCCCCGACGCGCACCAGCAGCTCGGCCAGCGCGAACGGCTTGGTCAGGTAGTCGTCGCCGCCCGCGTGGAAGCCGCTGAGGCGGTCGGGCAGGGCGTCGCGGGCGGTCAGGAACAGCACGGGCGCGCTCACCCCGCGGGCGCGCAGCGCCTGGCAGACGTCGCGGCCGTCGGCATCGGGCAGGCCGATGTCGAGCACGAGCACCGCCGGCGGGTCCTGCGCGAAGGCGCGCACCGCGTCGCCGCCGGTGGCCGTGGCGCAGACCCGGAAGCCCTCGTCCTCAAGCGCGCGGCGCAGCACGCCGCGCAGCTCGTCGTCGTCCTCGCAGATGCCCGCTGTCAGCGACCCCGACACCGGGGCCATCGTACGGGCGGCTAGCTCGCCTCGGTCGCCGGCACCGCCGTCGGCGGGGCCGTCGCCCGGCGCGCGCCCGGCTTGCGCGTCTTGACGCGCTCGGCGGCGACGTAGGAGCCGACGACCAGCGTGACCGCCAGCACCTGGGCGCCGATCGTCTCCCAGTAGGAGTAGATCTCGAACCAGGAGCCCATCCACTCGGGCACCGTGAACGGCGTCGGCGTCAGCGGGATCCAGCCCAGCTGACCGAAGCTCAGCGCCGTGCCGCCGATCATCACGAACAGCACCATGGCCACCAGCACGCCGGTGGCGATCAGCATCCTGCGGTAGGGCAGCTTGTGCTGCAGCCAGAAGGTCACGATCCCGACCGCGATGGTCAGGGCCAGGCCGATCGCCACGCCCTCCAGCACCGTGCCGGTCCCGTCCTGCAGCTGCAGGTTCTGCAGGAACAGCACGACCTCGAAGCCCTCGCGGTACACGCTGGTGAAGCCCAGCGCCACCAGCCCGAACGTGGCGCCGATCCCCGCCGAGGCCAGCAGCTTGCGGCGCTGGCGGTGGTGCTTGCCGATCCACTCCGACCAGTAGACCTTGTGCACGAACCAGTTCAGCACGACCAGCAGCACGACGATCGCCAAAAAGCCGGTGATCGCCTCCAGCTTGGGACCCAGCGGCGAGGCCACCGAGAGGATCGCCTGCGCGACGAACCAGGTGGCGACCGTCGCGGCGAAGGCCACCGCCACGCCCGCCGCCACCGGGCGGCGCTTGCGCTTGTTGGCGCCCAGGAAGCTCGCGGTCACCGCGGCGATGATCAGCACCGCCTCCAGGCCCTCGCGGAAGACGATCATCGCCGAGTTGAACACCACGGTCCCGTGGCTCTGGCGCTGGGCGGCCTCGGTCGGATCGACCGGACCGGTCTTCGCCGTGGCCATCAGATAGACGAGGCCCGCCACCACGGCCGCGGCCAGCGTCCACCACACGAGGCGGCGGTTGACGGGCTGCCGGACCCGTGCCGGAGCGGTGACGTCGGCGCTCATATGAGGACACCCTAACGACTCGCGAGCAGAAATGCTGTCATGAGGACGCCGGCGACCAGGCAATACACCCCGAATGGGGTGAGCCGGCCGCTGCTGAAGTAGCGCACGAGGAAGCGCACCGACAGGTACGCGGTGGCCGCGGCGCACAGCGCGCCGACCAGCGCGGGACCGCGCACGCCGTCGCCCTGATGGCCGGCCAGGTCGGGCAGCTTGAGCACGGCGGCCGCGCCGATGATCGGCGTGGCCAGCAGGAAGGCGAAGCGCGCCGCGTCCTCGTTGGACAGGCCGGCCAGCAGCCCGCCGCTCATCGCCGCGCCCGAGCGCGAGAAGCCCGGCAGCAGCGCCACCGCCTGCGCCACCCCGATCCCGGCCGCCTCGCGGAAGGTCAGCCGGCGCGCCAGCCGCGCATCGGCCTGCGCAGACGAGCCGACCTCCTCGACCGCGGGCGCGCGACGGCGCAGGCGCTCCGCGCCCAGCAGCATCACCCCGTTGAGGGCCAGGAAGATCGCCACCGCCGTCGGCGAGCCGAACACGCTGCGCAGCTTGTGCTCGAGCGCGAGGCCGAGCAGACCGGCCGGGACGGTGCCGACCACCAGCAGCCAGGCCAGGCGCTCGTCCGGGTCGTCGCGGTCGATGCGCCGGCGGCGCAGCGAGCGCCACAGCGCCGCCACGATGCGCACCCAGTCGTTCCAGAAGAAGCCCAGCAGCACGAGCGCTGTGGCCAGGTGGGTGGCCACCAGGAAGGTCAGGAAGGCGTCGTCGCCGGAGTGGATGTCCCAGCCCAGCAGGCGTGGGACGAGGACGCCGTGGCCGAGGCTGGAGACCGGAAACAGCTCCGCGGCGCCCTGCAGCAGGCCCAGGACGATCGCCTGGGCGTAGGAGATCGGATGCACGACGTCCGATGCTGGCCCGAGCCGCCTGAACGCTGCCTGAACGCCCACCGCGACCGACGCAGGGCAATAGCCTCCAGCCATGGACGCGCAGAAGGCGACGATGAGCGACCGCATGGAGGAGGCGATCGAGCGTCGCCTCGACGTCGCCACCGAGGTCGCCGAAGGCGAGCAGCAGCTGACGCGCTCCACGCGGCGTGCCTGGATCCGCAACGGCGTGTGGCTGACCATCACCGCGATCTCGCTGTACGTCGTGGCCCCGAGCCTGCTGGACCTGCTCGACTCGTGGGGCAAGCTGGCCGACATCGACCCGTGGTGGTTTCTGGGCATGGGCGTCTGCCAGGCGGCGAGCCTGTGCTGCCTGTGGCTGCTGCAGCGGCTCGCGCTGCGGCCCGTCGCGTTCGCGCCGATCGTCACCTCCCAGCTCGCCGGCAACGCGCTGTCGAAGATCGCCCCCGGCGGCGGAGCGGTCGGCGCCGCGCTCCAGTACCGGATGCTGGTGCAGGTCGGCGTCGCCCGCGAGCGTGCGGTCGGCGGTCTGACCGTCGTCAACCTGCTCGTCTTCGCCGCCGTGCTGTCGCTGCCCGTGCTGGCCATCCCCGCGCTGGTGCGCGGTGGCGTGTCGCGCTCGCTGCTGCAGCTGGCGATCGTCGGGATCGTCCTGTTCGTGCTGCTCGTCGGGCTGGCCGCGGTGCTGCTGGCCCTCGACGGCCCGCTGGCCTGGCTCGGCGCGCGCCTGCAGGGAGTGCGCAACCGCGTGCGCCGCCGCCACCCGGCCCAGCACGCGCTGCCCGACCGGCTGCTGGCCGAGCGCGACCGCATCCTGCAGACGTTCGGCCCGCGCTGGAAGCAGGCCGCCGCGGCGACCGCGGGCCGCTGGCTGTTCGACTACCTGACGCTGCTGGCCGCGCTGGCCGCGGTCGGCGCGCACGCCCGTCCCGGGCTGGTGCTGCTCGCCTTCTGCGGCGCGCAGGTCCTCGCCCAGATCCCGCTCACCCCCGGCGGCCTCGGGTTCGTCGAGGCGGGGCTGACGGGCATGCTCGCGCTGGCCGGCGTGGCGGCCGGTGCCGCCGTCGTGGCGACGCTGGCCTACCGCCTGTTCTCCTACTGGCTGCCGCTGCCGCTGGGGGTGGCCGGCATGGTCGCCCATCGGCGGCTGCTGCCCCGGCCGGCGTAGCGACGCGGCGGACGGGGAAGACCGGGCGCGTGGCTCGCCACCCCAGCCTCGCCAGCAACCGCAGCGCGGCCAGCCTGCGCCGCACGGGCGCCAGCCGCCGGACGGTCCTCGTGGCGCTGGCGTCCAACGTGGTCGTGGCGATCGCCAAGCTGGTCGGCGGCGCGATCAGCGGCTCGCCCGCCCTGCTGGCCGAGGGCGGCCACTCGATCGCCGACACGGCCAACCAGCTGTTCCTGCTCGTGTCGCTGTCGCTGGCCGCCCGCGAGGCCGGGCCCGACGCGCCGTTCGGCCACGGGCGCGAGCGCTACATGTGGACGTTCGTGGCCGCGGTGGGCATGTTCGTCGCGGGGGCGATCTTCGCCGTCGGCTACGGCGTGATGGAGCTGGTGTCCGGCGGCGGCGGAGGCGAGCACTTCACGATCGCCTGGGTGACGCTGGGCATCGCCGCGGTGGCCGAGGGGGCCTCGTGGCTGCGGGCGCTGCGCCAGACCCGTCAGGAGGCCAAGCAGGCCGGGAAGTCGGTGTGGCGCTACTCGCGCGCCTCGCGCGACCCGAACGTCAAGATGGTGCTGTTCGAGGACAGCGCCGCCCTCATCGGCATCGCGCTGGCGGCGACCGGCATCGGGCTCCAGCAGCTGACCGGCTCGGCGGCGTTCGACGCCTCGGCGGCGATCGCCATCGGCGCCCTGCTGATCGTCGTGGCGGGGTTCATGGCCCACGACACCGCGCAGCTGCTGACCGGGGCCGCCGCCCGCCCCGAGGAGCGCGCCGACATCGAGCAGGTGCTCGACGCCCACGAGGGCATCAACACCGTCCACGAGCTGCTGACGATGGTGCTCGGCCCCAGCGCGCTGCTCGTCGCCGCCCGCGTCGAGCTGACCGACGGCCTGGACTCCGACGCCGTCGAGCGCGTGGCCGACGACGTCGACGCCGCCATCCGCGACGCCGTGCCCGACGTGACCGAGGTGTTCCTCGACGCCACCCCGCCGCGATCGCGGCGGATGGCGCGGGCTGAGCGCTAGCCGCCCTACTCGTAGCGCAGCGCGGTCAGCGGCTGGAGCTTGGCCGCCCGGCCCCCCTCGGGCGGGGGCTTGCCATCCCCCCGAGCGGGGGAATTGTGCCGAGCGGTGTGCGCGCCCTCACACGGACTCGCGCGCGAGCGGTCGACCCTGAGGTCATGAGCCTTCGAACCTTCTTCCCGCTGCGTCGCCGCGACGACGCCCATGAGACCCGCTTCGCCGACCGCGCCGACATCGCCGCCTTCAACGAGGCCCGCACCGACGCCGACCGCTCCCGCGTGATCGCCGGCGTGCGCGCCCGCGCTCGCGCCGCGCGCCGCTAGGAGCCGCGCGCACCGTCGCGCTCGTCCCGGCCGGGGCGAGCGCGACGGACCTGCGGAATCCCGAGGCGCACGTGCACCTCGACCCGCGTGGGGCGGGTCGGCACCGCCAGCGACAGGAAGTCGCGCAGCGCCCCGGCATGACCGCAGAAGCCGCAGGACAGCGGCTCGGTGGGCGTCATCGCCGGCGCCGTCAGGGCCACCGGTGCGTCGCAGCCCGGGCAGGCCAGCGTTGCGGACGCCATGCGCGTCGTGCGCTCGTCGCGGCGGATCTCGTGCGGTCCGCCGGCGCCCGTGGCTCGCTCCGCCCCCGCGGAGTTGGAGCCGTGGAGGAAGCGTCGGAAGGCCACGCCTTCATTCTAGGAAGCCGCCTGGACCGGGCCTAGAGCCCCGGCGGGTGACGCGCGACGAAGCCCGCGTTGGAGCGCATCGCCGTCGTCCAGCGGGTCCCGCCGGAGGACAGCGCGCTCGTGTCGAAGCGCCAGCCGCCCACGACCATGTAGGCGTGCCCGGCGTTGGCGTAGACGGTGATGTACTTGCCCGGCCCGGCCTCGCCCCAGCTCTCGAACGAGGTCGAGTCCAGCGGCGAGCTGACCAGCCCGGCCGCGGCCAGCGCGTAGGAGACCGAGCCCGAGCAGTCGTAGGCGCTGGCCTGGAAGCTCGCGTGGCCGCCGCCGTAGGAGTAGGGCAGGCCGGCGATCGCGTTGCCGGCGGCGATCACCAGGCGCACCGCCTCCGGGGCGCCGGCCGGGGCCTGGGCGGTGCCGCCCGGGTTGAGGCCGATCGAGCTGTTGGGCTCCGCGCCCGAGGCCTGCACCGCCGCCTGGGCGGCCCGCGCCGCGGCGCGCACCTGGCGCTCGCGCTCGGCCTTGAGGTCGCTCAGCTGGCCGCGCACATGGTCCAGCTCGGCCTGCTTGTCGGCGCGGCCCGACAGCAGCGCGGCACGCTTGTTGAGGATCGCGGTCTGCACGGCGGCGGCCTGGTTGCGCGCCTTCTCGGCCGAGGCGGCCAGCGCGCGGTTGCGCTCCTGCAGGTCGGCGAGCTTGCGCGCGGTGCGCGTCACCTCGGCGCGCGTCTGCTTGGTGTTGTCGAGGATCCGGGCGTTGTGGTCGGCCACGCGCTTGAGGAACTCGACGCGGTCCATCATGTCCGAGAAGCCGTTGCTGTTGAGCACGACGCTGATCAGGTCGACCTCGCCGTTCTCGTAGCCGGCGCGCAGGTTGTCGGCCAGGGCGGCCGACGCGCGTCGGAAGCGGTTCTCCAGGACGGTCAGGCGGTCGCGCGCCTTGACCAGCTCGGCCTGCGTGTGCTCGATCTCGCTGCGGCGCCGGTCGACGACCGCGTTGAGCGTCGACAGCCGCTCCTGCGCGTTGGCCAGGCCGTTCTCGGTCGCCTCGATGCGCTGGGTCTCGGCATCGACGGCGGCCTGCAGCTGGTCGGCTGCGGCCTGGCGGGACTGGATGCGCGACTGCAGGTCGCCCTGGGCGGGAGCGCCCCCGAACGCGAGGACGGCGATCGCGAACAGGCAGGCGACGAGGGTGAGCTTGGGCGGAACACGGACCACGGGCGGCGGCGGGCGACGCTAGCACCGGCCGTCGGCAGCGCCCCAGCATTTCCACCCGCTGCAACGGATCGTGCATACTCTGGCTGGCTGACCAACCAGCGAGGAGAGCGCCGATGTCGACCGAGCAGCTGCCGGACCTCGACGACGTGCAGGTGACCGAGCGTGAACGCTGGGCCAACGGCCCGCCCTACGAGCTGTTCGCGCAGATGCGCGCGCAGTGCCCGGTGCACTGGACCTCGCACATCAGCGAGTACCCCACCGAGGCGGGCTACTGGTCGGTGACCACCGCCGACGACGTGTATGCGGTCAGCCGCGACTGGGAGACGTACTCCTCGCAGCTGGGCGGCATCACGGCGCTGACGCACTCGGTCCTGCCGCTCGAGCTGCAGCAGGCGATGTTCATCGGGATGGACCCGCCCAAGCACGACCGTCTCAAGGCGCTGTTCCAGCGCGGCTTCACGCCCAAGCGCATCGCCGAGCACGAGCCGGCCATCCGCCAGATCACGCGCGAGGTGCTCGGCCGGCTGCAGGGGCGCGCGACCTGCGACCTGGTCACCGACGTGGCCCAGCCCGTCGTCTCGCGCGTGATCGGCAGCTTCATGGGCATCCCGCCCGCCGACGACGAGATCTGGGCGCGCCTGATGAACGAGACGCTCGGCGCGGGCGACCCCGACGTCAACGATCCCGCCGAGGTCATGCAGCGCGACGTGCCCGAGATCTTCGCGCGCTGCCGGGCGCTGATCGACGCGCGCCGCGCCCACCCCACCGACGACCTCACCTCCGTCCTCGTCCACGCCGAGCTCGACGGGCAGGGGCTGGAGGAGCACGAGATCGTGATGGGCTTCTTCCTGCTCATGGCCGCCGGCAACGACTCCACGAAGGCGACCTACTGCAGCGGCATGCGGGCGATCCTCGAGGACGACGAGCAGCGCGCGCTGCTGCTGGCCGATCCGTCGCTGATCCCGGGCGCGGTCGAGGAGTCGCTGCGGATGTTCCCCGCATTCGCGCACTTCCGCAGAACGGCGACCCGCGACGTGCGCCTCGACGGCGCCGACATCAAGGCCGGCGACAAGGTGGTCATGTGGTACGTCTCCTCCAACCGCGACGAGACGCGCTACGAGGAGCCCGACCGCTTCGACGTGCGCCGCAACGCCGAGCACCAGGCCTTCGGCGCGGGCGGGCGACACTTCTGCCTGGGCACGGCGCTGGCCCGGCTGGAGCTGCGCATCCTGCTGGAGGAGACCCTGGCCCGCTTCCCGGACATGCGCATCGACGGCACGCCCACCTACGTGCTGTCGCCCTTCGTCAACCAGCTCAAGACGCTGCCGGTCCGGCTGAGCTGATCGCCGCAGCACCGTCTCGTGGCAGATAGGTTGCTGTGCCATGCGGACAATCCATGGATGGGGAGCGCTGACCGCCGCCGTGCTGGCGGTGGCCGCAAGCGTTCCGGCGCAGGCGCAGGACGAGTCGGACGTGCCGCCTCCGGCGGCGGTCGCCACCCCGGTCTCACCGGCGCAGATCGACGCCGCGATCGGACAGCTGGACGCCATCGCCAACGTGCTGCTGCAGCGCACCGGCGTGCCCGGCATGGCGATCTCGGTCGTGCACGACGATCAGCTCGTCTACGCCAAGGGCTTCGGGGTGCGCAACACGACCACGGGCCGGCCGGTCGACCCGAACACCGTCTTCGAGCTGGCGTCGATGTCCAAGCCCGTGGGCGCGACCGTCGTCGCGCGTGCCGTCGGCCAGCACAAGGTCGCCTGGACCGACCTCGTCACCACCTACCTGCCGTGGTTCAAGCTCAGGAAGCCGAGCACGACGCGCCAGCTGCAGATCGACGATCTGTACTCGCATCGCAGCGGCCTGCCCGACCACGGCGGTGACCTGCTCGAGGACCTCGGCTACGGCCGCCGCCAGATCCTGCGGCGCCTGCGCTACCTGCCGCTCACGCCGATCCGCACCCACTACGCCTACTCGAACTTCGGCATCACCGCGGGGGCCGAGGCCGTCGCCCACGCGACGCACACGCGCTGGGAGACGCTCTCGCAGCGCCTGCTCTACGGACCGCTGGGCATGACGTCCACCAGCTCACGCTACGCCGACTACGCCAAGGCGCCCGATCGCGCCGACCTGCACGTCGACGTCGACGGCACCTGGAAGCCGCTGTACCGGCGCAACGCCGACGCGCAGTCACCCGCGGGCGGCGTCAGCTCCACCGTCGTCGATCTGGCCAAGTGGATGCGCCTGGAGCTCGCCGGCGGGACGTTCGACGGCCAGCGCCTCATCGCCGCGGCGCCCCTGCTGGCGACGTTCACCCCGCACGCCCTCAGCTCGCCGCCGATGGCGGCGACATGGCGACCGGGCTTCTACGGGCTCGGTTGGGACGTCGGCACCGACCCGACCGGACGTGTGCGGCTGGGGCACTCGGGCGCCTTCGAGCTCGGCGCGGGCACCACGGTCGCCCTGGTCCCCGATCTGGACCTCGGCATCACCGTGCTCACCAACGGCGCACCGATCGGCGTGCCCGAGTCGGTCGTCCAGTCGTTCCTGGATCTCGTCGAGCAGGGGCGCATCACCCGCGACTGGCTGGCGGCGTATCGGCCGCGGTTCGCCCAGCTGGCCGAGAACCCCAGCCGCCTGGCCGGCAGGCAGCCGCCCGCCCATCCACGCGCGGCCCGCGGTGCGCGGGCGTACACGGGGCGCTATGGCCACAACCCGTACTACGGGCCGGCAACCGTCACCGCACGCGGCAACCGCCTCACCCTGCATCTCGGGCCCGGCGGCCGCAAGGCGTTTGCGCTGACGCACTGGAGCGGCGACACGTTCTCGTACGAGCCGACGGGCGAGAACGCCGTCGGCATCAGCGCCGTGACGTTCTCCCGCGTGCGCGCGGGACGGGCCACGCGCCTGACCGTCGAGTACCTCAACGCAGAGGGACTGGGGCGCTTCCGCCGCTGACGATCTTGCCCGGGTTGAGGTTCGCCCCCGGGTCGGCGGCGGCGAACAGGCCCTCCAGCAGCGCGACGCCGGCCGGGGAGATGTCCTGGGCCAGCCACTGCGCATGCTCGGTGCCGACGGCGTGGTGGTGCGACAGCGTCGCCCCGTGGTCGACGAACGCCTGCTGGATCGCCGACTTGACCACGTCGTACTCCTCCAGCTCGTCGCGGCGACCCGACGGCCTGATCGCGAACGTGAAGTAGAGGCAGGCGCCGGCGTGGTAGCTGTGGCTGAGGTGGCACATCACCCAGCCGGGGATCTCCAGCTGGGCGAACGCGCCGCGCGCGGCGGCCGTCGCCGCGTCGTACAGCTCCGCCAGCCGGCTCCACGGCGCCGAGGTCTCCGACACGTCGGCCAGCGCGCCGCGGTCGAGCAGGAAGTCGCGGATGTAGGGCGTGTCGAACTTCTTCTGGTCGTACAGCTCGCCGGGGCTGGAGCCGATGCAGAAGCCGCCGAACGGCTTGATCACCTCGGCGACGAGCTTGCGCTGGGCCTTCACGTACGCCTCGCTGCCCTCGAAGCCGATGAACGACAGGCACATCTGCTGGGCGTCGATGCCCTTGCGCTTGAGGATCTGCCCGAGCGCCGCGGACTTGACGCGGTCCAGCGGCGTCGGGCGCCTGCGCGTCGCGAAGCTGAAGGCCGACTCGGGCGCGTCGGACACGCGCGTCACCGACGGTGAGGCCTCGCTGCAGGCCAGCGCCCGCATCGCTCCCAGCGCGCGCGGCCAGTCGGGAAACAGGTAGCCGAGGATCCGGCGCTGCGCGGGGACCCGATGCACGTGGATCGTCGCCTCGGTGATGACCCCCAGGCGCCCCTCGCTGCCCAGCACCATCTCGCGCACGCTCGGCCCGGTCGAGGTCGAGGGGACCGGCCGGGTGGCCAGCACGCCGTTGGGCGTGACCACGCGCACCGCGCGCGTGAGGTCGGCGATGTCGCCGTACTTGTCGGACTGCATGCCGCTGGAGCGGGTGGCGATCCAGCCGCCCAGCGTCGAGTGGGTGAACGAGTCGGGGAAGTGGCCGGCCGTCCAGCCGCGAGCGTTGAGCTGGCGCTCCAACTCGGGGCCGTAGACCCCGGCCTGCACCCGGGCCAGGCGCGCGGCGGCGTCGATCTCCAGCACCCGGTCCATGCGCGTGACGTCCAGCGAGACGACCGGGCGCTCCTCGCCGGCCGGGGCGTCCAGGCTGCCGGAGATGTTCGTGCCGCCGCCGAACGGGATCAGCACCGCGTCCTGCTCGACGACCGCGTCCAGCACCGCGACGACCTGCGCCTCGTCGGACGGGCGCACGACCACGTCGGGCACGCGGCCGAGGTCCCCGCGGCGCGTGCGCACGAGGTCGCGCAGCGACTTGCCGCGCATGTGCACGACGCGGTCGAGGTCGTCGGTGCAGACCTGCTCGGCGCCGACCGCCTCGGCCAGCGCGTCGCGCAGCGCGCCGGGCAGCCGGCAGGGGGGCACGTCGAGCGCCTCGAAGCCGATCGGGGGGCGTCCGTGCTGGGCGACGTCGACCTCGACGGCCTGGCGGATGAAGTCGCGCAGCGCCGGCTTGTCCTCGTGGCTGAAGGCGACCCCTTCCTCCCCCAGCCCCACCATTTCATCGCGGCCATGGGCACAGCCTCGCACGTGCGTGAAACCGGCGGTGCCCGGCGGTGTTCGGGGGTGCGTGGACCGGGTCCCCCAGAGCTGCGCCCGCCTGGACGAGACGTGGTCTCGCTCGGCTCCCGGGCGCGCCGCGCGCGGCGCGCTGCTGGCCGGCTTCTTCGAGCCGGTGCTGGGCTGGTACACCGGACGTGCGGTCGACGGTCACGAGCGGCTGGCGGCGCTGCCCGCCCCGGCGGTGTTCGTGGCCAACCACTCCAGCCACATCGACACGCCGCTGATCCTGCGCGCGCTGCCCGCGGCCTGGCGGCGGCGCACGGTCGTCGCCGCCGCCGCCGACTACTTCTACGTCAAGCGCCCCAAGGCGGCGCTCGTGTCGCTGCTGTTCGGCACCGTGCCCGTCGCCCGCGACGGCGGCGGCACCGCGGATCTCGGCCATGTCGAGGAGCTGCTGGCCGACGGCTGGTCGCTGCTGATGTACCCGGCGGGCACGCGCCACGCCGGCGAGGGCGAGCCGCGGCGGCTGCGCACCGGGGCCGCGCTGCTGGCCGCACGCCACGGCCTGCCGCTGGTGCCGATCCACCTGGCCGGCACGCGTGCGGCGATGCCGCCGGGCCAGGTGTGGCCGCGGCGCAAGGCGTGGCAGCCGCGTCACCCGGTGCGCATCGCCTTCGGCGCGCCGATCTGGCCCGCCGAGCCGCACGAGCGCGAGACGGCGATCGGCCAGGTCGAGGCGTTCTTCGCCGCGCAGCAATAACGTGGCGCACATGATCGTGGTGAGTGGTGCGAGCGGGATGTTCGGCGGGGCGATTGCGGCGGAGCTGGCGGGCCGCGGGGTGGCGGTGCGCGGCCTGGTGCGGCGCGAGGATGCGGCGGCCAAGCTGCGGGAGGAGGGCGTCGAGCCGGTGATGGGCGACATGGACGACGCCGCCTCGCTGGACGCCCCCATGGCCGGGGCCGACACGCTGTTCGTCGTCTCGCCGATGGACGAGCACGTCGCCGACCGCGAGGCCAACCTGCTGGCCGCCGCGCTGCGCAGCGGCGTGCAGCGCATCGTCAAGCTGCACGGTGCGGTCGTCCACCACGACGCCCTCGGCGACCTGCACCAGCGCTCGATCGCCGCGATCCGCGACTCCGGCCTGGAGTGGGCGCTGCTGTCGCCCAACTCGGTGATGGAGACGACGCTCTACGGCCAGGCCGGCGCGATCCAGCAGGCCGGCGGGATGTTCGGCTCCTCCGGTGAGGGCCGCGCGGGGCTCGTCGCGCTGGAGGACGTCGCCCGCAGCGGCGCCGTCGTGCTCACCGACGGCTTCGAGTCCGGGCGCGACTTCCAGCTGACCGGGCCGCGGGCGGTCAACCTGTTCGACTGCGCCCAGGCGCTGACCCAGGTGCTGGGCCGCGAGATCCAGTACTTCGACATGCCCGACGACGCCTTCCGCGACGTGCTCGTCCAGCAGGCCGGGATGACGCCGGAGCAGGCCGAGCTGGGCGTGCTCGTCCACATGCGCGCGTGGCGTGAGGGCCAGGCCGAGCTCGTCACCGACACGGTGCGCGAGCTGACCGGCCGCGACCCGCTCGACGTCGTCGACTGGGTCGCGGCCCATCGCTCGGCCTTCGAGAGCTGACTCAGGCCTCGGACGCAGGCGGGTGAGCGGCCGCTGCTAAGGCCCGGTCGCCTGGGGCGTGGACACCGTCGCCGTCGCGGAGGCGCCGCCCGTGTCGATGTCGATCTTCCAGGCGCCGTCCTCCTTGACGAGCTTGGCGGGGTCGGTCTTGTCGCCCTCGACGTGCGTCTGCGCGGTGGCCGTGTCGCCGCTGACCGTCACCGACGTCACCTCGAGCGCGCCGAGCTTGTCGCGGTCGTCGGCGGACGCCGTGTCGGTGACCTTCTCGATCACCCCCGGGCAGCCGCTGGCGTCGACCGTGTCGGCCGCCTGCTCGATGCGATCGCGCGCCGCCTGCGACAGATAGCCGCACGCCTTGTCCCCGTCGCCGTCGGCGACCGCCGACGCGTAGCCGGTGACGACGTCGCGAATCTGTGCCTCGCCGTCGCCGCCGCCTCCCCCGCCACCGGAGTCGTCGCTTCCGCATCCGGACGCGGCCAGCGCGGCGAGAGCGAGGACGGCCAGGGACAGCTTTCGTGCGTGGAGCATGGGGCCCGCCCTACCCCCAATTGCGGCCTCGGCCACCCTGCGCACGCATCGGCAAGAAAGACCGCGCCGGGAGACTGGCCCGCTCGCGGGTGGCGCCAGTAGCGTCGCCGACCATGGAGGAGAGGCCCGCGTGCTGGCCGCGGTGACCCGCGGCCCGCACGCGATCGACCTGATCGACGTGCCCGATCCCGCGCCGCCCGGCCCGGGCCAGGTGCTGGTGCGCCCCGAGGTGGTGGGCATCTGCGGATCGGACCTGCATCTGCTGGCCGGTGAGCTGGACGTGGTCGGCCATCCGACCCTGCCGCGCGTGCAGGGTCACGAGCTGTCGGCCGTCGTCGTCGAGACCGGCCCGGACGTGGACCTCGCGTCCGGCACGCGCGTGGCGATGTGGCCGCTGCGACCGTGCGGCGAGTGCTACCCGTGCAGCATCGATCGCCCCAACGTGTGCGACGCCTTCGAGCTCGTCGGCATCCACGTCGACGGCGGGCTCGCCGAGCTGCTGCGCGTCCCCGCCGCCCAGCTGTTCCCCATCGACGTCGACGATCCCGAGCTGGCCGCGCTGGTCGAGCCGGCCTCGATCGCCGTGCGGGCGATCACTCGCGCGGGCGTGCGCGAGGGCGAGCCCGTGGTCGTGCTCGGCGCCGGCCCGATCGGGCAGCTCGTCTCGCTGGCCGCGCTCGACGCGGGCGCGCGCGTGCTGACCATCGACCCGCTGCCCGCGCGCCTCGACTACGCCCGGGCGCTGGGCGCCGACGCGCAGCCGTGGACCGATCGCGAGACGGTTGTCACCGCCGCCCAGGGCTGGGCCGGCGACGCGGGCGTGCCCTGCGTGATCGACGCCACCGGCAACCCGGACGCGATCGCCGCCGCGGTGGAGATGGCCTCCAGCGCCGGGCGGATCGCCATCGTCGGCATGTCGGGCGCGCAGGTGACGCTGCCCGTCGTCTCGTTCGTGGCCAAGGAGCTCGACGTCGTCGGCGTCAGCGTGTGCAACGCCGACGAGTTCGCCCGCGCGGTGTCGCTCATCGAGCGCAACCAGGCCAAGGCCAAGACGCTCATCAGCCACCGCTTCCCCTTCGAGCGCACGCCCGAGGCGCTGGCGTTCGCGATGGACCACCCCACGGAGGTGATGAAGGTTGTCATCGGCGTATGACTACGTGATCGTCGGCGCCGGCTCGGCCGGCTGCGTGCTGGCCGCCCGCCTGAGCGAGGACCCGGATGTGCGCGTCGCGCTCATCGAGGCCGGCGGCTCCGACAGCGCGCCCGAGGTGCAGATGCCGATGGCCTTCCCGCTGCTGTTCAAGAGCGGTGCCGACTGGGATCTGTACGGCGAGCCGGAGCCGGGCCTGGGCGGCCGGCGCCTGTACCTGCCGCGCGGGAAGCTGCTCGGCGGCTGCTCGTCGATCAACGCGATGATCTACATCCGCGGCAACCAGGCCGACTACGACGAGTGGGCCGAGAGCGGCGCCGACGGCTGGTCCTTCGACGACGTGCTGCCGTACTTCAAGCGCTCCGAGGCCAACGAGCGCGGCGAGGATCCCTTCCACGGGGCCGACGGGCCGATGGACGTGAGCGAGAGCCGCTCCAACCACATGCTCGTCGACGCGATGATCGAGGCGACGGTCGCCGCCGGCCACGAGCACAACCCCGACCTCAACGGCGCCCGCCAGGAGGGCGTCGGGCGCTTCCAGGTGACCCAGCGCGACGGGCGGCGCTGCTCGACGGCGCTGGCCTTCCTGGACCCGGCGCGCAGCCGGCCCAACCTCGACGTGATCACCAACGCCCTGGTCACGCGCATCCTGTTCGACGGGGAGCGGGCGGTCGGCGTGGAGCTGCTGCGCGACCGCGATCTGTCCGAGCTGCGCGCGCAGCGCGAGGTGATCCTGTCGGCCGGCGCCTACCAGTCGCCCGTGCTGCTGATGCTGTCGGGCATCGGCCAGCCCGCCGACCTGGAGCCGTTCGGCATCGAGGTGCGCCAGGACCTGCCGGTCGGCGAGAACCTGCAGGACCATCTGATGTGCAACCTGAACTTCGAGACGACGGTGCCGTCGCTGTTCGAGGCGATGACCCCGGAGAACATCGCGCTCTACGAGCAGGAGGGCCGCGGGCCGCTGACCTCCAACCTGCCCGAGGCCGGCGCGTTCTTCCGCACGCGCGCCGGGCTGCGCGCGCCCGACATCGAGTTCCACTACTCGCCGTCGCTGCTGTACGACGAGGGGCTGGTCCCGCCGCACGACAACGGCGTCTGCTACGGCCCGGTGCTGATCAAGCCCAAGGCGCGCGGCAAGGTCTTCCTGCGCTCCTACATGCCCGACGCCAAGCCGCGCGTCTTCCACAACTACCTCAGCGAGGAGGACGACCGCCGGTCGTTCATCTCCGGCATCCAGATGGCGATGGAGATCTCCACCAAGCCGCCGCTGGCCGAGCTGCTGCGCAACCCCTTCCGGGTGCCGGCGTCAAGCTCCGACGACGACGTCCTGGACTTCATCCGGGTCAACGCGCAGACCGTCTACCACCCGACGTCCAGCTGCGCGATGGGCGCGGTGGTCGACAGCAGCCTGCGGGTCTACGGCATCGAGGGGCTGCGCGTCGTCGACGCCTCGGTGATGCCGTCGATCACGCGCGGCAACACGAACGCGCCCACGATCATGATCGCCGAGAAGGCGGCCGACATCATCGCCGGCAAGCGCCCGGCGGGCACCGCCACCGCGCTGGTGTGAACAAGGAGAGCCATGAGCACGACCACCGTCCCGCCCGCTGAGACGTCCTCCTCGGGCCTGCTGACCGACCGCTCCTGGGAGGGCAAGGAGTACATCGCCGGCTGGGTCGACGCGCCGAGCACGATCGCGTCGACCGAGCCCGCCACCGGCGAGCAGCTGGGCACCTCCGGGCTGGCCGACGTCGGCTCGATGGACCGCGCGGTGGCGGCGGCCGCCGCCGCCCAGGGCGAGTGGGCGGCCACCCCCATCCAGGACCGCATCGCGATCATCGACCGCGTCAGCGCCCTGCTCATGGAGCACTTCGACGAGCTGCAGTCGTGGATCGTGCGCGAGTCGGGCTCGATCCCGCCCAAGGCGGCGGTCGAGCTGAACGCCAGCGTCGGCCAGAACGACCAGGCCGCCGGGCTGATCTCCCACCCGCTCGGCCACGTGCTGCCGTCGCTGACGCCCGGGCGCTCGTCGATCGCCCGTCGCGTGCCGCTCGGCGTCGTCGGCGTCATCACGCCGTGGAACTTCCCGGTCGTGCTGGCCATGCGCTCGCTGGCCCCGGCGCTGGTGCTCGGCAACACGGTCGTGCTCAAGTGCGATCCCAACACCCCGATCAGCGGCGGCGTGCTGAACATGCGCCTGTTCGAGGAGGCGGGGCTGCCGCCGGGCGTGATGAACATGGTCTGCGGCGGCGCCGAGGTCGGCCAGGCGCTGTGCGCCGACCCGCGCGTGCGGATGATCTCGTTCACCGGCTCGACGGCCGCTGGGCGCAAGGTCGGCGAGACCGCCGGGCGCACGCTCAAGCGCGTGGTGCTCGAGCTGGGCGGCAACAACCCGCTGATCGTGCTCGACGACGCCGACATCAACGCCGCCTCGTCGGCGGGCGCGTGGGGCGCGTTCCTGCACCAGGGTCAGATCTGCCTGGCCTCCAGCCGCCACATCGTGCACGAGTCGGTCGTCGAGCCGTACCTGGAGGCGCTGGTCGACCGGGCCAAGCGCCTGCCCCACGGCGACCCGCACACCGACGAGGTCGCACTCGGGCCGCTGATCAACGCCAAGCAGGTCGAGCGCGTGCAGCGGATCGTCGACGAGTCGGTCTCCCAGGGCGCCCTGGCGCTGACCGGCGGCAAGCCCGACGGGCCGTTCTTCCCGGCCACCGTGCTCGCCGACGTGTCCAAGACGATGCCGGCGTTCGCCGAGGAGATCTTCGGGCCGGTCGCACCGGTGATCGCGTTCTCCTCCGACGAGGAGGCGGTCGCGCTGGCCAACGGGACCGAGTACGGCCTGTCGGCGGCGATCCAGTCCAGCTCGCCCGAGCGGGCCGCGGCGATGGCCGACCGGCTGCACGCCGGCATGGTCCATGTCAACGACCAGACGGTCAACGAGGAGCCGATGGCGCCGTTCGGCGGTTTCGGTCAGTCCAGCAACGGCGGCCACTTCGGCGGCGTGACCCAGCTGGAGCTGTGGACCGAGTGGCAATGGCGGACCTCCCGCGACCGTGCCGAACCGTTCCCCTTTTAGGTCAAATGGTTGTACAGTCAGCCGACCAGCTTGGCCCTCAGAGCGGAGGAGAGAGGTGGGCCTTGACGACGGATCAAGCAGCGCCGGCGCCGCGAGCGCCTGAGCAGTGGCATCTGCGTGGCGTGCCCGCCGCGCAGGGCATGCAGGAGTGGGCCGACATCCTGTCGATCACCCATGTGGGCTTCGACGTGGAGGCCACGCCGCGCACGCCGTCGACGTTCCGGGGCGCGGTCAGCCGCCGGCGCTTCGGCGACCTGATGCTCGTCGACTGCACGTCCTCGCCGTGGCGCGGGCACCGCACGCCCTCGCTGGCCGAGGCGACCACGAACTCGCTGATCGGCTTCCAGTTCGTGCGCCGCGGCGTCGAGCAGATCCGCGACAACCGCTATGAGCTGTCGCTGACCGCCGGCGACGTGATCATCTGGAACGGCTGGCAGCCGGTCGACGTCGAGGTCGTCGAGCCGTTCTCCAAGCGCACGCTGATGTTCCCCTCCGACCGCGTGCTGTCGGTGTGCCCGCGCCTGGAGGACGCGCTGGCCATGTCGCCGGTCGAGCAGGGCCCGGCGGCCCGGTTGCTGGTGCGCTACCTGGACGCGCTGGCCCAGGAGCTGCCGTGGATGGACGAGTCGGCCGCGGCGGCCGCGGCCGAGGCGGCGCTGGAGCTGCTGCGCGCCGCCGTCGAGCCGGGCGTGCCGACGACGCGCAACGCCCGCCGCAGCGCGATCCGCGCCGAGGTGCGCCGCTACATCCGCGCCCATCTGCAGGACGACGACCTGGGGCCCGACTCGATCGCCCGCGCGCATGCCATCTCGGTGCGCACGCTGCACGCGCTGTTTGAGGACTCCGACGAGTCGGTCGCCGGGCTCGTGCGCCGCGAACGCCTGGCGCGCTGCCTGGAGGACCTGCGGCGCCCGACCGGCGGCTCCGTGACCGAGATCGCCTTCCGCTGGGGCTTCCGCGACGCGGCACACTTCGCGCGCGTGTTCAAGCGCGAGTACGACATGACGCCCAGCGACGTGCGCGTCGCCGCGGTCGCGACGGAGGCCTGACATGGCCGGCATGCTGGAAGGACGCTCCGGCCTGGTCACCGGCGCGGCCAGCGGCATCGGGCGCGCGTGCGCGATCCGCTTCGGCGCCGAGGGCGCCAACGTCGTCGTGTCCGACCTGGAGTCCTCGCGGGAGGCCGGCGAGGCGACGGCGGCGATGATCCGCGCAGCGGGCGGCGTCGCCGAGTTCGTCGCCTGCGACGTGTCGTCCAGCGCCGATTGCGACGCCCTGGTCGATCACGTCGTCTCGCGCCACGGCCGGATCGACTTCGCCCACAACAACGCGGGCATCGGCATCCACGCGGCGCTCGCCGCGACGACCGACGAGCAGTTCGACCGCACGATCGCCGTCAACCTGCGCGGCGTGTTCACCGGCATGCGCGCGCAGATCAACGCGATGCTGCGCAACGAGGGCGACCGCAAGGGCGCGATCGTCAACACGTCATCCAACGCGGGCGTGCGCGGCGTGCACCTGATCGGCGCCTACACGGCGTCCAAGCACGGCATCAACGGCCTCACCAAGGTCGCCGCGGTCGAGTACGCCTCGCGCGGCATCCGCATCAACTGCGTGATGCCGGGCGCGATCGAGACGCCGCTGTCGATGGATCTCGACGAGGACCGCCGCGCGGAGATCCTCGCCCCTCAGCCGCTCAAGCGCTTCGCCGACCCGGCGGAGGTGGCGGCCGTGGTGGTGTGGCTGTGCAGCGACGACGCCTCCTTCGTCAACGGCGCCGAGGTGCCCGTCGACGTCGGCTCGATCGCCGGCTGGTAGCGTCGCTCGAGCGGTTGCCGCATCACCCACCGAAGGCAAACGCACCTCTTGCACCGTTGTGTGTCGACCTCGTCGCCTATACGACGATCGAGTCGACACACAACGTTGCTTGTCGGATTCATGCCCTCTCCGGGAACGAATCCGACAAACAACTCGCGGACGCGAGCGTCGCCGCTCACGTCCGCTGGCCTTCGGTGATGCCGTTCGCCTGACCGACGCCGCCCGGCCGCAGCCGCGCCGGCCAGATGCCCTGCTTGCCCGGCGACAGGATCCCGTTGGGGTCCAGCGCGTCTTTGATCGTCTCGGTGAAGCGTCGGTACGCGTGGTCGTTGAAGGCGTACTGGTCGCTGGCCAGGTCCATGAAGTCCAGGTGGGCGCGGTACTCGCCGTAGCCGCGCTCGGCCGCCTCGACCACCAGCCGGCGCGAGACGTCGTAGGCGGCCCGGGTCTGGTCCAGGTCCTGGGTGTCGAAGATGACCATCGTGATGTGCACGAACGAGCGGGCGTTGACCGGCAGCAGGCCGGCGATGTAGTCCAGGCCCGCCTCCTGCACCATCCCGCGCAGCAGGTCGCGCAGAGCCAGGCCGTCGGTCCCCGTCAGGCGGCCGACCGGCGAGAAGCCGATGTGGCCGCCGTGCTCGCCGCCGTACCAGGCGGTCATGTTGTTCCACTCCAGGTCGGGCACGCCGCCCTGGATGCGCTCGGCCGGGTGCTCCAGCGACGGGATGTCGGCCGGCGCGACCTTGCGTCCCCACACCTCGGCGCCGGGGATCGCGCTCGAAGGCGGCCTTGATCTTCGCGAAGCGGTGGTCGACCACCGCCTCGTCGCCATACAGCGCGAAGCGCATGCACCAGCGCCCGATCTCCAGCTCGCGGGCCATGCGGTCGATCGCCTCGTCGGGCATCGGGCCCTCGCCCGTCCACCACTGCTCGCGCGACGGACAGCACCGCGCCCAGCAGCAGCGCGTTCATCAGCTGCGGGACCATCCGGATGGTGCCGTCGAGCATCAGGGTGCGCAGCGTGTCCATCACCGGGGCGAGGTCGTCGTCGCGCCACACCCGCAGCCACAGCGGCATGTACACCTCGGGCTCGGGCATCAGCCACACGCCCATCTTCGTGACGATCCCGTAGTTGGACTGCATGAACAGCTGGTCGGGTGTCGGGCCCAGGCCGCGCTTGTAGACGTTCCACGCGCGGTTGCCCTCCATCGCGCCCATCCCGGTGCGCATCAGCGTCCCGTCGGGCAGCACGACCTCCATCCCGCACTGCATGCCCATGTCGACGCCGTAGGGCATGTAGGTGACGCCGTGGTCGAGCGTGTTGCCCACGACGCTGCCCCAGCCCAGGTCGGCGATCGACAGCATCAGCCTGTGGCCGCCCGCCTGGATCGCCTCGTACAGGTCGAACCAGCGCACGCCGGGCTCCACGACCGCGTACGCGCACTCCTCGTCGATCTCCAGCACCCGGTTCATGCGCCGCAGCGACACGATCACCGAGCCCTTCACCCGCGGGGCCGGGCCGCCGTAGCCGTTGTTGCGTCCGGTCGAGTGCGTCCACAGCGCCACGCCGTGGCGGTTGGCGATCCGCACCACCTCCTGGACCTGCTCGACGCTCTCGGGCAGGACGACGGCCGAGGCCGTGTAGTCGTCCCAGCTCGGGTGGGCGAACGGATCGCGCCACTCGCGCAGCGCCGCGGCATCGCAGATGACGGCGTCGTCGCCGAGTGCGGCGGCGAAGTCGCTCAGCGCGGCGGACTCGATCAGGCCGGACATGGCCCGATGCAAGCACGCGGCCGCGCCCCCGTCATGCCCACGCGCGCGGCATCCTTCGCCCCTGGGCGCAGCCTGCGAGGCCCATCCCAGCGCCGCACGAATTGGCAAGAAAGGATGCACGCGGACGCAAGCGCGCGCCCCGCCGGGCGCGTACCTTCGCAGTCAGAACCCAGGAGGAGAGCCATGGGCGAGGACGACGTCGAGCTCGTCGGCCTGTACTGGACCCTGTCCGGACCGGTCGAGGTGCACAGTGGCCGCGAGTGGAGCCTGTTTGATCTGGCCGACCGCTGCACGCAAGCCGCAAGCGCAGGATTCAAGGGAATCGGCATCTGGCATGCCGACCTCGAGCACACGCTCGAGAAGCGCACGCTGAGCGACATCGCGACGCTGATGGCCGACAACGGCCTCAAGCACCTCGAGCTCGAGTGCCTGATGGACTGGTTCCTGCCCCCGTCCGACGAGCGCCGCCGGGCCTCCGATCGCACCCGCCGCCTGCTGCTGGAGGCCGCCGCCGCGCTGCCGGCCACCCACCACATCAAGGTCACCAACATCCCAGGCGTCCCGTTCGAGATCGACGCGCTGACCGAGGCCTACGCGGAGCTGTGCGCCGAGGCCGCCAACCACACCGACGCGCGCATCGTCTACGAGTTCATGCCCCACGACGTGAACGTCCAGGACGTCGACACGGCGCTGGCCCTCGTCGAGGGAGCTGGCGCAAAGAACGGCGGACTGTGCATCGATACATGGCACATGTCCAAGCTGCGCATCTCCCCGCAGGAGCTCAAGCGCATCCCAGCGCAGTGGCTGACCTGGGTCGAGCTGTCCGACGGCCAGCTGGAGTGGATGGCCGACGACGACCACGTCGACGAGGTGATCAACCACCGCGCCCTCCCCGGCGAGGGCGAGTTCGACATCCCCGGCTACATCGCGGCCGTGCGCGAGGCCGGCTACACCGGCCCGTGGGGCGTGGAGGTGCTCAGCGAGGAGCTGCGCAACAACCCGCTCGACGTCATCTGCCGCCGCGCCTACGAGACGACTGCCAGTCAGTTCCTGGAGAGGAGCCCGCTCACATGACCGACCTCGATCGCGACCAGCTGGTCGAGATGTACCGCCAGATGGTCCGCATCCGCGAGTTCGAGGAGCGGGTGAAGGGCACCTTTGAGGCCCACCCGGGCGTCATCCGCGGCCACACGCACCTGGCCGACGGCGTGGAGGCCTCGATCGTCGGCTCGCTGAGCGCCCTGCAGGACGGCGACCAGGTGCTGGCCACCTACCGCTGCCACGGCTACCCGCTGTTCCTGGGTACCGACCCCAAGGCGATGATGGCCGAGATCTACGGCCGCGCCGACGGGCTCTGCAAGGGCATCGGCGGCTCGATGCACCTGGCCGATCCGCCGCACGGCTTCCTGGGCACATCGGGCATCGTCGGCCAGGGCATCCCCCACGCCGCCGGCGCCGCCTGGGCGGCCCAGATCCGCGGCCAGGGGCAGGTCGTGCTGTCGTTCTTCGGGGACGGCTCGACGAAGCAGGGCGCGTTCCACGAGACGCTCAACGTGGCGTCGCTGTGGAAGCTCCCGATCGTCTTCGTCATGGAGAACAACGGATACAACGTCGTCACGCAGTCCTTCCAGGAGGACGCCAACGCCGCCGCCGGCCAGGACCTCTCCGTCAAGGCCACGGGCTACGCGATGGAAGGCGTGACGGTCAACGGCGGCGATCCCGTCGCGGTCTTCGAGACCGTGTCCGCCGCCGTGCGGCGCGCCCGGGCGGGCGAGGGCCCCACCCTGGTGGAGTCCAAGGTGTACCGACTCTCCGCTCACGGGAACATCATCGCCCCGCCCGGCGTGCCGCTCCACTACCCCGAGCACGAGGCCATCGAGGTGTTCGGCGACCGCGAGCAGTACGAGGCCGCGCTCAAGGGCGACCCGGTCCCGCAGATGCGCGGCCGCGTGATCGCCGAGGGGCACCTGACCGCCGAGCAGGCCGCCGAGATCGAGGACGCCGCCCGCGAGGAGATGGAGGCCGCCGTGCAGTTCGGCCTCGATAGCCCCTTCCCGGACGCCGCCGAGGCGACCGCCTACGTCTACGCCTAGGAGCCGTTGCAGACCATGTCCCGAGAGCTTCCCTTCATCGGCGCCATCGACGAGGCGATCCACCTCGAGATGCAGCGCGACGACTCCGTCCTGTACTTCGGCCAGAACCTGGCCACCGTCGAGAACGCGCCGTTCGTCAAGGACTTCGGCGGCGACCGCGTCCGCGTCACGCCGATCTCCGAGACGGCCGAGATCGGCATGGCCGTCGGCGCCGCGCTGGCCGGCATGCGCCCGGTCGTCGAGCTGTACATGGCCGAGTTCATGCTCGTCGCGATGGACCAGGTCGTCAACGAGGGCAACCGCTTCCGGGCGATGTCCGGCGGCCAGGTGAGCGTCCCGCTCGTGCTCAAGGCCGGCTTCGGCTTCACCGCCGGCTGGGCCGGCCAGCACACCGGCACGCTGACGTCGCTGTTCATGGGCGTGCCCGGCCTGAAGGTCGCCGCGCCGTCCACGGCGGCCGACGCCAAGGGCCTGATGGCCACGGCGATCCGCGACGACAACCCGGTCGTCTTCCTGCACCACTACCTGCTCACGCTCGAGCACGGCGAGGTCCCCGAGGGCGAGCACCTGGTGCCCTTCGGCCAGGCTGCGGTGCGCCGCGAGGGCTCCGACGTGACCATCGTCGGCGGCCCCTGGACGATCGACCTGGCCCTCAAGGCGGCCGAGGAGCTCGCCGGCCAGGGCATCCAGGCCGAAGTCATCGACCCGCGCAGCTACGAGCCGCTCGACACGGAGACGATCCTGAAGTCGGTGGCCAAGACCGGCCGGCTGGTGTGCGTCGACCAGGGCACGCGCCACGCGTCGGCCGCCAGCGTGATCGCGGCCGAGGTCGCCGAGCACGGCTTCGACAGCCTCAAGGCGCCGATCGCGCTCGTCACCGCGCTGGACGCCACCGTGCCCTACAGCGAGCCGCTGGAGGCCTACGTGCTGCCCGACGCCGCCAAGGTCGCGGACGCCGCGCGCCAGGTCTGCGGCGAGGCCCGGGTCAACGCCTAGGGAACGCTGCCCGTGACACCGCTGACCTCCGAAGACGTCCCCGCGCTCCTGCGCACGATGTGGCGGATCCGCCACTTCGAGGAGCGTGTGGGTCGCCTCAAGCGAGGCGATGAGGTCTACGGGCTGATCCACCTGTCGATCGGCCAGGAGGGGGTCGCCGGAGGCACGTGCCTGCAGCTGCGCGACGACGACGCCGTCTACAGCGGTCACCGCGCGCACGGCCACGCGCTGGCCAAGGGCGCCCCGATGGACCGTGAGATGGCCGAGCTGATGGGCCGCGTGGACGGCCTGTGCCAGGGCATGGGCGGCTCGATGCACCTGGTCGACGCCGAGCATGGCTTCCTGGGCGCGACCGGCGTCGTGGGCGGCAACATCCCGATGGCGCTGGGCAGCGCGCTGGCCGCCCGCCGCCGCGGCAGCGACGCGGTCGCCGTCGTCTTCTTCGGCGACGGCGCCGTCCAGGCCGGCACCTTCAACGAGACGATCAACCTGGCGGCGCTGTGGAAGCTGCCGCTGATCCTCGTCTGCGAGAACAACGGCTTCGCCGAGTTCACGCCCCGCTCCGCCCACACGGTCGTCGAGCGCGTCTCCGACGTCGTCGCCCCCTATGCGTTCCGGCGCGAGACCGTCGACGGCAACGACGTGCTCGCCGTGTGGGAGCGCTTCGGCGACTTCCTGGCCGCCGCGCGAGCCGGCGAGGGGCCGTTCCTGCTGGAGTGCCTGACCGTCCGCCTGCGCGGCCACTACGAGGGCGACCCCGCCGCCTACCGCGAGGCGATCGCCGACGAGGAGTGGCAGCGGATGGACCCGATCCTGCGCCTGCAGCGCCACGGCGTCGAGCAGGGCTGGTTCACGACCGACGACTGCGCGGCCATCGAGGCCGAGGCGGTCGAGGAGGTGGAGGCCGCCGTCGCCTTCGGACGCGAGAGCGCCTTCCCCGATGCGGAGCTGGTCGCGGAGCTCGTCTATGCCTGAGACCACCTTCGTCAAGGCCGTCGCACGCGCGCTGTCGGAGGCGATGGCCGCCGACGAGAACGTGGTCGTGCTCGGCGAGGACGTCGCCGAGGGCGGGCCCTACACCACGACGGCCGGCCTGGCGGAGCAGTTCGGCCGCGAGCGCGTGATCAACACGCCGATCAGCGAGGCCGCCATCACCGGCGTGGCCATCGGCGCCGCCCAGTCGGGCCTGCGGCCCGTGCTGGAGATCATGTTCATCGACTTCATCACGCTCGCGCTCGACAACCTCGTCAACCAGGCCGCCAAGGCGCACCTGATGTCGGGCGGGCAGCTGACCGTGCCGATGGTGCTGCGCACCCAGGGCGGCGCCGGCCAGCGCGGCGGCGCCCAGCACTCCCAGTCGCTGGAGTCCTGGCTGACCCACGTGCCCGGCCTGAAGGTCGTGATGCCCTCCGGCGCCGCCGACGCGGCCGGCCTGATGGCCAGCGCCATCGCCGACCCCGGCCCGGTGGTGTTCGTCGAGCACAAGGGCCTGTACTTCCGCCGCGAGGACGTCCCCGACCAGATCGAGCCGGTCCCGATCGGTCGGGCGCGCGTCGTGCGCGAGGGCAGCGACGTGACGATCGTCGCGCTGTCGCGCATGGTCGGCGAGGCTTTGGCCGCAGCTGAGCTGCTGGCCGAGGAAGGGATCGAGGCCGAGGTCATCGATCCCCGCACACTGGTGCCGCTGGATCTGGAGGCGATCGTCGGATCGGTCCAGCGCACCAATCGCCTCGTGGTCGCCCACGAGGCCGTCGCCCATGGCGGGGTGGGCGCCGAGATCGCGGCGCAGGTGCAGTCGGCCGCGTTCGATCACTTGGACGCGCCTATTGAACGGGTGGGCGCGCCCTTCGCCCCGATCCCCCTGTCACCTCAGCTCGAGGACGAATGGGTGCCCGGGCGTGAGGACGTGTACGCGGCCGCACTGGCCACGCACGGCAGGGTCACACAGCGTCGCTCTGCGACGCACAATGGAGGAGGAACACCAATGAGGATGGACCCGTTGCGTCGGATCCGATCCGTGCTCGCGGCGGCGGTGCTCGCCGTCGCGGTCGCGGTGACGCTCGGCGCGTGCGGCAGCAGCGGTGGCTCGACGAACACGAGCACCGCAGCGCCCGCTTCAACGAGCTCGTCGGGCTCTGACACCACCGCCAGCACTGGCGGAGTCGACCCGGGGAACGAGGACAACTACCCCTCGGGTGAGCAGAAGTGCGGCCTGGGCAACGGCCAGAAGGCCTCGGGCGCGCCGATCAAGATCGGCGCGATCGTGACCAAGCAGCCCGGCACCGACTTCACCGACGGCTCGAACATGGCGAAGGCGTTCTTCGACTGCGTCAACGACAACGGCGGCATCAACGGCCGTCCTGTCCAGTACATCGTCGAGACCGAGCAGACCGACCCCGGTCAGGTCGCATCGCTGGGCAAGAAGCTGATCGAGGACGACGGTGTCGTCGCGATCGTCGGCTCCTCTCGCATCATCGAGTGCGCCGTCAACCACAAGTACTACGAGTCCAAGGGCTTCTACGAGATGGACGCCGGCATCGCGCCGGAGTGCTACGGCACGTCCAACTCGGCGGCCGTGAACATGGGCCCGCGCTACAGCTCGGACGGCGCCACCCAGGCGCTGATCAAGCAGGGCGTCAAGAAGATCGCCTTCGATCAGTCCAACGTCCCCGGCACCGGCTACATCGAGGCCGGCCCGAAGGCGGTCGCCCAGGCGTCGAACATCCCGTTCGAGTCGCTCAAGGACAACGTGCCGATCCAGGACGCCAACTCGGTCGCCCTGAAGCTGGTCCAGGCCGCCGGTGACGGCGGTGGCGTGGTGCTGAACTTCACGCCGCCTGAGGCGCTGAAGATCCTCCAGGCCGCGCAGCAGCAGGGCCTGCAGGACCGCGTGAAGTGGGCCTGCTCGACGCCGTGCAACACCGACTTCCTGGCCGAGGCACTCGGCTCGGAGTGGGAGAACAAGCTGTTCGTCAACGCGGAGCTGAACGTGGTGGACGCCGACGCGCCCGACACCAAGCTCTACAACCAGGTCCGCAACGAGTACAACAAGGACATCCCGCTGGGCTCGTTCAGCCAGATGGGCTTCCTGCTGGCGAAGATCGCCACGGATCGTCTGCTGACGATCAAGGGTGACGTCACGCCGGAGACCGCCAACCAGGCGATCCTGGCGACGAAGAACTACAAGACGGACATCCTGTGCAAGCCGTGGTACTACGGCAAGGCACCGCTGCACATCCCCAACAACACCGACTGGACGACCACCCCGAGGAACGGCAAGATGGTCCTGCAGGCGGGGTGCACTCCGATCTCTGACGCGGATCCGGACATCGCGAAGGTCCGCGCGATCGAGAAGGAACAGGGGATCTCCTAGTCATGCCGAGCTGGCAAGACTTCCAGCCCTTCATCGTCACCGGCCTGGCGCTCGGCGGGGTATATGCCCTGTCGGGCGTCGGGATGGTGGTCCTGTACCGGGCCACCGGCGTGCTGAATCTCGCGACCGGCGCGATCGGTGCGATGGGGGCGCTCCTCGCCTGGGCGTTGATCAACGACCACGGCTGGCCGGAGGGCGTCGCCTATCTGGTGTGCGTCCTGTTCGGCGGCGTGGTGACGCTCGCGTATGGGATGGCGTTCGGCCCGCCGCTGGCGGGGCGCGATCCGCTCGTCAAAGCGGTCGCGACGCTCGGACTGGCCCTGATCCTGTTGGGGCTCATGTCCTTGATCTGGAGCGACAAGGCTCGCTCCATGATCCTGCCGACCACCACGGAGGCCTTTGTCATCGGCAACGTCCACGTCACGTGGACCCAGGTCATCGGCCTTGCCCTCGGTGTCGTTGTCACCGGGGGCTCGGCCGCCTTTCTGCGCTACACCAAGCTCGGGACGGGCATGCGGGCGCTGGCCGACGACCGTGAGATCACCGCCTCCCTCGGCGTGCCCGTGCGGCGCGTCGAGGCGATGGCGTGGCTGGGCACCGGGATCCTGTCGGGGGCGTCGGGGCTGCTGCTCAGCAACCTCGTCGGACTGGACGCCGCGACCCTGACGTTCCTGGTCATCTCGTCGGTGGCGGCCGCGCTGATCGCGCGGCTGTCGTCGCTGTGGGGCACGCTGGCCGCGGCCATCTTCATCGGCCTGGTCAACGCGCTGGCGACACCAATCCTTTCGATCTCTCAGTACCGCGACATGGCGCCGTTCATCATCGCGGTGCTCGCGCTGCTGTTCATGTCGCGCAAGGGCAGCAACCTGGCGACGGCGAGGGGGGCACGCTGATGAGCGCCGTGGACACCACATCGGCAACGTCGGCGCGGTTCTCCCGCAACCGGCCCGGCCTGCGCACCGCCGAGATCCGTGCGCTGATCTTCGTCGCGCTCGTGCTGGTCATCGCGCTGGCCGTGCTGCCGGCGATCCTGTCGAACTACTGGATCTCGATCTGCACCGCCGTGGCCTACTACTCCGTCGTGGCGGGGGGCCTGGGCCTCCTGATGGGCCGCGTCGGCCTGGTCTCGCTGGGCCAGGTGGCGGTGCTGGCCGTGGGCGCGTGGATCGCCTGCAAGCTGTCGTTCTCGACGAGCCTGCCGTTCCCACTCGTCCTGCTCATCACCGGCCTGATCACGATGGTGTTGGGCACGCTGATCGGACTCCCAGCCCTACGCCTCAGCGGCCTGTACCTGGCGCTGATCACGCTCATGCTGGCCGGCGCGATCACGGTCGCGCTGCGCACGACGCAGTTCCCCAACGGCGGCCCCGGGTTCCTGGGCAACGATCCCAACAAGAGCGACCCGGTCCGCCGCCCGGTGATGGCGGTGACCGACCCGGCGTACTTCCGCTACACGGTCGTGGTGTGCCTGATCATGTTCGCGCTCGCGCTGTGGCACGTGCGCGGCCGCGCCGGGCACGCGTGGGCGGCCATCCGCCAAAGCGAACCGGCGGCGATCGCCGCCGGCGTCAACATCACGCTCTACAAGCTGTGGGCGTTCGCGCTGGCCTCGTTCATCACCGGCGTGGCCGGCGGCCTGCTGGCCGGCGACGTGCAGCGCCTGTACTCGATCACGTTCACCACGCAGCAGTCGATCATCCTGCTGGCCGTCGTCCTCATGGGCGGCATCTTCAGCCTGTGGGGCGGCCTCATCGCCGGCCTGCTGTATTCGCTGCTGCCGGCCCTGCTGAACAACTGGGGCGTCGCCGCCGACTGGCTGACGATCCTGTTCGGCGTGGGAATCCTGCAGGTGCTGCTGACCGCCCCGGGCGGCATCTCGCAGCAGTTCCCGCGCGACATGAAGAACCTGTACGGGCTGATCACCGGCAAGAAACGACGAGAACGCGAGGCCGCCCAACAGGCGTCATCGCCGCCGGGTGAGGAGGTCGTCGAATGAGCGTCGTCATCGAAGGGCTCACCGTGCGCTTCGGCGGCGTCACGCCGCTGGACGGCGTGAACGTGACGTTCGAGCCCGGCACCTGCGGCCTGATCGGGCCCAACGGCGCCGGCAAGACGACGTTCTTCAACGTCCTGTCGGGCTTCGTCGATCCGGCCAGCGGGAAGGTCACCGCCTTTGGCGACGACCTGCTGGCCATGGCCCACTTCCGGCGCGCGCGCTGGGGCCTGCGCCGTACGTTCCAGACCGAGCAGGCGATCGAGGAGCTGTCGGCGGTGCAGAACGTCGCCATGGTGCTCGAGAACACGCCCGACTCGGGCAACGCCGCCGCGCGCCGCGCGGCGGCGCTGGAGGCGCTGGAGTTCGTCGGCGTCGGAGTCGATCCGGATGAGCCGGTCGGCACGATGGCCGCGCGCGAGCGGCGCCTCATCGAGATCGCGCGCGCGGTGGTCGGCAAGCCGCGTGTGGTCATGCTCGATGAGCCGGCCGCGGGCCTGCCCGAGGAGGAGACCGGGCACATCAGCCAGGTGATCCAGCGCATCCCCGAGGAGACGGGCGCGCTGGTGATCCTCGTCGACCATGACATGGCGCTCGTTTCGGCCTGCTGCTCGGTCACCTCGGTGCTGGACTTCGGCAAGCTGATCGCCAGCGGGCCGACCGACGAGGTGCTGCGCAACGAGCACGTCATCAAGGCCTACCTGGGCGCCGAGGACGAGGAGTCCCTCGTCGCGGAGGCCGAGGCCACCGAGCAGGCGGCCAACCAGAGCGAGTCCACGGGGGTGGCCGAATGAGCGAGCCGCTGCACATCGAGGGGCTGACCGTCTCGCGCGGCGCCGGGCCGGTCGTGCGCGACGTGACGATCGAGATCACGCCCGGCGAGGTGACGGCGCTGCTGGGGCCCAACGGCGCCGGCAAGTCGAGCCTCGTGCTGGCCGTCGGCGGCGTGCTGCCCGCACAGTCGGGCACGATGACCATCGACGGACGCAACCTGCTCGGCCGCCGGCCCGAGCGCGTCCGCGGCGCGGGCGTGGCCATCGTGCCCGAGGGCCGGCGGCTGCTGCCGGGGCTGACGGTGGGCGACAACCTCGACGTCGCGACCTACTCGCTGTCGCGCGAGGAGGGTCGCGAGGGCCGCGCCCACGCGCTCGAGATGTTCCCGGAGCTGCGAGAAGCGGCTGGACACCCCGGCGCGCTCGCTGTCGGGCGGCGAGCAGCAGATGCTCGTGCTGGCCCAGGCGCTCACCTCCAAGCCGAAGTTCATCCTCGTCGATGAGCTGTCGCTCGGCCTGGCCCCGGTGATCGTCAAGCGCCTGGTGCCGACGCTGCGCCAGGTGGCCGAGTCGGGCGTCGGCGTGCTGCTGATCGAGCAGTTCGCCACCGTGGCGCTCGGCGTCTCCAACCGCGCCTACGTGATGGACCGCGGGCGCATCCAGCACTCCGGCAGCGCAGCCGAGCTGCGCGAGCACCCGGAGATGCTGCAGTCGGCCTACCTGCTGGCCGGCCAGCGCTGAACCTGGTTGCGTCCCGGGCGTCGTGCGCGACGCCCGGGACGTCAACCGCGCAGACCGCGAGCCGCTGTCGCGGCTGTACACGCTGCGAGCGCGCCGCTGACGCGGGTGGCATCGCCCGCCCATGGAGACGGCCCCGGTCCTGCTCTCGGGCGACGACGGCGTCCCGCTGCGCGGGCGCGAGGAGCTGGAGGCGGTCGGGATCCCGGTCGTGGCCGTGTGCTCGTCGACGACGACGCTGGCCGCGCGGGCGGCGGCCGCCGCCGGCAGCCGCCTGGTGATCGGCAGCCCCACCGCACCCGGGACCTGGGAGCAGGCCGGCGTGGAGGGCGCCCGGGCCGTGGGGCTCCTCAGCGCCGACGACCTGACCAACCTCAACGCGGCGCTGCTGGGCGGCGAGCACGCCGACGCGCCGCGCATCGTCGTGCGCCTGTTCCAGGCCGACCTGGCCCACGGCGTGGAGCGCATGCGCGGCGGGCGCGGCACCGTGCTGTCGGACACCGACGAGGCGGCGCCGGCGTTCCTGCAGGCGGCGCTGTCGGCAACGAGGGCCAGAGCGTGGCCATCGGCACGTGCTCCGGGTCGCCGAGGTCAACCGCGACGATCCCAGCCTCGTCGTGGCGCTGGCCGACGCCGACACCCCCACCGACGTGCTGCCCCCCTCGGGCCGGCTGGGCCGGCGCGTGCTGGGCCTGATCGATCCCCAGGGGGTGGTCAGCGGTGCGCGCGGTGATGGCGGTGACCAACGACGATCTGGCCAACCTCCAGGCGGCGCTGACCGCGCGCGAGCACAACCCCGAGCTGCGGGTGGTGCTGCGCATCTTCGACGCGCACCTGGCCGAGCGCCTGGACCGCAGCGTCGAGCTGGACCTGACGCGCTCGGTCGCGGGCCTGGCCGCGCCGGCCTTCACCGCCGCGCTGCTCGGGCGTCCGCTGGCCACGACGCTGGCGCTGTCCAACGTGCCGCTGCGCGTGGTCGACACCGTCGTGCCCGCCGGCTGGCCCTCGATCGGCCGCTCGATCGGCGACATCCACCGCGACCGGGAGCTGCGCGTGCTGGCGCTCGACGGCCGCTGGCGTCCCCGCCAGGACCTGTCCCCGCAGCCCGGGATGGCGATCTCGGTCGTCGGCACGCGCGCCGCCTGCGACGCGCTTCTACGCTGAGGCGCAGATGTTCGCCGCCATCCTCGCGATGCTCGCCGCCGCCGGGCCCATCCCCCACTGCCCGGCGCACGCCTCCAACTGCCGCGCGGCGGGCGGACACGTGATCGCGCTGCAGTCGGTCGACCCCGACGGCGACGGCGACCTGCACGTGATCATCGCGGGCGGCTCGATCACCCTGCCGGGCATCACCGTGCTCGACGTCAACCGCCATCTGCGTCCGCGACGCGACCCGCACGTGGGCGACTGGGCGGCGGGCGCGGGGCCCGTGTACCGCGGCAGCTACGGCCAGCGCCAGATCCAGGTCGACAAGGTCGTCTTCCGGCCGCGCCGCCGGTAGCGTCCGCGGCGTGAGCGCGAGCCCGCCGCCGCTCGGCGTCTACGTGCACGTGCCGTTCTGCCTGACGCGCTGCGGCTACTGCGACTTCAACACCTACACCGCGGGCGACCGCGACGCCTATGTGCGAGCGGCGCTGGCCGAGCTCGATCTCGCCGCCGCCCGGCTGGCGCGACCGATCGACACGGTGTTCTTCGGCGGCGGCACCCCCACCCTCCTGGCGCCCGAGCAGATCGGACGGCTGCTGGCGCGGATGCGTGCGCGGCCCGGGCTGGCCGATGACGTGGAGGTGACGATCGAGGCCAACCCGGACACGGTGGACGCCGCGTCGCTGGCCGCGCTGCGCGCAGCGGGGGTGACGCGCGTCTCCTTCGGCGTGCAGTCGGTGCGCGCGCACGTGCTGGCCGTGCTGGAGCGCGTCCACGGTCCCGAGCGGGCACTGGGGGCGATCGCGCAGGCGCGCGCCGGCGGCTTTGCCGCCATCAGCGCCGATTTGATCTACGGCACCCCGGGCGAGAGCGCCGAGGACTGGGCCGCGTCGCTGGACGCGGTCCTGGCGACCGGCGTCGACCACGTCTCCGCCTACGGGCTGACCGTCGAGCCGGGGACCCGCCTGGGCGCCCAGGTGCGTCGTGGCGAGCGGCGCGCACCCGATCCCGACACGCTGGCCGACCGCTACGCCGCCGCCGACGCGCGCCTGGCCGCCGCCGGGCTGCGCTGGTATGAGCTGTCCAACTGGGCGCGCACGCCCGCCGCCCAGTGCCGCCACAACATCGGCTACTGGCGCTCGGGCGACTGGTGGGGTGTCGGGCCGGGCGCGCACTCGCACGTCGCCGGACGGCGCTGGTGGAACGTGCGCCATCCGGCCGCCTACGCCGGCGCGCTGGCCGCGGGGCGCTCCCCCGCCGCCGGTGGCGAGGCGCCCGACGCCGCCGCGCGCCGGGTCGAGCGCGTGATGCTCGAGCTGCGGCTGGCCGACGGACTGGCCATCGACCTGTGCGACCCGGCCGCGCTGGCGCGCCTGCGCGACGGCGGCCTGCTCACCGTCGACGACGGGCGGGCGGTGCTGACGCTGCGCGGGCGGCAGCTCGCCGACCACGTGGTGCGCGAGCTGGCATGAACGCCGCGGCCCTGCGCGAGGCGCTGCGCTGGCACCCGTCCGACCCGGGCCGCTTCGCCCTGCGACTGGCCGTGCGCGCCGCGATCGTCACCCCGGTCGCGCTCGCGCTGGGCATGTGGGTCGGCAACGACCAGACGGCGCTGTTCGCCGCCTTCGGCACGATCGCCATGCTGCTGTTCGTCGACTTCGGCGGGCCGCTGGCCGTCCGCCTGGCCGCCTACGCGACGCTGGCGGTGGTGTGCAGCGGGTTGATCGCGCTGGGCACGCTGTGCTCCCACCACGCCATCCTGGCCGCGGTGGTGATGGCGCTCGCCGGCTTCGCGATCCTGTTCTCCGGCGTGGTCAACGGCTACGTCGCCGCCGCCGCGTCGGCCGCCCTGCTGACCTACATCCTGCCGGCGATGGTGCCCGCCGACGCGTCGGACATCCCCGCCCGCCTGGGCGGCTGGTGGATCGCCGCGGCGCTGGCCGTGCCGGCCACGCTGCTGCTGCTGCCCGCCCGGCCGCGCGACCGCGTGCGCGATGCCGTCGTGGCCAGCTGCCGCGCGCTGGGCGCCTACGTGCGCGAGCCGAGCGAGGACGGGCGCGAGGTCGTGCTGGCCGCGCTGGACGAGCTGCATGACCGCTGGGCCTCCACGCCGTTTCGCCCCACCGGCCCGACCGGCGCGACGGGCGCGCTGGCGGCGATGATCGACGAACTCGACTGGCTCAAGGGCATCGCGGTGATGCCGGCCTCCGTCCACGCCGCGCTGGAGCCCACCCCGGGCGAGCGCGCCCTGCGCGAGTCGACGGCGGCCGCGCTGCTGGCCTCGGCCGAGCTGATCTCCAACCGTGCCGCCGCCCCGCCGGACGCCGAGGCGCTGCGCCGCGACCGTGACCGCGTGCTCGAGGAGTTCGCCGCCCAGCTGGACGACCCGCGCGTGCTCGGTGACGACGAGCTGCTGTGGGGGGCGCTGACGCGCGCGTGGGACGTGCGCGTGCTGTCCTACATCGCCCACATCGTCGCCGACAACGCGCTGCTGGCCAGCGGAGCGCCGATGCCCGGCGCAGGCCCGCGGTGGCTGCGCTTCATCCGCCGCCAGAGCGTGGCGCTGGCCGCCTCCGAGCGGGTGGCCGCCGCCCACGCGGGCGCCAGGTCGGTGTGGTTTCGCAACAGCCTGCGCGGGGCCGTCGGCCTCGCCCTGGCCGTGCTGATCGCCGGCGAGGCGTCGGTCCAGCACGCCTTCTGGGTGGTCCTCGGCTCGCTGAGCGTGCTGCGCTCCAGCGCGCTGAACACGGGCGCGACGATCGTGCAGGCGCTGGTCGGCACGCTGGCGGGCATCGTCATCGGCGGGCTGCTGCTGGTCGGGCTGGGCGGCAGCGAGACGGCCTCGTGGGTGGCGCTGCCGTTCGCGACGTTCCTGGCCGCCTACGCACCGCGGGCGATCTCGTTCGCCGCCGGCCAGGCCGGCTTCACCGTCGCAGTGTTCGTGATCTTCGACCTGCTGGCCCCGACCGGCTGGCAGGTGGGGCTGATCCGCCTGGAGGACGTCTCGCTGGGGTTCCTGATCAGCCTCGGCGTGGGGCTGCTGTTCTGGCCGCGCGGGGCGGGCGCGGTGCTGCGCCGCTCGCTGGACGAGGGCATCGCTGCCGGCGCCCGCTACGCGCAGGCGGCGTTCGAGCGCTTCGTCACCGGGGTGGCGGGCGCGACCGACGAGCTGGCCCTCGCCTCGCTGGCCGCGGATGGGCGCATGGACGTCGCGCTGCGCCAGCGCCTGGCCGAGCGCCCGAGCCACGACGTGCGGCTGCTGGCGCACACCCGTCTGGTGTCGGTGGCCACCCGCCTGCGCGCAACCAGCGATGCGATGGGCTACCTGACCGAGCGCGTCGGCGACACGCCCCGCCCGTCGCGGGCCGACGTCCTGCTCGACGACGCGCGCCGGCTGTCGGCCTGGTACCTGGCCCTGGCCGACAGCGTCACCTCGCGCGCGACGCCCCCGCCGCCGCACGCGGCCGACCCCGCCTTCCACCCGGGCCTCCTGGCCGGGCTGCGCGAGGCGCACGCCTGTGGCGACCGCAACCGGGTGATGGTGGCCGTGGCGACCGCGTGGGCGGGACTGCACCTCGATCAGCTGACGGCGTTGGAGGACCGCGCCGCCGACGCGGCCGAGCACCTCGCCGGCTGAGGTGGGTGCGCACCGACGAGAAACGCCCGGCGGGAAAGCCGGGCGTCGATCGTTGGGCCTCGCCTGAGGCGGTATTCGGTTCGCGCTCAGCGCGGCTGCAGTGCGCCGCCGCAATATGGGCAGCCGGCGCGATGCTCGACGCGGAACGCGGGCCACAGGCGAAGGCAGGTGCGGCAGAGATACCGCATTGGTCCTCCTTTCTGTGACGGATCGCACGGCGCAAGCGGGCCGTATTGGATCCGCGCATCAGCCTAGCGCACCGCGCCGCGGGGTAAGGCACTGGCGACATGGCCACCACCACCCCCACCCCATCTGCTGCGGTCGATCCGCGGGCGCTGCAGCGGTTCCTGGACGGCGAGCACGCCGAGGTCCGCGATGCGGTGCGCGAGTGGCTGTCGCGCCCGGGCAACGGCCCCGACGGCGCCGAGCTGAGCATGGAGGCCCACCGCACGCAGGTGCTGGCGTGGGCCAGGGAGCTGGCCGACGACGGGCGCACCGCGATCGGCTACCCCGTCGAGTACGGCGGCCGCGGCGACGTCGGCGCGTCGGTCGCCGCCTTCGAGTCGCTCGCCTTCGGCGACCTGTCGCTGCTGGTGAAGATCGGGGTGCAGTTCGGGCTGTTCGGCGGCGCGATCCTGCACCTGGGCACCAAGGCCCACCATGACCGCTACCTGGCCGACATCGCCGCGCTGCGCCTGCCGGGTTGCTTTGCCATGACCGAGACCGGCCATGGCTCGGACGTGCAGGCGCTGCAGACGACGGCCACCTACGACGCCGGCGCGGAGCGAGTTCGTCATCCACACGCCCAGCGACGAGGCGCGCAAGGACTACATCGGCAACGCGGCCCGCGACGGCCGCATGGCCGCGGTGTTCGCGCAGCTGCACGTGGGCGGGCAGGAGCGCGGCGTGCACGCGCTGCTGGTCCCGCTGCGCGATGAGCGGGGCGAGCCGCTGCCCGGCGTGCGCATCGAGGACTGCGGGGCCAAGCTCGGGCTCGACGGCGTCGACAACGGGCGGCATCTGGTTCGACCAGGTGCGCGTCCCGCGCGAGGCGCTGCTGGACCGCTACGCGCCAGGTCGTCGACGGACGGCACGTACTCCAGCCCGATCGAGAGCCCGTCCAGGCGCTTCTTCACGATGCTCGGCACGCTCGTCCAGGGGCGCGTCAGCGTCGGCCGCCGGCGGCGGGCGCGGCCACCAGGTGGCGCTGACGATCGCCGTCCACTACGGCCTGCGCCGCCGCCAGTTCGGTGCCCCCGGCGGCGAGGAGGCGGTGTTGCTGGACTACCGCACCCATCAGCGGCGCCTGCTGATCCCGCTGGCCGAGACCTACGCGCTGCACTTCGCCCAGGACGAGCTGCGCACCAGGCTGACGGCGTCTTCGGCGCCGAGCGCCGCCCGAGCGCGAGCGGCGCGAGCTGGAGACGTTGGCGGCCGCGCTCAAGGCGGTCGCCACCTGGCACGCCACCGACACGATCCAGGGCTGCCGCGAGGCGTGCGGCGGCGCGGGCTACCTGCGCGGCAACCGCTTCGCGGCGCTCAAGGCCGACACCGACGTGTTCACCACGTTCGAGGGCGACAACACGGTGCTGCTGCAGCTGGCGGCCAAGAACCTGCTCAGCGACTTCCGCGACGAGCTGGGCGAGCTGGACCCGCTGGGCACCGCGACGTTCTTCGCCGGCCAGGTGCTGGAGACGATCGCCGAGAAGAGCGCGATGCGCGAGCTGCTGGGCCGCCTGGCCGACGACCTGCGTCCGGGCAAGGACGACGACGGCCCGGTCATGGACCGCGCCGTGCAGCTGGAGCTGCTGGCCTGGCGGGCCGACCACATCCGCTCCGGGGCGGCGCGGCGCCTGAAGAGCGGCATCGACGCCGGGCGCGACCCGTTCGGCGTGCTGATCGACTGCCAGGACCACATCGTCGCCTGCGCCCGCGCGTGGATCGAGAAGGTGATCGCCGAGGCGTTCGCCGAGGCCGTCGCCCGCCACCCGCAGGGGCCCAACCGCGAAGCGCTCGACGATCTCTGCTCGCTGTACGTGCTGGCGGTCATCGAGCGCGACCGGGGCTGGTTCCAGGAGCACGGCCGGCTGTCGTCGACGCGCTCCAAGGCGGTGCTCAAGGCGGTCAACCAGCTGTGCGCGAAGCTGCGCCCGCAGGCGGGTCCGCTGGTCGACGCGTTCGGCGTGCCGGTCGCCACCCTCGGGGACGCCGAACAGGTCGCGGCGGCCCAGGACGGCATCTGACCGCCCCGGTGCGGCAGACTGCCGCGCCATGATCGTCTGCATCACCGGCGCCTCCAGCGGGATCGGCGAGGCGACGGCGCGGCGCCTGGCGCGCGAGCCGGCCGCCCGGCTCGTGCTCGTCGCCCGCCGCCGGGAGCGCCTGGAGGCGCTGGCCGCCCGGCTGCCCTGCCCGGCCACCTATGTCGCCGTCGACCTCACCGACGACGATGCGCCCGGGCGGATCCGCGCGCACCTGGAGGCCGAGCACGGCGGCCGGCTGGACGTGCTGGTCAACAACGCCGGAGCCGCCTGGAGCACGCCGTTCGCGCAGGGCGGCTACGCCAACGTGCGCCGCACGATGGACGTCAACTTCGATGCGCCGGTGCGCCTGACCGAGGAGCTGCTGCCGCTGCTGCGCGCCTGCGCGCCGGCCTCGATCGTCAACGTCGCCTCGACGGCGGGACGCATCGCGCGGGTGGGGACTGGCGCCTACTCGGCCGCCAAGGCGGCGCTGCTGTTCTGGAGCGACGCGCTGTGGACGGAGGAGCACGCCAACGGCGTGCACGTGTCGGTCGTGCTGCCCGGCTTCATCGCCACCGAGGGCTTTCCACACGCCAAGCTGCCCAGGCTGATCGTCTCCGACGCCGACACGGCCGCCGAGGCGATCGCCGACTGCGTGCTGCGTCGCCGCCCGGAGCGCTACGTGCCGCGCTACTACTGGCTGTTCGGCACGCTGCGCCTGGCGCTGCCGCGGGTGGTGCGGCGCTTCGTGGTCAGCGCCAAGGGCGCGCGGGTCGTGGAGCCCACGCAGCGCGACGCGCCGTAGGTGGCGACTACTGTCCGACGTTGATGGACGGCGGCGCGCCGTTGCGAAACAGCGTGGCCAGCAGGATCACCACCGGGGTGTCGCCCCGGTTGGCGCCGAAATGCACGTCTCCGGGGGCCTCCACCACCCATTCGCCCGCGTGCACGCGGGCCGTCTGGCCGGCGCGCACCAGGCGCACCGGGCGGGCGTCAGCGGTCGCGGGCCCGCGGTAGATCGCGACCGTGCCGGTGCGCACGGTGTAGGTCAGCGTGCCGCGCCGCACCGCGGCGATCTGGTTGCCCGGATGGCGGTGCAGCGCCAGGGCGGTATGCGGCGGGATCGTGACCCGCGACAGGCCGAGCGTGCGCCCGCGGGCGCCCGCCGGGTTCTCCAGCAGCGCGAGGTCGGTGCGCTTGGCCGCGGGCGGGGCGTCCTGCGCCGCGCGGCCGGCGGCGTAGGCGCCGGCCGCGGTGACGGGCAGCAGGGCGATGGCGGCGACGGCGGCCAGCCGCGAGCGGATCGGCACGAGGGTCCCTCCTCCGGGGCGATGGGTGCGGCGACTACGCTACTGCGCGCCCGCCCACTCGCCGGCCAGGCGCACGAGCACGGCGGCGCAGGCCGCCATGTCCTGAAGCGAGGCCCACTCGCGCACCGAGTGGTACTCGTGCCCGCCGTCGAACAGGTTCGGGGTCGGCAGGCCGCGCGCGCTCAGCTGCGAGCCGTCGGTCCCGCCGCGGATCGGGGTGCGCAGCGGCTCGACGCCCTCGGCGCGGATGGCCGCCTCGGCACGCCCCACCACCTCCGGATGCGCCGCCAGGAAGCGGCGCATGTTCGGGTACTGCGCGCGCACCTGCACATCGACCCGCGCCCGCGGCTCGCGCTGGGCGACCGCGTCCGCCGCCGCGCGCACGACGTCGGCGTGGCCGGCGAGCAGGTCGTCGTCGAAGTCGCGCAGGATCGCCCGGATCTCCGCGCGCGCGGCGGTCGCGCGCAGCTCGAAGACGTGGATGAAGCCGTCGCGCCCCGAGGTCGTCTCCGGCGTGCGGTCGGCCGGCAGCGCCGCGACGAGCTCGGCGGCCAGGCGGCTGGCGTTGACGAGCTTGCCGGTGGCAAAGCCGGGATGCACGTCGTGGCCCTCGATCGTCACGATCGCCTCGGCGGCGGTGAACGTCTCATCCTGCAGCTCGCCCAGCGTGGAGCCGTCGACCGTGTAGGCGAAGCGCGCGCCGAACGCCTCGAGGTCCAGCAGCCCGGCGCCGCTGCCGATCTCCTCGTCGGGCGTGAAGCAGACCTTCAGCGTCGGACGCGGCAGCTGCGGATGGGCCACCAGGTGGGCGACCGCCGTCATGATGGACGCGACGCCGGCCTTGTCGTCGGCCCCCAGCAGCGTGTCGCCCGAGGAGGTGACCACGTCGTGGCCGACCGCCTCTCGCAGCTCGGGCATGTGCTCGGGATCGAGCACGGTGCCGCCGCGCGGCAGCTCGATGACGCCGCCGTCGTAGTTGCGGTGGACGATCGGCTCGACGCCCTCGCCGGGGGCGTCAGGCGACGTGTCGAGATGCGCGATCAGCCCGATCGGCGGGCCGTCTCCGGCCAGCGTGGCGGTCACGTAGCAGTGCTCGTCCACCGCCGCGTCGTCGAGGCCGAGCGCGCGCAGCTCGTCGACCAGCAGCCGTGCGAGGTCGAACTGGCCGGGCGAGGACGGGGTCCCGCCGGCGTCGCGGTCGGAGGTGGTGAACACGCGCGCGTAGCGGTCGAAGCGCTCCAGCAGCCCGGGGGCCAGCTCCTCGGCCAGCGGCGTCGTGTACGGGGCGGGCACGGCCGGGCTAGGCGCGCGCCGGCGCGCTGACGTCGTCCAGGCGGGCCAGCTCGCCCTCGCTCAGCTCCAGCTCGGCGAACGGCAGCAGGCCGGCGAGCTGCTCGACCGAGCGGGCGCTGGCGATCGGCGCGAGCACGGTCGGCTGCGCCGCCAGCCAGGCCAGCGAGACGGCGGCGACCGTCGTCTCGTGCGCCGCGGCGATCTCGTCCAGCGCGGTCAGGACCGGCTGCGCGCGCGGATCCTCCAGGTACTTGCCGGCCATCCCGGCGCGGGCGCTGTCGACCTCGGCCCCGGGGCGGTACTTGCCGCTGAGGAAGCCGGCGGCCAGCGCCCAGTAGGGCAGCACGGCCAGGTTCGCCTCCTCGGCCAGGGGCCGCTGCTGGGACTCGAAGGGCTCGCGCTCGATGAGGTTGTAGTGCGGCTGCCAGGCGACGAACGGGGCGTAGCCCTCGCGCTCGATGACGGCCAGTGCCTCGCGCAGGCGCTCGGGCGTGATGTTCGAGAACGCGTTGTGGCGCACCAGGCCGTCCTGGACGAGCGCGTCGAAGCCGGCCAGCGTCTCCTCCAGCGGCGTGTCGAGGTCGTCGTAGTGGATGTAGAACAGGTCGATGACGTCGGTGCGCAGGCGCTGCAGGCAGCCCTCGGCGCGGCGGCGGATGCTGTCGGGCGTCAGGTCGTCGCGGATCTTGGTGGCCACGACCATGTCGTCGCGGTTGCCGCGCGCGGCCATCCACTCGCCGATGATCGCCTCCGACTCGCCGCCCGAGTTGCCGGGCACCCAGGCCGAGTAGCTCTCGGCCGTGTCGATGAAGTTGCCGCCGGCGGCGACGTACGCATCCATGACCGCGAAGGAGGTGTCGCGGTCAGCCGTCCACCCGAACACGTTGCCGCCGAGGCACAGCGCGTGGACGTCGAGGTCGGTCTGTCCCAAGTTCGCCATCCATCGAACCTAGCGCGACGGGTCAGCCGGCGCCCTGTGCCGCGGCCAGCGCGGCGCTGCTGGTGGCGAACACCTGGCAGGAGACGAGCTCCTCGCCGCGCAGCTTCCACACCCACACCACCTCGCGGTCGACCGGGCCGAGCTCGCCGTCTCCCTGCACGCGGCCGAAGACGACGACCGACCCGGCGACCGCCCGGAAGTCCACCGGCTCCAGGCGCAGGCCGCGCGACCACACGCGCGCCACGTCGGCGAAGTACTCGCGAATGCCGTCGTGGCCTCGGTAGACGGCGCGTCCGGTCGCCGTCGACGTCCCCTCCGGGCGCAGCTCGGCAACGGGGGCGATGTGGGTCAGCGCGGCCTCCACGTCGCCGCGCGTGAAGGCGGCGTAGACCGCCTTCACCGTGGCGATGTGGGCTTCACGCGGGTCGTCGGCCATCGGCGGCGCGGGTCAGCGGCGCAGGGTCAGCGTCGCGTGGCTGGCGGGCACCCGCTCCATCACCTTGGCCTGCACCTTCAGGCGTCCGCGCCTGACCAGCAGCCGGCGCCCGGCCGCGGACAGGTGCACGCGCGCGCGTGTGCGTGCACGGTTCTCGCCCAGCGAGAAGCGGCCCGTGCCGACGACGCGCCCGGACGCCCGCAGCGTGACCGTCCCGCGGCGCGACTCCTGCGACAGGCCCCGGCGGGCCATCGCCAGCGTGACCGTGCGGCCGTGCGCCGTGGCGGCATGGTCGGCGACCCGCGTACCGCACGGATCCCAGCCCGTCCAGCCGTGGCCGTTGGCCCGCGGGCGCACCACGTGACGATCCTTGAGCACCTGCTCCAGCAGGGTCGGCTTGGCGGCCATGATGCCGTCGACGCACAGGTCGAGCAGGTGGTCGTAGGTGGTGCGGTTCTCGATGTCGTCCGACAGCCACACGTGCACGGCGTAGCCGGCCTGGTGCGCGCGCAGCACCGTGTCGGGCGACGTGATGGTCAGGGTCGAGCCCCCGAACTCGAAGGTGATCGGGATCTGAAAGGCGACCGTGCCGGCGCCGGGCGAGCCGTTGGCCAGCAGGAAGCTCGCCATCCCGTCGATCCCCGGGGCGACGTCGATCTCGGGCGCCTCGGCGTGGAAGCGGTCGACGGCCCTCTGGTTGAACGACACGACGATCACGTCGCTGCGCGGATGTGCGTTGAGCGTCTTGGCCAGCAGGTCGGCGCCGTGGAAGTAGACGGCGTCGTCGCTGCCGTCACGGCCCTTGATCTCGATGTTGATCGGGGTGTCGGGGAAGGCCGCGAGCACCTCGTCCAGGGTCGGGATGCGGAAGTCGTCACGGGTGAAGCCCTTGGGCGGCGGCTTGAGCCCGGTGCGGATGCCGCGCAGCGGATAGGCCGACGGGTCGAGGCCGTGGATGGCGTTGCGCCCCGGCGAGAACCAGTAGGCGGCGTCGAGCGCCTGCACCTGGGCCAGCGTCATGTCGTTGACGCTGCCCGTCCCGTTGGTCGTGCGGTCGACGGTGTTGTCGTGCAGCACCACGAGGTGATCGTCCTTCGTGTAGCCGACGTCGAGCTCAAGCGCATTGGCCCCCGCGGCCAGCGAGCGCTTGTAGGCGTACAGCGTGTTGGACGGGAACTCGTTCTCGCCCCCCTGGTGGGCGAACAGGAGGAAGCGGTTCTGCAGCCACGGGTTGGCGGCGCCGTGGGCGGCGGCGGGCAGGGCGAGGAGCAGCAGCGCGCCGGTGACGCCGAGCACGCGCGCGAGACAACGGGACATGGTCTGTCAGTTTGACGTGTCCGGCGCCGCCGCGTCCAGCAGCGCGCTCCAGGTGGCGTCGTCGAGGACGCCGGTGACCGGCAGGCCGTTGTCGGCCTGGAAGGCCTCGACCGCGCGCACCGTGGTCCTGTCGAAGCGCGTGTCCCGGGTGACCCGGTAGTCCAGCTCGCGCAGATGGTCCTTGGCCCACACGACGTAGTCGCCGCGGAAGCCCGGGCGGATCGTCGGGTAGTCGGGCACGCTGGCCGGCAGCGCGGGGGCGACGACGCGACGCGCGATCGCCGTCCAGCCGGAGGCGACGGCCGAGTCCCAGCTCCACCAGCTCGTGCCGTCGACGCCATAGGCCAGCGCCAGGCGGCGGAAGGACAGCACGTCCCGGCGCGACGGGCGCGAGTACAGCTGGCCGACGGGCGCCAGCGGACGGCCGTACAGGCGGTTGGCCGACACCGTGCGCGCGAACGCGGCGCTGGGCGAGTCGCCGATGTCCTTCCAGTAGATCTGCGGCAGGTTGACCGTCGCGCCGCCCGGCCCCAGGAACACCGAGTAGGGCAGCAGCTGGTGCAGGTCGGCGTAGGGGAAGGACGTGAAGCCGAGGGGGAAGTCGTCGCCGATGCGCTTGCGCAGCGCGGCGACGTAGCGGCGCGCCTGCCGGTAGCGGCCCTCCAGCTCGGACTCGGCGTCGATCACGAAGCAGTCGGCGCCGGCGTCGACCGCGGCGGCGGCGGCCTTGGCCTGGGCGACCATGTGCGAGCCCTCCAGACGCTGGTAGGCGCAGACGGTGAGGCCCTCGGCCTGCAGCGCGGCCACGAGGTCGGGCGAGAACTGCGCCCAGCGGGTGCGCCCCTGCGCGGCCTTGATGATCAACGTGTCGACGTCGGCCTCCTGGGCCTGCGCCGCGATCGCCACGGGATCGCCGCCCGCCGCCTTGGGCAGCTGCCAGATCCACATGGCGTGACCGCTGAACGGGTCGTCGGCGGTGGCCTGCGCGCGAGCGGCGGCGGGGACGACGAGCGCGCCGCACAGCAGCGCGAGAAGGAGGGAGCGAAGGCGCATACCGCGGATCGGAACACCCTTCGCGGCGGTCCGATGCGGTCCTGCGGATATTTCAGCGCCCTTGATGTTGCGTCACCATGGTGGACGCCATGTCCCGACGGATCGCCGTGCTCACGATCGCCCTGCTCGCTGCGATTCCCGCCGCCGCTCACGCCGCCAGCTTCAACGACCGCGTGCTCGACGCGTCGGCGACACCCACCGCCAGGACCGCGCAGGCCGATGCCGCGCCGATCGACGTCCCGCTCACGGAGGGCGGGTCGATCCAGGTCTCCTTCACCGCGGCGGTCGGCAGACAGCCCCAGCTGGCCCAGCAGTACGTCGGCTTCCTGGAGTCGCTGCCCCACGGCAGCGAGCTGGGCAAGCTGCGCGTCCTCATCGCCACCCCGACCGAGGTCAACAAGCGCTGCCGCGGCGGCGACGGCACCGACGGCCAGGTGCTGGGCTGCTACGGCAGCAACCAGATGATCGTGCCCTCGAGCGGGTTGGACACCGCGACCGCGGCGGGCGCCTACACGGTTCGCTACGTGCTCACCCACGAGTACGGCCACCACATCGCCGCCCACCGCAGCAACACGCTCGGGCAAGGGGGCGCGCTGGACTTCGGCCCCAAGTACTGGGCGTCCTACGAGCTGGTGTGCGACAAGACCGGCAACAAGCAGCTGTTCCCCTACGCGGAGGCGAACTTCAAGCAGTACCTGCGCAATCCGGGCGAGGCATGGGCGGAGACCTACGCGCGCCTCGTCTATCCCGAGCAGCGGTGGACGTGGACGAACCTGCTGCGGCCCGACTCCGGCGCGCTGGCCGCCGCGCGCCGGGACGTGCTGGATCCGTGGACGAAGAACGCCACGAAGATCTTCACGATGAGCGCGCGCCGCGATCACCAGACGTTCCGTCTGCCGCTGCGCCTGGACGGTGCGTTGAAGGCGACCGTGCGCGGCCCCAGCGGCTCGCGGGTGGCGCTCAAGGTCACCTCCGGCCGGCAGGTCGTCGGCCGGAGCAGGGGCCGCCACGCCTACGACCGCTGGAGCATGAGGGTCGGCTGCCGCGAGCGCCAGACCGAGACCCTGAGCTTCGCCGTGTCGCGCGCGGGCGGAGGGAGCGGCCCGGTGACGCTGCGCATCTCCTACGCCGGCTGAGGCGCCGAGCGCACGTAGCGCTCCAGCCGCCCGCGAGCGGGCCCGTCGAGCGCGGCGAAGCGCACGCCCTTCATCCCGTTGGGGCCGTCACGGACGACCTCGGCGGGAGCCTGCACCGGGCCGTCGAGGTCGAGCATCAGCTCGACGAGCTCCCCGACGGCCAGATCGGCGGGCCCGGCCAGGAGCACGCCGCCGATGCCGATGTCGACCGCGAAGGTGCGCTGCTCGCCCGCCCGGCGGCGCACGACCACCGGACGGGCGACCGGGGCGCGGGCCACCATGCGGCGCTCGGGGCCGGCGACGCGCCGCGTGGACGAGCCGTCGGCCTCCGGCGGGCGCGGCGACGGATCCGCGCGGCCCGAGCGCGAGCGGGCCGCGATCGCCACCGCGGCCAGCGCGACGACCACCCCGGCACCGAGCAGGCCGAGCTCGAGCGCGATGCCCCCTGCCGCGAACACGACGCGAACCTAACCGCTCGCGCGGGCGGACCGCAAACGAGCGGCCTCACCTGAGGGCGACGACGGCGGACCCCTCGAAGCGCCCGAAGCGCAGGTCGTCCAGCGCCGCGTTGGTCTGCTCCAGCGGGTAGACGCTGACGGTCGTGTCGCACGGCACCGTGCGGCCGGCGAGCTCGAGCAACTCACGCCGTCGCGGCGGGTCAGGTTGGCCACCGAGCGGATCTGGCGCTCCTCCCACAGCAGGTCGTAGGAGAAGGACGGGATGTGGCTCATGTGGATGCCGGCGCAGACGACGGTGCCGCCCGGCTCCACCGCGCCGCAGCGCCGCGGGCGACGAGCGGGCCGACCGGGGCGAAGATGATGCGCGGCATCCAGCGGCTCGGGCGGTGGCTGGTCGGACCCGCCGGCCCATGCCGCGCCCAGCGAGCGCGCGAACCCTGGCCCGTCGTGTCGCCCGGCTCGGTGAAGGCGAACACGCGCGCGTCCCTGCCAGGCGGCGATCTGGGCGATGATGTGCGCCGCCGCGCCGAAGCCGTACAGGCCGAGCGCTCGGCGTCGCCGGCCAGGCGCAGCGCGCGGTAGCCGATCAGCCCGGCGCACAGCAGCGGCGCGGCGTGCGGGTCGCTGAGCCGTCCGGCATCGCGAAGCAGAAGCGCTGGTCGGCGACGGCGTATTCGGCGTAGCCGCCGTCGATGTGGTGGCCGGTGAAGCGCGCGGCGCGGCGCACAGGTTCTCGCGCTCGGTCGTGCAGAAGCGGCAGGCGCCGTACGTCCAGCCCAGCCACGGGACGCCGACGCGCGTCGCCGGCTCGAAGCCGCTCGCCGGGCCGAGCACGCGGCCGACGATCTCGTGGCCGGGGATCAGCGGCAGCTTGGGCGCGTCAGCTCGCCGTCGATCGAGTGCAGGTCGGTGCGGCACACGCCGCAGGCCGCCACCTGCAGCAGCACCTGGCCCGGGCCGGGCGTCGGATCGGGCACGTCGTCGAGCTCCAGCGGGCGGCCTGGAGCGTGCAGGCGCATGGCTCTCATGAGGACATTCTGTGATGCAGCGCACATAGACCGCAACTCGCGCGCGCGTGATCGGTTCGCATGATCATGCCCACCCTCAGAACGATGCTGCTGGGCGCCGCCGTGGCGCTTGGCATGGTCGCCCTCCCGGCCACCGCGTCGGCCAAGACCAAGGTCTCCGTCGGACTCGGTGATCAGAGCTACACCATGTTCGACCAGCAGCCCTTCCAGGACCTCGGCCTCAAGAAGGTCCGCTACTTCATCAAGTGGAACGCGATCGACAGCGACTACGAGCTCCAGCAGGCCGACGTCTTCGTCGACCAGGCTCGTCAGCAGGGGATCGACGTGTTCATGACGCCGTCCACCGACAACCTGACGCTCAAGAAGGCGCACCTGCCGTCGGTGGGCGCCTACAAGAAGAAGGTCGGCGCCCTCGTCAAGCGCTACAAGAAGATGGGCGTCGACGAGTGGGGCGTGTGGAACGAGGCCAACCACAAGTCGCAGCCGACCTACAAGTCGCCCAAGCGCGCGGCCCAGTACTTCAAGGCGATGTACCGGATGTGCCACCGCTGCACGATCGTCGCGCTGGACGTGCTCGACCAGACGCGGCCGTCGGTCGGCAGCTACATCTCCGGCTTCTACAAGTCGCTGAGCAAGGGCTGGCGCAAGCGGGCCAAGCTCGTCGGCATCCACAACTACTCCGACGTCAACCGCAAGCGCGCGAAGGGCACGATCGACGCCTTCCGCACCACGCGCCGCTACAACCGCCGGGCGCACTTCTGGATCACCGAGACCGGTGGCCTGGTCGACTTCGGCCGCGCGTGGCCGTGCAACGAGAGGCGGGCGGCGAACCGCATCTCCTACATGTTCAGGTTCGCCAAGAAGTACGACCGCTACCTCGACCGCCTGTACGCCTACGCGTACTGGGGCAACGACTGCGAGGAGCGCTTCGACGCCGGCCTGGTGAACGCCGACGGCTCGATCCGTCCCGGCTACACCGCCTTCAAGAAGGGCATCCGCGGCTTCCGCCGCTAGGGATGGGCTTACGGGGACGCTGGCCGCTTCGGCGGCCAGCCCTCGTCCATCGTGAAGGACTCGTCGCCGATCACCACGACGACCCCCTCGCCGTCGCGACCGGAGACCACGAACTGGGTCTCGTCGTCGGTCGTCGGTGGCCATGCCATGGCCACGCTGGGCGCTCCGAGCGCCCGCGTGAGCGACAGCACCCCCTCGGCCACGTGCTCCAGGCCGCCCAGCGGCCCATGCACCTCGCCGCGCAGCTCGTCGACGATGAACGGCGGCAGGCGCTTGAGCTCCATGTCCAGCGCAACCGGCTCGGCACCGGCCACGTCGACGGCGACCGGCTCGTCCTCGTCGGTCTCCTGAAAGGCGACCGCGCCGGTGCCGTCGCAGGTGACGATCCCCAGCGGCGTCGCGGCGACGACCTGCAGCGCGCCGCTCTTGGACACGAACGCGCGCAGCGTCGCGCCGACCTGTTCCAGCTCCATGGCGTTGAGGCTACGACGCCTCAGCGGATCGTGATCGACGCCGCGCCGTCGTTCCAGTTGCGCAGCTTGCGAAAGCCGGTGCTGAACACGCCGATCTTCACCGTGTAGGTGCCGGCCGGCGCCGAGCCGACCGACCACGTGGCCGAGAACGAGCGCGCGTGGCCGCGGCGCAGGACGACGTGGTCGAAGTAGCGCTGGAAGACCTGTTTGGCGCCCGAGTAGACCTCGACGGACACGAGCGCCTTCTGGGTCTTGGTCGCGCGCACGGCGGCGCGGATCCTCACGCTGCCGCCCTGGCCGACGCTGCGGCGGCTGACCCGCGCGCGCGTCGAGAAGCGCCCGGGGTGGGACAGGTGCTCGGGCGCGCGCACCGAGACCTCGCGTCCGCGCGTGGAGGCCGGCAGGGCGAGCGCCCCCGCCTGGTAGTAGGCGCGCACCCGCGCGCGGAAATAGCCGCCGTCGTCGTCAGCGCTGATCGACGCACGCCGGGCGGTGCCGTTGGGCGGCGGGTTGGTGACCCCGTCGCCGGCGGCGTCGCACGCGCAGGTGCCGTCGCCCTGCCCGGAGCCGAACAGCAGCGCCACCACGCCGGCGTCCATCAGCGCGTGCAGGTGCGACCGGTCGCTGCTGCCCAGCAGCCACTGGACGCGGTTGTCGGCGTAGTGGTGGGGCGTGTCGTTCATCGCCCGGTAGAGCGTGTTGCCCAGCGGGATCTGCCAGATCGCCACCGGCAGCCTCGTGTCGGCGTGGACGTTGCCGACGTAGCGAGCGAAGCGGTGCCAGTCCGCGTCGTCCCACCACGCCTCCGAGGGCGGGCGCCCGTCGCGCTTGACCGCGTAGCCGGCGTCGCGGTCGGCGACCTCGGTGAAGAGCACGTCGAAGGCGGCATGCAGCGAGCGGTAGAAGCGGGTCGAGCGGCGCGAGAGCGCGTCGATGGCGTCGTCGCCCTCGTTGGAGGCCGCGATGTCCTTGCCGGTCCCCCAGATCGACATGGGGTAGCCGAGGCGCACCTGGGGCGCGTACGTGTCGCGCAGCCGCTTGACCGCCTGCGCGACGCCCGCCGCGTTGTCGGGCAGGCCACGCAGCTCGTCCATCCCGCTGGATGCCACCCGCGCGGGCACGGAGGCCGCGTCGTCGCCGCCCTGCACCTGCACGTATCCCCACAGGTCGGGCTCCAGCTGGAGCACGACGGGCTGCCCGGTGGCGCCGGCGCGCTGGAAGAGCACCTTGAGGTCCTCGAACCAGGCGCGCATCGTCTGGGCGTTGCGGAGGTTGGCCAGGACGGCGGTCTGCTCGTCGCCCTGGCCGGCGCCCGGCTGGCTCTGGCGCAGCTCGTAGTAGGAGAAGACGGGGATGATCCCGTTGGCGATCGAGTCGTTGACGTAGTTGGTGACGAAGCTGCCGTCGCCCATGGCCCACGACTGCCAGGTCGAGCCGGAGTTCACCCCGCCGGCGAGGTAGTGGTAACGCAGCCCGAACGGCGCGCTGGCGCGCAGCGCACCGGCGCCGCCCTCCTCGTCTTCGAGGCCGATCTGGAGGGTCGTCGACGGCCACGCCAGGCGGGCGTGGGCGGCAGGCGCAGCGGCGGCCAGGGCGGCCAGCAGCGCGCAGCAGACGAGCATGCAGCGACGCATCCCGTGCAGTATCGGCAGGCGGCTCACTGCTCGTTAGGCGCTTGCGGGCTCGGCCTCGGGCGACGCGCCGATGATCGCGCCGGCGGGACAGGCCTCGGCAGCGACGTCGCGCTGGGGGTTCTCGATGCCGATCGCGCTGGCCACGCCGCCCAGCGCGACAAGCCCGGCGACGATCCACATGGCCGTGTGGAAGGCCGACACCGCGGTGGGCACCGGCACCGTGCCCAGCGTCGCCTGGTCGCTGCCCAGCTGCGAGGAGACGACCGCGCCGATCGCCGCGACCGCCAGCAGGCCGCCGATGCGCGCCACCGCGTTGTTGATCGCCGAGGCCATCCCCGCCTCGCGCTCGTCGACGCCGCCCAGGACGGTCGCCGTCAGCGGCGCGACGGTCAGCGACAGGCCGAGGCCGAAGACGAGCACCGCGGGCAGCACCTGCGTGGCGTAGTCGGCGCCGGCATCCATGCGGGTGTAGAGGGCGATCCCGGCCGCGCCGACCAGCGGCCCGGCGGCCATGAACACGCGCGGCCCGATGCGGTCGGCCAGCGCCCCGAAGCGCCTGGACAGCGCGAACATGATCGCGGTGATCGGCAGGGTCGCCAGCCCGGCCTCCAGCGCGCTGTAGCCGCCGACCTGCTGGAGGAACAGCACGAGGAAGAACGGCGCGGCGCCCAGGCCGCCGTAGATCGTCAGCGTGGCCAGGTTGCCGACGCTGAAGTTGCGCTGGGCGAACAGCTCCAGCGGCAGCATCGGCTCGGCCTCGCGCCGCTCCACCGCCACGAACGCCACCAGCAGCGCGAGCCCCAACAGGAGCGGCCCGAGGATCATCGGGTCGCCCCATCCGCGCTGCGGCTGCTCGATCAGCGCGAACACCGGACCGGCCAGGCCGAGCGTGGCCAGCGTCGCGCCGAGCACGTCGATGTGGCGCGGCTCGGGCTCGTCGTGGGCGGCGTCCAGGCGCACGACGATGGCCAGGGCGGCAAGCACCGGGATCAGGTTGATGACGAAGATCCAGCGCCACGAGGCGTTGTCGACGATCAGCCCCCCGACGAGGGGTCCGGCGACGGTCGCCATGCCCGACCAGGCCGTCCAGGAGCCGATCGCCGCGCCGCGCCGGTCGGGCGCGAACTTGGCGATGATCAGCCCGAGCGTGTTGGGCACCAGCACCGCGCCGGCGGCGCCCTGCAGCGCGCGGGCGACGATCAGCGTCGCGATCGTCGGAGCGATCGCGCACAGCATCGAGGTGACGCCGAAGCCGATCAGGCCGGCGGCGAACATGCGCCGGCGGCCGAAGCGGTCGCCCAGCGTCCCGCCCACCAGCAGCAGCGCGCCGAGGGTCAGCAGGTAGGCGCCGCTCAGCCACTGCTGGCCGGGCAGACCGCCGCCGAGGTCGCGTCCGATGGCCGGCAGGGCGACGTTGACGACGGTCGAGTCGACGAACACGACGACGGTCCCGAGCACCGCGGCGAGGATTGTCAGCCGTGCCTGGGCGGCACTCATTCGTCGCAGCGTACGCTCTCAGGAGATCTCAGTGATGCCGACATAGATCCTTCGCTACCATGCATCCACAAAGGTTTACGTCCTCAACAGTTTGGACTCTCCAGTGCCTGACCTGACCACCACGCTTCTGATCGTCCCGCTGGAAGACACCGTCGTCTTCCCCACCATGGACGTGACCCTGCCCGTGGACGTCGGCGACGAGGAGCGGGTGCTCCTCGTCCCCCGTCACGGCGGCAGCTTCGCGTCGGTCGGGACGATCGCCCGCGTCGCCGAGCGCGTGCGTCTGCCCGGCGGGGTGCGCGGCGCCCAGCTCGAGGGCGAGACGCGCGGCATCGCCGGCGCGGCGCACACCGACGCCCGCGGCCGGCTGCGCGTCGAGGTGACCGAGTCGCCCGACGAGGTTCCCGTCGACGGTCGCACGCGCACGCTCGAGCGCGAGCTGCGCGCCGTCTACGACGAGATCCTCGAGCTGCGTGGCGACGATGGTCGCGTCGTCGCAGTTCCTGCGCGCCATCACCGAGCCCGGCACGCTGGCCGACGCCTCCGGCTACTCGCCCGACCTGCGTTTCGACGACAAGGTCACGCTGCTGGAGACGATCGACGTCACCGAGCGCCTCGAGCTCGCCCTCTCGCTGCAGCGCGAGCGCCTGGCCGAGCTGCAGGTGCGCCGCCGCATCCGCGAGGACGTCGAGTCCGGCGCCCAGCAGCAGCAGCGCGAGTACATCCTGCGCAAGCAGATGGAGTCGATCCGCAAGGAGCTGGGCGAGGACGACGGCTCGGTCATCGACGAGTACCGCCGCAAGATCGACGAGGCCGGCATGCCCGACGAGGTGCGCGAGCAGGCCGAGCGCGAGCTGAGCCGCTTCGAGCGCGCCGGCGAGCAGTCGGGCGAGTCGCAGATGATCCGCAACTACCTCGACTGGCTGATCGCGGTGCCGTGGAGCGCGCGCTCCGAGGAGACGCTCGACCCCACCCACACGCGGGAGGTGCTCGACGCCGACCACGCCGGGCTCACCGACGTCAAGGACCGCATCGTCGAGTACGTGGCCGTGCGCAAGCTGCGCGAGGACCGTGGCATCGAGGCCGACAGGAAGGCCGGTGCGATCCTGACGCTGATCGGGCCTCCCGGCACCGGCAAGACGAGCATCGGCGAGTCGATCGCCCGCGCCATGGGCCGCGAGTTCGTGCGCATGTCGCTGGGCGGCGTGCGCGACGAGGCCGAGATCCGCGGCCACCGGCGCACCTACATCGGCGCGCTCCCGGGCCGCCTGGTGCGGGCGCTGCGCGACGCCGGCACGATGAACCCGGTGATCCTGCTCGACGAGGTCGACAAGGTCGGCGCCGACTGGCGCGGCGATCCCAGCGCGGCGCTGCTCGAGGTGCTGGACCCGGCGCAGAACGCGACGTTCCGCGACCACTACCTGGACGTGGAGGTCGACCTGTCGCAGGTCGTGTTCATCGCCACGGCCAACAACGCCGAGACGATCCCCGGCCCGCTGCTGGACCGCATGGAGGTGATCCGCTTCGACGGCTACACCGTGGCCGAGAAGACGCAGATCGCGCGCGACTACCTGTGGAAGCGCCAGCGCGAGCGCAACGGCCTGCGCGAGGGCGAGGTCACCGTGGCCGACGACGTGCTGGAGCTGATCGTGCGCGAGTACACACGCGAGGCCGGCGTGCGCCAGCTCGAGCGCGAGCTCGGGCACCGTCCTGCGCAAGACCGCGACGCAGATCGCCTCGGATGCCGCCGACGGCGCCGGTCGATGTGGACGTCGAGCTGGTGCGCGAGGCGCTGGGCCGCCAGAAGGTCTTCCAGGAGGCGGCGATCCGCACCGCGGTGCCGGGCGTGGCCACCGGCCTGGCGGTCACCGGCGTCGGCGGCGACGTGCTGTTCGTCGAGGCCACCTCGATGGACGGCACGGGCGGCCTGACGCTGACCGGCCAGCTGGGCGACGTGATGAAGGAGTCGGCGCGGATCGCGCTCAGCTACGTGCGCGGCCACGCCGTCGAGCTGGGCATCGACCCGCACGCCTTCGAGGACCGCGAGTTCCACGTGCACGTCCCGGCGGGCGCGATCCCCAAGGACGGCCCGAGCGCGGGCATGACGATGATCACCGCGCTCACGTCGCTGCTGACCGGCCGGCCGGTGCGCGCACACGGTCGGCATGACCGGCGAGGTCACGCTGCAGGGCCGTGTGCTGCCGATCGGTGGGCTCAAGCAGAAGGTGCTGGCCGCCCACGCGGCCGGGCTGACCGACGTGGTCCTGCCCGAGCGCAACCGCCAGGACCTCGACGACGTGCCCGCCGACGTGCGCGAGCAGATGGCGTTCCACCCGGTGATGAGCATCGACGAGGTGCTCGAGGTCGCCCTCGAGCCCGCGCCGGTCGCGCATCGCTCCTAGCGCACCGCCCCCCGGCGCACACCAAGCTCCTGTCGCGGGAGGATGCGGCCGGGCCCTCGGGCCCGGCCGCATGACGTTTGCCGGCCGCCGGGGCGGGCATCGACGATTGCATCGGCAACCGCTGGCGCAACCTCATGCAGAACCTGGCCTTCATCCCGGGGCTGATCGTCGCCGTGTTCGTCGTGGCCGGCATCGTGCTCGTCGAGATCGACAACCATCTGAACCTGGACGGCGTCTCCTACGTGTTCCGCGGCGACGCCTCCGCCGCGCGCACCGTCCTGTCGGTCATCGCCGGCTCGCTGATCACGGTCGCCGGCCTGACGTTCTCGATCACCATGGTCGTCCTGCAGCTGGCCTCCAGCCAGTTCAGCCCGCGCATCCTGCGCACGTTCTTCGGCGACCGCATCACGCAGATCACGATCGGGGTCTTCGTCGGCACGTTCGTCTACGCGCTGCTGGTGCTGCGCGAGGTGGGCTCGTTCGGCACCGGCGACTTCGTGCCCCGGCTGGCCGTGACGCTCGCGTCGCTGCTGGGCATGGCCGCGGTGGTCCTGCTGATCGTGTTCCTCAACCACGTCGCGCAGATGGTGCAGGTCTCCCACGTGATGGCCGACATCGCCCACACGACGCTCAAGCAGACCAACACGCTGTTTCCCGAGCGGTTCGGCACCGCTGAGGACGAGGACTTCGAGAGCCTCGCCGAGACGTGGCGCAAGGAGCCCGCCGGCCGGATCTACGCACAGCGGCCCGGCTTCGTCCAGCGGGTGGCACTCGACGAGCTGGCCGAAGGACTCGCCGGCCACGTCCGGCACGCGGTCGTGCTCGTCTGCCCCGGCGACTTCGTCTCGGTCGACAAGGCCGTGCTCGAGGTGTGGCCGCAGGACGCCGCCGAGGCATGCCGGTCCTCCACGCGCTCCGCCGTGTTCGTGGACAGCGAGCGCGACATCCACCAGGATGTCGACTTCGGGCTGCGCCAGCTGGCCGACACCGCGCTGCGCGCCGTCTCGCCGGGCATCAACGACCCGGCCACCGCGGTCACCTGCATCGGCTACCTGCGCTCCGTCCTCGTGCGGCTGGTGGCCCGCGACCAGCCGCCGGCGCTGCGGCACTTCCCCGACCACGGCGTCGACCTGCTCGTGCGCCGACGCGACTTCGGCGAGTACCTCGAGGCGCTCGTGCAGATCGACCGCTACGTCGACCACGACGCATGGGTCGCCGGCGAGCTGCTGGCCGCCCTGGAGGCCTGCGCGCAGGCGGCCGACGCCTGCGGCGCGCAGCACCGCCGCGAGCTGATCGTCGAGGTCGGCGGCGTCGTCGCCGACCGCGCGCTGTCGCAGGCCTCCGGCGAGCACGACCGCCGCGCGCTGGCCGGGCGGGCGGCGTGGCTGTACACCTGAAGTTCGACCGGACATCCGTCATCCAGGGATAGAGTCGCCCCTCATGCGGGGCACGCTGCGATCACTGGCGCCGGCGCTCATCCTGACCGTCGCGATCGCGGTGCTGGATCTCGTCACCCTCGGCGACATCACGCTCGTGCCGCTGCTGGTCATCGGACCGCTGCTGGCCGCCGTCACCACCGACGCACGCGGGGCGGCGATCGTGGGCGCCGTGGCCGTCGTCGGCGCCGCCGTCGACGGCGTGATCGTCGGGGTCGGCGGCAGCTCGCCGCATCTGGTGGCGATCGCCACCGTCATCGTCAGCGCGATCCTCGGGGCGATCGCCGCCGCCACGCGCGAGCGGCAGCGCACGGCCAGGCGGACCGCCGAGCGGGCGCTGGCCCGCAGCGACCTGCTGGCCCGGGCCAGCGCGCTGTTCGAAGGCGGGACCGACCCGCTCGCGAACCTCGATGCGGTCGCCACTCTGCCGATCCCCACCGTCGCCGACCTGTGCATCGTCGACCTGATCGGCGATGACGGCGCGCTGCGCGCCGGCGGCGTCGCCGCCACCGACCCCGAGGACGCCGAGGCCCTGCGCTCCAGCCGCCTGGCCGCACCCGTGCAGCTGGACAGCGACCACCCGGTCGCACGGGTGGTCGCGCACGGGCGCCGCCGAGCTGCTGACGGCGATCGGCGAGCCCGACCTGCGAGCGTGGGAGGCCGGCACCGGGCCCGAGCACATCGAGCTGCTGCGGCGGCTCGGCTATCGCTCGGCGCTGATCGTCGCGCTCAGCGCCCGCGGGCGCACGATCGGCACGCTGGCCCTGGTGCGCACGCACAGCGAGGAGCCGCTGGGTCCCGACGACGTCGAGGTGGCCACGGCGGTCGCCCGGCGCGCGGGCCTGGCCATCGACCACGCCCGCCTGGGCGCCGAGCTGGGCGAGATGGCCTCCGAGCTGCAGACCGTGCTCAGCGTGCTGGCCGAGGCGGTCGTCGTGCAGGACCGCCGCGGGCGGTTCGTGTACGCCAATGAGGCCGCCGCCGAGATCAGCGGCTTCGACTCGGTCTCCGATCTGCTGGGGCACTCCGAGGAGGACCTGCTGGAGCGCTTCGAGCTGCTCGACGAGCGCGGGGTGCGCATCGGGCCCGCGCAGCTGCCCGGCAACCGCGCGCTGGCCGGTGAGCCGCAGCCCGAGCTGGTGATGCAGGCGATCGATCGCAGCACCGGCGAGCCGCAGTGGCGCCTGGCCAAGGCCTCCGCGATCGCCGGCCCCAACGGCCTCCCGCGCCTGGCGGTGACCGTCATCGAGGACATCACCGCCCAGCGCCGCCGCGAGCAGGCGCAGACGTTCCTGGCCCGGGCCAGCAAGCTGCTGACCGCGTCGCTGGATCCCCAGCACACCCTCGAGGAGGTCGCCTGGGCGGCCGTGCCCGACCTGGCCGACTGGTGCGCGGTCGACATGCCCGACGAGCACGGCCGCCTGCGGCGAGTGGCCACCGCCGACCGCTCCCCGGAGCGCACCAGGCGCTCACGGCTGGTGATCGCCGAGAACACCGCCCGACCGGGCATGCCGGTCGGGCCGCCCAACGTCATGCGCACGGGCGTCGCCGAGCTGTACCCGCTGGTCGACGAGCAGCTGCTGCAGGCCGCCTCGACCGACGACGCCCAGCTGCGGGCGCTGCGCGAGGTGGGCGCGCGCTCGGTGCTGGTGGTGCCGATGGTCGCCGGGGGGCGCACGATCGGGACGATCACCCTGGGCACGATCGAGTCCCAGCGGCGCCTGGGCGAGGAGGATCTCATGCTGGCCGAGGAGCTGGGCCGGCGCGCCGGGATCGCCGTCGAGCACGCGCGCGTGCACCGCGACCGCTCGACGATCGCGGCCACGCTGCAGGCCGCGCTGCTGCCGCCCAGCCTGCCGGCGATCCCGGGCCTGGAGCTGGCGGCGCGCTTTCGCGCCGCCGGTGGCGGCACGACGGTCGGCGGGGACTTCTACGACGTGTTCGCGCTGCCGGGCGAGCCGCGCACCTGGATGATCGTGATGGGCGACGTCACCGGCAAGGGGCCCGCGGCGGCCGCGATCACCGCGTTCGCCCGCCACACCATCCGCACCGCTGCGCTGTACGAGCCCGAGCCCAGCCACGTGCTCGCCCGCCTCAACCACGCGCTGCTGCACGACGCCGAACCGCGGCGCCTGTGCACCGCGGTGTGCGTGCGCGTGCAGCCCGAGGACGGTCCGGACGGCGCCGCCGCGCAGCTGACGGTGACCAGCGCCGGCCACCCGCTGCCGCTGCGGGTGCGCCCCGACGGGCGCCTGGACGAGGTGGGTGCGCCGGGCACCCTGCTGGGCGCCTTCGAGCCGGGCCACTGGCACGACGTGCGCGAGCGGCTGGGCCCGGGCGAGTCGATCGTGCTCTACACCGACGGCGTCACCGACGCGCGCGGCCAGGCCGACCGCTTCGGCAGCGAGCGCCTGGAGCGCGTCGTCGCCGCGGGAGCGGGCGAGCCGGCGGACACCGTCGCCACGCAGGTCGACGACGCGCTGATCGACTTCCAGGGCCAGGAGCCGCAGCGCGACGACATCGCGCTGCTCGTGCTCCGGCCGCTGCCGGCGCCGGCCGCCGACCGGCAAACGCCGGAGGATGCGGGAAGTCCGTCGCCCACGGGTTGACCGCGGCGGCCGCCGCGTGGTCGGCTGGAGGCGAGGAGAGTGGAGCGTCCCGCCTTCATCTACGCGTCGTCGCTGACGCGACGTGACCGCACCTGGACACGCCGCCGCGGCTGGCGCCGGCGGCTGGCCGCTCGCCGCCGGCGCTACGCGCCGACCCGCTCGGCGCCGACGTCCATCGGCCGGCGCGGCTGAGCGACGGGGGCCGACGGCTCCCGCGCCGCCGTCAGGGTGCCGGCCGCCGCGGTCGCCCACAGCAACGACAGCCACGTCGCCGTGGCCGCCAGCACGTGGAACCAGACCAGCTCGGCGGGCACGCCGGTCCAGTACTGCCACAGCCCGATCGCCCCTTGTACGCAGATCGCGCCGATCGCCACCGTCACCGCGCGGCGCACCTGCGCGTTGGCTCCGCGACGCCACAGCAGGATCCACACGCCGATCGTGGCCAGCAGCAGCGCGGTGCCGGCGCGGCCGTGCCATTCGATCACCTTGTGGGCCGTGCCCCCGCCCCAGAAGCTCAGGCGCGTGACGACCTCGCCGGTGCCCGCCGCGCCGGCATGCGGCCCGGCGCCGGTGGCCACCGTTCCGGCGAACAGCACGAAGCCGCCCCAGGCGAGCAGGGCGCGCACCGGCCACACCGACCAGCGGTCGGCCACGCGCGGGCGGTCGCCGGGCTCATGCCAGGCGCGCCAGGCCAGCGCGAAGGCCGCGGCCACGCACAGCTGCGACAGCAGGAAGTGGCCCATGACGAATCCGGGCCGCAGGTCGTAGAGGACGGTCAGGCCGCCCAGGGCGGCCTGCAGCATGACCCCCAGCGGCAGCAGCAGGCCCAGGATCGCCAGGTCGCGGCGGAAGGGCCGGCGCAGGAAGGCGCCCAGGGCGGCCAGGATCGTGCACACCGACACCACGCCGGTGAACAGCCGGTTGCCGTACTCGATGGCCGCGTGGGAGTCCAGCTCGGTCTGGATGAACGTCCCGCGGCACTCCGGCCACGTGGGGCAGCCCAGCCCCGATCCGGTGACCCGCACCGCCGCCCCGCTCAGCACGATGATCACCAGCGAGGCCAGCGCGGCGGCCGCGACGTACGCGTAGATGCGAGGGCTGATGCGCGGCAGTCGGGACAGCACCGCATCGCAGGATAGGAATATGGTGCGCCGCCGTGCTCGATTCCTACTGGTTCGGGTTCCTGCTCCAGGTGGTGGGGATCGCGGTCGCGGGCTGGACGGCGATGGCGCTCTTCGGGGCGCGCCGGCGCGGAACGTTCACCCTCGCGCTGGCCGGCGTGGCCGCCGTGCTGCTCGCCGGCCAGTACGCCGTCGGGGTGCGCGGCGCCGTCGACTACCTCCAATCGGTCGACAAGAAGTTCTCGGTCACCGACAAGCAGGGCGCCCGCTCGTGGTGCGTCAACGAGCCCGGGCTGCCGGACCTGAACTTCATCCGCTTCGTCCAGGCGCGCATGCCCAAGTACTCGCGCTATGAGCTGTTCATGCCGCCCGAGCAGCAGCAGTCGGGCCAGCCGATGTGCCTGGCGGTGATCCTGGCGCCGTCGGTGGAGACGACCGAGCCGTCGCGAGCCCAGTACGCGGTCTTCTTCGGCGCGATCCCGCCCCAGTACGCCGGCCAGGCCGTCGACGGCAACCCCGACTACGCGTCGTATGCCCCGAACATGGGCCTGCTGAAGGTGGGCGGCTGATGCGCGCGGTGCTCGGCTTCATCGTCGCCCACCTGGCGCTGCTTACGCCCGGCCTGCTGCTGCTGTGGTGCACGGGCATGCTGCCGGCACGCTGGCGCCCGGCCGCGCTGGCGGTCGGGCCGGCCTACCTGCTGGGCGTGGCGCTGACGATGCCCGTGCTGCAGCTGCAGGCGATCGTCGGGATCAGGATCTCGCTGGCCTCCACGCTCGTCGTGCTGGTGGCCATCTGCGCCGCGCTGGTGGCGATCGGCCGCCGCCGTGGGCTGGAGGGTCCGCTGCCGCCGCCCGCGGCGTTTCGCACCAGCGCCGAGCGGGCGCTGACGTGGCTGGGGATCGCCATCACCGCCGCCTGGTTCGTGCTCGGCTCGCGCTCCTTCGACCAGCTGCCCACCCAGGTCGACGACGCGCGCATCTGGTCGCTGCGCACGCTGGGGATCTTCTTCTACGGCGGCCTGCAGAAGGAGATGTTCACCGGCGCCGCCTACCTGCCCAGCCATCTCGACTACCCGCTGGCGGTGCCGCTGCTGAACTCGACGATCTTCCGCTTCATGGGCGGCGAGGACCTGCGCCTCGTGCACCTGGAGCTGTGGATCGCCATGGCCGCCTTCGCCTGGACGGTCGGCTGGGCGCTGGCCGGCGGCGGCCGGCGCATGCTCGCCTGGCTGCCGATGGTCGTCGTGCTGCCGATCCTGTCGCCCGTCGTCGACAACATCGCGCTGGGCAACGTCGACACCCTGGTGGCCGGCTTCAGCGCCTCGGGCGCGCTGCTGATCGCGCTGTGGCTGGAGGACGGGCGCGCCGGGCGGGCCGTGCTCGGCGGCGTGCTGCTGGGCGGCGCCGCGACGACGAAGAACGAGGGCCTGATCGCCGCGATCATCGTCATCGCCCTGGCCCTGATCGTCGTGCTCGTGCGGCGCGAGCGCGCGCCGTGGCGCGAGCGCCTGGGGCCGTGGCTGATCGCCGCCGGCTTCGTCGCCTTCGCGATCGTGCCGTGGCAGATCTGGATGGCCGCCCACCACATCACCAACAAGGACGTGCCTGGCCTGGGCACGACGCTGAACGTCGGCTACCTGTCGGACCGCACCGACCGGCTCGATCAGGCCGTGCAGCGGCTGTTCACCGTGTTCGGCAACCAGGGCGTCTACCTGTGGATCGCGCCGGCCTTCCTGGCCCTGGCCGTCGCGGCGATCGTGGCCGGCCGCGGGCGGATGCGCTCGATCGCCGCCTTCTACCTGTCGGCCGCCGTGCTGTTCTTCGCCTCGCTGCTGTGGGTGTTCTGGACCGGGGTGCTGGACATCCAGTTCCACCTCGACACGGCCGCCGACCGCACGTCGATCACCTACATGATGTTCGGCCTCGTCGGCCTGGCCCACCTCGCCTCCAGCGCGCTGCGCCTGCGCGAGACGGCGGCGGCTGCTACTGCGGCAGGTCCGCCGGATCGACCTGGGCCAGCCTTGGCTGCCGGCGATCACGCTCCGACGTCTGCAGCTCCAGCCCCTCCGGCCACGTGATCGCCAGGTCGGGGTCGTCGAAGGCGATCCCGCGGTCGCGCTGCGGGTCGTAGTAGTCGTCCTGCAGGTAGACGACGTCGGCGACGTCGGACAGCACGACGAAGCCGTGGGCGAACCCGGCGGGCACGAACAGCTGGTGGTGGCGCTCGTCGTCCAGCGCGAACGCCTCCCAGCGGCCGAACTGCTCCGAGGAGCGGCGGATGTCGACGATCACGTCGAGGATGCGGCCGCGTGCGCAGCGCACGTGCTTGGCCAGCCCCAGCTGGTAGTGCATGCCGCGCAGCACGCCCCGCGACGAGCGCGAGTGGTTGTGCTGCACGAACGTCGTCTCGATGCCGGCCTCGCGGAAGGCGCTCTCGCGGAAGGTCTCCACGAAGAAGCCGCGCGCGTCCCCGTGGACGGTCGGCTCGAGCAGGATCGGTCCGTTCAGGCGCGTGTCGAGGCGTCGCATACGGGCCGGGAGGCTAGTGGGCGGCCGCCGCGCTCAGTCGCGCGGGGCGGGAAGGCGCGCCCCCTGCAGCCGGCGCTCCATCGCCTCCAGGCGGGCGATGCGCAGCCCCACGTCGGGATGGGTGCGCCACAGGCGGCGGCCCTCGTCGGCGACGGGCAGCAGGTGGAACGCGTCGCGGCCGGCGACCTCGCGCAGGTCGGCGCGCGGGAGGCGAGCGATGCCGCCGCTGACCTTGGTCAGTGCGGCGGCCAGCGCGGCCGGGTTGCCCGTCAGCGCGGCGCCGTCGGCGTCGGCGGCCAGCTCGCGATAGCGTGACAGCGCCGACGTGCCGACCTCGGCCACCATCCCGATCGCCTGCGCCACCAGCGCCGCCGGGATGCCCCAGAAGCCCAGGCGCATGAGCGGCGCCCCGCCGTCGCGCAGCACCGCCCCGGGACCGCCGACAACGGTCATCACCGTCGCGTCGCGGTGGGCCAGGTGGGCCAGCTCGTGCGCCACCACCGCCTCCAGCTCGGCCGGCTCCAGCAGGGCCAGCAGCCCGCGGGTGACGTGCAGCTCGGGTCGGCGGCCGGGGCGGGCGACCACCCATGAGTTCGGCTGGCGCTCGGGCTCGAGCACGAGCGCGGGCTTGGGCAGCGACGCGGCGGCGCACAGCCGCTCGAGGGCGGCGTGCAGCTCGGGCGCGCCCTCAGGGCTCAGCTCGACGCCGACGGCGCGGGTGGCGTGCGCGTGGACCGCCATGCCCACGCCGATCGCCACCGCGACGGCCAGGAACACCGTCACCCGTGGCGGCGCGACCATCACCACGGCGGCCAGGAGGGCCAGCACCACCAGCGGCGTGGCGACGGAGGCGAGCACCATCCGCGCCTGCAGTCCCCGGTCGGCGGGGAACAGCTCCCGGCCGCGTGCCATGTCTCGAAGATACTCCTCAGCCGCGCCGGGCACGCAGCGTGACCACGAGCTCGTAGGCCGGGTCGTCGTCCGCGAAGGCCCCCGGGTCGAGCTCCTCCTCGGCCAGCCCGTACAGGAAGGCCGCCGCGGTGGCGACGTTGCCGTGCGCGACGACCTGCGGCTGCGCGAACGCCTGCTCGGCCAGGGCGCGCAGCCCGTGGGAGGTGAAGCGCACGTGATCGGGGAACGGCTCGCCGGGCACGATCTGCGAGATGCCCGGCACGGTGGCCAGCAGCACGCCGCCGGGGCGCAGCGCATCGTGGGCCTGGCGCATCGCGGCCAGCGGATCGGCGATCGCCTGCAGCGTCTGGGTGCACACGAACACGTCGAACGTGCCGGCGGGCAGCGCCGACAGGTCGCCGTGGATCGTGGCCCGCGCGGCCGCGGGGTCGGCGTCGAGCACGTCGACCCGCGTGCAGGCGCCGAAGCGCTCCAGGTAGGTCGGCTCGTAGATCTCCACCCCGCGCCCGCGGATGTCGGCGGCATGGGCGGCCAGGAAGCGCTCGATGTAGACGCGGTCGACCGGTCGGCCACGGTCCTGGCCGAAGCGCCGCGAGAGCGGCTGCGGGGGCAGCTGGGGCAGCGCGCGGGCCGAGCGCGGCGCGCCCGCCTGCCAGGCGCGCGTGTAGGCGCGTCCCAGCGCGGCGCGGGCGCGGCCCGCGCCGCTCATAGGTCCTCGGCCAGCCGGGGCGCGGCGCGGCGGAAGACGCCATAGCCGAACACCAGGACGGCGACGATGATGCCCAGCGGGATCAGCAGCCGCCAATCAGGACCGATCGCCTGTGCGGCCGTCTGGTAGGAGGGGTCGATCATCGCGTGGCGCGCCTGCTGGAGGATCGCCGCGAACGGGTTGAGCATCAGCAGCTTGGCCACCCAGGACGGGGCGGTCGCCTGCACGGTCTCGATCGCGTAGAAGATCGGCGACGCGTAGAACAGCACCTGCAGGACGACGTCCCAGATCGGCTTGATGTCGCGCGCCCGCACGAACAGCGCGCTCAGCATCATCGCCATGCCGCTGGCCAGGATCGCCAGCAGCGCGACGAGCGGGATCAGCTCCAGCCAGCTCCAGCGCACGCTGCCACCCGAGGCCAGCAGGAAGACGATGACGACGCACAGGTTCAGGCCCAGGTTGAAGATGGCGGTCAGGACGACGCTGAGCGGCACGGCCAGGCGCGGGAACTCGATCTTGCGCACGAGGTTCTCGCGGTCGACGATCGAGCTGACCGCCGCCCCCGTCGCCTCGCTGAAGAACGTGTAGAGCACGAGGCCGAGCAGCAGCGCCACGCCGTAGTAGGGCACGTCGTTGCCGACGTCGATGACCTGCGTGAACAGGACGTAGAGCACCCCGAACAACAGCAGCGGGCGCATCACCTGCCAGGCGTAGCCCAGCACCGAGCCGAAGAAGCGCAGCTTGAACTCGGTGACCGCCAGCGCGCGGGTCAGGTGCCAGAAGCGCCGCGGGTCGCTGCCGACCGCCGACGGCCCCTTGATCTGGCGCCCGAGCGGCGCCTCAGCAGCGCTCACGGCCCCCCACCTGCAGGTCGAAGGGCACGTCGAGCACGGCATCGGTCGCGCGTGCCGCGGTCACCACGATCGAGGCCAGGCGCTCGCGGCGGTCGATCCAGGCCACGCCGCTGCCGCCGCGGGCGATGGCCGGCGTGGCCTCGTAGCGCCCCGACGACAGCACGTTGTCGAAGGCGACGCGGATCGTCGTCTCATCGCCGGCCTCGAAGGCGCCCGACGGCCCCGACAGCAGGTTGGAGGCCTCGAAGACGGGCGTGCCGCGGTCGTCGGCCAGCACCACGCCGAACAGCGGGTCCTCGATCGCCTCGCGAAAGCGCGCGCGGAAGCAGATCGCCAGGCGCCCGCCGCCCGGCGTGGTCTGCACGCGCTCGCCCGCGTCGTCCTCGAACCATGCCTCGACGATCTCGCCGCGGCGATCGCCGTAGCGGCCCGCGTCGGCGTCCTCGCGGGTCGCCTCGATGTCGCCCCGGTTGAAGTTCAGCTCCAGGTAGCGCGACGACACGCGCGTCGGGCTCGCCCAGCTCGACCACCTGGCCGCGCTCCAGCAGCATCGCCCGGTCGCAGAAGCGCTGCACGTTGCCCATGTCGTGGGTGACCAGCAGCACCGTGCGCCCCTCGCGGCGGATGCGCGCGAACTCGTCGAAGCACTTCTGCTGGAAGGAGGCGTCGCCGACGGCCAGCACCTCGTCGATCAGCAGCACCTCGGCGTCGACCTGCATCATCACGCTGAAGGCCAGGCGCACCTCCATGCCCGACGAGTAGTTCTTCAGCTTGAGGTCCTCGAACTCGCGCAGCTCGGCGAAGTCGATCACCGCGTCGTAGCGGCGGCGCGCCTCGCGCGGCGACAGGCCCAGCATCGTCGCGTTGATCATCACGTTGTCGCGCGCGGGCAGGTCGTTGTTGAAGCCGACCCCCAGCTCGATGAACGTGGACATGCGCCCGTTGACGTAGATGCGCCCGCGGTCGGTGGCGTAGATGCCGGCCAGGCACTTGAGCAGCGTCGACTTGCCGCTGCCGTTGCGCCCCACGATGCCGAAGAACTCGCCGTTGTCGACGTTGAAGGAGACGTCGCGCAGGGCCGGGAACGCCTCGTGGCCCATGCGCCGCAGCGGGTGCAGCGCGCGCTCCTTGAGCGTGTGCACGCGCTCGTGCGGCAGGCGGAAGGTCTTCGAGACGCCGTCGACGGCGACCGCGGGCGGGGCGGGCGGCACGCGGAGAGCGTAGCCCCGCGTCAGGCGGCCGCGCGGTCGCTGCCGAACACGCGCACATCGTCCAGCAGGTCGGCGATCACCCGGGGCCAGATGCGGCCGGCCCGGTAGTCGTCGGCCTTGTGGCGGCCGCGATGGCGGACGCGCTCGAAGCTGTCGGGCCGGCGCTTGAGCTGGTACAGCAGCGTCATCAGCTCGTCGGGGCGACGGATCTCGAGGTAGTCGATGCCCGCCTCCAGGCCGTGGGACGGGTCCAGCGGCTCGGAGATGACCAGGTGGCCGGCGGCCAGATGCAGCAGCACGCGGTTCTCGAAGCTCGGGTAGGGCTCGCCGTGGAGGTTGAGCGCGATGTCGGTGCGGGAGAACACGTCGCGCAGCTCATCGCCGTGCAGGCCGTGCGCGTAGTGCAGCACGTCGTAGGAGTGCTTGGCGTTGATGAGGAAGCGCTCGCGGTGCTCGGTCGAGTAGCCGACGAACAGGATCCGCGGCGGGGCCGCGCTGGGCGTCACGTCCCGGTAGATGCGGTCGTCGACCGGGAGGGGCAGCGAGCGCCACACCCGCGCATGGCGGTCGGCCGTGGCCGCGACATGGGGATCGAAGGCCACGATGCGGTCGAAGTTGGCGGCATCGGTCAGCGCCAGCTCGGACTCGCGCCAGTCCAGATCGGGATGGTCCTCACCCCCGGCGCGCCGCAGCGGCTCGGTGACGAAGCCCAGCGTCGCTGCCCGCAGCCCCGCGAACGCACCTGGCGGGACGATCTCGGGGCGGAAGACGACGACCACGTGCGCGCCCCAGTCGTCCAGGGCGGCGCGCAGCGCACCGGCGTCGGCGCCCACGCCCGCGCGGAAGTCGAAGAAGCGCGGCTGCAGCGCGTGCACGGGCGCGTGCAGCGCGCACTGCGAGAAGTACGTGTCCTGACCGACGAAGGCGACGCGGACGGGATCGCCGAACCGGGGCGTGCGCATCGGCCCGGGAGCGTACTCGGACGGGGCTCAAGCTCCGGCCCGCAGGCGCCGATGGGAAGGACCTATGCCTTCCGCCGTTCGACGCCTGACCGCACTGACCGTCCTGTCCGCCGCCCTCGCCGTGCCGGCCGCCGCCTCCGCCCAGGAGCCGCAGCAGCCCGCCGCGGCGGCGACGCCCACCGGCTTCAAGCTCGAGTGGGACAAGCTCGACAAGGGCCACCGCCGCTTCGCCAACGACCTGCGCCGCTCCAAGGCGATCAAGAAGGTCGTCGATGCGGTCAACGACCTGCTCACCGTCCCGCGCCAGATCCCGATCGTGTTCACCGACCAGACCGACGCGGGCCCGGCCTACATCCCCGACCAGAAGGGCCAGACCTTCGGCCTGATCGTGTTCCCCGGCTGGTTCCTCAAGCTGGAGAGCTCGTCGCTGCGCGAGCAGCTGCACGGGGTGCGCGGGATCGGCCCCAAGCGCGCCCTGCGCTACGCCAACCAGTTCGTCGTCGCCCACGAGATGGGCCACGCGCTGGTCGACCAGCTCAAGCTGCCCGTCACCGGCAAGGAGGAGGACGCCGTCGACGGCTTCGCCGCCTACCTGCTGACCGCCGACCACCGCTTCGGCCCGCTGGTGCCGCTGAGCGCGGCGATGCTGTTCGACGGCCTCAAGACCGAGGACGGCAAGCTCGGCGACAGCGACTTCGCCGATGAGCACTCGCTGCCCCAGCAGCGCGTCTACCAGTTCCTGTGCTGGATCTACGGCAGCGATCCCAAGCACTTCCGGGGGATCGTCGGCCACGACATGCTCCCGCGCCAGCGGGCGGTGCGCTGCCCGGCGGAGTACCGCCAGCTGCGCGCCTCGTGGGACCAGCTGCTGGCCCCCTATCTCAAGCAGCCGGCAACGTAGAGTGGGCGGCGCGTGCGCGTCGCCTTCCTCACCCAGGACCTCCAGCTGTCGGGCGGCGTGGGCGTCGTCGTCGAGCACGCCGCCCAGCTGGCCCACCGCCACGGGATGGACGTCTCGCTGGTGCTCACCGCACAGCAGGCCGAGCCGGACTGGTCGTTCCGGGGGCTGGAGCATCTGCACGTCGTCCCGCTCGACGAGGCCCGGCGCATGCGCTTCGACGTCGCGCTGTCGACGTGGTGGGAGACCAGCGACTGGCTGTTCGACCTCGACGCGACGCGCTACGCGTCGTTCGTGCAGTCGCTGGAGGATCGCTTCTACCTGCCCGAGGAGGTCGAGCGGATCGCTGCCGCGCTGACCCTCGACCTGCCGGTGCGCTTCGTCACCGAGGCGCGCTGGATCGCCCGGGCGCTCGAGGCGCTGCGAGGCGGGCGGGACCGCGCGCTGCTGGTGCGCAACGGCATCGCCAAGGACGTGTTCGTGTCGCCGCCGGCGGTGCCGGTCGCGCTCGGCGGGCCGCTGCGGATCCTCGTCGAGGGCTCGCCGTCGATCGCCTTCAAGGGCATCGGCGAGGCGCTCGCGGCGACCGCGCAGATGGGCGAGCCGCGCCACGTCACGCTGGTCACGCCCGACCGCGACGGCGAGCCGCTGGCGGGCGCCGACGAGATCGTCCGCGCCGTGCCCCACGGCGAGATGGCGCGCCTGTACGCCGAGCACGACGTCGTGCTGAAGCTGTCGCGCGTGGAGGGCATGTTCGGCCCGCCGCTGGAGGGCTTCCACATGGGGGCGACCTGCGTGGTCACGCCGGTCACCGGCCATGAGGAGTACGTGGACCACGGCGTCAACGGCCTCATCGTCGACTGGGACGACCCGCGCGGCACCGCTCGCGCGCTGGACCTGCTGGCGCGCGACCGGGCGCTGCTGCACCGGCTGCGCTGCGGCGCGCTGGCCACGGCGCGGGCGTGGCCGTCGTGGGAGCAGGCCGGCGCGTTCATGGCGCTGGCGCTGCGGCGCATCGCCGCCGAGCCGCCGCCCGCGCCGCGCGTCGCCGGAGGGCGCCTGGTGCGCGACCTCCAGATGAACCTGGCCGTCGGCCAGCGCATGACGCTCGACCACACCATCACCTCGACGGTGCTCAAGGAGGTGCGCGAGCAGAACGCCTACAAGGTCGGCCTGTGGCTGCGCGGCGTGTTCCTCAAGCTGACCGCCCCAGTGCGACGCGTGCGCTGGTGGCTGCGATCGAGGCGCGGATGACGCGCATCGTCGTCGCGTGTGCGTGCGTCGTCGTGGGCCTCGGCGCGATCGTCGGCGTCGCCGCGACCGCCGGTCCACCCGACGGCTATGAGGTCTTCCACGATCGCGGCGTGCGCGTCGACCTGCCCACCGGCTTTCGTGCCGTGGGCGGGGGCGGGCCCACCACGGTGGTCGCCGTCGCCGGACCGGATCGCGACGGCGTCCAGGTGACGGCCGTCCCCACCGGCGGGCGCTCGCTGCACGACCAGGAGATCCGCACGCTGCAGCGCGCCCGGGCCGCCGCGCCCGACGCGCAGGACGTGGCCCGCGACGACGTCGACGTCCCGGGCGCCGACGAGGCGCGGCGGATCACCTTTCACGATCCCGGCCGCGATCGCGACGTGACGATCGTCATCGCGCGCGACGGCGACCGCTTCGTGACGCTGTCGATCGACCGGGCCGCACACAGCGCCGCCCTCGACGAGCAGACCGTCGAGGACTCCTTCGCGATCAGCGGCTGATCTGCAGCTAGAGCGCGGGCGCGACGACGTCCCGCACGTCGCGCGGCGGGCGGCCGGCCAGCCGCTGGACGGCGTCGGTGCACTGGTCCAGGAAGCCCTGGCGGATCGCCGTGCCGAAGGAGGCGATCGTCGTGGCCCCGGCCGACGGGATCCCGGCGGCCTCCAGCCCGGCCACCAGCGCGTCGTCGTCGACCTGGACGACCTCGACCGGGCGATCGCCGAGCTCGCTGGCCAGCGCGGCCTTGTCGGCGGCGGTCATCAGGCGCGTGCCGGTGATGTCGTAGATCTCGCGGATGTCGCCGTCGGCCAGCAGCGCGCCCGCGGCGGCGGCCGCGCAGTCGGCGCGGCTGATGAAGGTGGTGGCGCCGTCGCCGTAGTTGGTGACGATCTGGCCGGTCTCCACCGCGCGCTGGTAGGTGGGGATCTCGAACTCGGCGTAGAGGGCGTTGCGCAGGATCGCGTAGCCGGTGCCGCTGGCCAGCATGGCCTCCTCGGTGGCGCGGTGGCTGGGCCCGACCGCGACCGGGTTGTCGGCCACCGGGTTGCCGGCCGACGTGTAGGCGATGCGGGCGACACCGGCCGCGGCGGCGGCCTGCACCGCGCCCACCTGCAGCGGCCCGCGCCCGTCGAGGATGTCGGTGGAGATCAGCAGCAGCCGCTCTACGTCGCCCAGCGCGGCGGTCAGCGTCTGGGGGTCGGCGAAGTCCGCGGCGCGCACGGCGGCGCCGTCCGCGGCGCGGTCGGCGACCGCGTCGGGCGTGCGCGTGATCAGCACGAGGTCGGTGGGCGCCAGCCCGCGGTCCAGCAGCTCCTGGGTGACGAGGCGACCGAGCTGACCGGAGGCGCCGGTGATGGCGATGGTGGGCATGTGTGACACAGCTCCGTTAATTCGTAGTCGGGACGATTGCGATTGTAGGATGTCCCGGGATGAGCGGTCCGACCAACACCCAGTTCGCCGTCGCGGCGCACGTGCTGGTGCTGATCGTCGCCGCCGGGCGGCGCCCGGTGCCCTCCGAGGAGATGGCCCGCAGCGTGCAGGCCAGCCCCGTCTACCTGCGGCGCGTGCTCGGGCGCCTGCGCACCGGCGGCCTGGTCACCTCGCGCCCCGGCCCGCACGGCGGCTGGCAGCTGGCCCGCCCCGCGGACGCGATCACGCTGGGCGACGTGTGGCGCGCCGTCCACGGCGACGTGCCGGTGCTCGGGCTGCACGGGCCGGCCGAGGCCTGCCCGGTCGGCGCCGAGATCGGCACGCTGATGAACGGCGTCCAGGACCGCCTCACCCAGGCGATCGAGGAGGAGCTCGACCGCACGACGCTGCTGGAGGCGGCCCGCCCCGCGCTGCGCGAGCCGGCACCCGCGCCGGCGCCGGCCTAGAAGATCCCGTACTCGCGCACGAGCGGCAGCAGCGGCCCCTCGAACAGCACCGCCAGCAGGCCGTTCTGCAGGTCGTCGGCGTGGCGGCGGGCGGTGCGGAAGGCGCGGCTGGCGTCGCCCTGCTCGCGCGTCAGGCCGGCCAGCTCGCCGCGCACGTCGTCGTCGGCGAGCATCCCCAGCCAGCGGTCGTAGGCGCCCAGCGCGCGCACGCCCGCGTCGGGGTCGAACTCGAGGAACACCTCGGCCAGGCGGTCGGTGGCCGGCTGGTCGAGCTGGCGGCGCAGCTCCGGCGCGATCTGCTCGGCGCGCAACCGGTGGCACAGCAGCAGCGGCAGCAGCCCGCCGGCGAACAGCACCTTGCGGTTGAGGCGCAGCTTGAGGTTGCGCAGCGCGCCCTTCTCGCCGCCGCCCGCGCGCGTCTTGCCCACGAAGTCGACGGCCACGGTGCGCCAGTAGCGGATCACGTCGTTGAGGAAGAAGCGCGGCGGGCGATGATCCTTGACGTCGCCCTGCAGGTAGCCGTCGAGCACCAGGTCGCGCGCGGCCCGGTGGGCCTCCTCCCCGGCCACCGCCACCGACTCGAGCATCAGCAGCATGCGCCGCGTGAGGTTGCGGTTGGTGTCCACGTCGAGGCCGATGCGCCCCGCCAGCTCGCCGGCGAAGGCCACCTCGCCGAACGTGCCGGTCTCGCCGGGCCGGCGCCCCAGCGCCGCGTCGACGGCTTTCGGAGCGGGCGCGACGCCCTCGCGCTGGTCGGCGGCGACGAGGATCAGCCAGTCGTCGTCGCTGCCGGGCGTCAGCTCCCGCCGGCCCCAGGAGCCGAACAGCACCACCGCGGCGTCAGCGTCGCGTTCGACGCCGGACAGGCGCTCACGCGCCGCGCGCAGCGCGACGTCGGTGCGCTCGCGCGCGGCCAGCAGGTGCGGGAAGCCGTCCAGGCTGCGGCCCGCCAGCTCCTCGAGAGGCGACGACACGCGCGCCAGGATCGCCGATTCCCGCGGGAATCGGCGCCAGCCGCGTTGCAGGCGTCAGTCGTCGAGCGGTGCTTCGAGGATCCACGGCACGTCGCGGCAGCGCCGCAGCACCGGGGTCCAGGCCGCCTCGTCGGCCGCGCTGAGCGACTCGTGGTGGCAGTCGTCGTCCAGCGAGGAGACGTGCAGGTGGCGCAGGCGACCGCCGAAGCGATCCAGCAGCGCGTGCGCCTCGTCCATCGACGCGTCGACCGCCGCGGCGTGGGCGATGTCGAAGCAGAAGCCCGCCTCGGGCAGCGTGACGAACAGCTGCTCCAGCTCGTCGGCCGTGCGCCCGGCCAGCTTGCGCGGATCCATGTTCTCCACCACGCACAGGGCGCCGAGCCGCCGGTAGGCGGCGACGTCCTCGATCACGTCCGGGTGGATCACCACCGAGTCGATCCACGCCGGCAGCCCATCCAGCAGCGCGTCCACCAGCTCCGCGTCGCTCATGCGCAGGTGCTTGGTCGGCGCATGGACCGACACGTAGTGGAACGGCAGCGGCGGCGCGTCGGCCAGGAAGGCCAGCAGGCCCGGCAGCTCGGTCTCCGACAGCGCGGCCAGCTCGACCGCGAACGACGAGGTCTCCAGCGCCGCCTCGACCAGCGCGGCCCAGTCGCCACGCTGGCGTTCCATGTACCCGGTGGACGCGCCGAGCGGGTGGTGCTGGGCGACGGGACCGCGTTCGAGGAGCTGGAGGGGAACCATGGGGTCGACGACCCTAGTACCCACGCCGGACGGCCTGGACGGGGTTCCCGCATCCTGCGCAGATCCAAGACGGCCGAGCCTGAGACAATGGTCGGACGCGCATGAGCTCACCCGCCAGCGACCCGCCGCAGATCGCCACCCCCTCGCTCGCCGGGCGCCTGGCCGCCGCCGCCTACGACCCGGTCCTGTGGCTGGCCGAGCGCCGCGGGCTGGCGGCCGCCCGAGCGGCGCTGCTGCGCGAGGCCTCCGGCCGCGTGCTGGAGATCGGCGCCGGCACCGGGCTGAACCTCGGCCACTACCCGGCGGGCCTCGACGAGCTGGTGCTGACCGAGCCGGTGTCGGGCATGGCCGCCCGCCTGGCCCGCTCCGCCGCTGGGCAGCGGCCCGAGCCGCCGCGCATCGTGCAGGCGCCCGCCGAGCAGCTGCCGTTCCCCGACGAGCGCTTCGACACCGTCGTGGGCACGCTCGTGCTGTGCACGGTGCGCGACCCGGCCGCGGCGATCGCCGAGGTGCGCCGCCTGCTCGCCCCCGGCGGGCGGCTGCTGTTCATCGAGCACGTGCGCGCCGACGAACCCCACCTGGCCCGCTGGCAGGACCGCCTGGTGCGCCCGTGGGCGGCCTTCGCGGCCGGCTGCCGCTGCAACCAGCCGACGCTCGACCTGATGCGCGCGGGCGGGCTGCGCCTGCACGACGTCGAGCAACGCCGGTGGCGGGCCATGCCCCCGATCGTGCGCCCGGTCGTGATCGGGCGCGCCGGCTGACGGCGGGCTACCCGCGCCGGCCGCTGCCGAACGCGGCGACGTCCTCGAAGGCGTCGGCCACCAGCCGCGGCCACACGACGCTGGCGCGGTACTGCTCGGCCTTGCGCCGCCCGCGCACCCGCACGCGCTGGTAGGCGCCGGGATGGCGCGCGACGGTGCGCAGCATCGACAGCAGCTCGTCGGGCTCGGAGAACTCCAGGTAGTCGATGCCCGGCTCCAGGCCGTGGGTGGGCGACAGCGTCTCGGAGACGACCAGGTGCCCGGCGGCCAGGTGCAGGCAGACGCGGTTCTCGAAGCTCGGATACGGCTCGTTGTGGATGTTGATGGCCACGTCCAGGCGCGCCATCAGCTCGTCCAGCTGCTCGCCGTGCAGGCCGAAGGCGACGTGGACGACGTCGAGCTCGTGCTTGGGGTGGCGCAGGAACTGCTCGCGATGCGGCGTCGAGCGCCCGATGAAGCCCAGCCGCGGCGGGCCGGACCGGCCGGGGCGGCCGGCCGGCGCGTAGAAGCGGTCGGCCACCGGGATCGGCAGCGCCCGCCACACCGGCAGGATCTCGTCGGCGGTGGGGACGATCATCGGGTCGAAGGCGACGGTGCGGTCCCACGATCCGGGGTCGGCCTTGCGCAGGTCCTGGCGGCGGCGGCGCAGGTCGATGTGGGACTTGCGCCCGCTGGCGTCGCGCGGGATCGGCTCGGTCAGGAAGCCGATGGTCAGCGCCCGCAGCCCGTCGAACGCCCCCGCCGGGACGATCTCCGGACGGAAGACGACGACGGCGTGCGGGGCGAAGCGATCCAGCGCGGCGCGCATCGCCTCGGCGTCGGCGCCCTCGCGGAAGTCGACGTAGGTCGTGCGCACGCGCGCCGAGCGCTCATCCAGCGCGCAGGCCTCGAAGTACGTCTGCTGGCCGACGAAGGCCACGCGCAGCGGATCGCCGAAACGGGGAGCATGCGGGACCGTCGCCATCGCGGGCGGAGGGTACGCTCCAGGCGCGATGGCCGACTGGCAAGAGCGCATCACCCGCGACACCAAGCCCTCGATCCGCGTCGAGCACGACCTGCGCTACGCGGCCGCCGCGCCGCTGGCCGCCGACGCGCCGACCTGGGTGGACCTCGGCTGCGGGGCCGGCGTGGCCGCGGCCGACGCGCTCGGCGAGGCGGCGCTGAGCCGCGTCGTGCTCGTCGACGCCGACGCCGACGCGCTCGACCAGGCCGGGCGCGACCTGCGTGCTCGCGAGATCGTCCGCGTGGAGGCCGACCTGGCCAGCGAGGAGGGCGTCGCCGCGGTGCGCGCGGCATTGGATTCGGACCCCGGAGTGATCACCTGCTTCGAGGTGATCGAGCACCTGTCGACGTTCGTGCCGCTGATCGGCGCGCTGATCGACCTGGCGGAGCAGGGCTGGACCGTCCTGCTCAGCGTCCCCAACGACGCCTTCTGGGCGCTGGAGAACCCCTATCACGAGACGATGTGGGGCGAGGGCGCCTTCGAGGAGCTGCGCCGCCTGCTGCCGGCCGACGCGGTCGTCGCCCGCCAGATCCCGCTGGACGGCTCGCACATCGTGCTCGACGACGCCGGCCGCGAGCTGGCCCTGCCGCCCGTGCCCCTGCGGCCCGACGCGGTCCCCTCCCACTTCCTGGCCGCCTTCGGCCCGCGCGGCGGCGAGCTGGCCGAGCGTGCCCTGGCGATCCCCTCCGACCTCGACGGCCGGCGCACCTGGGAGCGACAGCGCGAGTCGACGCTGGCCGTGCTGGAGGCCGAGCTGGAGGAGCTGCGCGCCAACGTCCAGTGGTCCTCGGAGGAGATCGCGCGCCTGAACGCCCGGCTCGGCAGCTCTTGAACGTCGCGTTCCTCGTCAACGACCTGCAGCTCTCCGGGGGCGTGGGGGTCGTCGTCGAGCACGCCCGCCAGCTGCCCCGCCACGGCATCGCCGCGACGCTCGTGCTCGCCCGCGAGCAGGAGGATCCCGACTGGCGCTTCCGCGGGCTGGGCGAGGTCGAGGTGCTGTCGCTGGCCGACGCGCGCGCCCGCCGCTTCGACGTCGCGCTGAGCACCTGGTGGGAGACCACGGCGGCCCTGTTCGAGCTCGATGCCGCGCACCGGGGCGCGTTCGTGCAGTCGCTGGAGGACCGCTTCTACCGCCGCGACGAGCCCCAGCGCCTGGGCGCCGCGCTGGCCCAGGACCTGCCCGTCCATGTGGTCACCGAGGCGCGCTGGATCGCCCAGACGCTGGAGGAGCTGCGCGGCGAGCAGCGCGTGCTGTACGTGCGCAACGGCATCGCCAAGGACGTCTTCACGGCGCCCGACACGCTGGCCGTCCGCCGCGGCGAGCCGCTGCGCATCGTCATCGAGGGCAACCCGCACGTGTGGTTCAAGGGCGTCGGGGAGGCGCTGGCCGCGGTGCGCGCGATGACCCAGCCGCGCCACGTGACGCTGGTCAGCGGCGTGCGCGACGTCGACACCGCCGGCGCCGACGAGATCGTCGGCCCGCTCAGCCACGAGCAGATGGCGCAGCTGTACGCGCGCAGCGACGTGGTGCTCAAGCTGTCGCGCGTGGAGGGCATGTTCGGCCCGCCGCTGGAGGGCTTTCACTGCGGCGCCACCTGCGTGGTGACCGCGGTGACCGGCCACGAGGAGTATGTCGAGCACGGCGTCAACGGCCTGCGTCGTCGACTGGGACGACCCGCGCGGGACGTCGCGGGCGCTGGACCTGCTCGCCGCCGACCGCGCGCTGCTGCACCGCCTGCGCTGCGGCGCGCTGGCCACGGCGCGGGCGTGGCCGTCGTGGGAGCAGTCCAGCACGGTGATGGCCGCCGCGCTGCGCGAGCTGGCCCGCCGCCCGCAGCCCGACAGCACCCCGGCGCTGGCCAACGCGCTGGGCACGGTGCGCGCCGCCGTCGAGCAGCAGGCGCTGGTGGTCGGCCAGCGCGACCGGCTGCGCTACCGCGTCGCGCCGCTGGAGCGCCTGGACGCGATCGTCGAGCGCGCGCCGCTGCGCTGGCTGCTGGCGCCGCTGCGCCGCCTGTGGCGCAAGGTGCGCCCGTCGTGATCCGCGGCGCCGCACGCCGGGTGCTGGGCCGCGGGGACGCCGGGCCGCTGCGCGTGACCGCGCCGCCCGCGCTGCTGGAGGTCGCGCGCGACGGCGTCGTCGAGCTGGCGCCCGCCGCCGGCCCGCCGCCCGAGCGGCTGCGCATCGCCGTCGTCGTGCCCCAGTTCCGGCGCGGCAGCGGCGGGCACTCGACGATCATGCACCTGCTGCGCGGCCTGGCCGCCCGGGGCCACAGCTGCTCGGTGTGGATCGAGGACTCCGACGGCACCCACCACGGCCAGCAGCCGGCCGAGGTGGAGGCGCGGTTTCGCGACTGGTTCGGCGCCAGCGCCACCGACGTGCACGCCTCCTTCGAGGCCTGGAACGGCGCCGACGTGGTGCTGGCCACCGGCTGGCAGACCGTCCACCGCGTCCTGCGCCTGCCCGGCGCGGTCGCGCGCGGCTACCTGGTCCAGGACCACGAGCCCGAGTTCTACGGCACGTCGGCCGAGCGCACGTGGGCCGAGGAGACCTACGGGCTGGGGCTGCCGTGCGTGGCCGCCTCGCCGTGGCTGGCGCAGCTGCTGGCCGACCGCTATGGCGCGCGCGCCGACAGCTTCGACCTCGGCGTCGACCACGGCGTCTACGCACCGGTGGCCGAGATCGACCGCCGTGCCGACACCGTCGTCCTGTACGCCCGCGCGGTGACCGCACGGCGCGCGGTGCCGCTCGGCCTGCTGGCCCTGCGCGAGCTGCGCCGCCAGCGGCCGCGCACGCGGGTCGTCCTCTACGGCGAGGCGCGGGCGATCGACGCCGGCTTCGACGCCGAGCAGCCCGGCGTGCTCGACGGCCCGCAGCTGGCCGAGCTGTACGCCGAGGCGACGGTCGGCGTGGTGCTGTCGATGACCAACCCGTCGCTGGTGCCGCTGGAGATGGCGGCCTGCGGGCTGCCGGTGGTCGACCTCGCCTCGGAGTCGATGCGCGCCACCTTCGGCGACGACGGCCCGATCGCCCTGGCCCCGTTCGACCCGGTGGCGCTGGCCGGCGCGATCGCCGCGCTGATGGACGACGACGACGAGCGTGAGCGGCGCGGCGCCGCGGGCCTGCGCCTGGCCGGCGAGCGCACGTGGCCGCGTGCGGCCGGGCAGCTTGAGGCGGCCATCAGGGGGTGGCTGGCGTGATCGGCCTGCCCGAGCGCGGGCGCATCTTCACCGGGGAGGCGCGCGGGCGCCTGGGCGACGTGACCGCCGCCGGGCGGGTGCGCGTCGATGCGCTGGCCCGCTGGCTACAGGACGTCGCCTACGACGACGTCAACCAGGCCGGACTGGCCGAGGCCGGCGCCTGGGTGGTGCGGCGCACGCGCATGGTCGTCTCCCAGTTCCCGCGCTTCGACGAGCCGGTGGCGCTGCAGACGTTCTGCTCGGGCGTGGGCCCGCGCTGGGCGCAGCGGCGCACGACGCTGCGCGGGGCCCGCGGCGGCCATGTGGAGGCCGACGCGCTGTGGATCTTCCTGGACTGGGAGACGCAGCTGCCCGCCCGCCTGGACGAGCGCTTCGACGCCGTCTACGGCGAGGCGGCCGGCGGCCGGCGGGCCGAGCGCGCCCGCCTGCGCCACGGCTCGCCGCCTGACGACGCGCCGCGCTTCGACTGGCGCTTCCGGGCCGCCGACGTCGACCTCGCCGACCACGTCAACAACGCCGCCTACTGGGCGATCCTGGAGGAGCGCCTGGACGACGTCGAGACGCTCGACGCGACCGCCGAGTACCGCGACGCCGCCCAGCCCGGACCGGCCCGCGTCGCCCACACCGACCACACGCTGTGGGTGATCAGCGACGGCGGGACGGTCCACGCCTCGATCGAGGTCGCCTAGGCGGCGGCCGCCTCGGCCAGCTGGTCGGCCGTCGGCTCCACCCGCGGCGAGACGAGGGCGAGCAGGACGTTGGCCACGGCGAAGGCCGCGGCGATGGTCAGGCCGCGCTGGAATGCGTCGGTCAGCGTCCCCTCCCCGGCGGCGATCGCGGTCACGATGGCCAGGCCCAGCGCGCCACCGACCTGGTAGCCGGCGCTGACCAGGCCCGACGCGGCGCCGGCCTCCTCGTGGCGCACGTCGGCGATCGCCCCGATCTGCCCCGCGACGCCGATGCCCATGATCCCGACGCCGAAGACGACGATGCCGGGCAGGATCTCGGTGACGTAGGAGCCGGTGGCGTCGGCCTGGGCCAGCAGCGCCAGGCCGGCGACGCTCAGCAGCGCGCCGACCAGCTGCACCGGCCGGGTGCCGACGCGGGTGACCAGCTGGGAGGCGACGGTCGCCCCGGCCACCGCGGCGACGCCCATCGGCAGGAAGTGCAGCCCCGCCTGCAGCGGGCTGTCGCCGCGCACCTGCTGCAGGAAGATCGCCGTCAGGAAGAACATCGAGATGAACGCGCCGCCGTTGAGGGCCAGGGCGGCGCTGGAGGCGCGCAGCCCGGGCGAGCGGAACAGGCGCAGCGGCACGAGCGGGTTGGCCGCCCGCGACTCGACCCGCACGAACGCGATCAGCAGCGTGGCCGCGCCGGCCAGGCAGGCGATCACCTCGGGCGAGCCGAAGCCCAGCGGCTCGGAGCGGATGACGCCGAAGACGAGCGCCAGCAGGCCGCCGGTGCCCAGCAGCGCGCCGGGCAGGTCGAAGTCGCGCGCGGCGCCCTCGACGCGGCTCTCGCGCACGATCAGCGGCGCGGCGATCAGCGTGGCGACGGCGATCGGCACGTTGACGAAGAAGATCGCCTCCCAGCCCAGCCAGTCGACGAGCACGCCCCCGGCGATGACGCCCAGCGTTCCGCCCAGGCCGGCCAGGGCGCCCCAGATGCCCATCGCGACGTTGCGGTCGCGCCCGTGGGCGAAGGTGACGGCGAGGATCGACAGCGCGGCGGGCGATAGCAGCGCGCCGCCGAAGCCCTGGACGGCGCGCGCGCCGATCAGCAGCGCGGGCGTGGTGGCCAGTCCGGCGGCCAGCGAGGCGGCGCCGAACAGGCCCAGGCCAACGAGGAACACGCGCCGGCGGCCGAGGATGTCGGCGGCGCGGCCGCCCAGCAGCAGGAACCCGCCGAAGGCGAGCGCGTAGGCGGAGACGACCCACTGCAGGCCGTCGGCGCTGAAGCCCAGCGAGGCGCGGATGTCGGGCAGCGCGACGTTCACGATCGTCACGTCGAGGACGACCATGAACTGCGCCAGCGCCAGCACGGCGAGGGTGGTCCAGCGACTCGTTCGCATTCTCATCACCTTCTGAAACGTTTGTTAATTGAACGATTTGATTGCGACGCTAACAGCTGCTGCAATATGATTCAACCCATGAACGATTTGTCCGTCGGTAGGCTCTGCCCGGTGTCTGACGGTGGCCTGTGCATCCCCCGCGGCGACGAGACGCGCATGCCGCTGCTGCTGGCCCGCGCGGGCGCCTTCCTGATCGACAGCGCCGACGACCTGATGGAGCAGGTGGGCATCGACGGGCGCGCCTACTCGATCCTGGCCATCCTGGCCACCGACGGACCCGGCTCCCAGCTCGAGCTGGCCCGCCTGCTGGGCAAGGCGCCCGCGCTCGTGGTCACCGCGGTCGACGACCTTGAGGCCAAGGGCCTGGTCGAGCGCACCCGCGACCCCGCCGACCGCCGCCGCTCCCGGGTGATGCTCACCAAGGCCGGCGAGCGCGTGCTGACCAAGGCCGACAAGCTCGCCGACGAGGCCGCAGCGGATCTGCTCAGCGGTCTGGACGCCGACGAGCTGGCCCAGCTGCACGACCTGCTGCTGCGCGGCCTGGGCGTGGCCGGGCGCACCGGTCCGGCGCTCGCGCGCTGACGCCCGCCGCTCCGCACGAGCACCCCGGGCGGCTAGCGTTGCCCTCGATGCCCGAGCTGTCCGTCGCCGTCTGCCTGGACCGCCTGGGTCCGGCGCTCCCCGAGGCGCTGGCCGCCGTCGGCCGGGAGGTCTCCGACCCGATCGTGGCCGCGGCCGGGCTGAGCGGGTCCGAGCTGGTCGCCGTGCGCCAGATGGTCGCCCGCACCGTGCCCGACGCGCGCGTCGTGGAGGCCGAGCCGGGCATCGCGCAGGCCCGCAACGCGGCGCTGGCCGCGGCGGCCGGGGCCGACGTGCTCGTGTTCGTGGACGACGACGTCGCCCCGAGAGCCGGATGGTGGGCGCGGGTGCGCGCGGCGTGGCAGGCCGCGCCCGAGGACCGTGCGGTGCTGGGCGGGCCGATCGCCCTGCGCTTCGACGGTCCGCGGCCGCGCTGGCTGGCCGACGGGCTGCTGCCCGGGCTGGCCCCGCTGGATTACGGCGCACGCGCGGTCGCGATCGACCCCCGGCAGCGCACGATGCGTGCCGGCAACCTCGGCTTCCGCACCGCCGCCCTGCGCGCGACCGGCGGCTTCTGGCCCTCGCGCGCCAACGAGCGCGACTGGTTCGCCGTCGAGCACGCCGCCCAGCGCGACCTGGGCGCCGCCGGCTGGACGCTGGAGTACCGGCCGGAGCTGGGCGTCGAGCGGATCGTGCGCGTCGGCGCACTGAAGCCGCGCGAGCTGACCGCGGCCCGGGTGCGCTCCGGCGGGCGCGCGCAGCTGGTCGGGACGCCGCGCGCCCTCGGCGGGGCGTTGCGCGCCGCCGCCACCGGCCTGGCGGGTGCGGGCGCGGCGCTGGCCCGCGGCGACGTCGCCACCGCGTCGGATCGCGTCGGCCGCGCGGCCGAGAACGCCGGCGCGGTGGCCGCCCCGCTGGTGGCCCACCGGGGTCTGCAGCCGACCGTGCCCTCCACCCCGTTTCGCCCCTCCGTGCCCGACCCGCAGCGGGCGCTGACGCTGCCGCCGCTGCGCCGCGGCGACGGCGGGCCGCACGCCGTCGCGCTGCTCTACCACCGCGTCGCCGACGTCGAGCACGACCCGCTCGGCCTGGCCGTCTCGCCGGCCAACTTCGCCTCCCACATCGAGGCGCTGCGCGAGCGCATCGTGGCGCTGGAGCAGCTCGCCTCGGGCGACTTCCCCGACGGCGCCGTGGCCATCACCTTCGACGACGGCTACGCCGACAACCTGCCTGCGCTGCGGGGCATCGACGTGCCGGTGACGGTGTTCATCTCCACCGGCCACGTCGAGGAGGGGCGCACCTTCTGGTGGGACGAGCTGGCGCGCCTGCTGCACACGGCCACCGCCACCAGCCCGCTGACCGTCGCGCTGGGCGACGACGTGCGCACCTGGCCGGCGCGCGACGAGAACGGCCGCGAGCTGGCCCGCCGCGGCCTGCACGGCTGGCTGCAGGTGCGCTCGCGCGAGGACATCGAGGCCGCGCTTGTGCAGGTGCGCGCCTGGGCGGGCGCACCAGACGCACAGGACCCGCGGCCGCTGACGCTGGACGAGCTGCGCGAGCTGGCCGGCCACGTGACGATCGGCGCCCACGGCCGCGACCACCTGTCGCTGCGCTGGCTACCCGCCGAGCAGCAGCGCGCCGAGATGGAGCGCTCGCGCGACGACCTCGCCGAGTGGCTGGACAAGGCGCCGACGGCATTCTCGTATCCGTTCGGCGTCCCCGGGCGCGACGTCGACCCGGCCACGCTCGATGCCGCGCGGGCGGTCGGCTTTCAGCTGGCCGTCGTGAACGAGGCGCGACCGGTGCGCGCCGACTCCGATCGCCTCGCCCTGCCGCGACCGGTCGCCCCGGACCTGGACGGACGGACGCTTTTTTCGCAAATCGAACGGTTTCCGCATGGACAGATGTCCATGAGCGTTCGTCTTTCCTGAGCGTTCGCGCTACACAGATCGCCCGACGTGGCGGGGGCGAGAAGTTCTCGCCCCACGCCTAGGCGCTCGACACCACACCTCGACCTCTCCGGAGGACCCATGCCGGCCACACCCATCCGTTCTCGGGCGGCTCTTGCACGCCCACTGACGGGCCTGACCACCCTGCTGCTCGCCATCGGCGCAACCGCAGGCCTCGTGCAGCCCGCCCGGGCCGACAACGGCCAGGCGCTGCTGGAGATCGGACGTCTCGCGGACGGCACGCCGACCAACGTCAATCCCGCCACGCTGCTGGACGGCCTCGACTACAACGAGGGCGCGGGCGGTCGCTTCGGCGTGACCGCTCCGACCGGCGGCTCCAGCAGGGCGTTCAGCTTCACGCCGCCGGCCGGAACCGTCCTCAGCGCCGCCCGGGCCTGGCCGCACGTGCATGCCTATGGGTGGCCGGCGATGGGCACCTACACGACCGTCACGTCGTCATGGGGCGACTGGAACATCGACGGCAATCCCGGTGAGGTGGCGCTGAACGGGCTCTGGGCGCAGGGCGGCGCCGGTATCGCCACGGGTGCGGCGGGCTCGGTCGGGGCCAGCGCCAACCAGATCAGCTGGGGCAGCGGAGTCGACCAGGAGGGGCACTTCTACACCGACAAGCTGGACGTCACGCTGAGCGACACGTCCGCGCCGTCGGTCGACCAGGCTCCCGCGAACGGGCAGCTGTTCGGTGCGCCCAACCCATCGGGCTGGTACACCGCCGCCACGCTGCCCGTGCAGGTGACCGCCAGCGACAGCGGGCTGGGCGTGCGCTGGCTGGTGCTCAAGGATGGCACGAGCGTCTCGCGCGTTGCGCTGCCCGGCACCGGCACGGGCTGCGCGACGAAGGACACCAGCACCAGCGTGCTTGGGGGCGACGTCTACACGACCCGGGTACCGTGCCCGACCGCGGCCCGCAGCTACACGGTCGATGTCGATCTGACCCAGTTGGGCGACGGTGAGCATGCCCTCCAGCTCGGCGTGATGGACGCCGCCGGGCGAGTCACCTACGGCGCCGCCTACACCGCGCGCATCAACGCGCCGGGCCTGAACCCCGGGCCGAGCGGCGGCGCAGGCCTCCCCGATCCCGGCACCGCCGGGCCGAGCGGCTGCACGTACGCCGACGACGGAGTGACATGTGCCTCGACCGCGGGCGGCGGGACGGTTGGTGGCGGTGGCGGCGGCGGTGCGGGCGGTGCGGGCGGCGTGACCGCGGTGATCGCGCCGCCCGGCGCGCTGGCGATCGCCCCCGCCGAGCGGCTGGCCGACGCCGCACCACCGACACCCGCCGCCGCGGCCGACGACGACGTCCGTCGGCCCAACGGGACCCATGCCACGGCGGCTGCCTCTCTCAGCGTCCGCGCGGACGGCGCACGGACGGCGCACCGGATCAGCGTCGCCTATGGCGACCGCGTGGTCGTCGTCGGGCGTTTGGAGGGTCGCAACGGCACGCCGATCGCCGGGGCGACGATCAGCGTCATGTCGATCGCCGGTCGCGCGGCCTCGGCGCAGCCACCGTTGGTGACCGCGGCGGATGGCTCGTTCCGCATCGTCCTGCCGGCGGGTCGGTCGCGCACGCTGCGATTCGCCTACCGCGCCTTCGCCGACGACGCCCAGGATGCCGACACGGCCGACCTGGAGATCGGCGTGCGCGCCGTCTCGCACCTGCGCGCAACCCCGCGCACGCTGCACAACGGCGAGATCGTCCGCTTTCGCGGTCAGGTGGAAGGGGCCCCGCGCGGTTCGCACAAGGTGCTCGAGATGCAGGTCTTCCAGGACCGGCGCTGGTTGACATTCGCGACGACCCGGTTGCACGGCGGGCGCTTCGCCTACCGCTATCGCTTCACGCGGACGAGGCACACGACGCGCTACGTGTTCCGCACGGTGGTGCGCACTGATGCCGGCTGGCCGTACGAGACCGGCGCGTCCAACCGCGTCGCCGTGGAGGTGCGCCCGTGAGACTCGCCGCCCGCACCGCCCTGGAAGCGTCCGCGGTCGTGACGGTCCAGGCCGTCGTCGAGGAGGCCCGATGAACCGCCCGCTGACGCTCGCGGTCGCCGCCCTACTCGCAGCCCCCGCAACCGCTTCGGCCGGCGCCGAGGGACCGGGCACCCCGCAGGCGACCGCCGCCAATGCGACGTTCCTGTCGGCGGCGCCACCGCCGGCAAGCGGCCGTGGTGTGTGCGTGATCGACTCCGGTGTCGACACCGACACGGACCTGGGCGGCGCGCTCGTGGCGCGGACCAACATGGTTAGGGAGCGGCGGCTCGACCGATCCCGGGGACTTCGGTGCGATCCTCGACACCGGCGCCTCGCTTGCGAAGCACGGCACCTACGTCGCCGGTGTGATCGCCAGCCAGATCGACGGCGATCGGCACGAGCGGCATTTGGCCTGCCGCGAGGATCTATTCGGCTCGTGTGTTCGCAGGTGGCTCCGCGGCCGCTCAGGTGGATGACTATCGCACCGCGCTGACATGGTGCTCGGGCAAGGCCGAAGTGAAGGTCATCAACCTCTCGCTGTCAGGGCCTGACGGGAGCCACGAGTTCCGCAACGCGCGAGCTTGGACGACAAGATCGCCGAAGTCCGCGCGAGCGCCGTACCACATGAACGTCGTCGCGGCCGCGGGCAACAACGGCTCGGCGTCTTCAGTCGGCTACCCGGCGAGCTCGAGCGGGAGTCTTCGCCGTCGGTGCGACAGACGCCATAGGGGCGCTGGCGCCGTTCAGCAACCGAGGGTCGGGGCTGGATATCGCCGACGTTCGGGACGGCCGCATGCGTACCGCCGAGTTACGGCACACATCTCGCATTTGGTCAGGGGACCTCGTATGCCGCCCCGGTCGTCAGCGCCGTCCTGGCCGCGATGCGCTCCTACGACCCTTCACTGACGCCAGATCAGGCCGAGCAACTACTGCTCGACAACGCCGACTTGATCGGTGGCGTCAAGGTCCTCAACGCCGCCAAGGCATTCGCAGCCGATCCGCAGCTCACGGCATTGACCAACGGCGCCCCAACCTCCGGGCTCGGCGCCGCCGTGGCGAACCCCTGCGAGGCACCACCGCCGTTCACGGCCGGCGGCGGTGGTGCTGGTAGCCCGGCCGTCGCCCCCAGCAACACGACCGAATCACCACCCCCGCCAGCGACGGTCGCGGCAACAACCACAGCCCCCGCGCCGGTCACTGATGCGCACCCACCAGCTGGCGATCCGGGCAAGAGGCACAAGCGATCCACGCTGACGATGAGGTCAGTGGCGGTACGCCATGGCGTGCTCACGGTCAAGATCCACGGCCGCAGGCGCGGCGAGCGGATCCTGTTCCGGATTGACCACCGCCGCTACGTGCGACAGGAGCAACACGCTTCGCGTCCAGCTAGGCCGACGCAGGTGGAAGACGATCCGTGTGCAGGTGCTGGCTGCTCCCGCCGGACGATCGGACATTCTCGTCGTCCATGCCACGCGAGAGTTCTAAAGATCAATTCTCGATGACTAAAGACGGAATCCGGAACGTCGATGGCTAGGTTGCCCTCCTGCCCGCTGATCGACGGGTACGGCCCGACCTCATGTTCGAGAAGTTCAACGCCACTCTCGCAGACGCTGCTCCTTGCTGTTGCGGCCATCGGCCGCCGCCTTCTCCTCGCGCCCACGGCGGGCGCCGGCACAGTGCAGATCAAGAGCTGTGCGGACGCCCCATCTGGGCGGCGCCGACAACGCTTGGCGGGCGGTCGACGAAGGCGTCGGCGGCTATGAAGTGCCCGGCGGCGGTCTGCCCACCGACCGGGAGCGCGTGTCGGGACCGACCCGGACCACGACCAGATTCTGGGCCAGTCGGTCTGGACGAAGTTGTCGTCCGGTGTCGCCGTTCCCGCCGGCGCTATCGGCCAGCTGCGCTTCACCGCCCCGCTCGGGCACGACGATCAGCGCGGTCACCATCAAGCGCGACATCGGCCTGCGGAGCGACGGCTACTACGTGTACGGCCGTACCGACGCAGGGCAGTTGGGCGGCGAGACCTGCACTCGTCCGGGTGGCCAATGGGGCTGTGTCGTCGGGGGGCTACGGCTCCGGCTACGCGTCGTTCACCGGCCTGAGCGCGGCGTGGATCGCGTGGGGATTCCGGTGCGGCGACCTACGGCTTACCGAGTTGCACCACCGGTACATCGATCCACCAGGCCTGGGCGCACATCTACGGCTCGGTGGTGACGCTGACTGACAACCAGGCCCCGACCGGCGTCTCGGGGGGTGGCGCGGTTGTCGGCGGCGGATGGGTGGGCGGCAGCGTCGACGGGTCGATCACGGGCTCTGACAACCTCGGCATCAGGAATGTGCGCTGGTACGCCGATGGCTCGGTCGTCTCCACGAGCGCTGACCGCAGCTGCGACTACTCGGTCACGGTGCCGTGCAGCGACGCGGCGGGGGTGAGCCATCCGCTGGACACAACGGGCTTGGCCGACGGCTCGCACAGCGTCCAGCCTGCCGTCGTCGATCCGGCCGGCAACGAGACCAGGGGGCCAGCGTTCACGATCGAGGTCGACAACACCGCTCCGCCGGCGCCCACCGGGCTGACCGTCAGCGGTGGCGGGGCGTCGACCTCCTTCCACCTGAGCTGGAGCACGCCGGCGGCCGACGGGGGCTCTGCCTATGCCGGCTCGCGCTGGCAGGCCTGCGCGGGCGCGACGTGCTCGAGCGGGAGCGGCGGCCTGACGAGCGCGACGGGAACGCTGCCGGCGGTCCCCGGGGCCTACACCGTGCGGGTGTGGCTGACGGACGCCGCCGGCAACGGCGGCGCCGCCCATGCGGCGTCGGGGTCGGTGTCCTACGCGGCTGCCGCGGGCGGGGGTGGCGGCGGGGGCGCAGGCGCGGTCAAGCCGGCGCCCAAGCCCGCCGACGCACCGCCCGCCCAGGACCTCCCGGTCTCCCTGCCCGTGCCCGTCGCTCCCGTGACGCCGGCCGCTCCCGAGACGGTCGCGCGCGTCAGCGCCGCGCTCAGGCCGCCGACCGCAACCCTGTCGCGCCGTACGCGGATGCTCCGCCTGCGCGGCTCGCTGCGCCGCGACGCAAGCGGGACCGTCTCGGTCACCGTCACCGCCGCCGGCCGCCACAAGCACCTGCGGGCGCGCATCCGCCGCGGCCACTACGCGCTGCGCACCAGGCTTCCCCGCGGGACGCGCCGGGCGCGCGTGACGGTCCGCTACCGCGGATCGACAACGACGAAGCCGGCGCGCCGCACGCTGACGGTCACGCCGAGTTGAACGGCGCCCCGCCGGCTCGAGGTGCGGTCGCGAAGCTTCTCCGGTGCAAGCACTGGCCGGCTGACCCAGATGCCGACGTCGACACGCTCACCTTCACGACCTGACCGAGCTCGGGCGGGGCACCGCCCTCTCCTCCTCCAGGCAACGTGTGTCATACCGCACTTAGACGAACGCGCGCAACTGGGAACCGTCGCAACTCAATCCAGCAGGCGCCGCCAGGTACGCCGGCGTACATCGACGTCCACCTGGGAGAGATCGTCGACGCGATCGTCGCGCAGCGCGCGGGCCAGCGCCCACACCACGCCGATCGGCCCGCCGACCAGGAACAGCACGGCGATGATCCACAGCAGCCACGGCGTCACGTAGCCCGGGCGGAACACGGTCATGCGGTCGATCGTCAGCGGCACGCGCTCGCTGATCGCCCGCCACTGCGGCTCGTAGAAGCTGAACCACACGCTCTTGTTCATCGGCTTGCCGTCGACGTGAGCGATCGAGCGCGAGCGGGTGCGGTCGCTGGAGGCGAACAGGCCGATCGCCGGCGCGCCCTGGCTGGCGATGCACACGCGCACCGGCACGTCGGCCGGCGGCGCGGGGATCGGCGCCTGCGCGGTCTGGGAGTCCTGCAGCCCCGGCGGGATCTGCGCCGTGTACTCGTAGCCGTCGCCCTTGAGATGCACCGACAGCGCCGGCGCGACCCCGTCGGGAACCGCCACCTTGAAGCGGATCAGCTCGCTGTGGCGCTCGGCCACCGCGTAGCGGAAGCACACCGGGTGGCCCTGGGCCAGCGGCACCGTGTCGGTGTTCAGCAGCGACGCGGGCGAGGGGATCTCGGCCGGCATGTCGTGCTGGGTGGCCACGAACGGGCGCACCACCAGCAGCGCGCCGAGCACGAACACCACGACCGCCCCGAGGATCGCCGCCCTACGCATAGAAGCGCTCCACGACCAGGCCGAAGGCCGACAGCTGCAACAGGAACAGCGCCGCCACCAGGCCGCCGGTGGTCAGCGCCCGCAGGCGCCCCGGCAGCGCGCGCATCGCCCCCGCCACCGCGACGCCGTACAGCGGGACCAGCATCAGCAGGTAGCGCCCGGTGATGACCGGATCGGCCTGGTTGACCAGCAGCGAGTGGAACGCCGCCGCGTGCAGGCCGAGGATGCCCAGCACCACCGCCACGCCGAGCACCACCACCGCGTCGCGGCGGCGGGCCAGCGCCGCGCGATGGCGCCAGCCGGCCACCACCAGCAGCACCAGGCCGATCCACAGGCACAGGCGGATCACGTCCAGCAGATCGCGCGGGAAGCCGACCTCGAACTGCACGAACGTGCCGAACAGGCGCGTCAGGTAGACGTTGTCCACCCCCCACGCGGGCCCGATCGGCGCCTGCATGCCCGGCAGCGCCGGCAGGTAGAACTGCCACAGGTAGGACCAGAAGCCGGGCAGGCCGCCGACCGAGAAGTGCGTCGCGTACAGGCCGAAGGCCACCAGCGCCACCGCCGCGCCGCCGACCCACAGCGCCACCGTCGTCCCGCGGCCCAGCCGCCGGCGGCCGTCGAGCGGATGGCCGCGCCGCCAGGCGGCCAGGCCGATCGCGAACAGCGCCGGGACGACGAGCGCCAGCGCGCGCCCCTGGGTGAGGCAGGCGGCCGCCACCGCCAGCGCCAGCAGCGCCACCAGCCGCCACGACCAGCCGCGCGAGACCAGCAGCGCCATCAGGTACAGCGCCGCCGCACACAGGGGGATCAGCAGCGCGTCCGGCGTGACCCGGGTGGTCACGTCCAGCAGCCCGGGCTGCAGGCCGACGGCCAGCGCGGCGACCGTCTGGGCCTCGCGGCGGCGACCGAACAGCACCCCGGCCAGCAGCCACGTCAGCGCAACGGTGACCAGCAGCAGCGCGACGTTGTAGACGCGCACCGTGAACAGCCGGTCGAAGAACGTTCCGCCAGCGATGTCGTAGGGGACGACCGCCGACAGGTAGTACAGCGGCGGGTTGTTGAAGACGTTGGAGCCGACGCCGTCGCGCCGGTCAGCGGGCGTGAGCTTGGCGTTCTCGCGGGCCCAGATGCGCTCGTCGGCGTGCGTCCACAGCGGCCGTGCGGCGAGGTTGCCGCGCAACGGCTCCAGGCCCGCCCAGATCCAGGCCGTCACCTGCTCGGTCGACACCGCCGGCCCGAAGCCGGCGGGCAGGTAGCCCTCGCTCTTGTTCAGCCACGGGACCTCGTGGGCGTCGGCGATCTTCTGCACATAGGAGAAGTGCGCAGCCTCGTCGGCGCCCTGCAGCGCGGGCACGGCGAACGTCCACGCCAGCGCCGCCACGCACACGACGGCGAGCACGGCAAGCAGGGGCCGTGGGATGCGTGGACGGCGCACCGCGAACCGGCTGGGGCCTGGGCGCTAGCCGTCGTCGCCGCGGCCGAGCGAACGCCGCCCACGGCCGAGCTCGCCGGCCGGCGGACGCCAGAGGCTCGGGTAGACCTCGACCACGTGACGCCCGGTGTCGACCAGGCCGCCGAGGGCGACGCAGATCGCGCCGAGGGCGCCGGCGTAGACGCCGATCTGGGCCGACACGTCGCCGGCCACGTTGGGTGGGTCGATGATCCGCCGCAGGATCAGCACGAACAGCAGCAGGCCCAGCAGCGTGCGGGCGATCAGCAGCGGGCGCGTCTGCGCGGGCAGCGCCGACAGGATCGTCAGGATCCCGCCGGCCAGGATCACGATGCGCAGGTTCGTGAACGTCTGCCAGCCGGTCGTGTCGTCGACCGTGCCGTCCGGGCGGACGATGTGGTACCAGGTCATGAACAGCGCCAGCACCACGATCAGCGCGCCGATGGCGCTCAGCGCGCGACCGACGTTGGGCTTGAGCAGCGGCATGAAGGTCTCCGAGGGTAGCGTCAGCGGTCTGCGGCGTCAGCGCCGGAACAGAAGCCGGTAGATGGCCTGCTCCACCTTGGCGGGAACGGGCCGCGGGCCCCAGAAGTAGCGGTATATCGCCCGCTCCAGCAACCCGGCGTCGCTGGCTCGGGCCAGCTCGCGTCCGCGAGCGTACAGGCCCGCGTGCTTGGCCCGCAGCCGGGCGAACAGCTCGCGGTACTCGCGCCGGGCGCCGAACACCATCGTCTCGCCGTGGCGGCGGTACAGGAACGTGACCGCGTCGACCTTCGCCCCGCGCCACCCGCGCTCCAGGGCGCTCAGCCAGAAGTCCCAGTCCTCATAGCCGGTGCGAAAGGCGGGGTCGTAGCCGCCGACGTCGGCCCACAGCGCGCGCCGCGTGAGCCCGACGGGACCGACGATGTGGCGGTACAGCAGCCGGTAGGCGTCCAGCGGCGGGAAGGCCATGTCGCCCTCCCAGTCGCCGAAGAAGCGCGTCACCCCGTAGCTGAAGCCGATGCCCGGGTCGGCCTGCAGCGGCGCCTTGAGCGCGCGCAGCGCCCCCGGGGGCAGGCGGTCGTCGGCGTCCAGGGCGATCAGCAGCGGCGTGTCGGTGGAGGCGTAGCCGGTGTTGCGCGCCGCCGACAGGCCGGCGTTGTCCTGGCGGATGACGGGCACCGGCAGGGCGGCCAGCGCCTCCAGCGTGGCCGGCTGCGTCGAGCCGTCGTCGACGACGACCACGTGCGGCGCCCCGCCCTCCTGGGCCAGCAGCGAGTCGACCGCCTCGGCCACGTAGGCGCCGTAGTTGAAGCAGGGGACGACCGCGGTGACGTCGGCGTGCTCGCTGTGCTCGGCCATGCGCCCGCGTACCGTAGGGCCCCGTGAAGCGGACCATCCTGCTCGTCGCGCACCTGTCGCCGCCGTCGCCGCTGTCGGCGGCGCGGCGCACCGCCGGGTTCGCCAAGTACCTGGGGCGCCGCGGGCACCGCGTCGTCGTGGTCACCTCCAAGGTGTCGGGCAGCGGCCCGATCGACGGCGCGGCGCGCGTGGTGCGCACCCGCGACGTGATGGCCTCCAACCTCAACTGGCGCCAGCGCTCCTTCCAGGCGCTGCAGGGCCAGGCCGCGCAGACCGCCGCCGCGCCGGCCCCCTCGCGCCTGGAGGACGTCGTCGTGCCCGATCTGGCGCTGATCGGCTGGCTGCCGTTCGCGCTGCCCACCGCGCTGCGCGTCGCCCGCGAGGAGCGCCCCGACGTCGTGTGGACGACCGGGCCGCCGCCCTCCACCAACCTGGTCGGCCTGGCGCTGCAGCGTCGCCTGGGCCTGCCGTGGATCGCCGACATCCGCGACGGCTGGCGCTTCGAGCGCAACCACGGCGACTTCCCGCTGGGGCCGCAGCGCGCGCTGGACGCGGCGCTGGAGCGGGCGCTGCTGAGCGCGGCCGACCGCGTCACCGCCGTGACCGAGCCGATCGCCCGCGACGCGCGCGAGCGCCTGGGCGCCACCGTCGCCACCACCATCTCCAACGGCTTCGACCTCGAGGAGCGCACCGCGCTGGACGGGCCGCCGCCCGAGGGGCTGCTGGACCCCGAGCGCCACTCGCTGCTGTACACCGGGCGCCTGGGCTACGTGAAGCGCTCGCCCGCCAGCCTGCTGGCCGGGCTGCGCGCGCTCAAGCAGGCCGACCCGCAGGCGGCGGCGCGCATCGAGGTGCTGTTCGCCGGGCCGCTGGCCGGCGACGAGCGCGCGCAGATCGAGGCGCCCGAGCTGTCGGGCATGACGCGCGTGCTCGGCTCACTGGACCGCGACACGACGATGCGCCTGCAGCGCGCCGCCGACACGCTGCTGCTGATCACCACCGGCAACCCCAGCGAGACCGGCCAGAAGCTGTTCGAGTACCTGGCCGCCGACCGGCCCGTGTTCGTGGTCGGCGACCGCACCGAGGCGGCGCGCATCGTCACCGCCGCGGGTGCGGGCAGCGCGGCCCCGATGGAGGATCCCGACGCGATCGCGCGGGCCCTGTCGGATCTGATCAGCGGACGCGTGGCGACCGGCGCCGACGGCGTCGCCGCCCGCTTTCACTACGACGCGCTGGCCGGCGAGCTGGAGGCCGAGATCGAGGCCGCCATCTCGGCCACGACGACCGCGCGGTAGGAGCGCGTCCAGCGCGGGCGCCCGACGATCCGGCAGCGCACCGGCCCCCACGCCCGCAGCGGCACGATCACGTCCATCGCCGGCAGCCGCGTGGCCACGAGAAGATGGCCGCGGGCCACGCGCGCCAGCTCGTGCAGCGCCGCGGGCCGATCCCGCCAGTCCAGCGCCTCCAGCAGATCCAGCGCCACGACGACGTCGAAGCTGGCGTCGGGATGGGCCAGCCGGCCGGCGGCGCGGGGCCACAGCAGCGTGCCGCCGGCGGCGAGCGCGTCGGCGCGGCGGCGCAGGGCCCGCCCGGCGAGCAGATGATGGAGCCGGCGGGGGCGCACCGGGCCTTTTCTACCATCACGGCCCTTGTTCCCGCGAAGCCTCGCAGCCCTGCTCGCGCTGGTCGTGCTGGCCGTCGCCGGTTGTGGCGGCGGCACGAGCACCGTCCCGGTGGAGGGACAGACGACGCCGCCGACCGTGGCCACGACCCCCGGCACGACGACCGCGCCCGCGACCGCCAGCACCACGCCGCAGAAGCTCGACGCCCAGGCCCAGTTCAGCCGGTTGCAGGCCTGCGTGGGCGGCAAGTCGGCCGATACCTACAAGTGGTTTGCGCCGACCGTCGACTACGCCACCAAGATGGGCGGCGCCGGGTTCACGGTCACGCTGCAGGGCAAGCCGGTGACGCTGATCGTGTTCCCCTACGTCGAGGCGGCCCAGCTCGGCTACAAGGACATCCAGAACCGGCTGATCCGCCTGCAGCAGGTGCGCCCGACCGACTACGCGTCGGTGGCGGGGACCGCCGCCCAGCCGGTCGGCAACGTGCTCGAGGTCGCGCCCGCCGGCCCGCTGGACGCCACCGCGGAGGCCAAGGTCCAGAGCTGCATCACGCAGTCCGTGGCTTGAGCAGGAGGCCGGCGCGGGCCTCGCCGTGCCATCCCTCGTCGGGGTTGGGAAACAGCAGCGGGGTGCCGCCGACGCGCTCGCACAGCTCGGCGAAGGCCGTGTTGTCGGTCGAGTCGTCGACGATCAGCGCGCCGCCCGGGCGCAGCCGCGGCCAGGCCAGCTCGATCTCGCCGCGCATCGTCTCGTAGGTGTGGTCGGAGTCGTGCAGGAAGACGTCGAGGTCGGGGCCGACCTCCTCCAGCACGCCGGGCAGCAGCTCCAGCGACGGCCCCACGCGCAGGTCCCAGCGCTCGTGCAGCTCCTCGGGCACCAGCCAGCCGGGCTCGCGGCCGGGGGGCAGCAGCCCGCGGTAGCCGTCGACGTTGGCCGGCCCGCTGTCGGCGTAGGAGGGCAGATCGATGGAGATCAGGCGGCCGTGGCCGTTGACGCGCATCGCCTCCAGCACGAAGGCCGACTGCATGCCGTGCAGCACCCCGGTCTCCACGAGCACGGTGGGCCGCAGCGCGCGCACCAGGCAGTAGACCCAGATGCGGTAGAAGCGCAGCTGCCAGATCGAATCGAAGCGCGTGCGCGCCGACGTCGGCTCGTCGGCGACGATGCGCTCGAACCAGCGCGGCAGCGGCGAGGCGTGCAGCTCGCCCAGATACCCCAGCAGGTCGCGGCCGCCGAGCACCGAGCTCAGCCGACCCAGGAAGTACGATCCCTGTTCGATTCCGGTCACGTTCACGGCTGGGAAGGTAGGCCCCCGCGCCCCGGCGCGACTTCCCAGCGCCCGACTCGTTGGGATCGACGGACCCATGTGCGGCATCGCCGGAGCCATCAACCTGCGCGGAGAGCCCGTGCCCGACCTCGCCCGTCGCCTCGACGTGATGGGCGAGCTGATCGCCCACCGCGGCCCCGACGGCCACGGCACCTGGGCGCACCCGCACGGCCACGTCGGCCTCGCCCACCGGCGCCTGTCGATCTTCGACCTCAGCTCCGCGGGCGCCCAGCCGATGCACGGCGCCGACGGCAGCGTCACCAGCTTCAACGGCGAGATCTACAACTGGCCCGAGCTGCGCGAGCAGCTCAGCGGCGACTGGCGCACGAAGACCGACACCGAGGTGCTGCTGCGCGCCCACGAGCGCTGGGGCCGGAGCGCGGTCGACCAGCTGCGCGGCATGTTCGCCTTCGCGCTGTGGGACGAGCGCCACGACGAGCTGCTGCTGGTGCGCGACCGCTTCGGCATCAAGCCGCTGTACTACGCGCAGGTCGGCGACGTCCTGTACTTCGCCTCCGAGGCCAAGGCGCTGCTGCCGTTCCTGCCGGCGATCGAGACCGACCGCGACGGGCTGCGCGACTACCTGGCCTTCCAGTTCTGCCTGGCCGGCAAGACGCTGTTTGACGGGATCAGCGAGCTGCTGCCCGGCCACCGGCTCGTGGTGCGCGGCGGCGCTGCACGCGCCGAGCGCTACTGGGAGGTCTACTACGACCTCGACTGGGGCCATCGCGAGGCGTGGTTCGAGGAGCACATCGAGGAGCTGCTGCACGACAGCGTGCGCCTGCACCTGCGCTCCGACGTGCCCGTCGGCGCCTACGTGTCGGGCGGCCTGGACTCCAGCGCGGTGGCCGGCCTGGCCAGCGTCTACGCTGACGGCCCCATGCGCGGCTTCACCGGCCGCTTCCCCGAGGGCGCGGAGTACGACGAGTCCTCCTACGCGCGCATCCTGGCCGACGAGCGCGGGCTGGACCTCAGCGTCCTGGACATCGGCGTCGAGGACTTCACGCGCGAACATCGAGCGCGTCATCTACCACCTCGACTTCCCGGTCGCCGGGCCCGGCTCGTTCCCGCAGTTCATGGTCTCCCAGCAGGCCGCCCGCGACGTGAAGGTCGATCCTCGGCGGACAGGGCGGCGACGAGATCTTCGGCGGCTACACGCGCTACCTGATCGCCTACTTCGAGCAGTGCATCAAGGCGGCGATCGAGGGCACGTCGCACAACGGCAACTTCGTCGTCACCTACGAGTCGATCATCCCCCATCTGGCCTCGCTGCGGAACTACAAGCCGATGCTGCAGGAGTTCTGGCGCGACGGGCTGTTCGACGACCTCGACCGGCGCTACTTCCGGCTCATCAACCGCGCGCCGCGCCTGGCGACGTCAGCGGGACTGTCGACTACGACCCGTTCGACGCGTTCTCGCGAGATCTTCAACGGCACCGCAACGTGGGCCAGCAGTCCTACTTCGACAAGATGACCCACTTCGACTTCAAGACGCTGCTGCCGGCGCTGCTGCAGGTCGAGGACCGGGTCTAGATGGCGCACGGCTTGGAGTCGCGCGTGCCGCTGCTGGACCACCCGCTGGTCGAGCTGGCCGCGACGATCCCCGCCGACGTGAAGTTCCCCGGCGGCGAGCTCAAGCACGTCTTCAAGCAGGCCACGCGCGCCGCGGTTCCCGAGCGCATCGCGCAGCGCAAGGACAAGATGGGCTTCCCCGTCCCGCTCGTCGAGTGGGCCAGGGGCCCGGCACAGGAGTACGTGCGCGACGTCTTCGCCCGCAGCGACCGGGAGCTGTCCCTCGACGCCCTGGAGGGCGAGGCGAAGTTCGGCCGTACCTTCTGGGGCCTGTTCAGCCTCGAGCTGTGGCAGCAGCGCTTCCACGACCGCGAGCAGGAGTTCCGCTCGCTCCTCACCACGGAGACCACCACATGAAGATCCTCATCACTGGCGGAGGCGGCTTCATCGGCTCCAACCTGGCCGATCGCCTCCTGTCCGAGGGCCACGAGGTCCTCACCGTCGACACCTACGCCACCTCGCGCCGCGACAACCTCACGCCGCAGGCCGGCCTGACCATCGTCGAGGGTTCGATCGCCGACGAGGCGTTCTTCAACGGCGTCGTCGACGACTTCGGCCCCGAGGCGATCGTCCACGCGGCGGCGTCCTACAAGGATCCCGACGCCTGGGAGGAGGACGCCCGCACGAACGCGCTGGGCACCGCGATCGTGGTCAAGGCCGCCGAGCGGGTCGGCGTGCAGCGGTTCGTCTACTTCCAGACGGCGCTCTGCTACGGCGTGCAAGCCCGAGGAGCAGCCGATCACGCTGAACCATCCGCTGCGCCCGTACGACTCGTCAGCTATGCGATCTCCAAGACCGCCGGCGAGGACTACATCCGCCTGTCGTCGCTGAACTGGGTCTCCTTCCGGCTGGCCAACGTCTACGGCCCGCGCAACCTGAGCGGCCCGCTGCCGACGTTCTTCAGCCGCCTGACTCAGGACAAGGGCTGCTTCGTGACCGACACGCGGCGCGACTTCCTGTTCGTCACCGACCTCGTCGACGTGGTCGTCAAGGCCATCGACGGGACCGGATCGCGGCGCCTACCACGTGTCGTCGGGCTCGGACGTGTCGATCAAGGAGCTGTTCGACGCGACCACGTCCGCGCTGGGCCTCGGCGACGATCGACGTCGAGATCCGCCCGCGCGCGGCCGACGACGCCGAGTCGATCCTGCTCGACCCCTCGCGCACGAACGCCGACTTCGACTGGAAGACCAGCGTGCCGATGCCCGAGGGCGTGGCCCAGGCGGTCGCCTGGTATCGCGAGCACGGCATCGAGCAGACCTACACGCACCTCAAGGAAGAGGAGCTGCGGGTCCGCTCATGAGACCCTGCGGGTCGGCGCACACCAACTTTCGGGGCTGCTGGAGGTTTCGACGTGACCAAGGTCCTGGTCGTCGGCGGCGCCGGCTTCGTCGGCTCCAACCTCGTGCGCGCGCTGCTGGCGCGCGGCGACGAGGTGACTCGTGGTCGACAACCTGCTGTCGTCCGAGCGCGAGAACGTGCCCGAGGACCCGCGCGTGCGTTGGTCGAGGCCTCGATCAACGACGACGACGTGCTGGCGGCGCTCCCCGACGACCTCGACCTGCGCCTTCCACCTCGTCACCTACCACGGCAACCAGTCCTCGATGGCCGACCCGCTGGCCGACCACGAGAACAACCTGCTGACCATCGCTGAAGCTGTTCAGCGGCTCAAGGAGCTGCCGTCGGCTGCGCAAGGTCGTCTACGCGGCCGCCGGCTGCACGGTGGCCGAGAAGACCTTCGAGGCGGCCTCGGCCACCCAGGAGGACGCGCCGGTCTCGCTCTACCTCGACATCGCCCTACCAGATCTCCAAGGTCGTCGGCGAGCTGTACGGCAACTACTTCTGGCGCCGCCACGGCCTGCCGATCGTCAAGGCGCGCTTCCAGAACGTCTACGGGCCCGGCGAGATGCTCGGCGCCGGGCGCTGGCGCGGCACGGTGCAACACGGTGTGGCGCAACGTCACGCCGACGTTCGTCTGGAAGGCGCTGCACGATGAGGCGCTGCCGCTGGACAACGGCGGCGATCGCCACGCGCGACTTCATCTACGTCGAGGACATGGCGCGCGGGCTGATCGCCTGCGCCGACCGCGGCGAGCCGGGCGGCGTCTACAACCTCGCCTCCGGCGTGGAGACGAGCATCCGCGAGCTGGCCGAGACGATCGTGCGAGCTGGCCGGCTCGGGCAGCGTCGAGGTGGCGCCGGCGCGCGACTGGGACCGCTCGGGCAAGCGCTTCGGAGCCACCGAGAAGTCCGAGCGGGAGCTGGGCTTCCGCGCCGCCGTGGGGCTGCGCGAGGGGCTGGAGCGCCAGATCGCCTGGACCCGGGAGAACGAGGCCTTCATCGCGTCGTGCATCGCCAGGCACGACGCCCAGATGGCGGCCGCGGCCTAGGTGTCAGACACCCGGATCATCACCCCGCCGAAGGGCTGGCAGCCGCCCAACCTGCGCGAGCTGTGGGAGTACCGCGACCTCGCGTTCTTCCTGGTCAAGCGCGACGTCTCCATCCGCTACCGCCAGACGTTGATCGGGACCGTGTGGGCGATCCTGCAGCCGCTGCTGCTGGCCGTGGTCTTCAGCGTGTTCCTGGGCCACTACGCGAAGGTGCCCTCGGGCGCCAACGTGCCCTACCCGGTGTTCGCGCTGACCGGCATGGCCATGTGGCTGTACTTCAGCCAGGCGATGCAGTTCGCCTCCGACTCCACCGTGGCCAGCCGCGAGCTGATCGCCAAGGTGTGGTTCCCGCGCATGATCATCCCGATCGCCGCCGTCGTCCCGCCCGCGATCGACTTCGTCCCGGCGTTCCTGGTGGCGCTGATCGTGCAGCTCGCCTACGGGATCGTGCCGCCGCTGCAGATCCTGCTGATCCCGTTCCTGGCGGTGCTGACGCTGCTCGTCGCGCTGGGCATCGGCATGTGGCTCAGCGCGCTGAACGTGCGCTATCGCGACATCCGCCTGGCGGTGCCCTTCCTGATCATGGTCGGGCTGTTCGTGACGCCGATCGTCTACCCGTTCGACACGGTCCCCGACGCGGTGCAGCCGATCTACGCGCTCAACCCGATGGTCGGCGTGCTGGAGACCTACCGCTGGATGATCTTCCCCGACGCCGACTGGCCCGGCACGCTGATCCTGATCCCGCTCGCCACCGCGGCGATCCTGCTTGCAACCGGCGCCTGGTTCTTCGCCCGCTCCGAGCGGAGCTTCGCCGATGTCATCTGAGACGGCGATCAGGGTCGACGGCCTGGGCAAGCGCTACCGCCTGGGCGGCGCGTCGACCGACCTGCTCAGCGAGCGCATCGGCCGCCGGGCGCCCAAGGGCGAGGACTTCTGGGCGCTGCGCGACGTGTCGCTGGAGATCTCGCGCGGCGAGGTCGTCGGCTTCGTCGGGCGCAACGGGGCGGGCAAGATCGACGCTGCTCAAGTGCCTGTCGCGCATCACGCCGCCCAGCGAGGGGCGCATCGCCCTGACCGGGCGCGTCGGGACGCTGCTGGAGGTCGGCACCGGCTTCCACCCCGAGCTCAGCGGCCGCGAGAACGTCTACCTGAGCGGCACGATCCTGGGCATGCGCCGCCACGAGGTGGCCGCGCGCTTCGACGAGATCGTCGAGTTCTCGGGCATCGAGCAGTTCCTCGAGACGCCGGTCAAGCGCTATTCGAGCGGCATGTTCGTGCGCCTGGCCTTCGCGGTCGCCGCCCACCTGGACACCGACATCCTGCTCGTCGACGAGGTCCTGGCCGTCGGCGACGCCGAGTTCCAGCGCAAGTGCTTCGGCAAGATGGATGACGTCGCGCGCCACGGGCGCACCGTCGTGTTCGTCTCCCACCAGCTCAGCGCGGTCACGCGGCTGTGCGAGCGCGCCTACTGGATCGACGCCGGGCGGCTGCAGGTCGAGGGGCCGACCAACGAGGTGGTCGCGCAGTACCTGCACCAGGCCGGCGCGACCCAGGATGGCGGCGTCGCGACGATCGGGCCCGACGTGCCGCGCTCGACCACGGGTGCGGTGACGCTCGAGCAGGTCGCGCTGCTGGGTGCCGACGGCGCAGCGACCGACCGCCTGACGCTGGGCCAGCCGTTCAGCGTGGCCATGACCTTCTCGGTCAACGAGGACGTCCAGGACGGCGTCATCGAGCTGGGGCTGTCGACCGCCGACGGCACGCGCGTGGCCACCGTGCAGAACGTCGACGGGGGCGGCGCGCTGCTGGACCTGGCGCCCGGACGCCACGAGATCCGCGCCCGCTTCGACGCGACCACGCTGCTGCCCGGGGAGTTCACGCTCGATGTGGGTATGCATCGTCTCATCGGGCTGACGCTGGACTTCGTCGAGCAGGCGCTGACCTTCACGGCGCTGAACACCGCGCACGACGGCGGCGAGGACCGCTGGCCGTGGGCGGTGGTGCGCGGGGCGCTGCGCCCGTCGACCACGTGGAGCATCGACCCGTGACCGTGCTGGACGACGTGCGCGGGGTGCTGCTGGACGTCGACGGCGTGCTGCACGACGGGCAGGCGCCGATCGACGGCGCGCTGGACGCCGTCGCCGCACTGCGCGAGCGCGCCGACGGCCTGGCCTTCCTGACCAACACGACCACGCGCTCGCGCGACGGGATCCTCGAGCAGCTGCACGGCTTCGGCTTCGACGTCGAGCCCGGCGAGCTGGTCACGCCCGCGGCGATCGCCCTGGGCGCCTGCCGTGAGCGGGGGCTGGTGCGCGTGGCGCTGCTGGTCTCCGACGCGCTGCGCGAGGACCTCGGCGACCTCGACGACGTCGGCCTGTGCAGCGAGCCGCAGGCGATCGTGCTGGGCGACACCGGTCACGGCTTCGACGTCGACACGCTCAACCGGGCGCTGCGCGCGCTGCTGGACGGCGCGCAGCTGATCGCGCTGGGCCACAACCGCTACTACGCGCGGCCGGAGGGCCTGATGCTCGACGTGGGCGCCTGGTCGGCCGCGCTGGAGTACGGCGCCGACGCGCAGGCGCTCGTGGTGGGCAAGCCGTCGGCGGCCTTCTTCGGCTCCGCCGTGTCGGCGATCGGCGTTCCCGCCGGCGAGACGGTGATGGTCGGCGACGACGTCGAGGCCGACGTCGGCGGGGCGCTGGAGGCCGGCCTGCACGGCGTGCTGGTGCGCACCGGCAAGTACCGCGCCGAGCTGGTCGAGTCCTCGGGCTGGCGGCCGACCGCCACGGTCGACTCGATCGCCGACGTGCCGGGCCTCCTGTGAGGCGGCTGGCGCTCATCGGGCTGCTCGCGGCGTTCGCGCTGGCGGGCTGCGGAGGCGACGCCACGACCACGGGCACGGCCGCGACGGCGGCCGGGACCACGATCCGCCAAGCGCCCGACGGGACGTCGACCGCGACGCTGCTCGGCCACCGGGTGCGGGTGCCCAAGGGCTGGAGCGCCTCGGTCTTCGCCCGCGTCGACGGGCCGCGCTGGCTGGCGTGGACGCCGCAGGGCACGCTGCTGGTCAGCGCCCCCGCCACCGGCCGGGTGCTCGAGCTCGACCCCGCCGATCCCGAGTCGCCGAGGGTGCTGCTGCGGGACCTGACGCTGCCGCAGGGGCTGGCCTTCGATCGCTGGCGGGGGCGCGAGGTGCTGTACGTGGCCGAGTCCGATCGACTGGACCGCTACGCGTGGAGCCACGGCGCGCCCGGTGCGCGCGAGACGGTCGCCGACAACCTGCCCGACACCGACCCCAACGGCGACGACGTGCACCGCCTCAAGTCCGTCGCCGTCGGGCCCGACCACACGCTCTACGTGACGCTGGCCAGCTCGACCAACGCCGGGCTGGCCGACCAGCGGATGGACCCGCCACGCGGGACGATCGCCGCGATCGACCCGGCGACGGGGAAGCTGACGATCTGGGCGCACGGCGTGCGCAACGGCGAGGGCCTGGACATCGCGCCCGACGGCTCGCTGTGGACCGCGGTCAACAACCGCGACAACATCGCCAACCCGAAGACCGGTCAGGTCGAGCAGAGCTACGTCAACGACCATCCGCCCGAGGAGGTCGCACGGCTGTGGAAGGGACGTGACCTCGGCTGGCCGACGTGCAACCCCGAGCCCGACTCCGACGCCTTCACGCCCGACGCGCAGACCAACCCCGGCGGCAGCCGGCGCTCCTGTGGCGACCTCAAGCCGATCGAGGTCAAGCTGCCCGCCCACAACGCGCCGCTGGGGCTCAACTTCGTCAAGGCGGGCGCGCTGGACGACCTCGGCGCCGGCGCGACGCTCGCGCTGCACGGATCCTGGAACAGCCACCCGCCCAAGCCGCCCGGCGTCGTCTTCCTGCCCTGGAGCGACGGGACGCTGCACCAGCCCGTCGACCTGCTGCGCGGCTTCCAGCGCGGCGACAGCCGCTGGGGGCGCCCGGTCGACGCCGTCGTCGGGCCAGACGGCGCGCTGTACGTCTCCGACGACCAGGCGGGCGCCATCTACCGCCTCCAGCCGCCTCAGGGCTAGCCTCAGCGGCTGTGCCGCCCCGGGTGCTCTACGTCGGCCAGGCGTACTACAACCACTGGTACCTGTCGCGCCGGCTGCGCGAGCGGGGCTGGACGGCCGACCTCGTCAACATCGATCCCGGCCACGCCGGCCACTACCACGGCGAGGACCGCCGGCTCGTCGGGCGCACGCGGCGCGACCTGGTGCGTCACAGCGCCTTCTTCGCCCGCGCCGCCCGCGACTACGACGTCTTCCACTTCGCCAACGCGCACGGCCTGCGCTTCGGCGACGCGCTGCACGACTTCGCCGCCCACCGCTTCCACGAGCACGACGAGATCCGGCTGCTGCGGCGGCTGGGCAAGAAGATCGTCTACACCACCAACGGCTGCCTGGACGGCGTCGCGCAGACGACGTATCGCAACGTGCCGCCGTTTGCCACCTGCGACGACTGCCCGTTCCAGCAGCGCCCGGACGTCTGCAGCGACGCGATGAACCTCGCCTGGGGCCGCGCACGCAACGAGCTGAGCGACTATGTCGCGCTGCTGGGCGGCTACCGCTACGACGCCAACGTCGCGCCCAACGTCCACGAGAACCCGTGGATCTACTGCCTGGACGAGGACCTGTGGCAGCCCGACCTGCTGATCCCCACGAACTTCCGCCTCGGCCTGCGCGACGAGACGTTCAAGGTCTACCACTCGGTCGGCAACGCGGACACGCGCTCCCAGGCCGGGACGATGCGCAACACGAAGTCCACGCACGTCTACCTGCCGCTGATCGACCAGCTCAAGGCGGAGGGCCGCGACGTCGAGCTGCTGTTCTTCAAGGACGTGCCCAACCGCGAGCTGCGCTACTACCAGGCGCAGGCCGACGTGTTCGTCGACATGCTCACCGCGGGCTTCTTCGGCGCCACCGCGCGCGAGGGCATGATGCTGGGCAAGCCGGTGGTCTGCTACCTGCAGCCCGAGTGGCTGGAGTGGATGCGCCGCGAGGTGCCCGACTACGCCGACGAGCTGCCGGTCATCAGCGCCACGCCCGACACGGTGCGCGACGTGCTGATCGACCTGATGGACCACCCCGACAAGCGCGCCGAGATCGGCCGGCGCTCGCGCGCGTTCGCGGTCAAATGGCACGGCTCGCGGGCCGCCGCCGACGCGTGGGAGGGCATCTACCAGGCGCTGGTCGACGGGACGCTGGCGCCCGCGCCGTGGGGCGATGCGCCATCCTCCTCGCCGTGAACGAGCGCGTCCCTGTCCCCCGCCACCCGTCCGACGACTACAGCCGCGACGCCGCCCGGCTGCGCCGCGACTTCCTGACGCAGCGCACCGGCGCCAGCCTGGAGCACGTCGGCAGCTACTCGTTCGACCCGGCGATCCTGCCCGGCAACGTCGAGCACTTCACCGGCGTGGCCCAGGTGCCGATCGGGGTCGCCGGGCCGCTGCTGGTCAACGGCGAGCACGCCCAGGGCGAGTTCTACGTGCCGCTGGCCACCGCCGAGGGGACGCTGGTGGCCTCCTACAACCGCGGCATGAAGCTGCTGCACGCGGCCGGCGGGGTGACGGTGACGATCGTCGACGACCGGATGCAGCGCGCGCCCGCGTTCGTGTTCGCCAGCGCCCGCGGCGCCAAGGCCTTCCGGGTGTGGCTGGACGAGCACTTCGACGCGATCGCCGCGGTGGCCGCCGAGACGACCAGCTCCGGGAGGCTGATCGAGATCGAGCGCTACCACGCCTCACGGGTGCTGTACACGCGCTTCGACTACACCACCGGCGACGCGGCAGGCCAGAACATGACCGGCAAGGCCACCCAGCACGCCTGCCGCTGGATCCTGGCCAACTACCCGGGCGAGATCGAGCGCTTCTTCCTGGAGGCGAACTTCGCCACCGACAAGAAGGCCTCGCGCATCAACATGCTGCGCACCCGCGGCAAGCGCGTGGTGGCCGAGGCGACGATCCCCGACGCGCTGCTGCGCTCGATGATGAACACCACCAGCGCCGACATGTACCGGGCGCGGCAGGTGTCGCATCTGGGCGGCTTCCTGTCGGGCGTCAACAACAACGGCGCCCACTCGGCCAACGCCATCACCGCGCTGTTCATCGCCACCGGCCAGGACGCCGCCAACGTGTCGGAGTCCTCGGCGGCGCTGGTCTACGCCGAGCACCGCCCCAACGGCGACTACTACTACTCGATCACCCTGCCCTCGCTGATCGTCGCCACCTACGGCGGCGGCACCGGCCTGGCCACCCAGCGCGAGTGCCTGGAGCTGATGGGCTGCTACGGCGCCGGCCAGGTCGGCAAGCTCACCGAGATCGTCGCCGCCACCGTCGTCGCCGGCGAGCTGTCGCTGGGCTCGGCGATCGTCGCCGAGGAGTGGGTCGACGCCCACGACGCCTACGGGCGCAACCGGCCCTAGGCGCCCGACCACGCGGCCCGCACGCGCTCCAGCTCCTCGGCGCCCTGGTTCCAGCCCGCCTGGGCGCTGACGCGCAGGCGCGCCGGATCGAAGACCGCCTCGCCGATCGCCGCGCGCGAGGCCTCGTCGAGCCCGATCTCCACGACCGTGCGCCCGGCCGCGGCGAGGATCTCCAGCTCGGCGTCGATCGCCGCGCGGCTGGTGGGGCCGACGCCCTCGGTGGCCTGATAGTCGACCAACAGCAGGATCACGTCGTGGTCGATGGCGAGGTCGGCGTTGGTGGTCGAGCGCGAGCCGCCGTCCATGTAGCGCCGCCCGTCGATGTCCACGGGCGGAAACACGCCGGGCACGGCGGTGCTGGCGGCCACGGCGCGGGCGATCGTGACGCGGTCGCCGCCGCGCAGCAGCCGCTCGCGGCCGTTGTCGACGTCGACGACGGCGACCGACAGCGCCGCGCCCGGCCAGCGGCGCATGCGCAGGTAGCCGCCGATCAGGCCGACCCAGACGCGCTGGGGCATCGTCTTGGCCCGGGCGGCCAGCCGGCCGGTTTCGCGGCGCGTCTGCTCGTTGGAGGGCGGCGCGGTCAGCCAGCGCTCGCGCAGCTGCTCGATCGCCTCGGGAGCCGGCTTGGGCATCAGCCCGAAGACCCGGATCAGCGCCCGGCGCAGCGGCTTGCGCGGATCGGTGAGGAAGCGGTACTGGGCCTGCAGGTCGCGCCCGGCGACGAGCTGGGCGCCGACGACGCTGCCCGCCGACGTGCCGAGCACCAGCTCGGCGTCGCCCACCCGGACGCCCTCGGCCTCCAGGCGCGCGAGCAGGCCGGTGAGCCAGGCGACGCCGGTCAGGCCGCCGCCGCTGAGCACGAGGGCACGTGTGGTCATCGGGCCGGCAGTGTGGCATCATTGCCGTCGTGACCGCGCGTCACCTCACGCCGCTTCGACTTCCGGGCGCCCTCGTAGGCACCGGTCGCGGCGTGCGAGTAGCCGAGCTGCTCATCGGCATTCGCTAGGCCGCGCGAGCGCTCCGCTCGCCGGCCGTCCTCTCGCTCGCAGTCCTCCTCCGAAAGGAGCGCCCCGTGCGCATTCTCGGCCTCTCGCTCGTCGTACTCGACATCACCATCGCCCCGTCCGCCTCGCGTCCTGCAGGGAGGTGCGCATGCGCGGCGCCGACCGGCTGACCCAGGCCCTCCTCGACGAGGGCGTCGACACCGTCTTCGGCATGCCCGGCGGCGCGTCGCTGGCCATCCACGACGCGCTGGAGGCCACGCCCGGCATCCGCCACGTGCTCGTGCGCCACGAGGCCGGCGCGGGCCACGCCGCCGAGGGCTACGCGAAGGCCACCGGCCGGGTCGGGGTGGCGCTGGTGACCAGCGGCCCGGGCGCCACGAACCTGATGACGCCGATCGCCGACGCGTTCATGGACTCGGTGCCCACCGTGTTCATCACCGCCCAGGTGGCCAGCCACCTGCGCGGGTCGATGGCCTTCCAGGAGTGCGACACGATCGGGATGACCCACCCGGTGGTCAAGCACTCGATCGCCGTCGAGGGGCCCGACCACGTGGCCCAGGCGATCCACGAGGCCTTTCACGTCGCCCGCACCGGGCGGCCCGGCCCGGTCGTCGTCGACGTGCCCGCCGACGCGGCCCGCTCGCCCGCCCGCGTGGGTGGCGAGCAGCCGTCGTTGCCCGGCTACCGCTCACGCGTGGTGCCCAACGGCAAGCAGCTGCGCAAGGCGGCCGCCGCGATCGCCACGGCGCGGCGGCCGGTGCTGTACGCCGGCGGCGGGGTCGTCCACAGCGGCGCCTCCGACGCGCTCACCGACCTGGCGCGGCGGCTGGACCTGCCGGTCACCACCACGCTGATGGCGCTCGGCGCCTTCCCCGCCTCCGATCGGCGCTGGCTGGGCATGCTCGGCATGCACGGCACGCCGCAGGCCAACTGGGCGATGGACGAGGCCGACCTGATCATCGCCGTCGGCGCGCGCTTCGACGACCGCGTGACCGGCGAGCTGACCGCATTCGCCCAGCGCGCCAAGATCGTCCACATCGACGTCGACGCCGCCGAGATCGGCAAGAACGTCGAGGTCCACGTGCCGGTGGTCGGCGACGCCCGCCAGGCGCTGGAGGGGATCGCGCGCGAGCTGTCGACGCTGGCGCCGGGACCGGGTCGCTGGGCGGAGTGGTGGACGCGCATCGACGGCTGGCGCGCCGCCCACCCGGCTCGCGAGGCGGCCCACGGCGAGGACGGCACGATCGACCCCGAGGGGGCGCTGGACGCGCTGGGCGCCGCGCTGGAGCGCGACGCGATCGTCACCACCGACGTCGGTCAGCACCAGATGTGGGCGGCCAGCCGCATCGGCTTCGAGCGTCCGCGCCAGTGGCTGACCAGCGGCGGCCTGGGCTCGATGGGCTTCGGCCTGCCCGCCGCGCTCGGCGCGCAGGCCGCCCACCCGCAGCGCCAGGTCGTGTGTGTCAGCGGCGATGGCTCGCTGCTGATCAACCTCCAGGAGCTGGCCACCGCCGCCCATGAGCGGCTGCCCGTCAAGGTGGTGCTGATCGACAACGGCTCGCTGGGCATGGTGCGCCAGCAGCAGGACATGTTCTGGGACGGCCGCCGCGCGGCCAGCGAGCTGGGCGGCACGATGGACTGGCGGATGCTCGCGGGCGGGTTCGGCATCGCGGCCCGTTCGGTGGAGCGCGCCGACGACCTGGGTGACGCGCTGGCGGCGACGCTGGCCGAGGCGGGTCCGGCGCTGCTGCGGATCGCCGTCGCCCCCCTGGCCGACGCCCTGCCGATGTTCGTGCCGGGCGGACCGGCGCGCGAGATGGTGGGGATCGGCGAATGAGCCAACGGCGTGCGATGGTGCGGCCGGCGAGCTGCCGGCCGGGGGCCTGCACGCCGGGCCGCGAGCGGCGGGCAGCGGCACGGCCGCTGCCCGCGCCGCGGCCGCCGGCCGCGTCCAATCGGCCCGGCTGCCGGCCGGACCGCTGCCCGGGCCAGGCGCGCTGAGCGCCATCCGCCACGGCCTCCTGGCAGGCTTGCGCCATGCCCGCTCGCGTGTCCCGGTTCGTCCTGTCGATCTTCGCCCCGAGCCGCCTGGCGTACGTGATCCCGGCGGCGGTGCTCATCCTCGTGGCCTTCGGCCTGCTGTACTCGGTCGTCGAGGGTCCCAGCGTCAGCGCCTGGGACGGGATCTGGTGGGTCGCCTCCACGGTGACGACGGTCGGCTACGGCGACGAGATCCCGCACACCACGGCCGGGCGCATCGTCGCCATAGCCGTGATGGTCTTCGGTATCGGCTTCCTGTTTCTGATGACGGGCGCGATCGTCGAGCGCTTCATCTCCCGCGAGGTGCAGCGCGACGTCTCGGGCATCGTGGCCCCCGAGCGCGAGATCCTGCTGCAGCTGCGGCGCATGGAGCGGCGCATGGAGGCCATGGAGCACGAGCTCAGGCAGCTGCGCGGCGAATCTCCATGATGCGCAGGCTGCCGCCGTCGACCGTCTCAAAGCCCGCCTTCTCGTAGGCGCGGATCGCGCGCGCGTTGGCCTCCAGCACCTGGAGCCAGATGCGCCGCAGGCCGAGCTCCTCGAAGCCGCGGCGCACGAGCTCGCGGACCGTCCAGGTGCCGATCCCGCGGTCCTGGGCCGAGCGCACCCCGATGCGGATGCGCAGCTCGGCCGCGTCGCCGTCGATCAGCAGCTGCCCGGTGCCCACCAGCGCGCCGTCCTCGCGGATCGCCCAGATGGCCACGTCGGAGCGGGCGCGCACGTCGGCGAACCAGGTCTCGTGCTCGGCGCGGCTGACGGGGCGGAAGACGGCGCTCAGCTCGACCAGCTCGCGATCGTTGATCCAGTCGAACAGCGCGTCGGAGTCGGCGTCGCGCAGCGCGTCCAGCGCGAGCACGCTCAGGCCGACCCGTGCTCCCTGGCCCACGCCGCGATCCGGCCCGAGCCGTTGATCGCGGCGCCGTCGTCGGTGACGAGCACGGGCACGTCGCTCTGGCCGGTCAGCGTCCGGATCTCGTCGCGCTGCCCGCGGCGCGTCCACGGCAGCAGCTTGTAGCCGCCGACGGTGCGCAGCTCGTAGGACAGGCCGGCGTCGTCCAGCGCCTTGACCGCCTTGGCGCACGGGTGCAGCGCCGCCGGCCCCGAGCCCTTCTGGCCGCAGGTGTAGAGGATCATGCGCTCATCATCGGTGGGGCCGCCGGGGCGCGCAAGTACCCTCCGCCATCGCATGTCTCGGGTCATGACCTATGAGGCCTACGGGCGCCTGCTCGCCCTGGGCCCTCCCACCTTCCGCTTCACCGACGAGCTGCCTGAGCGCGCGCTGCTGCTGCGCCATGACATCGACGACCGACCCAAGTGGATCGAGCCGATGGCCGCCGTCGAGGCTGAGCAGGGGGCGGTGGCCACCTACTGCCTGCAGGTTCGCTCGCCGTTCTACACCCTGGACATGGAGGCTGACCTGGCCGTCGCGGCGCTGCTGGACCACGGCCACGAGCTGGGTCTGCACTTCGACTCGTCGGGGGTGGAGTCCGACGAGGAGGTCGTCGATGGGGTGGCCCGTGAGGCCGAGCTGCTGGAGCAGCGCTACGACACGCCGATCCGCGTCGTCTCCTTCCACATGCCGGGCGTGCGCCCGGTCGGCCACCTGGAGCTGGGCGAGGAGCGCATCAACACCTACGCGCCGCGGTTCTTCACCGAGATCGGCTACCTGAGCGACTCCAACCAGGACTTCCGCGGCAGGGACCCGGAGACCGAGCTGCGCGACGCCGGCCGGCTGCAGTTCCTCACCCACCCGACGCTGTGGTCGGGGCGGTCGCTGCGCGAGATCCTCGAGGAGCAGGCGGCACGCATGGGCTCCACGGTCGAGGCGCTGGCCACCGACGACCAGAAGGCCGTGCTCGCGCGCCAAGCCTGATGCTCGTCGCCTGCCACCAGCCGAACTTCCTGCCCTGGCTGGGCTACTTCGACAAGCTGGCGCAGGCCGACCGCTTCGTCCTGCTCGACCAGGTGCAGTTCCCGCGCACGTCACGCGGGACGTACACCAACCGGGTGCAGCTGCTGGTCGGCGGCCAGCCATCGTGGCTGACCGTGCCGGTGGTGCGCGAGGGCGTGCAGACGATCGGCGAGGTGCGCATCGACGACCGCCAGCCGTGGCGGCGCAAGGCGCTGCGCACGATCGAGCAGAGCTACGCGCGCGCGCCGCGCTTCGCCGAGGTGATGCCGCTGGTGCGCGAGCTGCTGGAGCTCGACACCGACCGCATCGCCGTCCTCAACGAGCACGCCATCCGCCGGCTGGCGCCCCAGCATGCCCACAAGCTCGTGCGCCAGTCGCAGCTACCGGCGGTCGACGGCGCCGCCACCGATCTGCTGATCGGCCTGGTGCACGCGGCCGGCGGCGACGCCTACCTGTCGGGCGACGGCGCCGACGGCTACCAGGAGGAGCCGCGCTATGCCGCCGCCGGCCTGGGCTTCCGGCTGCTGGGCTTCACGCATCCGGACACCGGCGCGCCGCCCGGGCTGTCGATCGTCGACGCGCTCATGCGGGGTGCGTCGCCATGGCCTGCGCCGTAGGGCGCCCGCGGTCGGGGGACCCGTCCGGGCGGGCGTGCGCCCGGACGGCGCTGGCGATCGCGAGGATGACGACCGCCGCAACGGTCCAGGCGGCGAGCACGGCGATCCTCGGTCCCAGGTGGGCGCCGCCGAAGTAGATGGCGTCGCGCAGCGCCTCGACGGCCGAGCCGGCCGGGAGCCACTGCGACAGCGTGTGGTGGAAGCCGGGCTCAAAGCGGTAGCCCACCACGCTTCCTGAGGTCGCGATGCTCGTGAGCACAACGAGCAGGGCACCTGCGCCGAGGCCGGCGGGGCCGAACAGCCGCCCGAGCACGAGCATCGTGGCGCCGACGGCGAGCGCGAGCAGCATGCCGATCCCGGCGATCGCCCAGAAGTGCCCGACCGCCCCGACGATGGTGTCGACGGCGACCGCGGCGGCGAGGCCGGCGACCAGCGCGAACGCAGCCGCAGCACCCAGGAGCGCACGGGCGCCCAGGTTGCGACCGGTCGCGTAGGCGGCTGCGGCGAAGATCGCGCCGGCGATCGTGAGCCCGATCACGACCATGAACCCCGAGAGCCCGAACGAGTCGCTGGCGGGCAACGGCCTGACGTCGACGGTGTGGCTGGGTATGCCGGCGTGATCAGCGAGCGCGCCGACGGCCCCGCCGATCACCTGGCCGGCGGCCACGCCCTGGGCACCGGCGGTGACGATGGTCGCGCGGTGCGGGCCGATCGCGAGTCCCCCGACGGCGTCGCCGTGCGCGACGGCGTTGCGCACCGCGGCGGCCGACGGGTATCGGCGCACCGCGAACGCGCCGGAGGCACGGGAGTCGAGTGCGGTGGTGATGTCGGCCACGGCTGCGGGCGGCGCCGAGAGGGCGAGCGGGAGGCTGTGCGGGGTCGGCCGATGGAAGCCGCTGGCCATCAGGAGCACGAACACGAACGCCACCACCCCGGCGGCGATCACCGGGATGGCAAGCGGCCGGATCCGCTCCGCGACGGCGGCTCGCCGGGTGCTGGGGCGAGGGCGGGGCTGCGCGGCATGCATGTGGTTCCTCCTTCACGACCCAAAATAAGTCAACGTGGCAAGACTTTAGCGTCGCTCACGGCGTATGTCAATCTGTGTAGACTTACGCCCACCGTGGCGAGCAGATCCAGGCAGCGGGCGCAGGACCAGAAGGCGGCCAGACCGGGCCGGACCGGTCGACGCCCGGGCAAGAGCACGACCCGCGAGGAGATCCTCACGGCCGCCCGCGCGACGTTCGCCGAGCTCGGCTTCGAGCGCGCGACCATCCGCGGAATCGCCGCCCGGTCCGGCGTCGATCCCGCGCTCGTGCTGCGCTACTACGACTCCAAGGAGCAGCTGTTCCAGCAGGCGATCGGCTGGCCCTTCGCCGTCGAGGAGGTGATCGACCAGCTTGTCGACGGCGATCCCGCCCAGCTGGGCGAGCGACTCGCGCGGTTCATCGTCGCGACCTGGGAGGGCGAGGAGGGCGAGCAGATCGTCGCGCTCGTCCGCGCGGCCGGCGCCCACGACGAGGCGGCGCGCGCCCTCGGCGAGTTCCTCGCCCACGGCATCATCGCTCCCGTGGCCTCAGCGCTCGGCGCGACGACGACGCCGCTTCGCACCGCGGTCGTGAGCGCGCAGCTCCTCGGCATCGTCCTGGCTCGCTACGTCCTCCGCAGCGGCCCGCTCGCAACCGCCCGCCCCGAGGAGATCGCCGCAGTCCTCGCGCCCGAGCTGCAGCAGCTGCTCGCGCCGCCCGGATGCAGCATCGCAGCCTCCCGGTGATTGAGGAAGATGGTGCCGTAGCGGCGCAGCCGGTCGCGGGCGAGCAGGAGGTAGGGCTCGCTGCCGTAGTAGTAGTCCCACCAGTTGTCGGCGATATGCCGGCGTGAGTAGCGGTAGATCTTGCGGACGTGGCGCCGCATCGGGGTCAGCCGCGCGGCCCGGGTGAGCTCCACGCGCATGTCGAGGTCCATGCCCTCGATGAGCAGGGCCGCGTTCGGCTTGAGGAACCCGATGATGTTGCCGAACGCGCGGCGAGCGAGCTCGGGCGGCATGTGGAAGAGCACGTTCTGGGCGACCACGATGTCGGCCGGATCGAGCTGCTCTTCCAGCGTCGGGTCCAGCAGGTCGGCCTGCGCGAACGTGACGCGCGAGCGGATGTGCTCCTTGACCGTGTACCGATCGCCGGCCCGGTCGAAGGTGCGCTCGATGAACTCGGCCGGCACGTCCTGGTCCTGGGTGATCTCGTCGATCGTGTAGGCGGCCGCGGCGCCCTTGGCGACGGTCTCCTCGTGCAGGTCGGTGGCGGTGATCGAGAACGTCACATCCGGGCGGCGCGCGACCAGCTCGGAGGCGATCGTGTAGGCCTCCGCCCCGGTGGACCCTGCGAGGACGAGGATCGAGATCTCGTCCCTCCCGGACGCCGTCACGTGATCGATCACCGGGCCGGTGAGGGCGTCCAGCTGCGGCGGCGACCGGTAGAACGACGTGTACGTGTGGGAGTCGCTGTGCTCGGCGCGCGCGACGCACGCCCGATGGCGCGCCTTCGCCCACGGGCGCAGCACGACGCCCCACAGCAGGCCGTAGTAGAGCTTGGACCGCAGGATCCGGCGACCGCGACGCGCAGCGCGGAAGACGACGCCGCTTCTAGCCATGATCGACGGCGACCAGCTCCAGCCGTGCGCTGCCCGAGGCGACGAGCCGATCGTCGTCAGCGACGATGCGCAGGTCGCAGTCGGCCATCGTCGCGCCCTCGACGACCTGCACGGCCGTGACCGAGCCCTGGCAGCGCAGGCGGTCGCCGGGCGTCGCGCTGCTGCGCACCTTCCACGACAGCTCGCGCAGGTCGGCCTCGTCGCCGGCCCAGTCGCCGACCGCGCGCGCCAGGTAGTCGCCCAGCAGCGCCCGCTGCACGACCACGTCGGGCAGGCCCTCGGCGACCGCCGCGTCCTTGCTGTAGTGGACGTGATGGCGGTTCCAGGTGATCGCGCTGAACATGAAGATCTGCATGTGGTCGGGCACGACCTCCAGCTCCGGCAGCGCCAGCGGCAGCGGGGCGTGGGCCAGCCGATCGTGCAGGGTGGCGAGCGCGCTCACGGCCGCTTGATGTAGGTCGCGGTCTCCGACGCCACCAGCTCGCCGCCCTCGTCGCGGAAGTCGGTCTCCACGACGACCATGTACAGCGGCCCCGAGCGGCCCTGCTTGGTGTAGACGTCGGCCAGCCGGGAGACGACGGTGATCGTCTCACCGGCGGCCACGAGCCGGTTGATCCGGTAGTCGCTGCCGCCGCCGACCGCCCGCTCAGCCGGGATGTCCACGTTGATCTCCACCGGCGAGCCATCGGCCCCGAGCTGCTCGGGCGGCACGTCCTCGTAGGTGAGCGCCTGGCAGAACAGCGGCGGCGCGACGATGCGCCCGTGGCGGGTCGTGCGCGCGTGCTGCTCGTCGTGGTGGACGGGATCCGTCGCGCCGATCGCCTGCGCGAAGCGCTTGATGTCGTGCGCGGTGACCTGCACGCGCCGGGTGGTCTCCACGCCGATCCGGTCGCGCACGGACGCGGGGATCCCGTCGCTCATCCGGCGGCGACCTCCACCCGGGAGGTGGGCACGGCGTCCAGCGCGTAGCGGTAGTACTCGACGCCCGAGTCGTTGAAGTCGGGCTCGTCGCGGTGGCCGATGCGATCGATCACGAAGCCCGACCGCGGCGCGGTCGCCAGGTCGGGGACCTCGGCGCCGTCGTGCAGCGCCTCGTACTGCTCGCGGGTGACGTCGATCGCGCCCTCCAGCGCGGTGTGCAGGTTCGTCTTGAGCGCGGCCTCCTGCCAGCCGGGGACGACGCGCGCGGCCAGCACCTCGGACGCGTCGCCGCTGCCGTAGCCGATCATCAGGATGTCCGAGCGGGAGAGGTCCGTCTCGGCCGCGGCGGCCTCCTGCAGGCCGGCGGCGACCCACACCATCAGCGCCGCCGAGTACAGGTTGCCGAGCTCCATCATCACCGACGAGCCGAGCTGCAGCTTGCCCTCGACGATGTCGGCGTAGGCCTGGGTCGCGCGCAGCGGCTTGACCAGCTTGGTCGTGAGCGGGTAGGCGTCGCCGACCAACTCGCCGCGCAGGGCGCCGCCGAGCAGATCGGGCGTCGTCTGCATCTCCGCGAGCACGGCATCGAGCTCGACGCCCGCGGTCGCGCACAGGCCGGCGAGCTCGTCGTGCGCCTCGCCGCCGTCGGCCGCAAGCGCGAACAGGTAGGCCACGGTCCAGGCCGAGTGCGGCATCCGGTGGTAGGGCCGGTGCATGAAGGTCGCGCCCAGGCCGCGCAGGTAGTCGATACGGCTCCCCTGCCGCTTGGCGAAGAAGGCCTCCAGCGAGCTGAGCGTCTCGTCGATGTAGCAGGCCGTCGAGTACTTGCCGTTGAAGACCGGGAAGTCACGGACCCGCCCGTCATGCGCGGGAGTGTGCTCGCAGAAGCGCAGGAACGGCTTGCGGAAGTCGAGCGCCCGGTAGCTGCTCGCGCTGGCCGCCGCGGCCAGGTCGATGCTCACGATGGCCGGGTCGCGCTCGACCAGCATCGCCACGCCGCCGGCGCCCTGCGTCGGCTCCCCCGAGCTGCCGCGCGCGTACTCGGCGATGTCGGCGGCCGCCACGATCGCGACACGATCGGCGCCGTCGGTGGCCGCGTAGCGCAGCGCCCCCTTGAGGCCGTACATGCCGCCCAGGCACGCCTGCTTGAACTCGGGGGCCTCGAGGTCGCGGGCGAGCGGCGCCCGTCCCCGGGCGATCAGCTCGCGGTCCACGAGGCCGCGCACGATCACCGCGGCGGAGGTCGCGTTGTCGGAGCCCGACTCGGTCCCGACGGCGAGATAGCCGACGCGCTGAGGATCGACGCCATGATCGTCGATCAGCTGCAGCACCGCGTTGGCGGCCATCGTGTAGGCGTTGTTGTCGGGCCCGACGACGCGGAAGCTGTTGCCCACGACCGCGCGCGTCTTGTCCCAGGAGTTGCCCGTCCACTCGCACCAGTCATCCAGGCGCACCCGCAGCGGGGGCACGAACACCGAGAAGCCGCTGATCCCTACCGATACGTCGCTCATCTCATCTCCGGACTCCGCCATCAAGATCGGCCGTTGGCGACGCTACGGGCATGACCCGCCGGCGGGGTGGGGAGCTTTGTCCGCTGTGGTGGCGACCTACCTCACACCGGTCCCTCGCCGGGCCGCAGCAGCCCGTCGGGGAGCGCCGGAGCCACGGCGCCCGGCGCGCTGCCGCGCGCCATCAGCTCGATGCTGCGCGCCACGAGCTCGGGGCGCTCGGCGGGCAGCAGGTGTCCGGTCGAGGCGTCGAGCGAGATCAGCTCGCTGCCGGCGATCGCCTGCTGCACGGGCGCCGCGAACGCGTGGGGGGTCGTCGCGTCCCCGCGCGCCCACAGGATCAGCGTCGGCTCCCGGATCCGGGAGAGCCGATCGCTCCAGCGCCGTCCGTAGGTGGCGGTGACGGTGAGCGCCTGCACGGCCCGGCTGTTGGGGTACAGCAGACCGAACAGCGGGCTCCTGGCCACCAGCGTCGCGACGCGATTCGGGAGTCCGGGCCGGGCCAGCAGGCCGAACAGACCCGACTGGACGAGCGAGCCCGGATAGCCGGACGGCGCCACGAGCACGAGGCTCTGCACGCGCTCGGGGTGGTCGGCGGCGATCGCCGCGGCCACCGATCCGCCCATCGAGGTCCCGACCAGCGTCACCGTGTCCACGTGCAACCGGTCGAGCAGGGCGATCACCCGGTCGACCTGCTCGGGGACACCGAACGCGCCGGTCTGCCAGTCGGACGCGCCGAACCCGGGCAGGTCGATCCGGATGCGCCGGCACCCGCAGCCGTCCAGCTCCCGCCAGACCCCGTCCCACTGCCCCAGATGGCCGTTGAAGCCATGCAGGAGCAGGATCGCCTGCTCGCCCTCGCCGGCCTGCTGGTAGCGGATCGTGCCGTCGCCGAAGCGCGCGGTCTCGGTGCCGGGGACGGCCGGCGTGGCGGGCGTCCCCGGCAGCGACTCGCCGACGATGACCGTGGGCACGAATCCCACCAGCACGGCGGCTGCGGCGGCGATCAGGGTGATGATCAGCACGGAACTGCGATCTATTGGAGAACGGCACATGCGACACATCCCCCGGCTGGGTGCCGCCGGCCGACGGCACCCGACGTGGGTCATTGACGACCCGACGGAAGAGTAGGCGAACGTGGCAGGAGGCAGCCGCGTACGACGCCTGCTGGCCAGCCTGCGCCAGGACGGCCCAGGCAAGACGCTGCGTCTCGGCTGGAGCGGGATCCAGCATCTGCTGGTGGTCGAGACCTACCGCAAGCACGGGCTGCGCGAGGCGCTGCGCGTCGGGCGCGACGGCGTGCGCTATGCCGGCGAGTCGCGCAAGATCCTCGTCGTGCTCTCCGAGCCCAGGCCGATCCCGCGCGCCTTCGAGGCCGCCAGCACCCACGTCTTCAAGTTCGCCTCCGCGCAGGAGCTGGAGGAGCTCGGCCGCAACCCCGCCTACGGGATCACCCCCGCCGACGTCGAGCGCGTGACGGGCGACGTCGCGCGCTGCCTGCTGCAGCTCGACGGCGACAAGCTCGCCGGCTACGCGTGGATCTGGAACAGCCGCCTCGCCTACATCGAGGACGTCGTCAACGGCGTCCACGTCGACGGCGTGCACATCAACCTGCCCGACGACACGATCTACAACTACAAGGCCTACACCAACCCGGACTACCGCGGCTACGGCTTCCAGGCGCTGCGGCACCTGCAGCTGCTCAAGCTCACCGAGGCCGAGGGCGTGCGGCGGCTGTTCGGCTACGTCGATCACTTCAACCTGGACTCGCTGAAGGGCGTGCGCAAGAGCGGCTACGTGCCGGTCGGCGAGCTGCGCGTCCGCCACCGCAAGGGCCGCGCCACGATGGTCATGGACGTCGAGGAGGCCTTCTGGACCTCGACGCTACGCACCTGACGGCGGTGCGCGCTCGTTAGTCTGCGCCGCCGCATGACGCTCGCCTGTCCCGCCTGCCGCACGCCCCTGCCCGCGCTGGAGGGCGAGGCGATCGTCTGCCCGGGCTGCGGCGCCGCCTACGCGCGCCTGCCCTTCGCCTGGGACCTGACCCCGCCGCGCGACGCGCTCACGCCGGGCCAGTGGGCGGTGTGGGAGCAGCTGCAGGCCAACGGCGCGGTGTCCTACGAGGCCGACCCCGAGCACAACCTGGGCGTCGGCGACCGCGAGGACGTGCAGCGCTTCTCGCGCTTCAGCGCGCTGCACGGCGAGGTGCTGGACGTCGGCTGCGGCCCGCAGCCGTGGCCGGCCTACTTCAACCACCACGCCCCCGGCACGCGCTTCACCGGGGTCGACCCGCTCGTCGGCGACCGTCAGGCCCGCTACGAGCGCTTCCGCGCGCTGGCCGAGCACCTGCCCTTCGCCGACGGCGGCTTCGACGTGGTGCTGTTCGCGGGCACGCTGGACCACTTCGTCGATCCGGCGGTCGCGCTGGGCGAGGCGGTCCGCGTGCTGCGCCCAGACGGCACGATCTCGGTGTACCTGGGGCACAAGCGCGAGGGCGCGCCGCGGCCGGCGGTCAGCCACGACTGGTACGAGGCGCTGGAGGTGCCGGCGGGCGCCGAGGATCGCTTCCACATGGAGCGCTTCGGCCCGCCCGAGGCGGTCGCGCTGTTCGCCGCCGCGGGGCTGGAGGTCTCAGACCAGGCCGACCACCGCGTCGACGACTGGCGCTCCTACCACTTCTACCGGCTCAGGCCGCGCGGCTGAGTGTCGCCCGCCGCGTGCGCGCGGCGCCTTGCGCCACGCGCGCACGAACGTCTCCTGACACAGATCGGCGGCGGTCTCGCGGTCGCCGACCATACGGAAGATCGCCTCCAGCTGGGTCATGTCACCGGGTCAGACGCACGACGGCGCCCGAACCGGACGGACGTTACGCGGCGGCGCGCGCCGCCTCACGCCCGCGGGCCGCGTCGACGAGCGCCGCGACGAGCGCGACGAGCTCGTGCTCCAGGTCGCCGTCGGCCAGGCGCCCGGCGCCGTCGAACTGCTCGTCGGCGCTGGGCACCGGCAGCTCGCGGTCGAGCACGCGCGCGCCGATCGCGCCGAGCACCTTGCGCGCCTCGGCCTGCGCCCACACCGCGCCGAACATGCCCGTCGAGGCGCCGACCACGGCCGCGGGCTTGCCCCGCAGCGGGGAGTCGGCCAGCGGGCGCGACAGCCAGTCGAGCGCGTTCTTGAGCTGGCCGGGGATCGAGTGGTTGTACTCGGGGGTGGCGATCAGCACCGCGTCGGCGCGGGCGACCTCGTCCCACAGGCGCTGCACGGCGGCGGGCCGCTCGTGGCGCACGTCGTCGTCGTAGGGCGGGATCTCGCGCAGCCCGTCGTGCAGCACGAGCTCCGCGTCGGGCGGCAGCAGGCCTGCCGCCGCCCGCAGGAGCGCCGTGTTGTGCGACTCGCGACGCAGGGATCCCGAGATGGCGAGGATCCGCATCAGCGCCTACGCCCTGACGAACTCGAGCTCGACGGTGAGCGTCACGTCGTTGCCCAGCGCCTTTCCGCCCTTGGGCAGGTCGGCGTTCCAGCTGACCCCGTAGGCGGTGCGGTCGACCGTCGCCTCCAGCGTGAAGCCCAGGCGCGTGTTGCCCATGAAGTCCTCGGTCGGACCCTGGACGCGGCCCGTGGCGCGGACCGGGCGGGTGACGCCCTTCATGGTCAGCTCGCCCTCGAGCGTGACGTCTTCGCCGTCGATGATCAGCGCATCGGAGGCGAAGCTGATCGCCGGGTGCTGCTCGGCGTCGAAGAAGTCGGGGCCCTGGAGGTGGGCGGCGAGGTTCTCGTCCTTGACGACGATCGAGGCGACCTTGACGGCGCCCGACAGGCGGCCGTCGGTCAGCTGGGCCTCGACGTCCTCGAAGCGGCCGCTGAAGCTGGCGACGAGGTACTTGACGGCGAACGCAGCCGACGAATGAACGGGGCTGAAGCTCCAGGTGCCGGCGAGGCGGTCCTGGGTGACATCGGTGGCCATCGGTTGCTCCTTGGGATGCTGGTCGGGTCGCGGACCGCAGTCCGCTTGTGTCACGACACAGTACCATAACCGGACCGCAGTCCGATCGCGATGCTTGTCCCTGCCACCCCCATGGAGCTTCCCGTCGTCCAGCCAGCGCCCCCCGAGCGCGCCGATGCCGCCCGCAACCGCCGGCGCATCCTCGCCGCGGCCGAGAAGCTGTTCGCCGAGCGCGGCGTGGCGTGCACGTCGATGGACGCGATCGCCGCCGAGGCCGGCGTCGGCAAGGGCACGCTCTTCCGCCGCTTCGGCGACCGCGCGACGCTCGCGCTCGCCGTCCTGGACGAGAGCACGCGCGCGCTCCAGGACGAGCTCATGCGCGGCGAGCCGCCGGTCGGCCCCGGGGCGCCGCCCTGCGAGCGCCTGCGCGCCTTCGGGGCGGCCATGCTCGACCACCTGGAGGCCAACAGCGACCTCCTGCTCGACGCCGAGGTGGCCAGCGGCGGCGGCTTCGTGCGCTCCGAGCCGTACGCCGTCTACCGGCTGCACGTGCGCATGCTCGTCGAGGAGGCGCGCCCGGCCTGCGACGTCGAGTACACCACCGACGTCCTGCTCGGAGCGCTCAGCGCCCAGGTCTTCGTCCACCAGCGGCGTGTGCGCGAGATGCCGCTGGACCGCCTCAAGGCCGGCTACGCCGACCTCGTCGACCGCCTGCTGTCGCGGCCATGACCCGGCGCCTGGTCACCGACGGGCGCGCCGTCACCGCCCAGACCGAGCTGGACCCGGCGGCGACGCTGCCCGGCAGCGGCATCACGCTCACCGACGTGTGGCTGAGCGCGGCGGGCGCTCCGCTCGGCGACCCGGTCGAGGGTGAGCTGCAGATCGAGGCGCCGCCCGGGGGCACGCTGTTTCGCATCATCCGCTTTCCCGCCGGCGGCGCCGGCGAGCCGCTGTGGCATCAGACCGAGACGCTGGACTACATCGTCATCGTCGAGGGCACCGCCACGCTGCTGACCGAGGACGGCGAGGCCGAGGTCGGCCCCGGCCAGACCGCCGTCGTGCGCGGCCTGCGCCACGCCTGGGTCAACCGCGGCGCGGTCGACTGCGTGATGGCCTGCGTGAGCGTGTCAGCTCGCTAGCGCGGGCGCGAGCACGTCGCCGATCAGCGCGATCTGGTCGAGCTCGTCGTGCAGCAGCAGCTGGAGCATCACCCGATCGCAGCCGGCGTCGCGGTAGGCCTCCAGCCGCGCGATCGCCACGTCGGGCGTGCCGACGATCCAGCCGTCGGGCAGCTCGGCGTGGCCGTGCTCGTCGGCCAGGCGCCGGCCGCGGCGCTGCACCTCGGCCTCATCGCGCCCGCACACCAGGCCGGTCATCAACGAGAAGCGCATCGTGTCGGGGTCGCGGCCGGCCGCCGCCCAACCGGCGCGAGCGGCGTCACGGCGCTCTCGCGCCACCTCGGGCACCGCGAAGACCGTGTTGTACTCGTCGGCGTGGCGGGCGGCGAGCTCGATCGTGCGCGGCTTGCCCATGCCACCGACGATGAACGGCATCGGGCGCTGCACCGGCTTGGGCTGCGCGTCGACGTCGTCCAGCTGGTAGAAGCGCCCGTCGAAGGAGAACGCGCCGTCCGACCATAGGCCGTGGACGATCTCCAGCTGCTCGGCGTAGCGATCGAAGCGCTCGCGCGCATCGGGGAACGGGAAGCCGAAGCCGGCGTGCTCGCGGTCGTTCCAGCCGGCGCCCAGGCCGGCGTCGATGCGCCCGCCCGAGACGTGGTCGGCGGTCACCACGAGCTTGGCGAACTCCGACGGATGGCGGAAGGTCGCCGGCGAGACGAGCGCCCCCAGGCGCAGCGTTGTGGTCGTGGCGGCCAGCGCGATCAGCGTGCCCCACGCGTCGAGCACCGGGCGCTCCTCGTGCCCCCCGAGCGGGAGGTAGTGGTCGGAGCGAAACAGCGCCGGGATGCGGTGGCGCTCGCAGGCGGCGGCGATCGCCTGCCAGTCATCCCAGGAGACGCCCTCCTGGCCTTCGATCATCACGCACAGGTCCATGTCCAGGACGCTACCGCGTGGACGGGTGATCGAGACAGCGCCGTGGCGACTGCTGCCGGGCCCCTCGCGCTCCGAGACAGCGAGCATGCGCGTCGATGACCTGGACGGCCTGCACGAGCTCGTGCGCGAGGCTGCCCGATCCCCCTGGGATCGCGGCGACTTCGCGGCCGCCGTGCACGCCGGCTGGGCGGCGGTGTGGCAGGCGCTGCCCGCCGGGGACGTGCGCTTCGTCGAGCCGTCGTCGCCGGCCGCCGACGGCATCCAGGCCGGCATCGACCAGATGCTGCGCTCGATGGCCCACCTCAACACGGCCGCGGACGCGTTCGCGGCCGACAGCCCGCACGCGGCGTTCGAGCTGCTCGCGGGCCTGAGCCTGTGCGCGCGCTTCGTGGAGCGGTCGGTCAGCCTCGAGCTCGTCGACCGCGTGCTGGCGGCATGCCTGACCGCGCCCGCCGACAGCGCCGGTGCGCGCGTCGAGCAGATCGTGGCCGACGTCCCGCGCCCGGCCCGCGCGATCGTGGTCGCCTACCTGGCCGACGCGCTGGTGCGCGCCGGCGCGACGCCGCTGCCCGGCACGCGTGCGGTCTACCTGCGCCTCGTCGAGGCCCACGCCGACTGCGCCGCCACCGCGGCCGCGCGCTGCACCGAGCTGCTGGCGCGACCCCGATCGCCGGCAGCTCGCGGTGACGATGCTGAGCCCCTGCGTGCTCGACCGCCTCGACGCGACCGATCGGGTCGCGATCCCCGCCCTGCTGGCGCGTGAGCTGCAGGACGGCCGGCTGGAGGACCGGTGCGTCGTGCGCGGGTGGGCGGCGCTGGATGCCGCGGTACTGCTGTGGGACGACTTCCTGCCCACGACCCGCGCCCAGATCGTCGAGGCGATCGGGTTCGGGCTGCAGAACGGCGACCCGGCCCTGCAGGCCTACCTGACCCGTGCCGTGTGCGCCCTGGCGCCGCTGCTGGTCGGCCGCGAGAGCGCCGACCTGACCCGCGGCCTGGCGCGGGCGCTGGTGCGCCGCAACGCCGTCGATGCCGCCGACGAGGTGGTCGCGGCGGCCGGGCAGCTGCCTGCCGCCTTCGTCGAGCAGCTGCTCGGGGCCATCGCCATCCAGCAGCCGGCCGGCCCTCAGGACGCCGCCAACCACGTCTGCTCCTCGCTCGGCGGCGCTCCCGCAGCCCGCGCGTCCTAGGGGCGCCAGCCGCCCGCCAGCGGATCGCCGAGGACCAGTCCGAAGCGCTCCAGCAGCTCGGGGACCGTCTCGGGGCGCATCTGGAGGGCGTAGCGCTCGTTGAGCTCCTCCAGCTGCGCAGGGGTCGCGCCGGTCACGCCGCCCATCGCGACGAGGTCCTGGAAGTAGCGCTCGAAGCCGGCGGGGGCGATGATCTCCAGGATCCGGCAGGGCTCGTCGCCGGCGTTCCAGAACGTGTGCCACTGCTCGCGCGGCTTGAACACGAGGTCGCCGGGGCCGGCCTCGACGACGTCGTCGCCGAGCAGCGCACCCAGGCGCCCGGACAGGACGTAGCTGTACTCGTCCTCGCGCGTGTGCCGGTGCAGCGGGGCGGCCAGCGCCCGCGGCGACATCGGGTGCTCGACCACCGAGACTCGCTCCCCGGTGTCGATCCCGTCGACCATGAAGCGCACGCCGATGCTGCCGAGGAACCCCTCGCGCCCGTTGTCGGGGCCGACGACCTTCGGACCTGCCACTGCCGTGCTCATCCGTCCCACCTCAATTTGATTGGACGCTCTTGTAGCGTGAAAACGTAGCGCCGTCTCCCGCGTCTGTCAAACTTCATGCAACACCCATGTCCGATCGAAAGCGTCCGTACCGCAAGACCAAGCGCGCCGAGCTCGAGGAGGAGACCCGGCGGCGCATCACCGAGAGCGCCGTCGCGCTGCACGCCGAGATCGGCCCGGCGCGCACCTCGATGAGCGCGATCGCCGAGCACGCCGGCGTGCCGCGCTCCACGCTGTACCGCCACTTCCCTGACGACGCGGCGATGTTCGCGGCCTGCTCGTCGCACTGGGCCGCGTCCAACCCACCGCCCGATCCGAGCGAATGGCCGGCCATCGCCGACCCCGGCGCGCGCACCGAGACGGCGCTGCGCGAGCTGTATGGCTACTACGGGCGCACCGAGCAGATGCTCGGCAGCCTGCTGCGCGACGAGGACGTGGTGCCGATCGTCAGGGAGATCTTCGCTGTCTACCACGCCTACGTGGCGGCGATCGGCGACATGCTGGCGGCCGGGCGCGGGCTGCGCGGCCGGGCGCGCAAGCGCACCCGCGCGGCGATCGGCCACGCGCTGGCGTTCGCCACGTGGCGCTCGCTCGTGCGCGAGCAGGAGCTGACCGACGCCGACGCGGTCGCGCTGATGGCCTCGCTCGTCGCCGGCGCCGCTCAGACGCGCTGAAAGCGCAGGCCGTAGCGCGAGACGAACTCGGCGACGACCTCGGCCAGCTCGCTCTCCGGCCCGCCGCGCTCGCGCTCCAGCAGCGCCAGCCACGTGACGCCGTCGGCCACCGCCGGGCGACCGTCCAGGGCGGCGACGACCTCGGCGCCGGCGGGCACCGCCACGTCGGCGCCGCGCACGAGCGCGACGCGACCCAGCGACAGCCAGTCCTCGCCCTCGCTGGCGGTGACCGTCTCGCCGCGCTCGGTCAGCCACCAGGCCAGCTCGCGGAACACCCGCCGGGCGATCTCCCACTGCTCGTCGGGCGCCGGGCGCGGCGGCCAGTCGGGCGCGCGCCTGAGCACCCGCGCCGGGTAGCCGGCGGCCAGCGAGCCGCCGGGGATGGAGCGCGACACGACGCTGCCGGCGGCGACGGTCACGTCGTCGCCGATCTCCACGCCGGGCAGCACGAACGCCTGCCAGGGCAGCCACACGTTGCGTCCGATGGCGATCGGCGCGAACTCCACCGGATAGCCCTCGAGGATCGACTGCCAGGCCGCGTGGGTGAAGATCAGCGAGCGCCCGCCCAGGCCGCTCTCGTCGCCGACGGTCAGCGGCTTGGACGGGTTGAGGAACGTGTCCTGGAAGACGCGCACGCGGCGCCCGAGCTCCAGCCGCGAGTCGGGCAGCGCCAGCCCGGCCGCGGTGACGCGGGCGCGCAGCATCGTCTCCTCGCCGAGGACCACCTCACGGCAGTCGATGCGCACGTCGGGCCCCAGCTCGCAGCGGCGGTCGATGCGGATCGACGTGCCGCGCAGGACGGTGCCCGGCAGCAGCTTGACCCCGTCGCCGATCGTCACCTCGTCGGCCTCGATGACCACGTCCGGCGCGATCTGCGCGCTGGCGGCGATCGAGCGGCTCATCGCACGACCACCCGGCGCGTGAGCTCGGCCAGCAGGTCGTAGCCGTCCCAGTAGCGCCCGAAGGTCAGCGCCTCGCCGAAGGGGACGATGCGGTCGATGCCGCGGCCGTTGACGCGGCGCACGAAGCGCGCCAGCCGCTCGCCGTCGATCCCGCTGACGGTCATCGTCTGATCCTTGCGCACGACGAACGGCGCCAGGTCGTCCAGCGACGGCAGCGCGATCGCGTAGAACAGCCCGGCGCCGGGATGCGTGCGGTCAAAGCCCTCCAGCGTGGACAGGTCGAGCACGGTCAGCTCGTTGCCCAGCTCGCGGAAGCGGGCCACGGGGCGGTCGGCCAGCGCTCCGTAGGCGTAGGCGCGCTTGGCCAGCACCGCGCCCAGCTCCAGCGTGTAGCGGTGATGGGCGATCTCGTGGGCCAGGCCGTCGAACAGCGCCTCCAGGCGCGCGGCGGCGCCGTCGCCGACGCCGACGACCAGCCGCGGCGACGAGCAGCCCATCTGATCGAACCAGTAGGCGTCGTTGAACAGCCGCCGCGGCAGGTCGTCCTCGTCGCTGGCGGCGTCGACCACGGCCAGCGAGAAGCGGTCGCCGAACAGCAGCTCGGTGGCGTGCGGGGCCAGCGGCAGCGCACGGATCGTCTCGACGGTGGCGTCGCCGCCCCAGATCACGCGCACGTCCGCGCAGCGCGACAGCAGTGCGCTGGGCTCCAGCTCGTGGCCGTAGGAGACGACGGCCAGCGAGCGGGCCACCTGCGGGTGCTCGGCCAGGACGGCGTCCAGGGCGTCGATCAGCACCTCGGTCGTCTCGCTGCGCCGCTGCGACAGGCGCACGACGTTGCGGTTGCCGACCAGCAGCGAGACCGCCAGCGAGTACACGAACATCGTGTCCACGCTGGAGGGCGGCACGTGGAAGGCCAGCCCGCGCGGGACCTGCGCGATGCCGTCGACGCTGCCCTGCGCGAACTCCTCGGCCAGCGCGCTGACGCTGGCCCGGCGCAGAAACGAGGCCAGCGGGATCAGCTCGGGGTGGCGCTTGGCGCGCCGGTCGGAGAACAGCCGCCGCGAGATCGCGTGACAGACGTCGATCAGCTCGGGCGCGAACGGCTGCGCGGACGGCTCGTCGGCCAGCGCATCGGCGATCTCCTCCAGCTCTTGCTCCCCGCGGGCGGGCACCAGCGTCTCGACGCGCATCTCGCTACGCCGCCGCCGTGTCGCTGCAGCCGCGCAGCTCGGCCTTGGGCACGCGGCCGTCGATCTGGATGGTCTGGCCCAGCCGCCCGCACGGGCAGTCGTCGACGTGGACCACGCGCCCGAGGTCCTCCGTCAGCAGGGCATGCCCGGGATAGCTCTCGGGCAGCGTCGAGACGACCTCGATGACGCCCTGCTCGCCGCGCGGGCGCTCGACCCAGGTGAGCGGATCGCGGATGACCACGTCGCCGGAGTCGGGCGCGTGCAGGACGCCCTGCTCGCACTCGACGTAGACCGTCCCGGTCTGCTCGGCCATCCCGTAGAAGTTGTGGATCCGCTCGATGCCGGTGCGCTGCGTCAGCACCCGCTTGAACTCCTCGGGCGAGACGGCCTGCTCGATCAGCCGCTTCCACCCACCCGAGTGGATGAGGATCCCGTCACGTAGGTCGATGCCCTCGGGCAGGTGCTGCCAGACCATGAAGGTGAAGCCGAACACGAGGATCGGCTGCCCGGCGTGCTTGCCCAGCCAGGCGGCGATCGCGTCGGGCTCGGCGTCCAGCAGGTAGAGGTGGTCGCGGCCGAACGGGGCCATGCCCAGGATGCCGGCGCCACGGGCCGAGAACTGGCGGCGGTCCGACAGGACGGTGCGCGTGTCGACGATCAGCATCGGCAGCCGCTTGGGGCCCAGCCAGTGCTGCATCGTCTGCGACAGCGTTCGCGTCTGGGCCGCCGCCGAGGCGCGGTCCAGGAACACGCGGCTGGGCAGCTGGCCGGTGGTGCCGCTGGAGGTGAGCGTCTTGAACACCTCGTCGGCGGGGATCGAGCGCAGCTCGTGGGTCTTGAACAGCGACACGGGCAGGTACGGGACGTCGGCCACCCGCTCGGCCCGCTCGAAGCCCGGCGCGACGTGGTCCACGATGCGCCGGTAGGGCTCGCAGGCGTCGCGGTGGTGGGCGACCAGCTCGCTCAGGCGGATGCTCAGCGCCGCCGACTTGTCGGCCTGGGGGGTCGCGTACTCAGCCATCGCGCAGCGCCGCGTAGTCGACCTTGCCCGAGGACTTGACCGGCAGCCGCTCGATCTCGTGCACGCGCAGCGCCCGGGGCGGCAGCCGGAAGCGGCCGGCCAGGGCGCGCGCGTCGGCGCCGCGCTCGGTGAACACGTCGATGCGGTCGTCGCCGGCGATCGCGCCCGCCGGCCCGTCGATCGCCGCCTCGATCTCGTCCAGGTTGATGCGCTGGCCGTAGACCTTGGCGATCCGCTTGGCCCGCCCGGTGACGTAGAAGAAGCCCTCGTCGTCGTGATGGCCCAGGTCGCCTGTGCGCAGCACGCCGCCCAGCTCGTCCCCGCGCGCCAGGTCCGCCCGCGAGGTCGCGTAGCCCAGCATCACGTTGGGGCCGCGATAGACGAGCTCGCCGTCGTCGACGGACAGCTCGCCGCCGGGGATGGCGATGCCGATCGAGCCGGGCTTGTCGGCCAGGCGCTCGGGCGGCACGTAGGCGATGCGCGCGGTCGCCTCGGTCTGGCCGTACATGACGAAGAAGCGCCGCTGGGCGGCGAAGCGCGCGGCCACCTCCGGCTCCAGGCGGCCGCCGGCCTGGGTCAGCGTGCGCAGCGACGGCAGCGTCATGTCGCGCATGCCGATGCGCTCGAGCATCGCGTAGGCGTAGGGCACGCCGGCGAACGAGGTCGCCTCGTGGCGGCGCACGTCGTCCCAGAACTCGGGGCGGATCACGCTGTGGGCGGTGAAGGCGATCGACGCGCCCGCGTGCAGGTGGCTGTTGAGCACCGACAGGCCGTAGGAGTACGACAGCGGCAGCGACTGGATGGCGCGCTCCTGGCGGTCCAGCCCCAGGTACTCGGCGATGGAGGCCGCGTTGGCGCGCACGTTGGCCTGGGTGAGGCGCACGAGCTTGGGCGAGCCGGTCGAGCCGGAGGTCGACAGCAGGACGCTCAGGTCCGGGTGCAGGTCGGCGGGCGCGGCGTGCTCGCGCACCTCGACGCTCTCGCCCGTGATCACGTAGCGCGGGTCGTAGGTCTCGATGATCGCGGCCGGGTCCGCGTCGGCCTCCAGCAGGATCACCGCGTGCCCGGCCCGCACGGCGGCGAGATAGGCGATCGCCGAGGCGGCGTCGGCCCGGGTGCGCACGAGGACCAGCTCGCGACCGGGGAGGTCGTAGGTCCCGCCGATCTCGTCGGCGGCCCAGGTGCGGTCGCCCTCGACGAACACCGGCGCGCTCAGATGACCATCCCCCCGTCGACGCCCAGCACCTGGCCGGTGATGAAGCGCGCTCGCTCGGAGGCCAGGAAGGCGATCGCCTCGGCGACGTCCTCGGCCGTGCCGGCGCGACCCAGCGCGGTCTGGGCGACGCGCTGGTCGAAGATCTCCTGGGGCATCGCGCGGGTCATGTCGGTGTCGATGAACCCGGGCGCGACCGCGTTGACGCGCACCTTGGGCGCCAGCTCCTTGGCGGCGCTGCGCGTCATGCCGATCACCGCCGCCTTGGAGCCCGCGTAGGCGACCTGTCCCGCGTTGCCGGTGATGCCGATGATCGAAGCCACGTTGACGATCGCGCCGCCGTCGCCGCGCGCCAGCAGCCGTGCGCAGGCCTGCATCGTGTTGAGCACGCCGAGCGCGTTGACGTCGAAGGTGCGCTGCGGCTGGATCATCCCCAGCAGCGCGTCCTCCAGCACGCCCGCGTTGTTGACCAGCACGTCCAGGCGCCTGTGGCGCGAGAACACGTCGCGCACAGCGCCCTGCACGGCGTCGGCGTCGGCCACGTCGAAGGCCAGCGCCTCGCCGCCGAGCTCCTCGGCGCGCTCGCGTGCGGCCTGCTCGTCGGTCCCGTTGACGATCACCCTGTACCCGTCATCGGCCAGCCGGCGCGCGACTGCAAGGCCGATACCCCGCGTGGACCCGGTGACCAGGGCCAGCGGCGCGGTCACAGCGCGACGTCGTAGCGGGTCTTGAGCATCTCCACGGCGACGGGATAGGAGCTCATCGCGATCACGTCGTCGGTCTCCATCATGATGTCGAAGGTCTCCTCGATCTCTGCGACGAGCGCCATGTGACCGAGCGAGTCCCAGTGCTCGTGCTGGGCGTAGGCCAGCGACGGCCAGTCGGTGTCGGCCGGGAGGTCGAGCGCGGTCTGGAAGGCCTCCTGCAGGCGGGTCTCAGACATGACAGCGCCAGATGGTATGGCGCCGACCCGCTAGTACGCCGGCAGGATCTCGTCCCGGTAGACCGCGAAGAAGTCGTCGTGCTCGTCGCCGATCTGCTGGATGTACAGCTCGTCGACGCCGGCGTCGGCGTAGGACTGGATCATCGCCCGGTGCTCGTCGAGGTCGGGGCCGCACGGGGTCGGCGACTGCGCGATCGCCTCGGGCGTCACCAGCTGGACGGCCTGCTCGAAGTGGGCGGGCGTGGGCAGCACCTGGGCCAGCTCGCCGGGCAGCGCCTCGTTGGGCCAGAGTCGGTGCACGGTGGCGATCGCCGCGTCGCGGTCGGGGCCGTAGCAGACCTTCGTGCCGGCCATCACCGTCTTGTCGCCCCCGCCGCCGGAGCGGAAGCGGTCGATCAGCTCGTCGGGCGACGTCGTGCAGTAGCCGTCGCCGATGCGCGCGGCCAGGTCGGTGGCCTTGGGGCCGAAGCCCGAGACGAGGATCTGCGGCGGCTCGTCGGGCCGCGTGTACAGACGCGCGTTCTCGACGCGGTAGTGGCGCCCGCGATGGCTGACCTGCTCGCCGGTCAGCAGCTTGCGGATCACCTCGATGGCCTCCTCGAGCATCTCCAGGCGCTCGTCGGCCTCCGGCCAGCGGTCGCCGAGGATGTGCTCGTTGAGCGCCTCGCCGGAGCCGACACCGAGCCGGAAGCGGCCGTTCAGCAGCACCTGGCTGGTCGCCGCCGCCTGGGCGATGACCGCCGGGTGGATGCGCAGCATCGGGCAGGTGACGCCGGTGGTGACGGGCAGGTCGGTGACCTGGGCCAACGCGCCGATGACCGACCACACGAACGGGGACTGGCCCTGCTCGCCGATCCATGGGTGGTAGTGGTCGGAGATCCACAGGGCCTCGAAGCCCGCCTCCTGGGCACGGCGCGCCTGCGACAGCAGCTCGGCGGGGCCGTACTCCTCGCTGGACAGGAAGTAGCCGATCCTCATGGCGCCGCGACTCACCCGTCGCGGCGCCAGTCAAACCGGGGCGGGCCTACGACAGGCCGACGGCCTCCAGCTCGAGCGGGTCGATCCAGGCCTCGGCCAGCAGCGTGCCGCCGCGACCCTGCATCGCCTGCTTGAGGCCGAGCGCCCAGCGGTGCTCGATCAGCGCGACCGCGGCGGTCGTCCCGGGCGGGATCTCGTCGGCCACGACCAGCACGTTGGGGTCGTCGACGCCGGCCAGCGCGTCGGGCACGCCGTCGGCGTCCTCGTCGACCAGCCCGGTGAGCGTGGCGGCGACGCCGGCCTCGGAGGCCTCGACGATGGCGATCAGGCCGTCCTCGCCCTTGGAGACGACGAGCACGTCGATCACGCGGATGATGTCGGCCTCCGACAGGCGCTGGAGCTCGGCCAGGACGGAGCCGTCGGGCTCGTGCTCGCCGTCGAAGCCGACGAGCAGCAGCTGGACGGGCCCGATCACGACGCCAGCACCTTCTGCTTGGCCGTCTCGAACTCCTGCGGGCTGAGCACGCCCGCGTCGAGCAGCCCCTTGAGCTTGGTCAGCTCGGCGACGACGTCCGTCGCGCCCGAGGCGGCAGGGGCGGGCGCGGCCGGCGCCGGCGCGGCGGCGCGGCGGGCGCGGGCGCCTGGGCCTGCTGAGCTTCGAGCTCGGCGATGCGCTGGTTCTGATCCTGCTCGGCCGCGCGCTTGTTCGCGGCGCTCTTGCCGGCCATGTAGCCGGCACCTCCGATCATGGCGCCGCGCATGAGCGGACGCCGACGTGGCATGAACATGGGCGCGACTCTACGCCTCCAGCTCAAGCGGTGAGAAACGTGCGGCACCATTCCTCGACCGACAGCAGCGACCAGATCAGCAGCCGCCGGTTCTCGCGCCCCGACAGATGGTCGTCGACGAGCGCACGCACCGCGTCGCGGTCGAGGTAGGAGTAGATGCGCGCGTCGGCGTCGAGCAGGCGGCGGCGTACGTAGTCGATGCGACTCGCCGCGAAACCACGACGCGTCGGGCGCGGCGAAGCCCTGCTTCTCGCGCCCGGTGATGTCCTCGGGCACGTAGCGCTCCATCGCCCGGCGCAGCAGCAGCTTGCCGTCGCGGGCGTCTGCTGAAGAAGCGCTCGGTCTTCCAGCCCGGCTCGTTCTCGTCCAGGCGCACGACCTCGCCGAGGTTGCCGAGCTTGAGGCCGACCGGCAGCCTTGGTGGCGAAGTCGACGAGGTCGTTGTCCAGGAACGGCAGGCGCGTCTCCAGCGAGTGCGCCATCGCAGCTTGTCCTCGACCAGCAGCAGGCCGTGCAGGAAGGTGCGCGCCTCGAGGTAGAGCGAGTGGTTGACGTAGTCCTCCGGCGCGTCAGCTGCGAGGCGTGGCGGCCGAAGGCGTCGGCGGAAGATGTCGCGCGTGTCGACGTCGCCGGACCGCGCCCCAGATCGGCCGGAAGAAGCTCGCGATCGTGGCGGTGCGGCAGCAGCCGCTGCCAGAAGCCGTAGTACTTGCCCACGTAGTCGTCGAAGCTGTCGTTGACCACCGCGCGGTAGTAGCGCCACGGGTAGCCGCCGAACAGCTCGTCGCCGCCCGCGCCCGACAGCACGACGGTGACGAACTTCGAGGCCAGCCGCGCGGCGTAGTAGTTCGGGTAGCACTGGCCGACGCGCAGGTCCTCCAGGTGCCAGGTCAGCGCCGGCATCACGCGCTCCATGTCGCCGGCCTTGAGCACCATCTCGTAGTGCTCGGTGCGAGAACAGGTAGGACATGCGCTCGGCCCGGTCGCGCTCGTCGAAGGCCAGCTCCATGCCCGACGCCGAGGAAAGGTCGAAGCCGACGGTGAACGAGGCGAAGGCGTCGAACTGCGGCGCGGCCACCGCGGTGATCGAGCCCGAGTCCATGCCGCCGCTGACAGGTAGGCGCCGACCGGCACGTCGCTGACCAGCTGGCGCTTGACGCGCCTGGCGGAACAGCCGGTCCAGCTCCTCCAGGTACTCGCGCTCGTCGACGCGCCCCTCGTCGGGCCCGGGCTCGCGGAAGTCGAAGTCCCAGTAGACGGTCGGCTCGAATCGACGCGCCGACCCTCGCCCGCGCGCAGCGTCAGGAAGGTGCCGGGCGGCAGCAGCTCCACGCCGGCGAACAGGGTGCGCCGCGTGAACAGGTTCTGGAAGGTGAAGTACTCCAGCAGCGCCCGCTCGTCCAGGCGCGCGCGCAGCGCCGGGTGCGGCCAGCAGCGCCTTGACCTCCGAGCCGAACAGGACCGCGTCGCGCTGGCGCGTCCAGTACAGCGGCTTGATCCCGTAGCGGTCGCGGGCCAGCAGCAGCGTGCGCTCGCGCGCGTCCCACAGGGCCAGCGCGAACATGCCCGTTGAAGCGCTCCAGCGCGGCGGGCCCCCACTCGGCCAGCGCGTAGAGCACGACCTCGGTGTCGCCGCGCGAGCGGAACTGCGCAGCCGTGCGCCTCCAGCTCGATGCGCAGCTCGCGGAAGTTGTAGACCTCGCCGTTGTAGGTGAGCACGAAGCGCCCGTCGGGCGTGGCCATCGGCTGCTCGGCGGCGGGGGTGCGGTCGATGATGGCCAGGCGCCGGTGGCCGAGGCCCAGCGCGCCGTCGGTGAAGCTGCCCTCGCCGTCGGGCCCGCGGTGGGTGACGGCGTCGGCCATCGCCCGCAGGAGGCGGGGCGCGACGGGCTCGCCGTCGAGGTTGAGGATGCCGCAGATGCCGCACATGGTCAGTGGCCCGAACGGAGGCTAGGCGGCCGTGTTGCGGGATACCCTGCGCGCGATGCGGATCCTGCTGACCGGCGCGACCGGCCTGATCGGGCGCGAGGTGGTGCGTCAGGCGCCCGCCGACTGGGAGCTGGTGGCGGTGGGCCGCCCGCAGGCCGACCTCACGGACCCCGGGTTCGCCGCCGCGCTGCCCACCGACGTCGACGCGATCGTGCACCTGGCCCAGGCCCGCGACTACCGCGACTTCCCCGAGTGCGCGCCCGGCGTGGTGGCCGTCAACGTGACCGCCACCGCCGCGCTGCTGGACCACGCGGCGCGCTGCGATGCGCAGGTGCTGCTGGCCTCGACGGCCACGGTCTACGAGCCGCGGCCCGCGCCGCTGGACGAGGACGCGCCGGTGCGGGTCCGCTCGATCTACGCGGCCTCCAAGCGCTCGGCCGAGCTGCTGGCCGTCCCCTATGCGACGCGGGTGCCGGTGCGGGCGCTGCGCATCTTCACCACCTACGGCGCGGTCCGCGACGGCCGCCTGGTCGCCGACCTGATCCACCGCGTCTCCAGCGCCCGCGCGGTCACCGTCCAGGGCGAGCGCGGCCTGATGACCAGCCCCATCCACGCCTCCGACGTGGCCCGCGCGGTGATCGCCGCGGTGCGCCGCCCGCCGGCGCTCGGCGCGCTCGACCTGGTCAACGTCGGCGGCCGTCCGCAGGGCATCCGCGACATGGCGCAGGCGATCGGCCGGGTGCTGGGGCGCGAGCCCGTGTTCGAGGCGCGCGCGGGCGACCCGCCGTCGTTCGTCGCCGACCGGGCCAAGTGCGCGCGCGTGCTCGGCGTGCCCGAGCCGATCGGCTTCGAGGCGGGCGTCGCCCTCGACCTGGAGCGCGTGTGAGCCGCGCGGCGATCACCCTCGACCTCGACTGGGCGCCGGACTTCATGATCGACGCCGCCGCCCAGGCGCTGCTCGACCGCGAGGTCAAGGCGACCTGGTTCGTCACCCATGACAGCCCCGCGGTCGCGCGCCTGCGCGAGCGACCCGACCTGTTCGAGCTGGGCATCCACCCGAACTTCCTGGCCGGCTCCAGCCACGGGTCCACGCCGCAGGAGGTCGTCGCCCACTGCGCTGCGCTCGTGCCCGGCGCGCGCGCCGTGCGCACCCACTGCCTGCTGCAGTCCACGCCGCTGCACGACGCGCTGCTGGAGGGCAGCGACGTCGAGGTCGACCTGTCGCTGTTCCTGCCGGGCGCGCGCGGCGTGGAGGCCGTCGAGCAGTGGAGCCCGGGCGGACGGCTGGTGCGCCTGCCCTACGTGTGGCAGGACAACATGGAGATGTACTCGCCGGCGCCCAACTGGGACGCCGCCGGGCTGCTCGACGCCCCCGGCCTGCGCATCTTCGACTTCCATCCCGTCCACGTGTGGCTGAACTCGGCCGACTTCGCGCCCTACGAGCGGATGAAGGCGTCGATGCCGCTGCCCGAGGTGACCGAGCTGCACGCCTTCGGCTTTCGCAACGGCGGCCCGGGCGCGATGACCGCGTTCCTCGACCTGGCCGACGCGCTGGCCGCCGACGGCGGAGGCGCCCGCGTGGGAGACCTGGCGTGAGCGAGCCCTGGGCCGGCGACTTCACCTACGACTTCCTGCGCGAGCTGCTGGCGCATCGCCCGCGACGGCCACGACATCCGCATGCTGGCCGATGGCGTCGACGCGCCCGGGCTGATCGTCCGCCACGACATCGACCTGTCGCTGGAGCGCGCCGTGGCGGTGGGCGCCGTGGAGGCCGAGGCCGGCGTGGCCGCCACCTTCCTGGTGATGGTCGACTCGCCGCTGTATGAGCTGGACCGCACGACGCTGACCCAGCTCGTCGACCAGGGCCACGACATCGGCCTGCACATGGACCTGGGCCCCCGCGGCGAGCGCACCGGACTGGAGCTGGAGGACGTGCGGCCCGAGATCGAGGCCTGCCGCGACCGCCTGCAGGCCGTGCTCGGCGACGAGGTGCGCTCGATCTCCTTCCACCGCCCCGCCGACCCGCTCGTGGCCGCGCTCGCGCCGGTGGCCGACGTGTGCGGCATGGTCAACGCCTACGCGGCGCCGCTGATGCGCTGCTACCTGGCCGACTCGGCCGGCGCGTGGCGCCACGGCGACCCGCGCCCCGTGCTGCACGACCCGCCGTGCGAGACGGTGCAGCTGCTGGTGCACCCGTTCTGGTGGGGCGAGGAGCACATGGGCGCCGCCGAGCGCCTGGAGGGCTTCTACCGCGAGCGCACCGAGGGGCTGGCCCCGTTCGACGCGCTCGCCTTCGACCGCACGCTGGCCACCGTGGTGCGCCGCTCGCGGCGCAGCGGGCTGCTGTCGGCCGGCGCGCAGCGATGATCGGGCCGAGGTGACGGTCGCCCCGCTCGGCCTGCGCGGTTGGCGCCGTGCCGTCCTGCCGCCGGCCGTGGCCTTCCTGGCCTCGGTCGTCGTGCTGTCCGTGGCCGTCGCCTGGGCCGGCCACAACCCGCTGCGCGCAGCGACGTGGGAGAGCTTCGACTCCCCCATCTACCTGGAGATCGCCCAGTACGGCTACATCCTGCGCGACTGCACGCCCGGCGAGCGGGCGATCGGCGCGACCACGTGCGGCAACCTCGGGTGGTTTCCGCTGTACCCGTGGCTCGTGCATGCCGGGACATGGCTCGGCGCCTCCCGGGCACGGCCGCCGTGGCCGTGTCGCTGCTGGCCTGGCTGACGCTGCTGGCGGTGCTGTGGAACGGCCTGCTGCTGGTGGTGGGCGGGCGTGCTCCGCTGCCCGCCCTGGCGCTGGCCACGTGGGCGCCGGGCGCCTTCTACTTCCACGCCGTCTATCCGATCGCGCTGACCGCCCTGGGGCTGGTCGTCGCGTTCGCGTGCCTGTGGCGGCGCTGGTGGCTGGGGGCCGGGGCGGCCGGCTTCGTGGCCTGTCTGGCCTACCCCGCGGCGGCGCCGCTGGCGGTGGTGGCCGGCGTGTGGCTGGCGCTGCTGGAGCCGGCGCCCTCGCTGCGCGAGCGGGCACGGCGGATCGCGTTGGTCAGCGGGCTCACGGCGCTGGGCTTCGTGGCGGTGCTCGCCTTCCAGCAGGTCGACGTGGGGCGCTGGGACGGCTACTTCGCCGTACAGGACCGCTTCCACCACGGCCTGCACCTGCCGCTGCACAACTACCTGGACCTGATCAAGCCGCGCTTCGAGGGCCTCGGCCACATCTCGCTGTTCATCTCGCTGCAGGCGCTGTTCGTCACCGCCGTCGTGGCGGCGATCGTCGTCAACACCACGCTGCGCCAGCGGCGCGGGCAGGCGCGGCCGTTCGAATGGCTGCTGGCCCTGTGGGCGCTGTCGGCGTGGATCCTCCCCTTGACCCAGGACGTCGTGTCCTACTTCCGCACCGACGCGCTGCTGCTGCCCGCGGTGGTGGCGTTCGCGTGGATCCCGGCGCGGGTGGGCTGGCTGTACGCCGCCGCGGGGATGGTCGTCTCGGCGGGGATGATGGTCGCCTTCACCCAGGGCGTCCTCGTCTAGCCTCTGCCTCTAGACCTGCTGGACGCGGGTGATGGGTGCCCGGCCGCTGGCGGCGCTGTGAGGCCGGTAGCGGTTGTAGTAGCGCAGAAACGATGACAGGGCGCGGTCGCGTGTGGTCGAGTTGGGCCAGACGCGGCCGTGAGCCCATTCGTCTTCGAGGGTGCCGAAGAACCGCTCGAGCTTGCCGTTCCAGCGCGGCGTGTAGGGCGGGATGCGGATGTGACGTGCTTGCAGTTGGGCCAGCGTGGCGGCGAACTGGTGGCCGGTGTAGCACTTTGCGTTGTCGCTCATCACCGCCTCCAGAGGGCCGCAGCCTTGCTCGCGCATCCACGCTGCGGCGCGCAGAAGCGTGATCGAGACATTGGCGGCGTTCTCGCTTGCGTGCAGCTCGGCGTAGACCAGGCGTGAGTGATCGTCTTGGACGGCAATCACCACCGTCTTGCCCAGCCCGTAAGCCCGTTGGTTTCTGTCGCGATCTCCGGTGACGCGATGGCCCGGAGCGGTGAACTTCGCCGCCGAGTAGGCATCGATGTGCAACAACGCGCCGGGCTGGCTCCACTCAAAGCGCTTGAACGTCTGGCGCTGCCCTCGCCGCCGCCGAGAGACGCCGTTGCGCTTGAGCGTCTTCCACACCGTCGCGCGATGAAAGCCCGTCAACGGCGCCAGCCGCATCGGCCCCCAATTCGTCTTCTCGCGCGCGTCCAAGATGCGCCGCTCATCCTCGACGGTCAACTGCCAAGGACACGACTTCGGGATCGGCCGGCGCGGCGACAAGCACGACCAATCGGCCCTCTCGGCCTCGCAGGCCTGGGCATATCGATCGCACATCGTCTTGACGGTGGTTGGCGAACAGGCCAACGCCCTGGCGATCTGGCGCAACGACTCGCCCGCCTGACGGCGCCTGACCATCTCGATCCTGGCCGCCAATCCGAAGCGGCATCTACGGTCCTTCATGTCCGGTCCCTTCTCAAAGACTGGGGTGGCTCGCACCTCTCAGCCTCCGGTCGGGACCGGACACCTTCACATCACAAACCGCCGTTCAGCAGGTCCGCAGGCAGAACATCTA
>CAVRPY010000007.1:0-402542 GCA_963723265.1 uncultured Solirubrobacteraceae bacterium
ACGTTCGGCGCGTCAACCGGCCGGCTCATCGCTTCGAGCGCGGCCATCGTTTCCGCGTGGTCGTCATCGAACAGATGCGTGTATATCGCCAGTGTCGTGGTCACCTTCGCGTGGCCCATGAAGCGGCTCAACTGCAACGGCGGGATACCGGCCGCGACGCACAAGCTCGCGTAAGAGTGGCGCAACGCGTGAAATTTCAATGCGGGCGGCAGCACCGCGCCATCACCGCCAAGGCGGTTGGCGCGCCGACCGCGGGCCGGAACACGGCTTTGTAGAACGTCTGGTGACGGATCGGAGCCGACCAATCCAAGAATCACACGACGACCTCGTACATCATGCCCTTGGACTCGACCCGAGCGGACCATGGCGGCGCGGATGGCTGGCCAGATAGTCGCGCAACAACTCTGTCGTTGCGTTGGTCAGCGGCGCTCAACGACGGCTGCCTTTGGTCTTCGGGGTGTCGTAACCAAGGCGCCATCGCCGCCGCTACCCGAAGCACAGCCACCCAAGCACTCACGACACTGGTAGCCGGGATGCGGGATATAGCCATTGACCTGCGGTTTCCGCGTATACGCGGCCTTTGCCAATATACAACGCACAGAGCGGTCCGCAGCTAGCTTGCAACTGGCGAACCGTCTATTTCATCGTTGGAAGTATCGTTGGAAGTTATCGTTGGAAGCGCTGCCGGGCAGAGGCCCCCCCCAATGACCCTCTGTCCGGCAGCCCGCCTAATTGCCAACAAAATTGTGGCAGTGACTACCATTTGGCAGTGACTACCATAATGCAGTGGATGTCAGGACGCGGCAAGGCTTTTCAGCAAAATCCAGGCGGGTTATTTTCGTATTCATCTAATCCCGGCCGCGGCGGCGGCTTCCGCGCCAGCGACCGGTCCAGATGCCCGTACACGGCGACTGTCGTGGTGATCGACGCGGACCCCCTACAACCGGGTTGATCCGACTTCCCACGCTGAATACGCGGGTTCGATTCCCGTCATCGGCTCCACTCTGAACAGCACTCATACCGTTCGAACCGCGGAGCGGTTACACGTACTAAAGGTATTGCCCGGAAGCACTCCAATGAACCCGGTCGAAGAACTGGCTGCCCTAGGCTTAATCACTGTGGGTCCGTCCGAGCAGGGGCACCTGGTCACCGTCGGGGAAACGGTCTGTGCCGGCGGCACAGTGATTCGGCATCTCGAAGCGGGCGACGGCCGGCCCTTGGTTTTGCTGCCCGGCTGGTCGCAGTCTGCGCAGACATTCCTCCATCAGTTGGCGACGCTGTCGCAGTCATGGCGGGTGTTGGCCATCGACCATCGCGGCCACGGGGAGTCCTCGGCGCCCGAGATCGGCTACCACATCCATCGACTCGCTGCCGACCTGCGGGACGTCCTGGTGGCCCGCGACCTCGACGGGGTACACCTCCTCGGCCACTCGATGGGCTGCGCCGTGATCTGGTCCTACCTCGAGCTGTTCGGCCGCGACCGACTGGCCTCACTGGTCTGGTCGACCAGATGCCCTGTGCCCTAAGGAATCCCGCATGGACCGACGAACAGGCCCTCGAGGCGGGAGCGACGATGGAGGCCGCCGGGCTGTTCGCGTTCGCCGATTCGCTGCGCGCCGCTGGCGCGGACCCACGGTGCGACTTCCTGACCGACGTCACATCACCAGGAATTCCGCCCGACCAGTTGGCGTGGCTCATCTGCCAGAGCCTGACGTTCGACCGCTGGCACGCCGCCGACCTCATCTTCGACGTGGCCACCCATGACTGGCGAACCTTGATGCCACACATCGACTTGCCGACACTCGTCGTTGCCGGCGACTCGGTCGAATGTTCCCATTGTTTCGCAAGAATGGATGTGTCGGCAGATACCCGATGCACACTTCGCGCGTGTGACAGGGCCTCACGGCGGCACTCATTTTCCGTTCCTGGAGAACCCAGATACCTTCGACACCGTTGTTTCACAGTTCCTCCGGCGAGCCGAACTGCCCCACCACTGATGAGCACTGGCTCCGCTGACCCAATCTGCCGAGTCAGACCAGTGCACGGCGCTCGCAGAGCTCAGAAGACGCGCACCCAGTCGACGAGCATGTCTGCCGGGTAGTGTCCCGGCTTCGGATCGCCTCCGCCTGAACCGGCGACCGCGAGGTTGACGACGGGAGCCAACTCGTAGCCGGGATCGTTTGAACGGCCAGTCGTCGAGGGAGTTCGCCGGAACCGAGAAGTATGGCTCCGCCCCGTCGACGTAGTCCATCCAGAAGTACATCCCGGAGTCGTTCCACGTGCACCGCCACCGTGCCAGTTGCTGTCGATGCCGATCGGGAACGTCGCAAACGACGTGCCGTCCAACCGGGCGTGAACAGTGGTTCCCGACGGCCACTCCCCGTTGCCGTACCACTCCATCATGTCGACTTCACCGCCGCGCTCGGGATTGTCGTTCAACAACCACCAAGCGGGCCAGCAACCCGCGGTCGAGGCAGTCGAGCTTCACCCGGGCCTCGAAGGTGTGGTTGATGCCCGTCCGGAAGGTACTGACCAGCTTGCCGCTGACATACTTGCCGTCGTTCCTCGTCGCCCGGATCACCAGGTTGGAGTTGCCGTCGAGGAAGACGTTCGCGCGATCGTCGCGGTACTGCCCCATGTTCTCCGGGCCGGTCCCAGAACACCGGGTTCTTGATGAACTCGCGGGCCTGCGCGATGTTCCACTTCGGCCGGGTCTGGTGCCGAGCCGGCCGGACCGTCGAACTCGTCCTGGAAGATGAAGGCCGGCGTCTGGGCGCTGGGCGCCGGCGCGGCAGGCGCGGGCACCCGATCAACGGGGGTTTCCGGGCGCGACGGTGCGGCCCCGGCTTTCGGGAAGGGGAGCGCGACCGTAAGGGCACCGAACCCCGCCATGAACATCAGGTTGCGACGATCCAATTCAGGCACGGCTAAACCATAAAGCCGAAACCTCCCTCAGGGTGTATCCAGGGGTCAGTTGCGGCGCGTGGCTAACCTCCACGAACCTCGAGAGATCCGACCGCAACCCCATCTACCAGCGCATTCAATCCGAGGCGCGCCGCCTGGCAGAAACCGGTGGTGAGCATTGGCCGACGCTGATGTTAGGGGTTAGGTGTACACACAACGCGCCAGGACGGCGTTCCGGTCGACAGCAACGGCAGTAGTCGCCGTTGCGGCGGCGGCGCTGCTGTGCCTGCTGTCCGCTCACCAGCACGCTGCTGGTGATGGGCGGCAACACAAACCCGGCAGGTGTCACTCCGCTGATGCAGCAGGAACTCGGGGCGACCCCTACTATCCCAGCCCCCACCCTGATCGGTTCAAGCCCGTCGGTAGCTTCGGCGACGGCTACATCGACACCCAGAACAACCCGGGCTCCCCGTAATACGGCTGGGATTCCCAGCTCGTGGAGTGGCCGGCGCAGATAGCGCGGCCGATCAACGGCAACAAGACACATGGGCAGTCCCATGCAGCGCTTCCCGGGCCTGTACATCCCACTGGTCGACATCAGGCTCGACGGCTCGACACCGGTTCACACCCCGTACCGGACCACTTACATCAGCTGGCAATACAACACCGCCGCAGACTTCCCGAATTACCCCTTGAACCTGCTCGCCGATCTCAATTCACTGGTGGCCGGGCCGATGCTGCACGGCAAATACTTCCCGGCGGACATGAACGGGCCACGCGCCTTCCCGGACACGACGGTCGGCAACATCAACTACGTCACGCTGAAGCCGCCGCACCTTTCAACCCGTGCACCGCCGCACGCGACCTGGCCAACTCGGTCGTCGAAGGGGTTCAGAATTTCGTCGACGATCTCAAGCCGACAAACGCCTCGGCCCCCGCGCCGCCCACGACCACCTACGCGGCTCCGGTCAGCGCGGCGGCGATCAGGGCCGGCAGGCCGCAACGGGCGATCGCGGTCCGGGCGGTTCGTGATGCGGTGAAGGCCGCGCCGAGCAAGTCCGGTGTCGCCGGAGCCCGCCGGCACACTCCGCAGAAGCCCACCGTCGACTCCCCGCCCAGAGCTTCGAGGCACTCAGCCGCTGCTGCCGCCTGAATTGCCTAGATGCCGACGCACAACGCCACGAATGGAATCGGCGCGCAAATGCTCGCCGACACGTAGGGCGTCGGACCATTCCAGGGCGGCGGAGGCGGCGGTGGCGGAGGTGGCGGTAGCGGTGGCGGCGCCGGCTCTGCGGCAATCACGCACGTGTTCGAGGGGGCATCGTAAACGGTGCCCGGTCCGCATTCGGCGGCTCTGCTCACGGCAGGTGAGATGACGGCCGCTCCGGCCAGCGCAGCAAGGGCGGCCGGTATGACTGCTGCCTTCAGATTGATTTTTCCCATGCCCACGGGTCTCCCTACAGAATCCCCCGACCCTGTGCTCAGCTCACACCGTATTGTCCCCGGTCAAGCGCAACGTAGGGTCGAAAGTAACTACCCGGGCAGGAAAGAAGGCACCGAATGAAATCGACCGTGATGTCCCGGCGGGATCTCGATTTCCTGCTCTTCGAGTGGCTGGCTGTCGACGAACTGACGAAGCGTCCGAGGTTTGCCGAGCACTCCCGCGAGACCTTCTCCGACGTGCTCGACCTGTGCGAGGAGTTGGCCACCCGCTACTTCGCGCCGCACAACAAGAAGAGCGACCAGCACGAGCCGTCATTCGACGGTACGACTGTCACGGTGATCCCGGAAGTCAAGCAGGCCCTCGACGCGTTCGCCGCGGCGGACCTGATCGGCATGGGCGTGGACCAGTCCCTGGGCGGTTCGCAACTGCCGGCAAGTGTTGCGCAGGCTGGCTTCTCGTGGTTCTCAGCGGCCAATATCAGCACCTCCGGCTACCTGATGCTGACCATCGCCAATGCGAATCTGGTCGCGAAGTTCGGCACCGCCGAGCAGATCGACCGATTCGTCAAACCGATGCTCGCCGGCCGGTTCACTGGAACCATGGCGTTGTCGGAGCCGCAGGCCGGCTCCTCACTGGCCGATATCGTGACCCGCGCCGAGCCCAGCGCTGACGGCAGTTACCGGCTGTTCGGGTCCAAGATGTGGATCTCGGGCGCCGAGCACGAAATGTCGGAGAACATCGTGCATCTGGTGCTCGCCAAGATCCCCGGAGGGCCGCTGGGAACCAAGGGTATCTCGCTGTTCATCGTGCCCAAGTTCCTCGTCGACGCCGACGGCTCCCTCGGCGCGCGCAATGACGTGGCGATCTCCGGCCTCAATCACAAGATGGGCCAACGGCGGTATCACCAACACGGTACTGAACTTCAGACGGTGCCGGTGGGGTATCTGGTCGGCGAGCCGCACCGCGGCATCGTCTACATGTTCCACATGATGAACGAGGCCCGGCTCGGCGTCGGCATGGGCGCGGTGTCGTTGGGCTACACCGGATATCTCAAGTCGCTGCAGTACGCGCTCGACCGTCCTCAGGGACGTCCGATCGCGAGCAAGGATCCGGCGACACCGCAAGTCCCGATCGTCGAGCACGCCGACGTCAAGCGAATGTTGTTGGCGCAGAAGTCCTATGTGGAGGGCGCGCTTGCGCTCGCGCTGTATTGCGCCAGGCTGGTCGACTGGCAGGACAGCGCCGAGTCCGACGACGAGCGCGATCAGGCCGGGCTGATGCTGGACATCTTGACTCCGGTCGCCAAGAGCTGGCCGTCGCAGTGGTGCGTGGAGGCCAACAGCCTGGCCATCCAGGTGCTCGGCGGATACGGCTACACCCGCGAGTACGACGTCGAACAGCATTACCGCGATAACCGGCTCAATCCGATCCACGAGGGCACGCACGGCATTCAGAGCCTGGACCTGTTGGGCCGCAAGGTGACTCAACGCGGCGGCGCCAGTCTGGCCGCACTCGGGCAGTCCGTCTCACAGACGGTGGCCACCGCCAATGGGGCCGGCGGAGAGTCCGCCGAACTCGCCGCCGCGCTTGACGCCTCGTGGCGACGGCTCGTCGAAGTCACCACGGCAATGTTCGGCTCCGGCGACATCGAGGCCGCGATGGCCAACAGCGCCGTTTATCTCGAGGCGTTCGGGCACGTGGTGATCGCCTGGATGTGGTTGGAGCAGTTCCTGGCAGCCGGCGATCATCCCGGCGAATTCTACGACGGGAAGCGGCAGGCCGCGCGGTACTTCTTCCGCTACGAACTGCCGCGTACGGCTCCACAGCTGCAATTGCTCGAGAGTCTGGACCGGACGACCCTCGACATGCGCCCCGGGTGGTTCTGACGGTCCGGCACTTTACGATGCCCCTGACCTATGAAGGGACAGCAAAGGGCGTCGAACTCGTACCTCGGCTATGTCGGCGGTGTGGCGGTCGCAGTCGGGGTGGGTGCGGCGATTGCCGCAACGGCCCAGGGAACCGCGAACGCAGACACCGCAAGGCCGATTCGGCGAGCGCTTCGGAGGCGGGCGCCAAAGCACCGGCCGGACCGAAGAAGTCCGAGGTCAAAGCCACCAATCGGCACAAGCCGACGTCGAAGCTGGCTGGCCAGTCCGAGCAGGTCAACGCCGCCGCGGTATCCCGGATCCCGCCGACCGCGGCGAGCAGCGTCAAGAAGGCGACGCTCGGCGGAGTTCGAAGCCGCTCAGGTCGAGAAGCTGCACGGCCTGTTTGCGGGCAAGTCGGCAGCTGCGGCCGCTACCCATGCCGCTGCGTCGGTGCCGGGGCTTGGAGCAGGCCGTCGTCGGCGCCTTCCCGGACTTCTTCACGCTCCGTGGGTCAAGGCCGTCGTCCCGGTGACCAAGATCCTGCCGGCGCTGGTGCAGGCGGCCCAGGGCAACAAGGACGCCGCGCAGATCACCATCAACCAGTTGCTGCTGACCACGGGCCCGCTGTCGCTGCTGTTCTACGGCTACGACGAGATCGCCGATCTGCTCAACATCGAATCCATCGCCGAGGCGGCCGAGCAGGATCTCTACGCCGGGCTGTGGGACAACCTGGATCCGAACGGTCTGCTGCACGTATTGGGCCATTCCGGCATCTGAACGCTGCCCCGGATGCAGGTAAACGGTTCTGCCCCCAAGATGGGCTGATTACGGCAAAGTGTCCTAGGCCTTAACCCGGCCTATTTGCCTCGCGTAATCAAGGGGAGCGTTATGACGAAGCTGCGCACTGTGGTCACCATCGCGAGCATCACCGCTGTAGCCACCTTCGGCGTCGCCGCGTGCGGGGGCAAGAAGGGCGGTAGCGGCGCCAAAGGTGGCGAGATCAACGTCTCGATGACGTCGTTCCCCGACTACATCGATCCTCAGCTCTCCTACACACTCGAGGGCTGGGAAGTGCTGTGGAACACCTACACCCCCCTGCTGACCTACAAGCACCAGAAGGGTGAGGCCGGCGCCGACGTGGTCCCCGGGCTGGCCAAGGACATGCCGCAGATCTCGCCGGACGGCAGGACCTACAAGCTGACGCTGCGGCCGAACATGAAGTACTCCGACGGCACCCCGATCAAGGCCTCCGATTTCACCTATGCGATCAAGCGGCTGTTCAAGGCCGACTCGGGTGGTTCGGTGTTCTACGAGGGCATCGTGGGCGCAAAGGATTTCGCCGACGGCAAGGCCGATACGATCAGCGGCATCACCACCGATGACAGCACCGGCAACATCACGATCCGGCTGGAGCAGCCAAACGGAACATTCAACAACGTGCTGGCGCTGATGTTCGCGGCACCGGTGCCGTCCACCACGCCGCTGGACAAGGACGCCACCAACAACCCACCTCCGTCGAGTGGCCCGTTCGTCATCACAAAGGTCAACGCGCCCAATACCTTGACCATGGAACGCAATCCGCACTTCGACACCGTCAAGGCCGCCGGTGCCACCGAGGTCGCCGACGCCGCGGTCGACAAGATCGTCGTCACCCAGAACAAGAACAACTCCGCGCAGGTCACCGGCGTCGAACAGAACAAGATCGACTTCATGGTCGACCCGCCGGATGCCGACCGGCTGCCCGAGGTCAAGTCCAAGTACAGCGATCGGTTCCGCATGGAGGACTCGATCAACACCTACTACTTCTGGATGAACAACCAGACGGCGCCGTTCAACGACCTGAAGGTGCGCCAGGCCATCAACTACGCGATCGATCCCGAGGCGCTCAACCGCGTCTTCGGCGGCCGCCTGCACCCGACCCAGCAGATCCTGCCGCCGGGCATGCCGGGCTACGACGAGTACAGGCTCTATCCCGGGCCCGACATGGCGAAGGCCAAGCAGCTTCTGGCAGAAGCCAATCCGGCCGACAAAGACATCACCGTCTGGACCGATGACGAGCCGGACCGCAAGCGCATCGGCGAGTACTACCACGATCTGCTGACCCAGTTGGGCTTCAACGCACAGCTGAAGGTGATCTCGGGCGACACCTACTTCCAGACCATCGGCAACCAGTCGACCCCGGACCTCGACACCGGTTTCGCCGACTGGTTCCAAGACTTCCCGCATCCGGACGACTTCTTCCGCCCGCTGCTCAACGGTGCGAACATTCTGCCGACCAACAGCAACAACTTCTCCCGGGTGAGCATCGCGGCCAACGACGCCAAGCAGGACGAGCTCGTTCAACAGCAGCTGACCGATGACGTCAAGAAGCAGTACGCCGCGCTGGACAAGTCCTACATGGAGCAGGCGGTCTGGGCGCCGTACGGCAACGAGGAGTTCACAACGTTCCTCTCCGACCGTCTCGACTTCGACCGCTCCTACCATCACCTGTTGTTCAGCCAGGACTACACCTCCTTCGCGCTGAAGTAATGGTGGCCCCCAGCCCTGAGGTGGCGGCGCCAGCAGTCACCGTCGAGGGCCGCAGCCCGTGGTATCTGGCTTGGTCGCGGTTGCGGCGCAACAAGATCGCGCTGGCGTTCGGTGTGCTGTTCCTGCTCATCGTGGTTTTCTGCATGGCGGCGCCGCTGTGGGCCGATCACGTGGCGCATACCGGTCCGAACCAGAATCACATCACCGACAAGATCCTGATCGACGGACAGCCGACCAACGTCGTCTCCACCGATGGCACGCCGCTGGGTCCGGGCCTGCGGGGTCGCTATCTGCTCGGCGCCGACCAGAACGGCCGGGACGTGATGGTGCGGTTGATGTACGGGGGCCGTACATCCATCTACATCGGCGTCCTGGCCGCGGTGATCACCACCGTGCTGGCCGTCATCGTCGGGATGCTCGCCGGCTACTACCGCGGCTGGGTCGACGCGGTTTTGTCGCGGGTCCTCGACGTGGTGTGGGCGTTTCCGGTGCTGCTTTTGGGTATTGCGCTGGGCACCACGTTGGCGCTGGGCGGGCTGAAGATCGGCGGCCTGCAGATCGCCGGTGACTCGCTGTGGATCCCCATCCTCATCATCGGGCTGGTCTACGTGCCGTACATGGCCCGGCCGATCCGCGGCGAGATCCTGGCGTTGCGCGAGAAGGAGTTCGTCGAAGCCGCTGTGGCGCAGGGCAAGGGGCCGCTGCGCATCATGGTCTCGCGAGCTGCTGCCCAACATCGTCTCGACGATCATCGTGTTCTTCACCCTCAACATCGCCAACAACATGCTGCTGGAGTCGGCGCTGTCGTTCCTGGGCGCCGGTGTGCGGCCGCCCAATGCGTCGTGGGGCACGATGATCGCCGACGGCTATCAGACCATCTACACCGCCCCGCACCTGACGATCGTGCCCGGCCTGATGATCGTGCTGACGGTGTTGTCGCTCAACGTCTTCGGTGACGGCCTGCGCGACGCGCTGGATCCGCGGGCCAAGATCCGGCTGGAGCACTGGCCGTGGTCCGCTTCGCCGCCCGGCGCCTGATCGGCATGATCGCGGTGCTGTTCGCGATCTCGGTGATCGTCGTTCCTGATCTTCAACGTCATCCCCAACTCCGACCCGGCCGCGCGAATCGCCGGCAAGAACGCCAACCCGGCGCTGATCGCGCGGGTCAGCGCAGACCTCGGCCTCGACCAGCCGTTGCCGGTGCAGTACCTCACGATGATGAAGCAGATCTTCACCGGCGAACTCACCTCGTATGCAAGCGATCAGAATGTCGACCGAGCAGATCTGGAACGGGCTGCCGCGCGACGCTGTCGCTGCTGCATCGGCGCCGCCGTGCTGTGGATGGCGCTCGCGCGTCTGGTTCGGCTACCTCAGCGCGGTCCGCGCGGGCAGGCTTCACCGACCGCGCGCTCACCATCCTGGCGCTCGTCGGCATCTCGATGCCGGTGTTCTGGCTGGCCGCGATCCTGTTGTACTACCTGAGTTTCAAGGCCCAGATCTTCCCCACCGGTAGTTACGTGCCACTGACCGAGGACCCGCTGCAGTGGGCCTATCACCTGATCCTGCCGTGGGTCACGCTGGCCGTGCTCTACGTCGGCTTCTACAGCCGCGTGCTGCGCTCGAACATGCTCGACGCGATGAACGAGGACTATGTGCGCACCGCCCGGGCCAAGGGAATCAGCGAGCGTCAAGTCCGCATCCGCCACGTGCTGCGCAACTCGATGATCCCGATCGTCACGCTGTTCGGTCTGGACTTCGGCGCGGTCGTCGGCGGTGGCGCGATCCTGACCGAGACGGTGTTCAACATCAACGGGGTGGGCCTGTACGCCGGTCAGGCTATCGGCAAGCTGGATCTGCCGCCGCTGATGGCGGTGACGATGTTCGGCGCCTTCTTCATCGTATTCTTCAACACCATCGTCGACATCCTCTACGCCGTCCTGGATCCGCGCATCCGGCTCGGAGAGGCCGCGCCGGTATGACCCCGATCCTCACCGTCGAGCCACCTGCGGGTCAGCTTCACCACCGAGGACGGCGTGGTGCACGCGGTCGACGGCGTGTCGTTCGAGCTGGCACGCCGGCGAGGTGGTGGCCATCGTCGGCGAGTCGGGGTCCGGCAAGAGCGTGACCGCCCAGACGCTGATCGGCCTGACCCGCGCCCCCAACGCGACGATCACCGGCTCGGTGACATTCGACGGGCGTGAACTCACCGACGATGTCCGACAGTGAATTGCGCAGCGTGCGTGGCGACGCACCTGGCGATGGTGTTCCAGGACCCGATGACCTCGCTGAACCCGGTCTATCGGGTCGGCGACCAGATCGCCGAGATGATCCGCGCGCACCGCGACGTCTCCAAGGCCGAAGCGCACTCGCGGGCAGTGGAACTGCTGCGCTTGGTCGGCATCCCGAACGCCCGACCGCAGCGGTGCGCGACTATCCGCACGAGTTCTCCGGCGGCATGCGCCAGCGCGTGATGATCGCCATGGCGCTGGCCTGCGAGCCCGAGGTGCTGATCGCCGACGAGCCCACCACGGCGCTCGACGTGACGATCCAGGCCCAGATCCTCGAGCTGATCGAGGAGCTCAACGACGCAGCTCGGCACTGGCGGTGATGCTCGATCACCCACGACCTCGGCGTGGTCGCCGAGCATCGCCGACCGCGTGCGCGGTGATGTACGCCGGCCAGGTCGTCGAGGACGGGTCGCTCGACGAGATCTTCTACGACCCGCAGCACCCGTACACCTGGGGGCTGCTGGGGTCGATCGCCCGCGCTCGACCGAACCCCGGCCCGAGCGGCTGCCGTCAGATCGCCGGCCAGCCGCCGTCGCTGCTGCACCCGCCCGCCGGCTGCCGCTTCGCCCCGCGCTGCACGTAGTTCCGTCGACAAGTGCGCGCAGCCACCGACGCTCGAACCGCGATCTCCGACGGCACCCACCTCGACCGCTGCTGGCTGCGATCGAGGACAAGCGCGAAGCGCGCATGAGCTGCAGCAGACCGGGCGGATCGCGCATGAGCGGCAGCGAGAAGCCGACAGGCGGCATCGCGCATGAGCAAAGGCGACGCCGCTGCTGGAGGTCACCGACCTCGTCAAGCACTTCCCGATCAAGTCCGGCGTCGTCATCGACCGCGAGGTGGCTCAGCGTGCGGGCCGTCGACGGCGTCAGCCTCACCGCTCAGCGAGGGCGAGACCCTGGGCCTGGTCGGCGAGTCCGGCTGCGGCAAGTCGACGCTGTGCCGCGCGATCCTGCAGCTGGTGCAGCCCACGTCGGGCTCGGTCGCTTCGACGGGCAGGAACTGGTCGGCCGCTCACGCCGCGGAGCTGCGGCCGCTGCGCCGCGAGATGCAGATGATCTTCCAGGACCCGTACGCGTCGCTGAACCCGCGCATGCGCGTGCGGCAGATCATCGGCGAGCCGCTGCGAGCATGCACGGTCTGGCCAACGGCACGCGAGCTGAAGCGAGCGCGTGCAGGAACTGCTCGACCGCGTCGGGCTGCAGGCCGAGCACCTGCAACCGCTACCCGCACGAATTCTCCGGCGGCCAGCGCCAGCGCATCGGCATCGCCCGGGCGCTGGCGCTGCAGCCCAAGCTGCATCGTGCGCGACGAGCCGGTGTCGGCGCTGGACGTGTCGATCCAGGCGCAGATCATCAACCTGCTGGAGGACCTGCAGGACGAGTTCGGCCTGACCTACCTGTTCATCGCCCACGACCTGTCGGTGGTGCGGCACATCTGCGACCGCGTGGCGGTGATGTACCTCGGCCAGATCGTGGAGACTCGCGCCGTCCGACGAGCTGTACGACAATCCGCTGCACCCCTACACCGAGGCGCTGCTGTCGGCGGTGCCGATCCCCGACCCGCGCAGGAACTCCAGCGCGAACGCATCATGCTGGAGGGCGACGTGCCCAGCCCGATCGACCCGCCGCCGGGCTGCCAGTTCCACACCCGCTGCGCATCGGCCACCGACATCTGCTGCACCGAGGAGCCCGCGTTGGCAGAGCTCGAGCCGGGCCATTTCGCGGCTTGCCACCATCCCCGGCGTTCGCCCGCGGTCAGGTGATGTGTCATTGAAAAGTGGTATCACCGGCGATATCACCTTTTGGAAGCTCCTAGCAGTCAGATCGCTGCGCGTCGGTGACCGACATCGGCGGCCGCATTGCCGGCTCTAACGGTCAGGTGATGCGCGGTTGAAAACTGATATCACCGGCGATACCACTTTGGACCCGGCGCCGGTAAGAGCGGCATACTGCCGATATGGCTTTCAAGGTCTGGCTCGCCGGCCAGGAAACTCCGGAAGACTGCGGTGACGGCGACATCTACGAGTTCCTCACCAGCGGCATACTGGCGGTGCACTATTCGACGCCGGGGCGCTGGTCGGACTACTACCACCCGAATCGCTGGATCCACGTGTCCGCCGAGCCCAACCATGTTGCAGGTGAGCCTGCGAACTTCAATGTCGGGCCGGACTTCGACTGACGCTCAGTCCTCAGTGCCGTAGTAACCCAGCCTGCAGCAGTTCAGTGATCTCGGTGACCAGCGGCATCCGCGGGTTGGTGCGGTTGCTCAGATCCTCGAACGCCGTCATCGCCAGCGCCGGCAGCGCTGCGGGAACGCGTCCTCGGCCACGCCGAACTCCCTGCAGCGAGCGCGGCATGTGGAGCTCGATCGAGCAGCTCCTCGACGCCGGCGAACAGCCGGTCACGGCTGTCCTCCGGTTCGTGGCCACCGAAGATCAGCTGCCCGAGTTGCGCGTACTTCTCCGGGCGCGACGTAGGCCGAGTAGCCCGGTGCCGGCATGAACTTGCTCGGCAGGCTTGCGTTGTACCGCAGCACATGCGGCAGGAAGATCGCCGTTCGCCCGGCCGTGCGGGATACCGAACGCGGCGCCGACCGCGTGCGCCAGCGCGTGGTTGGTGCCGACGAACGCGTTGGAGAACGCCAGCCCGGCCAGCGTCGCCGCGTTCGACATGTCGGTGCGCGCGTCCAGATCGTCGGGGTCGCGATAGGCCCGCGGCAGCGCGTCGAAGATCAATCGCGCCGCCTGCGCGCACAGCGCGTCGGTGTACGGCGAGGCGAAGATCGACACCGCCGCCTCCAGCGCGTGGGTCAGCGCGTCGATACCGGTGTCCGCGGTCAGCTTCGGCGGCATCGACGACGTCAGCATCGGGTCGACGATCGCCAGGTCGGGCACCAGGCTGTAGTCGACCAACGTCTGCTTCTTGCCGCCCACCGTCAGCACCGCCGCCGGCGACACCTCCGAGCCGGTACCCGGAAGTCGTTGGGATCGCGACCAATTGGAGGCGGTGCCGGTCGGTCGGGTAGTCGGCCACCCGCTTGCGCGGGTCGAGGAACGGCATGCGTCAGCTCGTCGAGGGTCTTCTCCGGGTGTTCGTAGAACAGCCGCATCGCCTTGCCGGCATCGAGCACCGAGCCGCCGCCGACGGCGATCAGCACGTCGGGTTGCACGCGTTCCAGCAGCGCGACGCCGCGGCGGATCGTCGCCTCGTCCGGCTCCGGCGTCACCTCGCTGAACACCTGCACGTGGCGGGTGCGCAGCTTGCCGCGCAGCAGGTCCACGACGCCGCGCTCCTCGCTCGAGCGCAGTCGGTGACCACCACGACGGTCTCGCAGTCGAGGTCGCGCAGGTTGTCCAGCGCGCCGGCATTGAAGTAGGTGTTGGACGGGACCCGGAACCACTGCGGCGGGGTGCGCCGCTGCGCGACAGTCTTGATGTTGAGCAGCTGCCGGTAGTTGACGTTCTCGGTGGTGCTCGATCCGCCCCACGTGCCGCAGCCCAGCGAGAACGTCGGCGTCAGGTTGTTGTAGACGCCGCCGAGCGCGCCGACCGCGGTCGGCGCGTTGACCAGGATGCGGCCGGTGCGCACCGCCAGCGCTGTAGCGCGTCGACGACGTCCTGGTCGTTGGCGTAGATCGCCGAGGTGTGGCCCAGCCCGCCGTGCTCGGTGACCAGCACCGCGGCATCGATGGCGTGCTGGACGTTGCGGGCCCGCACCACCCCGAGCACCGGCATCAGCTTCTCCTGCACCAGCGGGTGCGCGGCGAGTTCGTCGAGGTCGGACGGCAGCGGCGCCAGCAGCACCTTCACCGTCGGCGGGCACGGTGAAGCCGGCCCGCGCGGCCAGCTCCGGCGCCTTCTGGCCGAGCGGCGTCCAGCGAGACCTTGTCGCCGCATCCGAACGCGAATTCGGCGATCTTGGCGGCCTCCTCGTCGGTGAGCAGGTACGGGCGCCCATCCGCTCGAACTCGGCGATCATCGTCGTCGTAGATCTCGTCGTCGATGATGCAGGTCTGCTCGGCCGGGCAGATCACCGACGAGTCAAAGGTTTTCGAGATCAGGATGTCGACGACGGCGCCCTTGAGGTCGGCGGTCTTGTGGATGTAGATGGGGGCGTTGCCGGGGCCGACGCTCAGCGCCAGGCTTGCCGGCCGCGTTCGCCAGCTCGACGATCTTCGGGTCCGCCGGTGACCCAGATGAAGTCGACCTTGGGGTGCTTGAACAGGTAGTGCGTCACCTCGTGGGCGGCGTCGGGGATGACCTGCAGCGCCCCGGGCGGCATGCCGGCCGCTTCGGCCGCCTCGCGCAGGATCTCGACGCTGCGTTCGCAGGAGCGCACCGCGTACGGCGACGGGCGGAACAGCACGGCGTTGCGGGTCTTGGCCGCCACGATCGCCTTGAACAGCACCGTCGAGGTCGGGTTGGTCACCGGCGTGATGGCCAGCACCACGCCGATCGGCTCGGCGACGTAGACGATGTTGTGCTCGACGTCCTCGTCGATGACGCCGACCGACTTCTTGTCGCGCAGGTAGTCGTGCAGGAACTCGGTGGCCACGTAGTTCTTGACGACCTTGTCCTCGAAGACTCCGAAACCGGTCTCCTCGATCGCCAGGCTCGCCAGCTCGGCCGCCGCGCGGACGCCCGGCGCGCACCATCGCCTCGACGATCCTGTCGACCTGTTCCTGGTCGAGCTTGCGAAATTCCGGCGGCCTCCGCCGCGGCGTCGACGATCGCGTCGATCTCACCCGTACGGTCGTCGTTGGTCTGGATTTTTTCTTCATTCAATGTTCCGGTCATGACCGCATCCCTCCAAAGTTGCGGCGATCGTACGTCCGGTGATGCCGCTACAGATAGGGAGGAAAGACCCTTACTCTGGGTTAAGCTGATGATACCCAGCATGGCGGCGAACCTAGGGAGGCCGATGTCCACACACCGTGCAGTTCACGTGGAATCAGCCGGGCAAGCGCTGAACCTGGTGGAGGTGGACACCACGTCGCCACCGCCGGGACACATACGCATCGCCGTGCACGCGTGCGGCGTGTGCGGCACTGACCACGCTTTCGTCAACGGGTTGTTCCCTCAGCTGACATGGCCGATCACGCCGGGCCACGAGATCGCCGGCATCGTCGCCGAACTCGGTTCCGGGGTGGAGGGGTTCTCCGTGGGCGACCGGGTGGCGGTGGGGTGGTTCGGGGGCAACTGCAACCGATGCCTGCCGTGCCGCAAGGGGTTCTTCATGCAATGCGAGAACCTGCAGATACCCAGTTGGCACTACCCCGGCGGCTACGCGGAATCGGTGACCGTGCCGGCGACCGCCATCGCCAGGATTCCCGACGGATTGTCGTTCGCCGAGGCCGCCCCGATGGGCTGCGCCGGGGTGACCACCTACAACGCGCTGCGCGGCACGAACGCGGTGGCCGGCGACCGGGTAGCGGTGGTGGGCATCGGCGGGCTGGGCCACCTCGGCATCCAGTGGGCCCGCGCCATGGGCTTCGAGACCATCGCGATCGCACGCGGTGCGGCCAAGGCCGACGATGCCCGCGAACTGGGCGCCCACCACTACATCGACTCGACGGCCGGCGATGTCGCCGAGGCGCTGCAGGCGTTGGGTGGGGCTCAGGTGGTGCTGGCGACGGCGGCGAACTCCGCGGCCATGGCCGCCACCGTCGGTGGGCTGGCGCCGCAGGGTGAACTGGTGATCATCGGCGCCACCTTCGATCCCCTGCCGATCACTCCGGGCGATCTGCATCTTCGGCAATTACTCGGTGATCGGTCACCCGTCGGGCAGTTCCGCGGCAATCGAGGACACCATGCATTTCGCGGTGCTGTCCGGGGTGCGCGCACGGATCGAGGAGACGCCGTTGGCGCAGGCCGCCGAGGCCTACGCCGCCATGGATGAGGGACGCGCGCGCTACCGCATGGTCCTGACGATGTAGCTACGTCGGACTGCTCGGGCTTCGCTCTCGACTGCGTCGACGCGGCGGGCATCGAGAACGCTGACGTCGATGCCGTACGGCAGGAACCGCACGCTGCGGTTGGGGTCGGTGTTGTGCTTGTTGGCCCGCAGCGCATCGAGTTCGGTCTTGAAGACCTGCTCGACGTGGGCCTTGCCGTCACCGCCGGCGGTGTAGATCGCCCACACGCCGTCACCGGCCTCGCCCGCGGTCTCCGGCTGGGACCGGGGCCGACTGCGCCGGGTGAACTCGTCGAACAGCATGCCGAATCCGGCGCGCTCCTGCGAGGTGCCCAGGAATCGCCCGAAGGCGTCGCGCAGGCCTTCGCTGGCGTCGCGCACCACACGATCGAATTCGTCAGGGTCGAACCCGAACGGTCCATTGTTCTCCATAACTCCCAGTGTGCGCGCCATTTGCCGTCACGTCGACGGGTTGAAGTTCGCGACGCGCGAAATCGTGTCGTCCGGGCTCAGACCTCGCGAGCGACCGTCAGTGCATCAGGCACACGGGTAAGTCGGCCATGGTCACGAAGCCCGGCGCCGCGGCACACACCGCGGGGAACGGCATTGACGGCCTGCATCGCGGTGGCCACGCTGGCCGATCGCACGTGTTCGGCCAGTCGGAACGTCGCGGCGAAAACTTGCCAGCGTCATCAGATGTGCCTGCATCGACGGCGTGCCCTCGATGGTGACGGTCCAGCCGTGCTGCGGGGTGGGCCAATGCGGCGGCTGCGGCTCACCGACGGTCCACAGCGTTTCCACCTCCACGACGCGTCTCACCGTCGCGCGACGCCCGCGCCACCGCCAGTGTTGGCCGGCGACCGTACCGGCGCTGCAGGGTGCGGCCGCACACGTCGCGATCGGCGCTGGCGGCGATCGACCTCCAAATCGGTGGTGACCTCGTCGACCCCCAGGCCGAGGGCATCACCGAGCAGCCAAACCTGTTCCTGGAACAGTTCACTGATGAACTTCAGCCCCGCGGCCTGGGAGCTCGACTTCCGCCGGCGGCGCTACCGAAGCGCATCTGGTCGAAGGTGATCTCGACGCTGTCGTAGGCCGACCAGTCGGCCCGTTCCTGCACCAGCACATGATCAATAGCCCGCGACATGCCTGAGAGCGCCAGTGGCACGATCACACCGAGATTGCCGGGATTCAGGCCGGTGCCGTGCAGCGAGGTGCCACCGGCCGTGCAGGCCTGGAGCAGCCGGTCGCGCTGCGACGGTTCCATCCGGGCGGGGTGGAAGGCGAACGCGGTGGTCACCAGGTTCGCTCCGGAGGCGAGGATTTCACATGCCTCGGCGACGGACGGGTGCCGCGGGGCGTAGAGAACACAGTCGACGCCCTCGGTACCGACACGTTTGGCCGCCCGCACACCGATGGTTTGGCGTCCGGCGAGCACCCCCGCGTCCAGGCCGACCTTCTCGTCGGAGTACACCTTGACCCCAACCAGTTCCAGCTGCGGATGGTCCAGGACGCCGCGAATGGCCTCCACTCCCACCGCCCCGGTGCCCCACTGCACGACGCGGTAGGCCATCGGCTACACCACTGTCAGCGGCAGAGACTGGCGCGGTTGGAACTCGAATGTGGCTCCGAGGCTGAACTTGGTGACCTCGACCTCGGGGAAGTCCTTTGCCGCGGAGTCGGTTTGTTCGAACTCGGCGGTCCAGTCGGTGTCGGTGCCGGTGAACCGCACCGCGATGTGCGGGTCGATCGCGGTGGCGATGGCCTGCAGGGGCTGCGGCGAGGCGGGTGAGCACAGCGAGATCCAGGCGGCGTCTTCGTGTGCCGGTGAGGGGTGCACGTGCAGTCGGCCGCCGTCGATTTCGGCGATGACGTATCCCGCCGGGTTGAGCAACGGGTGCAGCTCGAGGACCCTGGTGAGCCCGTGGAAATCGTTGGGCAGCTTGAGGGCTCGCTTGATGCGTTCGGCGGCGACTCCGGCGATGCCGATGAGCTGCTTGGTGCAGATCGACGTTGCGAGTTCGGCGTTGTCCTCGGCCCGGACCCGTACCGCGATGCCGAACGCCAGGTTGAGCAGATGCATCTGCAGGACCACTTCGTCGGCGATACGCACCAGCGCCGAGTGCGAGAACGCACCGAAATCGATGTCGGACAGCAGGGCTCCGGAGTAGTCGGGCCGGCCTTCGTCATCGGGATCGATCGGCGCGAGCTGCCATGTCGCCGCACGGCTCCCGGCCACGATGTCCAAGGCAGGGATACCGCTGACGTCGGGGTAGGACTCGTCGATGATGACCGTCCAGGCGCAGTGCGGATGCCGATCGACGGGGGTGCGCGGTGGCCGGTGGATGGGACGGACCTGAGCTTTGGCGTTGGTGGCGACCGCGGTGGCGTCGAAGGTCGGGTCCTCGATGTCGTGGCACATGCCCTTGACGTAATCGGGGCCCATCGGTTCGACGTCCATCAGGGCGCCGCAGTGGTCGAGGTGGAACTCACCGTGCCAGCGGTCGTGGACGGTGTAGCGGAAGTCCATGAACTGCGGCGGGGCGCCGATGTCGAGCTGCAGCCCCTTGAAGATGGTGATGATGTCATTGCCCTGGTACTTGAGCGCCTTCTGCATGCGCCTGGTGTAGATCGGGCTGGAGCCGGCCCACTCCTCGATGGCGATCTGCAGCATCTCCGGACGGCCGAAAGCCTGGATGCACCAGGCCATTCCGGACCGGTCGATCAGCTGGCCGATCAGCAGCAACTCGGGCACCAACTCGGCCAGTTCGGCCCGCGACAGCTGGGCATAACCACTGCGGGATTCGCTCACACCGGAAACATAGCTAGCTCAATGTTATAAAGTCAACAATGTGAGCGTTATCGGTACCCCACCCACGCGGCAGACACAGGCCCCGCGCAAGCGTGGCGACGACACCCGTGCTCGGATCATCGACGAGACGGTGCGTTGCGTTGTCGAGGAGGGTTTTCACACCGCCACCGCCAAGCATGTCGCCGAGCGCGCGGGGGTCACCTGGGGCGTCATCCAATACCACTTCGGTGACCGCAATGGGCTGCTGATGGCGGTCGTCGACGAGGGTGTGGCCCGACTGCTGGAGACCCTGGGCAAGGTCGACGTCGGAGACCTGCCGCTGCGGGAACGCATCGAGGTCGTCGTCGACACCGCGTTTCAGTGTTATAGCAGCCCAACGTCGTTGGCGGCATTCGAGATTCTGCGCGCGACGCGCGGTACCCACGAGCAGAGCGCCAGGCAGCACCTGCTGGAGATCAACAAAGCGGTCAACCAGTTGGGCCGACTGATCTCCGATGATCCGGCGCACCGGGGTGTGGCGGAGGTAATCTGGTCTGCGCTGCGCGGAATGGTGCTGGTGGAGATGATCGTGAACTCGCACCTCGAGTGGTTGCACGAACGTCAACTGCTGGTCGACATGGTCACGCGGTATCTGCAGGAGCGCTGAGTCCCGACGGGCCCAGTGACCCACAGCGAACTTGACTGCGAGACCCTGCATCGGGGTGGCGGGCATCACAACGCTCTCCAAGGCGCTCCTGGTCAGAGATGCTCTGTAGCGAAAGTCACACGCCCAAAGTTGATTTACACGGAATTAACAATGACGATCATTGAGTTCTCCGGATAGGCGATCCTTGACCGGTGAACGCCAACAGCAAACAAGCCCCTGTAACCCAGGGGTGACTGAGGAGTTGAACAGAATGTCGCTTGCCCGGTTTCGCAACGATATGAAGCGGACCATGAACCGCCGGCGTTTGCATGCGCGGATCAACGCCCTGCCCCCGTCAACGGTTCGCGAGGAACTGGTGGCCATCGCCCAGCGGTATGAAGACGGCGACCGCTGACCCATCGACGAGATGAAGCCGGCGATCCCGACGGATCGCCGGCTCTTTCGTTTTAATGAGGTGTCGGCAGGTTCTCCAAAGATGTTCACCGGCACACGAAAACGGCTCCGCAGCTGAGGCCGGGCCTTTTTGCACCCCTTCTGAAGATCACTGCCATCGGGACATCTCTACCCGTCGACCACCTCGGTGTGCTGCAATGACCGGCATGGCAGATACGGAAGCGGTCGAAGCAATCAAGCAGGTGAAGTACCGGTACCTGCGGGCGCTGGACACCAAGCATTGGGACGACTTCGCCGACACGTTGACCGACGACATCGTCGGCGACTACGGCTCGTCGCTGGGCGAGGAGCATCACTTCACCAACCGCAAGGATCTGGTGGAGTTCATGCGGAAGTCGATGCCGGCCGGCGTCCTGACCGAGCACCGCGTAACCCACCCCGAGATCACCGTCGACGGCGACGAAGCGGAGGCCACCTGGTACCTGCAGGACCACGTCATAGTGCCGGAGTACAACTTCATGCTGATGGGTGCGGCGTTCTATCACGACCGCTACCGCCGGACACCGGACGGCTGGAAGATCTGCGCGACGGGATACGACCGGACCTACGAGGCGACGATGTCGACGGAGGTCTTGAACTTCAAGGCGACACCGGGTTCTGCGCTCGCCTGACTATTTGGCGACCGCGATCAATGCGCCAGGCTGTAGCCAGCGGATGATCTTGACCAGAGTGTCGTCGTCGAGGGAGACGCAGCCGGCGGTCGGTCCGCCGTCGGTGGTGTGCACGAAGAAGGCACCACCGTTGCCGGGGACACGGGCTTTGTTCACGCCCATCACCACGGCGTGCGCGTATTGCGGGATGTAGAGGTTCTCGGTGCCGCTGGCCGGTGCGGTGTCAAAAGGGCAATCCGCCTTCTTGCAGACCTGCATGGTGTTGTAGGTCGGGCTGTTCATGTCGCCGTCCCACCAGTAGTCGCGGGTCACCTGGACGTACTGCAGGCCGCCACCCGGATTGGGCTCGGTGCCGAACGCGAAGTCGAGGCTGAAGATGCCCATCGGCGTTGCCATTTCTCCGTCATGGGATTGCGGGACCATGCCGTTGGCGCCGACGTGAACAGGGATGCCGGTGCCCACGGGCTGCCAGCCGGTGGCGTCGCGTTGCCAGACGTCCATCTTGGCGGTCGAGCCGCCGGTGCTGACGACGGAGAGGACCTGCGTCGCGTCGCCGACGTTGGCCTGGAACCAGGGACTTTCCGCCAAGCTCGGGGGTGCCGACGCCAAGGCCAGAAGCGCCGCACTGAAGGCAGCACAGATCGAAACCAGGACTCGGCGCACCGACCCATGGTCCACGTGCCGCGCTCACAGGGTCAAGTAAAGGTTCAGCCACGGTTTGAGCTGGGTCCGCGAATGGGGTTCGGCGGCTACCGGATCGGCTGGAGTTGGATCGCGTGCTGCGGTATTGTTTGGTGCCCGCGATCGGGCGTTGATCTGCGGCAATGGTCCATCGGGCCAGCCGCGCTCCGCGATCGGTGAATAGCGCTCCGGCAAACACAAGGGATACCATCGCCACATGTCACAAGCGCCGTATGGGCGGACGCCTGCTGGACCGCCCCCCTGGCCTACCCCGGGGCCTCCACCGTCGCGCGGCCCGTCGCGGTTTCCCGTGATCATCGCCATCGTGATCGCGCTCGTGGCGGTCGCGGTCGCCGTCGGTGCGTGGTTCCGGCCCGCGCCGAAGGCTGAGACGTCTGGGCCAAGACATACAGCGAGCAGGAGATCGCTGACGCGAAAAAAGCTGTATGTGATGCGTTTCAGAAACGGAATCACACTTTGAATGTAACAATAGTAAAGCCAGCGCTGGAACCCCGCTGACAGCGATTGCGTCGTGATCGTCAACACAAGGCGAGCTGCCATCACTGCGGCTGCACTTACCTCATGCAAAGTTTCAACGGCATCCAGCACTGCAGTCCGACACATCAGAGAATTCTTCGGGACCTTGCAAGTGCATATCAGGGGATTGTCCTGACCAAATCGGCGAAGCGGACCAGGCTCAGCTCGATCAAGCTATCAGACGTGCGGATACTAGTTCCAAAGATGTAGCCAGGTGTGCAAGTGAGTGATATACCCCCTGGCGAGTGGTCGCCATCTTAGTCGGACACCAATGGCCAAGCAACAGTCGATTCAAACACTGAGTCGCGAGCAGCATGCAGTCGAGATCAATGCTGCGACGGAGTTCGAAGCGTATGCCACATGTTCATTTTGCGCGAGAGCCGGGCCTCTAGCTACCCAGGAGGGTGTGACGGCAGACGACGTACGTGACACATATTCAAGGCTGGCGAATTGCACGATCAAGGAGTTGCGGATAAACAACGCTCAAGCAAGGGCAGTTACGGAGAAGCGCGCTTACACTCTGCTCACAGCGATGCTCTCCGCAATCAACTAGTCGATCAATTGCGCGCAAGCGGAAATGCTGATATTGCGCCATATCAGACATCGAAAAATCCTACTGCGATAAAGATCGTGAAGATAGTTGATGTGGTGGTCAGGCGCAGGCGGATGCGAAAGTAAGGCGGCACTCAGTCCGATAACGTATTACAGCGCTATTCAACGAGGTTTTCAACGAAGAACGACATGGATGTTTCCGCTCGTGAATTTGCCAAATCAGAACGGTGTAGAGTTGATCGAGCGTTTGAATCTCCCGATCCTGAAGCCGTCCGTACGCAAATCACGCAGATTCTAGATAATCCTCAGCACCAAGGTTCGACCAGCAGACAACCACTCCGGCGTCAAGCAGATCTTCGGAAGGCGGCGACCTCTATTCAACTGGTCAAAGGCAACAGAACTCGCTGGCCACTGCAAGTCCCACCGACATCCGATAGAGGGGGCGGCGATATTCAACTAGGTAGGACAACATCCTCACTCCGCCGGAAGCAAAACCAGCGGTGTCCGTGCCAAGCGATAGCGGAAACACGAGCGGCGGTCAAGAATTCGTGCGTGCGTCTCAGCCTCCGATAGCCGGGCTCATCGCCGCAACCATCTGTTCCCGGCGGAGTTCAAGGGTCCATTCTTCCCGCCACTCCGGTCACACAACCCGCCGCCAACCTCTCCTCACCCCAACCCCCCTGCCCCAGCACTTCCATCCACCTCCGCTCCCACTCACGCCTTGTCCCCCGAAGGCATCGCCAACAACCTCAACGCCGGCGCATACGCAGGCGCGCCGATGTCAACGGGAACCGAGGCGTTGTCCAACAGCGCGGTGCACGCCATGCAGCCGCCAGCCCCACTTCACACCGAACCAGTGACTCCCCCGCCACTGGCACAAACCGCGCCGTCCAGCGGAGTGCCCTTGTTCGAAACCGCCCACGCCGCACACACTCCCGCCGAAGCGTCGGCACCACCACCCCCGGCAGACGCCGCCCAGACCGTCGTCCCCGCACCGGCTGCGTCGGCCACACCCGCGATGACGCCGACGGCTGCCCCGCCTCCGGCGCCGGCCGGTCCGCTGCCCGCCTACGGTGCCGACCTTCGTCCCGCCGCCACCGCCCCCGTAGCCCCGACCGCCCCACCGGCGGCGGCACCCGGTTCCGCACCGGTCAACCCGTCCAACGCATCGAGTTCACTCAGCCAACCCGCCGTCGTCCGTCAACAACCCGTGCCCGCCGCACCCCTCACCGCCCCTGGCGCCGGCCTCATCGAGAACGCTGGCGCGGCCACCACCACCGGCGCCGTCACCGGCGCCGCTGCGGCGCATTCTGCCGCCCGACAGCGCCTACAACGACTCGTCGAAGCCGTCGCCCGCCAGGAACCGAAGCTGCGCTGGGCGATTGGCGACCGAGAGGACGGCAGCACGGTCCTGGCCACCGACCTGGCCAGCGGCTGGATCCCCCCGCATATCCAAATCCCAACCGGCGTCACGCTGCTCGCGCCCGGCCGTCGACGCGGCCCCCTCGAAGCGATGCCCGGCGAGACCACACAGACCGCCGCCTACAGCCCCGGCCAGTACATCCCGCCCGCCGGCGATGCTGAGCCGGTGTCGATGTCGATCCGCGCGCGCCAGACAGCCGACGTCGACGAACTCGGCTGGGAGCTCGCCCAGGCCACCAAGTGGCGTGACGGCCTACCCCGCCTTGCCCACACCTTGGCCAAGGCCGCGTCCAGCGGCACCGGATATCTGGACTCCGAGATCGACCTACTGCGCGAGCATCTCGAAACCGTCACCAAGCAGGTGCTCACTGACTACCCCGACAACATCGATGCCACTACAGTCGGCAATTGGCAGCTGCTGGCCACCATCGACTCGCTCATCAGGAGCGAAAAGACCTGTGCCAACTATCATCTGGCCTGGTTTCAGGCTTTGAGCATGGCGCTCAAGGGGGAGGTGCACCGATGACCGGTGGGCAGCTGAACGCCAACGCCGAGCAGTACCTGCAGGCGAACGGGATGAACGGGTTACCTCCGCCCATCACGTCCGACCCGCTCGTCGCGGGCGCCACGCCCATCGAGCAGCTACTGCGGGTTCTGGGGCTTGGCAGCCAACGCCGGTGACCCGAAGGACAACAGCGAGACCGCCGAGGAACACGCCCAACGTGACGCCAAGACCACCGAGGCAGCGGCCAAGTTCCCCGCCCAGGACGAAAACGCCGCCGCAGAGATGAAGGGTGTCGCCGGTCAGGGTGATGCCACCCAGATGGCGCAGCAGCTCCCGCAGATGGCCTCGGGTGTCGCCGGCGCACTCGCCGGCGCACTTGGTGGGGCTCTGCAACCGCTGGCCCAGATCCCCCAGCAGGTCGGGCAGGGCGCTCAGCAAGCCATGCAGGCCGGCATGGGCATGCTGCAGCAGGCCGGTGGTGCCGCTGGTCAGCTCGATAAGGCCAGCCTGTCCGATGTCCCACTCGACGAATTCGTCTCGGAGCCAGGGGATCTGGGTGGCGGCGGCGGCGGAGCCGGTGACCTCGGCGGCGGGGGTGGCGGTCTGGGCGGAACCACCCCGACCGCCCTGCTGGGCCCGCCACCGGTCCCCTCGGCCGGCACCCACCCGTCGTCGGCGCCGGTCATGCCGACGCCTCCACCGAGCACTTCCTCACCCGCCGCCACCGGAAGTGGCGGCATGGCAGGCATGCCGATGGTGCCGCCGGGGGCCATGCGCACTGGCGGCGCGGCGGAGAAAGACGCCAAGGCCGATACCAAGCGGGTGTCCGTGCCGCCCGTCAAGAACGGGGCTCCGGTCCAGGGCCGCATCACCACCCCACCTCCGGCCCCGCAGGTCACCAAGAAGGTCGACGGCAAGCCGGTCGCCACCAGGCGCATCATCGTGCCCAACAGCAAATCCGCCGAGGAATCAGGCGAGAACCCCAGGAGGTCCTGACTTCGTCCAGAATTCGTTCATGGGTTGGGCGTACTTGTCATTGTTGGTCAGTGGCGGAAGTCCGAGGGACAGTTCTATGGTGCGCAGCAGGCTGTAATGGTTGTAGTAGCCCTGGGCGACGAACGCGCCCCCGCGCATCCCGGCGGCCACCGCCCCCGGTGACGGGATGACCACCATGACGACGTGGTTGCCTTGGTTACCGATGCCCCACGAAATGTTGTTGTAGTCCTCGTCGAAGGTTAGGAAGATCGCGCTCGCCTGCGTGGGGTCGTGCCAGACAGGCGAGTTCAAGATCACCGGCAACGTGTCCTGGAGGAACTGGTCTCCCGCCGCCACGTTGTACTGATGAGTCGTGAGTTGGCTCAGCGCAAACTGGGCGATACCTCCGAGGGTGTTTATGGGACCTTCCATGTTGGTGGCCTCATCGGCGGCGACCCATGCGAAATTCGGGGCGGTGGCAGTCTGGTTGAGATCAGTGCCTAGCTGCGATAAATCGAATATGTGCCCCCCGACGCGGATGGGGTTGTTGGCGATGTCACTGAAGGCAAGGAACGGCGTCCGGTCGGTGGGCGTGCTGTAGCCGCCCCCACCCTCCTGGTACGCAGCCCACGTCTTGTTCGCTGCCTCGATGTTGTCGGCCAGGTTGCGCTGGTCGAAGCAGTTCTCAGCGCAGTTGTAGTTGATCCCGAAGTCTGATCCGCCGAGTATCGGGTAGTAGTTCGGGTCGCTGGGGTGAGTCAGCGCGTAGTAGTTTGCTGCGTATCCGTAGGTGCTGATGAGGCTGTTGAGGTAGGGCGCGTTCCGGCTACCGACAATGTCAGTCACGCCATGGTTCTCCATGTAGATCAAGAACACGTGATCGAGTGCGCCGACCGTCGACGCCGGCGGAGCGGGTGGCGGTGGCGCGGGAAGGTCGGCGCCGACGGTAAACGAGATGTTGTCGGCGTAGGCGTTGTTGTAGTTGCCGAGTACGGGGTTGTAGTCGTTGAGGGTCACGACCACCTGCGCGCTACGGGTCCCCGCCGGTATCGTCCCAGCGGTCTGGCGCTGGAACAGGCCGGTCAGGAACCGGCGATCGAGCGCGGTGACGGGCCCGATCTGATCGGTGCCCAATTTGGCTTGGTTGGCGTCCAGGAAGTTGACGGTCACCGTGGCGTTGGACGGGTCAATGAGGTAGCCGCCGAGCTCACCGCTCAGCGTGTAGGACACTGTTCCTTTGTCGATTTCGGCTTGGGCGGCAGTGAGATCGACGGTTTGGGTGAGTGTGGAGGTGGCCACGTTTCCACCACCGAAGAACTGCGAACCGCTTCCTGGGGCGCGCTGCTCGCACTCGGGAATCCCAGGAATGCGGGCAGAGTCACCCCCTCCGTTCCGAACAATCCCGGCAGACGGCGCAGTGTGCCGTATTGGATGACGGTCGGGGTGCCCGTCACCTTCCAGCCCGGCACAGTCACCGAGGCATACCCCGACAGCGACGGGTCGCCGACTTCGGCGCCTGGGTTGACCAGCAAATTCCCGCTTTGGATGGGGTTTACCGGTGTGGGGGTGACGGCTGCCGTCTTGATCCCCACGTTCTGCTCGAGCTCGCGGCGCACCGCCTGGGCCAGCGCCGCGAAAAGCATCGGAGAGGGCGACGCCGGCGCTTGCGGGCTTGTTCCGAACGCGGCGGTGACCAGACCGGAATACACTGGGGCCGCGGTGTTGGTGACATCGGTCGCCGCGCTCACCCGCCGCACGGGGGCCGCTCGGCCTACCGACAGCGAGGCCACGGCCACCTGGACCGCAGCGGCCGCCGTCGGGGCGACGTCGACGTGCACCGAAACCGCCTCAGTGGACTGCGGGGTATCAGCTCCGGCCGTTACCGAGCTCTGCTGGCCGCTCGACAGCGACCGTGCCCGCGATGCCAGCGTCATCGTGTTGGTGACATCGGTCGCCGCGCCCATCCGCCCCACGGAGGCCGCTCCGGCCTACCGACAGCGAGGCCACGGCCACCTGGACCGCAGCGGCCGCCTTCGGGGCGACGTCGCCGTGCACCGAAACCGCCTCAGTGGACTGCGGGGTATCAGCTCCGGCCGTTACCGAGCTCTGCTGGCCGCTCGACAGCGACCGCGCCGGCGAAGCGGGTGACTGCCCGACTGCTGCGGCGCTGTGCACAGCAGCGAACTTCCGTGCGGACTGGGAAGCTGAGCCGCCTGATCGCGGCGCCTTGCCGGACGACGCCGCACCACTCGACGATGGGCCGGCCGGCGAGCCAGAGTCTGACGGAGCGGCGTTGCCGATTGCTGGTGTGGCTGTAGCCACCGCCACCCCGACCCCCAGAGCCACCGCGAGTGCTCCGACCCGTCCGACGTATTTGGCGTAACCCATGTGTTCTTCCCTTCGCCTATGCGCGCCGCAACGACCCGTCCCACAGGGATTGGACACCAAGATCACAGACTAAATCCCAGAATCGACAACCGTGTCGAAGAATTGGCGCCGCTAGGTTGGTTTGATGACTTCGCGAAACTTGCTTGACGGACAGGGCATCCGTCAGATCACCGCGGGCTGGGGACTCTGGACCGCGAGGTGTTCGAGGCCGTCGCCGAATCGCCGAGCTCGCTGCTCGACAAGGCGATGCCCCTTCTGACCCGCGCGGCCGACCACTCCAAGCTGTGGTTCGCGATCGCCGCCGCCCTGGCTGCGACGGGGTCGCCGTCGGCGCGCCGCGGCGCCAGTCGCGGTGTCGTCACGCTGGCGGTGACCAGTCTGGTCACCAATCAGTTCGCCAAGCGGGTGTGGAAGCGGCCGAGGCCGAACCGCACCTCGGTGCCGCTGGCTCGCAGCCCGGCGCATGCCGACGTCGAACTCCCTGCCGTCGGGCCACTCCGCGAGCGCGGCCGCATTCGCGGTCGGCGTCGGGTCTGGAGAGCCCTCCGCTGGGTCTGGGCCTGGCGCTGCTGGCCGGTCTGGTCGGCCTGTCCCGGGTGGCCACCGGCGCGCATTATCCCGGCGACGTGTTCGCCGGCTTCGGCATCGGGGCGGCGCGATCGCGGTGCTCGGCGGGCGCTGGTTCCGCCGGTCGTGCCCGCCAAGCTGCCGACCACCGAACCGCTGCTGCGTCGACGCCCCGGAACGCCCCGAGGGCGACGGCGTGGTGCTGGTGGTCAACCCGGCCTCGGGCAGCGGCAACGGCGCCGGGTCATCGACGAGGTGCGGGAGAAGCTGCCGAAGGCCGAGATCGTCGAACTCGGCGAGGACGACGATCCGCGAGACCGCGCTGCGTGCGGCCGCCCAGCGCGCCGAGGTGCTGGCCGTCGGCGGAGGCGACGGCACGGTGTCGTGCGCGGCCGCGGTCGCCGTCGAGACCGGGGTGCCACTGGCGGTGTTCCCGGCAGGCACGTTCAACCACTTCGCCAAGGACATCGGCTGCGACACCGTCGACCGGACCGTCACGGCGATCCGCTCCGGCAGCGTGTCGTGCGTCGACCTGGTGTGCCTCAACGAGAAAGAGATGGTGATCAACACCGCCAGCATCGGCGCCTACCCGCAGTTCGTCCGCACCCGGGAGAAGCTCGAGCACAAGATCGGCAAGCCGCTGGCCGGGATGTACGCGATGCTCCACACGCTGCGCCGGGAGAAGCCGGTACGCATCCGCTACGACAACAAGACCACTCGAGACGTCGATGTTCTTCCTGGGCAACTCCGTCTATCTGCCGTCAGGGTTCGCTCCGGCGCGACGCACCCGCATGGACGACGGCCTCATCGACGTCCGCATCCTGGAGACCGGTCGGCGGTTCAGCAGGCTGCGCATCCTCAGCGCCCTGGCGCTGGGCCGTCTGGAACGCAGTCCGCTCTACCACGAGATGCAGGTGCCGGAGTTCGAGTTCGAGGCGGTCGACGGCCCGACGCCGATCGCGCGCGACGGCGAGGTGGGCAGCACCTACGACCGCGCCAGCTTCACGGCACGGTATCGAGTTCTGCCGGTCTTTCGGCCGTTGAAGTGAGCAGACGCGGCGGCACCAGGCGCACGCACAGCAGGTAATAGAGGAAGCCGAGCGCCCAGCCCGCCACGACGTCCGACGGATGGTGGACGTTGAGAACCACGCGCGCAAAGCCGACGAGGAACACCAACGCGACGGCGACGGCAATGACGGCCAACCGTAGTCGCTGTGACACCAGCGGCAACAGCGACCGTGAGCAACGACAACACACTGACCATGACGCCGAGGGCATGTCCCGACGGGAACGACGTCGAGACTCCGTAGACCAATGTGGTGAGCGGGCGCGGCCGGTTGCTCAGCCACTTGGCTGCCTCGGTAACTAGGCCCATCAACTCGACACTGATCACCAGGAACAGCGCGGTCTGAAGGTTGCGCCGCGCCAGAGACACGACGATCACCACCAAGGCGAATATGCGGAACGCGGTCGGTCCGAACACAATGCAGAAGGCGACCCAGAACGAGACCCATCCGGGACGTGTGACGCCGAAGTCGTGGAAGACGCGCAGCCACCAACTGTCGACGCGCCTGCAGCCACGCCCAGTTCTGGACGAACCCGACCCACAACAGGGCATAGAGCATGGCCGCTGCCACAGCACTGGCAATCAGCCGGCGGTTCGTCGATGCCACACCATCAGAAGTACCACGACCTTCTGGCAATCAGCTCAGACCGGTGGCTTGGCGCGTTCGTTGAGGATCCGCGTCATCTTGGCTTGGGCGCGGGTGCGACGACGGACGGGCATGCACTGTCCACGGCGGTCGGCGGTAGTGCTGCCGGGCGATCGAACTTCACCGGTCGGCAATACGAGGCTGGGGATGAGCAACCGGCTGCCCGGATGCGTTCGATAAGTAGCCCCACTGGGCGATGTCCACAGAACGGTGCCGTCCGGCAGTTGGCGATCGATCCAGCCGCCGACTCCGGACCAGAACGTTTTCAGCAGATGATGCTTGCGGCACAAGCATTTCAGGTTCGATGGGTGAGTCAAGCCACCGGCCTCATAAGGAATCGTGTGGTCGACGTCGCAAACATCAGCGGGTTGCGTGCAGCCGGGAAACCGGCACGTCAGGTCCCGGCAGCGGATGAAGTCGGCCAGCGCGGCAGAGGGCCGGTACCTCGGCTCGGGTTCCGCGTCGGGGCCCGGCAACCGTAGCGGCCGCACCACCGCGCGTCCGCTGCGAATGAGCTCGGTCAAGAGAGCAGGAGGCACGACGCTGCCGCCGATCATGATCGGCGGGGTGGGTGCCGGCGGGTCCAGCGGGTCCTCCCGAGGTCGCGGCTTTGCCGCTCGGATCTCGGCGAGAACCTCCTCGCGGGAGTGCAATTGGCGGAAGGTGTCCGTTTCACCGTGCATGTCATCGCGAGCCGCAACGTCGGCCGTCTCGGCCACCACGTGCACGACGACCGGCGCCGGCACAGGATCCTGGCGCGCCTCGCAGCCCTCACTGCCACAGTCGCAGACCAACGTCTGCTGTCCGCATGCCAGCGCACCGAGAGCATCGGCACGTCGCTGATCGACAGTGCGGGGATCGGCACTGCACACCGCGTTCGCCATCGCGGTCAGCCGCTTGTCCAGCGCGCGTGCATCGGTCGCGTACAGCACCCCCCACAGCGCGGTGGTGTCCCCCGCACCGGTGGTGTCGAAGTCGAGATGGCGCGATTTCGACGATGACGCGGTGCGCCGCCGGGCGGCAGGATCATGGCGGACCACCACTGCGTCAACGGCCTGTTCCATGCGGGCAACCGACATCGGACCCCACTGCGCCAGTTGGCCGGCTAGTTCGGTGTCGATGCAGTTGAGCACGGACGGGTCGATCGCCAGTTCGGTGCGCGCCACGATCGTGGCCATCGTACGGAATCCGATTAGACCTTCGGCGAACAGAGCACCCACCTGCGGGAGACGGCCACGCAAAGCGAGTGCATAGCGCAACTGCGCACCGGCCGCGCCGGCGGTGATGTTCTGTGCCGCGCCGACCTCGGCCGCCACCGCATCCCAGAGGTCGCAGGACCAAAGTTCACGACCCTCACTCACCGCCTGACGACGGCAGTACAGCTCGGCGATGGCACTGAACTTGCGCGCACATGCCATCGTCTCGGCCCGCGCGGCCGACGCGACCTGATCGACGATCCCACCATCGCCAAGCGCCCGGGTACCGCTCATACGTTCGAAACTACTCAGGTCGAACGACACCTACCAGCATCGAAACCGTGGGCTGTGGATGAAGGCAATTCTGTGAACAACTACCCATCCGGCGCCGGATGCGGGCACGTTCGGCCGCGGGCAAGCTGGATCCCGATAAGCAGCCCGCCAACGAACGGAGGCGCCGCGTGAGCGACGGGCAACGCGACAACCTGCTGATCGTCCATTGGCACGACCTGGGCCGGTGCCTGGGCGTCTACGGACACCCCGGGGTGTCCAGCCCGCGACTCGACCAGCTCGCCGCGGAAGGCATCCGGTTCACGCGCGCTCACGCCACCGCCCCGCTGTGCTCACCGTCGCGCGGCTCGCTGTTCACTGGACGCTATCCCCACAGCAACGGCCTCGTCGGACTGGCTCACCATGGTTTCGAGTACCGCCCGGGTGTGCGCACGCTCCCACAGATGCTGCACGACGATGGTTGGTACTCAGTGCTCTTCGGCATGCAGCACGAGACCTCGCGCCCCGCCCGGCTGGGGTTCGACGAGTTCGACGTGTCGAACTCCTACTGCGAGTATGTCGTCGAGCGAGCGCAGGAATGGCTGACCGAAAGCGCGCCGATCGAACAGGGGAACCACTTCCTTCTCACGGCTGGGTTCTTCGAAACGCACCGGCCTTATCCGCATGATCGGTACGAACCGGCCGACACCGCCGACGTCGAGATCCCCGACTATCTGCCCGACACCCCTGAAGTCCGCGGGGACCTCGCCGACTTCTACGGTTCGATCGCCGTCGCCGACTCGGCCGTCGGGCGGCTTCTCGACACCGTCGCCGAGACCGGACTGGATGCCACCACCTGGGTGGTGTTCATGACAGACCACGGTCCGGCGTTCCCACGCGCGAAGTCCACGCTGTACGACGCCGGAACGGGGATCGCGCTGATCATCCGCCCGCCGCGGCGGCTCGGGATCGAACCTCACGTGTACGACGAACTGTTCAGCGGCGTGGATTTGGTGCCGACGCTGTTGGAGTTGGTCGGCATCGAGCCCGGCGAGTACATCGAAGGCTTCTCGCACGCAAGCAATTTGCTCGCTCCCACGCCTGAGCCGGTCGAGATCCGCGATCACGTCTATACAGAGAAGACATATCACGACTCCTACGACCCGATCCGTGCCATTCGCACCAAGGACTACAGCTACATCGAGAATTACACGCAGCGACCCCTGCTGGACTTGCCTCTCGACATCGAGGAAAGTCCATCCGGCCAGGCGGTGGAACCCTTCATCCAGTCACCGCGGCCCAAACGCGAGCTCTACGATCTGCGCGCCGATCCGACGGAGATGACCAACCTTCTCGACGGCGATGCGGGCATTCGCGGCGAGGCGATCGCCGACGAACTCTCGGTGCGACTCAACGAGTGGCGCCAGAAGACCGGTGATGTGATCCCGCCCGAATGACCAGGGATTACCGACCTGAACCGACCTGGGCGACGACGAAGATCCGCCGAAACGGGAAGAAGGTTCGACCGTCGGGCCGCATCGGGTAGGCCTCGTCGAGCATCGGGATCAGTTCCCCGCGGAACCGCTGCCACTGCTCATCGGTGAGCCTGTCACGCACCGGTGTCAGTGCTGTGCCGGTCATCCAGTTCAGCACCGCATGCTCACCGTCCAGTTCGTGAATGTAGGTGCTTTCCCATACGTCGACGCTGCATCCGCTGTCGGTGAGCAGCTCGGCGTAGCGCGCCGGGGATTCGACGACCTTGCCGGTTCTGAAGGGAATGTCCCGCAACGGTTTCGACCACGGGTCGCGGTCGGCCAGCACACGCACCGAGGCGTGGGATGGCGCCTCGAAGTTGCCCGGCACCTGCACGGCGATCCATGCGCCCGCTTCCAGCAGATCGACCCATCGAACGAGCAGTTCGGTGTGCTCGGGAATCCAATGCAGCGTCGCATTGCTGAGCACCACATCTGTTCCCGGCTTCGGGGTCCAGCTGCGCACGTCGCCCACTTGGGCATCGATACCACGCTCGCGCGCCGCCGCCACCATCTCCGGTGAGCTGTCCCACGCCTCGACGACCGCGTCGGGCCAGCGACGGATCAGGTGCTCGGTGAGATTACCGGGACCGCAGCCCAGGTCGGCCACGCGCCGCGGTGACTCCGCACCCACCCGCGCCAGCAGGTCGAAAAACGGGCGGGCACGCTGATCGGCGAACGCCAGATAGGTCTGCGGGTTCCACACCCAGTCACTTCATCACACGGGCTAGCATCCGGGTAGAGGGCAGACGAGCCGTCGAGTCGCCCGGAAAGGCCGCACGACGATGATGTCGAACGCCGATATGCCCATTCCGGTGCCTGATGTTCCCGGCGCCGACGCCGGCGCCAAGGGATTACCCGACCGATCCGAGCTGACGCTGTTGCAGCGACTGGTCGTCGACTCGTCCGCGATCGCCGACCTGGGTCTGCGCACCGCGATCGCATCACTGGTCGGTGCCGCCATGTTGCCGACGGTCGCCGCCGGTGCCGTTCGCCGATCGGACTCGCAGCGGGAGCGCGAGAGCCTGGCGTTCTACGCCGAACTCGCCGAACGCCACGACCCGGAGGCCTCCTTTCCGGCACCCACATCGCTGCCAACGGTGTCTAGCCGGCCGGCCAATCCGGTCGCCGAATACATCGCGCACGGAAACGTGCACAACATCTCCTTCCAGACCAGTTTCGAGCCGCTCAATCCCGCGATGCGCAAGCAGTGGGCACGCCTAACCAACAACAATGTGGTGCGGGCCCAGCACTGGCGTCACGACGACGGCCCGCGGCCGACATTGTGTGTGATCCACGGCTTCATGGGATCGGCGTATTCGTTCAACGGCTTGTTCTTCTCACTGCCGTGGTTCTACCGAACCGGTTACGACGTGATGCTCTACACGCTGCCCTTCCACGGCAAGCGCGCCGAGAGGTACTCCCCTTTCAGCGGTTACGGCTATTTCGCGCGCGGGCTGACGGGTTTCGCCGAGACGATGGCGCAGGCCGTCCACGATTTCCGCTCCGTCATGGACTGGCTGCGCCACACCGGGGTCGACCACATCGCACTCACCGGAATGTCGCTGGGCGGCTATACCTCAGCCCTGCTTGCCGCCGTCGACGACAGGCTGGAGGCAGTGATCCCCAATGTGCCCGTCGTGACTCCGGAATCGGCATTCGACGACTGGTGGCCGGCGAACAAGCTGGTGGCGTTGGGCCGCAGCATCAGTGGCATCAGCCGCGAGGAGTCGGCCGCCGCGTCCGCCTATCACTCACCACTGAACTATGCACCGCTGGTGCCCAAAGACCGCAGGTTGATCATCACCGGACTCGGTGACCGCCTTGCCCCTCCGGACCAAGCGGAGGCGTTGTGGGAACACTGGGATCGCTGTGCGCTGCACTGGTTCCCGGGCAACCACATCCTTCATGTCAGTCAGCCCGAGTATCTGCGACGGACGAACCGGTTCCTGCGCCCGTTCATGTTCGACTCGCCAGTCGACGGTGCGGCGCAGGGCCGCCAGCGGCCGAGGAGCCAGGCGAATCGGGTCTAGTTCTTGACGGCACGCACCAGCGTGATGCTCTGCAGCATGTTGGTGGTCTCCTCGTCAGCCGAGGGCGTGGAACGCCCCACCGACTGCAGATAGTCCATCAGCGACGTCGCTGTCGAGGTCCAGCCGCGACCGGAAAACCACTGTGCCGCAGGGGCATGCTGCTCGTTGTACACCAGTTGCCACCACTGCCCGCGCTCGTCGGAGGTGGTCTTGGCATCCTGCACCTTCGCCTTGAACGCGTCGGCGTCCATGGGCCTGCCCTCCTCGACGGCGAGGTGGCTACCCGGGCTCGCCAGCGAGTCGATCCCGGTGAACAGTTGCTCCTGCGCATTGGCGGGTAGGTAGATGAGCAGTCCCTCGGCGATCCATGCCGACGGCTCATCGGGGCGAAAACCATTGTCGCGCAGAGCCTGCTGCCAATCGTCGCGCAGGTCGACGGCGATCTCGCGGCGCTCGACTGTGGGAGCCGCACCCCGTGCCGTCAGTGTCTCGCGCTTGAACTGCAGCACCTGCGGCTGGTCGAGTTCGAAGATTGTGGTGCCGTCCGGCCAGTCCAGGCGGTAGGCCCTCGAGTCGAGGCCAGCCGCCAGCAGCACGATCTGGCGGACACCGGCTTCGGCGACGTCGCGGAAGTAGGCGTCGAAGTAGCGCGTCCGGGCGGCTTGGAAGGTGACGAAATGAGCGCCGAACTCCGCGGTCGTGAGCGGATGCTCGGGAGCCTTGCCGTCCAGCAGATCGGCCCACGGACCACCGACGGCCCGACAGAACACCTCCGCGTAGGGATCGACGGCCAGCGGCTCAAGCTTCTGGGCCTCCAGCGCCCGGGCGGCGGCGACGAACAGCGCCGTGGAGCCGACGCTCGTGGTGATGTCCCAGGTGTCGTTGTCAGTACGCACGACCGCGAGGGTACGTGCCGATCCTGGCAGCTCTCACACCAGCGACCGTCCGGTGCGGATGCGCCAATCGAGGTCGCGCAGCAGCACATTGAACGGAAACGCCCGCACAAACCGCGGCGCGAGGTTATTGGTGAATCGGATGGCGCCCATCAGCCGGTCGAACCGCCGCTGCTTGGCGGGGTTCCAGTCCAGGCGCATCTCGTCTCGGAAGCGTTGCGGCAGGAAGCCGGTGGTGATCAGCAAGGCGAGTCGCTCGTTGGCCCGCTGCAGCGGGCCCGGCACGCGTAGTCCCCGCATCCGGGACACGGCGATGGGATACAGGTACTCACGGACCGTGTCGTCGATGTGCACCTTCTCCAGCGACTCCTGCCAGTAGCGGTCGAACGCGGCGCGGTCGGCGGGCCACATCTCCGGGGGCACCTGCAGCGTGGTGCCCAGCGCCATGCCGTCGCGGTAGTGCTGGTCGGCGGTCTCGTCATCCATCTCGCCGACGAAGATGCGGTAGACGTCCACACCGCCCTTGTAGAGGCAGGCCGCCACCCACAGCTGAAGGTCCCGGTCGAAGGCGTTGTACTTCACCGGGCTCTCCGGCGTCGAGTACACCTGTGCGTGCGCCCTGTCGACCGCGCGCCGGAACGCCTGCTTCTGCGCCTCGCTGCCACGCGTCGCCACCGCCAGGTACGTGAAGGTGGTTCGCGCACGCTTGATCGGATGACGGTCCACCCGCCCGCTCTCCACCCGGCTCTCCAGCACGCCGTAGCCGACGCCGGGAAGTGCCAGCTGCATGATCACGTTTGCCGGTCCGGCCAGCAGAGCCACGCCCATCAGGCCGTCGTCGAAGCCGGCGGCCCGCCGCGGCCGTCGCTGCTTGGGCGCACTGATCGTCACAGGTGGCCACCACCCGTAATCTGACAACACATGTTTCCTGATATTGCCGCCGGCTGGCGCCGGTGTCAAGATGGCTGGATGACCCAGGCCCGGCCGTATGGCGGCGTGGACGCCGCCGACCGACTGGCCCGCCGCCGCGCCCGCCTGCTGGAAGCTGGCCTGGAACTGCTGGGCAGCAACGTCGACCCGGCCGAGCTGACGGTGCGGGGCATCTGCCGGGAGGCCGGCGTGGCGACCCGCTACTTCTACGAGAGCTTCGCCGACAAGGACACCTTCGTCGGGGCGGTGTTCGACTGGGTGGTCGCCGGACTGGCCACCACCACCCAGGCGGCCGTGTCGGCCGCACCGCCCGCCGAACAGAACCGCGCGGCCATGGCCAACATCGTGCGGACCATCGAGCACGATCCACGCATCGGCCGCCTGATGTTCAGCTCCCAGCTGTCCAACACCGCCGTCGTGCGCAAACGGCAGGAATCCGGGGCGCTGTTCGCCATGCTGTCCGGTCAGCACGTCGAGACGCTGCTGCGCCGGCCGGCCAACGACCGGATCAAGGCTTTCGCACATTTCGTCGTCGGCGGCGTCGGACAGACCATCAGCGCATGGCTGAACGGCAGCATCGGGCTCACTCCCGATGAACTCGTCGATCAGCTCAGCGCCATCATCGATGATCTCGCGGAGCCACGACTCTTTCGCGACTAGTGCGCGGCATGCTCCCGGGGCCGGCGATCAGCCGCCGTCCTGGGTGCGGTGGTGGCTTCTTCGTCGGTGAACTCTCTTGTCCAGCAGGCGAACTCGAGCACAATGCCGTCAGGGTCGTTGAAATAGAACGACCGGACATACACTCCCGGGTGCAGTTTGATCGAGGCCTGGGACTTGCTGTTGTCGTGGTTGAGCACCGGTCCGACTCGCACACCCTTGTCGATGAGCCGCTGGCGATACTCGTCGAACTTCTCCTCGGGGACGTGAAACGCGAGGTGGTTCATCGATCCGACCGCGGTGATGATGTCGCCGGTACCGGGCAGCGCCGCCGGCGTCGTCTCGCCCCGTTCGCCGTCCGGGGCGGCGGTGAACCAGAAGAACGCGACGCAATCACCGTTGCCCGCGTCGAAGAAGAAGTGCTGACCCATACCGTCGGGCAGATCGAGTGACTTGATCAGCGCCATGCCGAGCACATTGGTGTAGAAGTCAACCGTGCGTTCCATATCGGAGCACACCAGAGCGACGTGATTGATGCCGCCGAGCTCGAACTCCGGGTTGGTGAACTGCGGCTTGATCATGTCGCCTCTTCTCGAGATGCTCGCCAAGTACCGCACCCGAACCTAACACGTCTGGACTTCGGCGAGATCGAAGTCAGACGGCAAATGCGCGCGTACCAGGCTGGGCCAATGCAGCCTGTGCACCGCCGACTTTTTCCAGGTTCAACCGGTTCCGATGCCTCAGACTCGCCCGCTGATCGATCGGATGTCGACGATCAGGCGTGTATGACGACGCCGGCGAATATCGTCTATCGAGCGATCTACGCCCGAGGAGGCCATCTGAACATGCCCACGCCCGGAGTGGTTCGTGAGTTCATCGGTATGTCGTCTCCGACCGCCCGCCGTGCTGGGGCCGGCGGCCATCCCTGCCAGGGGCTCTATCACCGCGGGGTGGGACGCAAGCCGAAGGTGGCGGTCATCGCAACCCACTACCAGATCGACTTCTCCGAGCACTACCTCGCCGACTACATGGCCACCCGCGGAATCGGCTTCCTGGGTTGGAACACGCGGTTCCGCGGCTTCGAGAGCAGCTTCATGCTCGACCATGCCCTGGTCGACATCGGCGTCGGCGTGCGCTGGCTGCGCGAGATCCAGGGTGTGGATACGGTCGTGCTGCTTGGTAATTCGGGCGGCGGGTCGCTGATGGCCGCCTATCAGTCGCAGGCCGTCGATCCCAACGTCACGCCGCTGGAAGGCCGGCGGCCGGCTGCCGGCCTGGGCGACCTACCGCCCGCCGACGGCTACATCGCCAGCGCAGCCCATCCCGGCCGTCCCGAAGTGCTGACCGCCTGGATGGACGCCGCCGTGGTCGACGAGAACGACCCGGTGGCCGGCGATCCGGACCTTGACCTGTTCGACGAACGCAACGGGCCACCGTTCTCGGCCGACTTCGTCGCCCGCTACCGCTCCACCCAGGTCGCGCGCAACCACGCGATCACCGACTGGGCCGAGACCGAACTCAAACGCGTCCGCGCGGCCGGGTTCTCCGATCGGCCCTTCGCCGTGATGCGCACGTGGGCCGACCCCCGCATGGTGGACCCCACCATCGAGCCGACCAAACGCCAACCCAACTTGTGTTACGCCGGCGTACCGGTGAAGGCCAACCGGTCCGCGCACGGTATCGCCGCGGCGTGCACGCTGCGCAGCTGGCTGGCGATGTGGAGCTTGAAGGTGGCCCCGACCCGCGCCGAGCCGCATCTGGCCCGTATCACCTGCCCCGCGCTGGTGATCAACGCCGAACAGGACACCGGCGTCTTCCCGTCGGACGCCAAGCGGATCTTCGCAGCGCTGGCGAGCACCGACAAGACGATGTGCTCGATCGACACCGACCACTACTTCACCACTCCGGGAGCCCGCAGCGAACAGGCCGACACCATCGCGAAGTGGGTCGCCAAACGGTGGCGGTGAGAGTTCTCGCCCACTTCCTCCCCGGCGACGCGGTTTTGGAAATCGTTGGGCCCGAAGCTGACTGGCTCGACGTGCGCTGGTGTCACGAAGACGATGACGACACCCTGCACCGTGAACTGCCCGAAGCCGAGGTGATCTGGCACGTGCTGCGTCCGCTCTCGGGTGAGGACTTGCGCCGCGGGCCGCGGCTTCGCCTGGTGCACAAACTGGGTGCCGGGGTCAACACCATCGATGTCGACACCGCCACCGAACTCGGTATCGCGGTCGCCAACATGCCGGGCGCCAACGCGCCGTCGGTGGCCGAGGGCACGGCGCTGCTCATGCTGGCCGCGCTGCGCCGGTTGCCGACGCTGGACCGCGCCACCCGCGACGGCCGCGGCTGGCCGTCGGATCCGAGCCTGGGCGAGACGGTGCGTGACATCGGCAGTTGCACGGTGGGTCTGGTGGGTTACGGCAACATCGCCAAACGAGTCGAACAGATCGTGCTGGCGATGGACGCAACGGTGCTGCACACCAGCACCTCCGACGACGGCACCGCCGGCTGGCGACCGCTGCACGACCTGCTCGCGCAGAGCGACATCGTCAGCCTGCACCTTCCGCTGACCGCCGACACCGACAAGCTGATCAACCGCACCACGTTGGACATGATGAAACCGGAGGCGTTGCTGGTCAACACTTCTCGCGGCGGCATCATCGACGAACCCGCCCTGATCGACGCACTGCGCGGCGGGCGCCTGGCCGGCGCCGGCCTCGACGTGTTCGCCGTCGAACCGGTCGCACCGGACAACCGTCTGCTACGGCTGGACAACGTTGTCATGACGCCGCACGTCACCTGGTACACCGTGGACACGATGCGGCGGTACCTCATCGAGGCGGTCGCGAACTGCCGGCGGCTGCGGGACGGACAGGACCTGGTCAACGTCGTCAACGGGAGGCCGGATGTCCGTCGCACCCACGAGTGAGGGGTCGCTGCAGGCCCGCGCGTTGCGCAAGGTGATCATCCGGATCGTCCCGTTCGTGATGGCGCTCTACTTCGTCAACTACCTGGACCGGACCAACCTGGGTATTGCCAAACCCGACCTCAGTGCCGATCTGCAGCTGTCCTCGACCATGTTCGGTCTGGCCTCGGGCATCTTCTTCATCGGATACGTCTTGGTGGAGGTTCCCTCCAACCTCGCCCTCGAGCGCTTCGGCGCGAGGCGCTGGCTGGCCCGCATTGCGGTGTCGTGGGGAATCGTCGCGGTCGCAATCGGATTCGCACCCAACGCTGCCACGCTACTGGTTCTGCGATTCCTGCTCGGGGTGGCCGAAGCCGGCCTGTTCCCCGGCGTCATCTTCTACCTGAGCCGCTGGTTTCCGATCGAGTATCGGGCACGGATCGTGGCGATGTTCATGATGGCCAGCCCCATCGCGGCCGCCGTCGGAACTCCGTTGGCGGCGTGGCTGATCGAATCCGGCGACGGTGTGTTCGGGCTGGCCGGGTGGCGGTTCATGATGGTCTGTGTCGGGCTGCCGGCGATCATCCTGGGCGTGATCTGCTGGTTCTATCTGACCGACCTGCCCAAGGACGCGGGCTGGTTGCAGCCCGATGAGCGGCAGTGGTTGATCGACGTCCTGGCCGAAGAGGAGCGCCATGTCAGCCGCCACTTCGTCTTCCCCCTGCGGCGCGCCCTGACCAGTCCACGGATCTGGGCGCTGGCGATCGTGTACTTCGGCATCGCCTACGGCCTCTACGCGCTGGCCTTCTTCCTGCCGTCGATCATCACCGGGTTCACGAAGACCTTCGGTGTCCAGTTCTCCATCGTGCAGGTCGGCCTGATCACCGCCATTCCGTACACGTTCGCCGCTGTCGCGATGTATCTGTGGTCGCGCCATGCCGACCGGACCAGGGAGCACGTCTGGCATGTCGCCATCCCAATGCTGCTGGGCGGCTTGGCGATTCCAATCGCGCTGTACCTGGGCAGCCCCATCCTGGTGATGATTCCGGTGATCGTGACCGCGATGGGCGTGTTCAGTGCGATCCCGAGCTTCTGGGCGCTGCCGTCGCGATTCCTCACCGGGGCGGCGGCCGCGGGGGGCATTGGCCTGGTGAACTCGATCGGCAACCTCGGCGGGTTCGCGGCTCCGTATGCCACCGGCGCGCTCGACGACCTGACCGGCAACAGCAAGGCCGGCATGTGGGCGGTCGGCATCATCATGGTCTTGGCGGCGGTGCTGGTCGTCGCACTGCGCGCCACCCCCGATCCCGACACACAGGCGGGGGGTACCCTCGGTCCCAACCCACCGGTTAATCGGTGATCTGTTTACTCGACACTGCGTCAGCCGACACGAGGGAAGGCCCATCGATCATGCCCATCGCGATCACACCTGAGCACCACGATCTCGCGGATTCGGTGAGGTCGCTGGTGGTGCGGGTAGCGCCACCAGAGGTCCTGCACGAGGCACTGGAAACCCCGGTCGAGAACCCGCCGCCCTACTGGAGGGCCGCCGCCGAGCAGGGTCTGCACGGCGTGCACCTCGCGGAGTCGGTGGACGGTCAGGGCTTCGGCCTGCTGGAGCTGGCGATCGTGATCGCAGAGTTCGGCTACGGCGCAGTACCGGGACCGTTCGTCCCGTCGGTGATCGCCAGCGCGCTGATCTCCGCGCACGACCCCGACGCGAAGCTGCTCGCCCAGCTGGCCTCGGGCGAGGCGATCGCCGCCTACGCCCTGGAGTCCCAACTCACCGCCACCCCCAGGGTGGCTCGCTGGTGATCCGCGGCGAGGCCCGTTCGGTCCCGGCCGCCGCACAGGCCTCGGTGCTGGTGCTGCCGGTCGCGATCGAAAGCGGGATCGAGTGGGTGGTGCTCGACGCCGACCAGCTCGAGATCGAGCCGCTGAAGTCGGTGGACCTGTTGCGCCCGGTCGCCCATGTGCGCGCCAACGCCGTCGAGGTCAGCCCGGATCGGCTGCTGTCGACGCTCTCGCCGTCCGCCGGTCGGGCCATCGTCACCACACTGCTGTCGGCCGAGGCGGTCGGCATCGCGCGTTGGGCCACCGACACCGCGTCGGCGTACGCCAAGATCCGTGAGCAGTTCGGCCGGCCGATCGGGCAGTTCCAGGCCATCAAGCACAAGTGCGCGGAGATGATCGCCACCACCGAACGCGCCACCGCGGCGGTGTGGGACGCCGCCCGCGCACTCGACGAGAGCTCCGAAAAAGGTTGGGACAGCCAGGAAACAGCCTACGAGTTCGCCGCCGCCGTGGCCGCCACCCTGGCGCCGGTGGCCGCCCAGCACTGCGCGCAGGACTGCATCCAGGTGCACGGCGGGATCGGCTTCACCTGGGAGCACAACACAAACGTGTACTACCGCCGGGCGCTGGGCCTGGTCGCCGCCTTCGGGCGCTCGTCGGAGTACCCGCAGAAGGTGTTAGACACCGCGACGGGCACCGGCATGCGGTCGGTGCAGATCGACCTCGACCCCGACACCGAGAAGCTGCGCGACGAGATCCGCGCCGAAGTCGCTGCGCTCAAGGCGATTCCACGCGACGAACGCAAAGTCGCGATCGCGGAGGGCGGCTGGGTACAGCCCCACCTGCCCAAGCCGTGGGGCCGCGCGGCGGGCCCGGTCGAGCAGATCATCATTGCCCAGGAGTTCGCCACCGGCCAGGTGAAGCGACCGCCCATGGGTATCGCGGCGTGGCTCATCCCGTCGATCGTGACGTTCGGCACCGATGAGCAGAAGCAGCGCTTCCTGCCGCCGACCTTCCGCGGTGAGCTGATCTGGTGCCAGCTGTTCTCCGAACCGGGCGCCGGGTCCGATCTGGCCAGCCTGACCACCAAGGCCACCAAGGTCGACGGCGGCTGGCGCATCACCGGACAGAAGATCTGGACCACCGCGGCGCAGTTCTCGCAGTGGGGCGCGTTGCTGGCACGCACCGACCCGAGCGCGCCGAAACATAATGGCATCACCTACTTCCTGCTCGACATGAACAGCGAGGGCGTCGAGGTCAAGCCGCTTCGGGAGCTGACCGGCAACGCGATGTTCAACACGGTCTTCATCGACGACGTGTTCGTGCCCGACGAGCTGGTGCTCGGCGAGGTGAACCGCGGCTGGGAGGTCAGCCGCAACACCCTGACCGCAGAACGGGTTTCGATCGGCAGCAGCGAGCCGGGCTTTTTGGCCAACCTCGACGGGTTCGTGGAGTTCGTATCCGGCGGCCATTTCGACCAGATCGGGCACCACCGGGCCGGCGAGTTGATCGCCGAGGGCCATGCGGCCAAGCTGCTCAACATCCGGTCGACGCTGCTGACGCTGGCCGGCGGCGACGCGATGCCTTCGGCGGCGATCTCCAAGCTGCTCTCGATGCGCACCGGCCAGGGCTACGCCGAATTCGCGGTGTCGTCATTCGGCATCGACGGCGCGATCGGCGAACCCGGTTCGCTGCAAGGCAAGTGGGCCGAATACCTGTTGGCCAGCCGGGCGACGACGATCTACGGCGGCACCTCGGAGGTGCAGTTGAACATCATCGCCGAGCGGCTACTCGGCCTGCCCCGCGATCCCTAGGCGATCAGACCTGCGGATAAGGCGCCCACCGCTTGTCATAGCCGGCCTTGCGCAGCGCAAGCTGTTCTGCTCGCTGTTCGGGCGTCACAATAGCCGTGCCATTCGTGTCGTGGGTGAGCTCGTTGATCTTGACCACTTTCGATTGGACCCTGGCTACGTCCGGCGACTCGGGATCCAGGTTCTGGAAGCGCATGGAGATGATGCCCTGGTTGAGCCCCCCGGTCGAAATCCAGTTGGCCACGCCGGGATCGGTCGGCGAGATCACCACCGTGTAGGTCCCGTCGCCGTTTGGAACGGCTTGGTCGGAGTTCAGGCTGGTCTGCTGGTTCCAGTAATCGCCGGTGATTGTCCAGTCGTTGTACACCGGAACGCTGAAAAAGCCGGCATTGCCCGGGTCGATGGTCAGCACCAGGGCTTCGTCGTTGCTGAGCTGGAAGTAGCCGTTGCTTTGCAGCTGATTGGCCAGGAATTCCGCGTTGCTGGCCGGTTGCGTCATCGTATTGGGCTGCCGCAGCTCCCCGGTCTGGGTATCGGTGGTGGCCAACGCCATGTACTTGGCTTCTTGGTTAGCCCCCCTGACCACCATGAGCAAAGCGGTGAGCATGCCGCGCACGATCGGTGTCTCGGCAATGGGCAGCGGCGGAATCAACGACACCAACTTGGTCAGCAACGGGTTGTCGTTGACCAGCGAGCCGAGAAGCACGAAGCCGCCAAGCTGGGCGAACAAGCTGTTAGGTGGGCCGCTGACCCGGTGGACCGCCAAATACATCGGGTTCTCGGTGTTCCAGTCCCCCAACGTGTTCCGCGCGGCGATAAGCGTCGAGCTGGAGGTCAGTTGCAGGTGGTTGGTCTGCCCGGGCGCTGCTGGTTCACCACTGACGGTGATGACAAACGTACCGTCCGGGCTGACCTGCAGATCGTTCAAGGTCAAGATTGTCGACGTTGTACCGGAGATCCCCTCGAGCACGCTGAAGGTGGTGTCGGCAGGGATTCCGTCGTACAGACGACCGGTGATCACGTACTCCGACGTCTTGTTGACCGGGATGAAGCGATAGATGGTGTCGGGGTTGTCGTAGAGCAGGCGCGAGCCGCCGACATCCAAGCCATACCAGCTGTGCGGGGGCGCGACCTGGGTCACCACCGCCGGATCCATCGGATTCAGGATCTGCTCGGAGAACGCAGATGCCAGCGCGTATTCGTCGACGGCGTTGTTCAGTGCCGCCAGGTTCGCCGCGTCGGGTCCGCCGACAAGGGCAAACTGTTTGTTGGCTGCGGCGAGGAATCCCAGGCGCAGAATGATTTTCATCAACGCCACCGGCAGGGTGTTCGCGGTTTGCATCGCGATCTGTTCCCGGGAGATCTGCTGCTGGGTGCCCAGCGGGCTGACCTGATTGCTCAGGGCGACGCCGCTGTCAACGGTCGCGTTGTCCTGGGTTGCCGCGGCCGGAACAACGGCGTTCGTGCCGACGTTGCCGCCGACCTGGCGCCGGGTGGGCGCCAACACTGCCCACGCCGCCGGCGATGCGACTGGGGTTGCCGGGTCTCCGGCGCCCGTCCGGGCGATCGAGCCAACGGCGCGGTGGACCGCGCTCGCCGATCCTTGCGCGGCAACCGCGGTCACCTCTGCGCCGGGCGTTGCGATCTGTGGGCTGGAGCCGCTCGCCGATACCACGGCAGTGGCCGCCTTCGCCGCCGAGGTGTCGATCGAGCCAACGGCGCGGTGGACCGCGCTCGCCGATCCTTGCGCGGCAACCGCGGTCACCTCTGCGCCGGGCGTTGCGATCTGTGGGCTGGAGCCGCTCGCCGATACCACGGCAGTGGCCGCCTTCGTCGCCGAGGTGTTGCTATCGGACTTGGTCGGGGTCTTCGTGGTCTTCACGCTGGTCGAGGACGACACCGATGACTGGGCGGAACTCGTCGAGTGTCTTGCCGACGCCTTGGCAGACGGGCCCGAATTCCTCGCCGACGACCCACTCGTCGCGTGTGACGAGTCCGATGAGGACGACGCGCCGCCCGAGTGGGCGTGCGCCACCGGCACGGAGATGACGGCGCCGACCCCGAGGAAGACCGCGAGCGCGCCAACCCGGCCGATGAACTTGGCGTACCCCCCCGCTGGCCTTGACCCCTCGGCGTGCCGCTCTGCTACGTAGGTCGGTGGACGCATCGCATCTCCGGAATATGTGTTGTAGGTCGCATTCGACAGTCAGATGTAGCACGGATTACATGCCGTGGGCAACACTCCATTAAGTTTGCCTCATATATGTGTCATAACTTTCTATCTGTCTACCGAATGCAACAGAAGTTTCGATTTGTCTTGTTGTGTCGGCCTCGTGGAGGTCGTCACCAGCGCGACCCGGGAGTCCGCGCGCGCTATTGCACCTCGATCTGGCGCAGTTCGCGTTTGAGGATCTTGCCGGTGGGGTTGCGCGGCAGCTCGGTCAGGAAGATGACCTCGCGCGGGACCTTGTAGCGCGCAAGGTGTTCGCGCACATAGTTCTTGATGGCGTCCTCGCTGACCTCGGCCTCGGCGCGCAGGACGACGAAGGCACGTAGCCGCGCTCCGAAATCCTTGTCCTCGACTCCGAGCGCAGTTGCTTCGATGACGTCGGGGTGACCGCTGATGAGGTCTTCGACTTCGGCGGGGAAGACGTTCTCGCCGCCGGAGACGATCATCTCGTCGTCGCGGCCGCTGACGTACAGCAGACCGTTGTGGTCGAAGTAGCCCACGTCGCCCGAGGACAACAGGCCGTCGATGATCTGCTTGCCGCCGCCGCCGGTGTAGCCCTCGAACGGGAAGGTGTTACCGACGAAGATCCGGCCCACCTCACCCTGCGACACCTCGTTGCCGTTGTCGTCGAGGATCTTGACCCTCGCGCCCTTGACGATCGGGCCCACGGTCGCCGGGTTCTTCTGCAGATCCTCCGGGCGGGCAATGCTCGCGAACGCGATTTCGGTTGAGCCGTAGAGGTTGTAGACGACCGGCCCGAGATCCTTCAGCGCGCGGGTGGCGAGTTCGGCGCCGAGCTGCGAGCCGGACACGAACACGATTCGCAACGACGAGAGGTCCGGCTTGGGATCCATCTTCTCCAGCGCGTCCAGCATCCGCGACAACATCACGGGCACCACAACGATCGCTGTCACCTTGTGTTTGGGAACGTCCTCGAGCACGGTTGCCGGCTTGAACTTGCGGTGCAGCACCAGTGTCGAGCCCAGCGTCAGCGCGATCGTGGCGTGCAGGTAGCCGAGGGCGTGGAACATCGGCGACGGCAGTGACGTGACCTCACCGGACTTGAACGGCACATGCGACAGCACGCCGCCGATCGGTGCCAGCGTCGGCGGCGTGTGCCGGGTTGCGCCCTTGGGCGTGCCGGTGGTGCCGCTGGTGAGGACGATGATGGCTGACCGTTTGGTGGCCTTGGGGGCGGGGGCGGTGCTGCTGCGGGCGATGAGTTCGGCCAGGGTCTCGTGCTCGCCGGTGGGCGGGCCGGCGGCGTCGGGGTTGACGCCCAGCGCGCGCAGCTTGCCCAGCGCCGGGTCGGCCAGCTTCACCGCGTCGGCGTACTCCTCGTCGTAGATGATCACCTTGGCGCCTTCGCGCTCTGAGACTTCCCTGATCTGAGGCCCGGAGAATTCGGTGTTGAGCAGGATGGTGCGCGCACCCACCCGGGCGGCACCGTAGTTGGCGATGCTGAACCAGCGGTGGTTGCGGGCCAGGATCGCCACCCCGTCGCCGCCTTTGACTCCCATTGCCAGCAGTCCGTTGGCCAGCGCATTGGCGGCGTCGTCGAGCTCTTTGTAGGTCAGCGTCCCCTCGTCGTCGATGATCGCGAGCCGGTGGGGGGTGCGGCGGGCGTTGAGCGCGGGGATCATGCCGACCTCGCCCCAGCGCCTGATGTCGGCCACCATCGCGGCCAGATTCTGCGGCGGTTCGAGCCGGAACGCACCGGAGGAGATCATCTTCTGCAGGTAGTGCAACTCCGCCCCACCGCGTTCGGCGTACTGCTGAACCTTGGCGAGGGCCTGCGCGGGCAGATCGAACAGATTGAGCATGCGGCAACCCTATGTGACGCAGGTCGCAGTGATGCCGAATTAGCATCGACGCACGCGGTGGCGGTGGCCGTCGACCGAAGACCTTCGGATCCCGGAGTGAGGACAGTTCCTACTAGCACAGTTCCTACTATGGCCATATGGCCGGATCCTCGTCCGGGACGGGCGTGACGCTGGAGATGGAAGGCCGCCGGGTCACCATCAGCCATCCCGACAAGGTGGTCTTCCCCGGCATCGACGGCCGCGACCCGGTGACCAAACTCGACCTCGTCGACTACTACCTGGCCGTCGCCGGCGGTGCTCTGCGCGGCGTCGCCGACCGGCCGATGATCCTCAAGCGCTTCGTCAAGGGCATCGGCGAGGAGGCCATCTTCCAGAAGCGGGCGCCCGAGAAGCGGCCGGAGTGGATCGAGGTCGCCGAGTTGCGGTACGCATCGGGAACCTCGGCCAAGGAGGTGGTGATCCATGAGCCCGCGGGGCTGGTGTGGGCGGTCAATCTCGGTTGTGTCGATCTGAATCCGCATCCGGTGCGCGCCGGCGATCTCGACCATCCCGATGAGCTGCGCATCGACCTGGACCCGATGCCCGGTGTGACGTGGGAGCAGATCCTCGAGGTGGCGATGGTGGTGCGGGAGGTGCTCGAGGACCACGGTCTGACGCCCTGGCCCAAGACGTCGGGATCCCGCGGCTTTCACATCTACACCCGTATCGCACCGCAGTGGCCCTACAAGCAGGTGCGCCTGGCCGCCGAGACCGTGGCACGCGAAGTCGAACGCCGAGCACCCGATCTTGCGACCAGCCACTGGTGGAAAGAGGAACGCCAAGGGGTGTTCGTCGACTTCAACCAGAACGCCAAGGACCGCACGGTCGCCTCGGCGTATTCGGTGCGTGCCACCCCCGACGCGCGGGTATCGATGCCGCTGAGCTGGGACGAGGTCCCAGGATGCCGGCCCGGCGCGTTCACCCTGGCCACGGTGCCGACCCGCTTCGCCGAGCGCGGCGACCCCTGGGAGCCGATGGACGATGCGGTCGGGTCGCTGGATCCGCTGCTGCGACTGGCCGAGGAACTGGGCCCGGCGGAGAAGCCGCCGAAGGGCGGCAAGCCACTGATCGAGATCGCACGCACCAAGACCCGCGACGAGGCGATGGCGGCGCTGGACACCTGGCGCTCGCGCCATCCCGAGGCGGCGGCGCTGCTGGAGCCGGTGGACATTCTGGTCGACGGGATGCGCGGGCCCAGCTCCATCTGGTACCGCATCCGGATCAACCTCCAGCACGTGCCGCAGGCCCAACGCCCGCCGCAAGAAGAACTCATCGCGGATTACAGCCCGTGGGAGGGGTATTCGGGGCATCAGGTCCGCAGATGAAACTGCCACCGCCAGCCGCTAGCGAATCGCATATTGCACGACGACGGCCAGCGCGGCCGCGAGGATGGCGAACGTCAGCGCTGTCATGGCGGCCTTCATACCCGCGCCGGGCTGAGCGGCGGACATCTCCCCCGACATGGCACCCATTGTCATCCCGCCGATCGGCGCGGCCTCGGATTGCTTACGGACGGTGAGCATTCCGTGCTTCATGTGGTTGGCGACCAGCCACCAGTTGATCGGGTATGCGCATACGAAGCCGACGATGAGGGCCATCGACATGATGAACCAGAATCGCGGCCCTGCCGGGTCGTCACCGCCTGCCACGTAGCGCATGGCGAACTTGGAGGTCAGGATCATCCCGGACATCAACAGGTTCATCGACAGCAGCTCCGGCAGGAACGTCAGCCTCAGCGACGTGCAGATAGGAGCCGCCCGCCTCGCCGCGCATGGCGAACGCCTGGAAAAAGGCCCAGCCGAACCCGAAGCCCAGTGCGTACTCGAGCAGAAAATCAGGCCAGAACGTCAGCGCCAGCACCGAGCCGATCGCCGCGCCGACGACGATGCCGATCCCGTCGCCGGCGACACAGTGCATGGTCGACCCGAGCACCTGGCGCCACCTTGCCGCGACGTATTGCTCATGCGTGCCCTGCAGCGGTTCCCGGCAGCCGAGGACGTAGAAGAACGCGCCCAACGGGCCCGGTGAAGGCCGTGAGGATGATGAAGGCCCACTTGAGCACCGGGGACTCCGGGGTGGTCCGCCAGATGTCGATGGTGACGAACAGCAGCGAGGGAACGGTGAGGATCCACCACAGCAGCATCGCCCCGTCGAGCATGCCCGTCACGTTACTGACATGACGAGCGGCATGGGGTTGGATGGGGTGGTGGCAGAGATCAGCCGGAGGCGCACCGTCGCGGCCGCGGCCGCAGGCGATCTGGGATGTCCTGGCCGACTTCGGATCGATCAGTTCGTGGGCCGACAACGTCGACCACTCCTGCCTGCTGAGCCCCGCAGCCGAGGGCATCGCGGTCGGCACAACCCGCCGCGTCCAGGTCAGGCCGCAACACGCTGGTGGAGCGAATCACCGAGTTCGACCCGCCGACACGCCCTGGCCTACGACATCGAGGGCCTGCCCACGCGCCTGCGCCGGGTGGCCAACCGTTGGACGTTGCGGCCCGACGCGGCGGCGGCACCGAAGTCACCTTGACCAGCACGGTGGAAATCGGCTCTCGCCCAACCCAGCAGATCGCCGAACGTGTGCTGTGCCGCGTCCTGGCACAAGCAGTCCGACGTGATGCTCGCCGGGCTGGCCGAACCGAAGTGGAGAAGTCCTCGTGTCTGAACGCCCCGACATCATCATCGTGATGACCGACGAGGAGCGCGCGATCCCGCCGTACGAGGCCGACGACGTCCTCGCGTGGCGCGACCGGACACTGACCGGCCGGCGCTGGTTCGACGAGCACGGGGTCAGCTTCGCGCGCCACTACACCGGCTCGCTGGCCTGCGTGCCGAGTCGCCCGACGATCTTCACCGGCCAGTATCCCGACCTGCACGGCGTCACCCAGACCGACGGCATCGGGAAGGTCTTCGACGACTCCCGGATGCGCTGGCTGCGCCGCGGCGAGGTGCCCACGCTGGGCAACTGGTTCCGCGCCGCCGGCTACGACACGCACTACGACGGCAAGTGGCACATCTCCCACGCGGACCTGCACCGATCCCGACGACCGGCGGCCCGCTGGCGACCAACGACGACGACGGCGTCGTCGACCCTGCCGCGGTGCAGCGGTACCTCGACGCCGACCCGCTGGCGCCGTTCGGCTTCTCCGGCTGGGTCGGTCCCGAGCCGCACGGGGCCGGCCTGGCCAACGCCGGCGTCCGCCGCGACCCGTTGATCGCCGACCGGGTGGTCGCCTGGCTCGAAGGACCGCTACGCCCGCCGCCGCGCCGGCGATCCCGCGGCGCACTGCGGCCGTTCCTGCTGGTGGCGAGCTTCGTCAACCCGCACGACATCGTGCTGTTCCCGACGTGGGTGCGCCGCAGCCCGCTGCAGCCGTCGCCGCTGGACCCGCCGCCGCGTGCCCGCCGGCACCGACCGCCGACGAGGACCTGTCGCACCAAGCCGGCCGCGCAGATCGCGTTCCGCGAGGCGTACTACTCCGGCTACGGTCCGGCTCCGGCGATCGAACGGACCTACGAGCGCAACGCCCAGCGCTACCGCGACCTCTACTACCGGCTGCACGCCGAGGTCGACGCCCCCATCGACCGGGTCCGCCGCGCCGTCACCGAGGGCGGCTCGGACAACGCGGTGCTGGTGCGCACCTCCGATCACGGCGATCTGCTCGGCGCGCACGGCGGCCTGCACCAGAAGTGGTTCAACCTCTACGACGAGGCGACCCGGGTGCCGTTCGTGATCGCCAGGGTCGGCGAGCGCGCGACCCAGCCGACGCACGTCACCGCGCCGACCTCGCACGTCGACCTGGTGCCGACGCTGCTCGGCGGCCGCCGGCGTCGACGTCGCCGCGGTTGCCGCGGCGCTGCGCGAGTCGTTCTCCGAGGTGCACGACCTGCCCGGCCGCGACCTGATGCCGGTCGTCGACGGGGCGCCGGCCGACGACGACCGGGCGGTGTACCTGATGACCCGCGACAACATGCTCGAGGGCGACACCGGCGCCTCGGGTTTGGCGCGCGCGTCTTAAGCGGACCGTGAATCCGCCTGCGCCGCTTCGGATCCGGATGCCCGCGCATACCGCCTCCAACTTCGAGGGCCTCGTCGTGCGGGTCGACGGACAGCTGTGGAAGCTGGTGCGCACCTTCGACGATCCCGCGACGTGGACCGAACCCGGGGTGCGTCATCTCGCCGCCAACGGGCTGGGCGGCGAGGTGTATCGGACGACGCCGCTGGACGACCAGTGGGAGCTCTACGACCTGACGGCCGACCCGACGGAGTCCGACAACCGCTGGACCGACCCGACCTGCACGACCTGCAGGCAGCACCTGCGGATGCAGCTCAAGCAGGCGCGGGCCGAATCCGTTCCCGAGCGAAACAAGCCGTGGCCGTATGCGTCACGACACCCACCGGCGGCCCGGCGCAGGCGGCTTAGCTGGCTTTCGGCTCACCCCAGAACGGGGTGGCCTTGACCGTGGGCGTCGCCTTCATCGCGAAACTCTGCGTCGGATTGAGCACCATGGTTTGTGAGCTGGTCTGCTGGTGGGTGCCGGGCGCCGACGTCGATGGAGTCGCTGCGTAGGCGTGTCCTCCGGCGACGCCGCCGATCAAGGTGACGGCCGCGGCCGCACCGGCAACGGCGGCCAGTCGTTGTGAGTACCTGAACATCGTTGTTCCTCTGTCCTCTTCGATTGCCCTCTTCAGATCTTCTTGGATACCGCTAATAATACCCCTGTGGGTATCACACTGGCTGTGGATTTCGTCACTTGACTGAGCACTCCGTCGTATGTGACGATTTCGTCAGTACGGAGGAGGAATGTGCGATGCGCGACATCGTCGGCGCCCACAACGACCTGCACAGTGATCAGGGCGGGCGGGCGGGCGAGCACCCGGGCCGGTCCCGAAACCCGGTGATCAAGGTGCATGACCTCGCCTGGCTGGAGTTCGAGAAGCCCGATCTCGTCCGTGCCGAGGCGTTCGCGAACGCGTTCGGGTTTCAGACCGTCTCACGCGGACCCGATGAGTTGCAGCTGCGCGGCACCGACGCCGGGGCATCGTGCGTCATCGTCCGCCGGGGGCAGCGGACCCGATTCTGCGGGCTCGCATTCAGAGCCCAGGACGAGAGCCGACGTGGTGCGCCTCGCCGACTGGACCGGCGCGCGTCCCGAGCGTCTTCCCGAGGCGCTCGGCGGGATTGCGGTGCGAGCTGGCCGACCCCGGCGGCACCCCGGTAAAAGTGATCGCCGGAATGAAAGAGCTGCCCGAGTTGCCCGGCCAGCAGCCACACGTCTTCAACTTCGGCCACGAACTGCTCCGGACCAACTCCACCCAGCGCCCGCCGCAGGCTCCCGCCCGGATCCAACGACTGGGCCACGTCGTGCTGCAGTCCACCAAGTACATCGAGTCACTCGACTGGTATCTGGATCACCTCGGCCTGATCGTCAGTGACTTCCTCTACTACGCCGGTCAGCGCCAGCGTGGACCGACGATGAGCTTCATCCGCTGCGACCGCGGCGCCACCCCCACCGACCATCACACCCTGGCCATGGCGTTGGGCCCGGCGAATCGCTATGTGCACTCGGCGTATCAGGTCAGCGACCTCGACGCGTTGGCCGCCGGCGGCGAATACCTGCATGGGCGCGGCTATTTCCGGTCCTGGGGCATCGGGCGCCACATCCAGGGCAGCCAGCTGTTCGACTACTGGCGCGATCCGGATGGTTTCCTGGTCGAGCACTACGCCGACGGCGACATGTTCGACAACAGCCTCGAGCCTGGCTGGGCCCCGCTCACTGCGTCCGGGCTGGCACAGTGGGGCCCACCGGTGACCAGGGATTTCCTCGGCACCACCCCCAGATGCGCTCGGCGCGAGGCGGTTTCGATGCTCGCCGCGCTGCGCGAGCACAACGAGTTCGACGTCAGACGCATGATCGGCCTGCTGAAAGTTGCCACCTCATGACGGTTTCCGTTCTCCGCACCGCAGGCGCCTGGTGGGTGAGCACCCCTGCCGGCGCCGCAAAGATCGCAACCTCGGCGAAAACCACCAAGGAGTTGCTCGGTGATCGCGGCGCCGTCGAGGCGGCCCTGCGCGCCGCCGACACCGTGCCCGTCGAGAGCCTCGAGCTGCTGTCGCCGGTCACCACACCGTGCCGGGTGGTTGCGCAGATGACGAATTTTGCATCCCACGTCAAGGACGCCGGCATGAACCCCAAGACGATCCCCCTGACGTTCTTCCGGAAGTCATCGGCATCGATCAGCGGTCCCTTCGCGCCCGTCGTCAAACCCGCCCACGTCCGATTCCTCGACTACGAGGTGGAGATCGGGCTGGTGATCGGTCGCGACATCCCCTGCGGCACAACGATCGCCGAAGACGATCTGAGCGACTACATCGCCGGACTGGTGATCACCAACGACGTGTCCGCCCGTGACATCCAATTGCCGCAGACCCAGTTCTACGAGGCCAAGTCGTATCCGACCTTCACTCCCACCGGTCCGGCGCTGGTGCTGACAGATTCCGATGAGCTCAGGCGCTTTGGTGAGTTACGTCTTCGACTCAGCGTCAACGGCGAGGAGCGCCAGAACGCCGTCGTCGAGGGCGACATGCTGTATCGCCCGCTGCAAGCTCTGCAGTCGCTGAGCCGATTCCAGGACTTGGCCGCCGGCGATCTGATCCTGACGGGAACACCTGTGGGCACCGCGCTCAGCGCGCCGGCGAAGGTCATCGGGATCATCGCCTCGCTACTACCCCCTGCGATCAAGTGGAAGGCGTTCTTCAAAGGCCAATCGGCTAACCCCAAGTATCTGAAGAACGGCGATGTGATCGAGGCGTCGGTGCGCACCGACGACGGCAGGATCGAACTCGGCACGCAACGGATGACGGTCGTCGACGCCTAGAACTCGATGAACTCGATATCGGGCAGGGGCCGCGTGCACACCTCGTGAGCATCGTCGGCGGTCATCCCGAACAACCGCAGAACGTCCTCGGCCAAGGTGTCCGTGGTCGCACCGTCCTCTCGATGGGGGTCGGCCTGCAGCAGGTGGCCCAGACCGAGCAGAATCCCTCCCGCGATCGAGAGCGCGAGTGCGGGATCGTCGACGCGGAAGCGGCCGGCCGCGGCTGCCGCTTTGATGTCACGCAGGGCGCGCGGCGCGAGGCCTCGATCAGAGGTCAGCAGTGCACCCCAGTTGGCGAGCAGGATGCGGCTCTCCTGGGCCCGCCTGCGGAAAAACCGGCCCGTCAGCCGGAAGCTGGCCGCGAAGATCTCGGCCGGGTCCCCCATCTGAGCGGTCATGGCGTCGAGCAGCGCGCCGTGGGAGTCCAGGACCTCGGCGACCGCGGCTTCGAACAACTGCTCCTTGCTGTCGAAATGGTTGTAGAAGGAGCCCATTCCCACATCGGCGGCCTGCGTTATCTCCAAGACCGGGACGTTGAGCCGACCCTCGGCGACAAGAGACTGGGCCGCCTTGATCAACGCGGTCCGGGTCCGCTGTTTGCGGCGCTCCAGCCGGTTGATCGATGCGTCTGACTCGTCGCTCACAGCAGCCCTACCTCGGTCTCTGGTGGTCGGATCGTACCAGGATGGTCAGTACTGATGATTCCGTCAAAATAGTTTGACTGGAGGACCAATCGCATGTGACGATTTCGTCAGTTGCTAGAAGGAGTCGGGATGAGCGAGCACACCAGGCACTCGGTGGTGATCATCGGAGCCGGTCCCACCGGCGTCACCGCCGCCACCCTGCTCGCGCAGTACGGCGTCGAAGTCCTCGTCCTGGATCGGTGGGCGGACGTGTACCCGCAGCCTCGCGCGGTGCACCTCGATGACGAGGTGTTCCGCATCATCGACCGACTCGGTCTCGCCGAGGAGTTCGCCAAGATCTCCCGCCCCGCACTCGGGCTGCGCCTGCTCGATCCCCAGATGAGGGTGCTGGCCCAGTTCCACCGCGATCCGGCGCACACCCGGCACGGCTATCCGCAGGCCAACATGTTCGATCAACCCGAGTTCGAAACGCTGTTGCGCACCAACCTCGAGCGTCAGCCGGGAGTCACGCTGCGGGGCAACGCAGAAGTCACCGACATCACCGGCATCGAGGGCGGCGGCAGTCGTATCAGCTTCACCAACCGCGTCGACGGCGACGAGCACACGGTCGAGGCCGACTACCTTCTCGGCTGCGACGGCGCGAACAGCCTGGTGCGTGGGCGGGTCGGTGTGACCATGGGCGATCTACGCTTCGAGCAGCGTTGGCTCGTCGTCGACATCGCCACCGCGGCCGACCTCAATCAGTGGGCCGGTGTTCATCAGCTATGCAGTCCGCGTCGGGCGGGGACCTTCATGCAGATCGGTGATGTCCGCTACCGCTGGGAGTTTCGGCTGCTGCCCGGCGAAACCGCGGAGGACTTCCGCGCCCTGGGTGCGCTGCGGCCCCTCATCGCGCCTTGGACAAACCGGATCGATGACGACCAACTCGAAATCCTCCGCGTTGCGGAGTACACCTTCCGCGCGCAGATCGCCGATCATTGGCGGCGCGGCAATACGTTTCTGCTCGGTGATGCGGCCCATTTGACTCCACCGTTCGTCGGCCAGGGCATGGGGGCCGGGCTGCGCGACGCGATGAATCTGGCATGGAAACTTGCCGGTGTGCTCGACGGAAGTCTGTGCGCGACGGTGCTGGAAACCTACGAGCAGGAGCGAAAACCGCATGCCCGCAAGATGATCGGACTCGCGCTGATGTTGGGCAGGGCGATGACGGCCGGTGGGGAGATCGGCGATCGGCTCCGCCGTCTCGTGGTACCGCGGATGCACCTCCTGCCGGGCATGCGCAGCAAGGTCACCGACTCGATGACGCCGCCGCTGCCGCGCTCGGCGCTGATTCACAAGACCTACGCCCCGCGTCAACTGGCCGGCACCCTCTGTCCCAATACCGCACAGGCCAACGGACAGCGGCTCGATTCGCTGTTGGGCAATGGGTTTGCCCTCATCACCACCAGCCCACCGACCGCGGCCGATCGGGCAGTCATCGAGGGGCGCCGCGCGACAGTGCACCTCGCGTCAACCGGCAGTGAGCTTGCGGCGTGGCTGCGCCGCGGCCGGGCGAGCGCGGCGATCATCCGACCGGACCGCACCGTCATGAGCGCCGGTCGCGATGTGCACGAGTTGTGCCGGGCGCTCCCTACTCCGGTTCGCTGACCGCGCCACGAACCCTATTCGGGCGCTATCTGGTCGTCATCGACGAAAACGAGTGTGCCGGCGTCCAAGAGTACCGCCCAACGCCGCGCCGCATCGGCGATGCGCGTGTCGGCTATATCGACGCATTGACCCGCCAGGGACCCGAAATCCTCGACGACGACACCGTGCGACTCATCGTCGGTGCCGACATAGACGCGGACGCGCTGATCGACCTTGATGGACTCGTCGTGTGTCTCTTCGAGAGAGTCGCTCACCGCTGTACCTCCGCCTTGCGAATCGGTTTCGCAAGTACAGCACGTTCGATTCGGGTTTGTGAGGCGAATCAGAGCGCGTCGGCTCGCGGGATCGGCGGCACGATGGACCAGAGCACTTCACTCTCCTCGGTGCCGGGGTTCTCCCAGGAGTGTGCGGCGCGAGGCGAAAAGGTATAGCAATCGCCGGCCTCGAGGAGGCATTGCTGACCATCGACGGTGAGGCGGAGGCTACCGCGCAGGACGAAGACGAAGACGGTCTCCGAGTCCAACGTGTAGGCACCGCCGGTTCCGCCGCCCGGTTGCAGAACCGACCGCATCACCTGAAGGTGCGGTTCGGTTGCCGGAGTCAGCAGATACTCGCGGATCCCGCTGCCGCCCATCTCGACTGGCGCTCCCCGCCCGCTGCGCACGACGGCCGAGTCCGGGTAATCGAACAGCGAACCCACTGGGACGCCGAGGATCTCGCAGACCCGCAGCAGATTCGGCACGGAGATGGTGGTCTGGCCACGTTCGACCAGGCTCAGGAAGCCCTTGGTGACTCCGGCGCGGTCGGCGACCGCCTCCAGCGTCAGATCCCGCTCCTTGCGCAGGCTGCGGGAGCTTGGGGCCCAGCCGGCCCATCCACCCGTCGACTCCCGCGGGGGCGGCGTCGCCGGCCGTTGCACTGCGCGACATAGAGGCCTCCCCTTCACCCGTCGACCGCGGGCCTTGCGCAGTCAAAGTTTAGCGGTATATAACTTGCTTAGTTTTACAGTACTAAACTCTTCAGCGAGGACGGGACTATGAGTCTGTACGCAGTGGTCGACCCGACAACCGGGGCGGTGGTGCGGGAGTACCCGACCGCGACCGACGAGCAGATCGAGCGGGCGCTGGCCGGCGCCACCAAAGCACACCGAGAGTGGTCGAAGAAGTCGACACTGGCCGAACGGGCCGCCCTGATCCGGAAGGTCGCCGAGTTGCACACCGAGCGCCGGGAGAAGCTCGCCGAGATCATTCACCGCGAGATGGGCAAGCCGATGGACCAGGCGCTCGGCGAGGTCGACTTCAGCGCCGCGATCTACGAGTACTACGCCGACAACGCCGAGAAGTTCCTCGCCGACGAGCCCATCGCGCTGCTCGACGGTGACGGCAGCGCGCTGATCCGCCGCAGTTCGATCGGGGTGCTGCTGGGCATCATGCCGTGGAACTACCCCTACTACCAGGTGGCCCGGTTCGCCGGTCCCAACCTGACTCTGGGCAACACGATCGTGCTCAAGCACGCGCCGCAGTGCCCGGAGTCGGCCGAGGCCATCCAGCAGATCTTCGATGACGCCGGGTATCCCGAGGGCGCCTACGTCAACGTCTATGCGACCAACGAGCAGATCGCCGAGGCCATCGCGGACCCCCGCGTCCAAGGCGTATCGCTGACCGGGTCCGAGCGCGCCGGCGCGGCGGTCGCCGAGATCGCCGGGCGGAACCTGAAGAAAGTGGTGCTCGAACTCGGTGGTTCCGACCCGTTCATCGTGCTCAGCACCGACGACCTGGATGCCACGGTCGACGCCGCGGTCGCCGGCCGCTTCGAGAACACCGGCCAGGCCTGCAACGCTGCCAAGCGCTTCATCGTGGCCGCCGACCTCTACGACGACTTCCTCGACCGGTTCACCAAGAAGGCGCTCGAGACCGCCGACGAACTGCCGCCACTGTCCTCGGTGGCCGCGGCCAAGCGACTTGCCGAGCAGATCGATCGCGCGGTAGCCGACGGCGCCAGCCTGGTGTCCCAGGGCGAGCGCAAGGGCGCCTACTTCCCACCCGGGGTGCTGACCGACGTCTCACCCGATTCGGCGACCTACCGCGAGGAACTGTTCGGTCCGGTCGCCATGGTCTTCAAGGCCAACTCCGAGGACGAAGCGGTGGAGGTGGCCAACGACATTCCGTTCGGCCTGGGCTCCTATGTGTTCACCACCGACTCCGAACAGGCCAAGCGGGTCGCCGACAAGATCGACGCCGGCATGGTCTTCGTCAACGTGGTGGGCGCCGACGGTGTGGAGCTTCCGTTCGGCGGCGTGAAGCGATCGGGCTTCGGCCGTGAACTCGGCCGTTTCGGCATCGACGAATTCGTCAACAAGAAGCTGATACGGATCGGATGACGATGACCACGACGACCGCCGCCCCACCGGCAAAGGACACCTACAGCCCGCTGGAGCTGTTCGACGTCGACCGCCTCCTCGACTCCGACGAGCGCGACATCGCCGCCACCGTGCGCAAGTTCGTCGACTCCCGGCTTCGCCCCAACGTCGGGGATTGGTTCGAATCCGCCACGCTGCCAAAGGAACTCGCGAAGGAGTTCGGCGCGCTCGGGGTACTGGGCATGCACCTGCAGGGCTACGGCTGCGCGGGAACCAACGCCGTCAGCTACGGCCTGGCATGCATGGAGCTGGAGGCCGGTGACAGCGGGTTCCGCAGCTTCGTGTCGGTGCAGGGCTCGCTGTCGATGTTCTCGATCTACCGCTACGGCTCCGAGGAGCAGAAGAACGAGTGGCTGCCCCGGCTGGCTTCCGGCGACGCGATCGGCTGCTTCGGGCTCACCGAGCCCGACTTCGGCTCCAACCCCGCCGGCATGCGCACCCGCGCCCGCCGCGACGGCAGCGACTGGGTGCTCAACGGCACCAAGATGTGGATCACCAACGGCAACCTCGCCGACGTCGCGACCGTATGGGCGCGGACCGAGCGACGGTGATCCGGGGCTTCCTGGTGCCGACCGACACGCCGGGCTTCACCGCCAACGTGATCCACAAGAAGCTCTCGCTGCGGGCCTCGGTCACCTCCGAGCTGGTGCTGGACAACGTGCGCCTGCCCGCGTCGGCGCAACTCCCCCGACGCCAGCGGCCTCGGCGCCCCGCTGTCATGCCTCAACGAGGCGCGCTTCGGGATCGTGTTCGGTTCGCTGGGCGCGGCCCGCGACTGCCTGGAGACCACGATCGCCTACACCCGGGACGCGGGAGGTCTTCGACCGGCCGCTGTCGAGTTTTCAGCTGACCCAGGAGAAGCTGGCCAACATGACGGTCGAGCTGGGCAAGGGCATGCTGCTGGCACTGCATCTCGGCCGGCATCAAGGACGCCGAGGGCGTCCGTCCCGAGCAGATCAGCCTGGGCAAGCTCAACAACGTGCGCGAGGCGCTGGCGATCGCCCGGGAGTGCCGCACCCTGCTGGGCGGCAGCGGCATCACGCTGGAGTACTCACCGCTGCGGCATGCCAACAACCTCGAGTCGGTGCTCACCTACGAGGGCACCTCGGAGATGCATCTGCTGTCGATCGGCAAGGCCCTCACCGGGCAAGCGGCGTTCCGCTGAGATGGCCGGCACTGTCGAGCTGCGGCACCTCATCGCCGGCGAGTGGCACGCAGGCAGCGGCTCCCGCGTGCTCAGCCTCAATCCATCGCGGCCCACTGTCGTTGTGGCTGAAGGTGATTCGGCAACCGCCGCCGAGCTGGACAAGGCCGTCGACGCCGCGCGTGAGGCCCGAGCCGGCTGGGCCGGCACTCCCATCCACCAACGTGGCGCGACGCTGCTCGATGCCGCTGCGGTGGTGGACCACAATGCGAGGATTGGGGACTCGAGCTGGCGATCGAGGAGGGCAAGACCAGGGCCGAAGGCATCGGCGAGGTCCGCCGCGCGGCCAGATCCTGCGCTACTACGGCAACGAGGGGACCGCCAGGCCGGCGACGTGTTCGCCTCGCCCCGCGCCGGAGAACAGATCCTGCTGACGCGCAAGCCGATCGGTGTCGTCGCGGTCATCACCCCGTTCAACTTCCCGATCGCGATCCCGGCGTGGAAGATCGCGCCGGCACTGGTCTACGGCAACACCGTGGTGTGGAAGCCGGCCAGTACCGTTCCCCTGCTGGCGCTCCGGCTCGCCGATGCGCTGACGGCCGCAGGCCTGCCGCGCGGTGTGCTCAACCTGGTCATCGGCGGCTCCTCGGTCGGCGACGCTCTGGTCACCCGTCCCGGTGTCGACGCGATCACGTTCACCGGATCCACGCGTGTGGGCCGCCGGATCGCCGCGGCGGCAGCCGCGCGCGGTGTGCCGGTGCAGGCCGAGATGGGCGGCAAGAACGCCGCCGTCGTTTCGTCGAGGCGCTGGTGGCGCGTGCGGCGAACTTGGCGGTGGGAGATCCCAGTGACGACACGACGCAGATGGGTCCGGTCATCAGCGACTCGGCGCAGGCCGGTATCGCGGCCGGTGATCGGCGCCGCCACCGCGCAGGGAGCTGCCGTGCTGACCGGCGGAGGGCCCTACCGCGACGGACCGCTGGCCGAGGGCTACTTCATCGCGCCGACCGTCGTGGAACTGACTCAGCCCGCCGACATCTGGGCCGAGGAACTCTTCGGCCCCGTACTGGCCGTGCGCCGCGCCACCGATGCCGACGAGGCCTTCGAGCTGGCGAATGACAGTGAATTCGGTTTGTCGGCAGCGGTCTTCACCCAGGACCTGACCCGGGTGCTGCAGGCCGTCGAACATGTCGACGTCGGGGTGCTGCACGTCAACTCCGAATCGGCCGGTGCCGATCCGCATGTGCCGTTCGGGGGCGCCAAGAAAAGTGGACTCGGCCCGAAGGAGCAGGGCGGTGCGGCGCGGGAGTTCTTCACCCACACCACCACGGTGTACCTGCGCGGCGGACAGGCGGGCGCCTGATCATGACCAGCGGCCCCCGCGACGAGATCACCGCCGTCCAGTTCTACTGGCGCCCCGGCTGCCCGTTCTGCATGGCTCTTCGCCGGCGGCTACGGCGCACCGGAATCCCGGTCCAGGAAGTCAACATCTGGGAAGACCCCGCCGCGGCGGCACGCGTACGCAGAGCCGCGGGCGGCAACGAGACCGTGCCGACCGTCTTCGTCGGCGAACACGCCCTGGTGAATCCCAGCATCGGGCAGGTCGACGCGTTGCTGCGAGAGGTGGCTCCCCACCTTCTGGACAAACCCGCCGCGACCGGAAGCCGCCGGCGCATCTGGCCGTTCAGATAACCGCGCCGGCAGTCCGGACAGCCCCGGCGGGGTCGATCTCGGCTGGTGCGGTGATCATTGGGATCTCGCTTTCATTCGGATCGCCGATTCGATGTCGGCTTCGGAGATGTCCTTGGTGCAGAAGAACCAGTCTTCGCACTCCACGCCTTCGGCCTGGCTCTTCCATGCGGTCCTTGGCGGTGCCGCACGAGCCGGCCGGGGGCACGATGACGGGGTCGCCGGGGCGCCAGTCTGCCGGGGTGGCGACGTCGAAGTGGTCGGCGGTCTGCAGGGCCTTGATGACGCGCAAGCAACTCGTCGAAGTTGCGGCCCAGGCTGAGCGGGTAGTAGATGATCGCGCGGACCATGCCTTCGGGGTCGATGACGAACACGGCGCGCACGGCCTTCGTCGAGTCCTCGCCGGGCATGATCATCCCGTACTTCTGGGCGATCTCCATCGAGACATCGTCGATCAGCGGGAACGTGACCTCGACGTCCTGTCATGTCGCGGAAGGAGATCTTCTCCTTGATGGTTCGCAGCCAGGCGATGTGGCTGTAGAGCCCGTCGACCGACAAGCCCACCAGTTCGGTGTTGTAGGCGGCGAACTGCTTCTGCATCGAGGCGAACGTCATGAACTCGCTGGTGCACACCGGGGTGAAGTCCGCGGGATGCGAGAAGAAAATGACCCATTTGCCGGAGTAGTCGGCGGGGAAGTTGATCGGGCCCTGCGTCGTCATCGCGGTGAACGACGGCGCCGGATCTCCGATGCGGGGCATAACGGTTGCGGCGGGCGTTGCCTCTGGGGCGGTCATGGGCGGGCCTTTCCTAGGTTCCTTAGGTCCTGACTATATACCCCATGGGGTATTGCTCCGACCCTTTGTCGCCAACCTCACAGAGCTGGGCGGGGCGGCTCAGGCGGCGGCGCCCGCCGTCGCGATCTCGGCGGCGAGCGGGACTACGCCTGGTCTGCCACTCGGGCACGGCCTATTCGGGCTCGACGGTCACCTTGATGGCCTCGCCACTGGCGACGATGTCGAATACATCAAGAACGTTGTCGAGTGAAATATGGCGGGTGATGAGGTCTTTGACCGGAACCTGGTCGGTCGAGATGTACTGCAGAGCCCCCTTGTTGTGTTCGGGGACGGAGCCGTTGGCGCCGTGGATGTGCAACTGGCGGTAGTGCACGACGTTCGAGTCACACGTGATGGTGGGGTTCGTCTTGGGCAGGCCACCGAAGAAGGAGATGCGCCCGTTGCGGGCTGCCATGGCGATCGCCTGCTCCTGGGTGACATTGGCCGCGGTGGCGGTGATGATGATGACGTCGGCGCCGCGACCACCCGTCAATTCCATGACCCTCTCGACGACGTCGACGTCGGCGGCGTTGATCACCTCGTCGGGATGCACGGCGTCGGCGGACATCTCGAGCCGGCCCTCGTTGACGTCGACGAGGTACACCGGGCCGGCACCGATGGACGCCCCGGGCGATCCGGATGTGCATGCAGCCGATGGGGCCCGCACCGAACACCACGACCGTGTCGCCCTCCTCGATACCGAGGAGTTCCTGAGCGTTGATGGCGCAGGCGAACGGTTCTGCGGCTGAGGCCTCGTCGAAGCCGACGTTGTCCGGGATGCGGTTGAGTCCGTCGACCTTGAGCACCTGCCGGGGGACGATCATGTACTCGGCGAACCCGCCGTCGTACTGGTAGCCCACCGACGTCTGGTTCTGGCAGACCGCCATCCGCCCTTTCGGCACTCGTGGCATTCGCCGCACGGGACGGCGGCGATCACCTGGACGCGGTCGCCCACCTGCCACTGCGATCCGTACGTCGGATTCACCTCGGCGCCGACCTCGACGATCTCGCCCGCGATCTCGTGGCCGATGGTCCGCGGCGGCGTGAGGTTCTGATGCCCGTTGTGCAGGATCTTCACGTCGGTGCCGCAGGTGGAGCAGTTGCGGACGCGAATCTTCACCTCGTCGGGACCGCATACCGGCTCCGGCACATCTTCCAGCCGGACATCCTCGGGTGCATAGAAGCGCAGGGCCTTCATGGTGGTTGTCCTCTCCGACGGGTGCGGGGTAGGCGCACCGGGGTGTCGCGGCCGAGACGATCCACCGGGACTTGAAGGTGCTGGCCGGGCGCAGGCTCCTCAAACGCGTTCACGGCGGAGCGATTCCGCTGGAGACGGCGGCCTTCGAATCCACCGTGGAGTATCGCAGCCAGGTGGACCTGGCCGAGAAGCACCGCATGGCCGCGTGTGCCGCGCAGCTGTTGCACGGCGCCGAAACCTTTTATCTCGATGAGGGATTCACCCCGCGGCTGATCGCCGAGCGGCTCGCCGACCAGGAACTGACGGTGGTCACTTCGTCATTGCTGGTCGCTGAGGCGCTGGCGCCCAGCGACTCGGTCACGGTTCTGCTGCTCGGTGGGCGGATGCGGGGCCGCACCCTGGCGACCGTGGATCACTGGGCGACCGACATGCTGCGCAGTCTGGTGATCGACATCGCTTACCTTGGTACGAACGGGATTTCGACGGAGCACGGGTGACAACACCGGAGCCGGCGGTGGCGGCGGTGAAACACACCGCGGTCACGGTGGCACGGCGCCGCGTCCTGGTCGCGGCGCATTCGAAGTTCGGCGCCAACAGCTTCTGCCGATTCGCGGAGGTGTCGGACTTCGAGACGATCGTGACGGGCTCGGAGTTGAACCCCGCCGAGGCACGACGATATGAAGCACTGGGACCATCGGTACTTCGTCAGTGCACGCCTTCCATCAGGCGGCTCATCCACGGTGCCAAGAACCACACGATCACGCCGGCGACGACGGCGACCGCACCGATGATGCCGAAGTACGCGGCTTCGTGGGCCGGGTGGTAGTAGCGCGGCGAGCACACCCGACATCGCCGTTCCGAGCCCGACGGAGAAGAAGTACAGCGCCATCATCTGCGCCCGAAACGCGTTCGGGCGCCAAGCTTGTGTGGTGACCGACAGGCCGATCGGGGACAGCAGCAGTTCGGAGACCGCGAACACCGCCATGATCGCGACCACCAACAGAGCGGGCACGCTGCGCCCGTCGTCCCGGCCATCGGCAGGAACAACAGGAACGCCAGTCCCATACCGATGACGCCGTAGGCGAACTTGCGCGGGGTCGTCGGTGCCCGCCTGCCCAGCTCGCGTCCACATGACCGCGAACAACGGCGACAGCAGGATGATCCAGACCGGTTCGATCGAGCCGATCCAGCTCGACGGCGCCGTCCAGCCGAAGATCGACCAGTTCATCCGTTCGTCGGAGTAGACCGCGAGCACGGTGAAGATCTGCTGGAACAGCGACCAGAACACCGCGTTGGCGATGAACAGCGGAATGAATGCCCGCACCCTGGTCCGCTCGAGTGCGTCGACCCGGGAGCTGGTCAGCATCATCGCGAAGTAGGCGACCGAGGCGAGGATGATGACACCGGTGGTGACCTGAGACAGGTTGGCCAGCTTCACCACTCCGCTGGCGAAGGCCGCGACGATCACGGCGACGACGACGACCGCACCGACAGCCATTCGCCAGTAGGCGCTGCGCGGCAACGGGTGCGGGACGTCACGGCCGTGTTCCCCCAGATTGCGGCGGAACACCACATATTGGGTGAGCCCGAGCGCCATGCCCAACGCCGCGGCCCCGAAGCCGTAGTGGAAGCCGAGCGTGGTCTGCAGCAGACCCGTGACCAGCGGGCCGACGAAAGCGCCGAGGTTGATGCCGAGATAGAACAGGGTGAATCCACCATCTCGGCGCGGGATCGCCATCGGTCGTACAGAGTGCCCAGCAGCGAGGACGCGTTGGCTTTCAGCGCACCCGAGCCCAGCGCGATGAGCACCAGACCGACGGCGACACCGACCAATCCCGGCAGCAGCGCCAACGCGAGGTGACCGAACATCACGACGACCCCGCCGTAGAAGACGGTGCGCTCCATGCCGAGCAACCGGTCGGCGACCCAACCGCCGAGCACCGTGGACAGGTACACCAGGCCGCCGTACGCGCCGACGATGCCGGTCGCGGTGCTCTTGGGTAGCTCCAGTCCTCCGTCGGTGAGCGAGTAATAGAGGTAGTAGCCGAGGATGGTGAGCATCCCGTAGAACGAGAACCGCTCCCAGAGTTCGACTCCGAACAGGTTGGCCAGGCCGATCGGGTGACCGAACAGGGTGCGTGGGGCGGGCATGTCCGGACGCTGCGCAACTTCCGTCATGGATTGCACGATGCCACGTCTGCGTTTCCCGGACATGCTCTGTTCACAATTAGGCTGCGATTGTGGAAGTAACCGCGATCCACGCCGTCGGGGTGACCGCGTCAGCGGCCGAGGGCGGCCCGGCGTAACTCGCCGTAGGAATCGTCGATGGCCCCGGCCAGCGCGGTGATGCCGGGCAGCGCCTGGGGGTCGGTGCACAGCCCGATGCCCACGTCCCCGGCACAGGAGATGGCCGAAATACGAAGGGCATGGTGCATTCCCGGCTCCGACGAGGAGAACAGATGCTCCACTCTTCGCCCTGCCACTCCGACGGCAACCGATGGACCGGGAACATTGGAGATCGACACGCTGAATTCGCGGGCGCTACCGGCGAATTTCTGCGCCGCGCTGCCGATGTGCTTCATGCGCCCGAGGGCGTGGAAGAGATCGTAGAGCTCTTCGGGATCACCGCTCTGTTTGCACTGGCTGGTCTCGGCGCTGATGAGGTCGAGCCGCACCAGCGGGTCGGCTTCGGCGACAGGCAGATCGACGTTGATGAAAGAATCGCGGTTGCCGAGATCGCCCGACCCCTCGTCACGGTGATGGAGGCTGACCGGGATCTGGGCGCGGAGGTGTTGTCGCACCGCCTCGTCGGATCCGAGCCAATCCCGAAGCCCACCAGCGATGATGGCGAGAAGGACGTCGTTGACCGTGGCGTGTGTCGGCCGCGACGCACCGATGGCCTTCATCTCGGCCAGAGTCGCCACCGTGAAGGCCAACTCGCGCGAGCCGGTGATGGGCCGGTCGAACGGCGACGTCGAGCCGCGGTGGCCCAGTTCCCGGCGCAGCGCCGCGGGCATCCGGCGCACCTCGTCCAGCCGGCTTCGCTGTTGCGGTGACCGGACACCGGGCCCCCTGTCGCGCGCCGGCGGCTCGGGGTGGGAATCCCACAGCACCGCGTGCAGGAACCGCACGGCGGCGATACCGTCGGCCATGGCGTGGTGAATCCGAACCGCGATGGCTTCCCGCCCATCGGCCAGCGGCCCGATGACATCGAAGGTCCACAGCGGGCGGCTGCGGTCGAGGTGCTCGGACATCAGTGCGCTGACCGTCTGCCACAAATCGGCACGCGCGACGATTTCCGGGCCGGTGTGGCGCCGAACATGTTGGCCGATATCGAAGTTCGTGGCCTCGACCCAGCGCGGCTGGGTTACCGGAGGTGTCGACGCGCTGCATGGCGCGAGGCTGGGTGGTGAGTCTGTCCGCCACCGAGGCGCGCAAGGCATCGACGTCGAGGGCTCACCTGGTTCGAGGACGACGAGTTTCAGCGTATGCCCGGTTATCTCAGGCGATTCCATGCTCAAGATGTGGGCATCGTCAGGCGAAAGTCGATCGGCATCCTCGCCTGTCGTCACGGTGAAAGCTTAGCCGCTGCAGCCCGCACGGCGTCCGTGATCGTCGTGATCATCGGGCTGTCCATCTTCCAGCTCTGCCAGAACAACGGAACGTCGAGGTGCAACTCGCAAATCGGACTGAAGGCCCCGCTTGCGAACTCCGGTGCGGCCAGCATCTCCGGGAACATTCCCCACCCCAGCCCGGCCCGGACCGCGCCGCCGAAACCCTCCGCCGTCGGCACGTAATGCGTCGGGCGGGCGATGTCACGCCGAAACGCTTTGCGCACCAACATGTCCTGCAGCGCGTCATCGCGGTTCCAGGCCAGCGCGGGCGCCTGCGCGCCGCACCGGCGGTGAACCCCTCGGGTAGGTGGCGTTCCAGGTAGGGCTTGCTGGCCACCGGGACGTAGCGCATCACGCCGAGGGACTGCACCCGACAGCCCGGCACCGCAGTGCGTTCGGTGGTGACCGCACCCATCACCACCCCTTCGCGCAGTAGCCGGGCCGAATGATCCTGGTCTTCGATCCGGATATCGAACAGCACTCCGGTAGGTGCTCGAACACCGTCGGGAACCAGGTCGACATCGAGTCGGCGTTGACGGCGATGGCCACCCGATGCGCGTGGCGCCCGCACCACCCATCTCGGACAGTGCCTCCGACTCGAGCAACGCCGTCTGCGCTGCCAAGCGCAGCAGCGGAACCCCGGCAGAGGTAGCCGTGCACGGCTTGGCCCGCACCACCAGAACCTGACCGACCCGCTGCTCCAAGGCTTTGATCCGTTGGCTGACCGCCGACGGTGTTACGTGCAATCGCTCGGCCGCCGCATCGAAGCTGCCGAACTCGATCACTGCCGCCAAGGCAGCAAGCTGGTGCGCGTCGAGGCGGCCCTCAACGTCATGGCCCATGCGCCCATCATCCGGCACCTGAGGTGGCCGACGGTAGGGCGCTGCTCCAATACCACCGCGCGGTTATGCGCGCCCTCCATCACTCGCCGCAGCGCTGACACTGCTGCGCCTCGATGTTTGAGATCGAGAGCGACGCCACGGCGACGGTGGTTCCGGTGGCAGCATCCAGTGCGGATGGCCGCCGACCCGCGATCCGTTACGGCCGACCGCCGGTGGTCCAACTCCGCAGTGCCACCGCCGCGGTGTGATGATCGGCCCGGCCGGCGGCCAACTCAATGATCAGGTTGTAGGCATCATCGTCGGGTGCCTCGACCGCGTAACCGTTGATGGCGTAGAACACGTAGGTGGCCAGCCAGCCCAGCCGCTTGTTGCCGTCCACCAACGGATGGTTGCGCACAATCGACTCGAGGAGAACAGCCGCCTTCTCGTGGATCGAGGGATAGGCGTCCTCGCCGAACAAGGTCGAGGTGGGCCGGTGGGCCGCGGAGTCGAGCAGGCCGACATCACGGACCACCAGACATCCCAGGTCGCCGGCGAGGACCAGCAGGTCTTCTAGCGACAGATAGACGATGCTCACCGCGACAAGCGGTTGAGCAGCTCCGCGTACCGCGTGCGCCCCCGGGCGGAAAGTTCACGCACCCGGGCGTCATGAGTCCGGCGCGCTGCGGCTTCAACGATCGCCCGGCAGGCCGCCTCTTGCTGCTCACCCCGTCGGCCTCTGCGAGCAACGTGAGTGCATGATCCTGTTCCTCGGTCAGCCTCAACGTCATCGCCACCCGACCATGGTATCAGTGTGATACCAAGTCCGTTCACAAGAACTGTGCTGCTCGTCAGCGTTGGTCGAACGGGCTGCGCCACTGCACGTTTGGGAACCTGGCATAGCCACGATCGTTGGTGATCCAGGTGGCGCCGTTCTCGACGGCCAGCGCCGCGTGGTAGGCATCGGGCACGTCGTTGGCCGTGGCCGACACGGCTTGGCAGAGTTGGGAGAAGATCTCCCAGTGCTTCCCGCCCGGCCGCAACGGGACTGCGGCCGGCGCGGAGCGCACCGCGCGGCAAAAGTTCAGCGCCTCCGCCGTGGTGCTCGGCTGGCGATAAACCCGGTGATTGGTGGCCAGTCGGACCACCCCGGACAGAACGAGCTCGCTGACACCGACGGGCTGATGCCCGGTCATGGCGAGCTGCAACCACTGCGCGTATCGGGAGTGATCGGTGCTGTCGCGGCGGAAAGCATAGAGCAGGATGTTCACGTCAGGGCAAAGCATTGTCACCCAGCAGGTCGGCGAGGGCTTCGCCGTCATCGAGATTCACTCCGGGCTGAAGGCCTCCAGCGCCGCTGGTGGGGAAAGTCCACGTCGAGGCCGCCGCTTCCGGCCCGTCCCGCCTCAGCAGCACACGCAGCGCGTCATCTACCACCGCGCCAATCGAGCGGTGCGTTCGGACGGCGAGCACCTTCGCTTCAGCCAGCAGGTCGTCGGAGATATTCAGCGTCGTGCGCACAGCTGCATCATAGCATCACTCATCTACATCATGATGCAGGGCCGGCACCGGGATTTCGCGATTCCATCGTCACTCCGTGGGTATACAAGGGCTCGTCGCGCGCCGTGGACCTGCTCCCCAGCCAGATAGGCCCCTGGCGGCCGAGTCCGTCGCTCGCCGGATAGGACACGCCTGAGATCGACGGCCTGTGGCGCTCAGGTCATGGCACGCACCCGATGTCGGGAACAAACGGCTGGCCGGGTCGGCTCACTGCCCGAACCATGCTGAAGGCAGAGCGCCGCGGGCGGTTTCGACGCCGGTGAACGACCCGGCTACACACGCCGGGCGTTCCCGAAACTCGAGCGCGAATGGGTGGCGTCGGCTTACGGCGGGCGGACAACACGCATCGAACCCACCGCCGCCGTCACATTAGTGGTCCTAATGGTGCGCAAGAATCATTAGCTGTACTGATACAACCCGATTGCTTACCCTCACAGCATGGCCTCGCCGCTGCTCATCGGGTTCCTGACCTCGATGACCCTGATCGCGGCCATCGGGGCTCAGAACGCGTTCGTCCTGCGCCAGGGCATCCGGCGTGAACACGTGCTGGCCGTGGTCAGCGTCTGCGCGGTGTCGGACCTGGTGCTGATCACCGCCGGCATCGCCGGGATCGGCGCGGTGATCACCGCTCACCCGCAGACCGTGACGGTCGCCAAAGTCGGCGGGGCGGCATTCCTGCTCGGCTACGGCCTCCTGGCCGCGCGCCGGGCGCTCCGCCCGGCCACGATAACCGCGACACCGGACGGTCCCGCCCGGCTGGCACCGGTGCTGCTGACCTGCCTGGCGCTGACATTCCTCAACCCGCACGTCTACCTCGACACCGTCGTCCTGCTCGGCACATTGGCCAACCAACAGGAGCCCAACCAGCACGCCGACGGCCGCTGGCTGTTCGGCGTCGGGGCGGTGACGGCCAGCGTGGTGTGGTTCTTCAGTCTGGGCTTCGGTGCACGTCGCCTCGCCGGACTGTTTGCCACCCCCCTCACCTGGCGGGTACTCGACGGCCTGATCGCGGTCACGATGATCGGGCTCGGCGTCTCGCTGGGCCTCTCCAGCGACTAACTGCTGACTCGATGCGCGGAGCCGCTGACCGATGCGCCACAATCGACCCATGTCAGAGCCGCAGCTTCCCGCCGGCCTGCGGGAGCGCAAGAGGGTCAGGACCCGCGAGACCATTCGGCGGGAAGCGTTCCGGTTGTTCGACGACCGCGGCTATGCCGTCACCACGATCGAGCAGATCGCGCATGCCGCCGACATCTCCCCCAGCACCTTCTTTCGATATTTCCCCAGCAAGGAATCGGTGCTGCTGGCCAATGACCTCAACGTTGTCATGCTCGAGGCCCTGGCCGCGCAGCCGGTCGAGATGCCGCACGTCGCCGCATTCCGGGCCGCCGTCCACGTCGCCTACGAGCAGATGACGGCCGAGGAATGGCAAGACGAGAGCACCCGCCAGCGGCTGATCTACTCGCTGCCCGAATTGCAGCCCGCCCTTCGTGACGAATACAACTCGCTCGTCGACGGGGTCACCGAAGCAATGGCGCGGCGCCTCGGGCGGGGACCGCACGAAATCGAGATCCGTGTCTTCGCGGGTGCGGTGATCGGCGCGGTGATGGCGCTGGGCAACCGCGGCCCGTTCTCCCTCGAGAACGTCGATAAGGCGATGAAGTTCCTGGAATCGGGTTTGCAGCTTGACTGATGCTCGTTACTCTCGCGCCGTGGGCACGCACTTGCGTAGGCGTGAGTTCCTGGGGGTGGCCGGAGCGGCCGGGCTGTTGCTGGCGGCGGCATGCTCGTCGAACGGCTCCGGCAGCGGCTCCGCCCCCAAAACGGTGACCGTCAAGCACATCTTCGGCGAGACCACGGTGCCCGCCCCACCCAAACGGGTCGTCAGCGCGGGCTTCACCGAACAGGACGATCTGCTCGCCGTCGGAGTGGTCCCGGTCGCGGTCACCAACTGGTTCGGCGACCAGCCGTTCGGTGTGTGGCCCTGGGCGCAATCCAAGCTGGGAGCTGCCCAACCAGTTGTGCTGAACCTGGACAACGGAATTCAGATCGATCGAATAGCCACGCTGAAACCGGACCTCATCGTGGCCATCAACGCGGGGCTGGACGCCGACACCTACAAGAAACTGTCGGCCATCGCCCCCACGATCGCCCAGTCCGACGGCGACGCCTTTTTCGAGCCGTGGAAGGACCAGGCCAACACCGTCGGGCAGGCGGTGTTCCAGGCCGACCAGATGAAACAACTGATCAGCGCCGTGGACGACAAGTTCACCAACGCCGGCCAGAACAATTCGGCCTTCAAGGACAAGAAGGCTCTTCTGTTGGCGGGCAGCTTCTTCGGCGACACCCTGACCGCGACGCTGCCCGGCTGGCGCACCGACTTCCTCACCCAGATGGGGTTCACCATCCCCGACAGCATCAAAGCCTTCGCGGCCGACGACCACCGTGCGATGATCCCGCGGGCTCAGCTCGCCTCGACGCTCGATGCCGCCGACGTGCTGATCTGGTCGACTGAGAGTGACGCCGACCAGAGCGCACTACTGGCCGACCCGGCCGTCGCCGATCTTCGCGCCACGAAACAGAACCGCAACATCTTCACCACGAAGGACCTCGCCGGAGCGATCGCGTTCGCCTCACCGCTGTCCTACCCGCTGGTGGCCGACCAACTGCCGCCGCTGCTGTCCCGAGCGCTGGGCTGATGCCCCGTGCTTGGATGACACCGTGACGAGCAGCGAGACCGACACGGCGCAGCGGGATACGCCGACCCCCGGCTTCGCCCAGGTCGGCTCTGCCTACTATCCGGTCCTCGTCGCCGTGTTCACCGCGCTGGTGATCATCTCCAACGTCACCGCGACGAAGGGCGTCGCCTTCGGGCCGATCATCGGCAACTGGTCGATCATCACCGACGGCGGGTTCATCGTCTTCCCGCTGACCTACGTGATCGGCGACGTCCTCTCCGAGGTGTACGGGTTCAAGGCGGCGCGCAAGGCGATCATCCTGGGCTTCGCCATGAACGGGCTGGCCGCGCTGGCCTTCTGGGTGACGATCTATCTGCCGGCCGCCGACTTCTACGCCAACCAGGAACACTTCGAGAACGTCGTCCACGCCTACACCCAGCTGATCGTGGCGGGACTGGCCGGCTTCATCGTCGGCCAGACCATCAACGCCTGGACCGTCGTCAAGATCAAGGAACACACCAAGGAGAAGCATCTGTGGGCCCGCCTGGTCGGCTCCACCTTCGCCGGCCAGCTCGGCGACACCCTGGTGTTCTGCAGCATCGCCGCCGGCGCGATCGGCATCACCACATTCGGTGACTTCGCCACCTACACCGCGCTCGGCTGGGTGTACAAGACCGGCGTCGAGGTGATCATGCTTCCCGTCACCTACCGTGTGATCGGCTACATCAAGCGCCACGAGCCCACCTACACCGAGATGGTGTGACGGGTGCGAAAAATATGAGAAGCGTGGCAGCTCTGAGTCTTCGGTAAGGCAGCTCTGGCAGAGCTCGAAAACCCCGCGACCGGCCCCTTCGCCGGCTCTACCGTCGACGAATGAGCGTGGCAACAGATGTGATGGTCTCCAACACGATCCGGGACTACGGTGATCAGGCGCTGCTGCTGGAATGCGGCTCGACCGACGATGTGCTGGCGGTCACCACCGCTATCGGCGAGGCGCAACTGCCCGGTGTGCTCGACATCGTGCCCGCATCACGCACCGTCCTGGTGAAACTCGCCGAGCCGAACTTTCAGGCACCCACCCGGCAACGCCTGGCCCGGCTCAGAATCGATCCGTCGGCAGTCGGTGCGCCCCACGACGGGCGCGTCGACGTGGTGATCGACGTCGTCTACGACGGCGCCGATCTCGCTGACGCGGCGCACCACACGGGGTTGGAGGTGGCGGCCGTCATCGACGCACACACCGCAACCCCGTGGCGCGTCGGATTCGGCGGATTCGCACCAGGTTTCGCCTACCTCGTCGGCGGCGATCCCCGCCTGACCGTGCCGCGCCACGCCGCGCCGCGCACCAAGGTACCGGCGGGGTCCGTCGGACTGGCCGGCGAGTTCAGCGGTGTGTACCCGCGCGAGTCCCCGGGCGGCTGGCAGCTCATCGGGCGCACCGACGCAGTGCTGTGGGACATCGACCGAGCGCAACCCGCGCTGCTGATGCCCGGCATGTGGGTTCAGTTCCGGGCGGTCTGACGGTGATCACACTCGAAGTACTGCAGGCCGGGCCGCTGGCTCTGATCGAAGATCTGGGGCGCGCCGGCCTGGCTCATGTGGGGGTCTCCCGATCCGGAGCCGCCGACCGGCGATCGCACCGACTGGCCAACCGACTCGTCGCCAATCCCGACGACCGCGCGACGCTCGAGATCACCTTGGGCGGATTCGTCGGCCGCGTCCACGGCGGCGACACCGACATCGCCGTCACCGGCGCCGACGCCGACCCCGCCGTCAACGGACTTCCGTTCGGCACCAACAGCATTCACCACATCCGCGATGGCCAGGTCATCTCGCTGGGAGCACCGCATGCCGGACTGCGCAGCTACCTGGCCGTGCGCGGCGGGATCGCCGTCGACCCGGTGCTCGGCTCGCGCAGCTACGACATGATGTCGGCGATCGGGCCACGCCCGTTGCGCTCCGGCGACGTGCTGCCGGTGGGTGCCAACTGCGGGGCCTACCCCGAGCTCGACCAGGCCCCGGTCGCCGCGATCGCCGAGGACTTGTTGGAGTTGCGGGTGGTGCCCGGCCCGCGCGACGATTGGTTCACCGATCCCGACGCGCTCGTCCACACGGACTGGGTGGCCTCCGACCGCAGCGACCGGGTCGGGATGCGGCTGGTCGGCCGCCCGCTCTTCTACCGCCAGGAGGACCGGCACCTGCCCAGCGAGGGGGCGACGCGCGGGGCGATCCAGGTGCCGCCCAACGGCCAGCCGGTGATCCTCGGTCCCGACCATCCGGTAACCGGTGGGTACCCGGTGATCGGTGTGGTCACCGACGCCGACGCCGACAAGGCCGCCCAGATCCGGCCGGGCCAGAGGGTGCGCCTGCACTGGACCCGACCGCGAATTGCCGCGGGCAGGCCCGCGGGCTGGTAGAGCTGACAGGGTGCACACGCAGGTCCACACCGCCCGCCTGATCCACACCAGCGACCTTGACAACGAAACGCTTGAGAACGCCTACCAACTGGTGACCGAGGCGTTCGCCGGTGAGTTCACCGACGCCGACTGGGAGCACACTCTGGGCGGCATGCACGCCGTCATCCTCCAGCGCGGAGCGCTGATCGCGCACGCCGCGGTGGTTCAGCGCCGGCTGCTCTACCACGGTGCGGCACTGCGCTGCGGTTACGTTGAAGGCGTCGCCGTGCGTGAGGACTGGCGCGGCCAGGGCCTGGGCAATGCGGTGATGGACGCCATCGAGCAGGTCATCCGCGGGGCCTACCAGGTGGGAGCGTTGAGCGCGACCGGCGTCGGCGCGAAGCTCTACCGCCCACGAGGCTGGCTGCAGTGGCGCGGGCCCACCTCGGTGCTCGCCCCGGCCGGGATGATCCGCACACCCGACGACGACGGCTCCATCTTCGTGCTGCCCGTCGAGATCGACCTCGACCCGAGTGCTGACCTGGTGTGCGACTGGCGCGACGGGGACGTCTGGTAGGTGATGGACGTCGGTCGGGGTGTGGGTGCGGGTCGCGCCGCTCCGCTGGGTGCTCATCGGGTCGACGGTGGCACGAACTTCTCGGTGTGGTCGCGCACTGCTGCGCAGGTCGATCTGCTCCTGTTCGACGATGTCGATGATGCGCTGCCGTCCCGTACGATCACCGCTCGACTCTGTCCGGAACCGGACGTCGTACTTCTGGCACGTGCTCATGCCCGACGCTCGGCGGGACAGGTCTACGCGTGGCGCGTTCACGGCGCCTTCGACCCAGCCGCGGGGCTGCGACACGACGCATCGGCGCTGCTGCTGGATCCCTACGGCGTCGCGGTGGCGGTGCCGACAGACTACGACCGGATGGCCGGCGCGCGGCCGAACCGGGATCCGCGCACGGCGATGAAAAGCGTGGTCGTCGATCTCTGCGGCATACGACTGGGAGGGCGACGTGCCGCTTGGCCGGCCGTTCGCGCGCACGGTCATCTACGAGCTGCACGTCCGGGGCTTCACCGCCCATCCGAACAGCGGGGTCGACCGCCGCCTCGCGCGGCACCTACGCGGGCCTGATCGACAAGATCCCCTACCTGCAAGCCCTGGGCGATCACCGCGGTGGAGCTGATGCCGGTCCAGGCGTTCGACCCGCAGGACGCGCCGCCGGGCCTGGTCAACTACTGGGGCTACAGCCCGGTGTCGTTCTTCGCCCCGCACCCGGCCTACGCTTCCGACCGCGCGACCCGCTCGGCGCCGCTCGACGAGTTCCGCGACATGGTCAAGGCGCTGCACCGGGCCGGCATCGAGGTGATCCTCGACGTGGTGTTCAACCACACCGCCGAGGGCGACGCCGACGGGCCCACGTTCTGCTTGCGCGGGCTCGACAACCGCGCCTACTACCTCCTCGAGCCGGCGGACCCGGCACGTACTACTGGACTTCACCGGCTGCGGCAACACCATCAACGCCAACCACCCGGTGGTCGCGACGCATGATCGTCGACTGCCTGCACCACTGGGTCGACCAGATGCACGTCGACGGCTTCCGCTTCGACCTCGCCTCCGTGCCTGGCGCGCGACACGGCCGGCGCTCCGATGGCCAACCCGCCGGTGCTCTGGGAGATCGAGACCGACCCGGTGCTGGCCGGCACCAAGATCATCGCCGAGGCCTGGGACGTCGGCGGGCCTGTACCAGGTCGGCGACGTTCGTCGGCGACCGCTGGGCGCGAGTGGAACGGCAAGTTCCGCGACGACGTCCGCCGGTTCGTCACGCGGCGACCGCGACACCGTGCGCGCTGCTGCGCCAACCGCCTGCTGGCCAGCCCCGACCTGTTCGGCGACCGGCCGGCCGATGCCGAGCACAGCATCAACTTCGTCGCCTGCCACGACGGGTTCACGCTCAACGACCTGGTGTCCTACGACCACAAGCACAACGAGGCCAACGGCGAGGACAACCGGGACGGCGCCGACGACAACTACTCCATGGAACTGCGGCGTCGAAGGGCCCGTCCGACGATCCGGCGATCGAGCGGCATGCGCACCCGTCAGGTGAAGAACATGCTCGGCCATCACTGCTGATCGCCATGGGCGTGCCGATGATCTGCATGGGCGACGAGGTTCGGCGCACCCAGCGCGGGCAACAACAACGCCTACTGCCAGGACAACGAGATCAGCTGGTTCGACTGGTCATTGGTGGATCGAAGTACGCCGAGATCCGGCGGTTCGTGCGCGGGCTGATCGACGTCCGGCTCGATCTGGACATGACGCAGGTGATACACGGGCTGCCGCTGGTCGAGTTCCTGAAGCGCTCGCTTGTGGAGTTTCACGGCGTTCGATTGCACCAGCCCGACTGGTCAAGGACTCGCACGCGCTGGCGGTCACCGTCAGAAGCGTGATCGGGACACGGATGGTGCACGGAATACTCAACAGCTGGGAGCATCCTCTCGACTTCGAACTCCCCTGTCGACAGCCTCTACCTGCCGTGGCGGCGCATCGTGGACACCGCGCTGGATCCGCCCGACGACATCGCGGATCTCGAGAGCGGGCCGCCGTCGCGGGGCCGACGTACCGGGCAGACGCCCACTCGGTGGTTCTGCTGTGCGCCGACCTGCACAAGGTGATCGACCCAAAGCTCCGATGTCGTCCGGCCCGATAGGAAAGAATTCGACTTCAGCTATCGGACGGAAGTGGACACAGTGAGCCGTAACCGGGCAGTCGCCGCTGCGCCGCTCGTCCTCGCCACGATCGTGTTCGCACTCGCCGGCTGTACAGCGGCGAAAGCACCGCTCACCGAGACGGTGGCTGTCGCTGGGCCGGTCAAGGCGACCATGCTGGACGAGGCCACCGCGGCCACGCCCACGGGCGCGCAACCGCGGCTGGCATCCGACCCCGCCCAGCTGGCCGACGACCTCGTCGCCGACGAGTTGGCGCATCCGCGACCCGTCGACACCGGCGGCGGCGCTGGTTGCCGCGGCGCGCCGCCAGCAGGCGGCCTACCGGGCCATCGGGCGGCACCCCGACTGGGACGCGATCATCCGACCGCGAATCCCGCCGCCGTTGGTCGAGGCCTACGACCGCAATGTCGATGCCCGCCGGCAGCTCGCCGCCATGACGCACGTGCAAGGACACGCTGCCCGCGTGGCGCATCGAGCCTCCGGCTCCGGCCGACGAGCTGCTGGGCTACTACCGCGAGGCCGAGGCGGCCAGTCCGGCGTCGGCTGGAACTACCTGGCCGCGATCAATCTGATCGAGACCCGCTTCGGCAGCATCGCCGGGGCGAGCACCGCCGGCGCGCAGGGCCCCATGCAGTTCCTGCCGTCCACGTTCGCCGGATACGGCGAGGGCGGCGACATCCAATCGCCCCGCGACAGCATCATGGCGGCCGGGCGGTACCTCGCCGCCAACGGCTTCGCCGGCGATCGTGATCACGCCATCTACCGGTACAACCACGCCGACCAATACGTGCGGGCGGTCAACCAGTATGCAGCGGTGCTCGCGGCCGATCCCGCCGCGTTCGCCGGCTACTACAGCTGGGACGTCTACTACTCCACGACCGCCGGTGACGTGGTGCTACCCATCGGCTATGCCGAGACGTCACCGATCCCGGTCGGCGAGTACCTGGCGAGCCACCCGCAGTAACGCGTCACTCAGCGCCAGCGGCCGAGGATCTCGCGGGCCTGCACCGCCAGCGCGGCCTGCCAGAACGGCCCGAAGCTGATCCGACCCACACCCTTTGGCACCTTGGTCACCCTCTTCTTGGTCGATCGGGTCTTGCGCTGGGCAATCTCCGGTGCCCGTTGGCCGATTCCCTGACGTGACCTTCCTCACGTCAAGTTCATAATCTGGCTAGCATCGGTTGTCGTACTGTGATCCATGACACCTTCAGCCCCGAGGAGGTCCGATGTCCACCACTACTGAACTCGCCGAACTTCACCACCTGATCGGCAGCCTGCGGCGGTGCGTGACGTCTCTGAAGTCGCGGTACGGCGACACCCCGGCGATGCGCCGAATCGTCAACGACGCCGAGCGAATCCTCAATGACGTGGAACTTCTCGACATCGACGCCAGTGAACTCGAGCTCGGCGAGCACACCGTCGTGTCCTCCGGCGAGAAGATCCCAATCCCGGACACCCCCTACGACACCGCGTTCTGGCGCGACGTCGACGACGAGGGCGTCGGCGGCCACAACCGACGGCACGACCCCGCCTCAACCGGGTGCCGTGATCTAGGTACCCTCCGATGAGTTCATGCGAAGGGGATCACAGTAGATGAGCGCACCTGCGGCGAACCGCCCTGGCGACCGGCGTCTTCTCGCCCGGCCGTGCCCAGATACCGCAGCGCACCCTGCGCACCGACAACTGGCTGAAGTCGCCCATCGTCATCGACCTGGGCTTCGCCGCGTTCGTCATCTACGCGACGGTGCGGGCATTCCTGCAGAACCACTTCTTCGTCGCCGAAGTACCACTACCTGACGCCGTTCTACTCGCCGTGCGTCAGCAAGGGCTGCGGGGACGGCCAGCGACTTCGGCCCAGATCCTGCCCGACGTGTGGTGGCTGCCGTACGCGGCGTTGTCGCTGCCGTTCCTGCTGCTGTTCCGGCTGACCTGCTACTACTACCGAGGCGCCTACTACCGCACGGTCTGGCAGGCCCCGACCGCCTGCGCGGTCGCCGAGCCGCACGCGAAATACACCGGCGAGACCCGGTTTCCGCTGATCATCCAGAACACGCCACCGGTACTTCTTCTACATCGCCGCGCATCATCTCGGTGATCAACACCTACGACGCGATCGTCGCGTTCCACTCCCCGGGCCGGCTTCGGATTCGGCCTGGGCAACGTGATTCTCGTCGTCAACGTGGTCATGCTGTGGGTCTACACGCTGTCCTGCCACTCCTGCCGTCACGTCGACCGGCGGACGGCTCAAGCACTTCTCCAAACACCCTGTGCGGTACTGGATCTGGACGCAGGTCAGCAGGCTCAACACCCGGCACAAGATGTACGCCTGGATCACGCTCGGCACGCTGATGCTCACCGACTTCTACGTCATGCTCGTGGCCAGCGGCACCATCTCTGACCTGAGATTCATTGGCTGACAAGCGGATCCACTGATCTGAGTGAGGTTTCATGACCCAGCTGAGCTCGACGGTCAACGACTCATCGAGGTCGAGCGGCACTCCTACGACGTCGTCGTGATCGGTGCCGGCGGCTCGGGTCTGCGCGCGGTCATCGAGGCCCGCGAACGGGGCCTGAAGGTGGCGGTGGTCGTGCAAGTCACTGTTCGGCAAGGCCCACACCGTCATGGCCGAGGGCGGCTGCGCCGCGTCGATGGGCAACGTCAACTCCAAGGACAACTGGCAGGTGCACTTCGCGCGACACCATGCGCGGCGGCAAGTTCCTCAACAACTGGCGGATGGCCGAACTGCACGCGCAGGAGGCCCCGGACCGGGTGTGGGAGCTGGAGACCTACGGCGCGCTGTTCGACCGCACCAAGGACGGCCGCATCAGCCAGCGCAACTTCGGCGGCCACACCTACCCGCGGCTGGCGCACGTCGGTGACCGCACCGGCCTGGAGATCATCCGCACCCTGCAGCAGAAGATCGTCTCGCTGCAGCAGGAGGACAAGCGAGAGCTCGGCGACTACGAGGCCCGCATCAAGGTCTTCCACGAGTGCTCGATCACCGAGCTGATCAAAGACGGTGACGCCATCGCCGGCGCGTTCGGCTACTGGCGCGAGACCGGCAACTTCGTCCTGTTCGAGGCGCCCGCGGTGGTGCTGGCCACCGGCGGCATCGGCAAGTCGTTCAAGGTGTCGTCGAACTCCTGGGAGTACACCGGCGACGGCCACGCCCTGGCGCTGCGCGCCGGCTCGACGCTGATCAACATGGAGTTCATCCAGTTCCACCCGACCGGGATGGTCTGGCCGCTGTCGGTCAAGGGCATCCTCGTCACCGAGGGTGTGCGCGGTGACGGCGGCGTGCTGAAGAACTCCGAAGGCAAGCGCTTCATGTTCGACTACATCCCCTCGGTGTTCAAGGGGCAGTACGCCGAGACCGAGGAGGAGGCCGACCAGTGGCTCAAGGACAACGACTCCGCCCGCCGCACGCCTGACCTGCTGCCCCGCGACGAGGTGGCCCGCGCCATCAACGCCGAGGTCAAGGCCGGCCGCGGCACCCCGCACGGCGGCGTCTACCTCGACATCGCCACGCGCATGACGCCCGAGGAGATCAAGCGTCGCCTGCCGTCGATGTACCACCAGTTCATGGAGCTGGCCGAGGTCGACATCACCAAGGACGAGATGGAGGTCGGCCCGACCTGCCACTACGTGATGGGCGGTATCGAGGTCGATCCCGACACCGGCTGCGGCCAGCGACGCCGGGGCTGTTCGCCGCCGGCGAGTGCTCCGGCGGCATGCACGGCTCCAACCGGCTCGGCGGCAACTCGCTGTCGGACCTGCTGGTGTTCGGCCGCCGGGCAGGCCTGGGCGCTGCGGACTACGTGCGCGCCCTGTCCAGCCGGCCGACCGTGTCGCAGGAGTCCGTCGACTCCGCCGCCGAACTGGCGCTGGCGCCGTTCAAGGGTCCGGAGGGCAGCGTTAGGGAACGAGCAAGGCCGGAGAACCCCTACACCCTGCACGCCGAGCTGCAGCAGACGATGAACGACCTGGTCGGCATCATCCGCACGGCCGGGGAGATTCAGCAGGCGCTGGACAAGATCGAAGAGTTCAAGGTCCGCTACCGCAACATCGAGGCCGACGGGAAGCGTCCGTTCAACCCGGGCTGGCACCTGGCCATCGACATGCGCAACATGCTGCTGGTCAGCGAGTGCGTGGCCAAGGCCGCCCTGGCGCGTACCGAGAGCCGCGGCGGGCACACCCGCGACGACTACCCCGCCATGGACGCCGAGTGGCGACGGACGCTGCTGGTCTGCCGCGCCGAGAGCGACGACGTCATACCGGAGATCAGTGTCACCAAAGAGGTCCAGCCGCCGATGCGGGAGGACCTGCTCGAGCTCTTCGAGGTCGACGAGCTCGGGAAGTACTTCACCGACGAGGAGCTGGCGCAGCATCCGGGACGGAGGACCCAGTGAGCTACCAAGCGAACCTGAGGGTTTGGCGCGGCGACGACGAGGGCGGCGGCCTGAAGGACTACCAGGTCGAGGTCAACGAGGGCGAGGTCGTCCTCGACATCATCCACCGGCTGCAGGCCGAGCAGACGCCGGACCTCGCGGTGCGGTGGAACTGCAAGGCCGGCAAGTGCGGGTCGTGCTCGGCGGAGATCAACGGCCGCCCGCGCCTGATGTGCATGACCCGGATGTCGACCTTCGACGAGGCCGAAACCATCACGGTCACGCCGCTGCGGACGTTCCCGGTGATCCGCGACCTGGTCACCGACGTGTCCTTCAACTACGAGAAGGCGCGCGAGATCCCGTCGTTCGCGCCGCCGAAGGACCTGCAGCCCGGCGAGTACCGGATGGCGCAGGTCGACGTCGAACGGTCGCAGGAGTTCCGCAAGTGCATCGAGTGCTTCCTGTGCCAGAACGTCTGCCACGTGGTGCGTGACCACGAGGAGAACAAGGAGGCCTTCGCCGGTCCGCGCTTCCTGATGCGGGTCGCCGAGCTGGACATGCACCCGCTGGACACCCTGGACCGCAAGGACATGGCCCAGGAGGACTTCGGCCTGGGCTACTGCAACATCACCAAGTGCTGCACCGAGGTGTGCCCCGAGCACATCAAGATCACCGACAACGCGCTGATCCCGATGAAGGAGCGCGTGGCCGACCGCAAGTACGACCCGGTGGTGTGGCTCGGCAACAAGCTCTTCCGCAGGAAGTGATACCTAAGCGCCGAGCGTGAACCTACTGCGAATCCACCGCTGATTTTTCGCAGTGGGTTCACGCTCGTTGACATCGGGGTAGCCTCCGAATCATGGGAACCACCCAGAGCATCAACGAGATTCGCACCGCGATCCGAGAGCTGTCCGTGCGCGCCGACCTCGCGCGCAAGGAGGGCCGGCCCGATGCCGCCGCCGAGATCGAGCGGCGCATCGACGGCTATCGCGAAGAACTCGCCGAGCGGCCCTGACGCCGGCCGCTGACCAGGCTGGGCTAGCTGCCCAGCCTGCGGAAGGTGCTGCGGTGAAACACGATCGGCGGCACGTCGTCGTGCACAGTGATGTTGCTGATTCGCAGGATCACGATGGTGTGGTCACCGGCCGGAACCGTCTGCTCGATCGCGCTCTCCAGCCACACGCTGGTGCCCTTGACGAACACGGCGCCGGCTTCCGATGACTCTGTCTCCAGCCCGGCGAACCGGTCGCCGGTCTTGGCGGCCAACGTGCGGGCCGCCGTATCGTGGGCTTCGCCCAGCACGCTGATGCCGAGCACCGGAACAGCCTTGAGCTTCGGCCACGTCTCCGAGGTGTTCTGCACACAGAACGACACCAACGGCGGATCCAGCGAGACCGGAACGAACGTGCTGGCGGCCAGTCCCACCCGGATGCCGTGCACCTCGGCGGCGATGGCGATGACTCCGGAGGGAAATGGCCGAACGCCTCCCGCAGGGACGACGCCCTGGCAGACGCCGTCGTCGACGATCAGCGAGGTGGTGAACCACTCCTCGTAGCGGTCGATCTTGTCGTCGTGCTTGAGCAGCTGCTCGTAGAGCACGTGCAAGATCGCCTGGCCGGTGATGTCGGCCACGTACGCGGTGCGCTTCATCGAGGCGCCGCCGAAGGCGCAGGTCGAAGGCTCGCCCGACTCGTTGCGGTGGAACGTCACGCCGATGTGCTCGAGGTGCATGACCTCCTTGGGCGCCTCCGAGCACATGACCTCGATCGCATCCTGGTCGCCCAGGAAGTCCGAGCCCTTGACCGTGTCGTAGGCGTGCGAGCGCCAGTCGTCGGCGACGTTGATGGCCGCGTTGATGCCACCGGCGGCGGCGACCGAGTGCGATCGGACCGGGTGGACCTTGCTCATGATGGCCACCGTCGCGCCGGCCTCCGCGGCGGCGAGGGCGGCCCGCTGACCGGCGAGACCTGCGCCGATGATGAGGACGTCATGTGCGGGCATTGAGCATCGGACCATATCGCGGGGTCCGGCTCGGCCGCCTCCCCCATCGGGGGGCGACCCTCCCCCCGGGTGGGGGCGATCCGCACAAGCTCGCGGGGTGTAGGTGGGCCTAACGGGCGGGCGTCAGCGCGCGGCGCACCTGGTCGACGGTGACCACGCCGCGCAGGATGCCCTGGGCGTCGACGGCGAAGACGGCGCCCAGGTGGCGCATCCCCTCCGTCCCGATGAGCGCCTCCAGCGGCTCGTCGACGTCGATGCGCCAGCGCCAGCCCTCCTCGCGGGCCAGGTCGCGGGCGGTCAGCGCCGGCTGGCCGGAGGCGATCGCCTGGTCGACGGCCTCGCGGTGCAGGACGCCGGCGAAGCGACCGTCGGACTCGACCACCGGCACCCACGGCCAGTCGTACGGGGCGAAGATGCGCTCGGAGGCGTCGATGATGGTCACGTCGGCGGGGATCGTGAACGGATGGGGGTCCATCACGTCGCCGACCGTGACGCCCTCCAGGCGCTCGTCGACATTGGCCTGCACGACCGCGCCGCGAGCCGCCTGCCCGAGGAACATGGCCAGCACGGCCAGCCACAGGCCGTTGGCCGCGTTGCCGCGCAGGATCAGGTACAGGCCGAAGCCGCCCATCGCGTAGGCGAACACCTGGCCGGTCCGCCCGGCCCAGCGGGTCGCCGGCGCCTTCTGGCCGGTGATCGCCCACAGGATCGAGCGGAAGATGCGCCCGCCGTCCAGCGGGAAGGCGGGGATCAGGTTGAAGACGAACAGGAACGCGTTGATCGTGGCCAGCCAGGCCAGCAGCGCCATCGCCGCGCTCTCGTTGCCGGTGGTCGTCTCGAAGACCGTCAGGTCGAAGAACGTGTTGCCGTCGATCAGCACGCCGATCGCCGTGCAGACGGCGACGATGGCCAGCGTGACCGCGGGGCCGGCAGCCGAGACGCGGAACTCCTCGCCGGGCGAGGAGGTGTCGCGGCTCATCTTCGCGATGCCGCCGAAGAACCACAGGTCGATGCCGGTGATCTCGATGCCGGCCCGCTGGGCGACGAGCGCGTGGCCGAGCTCGTGCAGGATCAGCGAGCCGAAGAACAGCAGCGCGGCCGCCACCGCGACCAGGTAGCCGGCCGTCTGCGAGCCGCCCAGCTGGTTGCGGAACGTGTCCGACAGCACGAAGATGAACACGAACAGCACGACGAACCAGCTGACGCTGACGCCGATGCGGATCCCGAAGATCCGCACCAGCTGGATCGAGCTGCCGGTGGGCACCCCCTCAGGATGCCATGTGGCTCAGCCCACGGGGGCGGTGTGTCGTTCGATGATCGCGTCGATGTCGCTGCCCGCGGGCAGCGTGCCGTAGGCGTGGCCCCCGCGCCGGCCAGGCGCGTGGCGCAGAAGGCGTCGGCCACCGCGGCGGGCGCGTGGCGCACCAGCAGCGAGGCCTGCAGCGCGAGCGCGAGGTCCTCGACGACCCGGCGGGCGCGCGACTCCAGCGCCTCGGGCTCCTGCAGCGAGCGCGTCAGGGCCGCGACGTGGGCGTCAAGGCGGTCGTCGCCGCCGGCCGCCTCGCCGATCTCGTCGAGCAGGACGTCCAGCGCGCGCGGGCGTGCGCGGCCAGCGCACGCAGCACGTCGAGCGCGATGACGTTGCCCGAGCCCTCCCAGATCGACAGTTCAGCGGCTGCTCGCGGAAGAGCGCGCGGCAGCGCCCGACTCCTCGACGTAGCCGTTGCCGCCCAGGCACTCCAGCGCCTCGGCGGCGTGGCCGGGGCCCGCGCTTGCACACCCAGTACTTGGCCACCGCGGTGGCCAGACGCTTGAACAGCGCCGGCGCTCCTGCGTCGCCGACCGACTCGTCGTAGGCGCGGGCCAGGCGCATGGCCAGCGCGGTGGCGGCCTCGGACTCGACGGCCAGGTCGGCCAGCACGTTGCGCATCAGCGGCTGGTCGATCAGCAGCCTGCCGAAGGCGGAGCGGTGGCGGGCGTGGTGGATGGCCTGCTCGATGGCGGTGCGCATCCCGGCGGTCGAGCCCGAGCACGCAGTCCAGCCGCGTGTGGCCGACCATCTCGATGATCGTGCGGCACGCCGCGGCCCGGCTCGCCGACCAGCTCGCCCCACGCGCCGTGCAACTCGATCTCCGAGGAGGCGTTGGACCAGTTGCCCAGCTTGTCCTTGAGCCGCTGGATGCGAAATCCGGCGTTGCGCGTGCCGTCGGGGAGCAGGCGCGGGACGGCGAAGCACGAGAGGCCGTCGTCGGTCTGGGCGAGCATCAGGAACAGGTCGCTCATCGGCGCGCGAGCAGAACCACTTGTGGCCCGTCCAGGCGCCAGCCGCCGTCGGCGTCCGCAGCCGCGGCGGTGGTGTTGGCGCGCACGTCGGAGCCGCCCTGCTTCTCGGTCATGCGCCATCCCGACGATCGCGCCGGGCTTCGTCCCGGGCGCAGCGTGCCGTCATAGGTCGTGCTGGTGATGCGCGGCTCCCAGGCGGCCGCCACCTCCGGGGTGGCCCGCAACGCCGGCACGGCCGAGTAGGTCATCGAGATCGGGCAGCCGTGGCCGGCCTCGGCGCTGCGACAGGGTCATGAACAGCGCGGCGCGCGCGACGTGGGCGCCGGCGCGTTCGTCGCGCCAGGGCAGCGCGTGCAGCTCGTGCTCGACGGCGAGCGCCATCAAGCCGGTGGTAGGCGGGGTGGTAGTCGACCTCGTCGATGCGGTGGCCGTAGCGGTCGAAGGGGCGAAAGACGGGCTTGTTGGCGTTGGCCTCACGCCCGGCCTGGAGCACGTCGGCGCTGCCGGAGATGGCGCCCAGCGCGTGCGCTCGCTCGCGGGCCCAGTCGGCGCCCTCGCGCTCCAGCGCCTCGGCCAGCGGCCGGTCGGCGGCGAAGGTGTCGTAGTCCTCCAGCGCGACCGATTGGTTGCGGGCGGCGGTGCGGTCGACGGACTCGGTCAGCATGGAAGCGGCTCCTCGGCGGAGATGGATCGCAGGACGAAGCCCACCAGCGCGCCGACGAGGTCGTCCTCGTCGTGGGCCGTGGCGGTGGGGGACAGGGGGCCGACCAGCGCCTCGCCGATGGCGCCCACCAGCGCGGCGGCGATCAGCTCGCGGTCGGCGACATGCTCGGGCAGGGCGCCGGCGTAGGCGTCGCGGAAGGCGCGGCGGAAGACGAGCCGCTCGGCCTCCACGGCGGGGTCGACGGGTTCGGCCAGCAGCGCCCAGGCCAGACGGCGGCCGCGCAGCGCTCGCCGCGCGAAGGTCTCCACGCCGGCGGCCACCCCGCCGCGTGCGAGGGCGCCCGCGACGGCGTCGACCTCGCGCTGGGACGCGCGCCGGAAGACCTCGACCAGCAGGTCGGCCTTGGAGGGGAAGTGGCGGTAGACGCTGCCGGTGGCCACGCCGGCGCGGGCGGCGACGGCGGCCACGGAGGCGGCGCGGTAGCCGTCGGCGGCGATCAGCGCCTGCGCCGCGCCGACGATCCGCTCGCGCGCGGCCAGCCGCCGCGCCTCGGTGCGCTCGGTCGCCCGGTAGGCCATTGGAACAAGAAGTGAATCAGGATTCAGATCTTGGCGCAACCGGCGGCAGGAGCCGATCCGCGCGCCGGCGCCGGGCGGGACGGTGGGCCGATGGGCCAGTGCCGCGGGAGGCATCGAGAACGCGGCCTCGGGTGGCTCGCCGCTGGCCGCGCGCGGCGAGTGGGCGGGTGCCCGCGCGGACCCGTGCGGGGCGATGGCGCAGCCGCTGACCGCGACGGTGGCTTAGCATCGCCTGCCTCATGGCGAAGATCAAGGTGAAGAACCCGGTCGTCGAGCTCGACGGCGACGAGATGACCCGGATCATCTGGCAGTTCATCAAGGACCAGCTGATCCTGCCCTACCTCGACATCGACCTGAAGTACTACGACCTCGGCATCGAGAGCCGCGACGCGACCGACGACCAGATCACCGTCGACGCCGCCAACGCGATCAAGGAGTACGGCGTCGGCGTCAAGTGCGCGACGATCACGCCGGACGAGGCGCGCGTCGAGGAGTTCGGCCTGAAGAAGATGTGACCGCTCGCCCAACGGCACGATCCGCAACATCCTCGGCGGCGTCATCTTCCGCGAGCCGATCGTGATCTCCAACATCCCGCGCCTGGTGCCGGGCTGGACCAAGCCGATCGTCATCGGCCGCCACGCGTTCGGCGACCAGTACCGCGCGACCGACTTCGTCGTTCCCGGCGAGGGCAAGCTGACGCTGACCTACACGCCCAAGGACGGCGGCGAGCCGATCGAGCTCGAGGTCTACGACTTCCCGGGCGGCGGCGTCGCGATGGCGATGTACAACCTCGACGAGTCGATCCGCGACTTCGCGCGCGCCTCCATGAACTACGCGCTCGACCGCGGCTGCCCGCTCTACCTGTCGACGAAGAACACGATCATCAAGGCGCTACGACGGCCGCTTCAAGGACCTGTTCCAGGAGGTCTTCGACGAGGAGTTCAAGGCCGAGTTCGAGGCCGCGGGCATCACCTACGAGCACCGGCTGATCGACGACATGGTCGCCGCCGCGCTGAAGTGGGAGGGCGGCTTCGTCTGGGCGTGCAAGAACTACGACGGCGACGTCCAGTCCGACACGGTCGCCCAGGGCTTCGGCTCGCTCGGGCCTGATGACCAGCGGTGCTGATGACGCCCGACGGCAAGACCGTCGAGGCCGAGGCGGCGCACGGCACCGTCACGCGCCACTACCGCCAGCACCAGCAGGGCAAGCCGACCTCGACGAACCCGATCGCCTCGATCTTCGCGTGGACGCGGGGCCTGGGCTATCGCGGCCGCTTCGACGACACGCCCGACGTGACCGCGTTCGCCGAGACCCTCGAGCGGGTCTGCGTCGAGACCGTCGAGAGCGGCAAGATGACCAAGGACCTGGCGCTGCTGGTCGGACCCGACCAGCGCTGGCTGACCACGCAGGAGTTCCTCGCCGCGATCGACGAGAACCTGAAGAAGGAGATGAACGTCTGATGGCCACGAAGGTCACCGTCACCGGCGCCGCGGGGCAGATCGGCTACGCGCTGCTGTTCCGCATCGCCTCCGGCCAGCTGCTGGGGCCCGACGAGAAGGTCGAGCTGCGCCTGCTGGAGATCGAGCCGGCGCTCAAGGCCGCCGAGGGCACCGCCCTGGAGCTGGTGGACTGCGCGTTTCCGCTGCTCAGCAGGATCGACATCAGCTCCGATCCCAACGAGGCCTTCGACGGCACCAACGTCGCGCTGCTCGTCGGCGCGCGGCCGCGCACCAAGGGCATGGAGCGCGCCGACCTGCTGGAGGCCAACGGCGCGATCTTCAAGCCCCAGGGCCAGGCGATCAACGCCCATGCGGCCGACGACGTGAAGGTGCTCGTGGTCGGCAACCCGGCCAACACCAACGCGCTGATCGCCAAGTCCAACGCGCCCGACGTCCCGGGCGAGCGCTTCACGGCGATGACGCGCCTGGACCAGAACCGCGCCTACGCGCAGCTGGCCAACAAGCTGGCCGTCGGCGTCGACGCGATCTCCGACCTGGTCGTGTGGGGCAACCACTCACCGTCGATGTACCCGGACCTGTTCAACGCGACGGTCGACGGCAAGCAGGCGTGGTCGCAGGTCGACGACGAGGCGTGGGTGGCCGACGAGTTCATCCCGCGCGTGGGCAAGCGCGGCGCCGAGATCATCGACGCGCGTGGCGCGTCGTCGGCGGCGTCGGCGGCCAACGCGGCCATCGATCACGTCCACGACTGGGTCAACGGCGCCGACGGCGTGATCTCGATGGCGGTGCCCTCGACCGGCGCCTACGGCATCGAGGAGGGCATCATCTGCTCGCTGCCGGTGCGCACCTCGGGCGGCGCCTACGAGATCGTCGAGGGTCTGGAGATCCCGGCCTTCTCGCAGGAGCGCATCGACAGGACGGTGGCCGAGCTGCGCGAGGAGCGCGAGGCCGTCGTCAAGCTCGGGCTGGTGTCCTAGCCGGCGCGACATCGTCGCGTGGGGCGCGCAGCGTCGCGCTCCACGCGATCAGCGCTGTGGCCAGCGCGGCGACGGCGGCCAGCACCAGGCCGGCGCGCGGGTCGATCGCGCCGGACACCCACCCGGCGATCGGCGCGCCGATCGGCGTGGAGCCCAGGAAGACGATCCCGTAGAGAGCCATCACGCGCCCGCGCATGTCGGGGTCGGCGTTCAGCTGGGTCAGCGAGTTGGCGGCGGCCGAGAAGCTGACGCTGGCCAGGCCGGTCAGCGCGAGCGCCGCGAGCATCAGCGGCAGGGTGGGCGTGAGCGCGGCGATGGCGGTCAGGCCGCCGAAGGCGAACGCGGAGACGATCAGGAAGCGGCGGTCGACCACGCGGCGGGCGCCGATCGTGAAGGCGCCGACGACCGACCCGACGGCCATCGCGCTGGTCAGCAGCGACAGGGTCGTGGCGGTGCCGCCGAACGTGTAGCGGGCCACCAGCGGCAGGACCGTCGGGAAGTTGAAGCTGAACGTCCCGATCACGGCCATCATCACCAGCGGCAGGCGCAGGCCTGGTGTGGCGGCGACGTAGCGCAGCGCCTGGCGCACCTGCCCGGGCTCGCGCCGCGCCGGCCGGGCGGTGCGCAGCTGGCGCGGGTCCATCCGCTTGAGCGCGACGATCATCGCCACGTAGGAGAGCGCGTTGAGCAGGAAGCACGGTCCGACGCCGCCCAGCGCGATGACGGCGGCGGCGGCCGCCGGTCCGACGATGCGCGAGCTGTGGACGATCACGCTGTTGAGGCTGACCGCGTTGACGACATGGTCGCTGCCCACCATCTCGGCGATGAACGACTGGCGCGCCGGGTTGTCGATCGCGGTCACGACACCGGAGCTGAACACGAGCGCGATCACCATCCAGGCCTGGATCGCGCCGGCCGCCGTGAGGGCGAACAGCGCCAGCGGCGGCAGCACGAGCAGGGTCTGGGTGACCATCAGCAGCGGCCGCTTGGCCACCCGGTCGGCCAGTAGGCCGCCCCAGGCCCCGAGCACCAGCATGGGCAGGAACTCGGCTGCGGTGGTCAGGCCCACGACCGTGCCGCTGCCGCTCAGGTGCAGCACCAGCCACACCGCGGCGACGTTCTGGACCCACTTGCCCGAGACCGACACGAGCTGGCCGGCGAAGAAGCGCCGGTAGTTGGGGACCGCGAGCGAGGCGACGGAGCGCTGCAGCGCCAGCGTCACTCGTTCAGCATCCGGTCGAGGATCCCGGCGGCGGCGGCCAGCGTGTCGAGCTCGTGGTCGGTGAGCGTCTCGAGGTGGCGCTCGAGGAAGGCGTCCTTGGCGTGGCGCACCTGTCCCAGCAGCGCGCGCCCGGCCGGGGTGGTGGTGACCAGCGTGCTGCGCCCGTCGTGGGGGTCGGCGGTGCGCTCGATCAGGCCCGCGTCCTCGAGCTTGGCCAGCACGCGGGTGGCCGTCGGGCGCTGGATGCGCTCGTGGACGGCCAGCTCGCTGGGGGTCAGCGGACCGTGGCGGTCGACGCTGACCAGCGCGGAGTACTGCGAGGACGGGATCTCACCGCCGCCCTCCTGGCGCAGGCGGCGGCTGGTGCGGCCGATCGTCAGGCGCAGGCGGGAGGCGAGCGAAGTGGTTTGCATCGCTAATTAGCGTAGCAAACCACCTCGCCGGCCCGGGGTGGCGGGCGCCCGGCGCGTCGCCGCTCAGGCGGCGACGTTGGGATGCCAGCCGCGCCCCTCCTTGCGCACCAGGCCGTCCTGCTCCAGGCCGGGGAGGACGCGGTACAGGTAGTTCTGCTTGATGCCCATCTGCTCGGCCAGCTCGGGGATCGTCACCCCGGGGTTGGCCTGCACGAGCTCCAGCGCCTGCTTGGAGCGCGTGCCGGTCCCGCGCGGACGGCCGCGGCGACCGCTGCCCGAGCCGTTGCCCGAGGATGCGCGCCGGCGGGCGGGGGCGCGGCGGGTGGACGGCCCGTTGGCGGGCACGCCCTCCAGCGCGCGCTGGGCGGCCTCCAGGCGCTGGTACTCCTCGACCAGCGGCCGCAGCTCGTCCAAGCGCTTTGCGATCTCGCGCTTCTTCTCGTCGAGGAAGTCAGCCATGAACTGACTGTAACAGTGAAAAGCGTCAAACGGTGAAGGTTGCACCCTCGCGTGCAACCGTCACCTCGCCGCCGAAGCCGTGCGCGGCCTCGTCGCGCACCCACGCCTCGTCGAGGTCGTCGGCGAAGTGGGTGATGACCAGGCGACGCGCGCCGGCGCGCCGTCCGTGCTCGCCTGCCTCGCCGGGTGTCATGTGTCCCCGAATGCCGGTCCGCTCCGGGCGCGGCAGCGTCGCCTCGACCATCAGCAGATCGGTGTCGCGGGCGAACTCCACCAGCTCGTCGGAGGGCGCGTTGTCGGCCCCATAGGTGAAACGCCCAAACCCCTTGGTCGATGTCACCTCGATGGCCCAGGTCGGCACGAAATGGGGCACGTGATGAAAACGAACCCTGAGTGTTCCGATTTCTAGCACATTCGCAGGTTCGTACTCAGATACCGAGAAGGCTTCCTCGACCAGGCACTCGGCGTTGAGCGCACCGCACACCTGACGAAAGACGTCCTTGGTGCCGCGCGGCCCCACCAGGCGCGGGCGCGCCGGGCTCGGCGTGCCCTCCCAGCGGTGGACCGGGACCGGCTGCTGGCGCGGGTGGTAGTGCAGCGCGTAGGCGTAGGGCACGACGTCGAGGAAGTGATCGGCGTGCAGGTGGCTGAGCACGATCGCGCTCACATCGACGAAGTCCACATGCGCGCGCAGCTTGCCGAACACGCCGTTGCCGCAGTCCAGCAGCAGGAACGTGCCCTCGTCCTCGACGAGGTAGCCGCTACAGGCGCCGTTGGCGTCCTGCCACGCCGGCGACTTGCCCAGGACCGTGATGCGCACCCGCCAGGACCTTAGCCGGGCGCCGCCCGCCGCCGCCCCAGCATGAGCAGCAGCACGGCACCCAGCAGCCCGGCGCCGATCGAGGCCAGGAAGATGCCGACCTTCGCGTCGTCGACCAGGCGCTGCTGGTCGAAGGCCAGCCCGGCGATGAAGATCGAGACGGTGAAGCCGATGCCGCCCAGGGCGCCCACGCCGACGACGTGACGCAGGCTCACGCCCTCGGGCAGCGTCCCCACGCGCAGGCGCAGGGCGACCCATGTGGCCGCGGAGATGCCCAGCGGCTTGCCGACCAGCAGGCCGGCCACGACCGCCCACGTGACCGTGCTGCCCAGCGCGCCCGACAGCACCCCGCCGCCGAAGTCGACGCCCGCGTTGGCCAGCGCGAACAGCGGCACGACGACGAACGCGCTGAGCGGATGCAGCCGGTGCTCCAGCAGCTCCAGCACCTGCCGCCCGCGCACGGCGCCGGTGGGCGTCAGCAGGCCGAGCACGACGCCCGCGATCGTCGCGTGCACGCCCGACTCGTGCACGGCCACCCACAGCGCGATCGCCGGCAGCACGTACCAGGAGATGCGCCACACCCCCAGCAGCCGCATCGCCACCACCACCCCGGTGAGGCCCGCCGCCCCGAGCAGCCAGCCCAGCGACACCGACTCGGAGTAGAAGATCGCGATGATCGCGATCGCGATCACGTCGTCGATGATCGCGATGGCCAGCAGGAACAGCCGCGAGCCGCCGCGGGCAGGCGGTCGCCCAGCAGGGCGAGGATGCCGACGGCGAAGGCGATGTCGGTCGCGGTCGGGATGCCCCAGCCGCCGCTGCCGGCGCCGCCGGCGGTGATGGCGACGATAGATCAGCGCCGGCGCACGACCAGCCGCCGACGGCGGCCAGCGCGGGCAGCGCCGCGGCGCGCGGGTCGCGCAGCTCGCCGGCCACCAGCTCGCGCTTGATCTCCAGCCCGACGACGAAGAAGAACAGCGCCATCAGGCCGTCGTTGACCCAGTGCTGGAGGTCCAGCGACAGCGACGCGTCGCCCACACCCAGCGTCAGCGTCGTGTGCCACAGGTCGAAGTAGGCGTCGCCAACCGGGCTGTTGGCCCACACCAGGGCGACGATCGCCGCCGCCAGCAGGACGATGCCGCCGGCGGCCTCGTCGTGCAGGTACTCGACGAGCGGGCTGACGCGATCGCGCACGCGTTCGCCCAGCGCGCGCTCCTGCTCGTTCACGGGCGATCCACGAAGCGTGAGCCGACGGCGACGAAGAAGTCGTGGCGGGTGACCACGCCGGTGACGCGGCCCTGCTCGAGCACGGGCACGATCAGCACGCGGTGGTGGAAGAAGATCTCGGCCAGCTCGGCGTCGGAGAAGTCCTCATCGACCTCGACGTGCTCGGTGAACAGGTGTTGGGCGACGGTCTCCATGCGGCACGCCTCGCGCATCTCCAGCGCGTCGTCGATGCCGCGCGAGAGGAACTTCGTGCCCTTGAGCTCGCGCAGGTAGCCGGGAAACAGGGCGCTGAGGAACTCGCGCTCGCCGAAGATGCCGGCGTAGCGGCCGTTCGCGTCGACGGCGGGCAGCGCGGGCAGGTCGAGCTCGAGCAGGCGCCGTACGGCCGTCTCGATCGTGTCGTCGGCCGACAGCGGCTCGACGCGGCGCAGGACCGACTCGCTGATCGTCCGGTGGCTCATCCGTACCTCAGCAGAACGTACCCAGTCGCGAGCGCGAGCGAGACAGCGGTGACCGGCGCGCCGACCTTCATGAAGGTCAGGAAGCCGATCGGGCGCCCGGATCGCGCCGCCATGCCCGACGCCGCCACGTTGGCCGCCGCCGCGATGATCGTCAGGTTGCCGCCGAAGCAGGCGCCCAGCGACAGCGCCCACCAGTAGCTGTTGTCGCGCAACCCGCCGAGGTCGTCGACCACCGGCAGCATCGCGGCTGTGAACGGGATGTTGTCGACAAGGCCCGAGCCGAGCGCCGATGCCCACAGGATCCCCAGCAGCTCGGCGATGCGATCACCGCCGGTGACCGAGGCGATCCCGTCCGCGACCTTCTCCAGCGCCCCGGTCTCCTCCAGCGCGCCGACCATGACGAACAGGCCGAGCAGGAAGAACAGCGTGGCCCACTCGATGCCGCCGATCGTCTGCTGCAGCGGCTGGCTGGTGACCAGCAGCATCAGCGCGGCGCCCGACAGGGCCACGGTGGCCGGCTCCAGCCCCAGCGTCTTGTGGAAGAAGAAGACGAAGATCGTGGCCACGAGGATCGGCACCGTGCGCTTGGCCTCGGCCGGGTCCTCGATCGAGCGGCGGGCGTCGAGGCCCATCACGCGCTCGCGTGCCTCCTCGGTGACCTGCAGACGCGACCGGTATCTGAAGTACAGGCCGACGCCGACGACGGCCAGCGTGACGATCACGATGGGGGCGAGGTTGGTGATGAACGCCGTGAACGACAGCCCGGTGTGGCCGGCGATGAGGATGTTCGGCGGGTCGCCGATCAGGGTTGCGGTCCCCCCGATGTTGGAGGCGAAGATCTCGATCCCCACCAGCGGCAGCGGGTCGACGTCGAGCGCGTCGGCCAGCAGGAAGGTGATCGGCACGATCAGCAGCACCGTCGTGACGTTGTCCAGGAACGCCGACAGGATCGCGGTGGTGCCGCCGAGGGCCAGCACGACGAGTGCCGGGCGGCCCTGGGACCACTGGCCGGCGCGGATCGCCAGCCATGTGTAGACGCCGGTCGCCTCGGTCAGGCGGACCATGATCATCATCCCGACGAGCAGGCCGATCGTGTTGAAGTCGATCGCCTCGACGGCCTGCTCCTGGGTGAGGATGCCCGCCATCAGCAGCAGGGCCGCGCCGAGGATGGCGACGTTGGTGCGGTCGACTCGCTCGGTGGCGATCACGCCGAGCGCGACGACGAAGACGATGATGGAGAAGGCCATTGGCGGTCCGCGGGGTCGACGACGAGCATCGCCGACCAGGCTTCCCGGCACACCGTCGACCACCCTATCGGGTGGCGTGGCGGATGCGGAACGCGCGTCGGTAGGCAACGGGGGGCAGGCCCATCGAGCGCGCGAAGTGGCGGCGGAAGGCGGCCGGGCTGGGAATCCCCACGACGGCACCGACCTGCTCGACGGGCACCGTGGCGTCCTCCAGCAGGGGCAGGCTGGCGCGTACGCGCTGTTCCAGCACCCAGCGTGCCGGGCTGGTGCCGGTCGCGCGGCGGAAGCGGCGCGTGAAGCTGCGCGGCGACAGATGCGCCTCCCGGGCCAGCCGCGCGAGCGGGAGCGGCTGGGCCAGGTGCTCCAGCGCCCGCGTCGACGCCCGCTCGCGCGAGAGCTTCGAGCGCGCCCACCTGCCGGGCGCCGTGTCGATCCACGACCCGCTGCCCGACGGGCCGCTGGTCACCTACTGCTGGTCGCCGGCCTGCAACGGCGCGACGAAGGCGGCCGCGCGACTGCACGACGCCGGACGCCAGGTGCGCGAGATGCTCGGTGGCTTCGAGTACTGGGTGCGCGAGGGTCTGCCGATCGAGGGCGCGGTCGGCGGCGACCGGCTCGTGGGACCCTAGGAGTCGCTAGGGCGCATACAGCGCGGCCTGCTCCTGCGCGGAGGGGAATGCCCACACGGCGCGCGCCTTGCGCTCCTGGCGGAAGACCATGCGCATCTGCGCCGGGGGTCGCAGGCCGTCGGGGTGGTCGGGACGGAAGGTGGTGCAGGGTTCCTCGAGGCTCAGCGCACACAGCAGGTTGCGCCGGAAGTAGCAGTCCTCGCAGGTGATCTTCTTGGGTCGGGCCATCAGCAGGTCGGCATCGAACCAGACCGGCCCGGGGGCGGCAACACGTTTCCCGCAAAACGCAAACGTTTCGTGAAAGCCCTGCAAACGCCTGCTTTCAGGGGAGAACACCCCGCAACCTCCGGAGATTTTTCCCAGACAGGGGCATGATCAGGGGGATGCGGATCCTCGTCACCGGGATCAGCGGCGCGATCGGCGCCGAGCTGGCCCCCCGCCTGCAGGCCGACGGCCACGACGTGTCGGGCCTGGCGCGCGACCCGGGGCGGGCGTCCGTTGCCGCTGAGCACGGGATCCCGGTGGTGCGGGGCGACGCGGTCAGCGGTGCCGGGCTGGCGGCCGCGCTGGAGGGCGTCGACGTCGCCTACTACCTGATCCACTCCATGGAGCCCAACGCCGCCGGCTTCGCCGCGCGCGATCGCACCGCCGCGCTGACGTTCCGCGCCGCGGCGCGTGCCGCCGGCGTGCGGCGCCTGATCTACCTGGGCGGGCTCGTCCCGCCCCAGCGCGCCGCTTCGCCGCACCTGGCCAGCCGCCTGGAGGTCGAGCGCATCCTGCACGAGACGACCCCGCAGTCGGTGGCGCTGCGCGCCTCGATCGTCATCTCGGCCAGCAGCCGCTCGTTTCGCTTCCTGGTGCACCTGGTCGAGCGCCTGCCGTTCGTGCCGCTGCCCGCCTGGCGCGACTACCGCACGCAGCCGATCGACGGCCGCGACGTGCTGGCCATGCTGGCCGCGGCGGCCACCAGCGAGGCCGCCGCGGGGCGCAGCCTCGACATCGCCGGCCCCGACGTGCTGACGTATGGGGAGATGGTGCTGCGCATCGCCGATGCGATGGGCGTCGGCCGCCCGCCGCTGCATCTGGGCTTCAACGCGACGCCGCTGACCTCCCGTGTCGCCGCCGCGGTGGCGGGCGAGACGCACGAGCTGATCGGCCCGCTGATGGCCGGCCTGGAGGGCGACCTGCTGGCCGCCGACGACCACGCCGACGTGCTGCTCGGCGTGCGCCTGCACCGGTTTGACGCGGCCGTCGAACGAGCACTGAGGGACTGGGAGGCGTCGGGCGAGCCGCTGGCTGCGCGATGATGGGCGCGCGGCACTGAACTCATGACGAAGGTCTGCACCTCCATCGACATCGACGCCCCGCCCCAGGCCGTCTGGGACGTGGTCATGGACCCTGAGCGCCTGAGCGAGTGGGTGACCATCCATCGCGGCCTGGGCAAGCACGGCTCCGACCACATGGAGCAGACGCTGTGCCTGCGCGGCGTGAACTTCCACGTCAAGTGGGACCTGGCCCAGTCCCAGCACCCCAAGCTCGCCGTGTGGGAGGGCCGCGGCCCCGCACGCTCCAAGGCGCACACCCTCTACCGGCTGGCCGAGCTGGACGGCGGGCGCACGCGCTTCGACTACGAGAACGAGTTCAAGGCGCCGCTGGGCCCGCTGGGCGCGGTCGCCTCCCGCGCGCTGGTGGGCGGCGTGCCCGAGCGCGAGGCCGACGCCTCCCTGCGACGCCTGAAGAAGCTGATCGAGGGATAATCGGCGGGCGATGCCCGAGCGCGACATCTTCGCCAACTTCGAGCGCATGCGACGCGACATGGACGAGCTGTTCGGCGGCGTGTTCGACCGCTCGCTGGCTCCGCACCGGCGCGCCGGGTTCACGCCGCGCGTCGACGTCTCCTACGTCGGCGACCCGCCGCGGGCGATCGTCACCGCCGAGCTGGCCGGCATCGACATCGGCCAGATCGACCTGGAGATCCGCGGGCGCGAGCTGATCATCTCCGGCAGCCGCGGCGCGCTGGACGAGTCCGAGGGGCGCGTCTACCAGCAGATCGAGATCGAGCACGGCCCGTTCAGGCGCACGATCCAACTGGGCGCCGACGTGGCCGCCGACGCCGCCCGCGCGACCTACGACGACGGGGTCCTGCGCGTCGAGCTGCCGCTCGTGCAACCCGAGCACAAGTCGCACATGGTGCCGATCGAGGCGCCGGGACACGACGATGATTGACATCGTCACCGAGGGCGCCGCACGCGAGGTGGAGATCGGCATCGAGCGCGATCTGCCGCCGTCGCTGCCGGTCCTGCCGCTGCGCGAGGCGGTTCCCTTCCCCGACACGCTGACGCCGCTGGCCATCGGCCAGGAGCGCTCGCTGGAGCTGGTCAACGACGTGCTCGCCCGCGACCGCATGCTCGTGATGGTCGCCAGCCGCCAGCCCGAGCTGGAGAACCCCGCGCCCAGCGAGCTGTACGACGTCGGCGTGGTCGGCGTGGTGGCGCGCATGCTCAAGGTCCCCGACGGGACGATGCGCATCCTCGTGCAGGGCACCCAGCGGGTGCGCATCGACCGCTGGGCGGGCGAGACCCCGTTCCTGACCGCCGACATCTCGCCGCTGCCCGACGTCGTGGAGGAGAGCGCCGAGCTGACGGCGCTGATGCGCAACGTGCAGACGACCTTCACCCAGATCGTCGAGGAGGTGCCCTACCTGCCCGAGGAGCTGCAGATCGCCGTCGCCAACCTGGAGGACGGCGGCGGCGCTGGCCAACCTCATCTCGGGTGCGCTGCGCATCAAGACCGCCGAGAAGCAGGAGCTGCTGGAGCAGCTCGACGTCGCCGCCCGGCTGCGGCGCCTGTCGCAGCTGCTGGCGCGCGAGCTCGAGGTCATCTCGATCGGCTCCAAGATCCAGTCGCAGGTGCAGTCCGAGCTGGACGCCAGCCAGCGCGAGTACGTGCTGCGCCAGCAGCTCAAGGCGATCCAGGAGGAGCTCGGAGAGACGGACGAGGCCGAGGCCGAGGCGCGCGACCTGCGCGAGCAGCTGGATGCCGCCGGCCTGCCCGACGAGGTGCGCCGCGTGGCCGACCGCGAGCTGGGTCGCCTGGAGAAGCTGCCGCCGATGGCCGCCGAGCACGGCGTCATCCGCACCTACCTGGAGTGGCTGGCCATGCTGCCGTGGTCCGCGGCCACCACCGACGACCTCGACCTCGCCCACGCCCGCGAGGTGCTCGACGCCGACCACTACGACATCGAGCAGGTCAAGGAGCGCATCCTCGAGTTCCTCGCCGTGCGGCGGCTCAAGCCGGACGCGCGCGGCAGCATCATGTGCTTCGTCGGGCCGCCCGGCGTGGGCAAGACCTCGCTGGGGCGCTCGATCGCTCGCGCGCTGGGGCGCAGGTTCGAGCGCATCAGCGCCGGCGGCGTGCGCGACGAGTCCGAGATCCGCGGCCACCGGCGCACCTACGTCGGCGCGATGCCCGGCGCCATCATCCGCGCGCTGCGCGACGCCGAGTCCAACAACCCGCTGTTCATGATCGACGAGATCGACAAGATGGGCAGCGACTTCCGCGGCGATCCGGCCAGCGCGATGCTCGAGGTGCTCGACCCCGAGCAGAACGCGACCTTCCGCGACCACTACCTCGACGTGCCCTTCGACCTGTCGCACGTCATGTTCGTCGACGACGGCCAACACGCTGGACACGATCCCCGGGCCGCTGCGCGACCGCATGGAGGTCATCCAGCTGGCCGGCTACACCGAGGAGGAGAAGCTGCAGATCGCCAAGCGCTACCTGGTGCCGCGCCAGATCGAGCGCAACGGCCTCAAGCGCTCGCAGATCACGGTCGGCGACGCCGCGCTGCAAGGCGATCATCCGCGACTACACGCGCGAGGCGGGCGTGCGCAGCCTGGAGCGCGAGATCGGCTCGATCTGCCGCAAGGTGGCCCGCCAGGTGGCCGAGGGGACGCGCACCCAGGCGCACCTCGGTCAGCCGTGCCAAGGTGCGCGAGCTGCTGGGCAAGCCCCGCTTCCACGCCGAGGCCAAGCGGCGCACGCGCGAGCCGGGCGTGGCCACCGGGCTGGCGTGGACGCCGGTCGGCGGCGACGTGCTGTTCGTCGAGGCCAGCGCGATGCCGGGAAAGGGCAAGCTGACGATCACCGGCCAGCTGGGCGACGTGATGCGCGAATCGGCGCAGGCGGCGCTGTCCTACGTGCGCGCCCATCCGCCCGCCGACGTCGACTCGACCTGGTTCGCCGACCACGACCTGCACGTGCACGTGCCCGCCGGCGCGATCCCCAAGGACGGCCCGAGCGCCGGCGTGACGATGGTCACCGCGCTCACCTCGCTGCTGTCGGGCGTGCCGGTGCGCGACGACACGGCGATGACCGGCGAGGTCACGCTCACCGGCCAGGTGCTGCCGATCGGAGGCCTCAAGGAGAAGGCGCTGGCCGCCCAGCGCGCCGGGCTGCGGCGGGTGATCGCGCCGGCCGACAACGAGGCCGACGCCGACGAGGTGCCCGAGCACCTGCGCGAGGATCTCGACTTCGTCTTCGTCCGAGACGTGCAGGAGGTCCTCACCGCCGCACTGGCGCAGGGTGCGACGGCCAACGGGCGGGTATATGCTCAGCACAGGTCCCGAAAAGCGACCCGAGGGAAGTGAGAATGGCAGCGAAGTCCAAGGCTGCGAAGGCGGGAAGCGCAGCACTCGCCGTCAGGAGCAGCCCGTACGTTCAGCGTCTCGTCCAGGACGAGGAGCTGCGCGACAACCTCAGGACGGCGTTCGACTCCGCGCGGGTCGCCTTCGACCGGCTGAGCAACGGCAAGACCCCCACGAAGGTCATCCTCGACGACAAGAAGTTCCAGAAGGAGCTGCACAACGCGTCCGACGCGATGCGTGATGCGGTCGAGGCGCTGCGTGAGGGTCCCAAGAAGAAGAAGCGCCGCGGCCGCAAGCTGCTGCTGGTGCTGGTGACGGCGGGCGTCGCGCTGGCCGTCAGCGAAGGGCTGCGCAACAAGGTGCTGGACCTGCTGTTCGGCGCCGAGGAGGAGTTCGACTACACGTCGACCACGGCTCCGGCCACGCCACCGCCGACCCCGGCGGCCACCGCCTCCTAGACCTGCGAAGGCGCCCCACGGGGCGCCTTCGTCGTTGAGGCGTGAGTAGATTGGGGCGGGATGGAGGCCGCCGCCAACCGCACCCTCTCCAACGACAAGGCCCAGCGCATCGTCGATGCGATGCGCAGCTCGGTCGCCCGGCGCGGGGTGGCCGGATCGACCTTCGACCACGTCGCCCGCGAGGCGGGCGTCTCGCGCGGCCTGCTGCACTACTACTTCGGCACCAAGGAGCGGCTGCTGACCGAGGTCGTCCGCCGCGACGCCGAGCTCAAGCTCGCCGCGCTGGAGAGCGACCTGGCCGGCGCGCAGACCGCCGACGACGTGATCGCCCTGCTGGTCTCCTCGCTGGAGCACCTCGTCGCCGACGACCCCGAGTTCCTCGCCGTCGGCTTCGAGCTGTTCACGCTGGCCCAGCGCAACGAGGAGATCGCCGCCGAGTACCAGGAGCTGCAGACCGGCATGCGCGCGCACATCAGCGGCGTGCTGGCGGCCAAGCACGAGCAGGGCATCCTGCACCTGGCCGCCGCGCCGGACGCGGTCGTCGACGTGCTGCTGTCGCTGGCCGACGGGCTGTCAGCGCGGATGCTGCTGGAGCCCGACCGTGACCACCGCGAGACGATCGCCGCGGGCGTGACCGCGGTCCGCGCGCTCGTTGCGTGACCTGCGCGTCGCCGCCGTCGCCGGGCTGTGCCTGGTCGGCGTCGTGGTCGCCGCGCTGCTGCTGTGGCCGCGTCACGACCCGCCGCCGCTGCCGCCGCTCGCGGGCGTGCGCTTCGACGCCGCGCCACTGGATGACGCGCTCGGCGCCCAGGCCGAGCACCTGCGAGCCAGGCAGGCGGTCTCCAGCGGCCGGATCGACGCGCTCCTGGATCAGGACCCGATCGACCTGCGCATCCCCGAGGTGACCGAGCAGGGGGTGACGCTGCGCGACGTGGCCGTCCGCCGCCACGGGAGCGCCGCCGCCGCCGAGGCGACCGTCGATCCGTCCCAGCTGGGCGCGCTGGCCCCGGGGCCGCTGTCCGATCTCGCCTTCGACGCCGGCGCGTCGACGCCCGGCCAGCTGGTCATCCACGGCAAGGCCTCGGCGCTCGGCTTCGACGTGCCGGTCACCGTCAGGGTCGTGGAGCGCGACGGCGCGCTCGTCGCGGTGCCCGAGGGCCTGCCGCTCGACGACATCACGCTGTTCGACGACCCGCGCATCCGCGTGCGCGGCATCCGCGCCAGCCCGGTCGACGGTGGCATCCGCGTGCGGCTGCTGGCGACCATCCCCGGCTGACGGCGGTCAGCCCAGCAGCCGCGGCAGGCGCAGCAGCACCCGCGGGCTGCCCGACGGCCTCATGCGTCGCCTGAGCACGAGCATGCGCGGGTCGGCGCGGCGCCCGACGACGTCGGCGAAGTCGTCGAAGCGCTGGGTTAGCGTGACGTCGGCGTGGGCGGCGGGCCCCCGGTGCACGGAGGTGCGGCCGTTGTCGCAGCGCAGGTGCCAGGACGCCTCGTCGGGGAAGTCCCACTGCACGACCGTCCCGGTGGGCACCGCGCTCGGATCGGCCTGGCGGCGGATCGTGTCGAACATGATCTCGATCGCCTCGGGATCGTGGCGTACGGGACCGTTGCGCGGGCCGAGGATCCCCGCCTCCAGCAGCTTCATGCCGCGGGCGGCGCGGTCGCGCGGGGGGAGGTCCATCGGCAGCGGGAAGCGCGGCAGGTCGTCGACGGGCAGGCCGATCGCCCGCAGCCGCTGCTCCTGGGCGCGGGCGCCCTCCTCGTAGAGGTCCAGCGCGGTGAAGCCGAAGGCGGTCATGTACGTCTCGTCGCCGCCGGGCGGCGCGGCCAGCGGGACCGTCCACGGCAGCACCTCGCGGATCGTCTCGACGATCGCGTCGGCGTGGGAGGGGTCCTGCTCGCACAGGTCGGCCAGCAGGCGCACGCCGAAGGCGATGTGGCGCTGCTCGTCCAGGGCGACGTTGGCCATGCCGGCGCGGAAGCCGGGCAGCAGGTCGTACTCGGTCAGGTAGCGCTCGATCATGTGCTGGCCCGGCTGGGCCAGCGAGGCCTCCACGACGATGTGGTACAGCGTCACGGCGGCGGCGAGCTTGCGCGGCGAGCGATCCTTGCGCAGCTCCCCGGCCATGCGATCCAGGCGCCCGAAGACCATCCGATGACCCCAGGTCAGCTGGTCGGCGGTGGCCGCCAGCGCGCCGCCCGCGGTCCCGTCGCCCAGGCCGGCGACCTCCTGCATGAAGCGCTGGAAGAAGACGGTGTGGCGCGCCTCGTCGACCTGCTGGGTGGTGAGGAAGTACTTCTGCTCCTCCAGCGGCGCCGCGTCGATGTAGGGCGACAGGTCGTCGGCGACGGCGTCCTCGCCGTGGAAGAACAGCGTGTACAGCCACAGCGCGCTGCGCCGCTGCTGCGGCGTCATCCTCTCGTGCCAGTCGACCTTGTCCTGGGAGAAGTCGATCTCGGTCGCGCGCCAGTTGCCGCGCTCCCAGCGCGCATACAGGTCGGCGTAGGAGATCTGCTTGGTCGATGCCGGCACCGAGATGCGCACGGCATCCAGGGTACGCGTCGACTGGCTGGCCGGCCAGTCCTACTCGCCGTGCTCGAGCAGGTACTCGATGAACAGCGGGCGCAGGGCGTCCTGCACCTCGGGCGTGCCCTCGCGGAAGGCGTCGGCGACGATCGCGGAGGTGTGCTGGACGTCGGCGTCGGCCTCGCCCTCGCGCCCGGCGGCCATCTGGGCCGAGGGCATCGCCTCCATCAGCTTCCACAGGAACCGCACGTCCAGGTGGCGCGTCGCGCGATGGATGGCCCGGTCGTGCAGCTCCGTCGAGGACAGGCGGTCCAGCTCTTCGAACGTGGTCATGAGACCTGGCACGCTACCGGCCGGCGGCCCGCGGGGGGCGCGCGGTCAGCCCAGCTTCGGCGAGCGCCAGGGCGCGGCCAGCCGGGCGGTCAGGTGGCCGGCCAGGTCGTCGATGGCGATGCGCTCCTGGGCCAGCGAGTCGCGGTCGCGCACGGTCACGGTGCGGTCCTCGAGCGTCTGGTGGTCCACGGTGACCGCGTAGGGGGTGCCGATCTCGTCCTGGCGGCGGTAGCGCTTGCCGATCGAGCCGCCCTCGTCGTACTCGACCTGCATGTGCTTGCGCAGCAGGTCGACGATCTCGCGCCCCACCTCCGGCTGGCCGTCCTTGCGCACCAGCGGCAGCACGGCCGCCTTGACCGGCGCCAGGCGCGGATGCAGCTTGAGCACCGTGCGGGTCTCGCCTCCGATCTCCTCCTCGTCGTAGGCGTCGACGAGGAAGGCCAGCGTGGCGCGGTCGGCGCCGGCGGCGGGCTCGATCACCGCGGGGACGTAGCGGTCGCCCGACTGCTGGTCGAAGTAGTCGAGCTTCTCGCCCGAGTGCTCGGCGTGCTGGGTCAGGTCGAAGGTGCCGCGGTTGGCGATGCCCTCCAGCTCCGACCAGCCGATCGGGAACAGGTACTCGACGTCGGCCGTGCCCGACGAGTAATGGCTGAGCTCATCGGTCTCGTGCTCGCGCAGGCGCAGATGGTCGGGGCGCAGGCCCAGCTCGACGTACCAGTCGAAGCGCGCCTGGCGCCAGTAGTCGTACCAGCGCGCCGCGTCGGCCGGCGGCACGAAGTACTCCATCTCCATCTGCTCGAACTCGCGGGTGCGAAAGACGAAGTTGCCCGGGGTGATCTCGTTGCGGAACGACTTGCCGACCTGCGCGATGCCGAAGGGCGGCTTCTTGCGCGACGTCTGCAGGACGTTCTTGAAGTTGACGAAGATGCCCTGGGCCGTCTCGGGACGCAGGTAGACCACGTTGCCGGACTCCTGCACGGCGCCCATCGTCGTCTGGAACATCAGGTTGAAGTCGCGCGGCTCGGACAGCTCGCCGCCGCACACCGGGCAGCGCAGGCGGGCGGGGTCCTCGCCCTTGGCGAGCGCCTCCTCCTGCAGGTGGTCCAGGCGGAAGCGCCGCTTGCACTCGCCCAGGCACTGGACGAGCGGATCGGTGAAGCCGGCCAGGTGACCGGAGGCCTCCCAGGTGCGCGGATGCTGGAGGATCGCCGAGTCCAGCGCGACCACGTCGTCGCGCTCCTGGAGCATGGTCTGCCACCAGGCGTTCTTGACGTTCGTCTTGAGCAGCACCCCATAGTGGGCGAAGTCGTACGTCGAGCCGAGGCCGCCGTAGATCTCGCCCGTGGGGAAGATGAAGCCGCGGCGCTTGGTCAGCGCGACGATCTTCTCCATGGTCACGGTGTCCGTAGGCATGCGGCGGCGGACTCTACAATCACCCGCCCGATGCCCATCTACGAGTACCGCCGCCCCGACGGAAGCACGTTCGAGATCCTCCAGTCGATCACGGCCGAGCCGCTGACCGAGGACCCGCAGACGGGCGTACCGGTCGAGCGGGTGCTGCACGCGCCCGCCGTCCACTTCAAGGGCTCGGGCTTCTACAACACCGACTACGGCACCAAGAAGCGCGCTCGCGAGACCAAGGAGGCGGGCGAGAAATCCTCGTCCTCCTCGGACAGCTCGTCCAAGTCGGAGACGTCGACCAAGAGCGAGTCGACCTCCTCGTCGACGAGCAGCAGCTCGTCGACGTCCACCAAGGACTAGCGCCGACGCGCCAGCTTGCCTCCGGTCATCCGACCGTGTCGAATGGCGGCATCCCCATCCGTCGATTGGGCAGGACCGGAATCGGCCGGCCCGAGACCCCAGGAGGCGACCATGCCCCAGTACATGCTGCTGATCTACGGCCCCAAGGGCGGCGGCCCGCAGACCGAGGACGAGCTCGCCGCCCAGCACGCGGCCTGGATGCAGGTCACCCAGGACATGATCGACAGCGGCGTGCACGTGGCCGGCAACGCCCTGGAGGCGATCGACACCGCGACGACCGTCCGCGTCCGCGGCGGTGAGACGGTCATCAGCGACGGCCCCTTCGCCGACACCAAGGAGCTGCTGGGCGGCTACTACGTGCTCGACGTGCCCGACCTCGACGCCGCGCTGGGCTGGGCGGCCCGGCTGCCCAACGTCAGCTTCGGCAGCGTCGAGGTGCGGCCGGTGATGGTCATCGCCGACCTGCCCGTCGCGTCATGAGCGTCGCGAGCGCCGCGGCGGCCGAGGCGGCGTTCCGCCACGAGCGCGCCGCGGTGCTCGCCACCCTCATCCGCCAGCTGGGCGACTTCCAGCTGGCCGAGGACGCGCTCCAGGACGCCTTCGCCGTGGCGATCGCCGACTGGGCCCGCAACGGCGTTCCCGACCGCCCCGGCGCCTGGATCACGGTGACGGCCCGCCGGCGCGCGATCGACCGCCTGCGCCGCGACCGCGGGCTGGCCGACCGCGTCCAGCGGCTGGGCGCGCTGGCCGAGCGCGAGGCCGGCGCGGCCGACGAGCCCGAGCCGGTCGACCGCCTGCGCCTGCTGTTCACCTGCTGCCATCCGGCCCTGACCCTGGAGGCGCGCGTCGCGCTGACGCTGCGCACGCTCGGCGGCCTGACCACCGAGCAGATCGCCCGGGCCTTCCTGATCGGCGAGACCGCCATGTCCCAGCGCCTGGTGCGCGCCAAGCGCAAGATCGCCGTCGCGCGGATCCCCTACCGCGTGCCCGCCGACGAGGATCTGCCCGAGCGCCTGGGCGGCGTGCTGGCCGTGCTGTACCTGATCTTCAACGAGGGCTGGAGCGCGTCGGACGGCGAGCGGCTCGTGCGCGGCGAGCTGTGCGACGAGGCGATCCGCCTGACGCGCATGCTCGACCGCCTGATGCCCGACGAGCCCGAGGTCGCCGGCCTGCTGGCGCTGATGCTGCTGCACGACTCGCGCCGGGCCGCGCGCGTCGACGCGCACGGCGCGCTCGTCCCGCTGGGCGACCAGGACCGCGAGCGCTGGGACCGTGGACGCATCCGTGAGGGGCAACGGCTGCTGGAGGCCGCGCTGGCCCGCCGCAGCGCCGGGCCCTACCAGCTGCAGGCGGCGATCGCCGTCCTACACGCGACGGCGCCGTCGGTGCAGGAGACCGACTTCGCCCGGGTGGCCGAGCTGTACGCCCTGCTGGCCGCGGTCGCGCCGTCGCCGGTGGTCACCGTCAACCGCGCCGTCGCGCTCGGCCGCGCGCACGGTCCGGACGCCGGGCTGGCGGCGCTGGAGCCCGTGCTGGCCGGTGGGCAGCTGGACGGCTACGCGCCGCTGCACGCCGCGCACGCCGACCTGCTCGAGCGCGCAGGCGACGCACGTGGCGCCGCGACGGCGTGGTCGCGCGCAGCGGGCTGCGCCGACAACGCCGTTCAGCGGGCCGAGCTGGCCCACCGGGCGGACGCGCTCACGACCTGAGGAACTTGCGCACGGCCGCATCCTTCTCGGACTGGGGCACGATCCCCGTCAGCGTGCCCAGCACCTGGGTGGTCGGGCTGCCGCTGGTGGCCATCGCCGCGAACACGCCGCCCAGCGTGAAGCCGTTCATGTCCGACGTGAACGCCCGCGGCGTGCGCCAGCCGATCAGGGGCAGCCGGTAGAAGGCCCCGTTGGGGATGCCGAACAGGCCGCCGAAGCTGGTCAGCTTGTCCTTCATCGCGCTGATCAGGAACTGCTGGCGGGCAGCACGGTCCAGGTCGGTCTCCTGCGGCCGGCAGAGGTTCTTGCGCGTGCGCGCCAGGGCCAGCGCCTGGTCGCCGTTGATGTGCGTGCTGCCCTTCTTGAGGCGCAGCGTGTAGCCCCCGTTGGCGTTGCCGCCGTTGATCTTGCTGACCACGCACTTGCCCTCGTAGGTCACGCCGCCGAGCGCGTTGACCAGGCCCGGGAAGCGCTCGAAGTTCACCTCGATCACGTGGTTGACCTCCACGCCGAGGTACTGCTTGACCGTCTCGATGGCCAGCGGCGCGCCGCCGTAGGCGTAGGCGGCGTTGATCTTGCTGGCGCCATGGCCGGGGATGTCGACGACCGTGTCGCGCGCGATCGACAGGCGGCTGTTGTGGCCGCCGCCGATGCGCAGCAGCATGATCGAGTCGCTGCGGCTGGGGCCCGATGTCGAGGCGCCCGGCTCCTTGGTGCCCTTCACGCGCTGGTCGGAGCCGAGGATGAGGATGTTGTTGGGCGTGACCAGGGGGAAGCCCGCCCCGTCGAGCGCGTCCTTCGTCGCGCCCGACATCTGCCCGGCCTGAATCTGCGCGCTGACGAAGAACAGCGCCACCGCCAGCGCGATCCACCCGAAGAGCGCGATCACCACCCACTTGAGCACCCGCTGCCACGTCCAGCGCCCGCGGCCGGGAACCCGCATCCGGCCGCGCCGGCCGTCGCCGGGGCCTGCGCCTCCACGGTCGCGCAGCTCGGCGATGGCATCGCCCTGCCGGCGCGGCAGCAGCCGCGGGCGTGAGCGGTACTTCGTGTAGCTGGGGGGCGGTTCGTAGGCGTGCGGCGCCCGCGGGGCGACGCCCGGGGACGGCGCGCGCGGGTCGGCCTGATCCGGCCCGGGGGCGTCCGGCATGGCGCTGTATGGTGGCGAAGGTGCCTAAACCGTGCGTGATCGGGGTCGACCTCGGGGGCACCAAGCTGCTCGCCGGGGCCGTCGACGAGGACCTGCGCGTCCACCATCGCTCCGTGCGCTCGTCGCGCGGCTCGGACACCGCAGAGGTGCTGTCCATCCTCGAGGGCGCCATCCGCGAGGCGATCGAGGCCGTGGGCGGCGTCGCCGACGCGGTCGGCATCGGGATCCCCTCGACGATCGACGCCAGCCGCGGGGTCTCGGTCCACTCCACCCACCTGCCCCTGGCCGGCGTGCCGGCGGCCGCGATCCTGTCCGAGCGGCTGGGCCTCCCCGTGGCGATGGACAACGACGCGAACCTCGCGCTGCTGGTCGAGCACCGGGCCGGTGCCGCCAAGGGCGCGCGCGACGCGCTCATGCTGACGCTCGGCACCGGCATCGGTGGCGGGATCGTCATCGACGACCGCCTGTACCGCGGCTCCCAGGGCGCCGCCGGCGAGCTCGGCCACGTCGTCGTCGAGCAGGACGGACCGCCCTGCCAGGGCAACTGCCCCAACCGGGGCTGCCTGGAGGTGATGGCCTCCGGCTCGGCGCTGGTGCGCGAGGCGACGGCGATGGCCGGCCAACGGCCGCGCTCGGCGCTGGCCCGGGCGCTGGCGCAGGGCCAGGGGATCACCGGACCGCTGGTCACCGAGCTGGCCTTCGAGGGCGACCAGGCGGCCGAGGACGTGCTGGCCCTGATCGGCCGGCGCCTGGGCGTCGGCCTGTCGTCGCTGGTCAACATCTTCAACCCGGACGTGATCGTCATCGGCGGCGGCGTCGTGGCCGCCGGCGAGCACCTGCTCGGCCCGGCGCGCCGCGAGATGGTGGCCCGCGGGCTGCCGCCGGCGCGCGATCATGCGCGCGTCGTGGCGACCCGCTTCGGCGAGGAGTCCGGGATGCTGGGCGCGGCGCTGCTGGCCCGCGACGCCGCCGACGCCCGCACCGCCGCGTGAGCGCCGGGCGCCTGATCGTCTGCCCGACGCCGATCGGCAACCTCGAGGACGTGACGCTGCGCGTGCTCGCCGCGCTGCGCGAGGCCGACGTCGTCGCCTGCGAGGACACCCGCCGCACGCGGGTGCTGCTCGACCGCTACGGCGTGTCGGCCACGCTGGTCAGCTACCACGAGCACAACGAGCGCGCCCGCGCCGCCGAGCTCGTGGCGCGGATGCAGGAGGGCGCGGTGGTGGCGCTCGTCTCCGACGCCGGCATGCCGCTGGTCAGCGATCCGGGCTACGTGCTCGTGGAGGGGTGCGTGGCCGCCGGCCTGGCCGTCGAGGTGCTGCCCGGGCCCAGCGCGGCGCTGGCCGCGCTGGTGGCCAGCGCGCTGCCCACCGACCACTGGCGCTTCGCCGGGTTCGTCCCGCGCAAGGCGGGCGAGCGCGCGGCGCTGTGGGCGGCCGAGGAGACGCTCGTGGCCTTCGAGTCGCCGCGGCGGCTGGCGGCGACGCTCGCCTCGCTGGCGCAGGCCGACCCGCAGCGCCCGGCCGCCGTCTGCCGCGAGCTGACCAAGGTGCACGAGGAGGTCGTGCGCGGGACCGCCGCCGCGCTGGCGGCGCGCTACGCCGACGAGCACCCGCGTGGCGAGATCGTGCTCGTGGTCGGCGGCGCGCCGGCCGGCTCGGCCGATCGCGCCGCCGCGCTGGAGGCGCTTCAGCGGTTGGTCGACGCCGGCGCGCGGGTGCGCCCGGCCGCGGCGGTCGTCGCCGAGCTGACCGGCGTGTCGGCCAACGAGCTGTACCGCTCCCTGTCGTCGGGCGACAGGAAGTCGTAGACGGTGAGGATCAGCAGCACGGTCATGATGATCGCGCTGCCCACGCACCACTGGCAGATCGCGTGGATGGTGAACAGCTCGCGGTAGGTCAGGTAGGCGCTGAAGGCGAAGCCGATCGACGTCATGCCCAGCCGCACCAGGCGACCGGTCTCGCCGCGCAGGACGAGGCTCGCGAGGATCGCGACGTAGCCGATCAGCCCGATCAGCGCGACCGGGACGCCCGCGAGGTCCGAGTACTCGGACTTCTGCACCGTCTCGCAGCCGTGGTTGACCGCGCACACGGGCTCGGCGCCCGTGTAGTGGACGATCGTCAGGTAGCTGGCGATGCCCAACCCGATCAGGGTCAGGACGAGCATCGCGATGCGACGCCGGCTCACGAGGTCAGCGACTGCAGCTTGCTGGGCAGATCGGTGTAGCTGCCCAGCGGCGTGGGCGTCTGCCCCGAGCGCCCGACGAAGATGGTGGGCGTGGCGCTGATGCCGGCGGCCTGCGAGAGCTGCATGTCCTGGCCGAGCATGTCGGCCACCTGCTTGCTCTCCTTGTCCTTCATCGCCTTGGCGACGTCGAGGCCGGGGATCGCCTGGTAGATGGAGCGGATGTACTCGTCGGTGGCGTAGCCCGAGTTCTCCTGGCCCTGGTTGGCGTACACCAGCTCGTTGAAGTAGAACTGCTTGTTCTGCAGGCCGGCGGCCAGCGAGGCGAGCGCCAGGCGGTTGGAGTCATCGCCGATGAAGGCGAAGTTGCGGAACTGGAGGCGGGCCTTGCCCTGGCTGATGTAGTCCTGCACGACGCCCGGCAGGACCGTGTTGGAGAACTGGGCGCACACGGGGCACTGCAGGTCGCCGTACTCGACGATCGTGATCGGCGCGTTGGACTTGCCCAGCACGTTGCCGTTCTGGGGCACGCCGCCAAGCTGCTCCTTGATGGCGGCGACGTTGGAGATGTCGCTCCCGCCGCTACCGGCGTTCTTGGAGCCGCTGTCCGACCCGCCGCCACCGGCGATCAGGACGACGGCGACGACGACGATGACGGCAGCGATCAGGATGCCGCCGAGGATCGCCAGGCGCTGGCGGCGCTGGTCGCCCTGGGCGGCGGCGCGCTCGGCCGCCTCTCGTTCGGCGCGCGCCTCGGCGCGGCGTTGCTCTCGGCTCTTGGTGCTCACGGGCTCGCAGGATCAGTCGGCGCGCTAAAGCGCCGTGGTGGGCTCGATAAACACGAGCTTAGGAAATCCGTCACTCGTGCGCGTCGCTCAGCTCGTCGACGGCACCGCGGGCGCGGGTGACGGAGCGCTCGCGCGCCGCCAGTTGCGCGTGCGCCTCGTCGTGGGCGTGCTGGGCCGCGTCGAGCTCCGCGCGGCGGGCCGCGTCGGCCGCCTGCGCGCCGGCCAGCTCCTCGGCAGCGGCCTCGCTCGCCTTGCGCGCGCGCAACAGCGCCTGCTCGGCGCGCTCGGCCGCGACCTGCGCGCTCGTGCGCTCGCGCTCGGCCCGCCGCAGCTGGGCGCGCGCGTCGCGCTCGGCCGCGCGGCGCTGGGCTCGCGCCTCGCGCTCGGCCGCCGCGCCGGTCGGGCGGGCGAAGCGGCGGTCGTCGCCGGCGGTGCGGGTCTGGGGGAGGCGGTCGTGTGCGCGGGCGCCGCTGCGGCGCTCGCCGCCGGCGCGGGCGAAGCGCCCGGACGGCGGCTCGGGCAGGCCGCCAGGCGGGTGCAGCTCCCGGGTCAGGCGTCCGGCGGCGACGAGCTGACGGGCGGCGGGGTCGGTCGCAGCGGCCTGGAGGGTGTCGCGCACCTGGTCGCGCAGCGGCGCGCTGACCGAGCCCCGCTCCTCGCGCAGCAGGCCCTCGGCCAGGCCCACCAGCCGGTCGATCGCCTCGCGCGCCTGTGCGGACGCCTCGCGCCAGGCGGCGCGGTCGCCCTCCTCCAGCAGTGCCGTGTGGGCCTCGGCCATGCGCTGGCCGGCGGCGGCCAGGGCCTGCGTCCACTCCGGCTCACGGCGGGCGAGCTGGTTGACCGCCCAGGCGGCGGCGGTGGGGCGGGCGAGGCTGCGGATGCGCTCGGCCTCCTCGGGGTCGCCGACCCGGCGCACCTCGCGCGCGAGCGCGTCGCGGGCGGCGACGAACTCGCCCGGCCGCAGGCCGTAGAGGGCATCGACCCGATCCTCGATCTGTGACGAATGCGCCATCTGTGTGCGCTCTCTCCACCGAGAGCGTGACGCATCCGCGCAGTTCGGTCGAGTCCGGCGGCGCCGGGCGTAGCGTCGCAGCGGTGCGCACCGCCCTCCTCACGACCCTGCTGGGGCTCGTCCTGGCGGTCGGTGCGCCCGCGGCGGGCGCCGCGTGGCGCCTGCCGGTGGATGGCGCCATCGTCGGGCGCTTCCACGTGGGCGCGGATCCGTTCGCGGCCGGCCAGCGGCGCGGGGTGGACCTGGCCGCTGCACCGGGTGCCCGCGTCGTCGCGCCGTGCGCGGGGACGGTGGCGTTCGCCGGGTCGGTGCCGGGTTTCGGCGGTGCGGTGTCGCTGCGCTGCGGGGCGCTGACGGCGACGGTCCTCGGCCTCGGGCGCGTGAGCGCGCACGTCGGCACGGCCGTGCTGCGCGGCGCACCGGTGGGCGTGGTCGGCGCGCGCGGGCGGGTCCGTCTCGGCGCGCGGGTCAGCGCGCAGCGGTTCGGCTACCGCGATCCGCTGGCGCTGGTGGGGGCGGACCGCTCCGGTCCTCCGCCGCTGGTCGGGCCGCGCGGGCCGGGTCGGCGCCGCGGTGCCCCGCCGCCGGTGGCGACCCTGGCGCCGCCGCGCGAGCGGCCGAGCGCCAGATCGGTCCGGTCCGGGGCGCCGACGCTCGCGTGGCTCGGCCTGGCGCTGATCGCCTGCGCCCTGCCGGGCGGCGTCGTCGCCTGGCGCGTACGGCGTGCGCGCGCCCCGCTGGCACGTGCGCGGCTCTCGCGGCCGCGCTGAACGGCGGGCAGCGACGGCGAGCGCGCGGCGCGTCGCTGCGGCCCGCCGTGACCGTTGTCGGCTGGCGGTCGCTATCCGACCGTCAGCTGACAACGGTGCGCCGGGATGGCGGCAGCGCGCCACGCGGCACGACGGCTGGCGACGTGTGGACGCAGGACATCCCGAATCCGCCAGACGTTCGGGGGCGTGCGGGCCGCGGGCCGGCCGCCCCGCGGCCCCGAGTAGCCTGCGTCGCCGTGACCTACTACGTCACCACGCCGATCTACTACGTCAACGCGGCGCCGCATCTCGGCCACGCGTACACCTCGATCGCCGCCGACATCCTGGCGCGCCACCAGCGCCAGCGCGGGGAGAAGGTGTTCTTCCTGACCGGCACCGACGAGCACGGCGAGCCGGTGGCGATCGCCGCCGAGGAGCAGGGCGTCGCGCCGCTGGACCTGGCCGACCGCAACTCGCAGCGCTTCCGCGACCTGATGCCGCTGCTGGAGGTCTCCAACGACTACTTCATCCGCACCACCGACCCCGAGCACATCCGCCGCGTGCAGGACGTGCTGGTCAGGGTGCGCGAGAACGGCTACGTCTACGAGGGCACCTACGAGGGCTGGTACTGCCCCCGTTGCGCCGACTTCAAGACCGAGGCCGAGATCGGGCCCGACAACACGTGTCCGATCCACGAGATCCCGCTGGTGCGCGAGCGGGAGGACAACTGGTTCTTCGAGCTGAGCGCCTTCCAGGACCGGCTGGAGGCGCTGTTCGACGAGCCCGGCCGCGACTTCGTGATCCCGCGCCACCGCTTCAACGAGGCGCGCGCCTTCCTGGCCGGCGGCCTGCAGGACGTCAGCCTCACGCGGCCGAAGCTGCGCTGGGGCGTCGAGGTTCCCTGGGATCGCTCCCAGGTCTTCTACGTGTGGTTCGACGCGCTGCTGAACTACTACACCGCGCTCGGGTTCGCCCGGGGCAAGCAGCAGGACCTGACCAAGGAGTTCTGGCCGGCCACGGTGCACCTGATCGGCAAGGACATCCTCAAGTTCCACACGATCTACTGGCCGGCGATGCTGATGGCCGCCGGCCTCGAGGTGCCCGACCACGTCTTCGTGCACGGCTTCCTGCTCGCGCCGCCCGAGCGCGAGGGCGAGGAGGGCAAGAAGATGTCCAAGTCGCGTGGCAACGTGATCGACCCGTTTCAGGTGATCGAGGACTTCGGTGCCGACGCGCTGCGCTTCTACCTGGTGCGCGAGGTCCAGTTCGGTCAGGACGGCCCCGTCTCGGTCGACGGCTTCACCACGCGCTACGAGTCCGAGCTGGCCAACGACTACGGCAACCTGGCCAGCCGCACGGTGGCGATGATCAACCGCTACCGCGACGGACATCTGGACGCCACCGCCCACGATCCGGTGATCGCCGCCGAGCTGGACGGGCTGGCCGATGCGGTCTGCGCCCACCTGGACCGCTGCGAGATCACCCCCGCGCTGGAGGAGATCTGGAAGCGCATCCGGCGCCTGAACCGCTACGTCGAGGAGCGCCAGCCCTGGCAGCTGGCCAAGGACCCCGAGCAGGCCGCCGAGCTGGACCGGGTGCTGGCCACGCTGCACGAGTCGGTGCGCATCGTCACCGTCCTGCTGCACCCCTACCTGCCGGCCGCGACCACGAGGCTGCTGGCCGCGCTGGGCCGGGAGGAGACCGACATCGCCTCGGCGCGCTGCTCGCCGGCGGCGATCGACGTCACCGCGCTGGAGCCGCTCTTCCCCAAGCGATGATCGACTCCCACACGCACCTCGACAGCTGCGAGCCGCCCAACGAGGAGCTCGTCGCGGCGGCCGAGGCGGCCGGGGTCGACCGCATCCTCACCGTCGGGATGGACTCCGCCTCGTGCCGCACCGCCCTGGCCGCCGCCGAGCGCTTCCCGCAGGTGTTCGCCGCCATCGGCCGCCATCCGAACCTCGCCCACGGCTTCGACGCCGGCGACCTGGCCGAGCTGCGCGCGCTGGCCGCCCACGAGCGGTGCGTGGCGATCGGGGAGACCGGGCTGGACTTCTTCCGCGAGCGCGCGCCTCGCGCCGACCAGGAGCGCGCGTTCGAGGCCCAGATCGCCCTGGCCGCCGAGACCGGCAGGCCGCTGGTCATCCACACCCGCGCCGCCGAGGAGGAGACGCTGGACATGCTGCGCCGTCACGCCGACGGCGTGACGGTGATCCTGCACTGCTTCTCGATGCCCGACCACCTGGACGAGGTGCTCGAGCGGGGCTGGTACGTCTCCTTCGCCGGCAACGCCACCTACCCGAAGAACACCGACCTGGCCGACGCGATCGCCCGGGTCCCGGTGGAGCGCCTGCTGGTCGAGACCGACGCGCCGTACCTCACGCCCCAGCCCGTGCGCAAGCACCCCAACCAGCCCGCCTACGTCGTCCACACCGCGCAGTTCGTCGCCGAGCGCCGCGGCGTCTCGCTGGCCGAGCTCGACCGCGATCTGGGGCGCACCGCCGCGACGGTCTTCCGCTGGTGAGGGATTCGGTCCCGCCCGACCGGCTGCCGACGCAACCCAGCCTGCGTCGGCTCAAGCAGTTCGGGGTGCGGCCCAACCGTGAGCTGGGACAGAACTTCCTCGTCGACTCCAACATCCTCGGCGTGATCGAGCGCGCCGCCGAGCTGGCGCCTGACGACGTCTGCCTGGAGATCGGCGGCGGCCTGGGCGTGCTGTCCGAGCACCTGGCCCGTCGCTGCGCGCACGTCCACGTCGTCGAGGTCGACCGCTCGCTGGAGGCGGCGCTGCGCGACGCGACCGATGCGCACGCCAACGTGACGCTGCACCTGGCCGACGCGATGACGCTCGACCTGGCGGCGCTGGACCCGGTGCCGACGAAGGTCGTGGCCAACCTGCCCTACGGCATCGCCGCATCCGTCCTGCTGCGCACCATCGAGGAGCTGCCGCAGGCCACCACGTGGGTGGCGATGGTCCAGAAGGAGGTCGGCGAGCGGCTGGCGGCCAAGCCCGGCTCGTCGGCCTACGGGATCCCCTCGGTGATCGCCCAGCTGGCCACCGACGTGCGCGTCCTGCGCGGCGTCTCGCGCAGCGTCTTCCACCCGGTGCCCAACGTCGACTCGGTCATCGTCGTCGCCCATCGCACCGGCCCGGCGGCGCCGCCCCAGCTGCGTGCGCTCGTTCAGCACGCGTTCGCGCACCGCCGCAAGGCGCTCGCGCGCTCGCTGTCGCTGGCCGCCGGCGCCCGCCCCGGCGTCCGCGACGACGCCCGCGCCGCGCTCGGGCAGCTCGGCCTCCCGCCCGACGCGCGCGCCGAGCGGCTGTCGCCGGCGGACTTCCGCGGACTGCATGAGCTCCTGGAGGGCAACCGAACGGATGCGTGAGCGCGCACCCGCGAAGATCAACCTGTGCCTGTTCCTGGGCCCGACGCGACCGTCGGACGGTCGCCACGAGCTGGTGTCGGTGATGCAGTCGCTCACGCTGGCCGACGACCTGGCCCTGAGCGAGACCGGCGACGCGGACGAGGTCGTCTGCCCGGACGTCGAGGGGCCCAACCTGGCCGCTGACGCGCTGGCCGCCTATCGGGCCGCCACAGGCTGGGACGGTCCGCCGATGCGGGTGCAGATCACCAAGCGCGTGCCCGTCGCCGCCGGGATGGGCGGCGGCTCCGGTGACGCGGCGGCCGCGCTGCGGCTGATCGCCCGCCAGGCCGGCGGCGACGTGGACGAGGCGCTGCTGCTCGAGCTGGCGGCGGGCCTGGGCGCCGACGTGCCCGCCCAGGTGCGCCGGGGCGGGCCCTGGCCACCGGCGCCGGCGAGCACGTGCGCCTGCTGCCCGACGGGCTGCCCTTCGGGGTGCTGGTGCTGCCCGGCACGCGCCCGCTGTCGACCGCGGCGGTGTACGCGGAGGCCGACCGCCAGGGGCTGGCCCGCGATCCCGCCGACCTGGCCGCGCGGTTGGCCGAGGCGACCGAGGCGCTCGAGCGCCACCGTGACCTGCCGCCCCACATGCTCGTCAACGACCTGCAGCCGGCGGCGCACGCGCTGGCCCCCGAGATCGGCGAGTCGCTCGAGCAGGCGCGGGACGCAGGGGCCGACGTGACGATGGTCAGCGGCTCGGGCCCGACCGTGCTCGGGCTGTTCCTGGGACCGCACGGCCCGCGCCGCGCCCAGGCGGCGGCGCGCTTCAAGCTCGACGGGCGCGTCCCCGCTGCGCTGACCGCCACGCCCGAGCCGGGCTGGGGCCCGCCGTGAAGCCGCTCTGGCTGATCGGCGCGATCGCGCTCGCCGTGTTCCTGTGGGTGCGCCGGCGCAAGCTGGGCCGCCTCGAGCTGGGGATCGGGGTCGTGGTGGCGATCGCCGCGGCGGTCTACTCGACGGGGGTCATCCACCTGCCCAACCTCGAGCGCCTGATCGCCGACCTCGGGCAGGCGCTGGGCCCGTGGACCTACCTGCTGGTCGGCGTGATGGCCTTCCTGGAGACCGGCGCGTTCATCGGCCTGCTCGCCCCGGGGGAGACGGCCATCCTCGTCGGCGGCGTCGTCGCCGGGCAGGGGCAGATCAACATCTTCGTGCTGATCGCGCTGGTGTGGGCGTGCGCGGTCGCCGGCGACGTGACCAGCTTCGTGCTCGGCCGCCGGCTGGGCCGGGAGTTCCTCGTCAAGCACGGGCCGCGCTTCAAGATCACCGAGGACCGCCTGCACCAGGTCGAGCACTTCTTCGACCGCCACGGCGGCAAGGCGGTGCTGATCGGGCGCTTCGTCGGGGTGATCCGCGCGGTGGCGCCGTTCATCGCCGGCTCGTCGGGCATGCCGTTGCGACGCTTCCTGCCCTACGACGTGATCGGCGCGGGGCTGTGGGGGACCACCTTCTGCCTGCTCGGGTACGTCTTCTGGCAGAGCTTCGGCACGGTCGCCGACTACGCCGGCCGCGGCGCGCTGTACCTGGGCACGGTGATCGTCGTCGTGGTCGGCGCGATCGCCGCCTACCGCTGGCTGCGGGTGGCCGACAACCGCGCCCGGGCGCACGCCTGGCTGCACGAGCAGGCCGAGCGTCCGGCGCTGCGGCCGCTGGCCCGCGTCGCTCGCCCGGTCGTCTACCGCGCGATCGTCCCCGCCGCCCGGGCGCTGGCCGGACCGGCGCGCTTCGCGGTCAACCGGCTGACGCCCGGCGACCTGGGTCTGGAGGTGACCACCCTGGCGGCCGTGGCGGCGGTCGGCAGCTTCGCCTTCTTCGCCTTCGCGTTCAACGTCGGCCCGAACGACCCGCTGCCCTTCACCGACCAGCGCGCCGTCTCGATCGCCAACGATCTGTACGCCACGTGGGCGGTGGACGTGGCCAAGGTCGTGACGGCGCTCGGCTCGCTGCCCGTGGTCATCGGCCTGTGCCTCGTCACCGCTGTGGTCCTGGCCCGTTGGCGCGCGTGGATGGGCATCGGCGCGCTGGCGATCGGAACCGCCCTCGTCTACGGCGGCGTCCACATCACCAAGGCGACGATCGGCCGCCCGCGGCCCGACGATGCGCTCATCGACAGCAGCGGTTCGGCCTACCCGTCCGGCCACGCCGCCTACGCCGTGGCATGGGTGGCGGTCGCCGTCCTGCTGGCCCGCTTCGTGCCCTGGCTGGCCGGCCGGGCCGCCGTGGTCGTGGTCGGCATCGTCGTCGCCGTCGCCGTCGGCCTGTCGCGCGTGTACCTGCACGTGCACTGGTGGTCGGACGTCGTCGGCGGGTGGGGCTTGGGCGCCTGGATCTACGCTGTGTGCGGCATTCTCGCGTTGCTCGTCGACTTCATCGGCAAGAATCGGTCCACCCGATGACCAACGAACAGGTCACATATCTCGTCGCCGGAGGCTGCGCGGTGATTGCGCTGGCGGCCTTCGTGTGGCTGATCGCTCGACCGGCGTGGATCTCCTACAGCGGCTTCTGGCCCCGCGTGGGGGCGATGTTCCTGACGCTGTACGTGGCGGCGGCGTTCGTCGGCCTCGGTGTCGCCGGTGGCCTGGCCGTCGCCTGGTTCTGGGATCGCATCGAGGGGACGGTCTGATCCTGCATGCCGGCCACGCGCCCGGCCGGGGCGGGCTTCGACCTGTCGGCGATCGATGCCATCACGGAGGCTGTCGAGTCCGGTGCCGGACTGCCCGAGGTCGTGCGCGCGGCCGCCCGCGCCCTCGACGCCAGCCTCGCCCTGATCGACCGCTCCAGCGCGGTGCTGGCGGTCGCAGCGCGCTCGGCCGGCGACGAGCGCTCGCTGCTGGCCGGCGGCGAGGGCGTCGTCAGCCACGACCTGCGGCGTCGCCGACACGGTGGTCGGTCAGCTGCAGATGCGGGCCCGCAGCGAGCCCCGGCCCCGGCATGACGCGCCTGGTCACTGACGCTGATCGCCTCCGAGGTGGAGCGCGTGCGCGCGCCCCGAGCGCGCGTCCGAGGAGGCGGCCGCCGACGTTCGTCGCCGATGCTGCTGCGCGGCCAGACCGACGACGTGGAGCGATCGCCGCGCGCGGCGCCGAGCTCGGCGTCGAGGTCGACGACGGCGGCAGCGTGGTCGTCGTGCGCGCGCACCCGCTGGCGCCCGACCGAGCGAGGGCTGGCGCAGCCGCTTCCTGGCCGTCGCCCAGCGCGGCGCGCGGGCGGTGCTCGCCGTCGAGCGTGGCCGTGCTCGCCTCGCCCGACGGCTCGCTGGACGTCGAGGCCTTCGTGCTGCTGCCCGGCGGCCGACGACGAGGGCGGCGAGCGTGCCGCCGAGGCGCTGCTGCGGGAGCTGCACGCGTCGCTGACCGGCTTCACCTTCGCGCTCGGGCGCAGCCGCCCCGCCGCCGGAGCCGCTCGACCTGGCGCGCGGCGCGCAACGAGGCGCTGCTGGCCGCCAACGTCGCCGAGGGCCAGGAGGAGGCCGAGGCGCTCGCCTTCGAGGAGACCGGCGCCTACCGGCTGCTGCTGTCGGCCATGAGCGAGGACCCGGCCGAGCTGCAGCGCTTCTACGCCGAGACGGTCGAGCCGCTCGTCGCCTACGACGAGCAGTACGAGACCGAGCTGGTGCAGACGCTGGAGGCGTTCCTGGAGGCCGACGGCAACGTCGCCGGGACCGCCCAGCGGCTGTTCACCCACCGCCACACGATCCGCTACCGCCTCGAGCGGGTCCGCGAGCTCAGCGGGCCTCGACGTCAACTCCAGCGACGGGCGCGAGAAGCTGTCGCTCGGGCCTCAAGGCGATGCGGGTGCTGGGGATCGCTGCACGCGGCGGTCCCGCCTCCGAGCCAGGTAGTGGCGGCGGACGCGTCCCACGGACGGGCGCGAATCGCTGAGCTGCGGCTCGAGCTGCGGCGCGTCCAGCACGTCGCCTCGCGCGGCGGCCCCGGCGGCCGCCACCGACGTCTAGGATCCCGCGGCGCATGCGCGTCGGGATCATCACCGGATCGGCACCTACGCCCTCCCGGGCTTCGCGGACGCCAGCAGCCGCGTCGTGCACACGCGCTTCGGCGATGCGCCCGTCACCGAGGGCACGTGGGAGGGCGCCGACGTCGTGCACGTCTCGCGCCACCGCGAGGGACATGCGCTGCTGTCGTCGGCGGTGACCCACCAGGCCAACATCGTCGCCCTCAAGGAGGCCGGCGCCGACTGCGTGCTGGCGGTCACGGTCTGCGGCGCGCTCGATCCCGCCCTCGAGCTGGGCTCGCTGATCGTCTTCGACGACCTGCACTTCCCGTCCAACCGCCTGCCCGACGGGTCGCTGTGCACGCTGTACACCGAGCCCGGCGAACGGGGCCGCGGCCACTGGATCTTCGACCGCCCGTTCGCGCCCGCGCTGCGCGAGGCACTGCTGGCCGGGGCGCGCGCCGCGGGCCACCCGGTGCGCGACGGCGGCACCTACGGCCACGTGGACGGCCCGCGCTTCAACACCCGCAGCGAGATCGCCCAGCTGCGGGCGGCCGGCGCGATCGCGGTCTCGCAGACCGCCGGCCCGGAGACCGTGCTGTGCGGGGAGGCCGAGCTGCCCTACGCGCTGGTCGGCTACGCGACCGACTACGCCAACGGGGTCCCGCACGAGCCCACGCCGGTCGAGACCCTCGTCGAGCTGATCGGCCGCTCGGGTGCGGTCTTCGCCCAGACGCTGCGCGCGACGGTCGGGCGGATCGGCGAGGCGCCGCCGCCGACCGGCACGCACTTCCGCTTCGACTGACTACGCGGGCACGCCGCCCCACAGACGGTCGCTGGCCAGCCTGGCGCCCTCCACCAGCGCCTCGAGCTTGGCCCAGGCGATCTGCGGATGGATGCGTCCGCCCAGCCCGCAGTCGGTCGCCGCGACGACGTTCTCGCGCCCGGCCGCCTCGGCGAAGCGCTCGATGCGATCGGCCACCAGCTGCGGGTGCTCGACGACGTTGGTGGCGTGGCTGACGATGCCCGGGACGAGCACGCGCCCGTCGGGCAGGTCGACGTTCTGCCAGACGCGCCACTCGTGCTCGTGGCGGACGTTGGCGGCCTCGAAGGAGAACGCGCCGACGTCGACCTCCAGCAGCATGTCGACGAGGTCGGCCATCGCGATGTCGGTCGTGTGCGGCCCGTGCCAGCTGCCCCAGCAGCAGTGGAAGCGCGTCAGCTCGCGCGGGATGCCGCGCAGGGCGTGGTTGAGCGCCTCGATGCGCACGCGCGTGAAGGCGCGGTAGTCGTCCAGCGACGGCTCGGGGTTGAACTGGTCCCAGGCCTCGGCGAACGACGGCTCGTCGATCTGCACGATCAGGCCCGCGTCGGTGATCGCGACGTACTCCTCGCGCAGCGCCTCCGCGCACGCCCACACGAACGCCTCGTCGGTGGCGTAGTGCTGGTTGCCGATGCGCGACAGGCTGCCCGGCCCGACGGCGCACAGGAAGCCGCGCTCCAGGCCGGCGGCGTCCAGCCCGGCACGCAGGTCGGCCACGTCGCGGGCGACGTCGTCCTGGCCGGTATAGGTCAGCGGACCGGTGCAGACCGGGAGCGCCATGCCCACCTGCTCCTCGCCCTCGCGCGACTTGCCGCGTGCGGCGACCCCGGCGTCGGGGTCCTCGTAGGCCTCGGCGAAGCGCACCCAGTCGCGGCGCTCCGGGAAGGTCGCCAGCTGGATCGTGTGCTCCGGCGGCGCGACCGGCACGTTGGTCATGTCGGTCCACAGCCCCAGCCCGCCGAGGCGCTGGAAGGCGTAGCTCCACCATGCCCCGTAGTCGACGCGCGCGCCCATCGTGTGGCCGTACTCGCCGTCGTTGGGGATGTCGATGCCGATCTCGGCCTGGCGGCGCACGACCTCGATCGTCGCCGCGCGCAGGCGCTGCTGGTACTCGCCCTCGTCGTAGGGCTCGTGGTCGAGCCTTCGGCGGTTGAGCTCGATCAGGTCGTCGGGGCGCGGCAGGCTGCCCGCATGGCTGGTCAGGACCCGGTCGCTGTTTTGACCCACGTCGAACCCTCCTCGCAACCGCCGGTGCCCGGCGGCGTCGCCGATGGACGGGACGATCCTACGCCGGGTTGCCCAGCGCCGGACCCTGCAGCCCCAGTCCCCCGTCGACGATCAGCGATGCGCCGGTCGTGTAGGCGCTGGCGGGCCCGACGAGAGCGGCGATCATCGCCGCGACCTCGCGCGCGTGCCCGGGACGCCCGACCGGGATGTTCGGTCGGGCGACCGTGTGCGGGTCGACGTCCTCGTTGCCGGTCATCGCCGTGGCGATCTGGCCCGGTGCGACCGCGTTGATCGTGATGCCCTGGCCGGCCAGCTCGATCGCCGCGTTCTTCGTCAGGCCGCCGAGGGCGTGCTTGGCCATCGTGTAGTCGGTGGCGCCGGGCAGCGGCAGGTGCTCGTGGATGGAGGTGACGATGACGATCCGCCCGCGTGTGCCGGTGGCGATCATGTGCCGGGCCGCGGCCTGCGTGCAGGCGAAGGTGCCCAGCACGTTGGCGCGCAGCGTCGCCTCGACGTCGTCGAGGGCGGCCTCCAGGAACGGCCCGCTGTTGCCGCCGCCGGCGTTGTTGACCAGCACGTCCAGCCCGCCGAGCGCGGCGGTGAGCGCCTCGATGGTCGCCGCAGCGCCGGCCGGGTCGCCGAGCTCAAGCTGCGCCAGCTCGGCGCGCACGCCCAGCTCGCGGACGCGGCGCGCGGTCTCGCGTGCGGCCGTGTCCTCGGAGCGCCAGGTGATGCCGACGTCGTGGCCGGCCTGCGCCAAGGCGACGGCCGTTGCGCGTCCGATGCCCGAGTCCGATCCGGTGATGATCGCGCACGGCATTGGGGAGGTTGTGCCCGTGACGCGGTGTCGCTATCTGCTATTCACAGGGCTCGCATGCCGGCTGCTCCTCGCCTGCTCGTGTGCGACGACGCGCCGGGCTTCCGCCTCCTGGTCCAGGCCGTCTTCGAGGACGGCGGCTTCGCGGTGGCCGGCAACGCGGCCAGCTGGGACGAGGCCGAGTCGCTGGCCCGCCAGCTCCGGCCGGAGGCGATCCTGCTGGACCTGTGGCTGCCGCTGTTCGATGCGGCCGGCGTGACGCGCGTGCGCCGGGCCGCGCCCGAGGCGGTGCTGGCGGTGGTGAGCTCGCTGTCGGCCGAGGAGGTGGCCGGGCTCGTCGACGGCATCGACGGCGTCGACCTCGTGCTGTCCAAGCGCGAGCCGCCCGAGCGCATGGTCAAGGTCATGCGCGGGCGCCTGGGCTGAGCTGCGGGGCAGGGAGTCGAACCCCGATACCCGGGACCAAAACCCGGTGTCTTGCCATTAGACGACCCCGCAGTGGTCGGCGCCACGACGCTACCACCGGACCGTTGTCGCCCTGCATCCGGATGGCGGCCGTATGTCGACGGTGGTGCGTAGCATCGAACCCGTGAGCTCGCCCACTGTCGTGATCATGGCCGGGGGACAGGGCACGCGCATGCGGTCGCGCGTGCCCAAGGTCCTGCATCCGATCTGCGGCCGCGCGATGGCGCTGTGGCCCGTGCATGCCGCGCTGGAGGCCGGAGCGGGGCGCGTGGTCGTCGTCGGCGGGCCGGACCGGGCGCTGGCCGACGTGCTGCCCGATGGGGTCGTGCTCGCCGTGCAGGAGCGGCCGCTGGGCACCGGCGACGCGGTACGCAGCGCCGCCGACCACATCGACCCGGACGCGCCGGTGATCGTGCTGTCGGGCGACGTGCCGCTGATCACGGCGGCGGCGATCCGCGCGCTGGCCGACGGGCACGCGGCCGGCGGCGCCCGCGCCACGATGGCCACCGCGATCCTCGCCGATCCGACCGGCTACGGCCGCGTCGTGCGCGACGCCGAGGGCAGCGTCGCGCGCGTGGTGGAGACGAAGAAGCCCGGCGACGCCAGCGACGAGGAGCTGGCCATCGCCGAGGTCAACAGCGGTCTGTACGCCTTCGACGGCGGTGCGCTGCTGGAGCAGCTGGGGCGGCTGTCGCAACGACAACGCCCAGGGCGAGTACTACCTGCCCGACGTGCTCCCGGCGCTGCGCGCCGGTGCGGGCCCACGTGCTCGACGACCCGACGCACATGCTCGGCGTCAACGACCGCGTCGACCTGCAGGAGGTGCGCGAGATCGCCCAGCGGCGGATCCTCGAGGCCCACGCCCGCGCCGGGTGTCGGGTTCGTCTCGCCGCACACCGCCGTCGTCGACGTCGACGTGCGCATCGGCGCCGACACCGTCGTCGAGCAGGGCTGCACGCTGTCGGGCGCGACCACGATCGGCGAGGGCGCCGCACATCGGGCCGCACACCACGATCGCCGGCTCCCGGCTGGGCGACGGCGTCGTCGTGCGCCAGTCGTGGCTGGACGGCGCGCGCGTGGACGACGGGCGCCACCGTCGGCCCGTTCGCCTACCTGCGCCCCGGCGCCGCACCTGCGCGCCAGGGCCAAGGCGGGCACGTTCGTGGAGATCAAGAACTCCGACATCGGCGAGGGCGCGAAGGTGCCGCACCTCTCCTACATCGGCGACGCCGACGTCGGCGCCGGGCACGAACCTCGGCGCGGCGCACGATCACCGCCAACTACGACGGCGTGCGCAAGCACCGCACGACGATCGGCGCCAACGTCAAGACGAGCGGTGGACACGACGTTCGTGGCGCCGGTCGACGGTCGGCGACGACGCCTACACCGCCGCCGGCAGCCGTCATCACCGAGGACGTGCCCGCCGGCGCGCTCGGCGTCGGCGCGCAGCGCGCCAGACGAACATCGAGGCGCTACGCGGACCAGCCGCCGTCCAGCGCAGTAGAGTGCCTTGCCGATGAGCGGGTTCGAGCGATCAGAGCGCTCCTGTCGGCCACCCGCTACCGATCGAGTACGACAAGCGCCTGATGCTGTTCTCCGGCCGGGCCAACCCGGAGCTGGCCGCGAAGATCGCCGACAAGCTGGGCGTCGACCTCGGCGCGGTGACGCTGAAGACGTTCACCAACGGCGAGGTCTACTGCCGCTACGAGGAGTCGATCCGCGGCGCCGACGTCTTCATCGTCCAGCCCACCTGCGGCCAACCCGCGGCTGGGTCTGTCGGCCAACGACGCGCTGGTGGAGCTGCTGCTGATGATCGACGCCGCGGTCGGCGCCTCCGCGCACCGCGTGATCGCCGTCACGCCCTGGTTCGGCTACGCCGCCAGGACAAGAAGTCCGCGCCGCGCGAGCCGATCTCCGCGCGCCTGGTCGCCCGCATGCTCGAGGCGGCGGGCGCCGACCGCGTGCTGACGATGGACCTGCACGCCGGCCAGATCCAGGGCTTCTTCTCCAACCCGGTCGACCACATGACGGCCGCTGTTCATGCTCACCCAGTACTTCGGGGACCTCGGGCTGCAGGACCTGGTCGTCGGTCGCGCCGGACGCCGGGCGGGTCAAGCTCAACAAGAAGTTCGCCGAGAAGCTCGGCGCCGACCTGGCGATCCTCGACCAAGGAGCGCCCGGCCCAGCAGGTGGCCGAGATCGGCTACGTGATCGGCGACGTGCAGGGCAAGACGGCGATCATCGTCGACGACATCATCGACACCGCCGGCACCCTGTGCGCGGCCGGTCAGACCGTGCAAGGACGCCGGCGCCAGCCGCGTCTACGCCGCCGCCACGCACGCGCGTCTTCTCGGGCCGGCATGCGAGAACCTGGCCGCCGCGCGCTTCGAGCAGATCGTCGTCACCGACACCATCCCGCTGCGCGACGGGGCGCCCGACAACGTCCGCGTGCTGTCCTGCGCCGAGCTGCTGACCGACTCGATCCGCCAGATCTTCACCGACGGCTCGGTCTCCGACGTCTTCGGCGGCGAGAACCAGCTGTTCTGGATGTCCGACGCCTATGCGCTCGATGGAGCGCCTGGGGCTGACCGAGGACGAGCTGTGCGCCGTCCTGGGCAGCGACCCGCTGTCGGTGCTGTCGGGTCAGGTCGACGCCGACCCGCGGCTGGCGATCCTGCTCGACCTCACCGCCGAGGCCCAGGAGAAGGTCGGCCCCGACGCCCTGCGGCTGTGGGCGCGACGCGAGCCGCAGCTGGGCCACCTGCTCGGCGGCGACTTCGCGGCCTTCGAGGACGATCTGGCCACGCTGGCGCAGCGTGGCCTGACGATCACTCGGGCTCCGGGCGCTGCTCGCCGGGCCAGACGCCCGTGAGGTGCGCGTAGCCCTGAGCGCCGCTGCGGTTCACCGCCGCGCGCACCGCCGAGAAGATGGCGCCCTGCAGGGCGGCCGCGAGGACCACCTTGGCCCACGGCGCCTCCTCGGTCGTCGCCTCGGGCGGCTCCTGGTCATCGAGCTTGCCCCAGACGAAGTTGAACGCCTGGCGCCCGATGAGCCCGGCGATGATGCCGAGGATGATCCCGAACGGCTTGTAGAGAAGCTTCATCGTGTCGATCCTGTACTGCGGCTTTCTGTCCGCTTGGTCGATTGAATCGGGTACCCAGCAAGGGGAGGATGTCAATCGTGAGGGACGACGCGCACAGTGACGAGCTGCTGCGCCGGGCGCTGATCGACGAAGCGGACACGGCGGCCGTCGCGCTGCGGGTCCAGCCGCTGTCGCTGTGCGAGGCGCTGACGGTCATCTTCCACGGTCGCCGCGACCTGGGCACGATCCAGACCTACGTCGCCCACGGCGGGCTGGGTGCCGGCACCGCGGTCGGTGTCTCGCAGCTGCTGCGCGTGCCCTGCGACCTCGACCTCGGCGACGCGCACGATCGCGGTGAGGCCGAGGAGCTGTACGTGGCCCAGGCCCAGGCGCTGCGCGACGCGATCGTCGCCGCCGACACCGTGCTGGCCGTGTGGCGCGAGCCGCTGCAGGAGGCCTGCGACGCCGAGGTGACGATCGACCGCTCGATCGACATCGACGTGCGCCTGCCCGCCCAGCGCCTGATGCCGGTCGCGCTCGTCGCGCGCGAGCGCCAGATCACCGTGGCCCCGGTGTGCAGCGCGCGCACGCTGGCCGAGGGCCGACCGCCGATGGGGATCGCCCTGGCGCAGCCCGACGTCGCCTGGATCTACCCGCTGCCCGAGGACCCCGAGCGCTGCGTCGCCGACTTCCTGCAGCGCGCCGCCGACCACGCCCACGAGACGGCGGAGCGGCTCGAGCACCAGGAGGCGTCGGTGCGGCGCTTCCTGGAGCTCAACGGCGACGAATGACGCCACCAGCCGGCGGACGCCGCCGCCGCGCCGATTAGCCTGCCGCGCCGGTGCGCCGCCTGCTGCTCATCGTCCTCGGGGTCGTGCTGTTCCTGGTCATCGCGGCCGTGCTGGCGCGCTGGCTGTCGGCCGACAACGCCGAGCGCGGCAAGGTCGTCGACCTGCTCGACGCACAGGCGCGCGGGGACGTGGCGTCGATGCTCGACCAGATCGACGGCTGCGCCGCGCGGCCCCGGTGCGTGGCCACGGTGCGGGCCAACGCGCGCGCGCTCAAGGATCCGGGCAAGGTCTCGATCGTCGCCTACGACAGCCCGACCGCCCACGCGCTGGGGGCCGACAGCGGCCCCACCCGCGTCGTGTGGAAGACGCCGTCGCGCCTGCCCACCGTCCAGTGCGTGCAGATCCGCCGCACCGGCAGCGTCCTCTCCGGGCCGTCCGTTACCGTGACCGGCCTCAGCGAGCCGATCGATCGGGAGGGCGCGTGCTGAGCAACTTCGCGCCGTTGATCGTGTTCCCACCCCAACTCGCCATGCTGCGTCGCCGCTTTGCCCTGCCGTTCTTCGCGCTGCTGCTGTCCCTCGCGGCGGCCGTGCCCGCGCATGCCGACACGCCGCAGCGGCGCGCCCTGTACCAGGACGGCCCCGACGGCCGCTACCTGGTGGGCGGCGACTGGGCCTTCCGCCGGCCGTCGACCGGCTGGAGCACCGTCCAGGTTCCCAACGCCTGGAACGCCACCGGCGACACGCTGGAGGACTTCCTGCCCACCGTCGGCTACTACCGCAAGCACTTCACGCTGCCGGCGGGTGGCACGCGGCGCGACTGGGTGTTGCGCTTCGAGTCGGTCAACTACCGGGCCTACATCGACTTCAACGGCCACCGCATCGGCACGCACCAGGGTGCCTACACGCCGTTTGAGATCCGCATCCCGCACGCGCTGCTGCGGCGCGGCACCAACACGCTGGAGGTGAAGGTCGACGCGCGCCATCGCAGCCAGCTGGACTTCCCCTTCGCCGGCCTGAACGCGGCCAGCGAGCCGACCGCGGGCTGGTGGCCGTACGCGGGCATCCTGCGCGAGGTGTACCTGCGCGAGGTCGACCGCGTCGACGTCGACCAGGTGCAGGTCCTGCCCGACCTGCACAGCCCATCGGGCTCGGCACCGGTGACCTTCCGCGCCCGCGCGGTCAACGTCTCCGACAAGCCCCAGCGCGTGACGCTGACCGGGTCCTTCGGCCGTCAGCACCTGACGCTCGGCACCACGACACTGGCCGCCGGCGCGGCGCGCACCCTGACCGGGCGCCTGACCGTCGCTCGTCCGCGGCTGTGGCAGCCCGGCTCGCCCTACCTGTACCGGGCGACGGTGTCGGCGCGCATCCGCGGCCACCTGGTGCGCCGCTGGACGGTCCACTCGGGCATCCGCTCGCTGCGCGTCAGCTCCGGCGGCGCGCTGCTGCTCAACGGCCATCGCCTCAACGCGCGCGGGTTCGCGCTGCACGAGGACTGGCCGGGGGAGGGCGGCGCGGAGTCCAACGCCGCGCGCGACCAGCAGCTGGCGTGGGTGCAGCAGGCCGGCGGCAACATGATCCGCTCGCACTACCCGCTGCACCCGCACGTCTACGAGGAGGCCGACCGCCGCGGGCTGCTGGTCTGGAACGAGGTGCCCTTCTACCAGGTGCGCACGACCAACCTGAACGCCCCGCCGGTGGTGCGGCTGGCCGACCAGTACCTGCACGACGACGTGATCGCCAACTCGAACCATCCGTCGATCATCGTCTGGTCGATCGCCAACGAGCTGAACGCGACCGTCGGCAAGTACCAGGCCCAGTACATCCGCCACGCGGCCCGGCTCGTGCGCAGGCTCGACCCGACGCGGCTGGTCGGGCAGGCGTTCGCCGGCTACCCGTCGACCGGCTGCCAGAAGAACTACTACCCGCTGGACGCGCTGGGTGTGAACCTCTACTTCGGCTGGTACACGGGCCGCCTGGGCGAGATCGCCGACCGCACGAAGCTGTCGGCCTACCTGGACGCGCTGCATCGCTGCTATCCCAACAAGGCGCTGTTCGCCACCGAGTGGGGGGCGGAGGCCAACCGCGACGGCCCAGCCGACGAGAAGGGCACGTTCGCCTTCCAGGCGCAGTGGGTGCGCGACACGCTGGGCGTGTTCGACAGCAAGTCGTGGCTGGCGGGCGCGACCTACTGGACGCTGCAGGAGTTCCGCATCCGCCCGGGCTGGGGCGGCTCCAACCCGTACCCGACGTCGCCGCTGCATCAGAAGGCGGTCATCACCTACGACGGCGTCAAGAAGCCCGCCTACGACGTGCTGGCCCAGGGCTACAAGGCCCACCCGCCGCTCCAGGGGTGAGCGACGCCGCTACCATCGACCGTCCCATGGCCAAGACTTCTGCCACCAAGCTCGACGCCCGCGTGCGCACTCCCGCGGGCTCTCGCGCGACGCGCCGCCTGCGCCGCGAGGGCCGGATCCCCGGCGTCCTCTACGGCGGCGGCGAGGATCCGGTCGCCTTCGACGTCGACGCCCGCGAGCTGCGCATCGCGCTCGCCGGCAGCGGCGCGGTGCTGGACGTCGCGATCGACGGCTCGACCTCCTCGGCGGTGGTCAAGTCCACCGACCACCATCCCGTGCGGGGCGAGACGACCCACATCGACCTGCTGCGCGTGCGTCTCGACGTCGCCATCCAGGCGACGGTGCCGCTGGAGCTGCATGGCGCCGAGGACGCACCGGGCGTGATCGAGGGCGGCGTCGTCGACCACGTCACCCATCAGGTGACGATCGAGGCGCTGCCCACCGACATCCCCGCGTCGCTGGTCGCCGACGCCTCGTCCATGGCGATGAACGACACGCTCTTCCTGTCGTCGGTCACGCCGCCCGCCGGCGTGACGATCGTCGACGACGTGAACGAGACCGTCGTGGCGACGCTGGCGCCGCCGCGCGTGGAGACCGAGCCGACCGACGAGATCGAGCAGGAGACCGAGCTCGTCGGCCAGCCCGAGCCCGCCGCGGAGGGCGAGGCAGCGGCCGAGGCCGAGGGCGACGCATCCTCGGACGCCTCCGCCGAGTAGTCGCGCCGGCTCGCGAGCCCGTGCCAGTCGACTGGCTCGTCGTCGGGCTGGGCAACCCCGGCTCCCAGTACGCCCATACGCCCCACAACGTCGGCTTCGAGGTCGCCTCGGAGCTGGCGCGCCGCTGGGAGCTGCCGCGTCCGGCCAAGAGGTACGCGGGCCTCATCACGGATGGCCGGATCACCTGCCCCGACCCGCCCGGGCCGCGCGTCGCCGTGCTGTGCCCCCAGACGTACATGAACGAGGCCGGCCGATCGGCCGGCCCGGCGCGCGGGGCGCTGCAGGTCGAGCTCGACCGCGTCCTGGTCGTGCACGACGAGATCGACCTGCCCTTCGGCGAGATCCGCCCGCGGCTGGGCGGCGGCCTGGCCGGCCACAACGGCCTCAAGTCGCTGCGGCGCGAGCTGGGCAGCCCGGACTTCGCGCGCGTGCGTGTCGGCGTCGGACGGCCCGACTCCACCGATCCCGACATCGTCGCCGGCTACGTGCTCGGCCGCTGGCGCCAGCCGCGCGAGCAGGTCGAGGCCCTGGTGCAGCGCGCGGCCGACGTGGCCGAGCGCATCGTGCTCGGCGAGACGCAGCTGTAGGCCGGCCGCGCCGCGCGGCGCTTTCGTAGACTCGGGTGACGTCACCGGCCGCGCCCCTGCGCGGGCGGTCGACCTGCGCAGATGGCCCTTCGCCCCCTCCTCGCCCACTTCGACGACGACGCCTCCGCGGCCACGCTGGCCCGCGACGGCGGGCGTGCCTTCACCTCCGCCTCGCTGCGGCCGTTCGCGCTGGCCGCGCTGGCCGACCGCGACGCGACCACCCCGACGATCGTCGTCGCCGGCGACGACCGTCAGGCGCGCGACCTGGCCGCCGACCTGCGCGCCTGGCTGGCGCCCCGGGCGGTGCGCTTCTATCCCAGCCGCGGGGTGGCCTACGAGTCGCACCTGGCCCCGCCGCCGCACCTCGTCGGCCTGCGCGTGGCCGCGCTGGACGCCCTGCTGGAGCAGCGCCCGGACGCCGACGCGCCGGTCGTCGTCGTCTCGGCCGTGGCGCTCAGCGAGAAGGTGCCCGACCCACAGCTGCGCCCGCACTCGCTGACGCTGCGCGTGGGGGAGCTGATCGATGTCGAGGAGTTCACCGGCCAGCTGGTCGACGCCGGCTACGAGCGCGTCGATCAGGTCACCGACCGCGGCCAGTTCGCCGTGCGCGGCGGGATCCTCGACGTCTATCCGGCCACCGAGGACCGGGCGATCCGCGTCGACCTGTTCGACATCGAGATCGAGTCGCTGCGCTGGTTCTCGACCTTCACCCAGCGCTCCCTCGGCGACGCCGAGGTGGTCGAGGTGGCGCCCGCCGCCGAGCTGGCGCCCGAGCACCGCGAGCTGGCCGAGATCGCGGCCCTCAGCGAGGCCGACGACCGTCCCGACATCGCCGAGCTGCTGCCCGTCGACCGCTTCCGCGCGTTTCTCGACCTGGCGCCCGCCGACGCGCGCATCCTGATCGCCGCCGAGGAGGAGATCGCCCCGGCGCTGGCCGACCACTGGCAGGACGTGTGCGCCGCCTTCCACGACGACGACGCGCGCCACCTGTACGTGCGCCCCGACGACATCCGCGCGGCGCTGGAGCAGCGCGCCGACGTCCAGCTCAGCGCGATCTCCGGCGACCAGCCGATCCAGTTGCGCGGCCAGGCCGCCGACACCGCCGCCCGCTCGCTCAAGGAGGCCGAGGGCGAGCTGGAGAAGCTGATCCGCTCCGGCTACCGCACGATCGTCGCCTGGCCGCGTCGCGGGGAGGGCGAGCGGGCCGGCTACAACCTCGCCCGCCTGACCGCCTCGTGGCTGAACGGCGGCCCGGCGCAGCAGCCGGCCGCCGAGGCGCCGCTGCAGTTCACCGCCGCCTCGCTGCGTGACGGCTTCATCGCTCCCTCGCTCAAGCTCGCGGTGATTCCCGAGCACCGGCTGATCCGCCGCCGGCGCGCGGAGTCCGACCGGGCGGACGGTCCGCGCCGGGGCCATCGCGGCGCGCTGCGGTCGTTCGCCGACCTGCGCACCGGCGACATCGTCGTCCACGAGGACCACGGCATCGCCCGCTTCGCCGGCTTCGACACGCGCACCGTCGCCGGGGTCACGCGCGACTACCTGCTGCTGGAGTACGCCGGCGAGGACCGCGTCTTCGTCCCCTCCGACCAGCTGGCCAAGATCTCCCGCTACGTCGGCGCGGGCGGCGAGCATCCGCCGCTGTCCAAGCTCGGCGGCACGCGCTGGGACACGCTCAAGGCCCGCGCCCGCCGTGCCGCCCAGGAGATGGCCGGCGAGCTGCTGAACCTGTACGCCGAGCGCAAGCGGCGCACCGGTCACGCCTTCCCGCCCGACAGCGACTGGCTGGTCGAGTTCGAGGCGAAGTTCCCCCACCAGGAGACCGCCGACCAGCGCGAGGCGATCGAGGTCGTCAAGGCCGACATGGAGACCGCCCGGCCGATGGACCGCCTGATCTGCGGCGACGTCGGCTACGGCAAGACCGAGGTCGCCCTGCGCGCCGCCTTCAAGGCCGTCGAGGGCGGCAAGCAGGTGCTGATGCTCGTGCCCACGACGATTCTCGCCCAGCAGCACTACGGCACCTTCGCCGAGCGGCTCAAGGACTACCCGATGACGATCGAGCACGTCTCGCGCTTCCGCCCGGCCAAGGAGCAGAAGGACGCGGTGGCCCGCTTCAACGACGGCAAGGTCGACATCCTCGTCGGCACCCATCGGCTGTTGTCGCGCGACATGCGCCCCAAGGAGCTGGGCCTGATCATCGTCGACGAGGAGCAGCGCTTCGGCGTCAAGCAGAAGGAGCTGCTGCGCCAGCTCAAGCTGCGCGTCGACGTGATCTCGATGTCGGCCACCCCGATCCCGCGCACGCTGCAGATGTCGCTGGCCGGCGTGCGCGACATCTCGGTGATCGAGACGCCGCCGGAGGGCCGCCGGCCCGTCAAGACCTACGTCGGCGAGTACGACGAGGAGCTCGTCAAGCAGGCGCTGGAGCGCGAGAAGCGCCGCGACGGGCAGGCCTTCTTCCTGCACAACCGCGTGGAGACGATCGACGAGACGGCCGAGCGGCTGCGGGCGCTGTGCCCGAACCTGCGCTTCGAGGTCGCCCACGGCCAGCTGGAGACCGACGAGCTGGAGGGGCGCATGCTCGCCTTCCTGCGCGGCGAGGCCGACGTGCTGGTGGCCACGAGCATCATCGAGTCGGGCATCGACATCCCGCAGGCCAACACGCTGATCGTCGAGCGCGCCGACATGTTCGGCCTGGCCCAGCTCTACCAGATCCGCGGGCGCGTCGGGCGCTCGCGCGAGCGCGCCTACGCCTACCTGCTGTATCCGTCGGCGGAGGCCCTGACCCATGAGGCCGGCCAGCGCCTGGCCGCGTTGAGCGACTACACCGAGCTGGGGGCGGGCTTCAAGGTGGCGATGCGCGACCTGGAGATCCGCGGCGCCGGCAACCTGCTGGGCGACGAGCAGTCCGGCCACGTCGCCGCGCTGGGCTTCGAGCTGTACCTGGCGATGATCGACGAGGCGGTCGCCGCCGCCGAGGGCGTCAGCGAGGACACCCCCGAGCCGGTCCGCCTGGACGTCAACGTCGACGCCTACGTGCCCGCCGACTACGTGCCCTACGAGCAGGCCAAGATCGACGTCCACCGCCGCATCGCCGGCGCGGTCGAGGTCGCCGACCTGGCGCTGCTGCACGAGGAGCTGGAGGACCGCTTCGGTCCGGTGCCAGACCCGCTGAGCAACCTCATCGACCTCCAGCAGGCGCGCATCAAGCTGGGCCAGGCCGGCGCGCGGGCGGTCACCTTCCGTCAGGGCCGCCTGGCCGTGACGCCGATCGAGCTGGACTCGGTGCGCGCCAAGGCGATCCGCGAGCAGATCCCGGGCGCCCTGTACGAGTCGGGCAAGTCCCAGCTGTCGCTGCGCGTGCCCGACGATCCCCAGCAGCGCTTCCCCGCCGTCGTCCGCGCCGCCGACGTCCTACTGGCGGTTTGCAGCGAAGCCGCGTAAGCTTCCCCAAGGGCCTTCACCTGGGCTTCATCTGGCCACGCCAGCCTGGGTGCCATGCGCCCTGCTTCCGCTACTCTCTCGCGCCCTATGCGCCGAACTCTTCGCTTCCTGCTGCCCGCCTTCCTGCTCGGCGCGCTGGCGCTCGTCTTCACCGCCTGCGGCGGCGACAGCAACAGCAGCTCCGATGCGCCGCTGCCGGGCAACGCCATCGCCCGGGTCGGCGAGGTGCCGATCACCAAGGAGGACTTCAACCACTGGATGAACGTCGCCGCCGCCTCGACCGCTGCCCAGAGCGGCCAGAGCGGCGACGCGGCCGCGGTGCCCCAGCCGCCGGACTACAAGGCGTGCATCGCGGCGCGCAAGAAGGCCGCCGCCAAGCCCGCCAAGGGTCAGCCGACGACGACGGACGCCCAGTACAAGCAGCAGTGCGCGCAGACCTACCAGCAGCTGCGCGACACGGTGGCCACCTTCCTGATCACGTCGCAGTGGATCGAGCAGGAAGCCAAGCAGCGCAACCTGACCGTCTCGGATTCGCAGGTCGCCAAGGACCTGGACAAGCTCAAGAAGCAGCAGTTCCCCAAGGAGTCCGACTACCAGAAGTTCCTCAAGCAGCAGGGGATGACCAATGACGACGTCCTCTTCCAGCAGAAGCTGACGACGCTGCGCACCAAGCTCCAGCAGGACGTCACCAAGGGCAAGGACAAGGTCACCGACGCCCAGATCCAGTCCTACTACGACAAGAACAAGTCGCGCTTCGCCACGCCGGAGACGCGCGACGTGCGCATCGTCCTGACCAAGACGGAGGCCCAGGCCAACGCGGCCAAGAAGGCGCTGGAGAACGGCGACTCGTGGAAGACGGTGGCCAAGAAGTACTCGATCGACGACGCCTCCAAGAACAACGGCGGCCTGCTGTCGGGCATCGCCAAGGGCCAGCAGGAGAAGGCCCTGGACGAGGCGATCTTCAGCGCCTCCAAGGGCAAGATCGGCGGCCCCGTCAAGACCCAGTTCGGCTGGTACGTCTACGAGGTCGAGAAGATCACCCCGGCCGACCAGCAGACGCTGGCCCAGGCCAAGGACACGATCAAGCAGATCCTGACCTCCGAGCAGCAGCAGAAGGCGCTGACCACGTTCGAGAAGAACTGGGAGAAGCAGTTCAAGGCGCAGACCCTGTGCCGCTCGGGCTACACGGTCGACCAGTGCAAGAACGCCCCCAAGACGTCGACGACGTCGACATCGACGGTCGCCACCGCCACGACGGCGGGCTGAGCGGCTGAACACATATCCTCCGCGCCGGTGGCGCGCGACGACATCACGCAGGCCCTTGGGGCACTCGACGACCTGACGCGCAAGCTTCGCGTCGAGTGCCCCTGGGACCGCGAGCAGGACGAGCGCTCGATCGTCCCGCACACCGTCGAGGAGGCCTACGAGCTGGCCGACGCCGCCCAGCGCGGCGACGACGCCAAGCTGCTGGACGAGTTGGGCGACGTGCTCTTCCAGGTGCACTTCCTGTCGCTGCTGCTCGAGGAGCGCGGGGCGGGGGACCTGGGGCAGGTGGCCGAGCACTGCCGCCAGAAGCTGATCCGCCGCCACCCGCACGTCTTCGGGGCGGTGGAGGTCGAGTCCGCCGGGCAGGTGCTGGCCAACTGGGACCGCATCAAGGAGGGCGAGGAGGGCCGCGAGCGCGGCGTCTTCGCCGAGGTGCCCGACAACCTGCCCGGGCCGCTGCTGGCGCGCAAGGTGCAGCGCCGCGCCGCCTCGTCGGGCTTCGACCCGCTGGACGCCGAGGGGCGCCTGGAGGCGGCCGCCTTCGCGCTGCAGCAGGTGGCCGGCGAGGGCGCCAGCGACGAGACGATCGGCGACGCCCTGTTCGCGCTGGTCAACGTCGCCCGCGGCGCCAGGGTCGACCCCGAGCTGGCGCTGCGCGCGTCGGCCCAGCGCTTCCGCGGCCGCGTCGAGGCCGCCGTCGCGTTGGCCGAGCAGGCGGGGGAGGTCTGGAGCGAGCTGACCGAGGACCAGCGGCTGGGCTACTACGCCCGGTCGCGCATGAACGAACCAGGAGCCCCATGAGCCAGATCGAGACCGTCCACGCCCGCCAGATCCTCGACTCCCGCGGCAACCCGACCGTCGAGGTGGAGGTGACCCTCGCCTCCGGCGCCCGCGGCCGCGCCGCCGTGCCGTCCGGGGCGTCCACCGGCGAGTTCGAGGCCACCGAGCTGCGCGACGGCGGCGACCGCTGGACGGGCAAGGGCGTCACGCAGGCGGTGGACAACGTCAACGGCGAGCTGGCCGACGCGGTCAAGGGGCACGACGCAGACAACCAGGGCGACCTGGACCGCCGCATGATCGAGCTCGACGGCACGCCGAACAAGTCGCGCCTGGGCGCCAACGCGGTGCTCGGCGTGTCGCTGGCCAGCGCGCAGGCGGCCGCCGCCGACGCCGGCCAGCCGCTGTGGCGCCACCTGGGCGGCGCCGACGCCCACATCCTGCCGGTGCCGATGATGAACGTCCTCAACGGCGGTGCCCACGCGGACAACTCCGTCGACTTCCAGGAGTTCATGATCGTCCCGGTCGGCGCGCCCACGTTCGCCGAATGCCTGCGCTACGGGGCCGAGGTGTTCCACGCGCTCAAGACGGTGCTGCACGACCGCGGGCTGGCCACCGCGGTGGGCGACGAGGGCGGCTTCGCGCCCAACGTGGAGTCCAACGAGGCCGCCCTGCAGGCGGTCATCGCCGGCATCGAGGCCGCCGGCTTCGCGCCCGGGGAGGACGTGGCCATCGCGATGGACCCGGCGACCAGCGAGCTGTACGCCGACGGCGTCTACGACCTCGAGCACGAGGGCCGCAAGCTGACGGCGGCCGAGCTGGCCGACTACTGGGCCGACCTCGCCGCCCGCTACCCGATCCTCTCCATCGAGGACGGCATGGACGAGGAGGACTGGGACGGCTGGAAGGCCCTGACCGAGAAGCTGGGGCCGAGCATCCAGCTCGTCGGCGACGACCTGTTCGTCACCAACAGCGAGCGCCTGCAGCGGGGCATCGACATGGGGGTGGCCAACTCGATCCTCATCAAGGTCAACCAGATCGGCACGCTGACCGAGACGCTGGACGCGATCGAGACCGCCAAGGCGGCCGGCTACACCGCGGTCATGTCGCACCGCTCGGGCGAGACCGAGGACGTGACGATCGCCGATCTGGCCGTGGCCACCGGCTGCGGCCAGATCAAGACCGGCGCCCCGTCGCGGTCGGATCGCGTGGCCAAGTACAACCAGCTCCTGCGCATCGAGGAGGCGCTCGGCACGCGCGCCACCTACCCGGGGCGCGCCGTCTTCCGTTCGTAGGCAGGACTCGCCGCCCGCCGCGCGAAGGTCCCAGCGATGCATCGGATTCGCTGGGACCGGGTGGGGCGGGTGGCGCTGCTGTGCGTGCTCGTGGTCATCGTCGGCCTGTACATCGGGCCCGCGCGCTCCTATTGGACGGCCCGCGGGGAGGCCAAGCGCAAGCAGGCCGAGGTCCAGCGCCTGGAGCGCGAGCACGACCGCCTGCTGGCCCGGCGCAAGGCGCTGACCACCCCGGCCACGCTGGAGGCCGAGGCGCGCAAGCTCGGCTACGTCATGCCCGGCGAGAAGGCCTACGTGATCGAGGACCTGCCGCAGGGCTGAGAAGCCGGGTGCCGGGCGGCCTCTAGTCTCGGTTGCGATGCCGTATGAGACCGCCGTTTTCGACTGGCGCGCCGGAGAGCGCCGGCTCGAGCAGGCCCCACCCCGCGAACGCGACGAGATGGAGCGGGTGGTGACCGCGATCGTCGCCGAGCTGCGTCGCCGCATCGGCAGCACGTTCACCGTCGACGAGCTCTCCTGCCTGTACGACCAGGGCACGGACTGGTGCCTGGGCGTGGCCCAGCGGATCGCGCCGGAGGCGCCCTTCGCGTGGGACTCCGCCATCGTGGCCGACGCGGCCTTCCATCGCTACCTGCGCTCGGCGGTCGACTTCGCCGGCGGCCGGCGCCTGGACGGCTGACTCAGCCGGCGGCGACGCGGCGGATGCGCCAGCGCCGCCCGGCGACCACGAAGCCCAGCCGCGCGTACAGCCGGCGCGGGAAGTCGTCCTCGTCGGCCCACAGGAAGGTGAGGTCGTGGCCGGCGGCGCGCGAGGCGGCCAGGGCGGCCCGCACGACCGCCTCGGCGTGTCCGGCCCGCCGATGCGCGGCCAGCGTCTGCACGTCCTCGATCTGGCCCAGGCTTCCGCCGCTGTACAGGCGCGCCCAGGACGCGATCGTCCCGTCGGCGGCCCGCGAGACGAAGCCGCGCTGGGCGGCCGCCGCGCCGACGGCTGCGTCGGCGGCCTCGATCGCCGCCACCGTCGCCTCGTCGAAGCCCAGCTCTCGGCTGCCGATGCGCCGGGGGATGACCAGCTGCTCAGGCGGCACCTCGGCCGCCCCCGGCAGCGGTCGGGACGTGGGCGCGGCACCGGCGCAGGCCATCGCCACGTGGCGCTCGACCGTCCAGCCGCGACGCGACAGGTCGGCGCCCAGCCGCTGCGGTTCCGGCGGCTCGTCGATCACCAGCATCCGGTGGCCGAGCCCGGCCAGCGCCTTGTCGGCCTCGGCGATCAGCGCGTCGGGCGCCGTGGAGACGCGCTCGACGTAGAGCAGGTTCAGGTCCCAGAAGGCCGGCTGGGCGAAGCGCAGCGCGAAGCCCGACGGCGTCGGGGCACGCTGCGCCACCCGGGAGCGCAGCTCCAGGTCGAACGCGCGGATGCGGGCGAAGTCAGGAGTCGTCGTCGCCGTCACCGGACTCGGCGCGGCGAATGATGATGCGATCGGCCTCGACCGTCACCTCGACCGGGCGGTGGCCCGCCCAGTGCTCGGCGTAGACCGGGTCGTCCTCGACGGCCGGATCGAGCCACAGTCCGTAGCCCTCGTCGCCGTGGTCGAAGGTGCCCTCGAGGACGGCCTTCCCGCGCCGACCGCGGCCTCGGCGGCCCCGGCGGCGGGTGGGCTTCTCGTCCTCGTCAGCCTCGGCGGAATCGCCGGCCTCCGCGGCCTTGGCGGCGGCCTCCTCAGCCTTCTTGGCCTCCTCGGCCGCCTTGGCGGCGGCCTCCTCGGCCTTGCGGGCCTGCTCGGCCTCGAGCTCGGCGGCGATCTGCGCGTCGTCTTCCGCGCGCAGGTCGACCTCGTCGTCGAAGTCCTGGCCGGGCGCGCTGTCGCCGTTCTCGGCGGCGGCGCCATCCGGGGCGAGCTCGTTCTCGCGCTTGAAGGATTCGATCTGTTGCACGGTCACCTCGAGCTGATGCGCGATCCAGGCGTCCGTGCGACCCTGTCGCACCCAGGTGCGGATCTGGTTTAGGTGGGGACGCAGTGAGCGGCGTGCCATGAGTGGGGGGACCCTAGCGAAAGTTCTGTGCCAGCAGCACGTTTGATCCCAGAGAAGGCGGGGAACCGCAACGTCCAAGAGTGCGCCTGGCAGGGTGCCTGAGGCACGGGAGGTGCCAAATGCTTGTTCTGACACGCAAGTCCAATCAGAGCATCATGATCGGCGATGACATCGAGGTGTCGGTCCTGTCGATCATGGGCGAGAAGGTGCGCATCGGCATCCAGGCTCCGCGGGACATCCCCGTGTTTCGCCGCGAGGTCTACCTGGAGATCCAGGAGGAGCGCGGCGTTGCGGTGTCCGCGCCCGAGACCGCGCACCCAGACAGCGACGCGCGCAGCCTCCGCGACGAGGTGGACTCGGAGCTGCGGCGGCTCGGCGGCCAGTAGCCGCCGCGGCCGCTAGCCCATCACGGCGTAGAGGATCTCGAACATCGCGATCGTCACCGCCACGGCGGTCGCGATGAGCACGAGCACCAGCACGACGAACCGCATCGAGCCGTGCCGGTGGCGGCGTTCGACGCTGCGCTGGCGGGAGCGTTCGATCGCCGCGTTGCGCAGGGCATCGCGGCGCGCACGATCCTCATAGGACTCCTCGACGAACGCTCGCTCCAGATCGGCGAGGCTCTGGCGCATGCGCAGGGCCATGTCCCGCAGAGCGTACTGCCAAAGACGTTGCCGGGGCGACTCAGCCGATCAGCCGATCCAGCCTGATCGGCAAGTCGCGGACGCGGACGCCGGTGGCGTGGTGGACGGCGTTGGCCACCGCGGCGGCGGCCCCGACGATGCCGATCTCGCCGATGGCCCATCCGGTTGAGCTCGGTGTCGTGCTCGTCGACCCACACGGCGTCGACGTCGCGGATGTCCGCGCACACCGGCACGTGGTAGTCGGCCAGGTCGTGGTTGACGAAGTCGCCGGACTGCGCGTCCGTGATCGAGGCCTCGATCAGCGCCATGCCGATCCCCAGCCGTCGGCGACCTCGTCGAGCATGCCCGCGGCCGAACACAGCTGCCCCGGGGTGCAGTAGCCGCACTGGAAGGCGTCGTGGTCGAGGAAGGCCTGCTGGAGCGGGTGGAGCTCGCCGTCGTCGGCCAGGCCCTCGATCGTCACCAGCTCCGCGCCGGAGGCGGCGACCGCGAGCAGCAGGCACGTGTTCACCCGCCGGCCGTCCAGCAGCGCCGTGCAGGCGCCGCACTGCCCGTGGTCGCAGCCCTTCCTGGCACCGGTCAGTCCGAGGTGGTGGCGCAGCAGGTCGAGCACGGTGGTGCGCGTGTCGACGCGGGCGTGGCGTTCCTCGCCGTTGACGGTGATGACGATCTCGGCGAGCGCTGGGTCTGTGCCGCCGCTGCTACCCGGACTGGCGCGCACGCAACAGGTCAGCGGCGACGTGCTCGACCTGACGCGCGTATGGCGCCACAAAGCTCGAGCACGTCTGGTCGGGAAATCGAAGCGATCGCGGCGCTCGGCCGCCGCAGACCTAGCAGGCGCTCCACAGGCCGCGATCGTGCTCGCGCGCCTGGGTCTGCAGCTGGGCGAAGCGGTCGGCGTAGCGGACGTTGGGCGGCACGGTCAGCGTGCGTGCGTAGCCCTCGCGCACGAGCGCGGCGTTGACGAACGTGCCGTCGTCGGCGCGATAGACGTAGGCCAGCAGCCGCCCGTAGCGGTCGCGGCGCTCGACGTCGAAGACGAGCTTGACGTCGCTGCCGGCCAGCAGCTGGCGGTTGCGCGCCGACGCCTTCTTGGCGAAGCACTGCACCGGCGTGCCCGGCTTGACCGACTCGGGCGTGTCGATCCCGATGTAGCGCACCGTCTCGTCGGTGCCGCCCAGGTCGACGTGGATCGTGTCGCCGTCGACGATGCGCGTCACCTCGCCGCGCACGCCCTTGGGCGAGGTCTCGCGGTGCTGCGCCGCCAGCCGTGCGGCCAGCACGGCGGCGACGAGCAGCACGAGGATGATCGCCGCGCGGCGGGGGCCGCCGCGCGACAGGGGGGACTCGCGCCTAGGCGACGGTGACGTCCTCGTTGAGGTAGACGTCCTGGATGGCGTGCAGGAGCGCGACGCCCTCGTCCATCGGGCGCTGGAAGGCCTTGCGGCCGGAGATCAGGCCCGACCCGCCGGCGCGCTTGTTGATGACCGCGGTGCGCACCGCCTCGGCCAGGTCGGTCTGTCCCGAGGAGGCCCCGCCGCTGTTGATCAGGGGGGCGCGGCCCAGGTAGCAGTTGACCACCTGCCAGCGCGTCAGGTCGATCGGGTTGTCGGTGGTCAGCTTGTCGTAGACCAGCTGGCTGGTCTTGCCGAAGTCCTTGCCCATGGCGACGTAGCCGCCGTTGTTCTCGGGCAGCTTCTGCTTGATGATGTCGGCCTCGATCGTCGTGCCGATGTGGTTGGCCTGGCCGGTCAGGTCGGCGGAGACGTGGTAGTCGACGCCGTCCTTCTTGAACGCCGGATTGCGCAGGTAGCACCACAGGACGGTGAACATGCCCAGGCGATGGGCCTCCTCGAAGGCGCGCGCGACCTCGACGATCTGGCGGTTGCTCTCCTCCGAGCCGAAGTAGATCGTCGCACCCACGCCGGCCGCGCCCAGCTCGTGCGCGCGCTGTGCGGTCGCGAACATCGTCTGGTCGAACTGGTTGGGGTAGGTCAGCAGCTGGTTGTGGTTCAGCTTGACGATGAACGGGAACTTGTGCGCCCACTTGCGGCTGACCGCGCCCATCACGCCGATCGTCGAGGCGAACGCGTTGCAGCCGCCCTCGACGGCCAGCTCGACGAGGTTCTCGGGATCGAAGTAGATCGGGTTGGGCGCGAAGGAGGCCGCACCCGAGTGCTCGATGCCCTGGTCGACGGGCAGGATCGAGTAGTAGCCGGTGCCCGACAGGCGGCCGGAGTGCAGCATCCACTCGAGGTTGCGCAGCACGTTGCTGGAGCGATCGGTGTCGACCATGACCCGATCGATGAAGTCCGGACCGGGCAGGTGCAGGTTCGCCTTGTCGACGGTCTGGCAGACGTGGTTGAGCAGGTTGCCGGCGTCATCGCCCAGCAGCTCCTCCAGGCGCGAGCTCGTCATCTCTGTTGCGGCCACAACGGTCTCCTCTGAACGAATCGTGTCGTCCTGCGCACGATACCCCGGGTAGCCTTCCGCGCCGAGACATGGACCACCATTTCACGGGGCCCAACTTCACGATCGGCGTCGAGGAGGAGCTCATGATCCTCGACGCCGAGTCGATGGACCTGGTCAACGCCATCGAGTCCCTGCTGGACGAGGCGCCGGCCGGGGCCATCAAGCCCGAGCTCATGGAGTCGGTGCTCGAGGTCTGCACCGATCCGTGCCCGACCGCACAGGACGCCGCCGATCAGCTGCGCGCGCTGCGCCGCCAGGTACGCGACCGCGCGGCGGCCAAGGGCCTGGCCATCGGCTCGGCCGGCACGCACCCGTTCGCCCTGTGGGAGGACCAGCGGATCGTCTCGCGCAACCGCTACCGCGAGCTGATCCAGGCGCTGCGCTTCGTCGCCCGTCAGGAGCTGATCTTCGGCATGCACGTGCACGTCGGGCTCGACGATCCCGACAAGGCGATCCATGTGGCCAACGGCATGCGCGTGCACGTGCCGGTGCTGCTGGCGCTGAGCGCCAACTCCCCGTTCTGGCGCGGTGACTCCACTGGCCTGCAGTCGACGCGTACGCCGATCTTCCGCGCCTTCCCGCGCGTGGGGGTGCCGCCGACCTTCCACGACTGGGCCGACTACGAGCAGCGTGTCGAGTTCATGCAGCGGGCGGGGACGATCGAGGACTACACGTGGCTGTGGTACGACGTGCGCCCGCATCCTCAGTTCGGGACCGTCGAGGTCCGCGCGATGGACTCCCAGACACGCATGGAGCACACGATGGCCATTGCCGCGCTCGTGCAGGCGATGGTCAAGGAGCTGGCCGAGCACTACGACGAGCATCGCCAGTTCACCGACTACCCGTGGGAGATGCTCGACGACAACAAGTGGCTGGCCTCGCGTCACGGGCTGGACGGCGAGCTCGTCGACCTGCCCTCCAACGAGCGGGTGTCGACCAAGGCGCTGGCCCGGCGACTGCTGGAGCGCCTGACCGAGCACGCCCAGGACCTTGGCTCGGCCGACGCGCTGGAGGGGATCCACGACCTGCTGGCGCGCGGCAACGGCGCCTCGCGCCAGCTGATGGTGTGGGAGGCCAACCACGATCTGCGCGAGGTCGTTTCTGAGATCGTCGACGCGACGGGCGCGTGATTGCCGACGCGCCGCCGCCGTACCACTTCGCGGCGCGTCCGCTGAGCCCGGCCGTGCGCGACCGCGTCGAAGGGACGTCGTGGCACCGCGGCTGCCCGGTCGGCCTTGACGACCTGCGCTACGTGCGACTGTCGTACTGGGGCTTCGACGGCCGCCGCCACCGCGGCGAGCTGGTCGTCAACCGCGACGCGGTGCGCCCGGTTCGCCGCGCCTTCGGACGGCTGTACGCGGTCCGCTTCCCGATCCGCCGCATGCGCCTGGTCGACGAGTACCGCGGCGACGACTTCGCCTCCATCGAGGCCGACAACACGTCGGCCTTCAACTGCCGCCGCGCGACCGGCTCGACGCACTGGTCCCAGCACGCCTACGGACGCGCGATCGACGTCAACCCGATCGAGAACCCGTACGTGGCGGCCGATGGCTCGACCGCGCACGTCGCCTCGATCCCCTACCTGGAGCGCTCCCGTCATCGCCGCGGGATGGCGCGCCGCCGCGGCGTGCTGGTGCGCGCCTTCGCCGAGGTCGGCTGGGGCTGGGGCGGCAGCTGGTCGGGACCGGTCGACTACCAGCACGTCTCCAGCAGCGGCCGCTAGCCCGACCCCCGGCGCGGCGTCAGGCGGCCCAGGGCAGCGGCCGGCGGCCGCCCGCCTCGGTCTCCACCTCGGCGTCGGCGGCGGCCGGCCACCAGCGGCCGCCTGGCGCAGTCGGCCGTGGCGTTCGACCAGCCGTGCGCGGAGCGGGCGGTCCGGCTGCCCGAGGGCCTGACCCTGGACGACCTGCTGGCCGCCCTGCGCAGCGGCAGCGGAGATGCGCCGCTGCGGCCCGTCTGGTGACTGCGGCGGCCGCGGGACGCCAGTGTGTCCAGCGGCAACCGAATGGTTGCTCCCAATCGCCGTATCATCGAAGGTCCATGGCGCGCGGCGCGGATCTATTCGTCGTCTGCAAGAACTGCGGGTCCGAGGTCAGCCCGTACGTGACCGAGTGCCCGTACTGCGGGCAGCGCGTGCGCAAGCGCGCGCCGAAGATCGAGCGCGGCGGCCCCAAGGAGCCGCCGGAGCCCAAGCGCTCGCGGCGCTCCAAGCGCGCCGGCTCCCGGCCCCGCTTCGAGCGGCCCCGCATCGCCACCGGCTCGCTGGCCAACCGGCCCATGGCCACGATCTCGCTCGTCGCGCTGTGCTTCCTCACCTACCTGGTGTTCTTCGCCGGTGCCTTCAACGTCGAGAACGCGATCATCGTCGGCAAGCTCGACGGCGACTGGTGGAAGCTCGTCAGCGCGAACTTCCTGCACGTCGGCAGCGGCGGCGACATGGTCTTCGCCGGCGGCGCCTATCAGTTCGCCACGATGGTCGGGATCGGCATCTTCGGCACGCTGCTCGAGCGCCGCCACGGCTGGGCGGTCGTGCTGGCCATCGCGCTGGTCGCCGGCGCCGGCGGGATGCTCGTGGCCGCGGCGATCGAGAGCTTCCCGATCGCCGGCGGCGCCAACGGCATGGCGCTCGGCCTGCTGGCCGCCTGGGCGGTGCCCGATCTGCTGGCCTGGCGCGCCAGCCGCGAGTACGACGGCGACCTGCTCGGCACGGGCGTGATCGCCGCCGTGCTGCTGGCCATGTCGCTGGCTGTCGACACCGCCAACATCTACGCGGCGCTGGCCGGCGGGCTCATCGGCCTGGTGGTCGGCGTCCCGCTGTCGCGAGTGCGCGCCCATCTCTGACGTCCGACCGCCTATCTTGCGAGGGGCTCGTGACTGACCCCGCCTACACCGCCGAAGAGGTCGACGCAGCCGTCGCGGCCCTGCAGGATCCCGACCGGCTCAAGCATGCGCAGGAGGTCGTCGTCCATGCTGCTCCCGGGCTGCAGCGCGTGCTCAACGCCGCCCTGCACGAGGGCGGCTACTTCAACGACGCGCACGAGCAGGAGGTGATGCGCGCCGCCGGCGCCGATGTCGCCGCGCTGCGCACGCTGCTGGCTGAGGAGACGCGGCTGGGGATGCTGGTGGGGGTCACGGTCGGCTTCGCGTTGGCCCATGAACTGCAGAACCGACGACGAGAGGGTTGAAGACATGCAGATCCGCTACCTCGGCCACGCGACCTTCGAGCTCAGCGACGGCGACACGACCGTGCTGATCGACCCCTTCCTGAGCCCCAACAACCCGAAGGCGCCGGTGAGCGCCCAGGAGGTCCACCCGACGCACATCGTCGTCACGCACGGCCACGTCGACCATGTCGCCGACGTGATCCCGGTGGCCAAGCGCACCGGGGCGTCGGTCGTGGCGATCGTCGAGCTGGCCGGCGAGTTCTCCGCCGATCTGGGCGAGGAGCACACGGTGCACAACCCCAACCTCGGCGGCACCGTCGAGTTCGACTGGGGCTGGGTCAAGTACGTGCCGGCCTGGCACACCTCAACGACGCCCAAGGGCACGGTCAACACGCCGGCCGGCGTGGTCGTCAACCTGGGCGGCAAGACGGTCTACCACCTGGGCGACACCGCGCTGTTCAGCGACCTGGCGCTGGTCGGCAAGCGCACGCCGATCGACGTGGCGATCGTCCCCATCGGCGGCCACTTCACGATGGACCGCCACGACGCGGTCGAGGCGGTCAAGCTGATCGGCGCTCCCACGGTCATCCCCGGCCACTTCGACACGTTCCCGCCGATCGAGACCGACGACGACGCCTTCAAGGCCGACGTCGAGCGTGAGACCTCGTCGAAGGTCGTGCTGCTGGCGCCGGGGGAGACCTACGACGCATGACCCACGCGATCGTGCTGATCGAGGCCGAGCGCGGTGCGATGCCGTCGCTCGGCGGTCGCCTGGCGGAGGTCGACGGCGTCGGGCAGGTCTACTCGGTGACCGGGGTGTGGGACTTCGTGGCGATCGTCCACCTGTCGCGTCACGATCAGCTCGCCGACGTGGTCACCGCCGGCATCGGCCAGGTCGAGGGCGTGGCGCGCACGCAGACGCTCGTCGCCTTCGAGGCCTTCTCGCGGCACGATCTCGAGGCGCTGTTCTCCGTTGGCCAGTAGGCGCCCCCTCACGACGGGGGCGCTTGCGGCCCTCGCGCTGGCGCTCGCCGGCTGCGGCTCCGACGGCGGTGAGCTCCACGCAGCCGCCCTCGACCAACCCGGAGCCGACGGTGAGCGTGCCCGCCACCACGCCGACCTCCAGCCGCCCGCCGGGAACCGTCGAGAGCCAGCCCGGCGGCGCCGGCGACGAGCAGCCGATGGTCGTGCCGGCGACGTTCAAGATCGACGGCAACTTCGCCGACCCGCCCGAGGTCGACGTGCCGGCCTTCTTCCGCATCCGCGTCACCGGCGAGTCCAAGGACGGCAAGCAGCACACGATCGCCTTCCAGGGCACGTCGGTGACCGTGCCGGCGGGCGGCAAGGCCTCCTTCGAGGTCGACGGGCTGAAGGCCGGTCTCTACCCGGTCACCGTCGACGGGCGCACCGGCGCGGCGACGATCAGCACCGGGGCGCAGGCGGGCCCGTAGCGCGCCGGTACTCGCTCGGCGGCAGGCCGAAGTGCCGGCGGAAGGTGCGGCTGAAGTGGCTGGCGTCGCGAAAGCCCGCGCCGAAGGCGATCTCGGTCACCGTCAGGTGGCCGAGCGCCGGGTCGCGCAGCGCCCGCCCGCAGCGCTCCAGGCGGCAGGCCAGCACGTAGCGACCGACCGTCGTCCCCTCGTCGGCGAACAGCCGGTGCAGGTAGCGGGGTGAGATCGCGGCCGCGGCGGCGATCGCCGCGGGGTCCAGGTCGGGGTCGTCCAGACGGCGGGCGATGTGCGCCCTGGCGCGCTGCAGATGCAGTTGCGCGGCGCTGGAGGGCTCCACGTCGGCCCCCGCCGCCGAGCCCAGGCCGGAGGCCAGCAGGTCGGCGACCAGGCCGACCAGCTGCGTCGCCTCGGCCGGCGTGAGCTCGTCCAGCCGGCCGGCCAGCGCGGTCAGGAAGGTCGACACGACCGCGCCCACCCCGCTGGCACCGGCGACCCGCACCGCGGTCTGCTCGCCCAGCGCCGGCGCGCGGTCGAGCAGCATCGCGCGCGGCAGCTGCCAGACGAGCTGGCGAAACGGGCGCTCCATGTGCAGCGTGTAGGGACGCGAGCTGTCGTACAGCGCGAAGTCCCCGGCCGCGATCGTCGCCGCGCGGCCGTCCTGGCGGATCGTGCACGCGGCGCTCAGCTGCAGGCTGACGAGCACGTCGTCCTCGCGCGCGCGAGCGATCTGCCGGGGTGAGCGCACGACGTGCTGCGGCGCCGTGACCACCTCTGAGACGCGGATCGGTCCCAGCTCGCGAGCGGTGATGCGCCCGCTGAACGGTGCCGTGGCGCCCGCCGAAACCGGCTCGCAGTCGAGTTGGACGAAGACGCCGCAGATCAGATCCCGCCACAGCTCGAAGCGCTCGTGCTCGGCGACGGCGTCGGTCGTCAGCACCTGCATGGGTGCATGTTACGCCGCCGTGAGCGTCCGCGAGCGCAGCGGTGCGCCTACGGCCAAGCATCGGTCGCTGCGAGGCAAGCGGACGGTCGGGCGGCGGTCTAGCCTCGCCGCCATGCCCACGCCGGTCCAGCTGGACGCCGCCACGGCCCCGCACCGCCCGCCCGACCACGTCCCCGTGGCGCCCGCGTGGACGGCGCTGCCGGCGGCGCCGATGGTGCTCGCGCAGCTGGCGGTCCAGTTCGCCCCGGGCGACCCGGGCGCAGCACCCGCCGAGGCGCACCTGCGCGACACGCTCGCGCTCCCGGGCGGACCGCGCCACCACGACATCGTCGAGCAGCACGACGGCGAGGGGTTCGTCAACCGGATCGTCATCGGCTACTGGGACGACGTCGCGGCCCATGACCGCTGGGCCGCCCAGCCCGCCGTGCGCGCGCTGTGGGAGGACGCCGACCCGACCGCCATGGGCGGGGTCGGCCGCTGGCGTGAGTTGGCCGTGGTCGCCCCCGAGCGGATCGAGACGCTGCACTCGTCGGGCTCGCTGGGGCCCGGGCAGGGCTCGGCGCGGCTGTCGTCGATCGCCGCCACCGACGTGCACGAGTACCCGGGCGGGATGCGCGACCGCATGGCGGCCGCGCGCGGTGACGCGCTCGACAGCCCGCTCGGCGACACGCTCCCGACCGCGCCCGCCGGCGACACCCGCGGCCGGCGGATCGCCGTGACGCCGCCGCCCAATGCCTGCCTCATCCGCACCGCCCAGGACTGGAGCGGGTGCGGGCCGGCTGAGCGCCTGCGCTACGTCGACCACGTCGAGCCGACGCTGCGCCGCGGCGCCGACTACCTGGCCGGCGCGCCCGCCGACAGCGGTTGCATCTCGGCGCGCTTCGCGCGCGAGCCGGGCGCCCCGCGCAGCTGCGTGCTGGCCTGGTTCCTGTCGCTCGCCCACCTGGAGCGCTGGACGCACCACCATCCGACCCATCAGGCGATCCTGGGCCAGTTCTTCGCCCTCGTCGAGCAGGGCGCCGGCCAGATCGAGCTGGCGCTGTGGCACGAGGTGTGCACGCTGCCGGCCGGCGCCGGGCGCCTGGAGTACGTTAACTGCCACCCCCGCACCGGCTTCCTGCCCTTCTTCGGAGAGGACCGCCCATGAGCACGTTCAAGGCCGCCGCCGTCCAGGCTGCTCCCGCCTGGCTGGACCTGGACGCCACCACCGACAAGACGATCGCCCTGATCGGCGAGGCGGCGGCCAACGGTGCCGAGCTCGTCGCCTTCGCCGAGACCTGGATCCCCGGCTACCCGTACCACGCGTGGCTGGGCGTCGCAGGCCTGGGCGATGCAGTACGTGCGCGCCTACGCGGAGAACTCGCTGGCCGTCGACGGGCCCCAGGCCGAGCGCATCCGTGCGGCGGCCGCTCGCCATGGCGTCCACGTCGTGCTCGGCTACAGCGAGCGGGCCGGCGGCAGCCTGTACATGGGGCAGATGCTGATCGACCGCGACGGCGAGGTGGTGGCTGCACGGCGCAAGCTCAAGCCCACCCACGTCGAGCGGACGGTGTTCGGCGAGGGCGACGGCAGCGACCTGGCCGTCCACCAGCTGGACATCGGGCGCGTCGGCGCGCTGTGCTGCTGGGAGCACCTCCAGCCGCTGACCAAGTACGCGATGTACGCCCAGGACGAGCAGATCCACGTCGGCGCGTGGCCGAGCTTCTCGCTGTACCCGATGGCAACCGCGCTGGGTCCCGAGGTCAACACGGCGGTCAGCCGCGTGTACGCCGTCGAGGGGGGCTGCTTCGTGCTGGCCCCGTCGATGCCGGTCACCGCCGAGCTGGTGGAGCGGCTGTGCGACAGCGACGAGCGCCGCGAGCTGCTGACCACCGGCGGCGGCGCGACGACGATCTTCGGTCCGGATGGGTCGACGCTGGCTGCCGCCGCGCCCGACGAGGAGACGATCGTGTACGCGGAGGTCGACCTGGGCGCGATCGCGCTGGCCAAGGCCGCGGCCGACCCGGCCGGCCACTACGCGCGCGCCGACGTGACGCGCCTGCTCCTCGATCGCACGCCGCGTCGGCCGGTCGAGCATGCGCGCTTCGAGCCGCAGCCGGCGCAGGACCCCGAGGAGCTCATGGCTGGCTAGCCAGCCAATGGCGCGCTACGGTTCGCGCCATGTCCACCGAAGCGTCCTCGACGCCGCGCACGCAGCGCAGCGACTTCCAGGCCACCAGCGACCCTGCCCTCCAGGAGTCGGCCGATCGCGGCGAGGCCAACCTGCTCGGCTACGAGCAGCTGTACGCGCTGTGGGAGCGACAGCAGTGGGCGGTCGGCGACCTGGACTTCACCCAGGACCGCATCGACTGGCATGAGCGCTTCGACGAGGAGGAGCGCTTCCAGCGGCTCTACGGCCTGTCGTCGTTCTTCGTGGGCGAGCAGCGCGTGGCCCAGGAGCTCGGGCCGATGATGCGCGCCGCGCCCCTCGAGGAGCAGCGCATCTTCCTGTGCACGCAGATCGCCGACGAGGCGCGCCACGTCGCCTTCTTCGACGCCTTCTACCGCGAGGTCGGGGTGTACGGGTCCAGCACGCTGGCCGAGCGCCTGGAGGCGGCCTCGGCCAATCTCAACGTCGAGTTCGGCCAGCTGTTCGACGAGGCGCTCAAGGCGCGCGTCGACCGCCTGGCGGTGGCGCCCGACGACACCCAGGCGCTCGTCGAGGCGGTGACGATCTACCACATGGTCGTCGAGGGGATGCTGGCGCTGACCGGCCAGCACTTCATCACCGACTACAACGAGCGCGAGGGCACGCTGCCCGGCTTCGTCGACGGCTTCACGAAGGTCGCTCGCGACGAGCATCGCCACGTCGCCTTCGGTGCGCGGTTCCTGCGCGACGCGGCCCGCGAGAGCGACCGCTACCGCGACGCGATCGTGCGCACGCTGGGCGAGGTCGGGCCGATCGCCGAGGGCGTCCTGCGCCCCAAGTGGATGGACGGGGTCCCCGAGGACGAGGCCGAGCTGTTCGGCTTCTCGATCGCCGACACGCGTGCCTTCGCCCTGCAGGCGCTCAACCGGCGCCTGAAGGTCATCGGCCTGGCGTAACCCTGCGGGCCGCCATGGCTGGCCCGACCCCGCAGATCAGCTTCGACGACTTCCTGGCGGTCGACATGCGCGTCGGGCGGTCGTGGAGGTCGAGGACTTCCCGCAGGCCCGCAAGCCGGCCTGGAAGCTGCGCATCGACTTCGGCCCGCAGATCGGCGTCAGGCGCTCGTCGGCGCAGATCACCAACGACACCCGCGAGCAGCTGGAGGGCTCGCTGGCGGTCGCGGTCGTCAACTTCCCGCCCCGCCAGGTCGGTCCGGTGCGCTCCGAGGTGCTCGTCCTGGGCGGCATCGAGGAGGACGGCACGGTGCTGATCCTGCGTCCCGACGGGAACGCGACGCCGGGCGCGCGAATCGCCTGACGCAGCGCCGCGCCGGCTCGGCGTGGGCGTCGTGTCGGTCGCCGTCGTGTCGGTCGGCGTCGTGTCGGTCGCCGTGGTGTCGGTCGCCGTGGTGTCGGTCGGCGTGGTGTCGGTCGCCGTGGTGTCGGTCGGCGTCGTCTCGGTCGGCGTCGTCTCGGTCGGCGTCGTGGTGGTGACGACCGGCGGATCGGTCGGCGTGGTGGTGACGGCCGGCGGATCGGTCGGTGTCGGCACCGGCGTCGTCACGGTCGGGTCCGTCGGCGTCGTGGTCGGGACGGTCGGCGTGGTGGCCGGCGGGGCGGGGGTCGTCGCCGTCGGGGTCGTGCTGGGCGGCGGCGCGGTGGTCGTCGGCGGAACGCTCTGCGTCGGCGCGCCCGTCGTCACCGTGCCAGGCAGCACCGTGACGCCGATGCCGTCCTGAGCGGTGCCCGTCGGCGTGGTCGAGGTGGCGTCCACCGTCTCCCGCTTGCCCTGGTCCTTGACGCTGGAGTCGGAGGCGGTGGCGCCGTCGGTTCCGTCCGCCGTCGCCGCATCGGCCTGCGCGCCGGTGCCGGCGTCCTTGGAGGCGGCCTTGGCCTTGGCGTCGGCGGGCTGCTCGTCGGTGACCGGCTGGGGCTTCGGCTTGGCTGCCGGCTTGGGGGCGGCAGCGGCCGGCGCAGGAGCGGGCGTGGGCGCCGGGGCGGGAGCGGGGCGGGGGCGCTGGCCTGCTGCTCGGCGGCGGGCGCGTGATGACGGGTGCGGTTGGTCGCGTGGTCGACCTCGACCGCTGCGCCGGTCACGATCGCCGCGGCGGCGAGCGTGGCGGCGGTCTTGGAGGCGATCGTGCCGATGCCCGCGGTCAGCGCGCTGGCCGCGCCGGCCGAGCCGGAGGCGGCCGCCGCCGCGCCGGCCGCGCCGGCAGCGGTGGCGCTGCCCGCCGAGGCGGTGGTGCCCAGCTGGGCGAGCACGAACTTCTTGAGGAACAGCAGCGGCGCCACCGGCATGATCGCCGCCAGCGCCTTGTTGGTGTCCTTGAGCTGCTGGCGGAAGCTGGCGCAGCGATCGCATGACTTGAGGTGGCGGCGCACCGGCTGGCTCATGCGCGTCAGCCCCTCGGCGACCTCGCCGAGCTCCAGGCGCACCTCGTCGCAGGTCAGCTTGCGCGCCTCCGACATCTCGGCCAGCGACACGCGGGCGCGCACGAGCAGCGACTTGACCGACGGGACCGTCGTCTCCATCACGTCGGCGATCTGCTCGTAGGAGAGCGCGTCGATCTCGCGCAGCAGCAGCGCCGTGCGCTGCGTCTCGGGCAGCTCCTGGACGTCGCCCACCAGCTGACGGAACTCCTCGCGCCGGTGGACCCGGTCGGCGGTCGTCAGCCCGTTGTCGGCCAGGTGGACGTCCATCGAGTCCACGCCGATGGCGGTGTGCCGGCGCAGGTGGTTGAGCGAGCGGTTGCGGGCGATCCGGTACAGCCACGGCCGCACGTTGATCGGGCGCTCGTCGGCGACCATCGCGTTGAAGCCGGCTGCGAACACCTCCTGGAGCACGTCCTCGGCGTCCTCGCGGGAGTTGAGCATGTGCCGGCAGAAGGCCAGCAGCCGCGCCTGATAGCGCGAGACGAGCGTCTCGAACGCCGCCTGGTTGCCCCGCCGCGTCAGTGCGACGAGCCGCTCGTCGGACTGCAGGCGCAGCAGCGGCGTCGGGCCGCGCAGGCCGGAGAGGGCGTTGGGCTTGAGGGCGGAGACTTCCATCGGGGCGGGGGCGTTCCGTTGCGGGAACACCCCATGAACGGATCAGTTGCGGTCGGAGTTGCGCCGCGTACGATTCGCCTTCGAGCCCGGGTGGCGGAAGTGGTGATACGCGGCGGCCTTAAAAGCTGCTGTCCTTCGGGGCGTGTGGGTTCGAATCCCACCCCGGGTACTGCATGCGCCTGATCCTCAACATCATCTGGTTCGTCCTGTGCGGGCTGTGGATGGCCATCGGCTACGCGTTCGCGGCGCTGATCTGCTTCATCCTGATCATCACGATCCCGTTCGGGATCGCCTCGCTGCGCATCGCGCTGTTCGCGCTGTGGCCGTTCGGCAAGACCGTCGTGCGGCGCGCCGACGCCGGGGTGGCGTCGGGCATCGGCAACGTGCTGTGGTTCGTGCTGTGCGGCTGGTGGCTGGCGATCGGCCACCTGATCACCGGCGTGCTGCTGTGCGTGACGATCATCGGCATCCCGCTGGGCCTGGCGAACTTCAAGCTGATCCCCGTGTCGCTGCTGCCGCTGGGGCGCGAGATCGTCGACGTCGACGACCCGCGGCTGGTGGGCGACGCCGGGGTGACGGTCCCGCGCGCCTAGGCTGCGGGGGCGTATGCCCCGCCTGATGATCCTGATCGCCAGCACCCGGCCCGGCCGTGTCGGGCTGCCCGTGGCCGAATGGCTGCGCGGCCGGGCCGAGACGCACGGCGCCTTCGACGTCGACTGGGCCGACATGGCCGAGATCGCCCTCCCGTTCGTCGACGAGCCCAACCATCCGCGCCTGCGGCGCTACGAGCACCAGCACACCAAGGACTGGTCGGCCCGCGTGGCGGCCGCCGACGCGTTCGCCTTCGTGCTGCCCGAGTACAACCACGGCCACAACGCGGTGGTCAAGAACGCGCTCGACTTCCTCCATCACGAGTGGAAGCACAAGCCGCTGGGGATCGTCTCCTATGGCGGCGTCTCCGCCGGCCTGCGCGGGGTGGCCACGCTCAAGCCGACGCTCGTCGCCCTGCAGCTGAGCGTCGCCTTCAACGCGGTCAACATCCCGTTCGTGGCGCAGTTCATCGACGACGAGGGCGTCTTCCAGCCCAACGACACGCTCCAGGAGGCCTCGCTGGCCATGCTCGACGAGCTGGTCACCCTCGACGGCGCGCTGCGGGTGCTGCGAAGCTAGCCGCGGCGCATCAGCCGGCCGACCGCGCCCATCAGCTCGGCGGTGCGCGCGTCGCGCGTCTGCTCGTCCTCGGCGCCCATCACGCAGTGGTGGGCGTGGTCGTCGAGCAGCCCGAGCGCGACCTTGTCGAGCGCGGCCTGGACGGCGGAGATCTGCGTCAGCACGTCGATGCAGTAGCGCTCCTCGTCGACCATCTTCTCCACGCCGCGCACCTGGCCCTCGATGCGACGCAGGCGCTTGGTCAGCTCGTCCTTGGTGGCGCTGTAGCCACGCGGCTCCGCAGGCATGCCCCCAGTCTACCCGGTACACCCCCTGGGGGTACTGAGGGCGTAGCCTCCGTGGCGTGGACGTCGCCATCGCCGGAGGCCACGGGCAGATCGCGCTGCGGCTCGAGCGGCTGCTGGCCGCGCGCGGCGACCGCGTCCGCGGCCTGATCCGCAACCCCGATCACGGTGCCGACGTGCGCGCGGCCGGCGCGGAGCCGATGATCTGCGACCTGGAGGCGCCGGGCGCCGACGTCGCCGCGGCGATCGCCGGTGCCGACGCGGTCGTGTTCGCGGCGGGCGCCGGTCCGGGCAGCGGCGCCGAGCGCAAGCGCACGATGGATCTGGGCGGCGCGCTGCGCCTGATCGAGGCCGCGCTGCAGACGGAGGTGGCGCGCTATGTGATGGTCAGCGCCATGGGGGCCGACGATCCCGACGGCGCCGACGGCGTGTTTCGCGCCTACCTGGAGGCCAAGGCCGCAGCCGACGAGGCGCTGCGCGCCAGCGGGCTGGCCTACACGATCGTCCGCCCCGGGCATCTGACCGACGCGCCCGGCAGCGGCCGCGTCGCCACCGCGCCGCAGTTCGCCAGTGGCGGCGAGGTCTCGCGCGACGACGTCGCGGCGGCGCTGGCAGCGGTCCTGACCGAGCCGCGCACCGCGGGCATCACGTTCGACCTGCTGGCCGGGGACGTCCCGGTCGGCGAGGCGATCGCCGCGCTGGCCGACGACTAGGACCCGCCCCGTGCCGCACGCGCCGCGACTGCCCGACGAGCTCGAGGAGCGCCCGCTGGCCGACGAGGAGCTGGAGCCCGGCAGCCGCGTGCGCGAGCGCCGGCTGCGCGAGCCCGGCCTCGCCGGCCGCCGGCTGCGCGGCGTCGACCTGGTCGAGGTGCATGTGGCCGGCGCAGACCTGTCGGGTGCGCGCCTGGATGGCGGCGGCGTCCAGGACGCGCTGATCGAGCGTGCCAACCTGGCCAACCTGCGCGCCGTGTCGGCGTCGCTGGTGCGCGTGCGGCTGGCCGGCTGCCGGATGACCGGCCTGCAGTGGGCCGAGGGCCTGTGGCGGGACGTCGAGGTCAGCGACTGCCGGGCGGATCTGCTGGCCCTGCGGCGCACCCAGCTGGAGCGCGTGACCTTCCGCGACTGCATCCTGACCGAGGCCGACCTGCTGGAGGCGCGACTGCGGGAGGTGCGCCTGGAGCGCTGCTCGCTGATCGGGACCGACATCCGTGGCACGCGCTTCGAGCGCTGCGAGCTGCACGGCTGCGAGCTGGACGGCCTGCACGGCATCCAGCGCCTGGACGGCATCTCGATGCCGTGGGCCGACATCGTGGATGCGGCCGGGACGTTCGCCTCCGCGCTGGGCGTGCGCGTCGCAGAGGACGCCGGCTGATCAGCGCTCGACGATCACCGTCGTGGCCTTGACCACGGCGGTGGCGGGCATCCCGGGGCGCAGGTCGAGCTCCTCGGCCGCCTCGCGCGACATCAGCGAGACGATGCGGTGCGGCCCGCAGGCCAGCTCCACCTTGGCCATCACGCCGTCCTTCTCGACGGCGACGACGACGCCGGCCATGCGGTTGCGAGCGCTCGTGCGCTCGCCGCTGCCGGTGCGCTCGCGCAGCAGTCGGGCCAGCTCCTCGGCCGGCAGGTAGCGCTGGCTGCCGGCGCGCTCGAAGGCGATCTTGCCCTCGCGCTCCCAGCGGCGCAGCGTGTCGGGCGAGACACCGAGCGCCTGCGCCGCGGCGCCGATGCGGACGCGGTCCTGCACGCTCAGGCGGCGTGGACCTCGGTCGCGCTGGGAGCCTCGCTGGGGGCGATCGCGCCGAGCAGGCGATCGGCCAGCTCGGGGTTGCCGGCCACCGCCAGCACACCGGGCGTGCCGGACGGGGCCAGGGCCGCGATCCAGTCGTCCTCGCTGCCGGTGATGGTCGCGTCGGGCACGTCGTCGCCGGGACGCTCGTGCACGGTGGCCGGGCCGGCGCCGAGGGCCACCCAGTAGCTGCGCTCGCCGACGCGCAGCTCGACGAGCCCGGCGGGACCGTCGGTCAGCAGGCCGGGCGTCGCGCGGAAGATGGCGCCGATGTCGATCGACTCACCCGGGCGCGGGTGGCTCCAGGCCCAGCGATAGCCCCAGCGCGACAGCTCGGCCACCACCGGGATGAGCTCGCGGGCGCGCTCGGTCAGCTCGTAGTCCACGCGCGGCGGGACCTCCCGGTAGCGCTGGCGCGTGAGCAGCCCGTCGGCGACCATGCGGTTCAGGCGCGAGCGCAGCTGCTCGGTCGAGATGCCGGGCAGCACCCGCTGCAGCTCGACGAAGCGGCGAGGGCCCGCGACCAGGTCGCGCACGATGAGCAGGGTCCACTTGTCGCCGACGAGGTCGAGCGCGCGAGCATCCGGCGACCACTGGTCGTACGGGTGCCTCTTTGGGGAGGGGACAGCTGCTATGTCGTGGCCTCCTGCCTGGGCCGTGCGTGTACTGCTGGACCGCGGTACAAGCCTACCTCAGCCGGTCAAGTCGTTCGACCGCCGGTTGGCGCAAGTTCCCTGCAGCCGCGGCGTTGTTGCGCAACGTGGCCACCGTCATCTCGCTTGCCGATCGCCGCCGGGGGCGCGCACGGCCGCGCGGCCGCGCGACGTTCTTCTTCGACCTGGCCGACGCGGGGACCTATCTGGCCGCCGAGCGCGTCGAGCGCCTGCCCGTGCCCGTCGCCTGGCAGCCGGCCCTGCTGCCGAGGGCGGCGCCGATGCCACAGGAGGCCGTCATGCGCCGCGCCCGCGAGCTGCGCCTGCCGGTCGTGTGGCCTGACGGGACGGGGGCCGTGCCGCGGGCGATGCGCGTCGCGGCGCACGCGGCGCGCGAGGGGCGGGTCGTGCCGTTCGTGCTGGCCGCTTCGCGCCTGGCCTTCTGCGGCGGGTTCGACCTCGACGATCCTGCGGTCCTCGCCGAGGCGGCCGCGGCGGCGGGGCTTGAGCTGGAGCCGGCCCGGGCGGCGGCGGGCACGGTGCAGGTGGACGAAGCCATCCGCGCGGCCGGTCGCTTCCTGGCCGGGCACGGCGCCACGACCATGCCGGTCGTGCAGGTCGGGCGCAGGCTGTACCCGGGCGAGGCGCGGCTGGCCGACGTCGCCAGCGCACTGCGCGGTCGACCAGGTGTGCGAACGTCAGCGTTCAGGTAAGGTTCTGCGGCATGGCTGCCGACCCCCAGCAACTGACCAAGCTCCACGGCGGGCGCCTCATCGCCAGGCGCCTCAAGGCCCACGGCATCACCAAGCTGTTCACGCTGTCGGGCGGGCACCTGTTCTCGATCTACGACGGCTGCCGCGAGGAGGGGATCGACCTCGTCGACGTGCGTCACGAGCAGACGGCCGCGTTCGCCGCCGAGGGCTGGGCCAAGGTCACGCGCCAGCCGGGCGTCGCCGCGCTGACCGCGGGCCCGGGCGTGACCAACGGCATGAGCGCGCTGGGGTCCGCGCAGCAGAACGGCTCGCCGCTGGTGGTGCTCGGCGGCCGCGCGCCCGCAATGCGCTGGGGTCAGGGCTCCCTGCAGGAGATCGACCACGTGCCGTTCGTCGCGCCGCTGACCAAGAGCGCGCGCACGCCGGCCTCCACCGCGGAGATCCCCGCGCTGGTCGACCAGGCGATCGTCGGCGCGATGGCCGCGCCGACCGGCCCGACCTTCGTCGACTTCCCGCTCGACGTGGTGTTCATGGAGCTCGACGAGGAGCCGCCGTCCGACGTCCGCGTGGCCGATCCGCTCCAGGCGCCCGCGGCCGACGGCGTCGAGCAGGCGATCGACCTGCTGGCCGGGGCGCGCCGGCCGGTGATCATGGCCGGCACGGGCCTGTACTGGGCGCACGGAGAGACCGCCCTGCGCGCGCTGGTGCAGCAGCGTCGCGTCCCGGTGTTCGCCAACGGCCAGGCGCGCGGCTGCGTGCCCGCCGACCACGAGCTGGCCTTCTCGCGCGCGCGCTCGACCGCGCTCAAGGGCGCCGACGTGGCGATCGTCGTCGGCGTGCCGATGGACTTCCGCCTCGGCTTCGGCGGCTCCTTCGGCGACGACACGAAGATCATCACGATCGACAGCGCGCCATCGGAGCGCACGCCGGCGCGCACGCCCGACGTGGCCCTCCACGGGGGGATCGCCGCGACCCTGGACGCGCTGGCCGGCCGGCGGCGCGCTGGACACCCAGCCGTGGGTCGACGAGCTGCGCGCGCTGGAGACCGAGCGCCGCGCCGGCGAGCAGGCCGAGCGCGAGGACGACCGTGCGCCGCTGCATCCGATGCGCCTGTACGCCGAGCTGGCCGCGGTGCTCGACCGCGACGCGATCATCATCGGCGACGGCGGCGACTTCGTCTCCTACGCCGGGCGCGTGATCGACTCCTACGAGCCCGGCTGCTGGCTGGACCCGGGACCGTTCGGCTGCCTGGGCGCCGGACCCGGCTACGCGCTGGCGGCCAAGCTCGCCCACCCGCAGCGCCAGGTCGTGCTGCTGCAGGGCGACGGCGCGTTCGGCTTCTCGGGGATGGAGTTCGACACGCTCGCCCGCCACGGCGTCAACGTCGTCTCGGTGATGGGCAACAACGGCATCTGGGCGCTGGAGAAGCACCCGATGGAGTTCCTGTACGGCTACTCCGTCGTGGCCGAGCTGCGCCCCGAGACGCCCTACCACGAGATCGTGCAGGCGCTGGGTGGCCACGGCGAGCTGGTGCGCGCCCCGGCGGAGCTGCGGCCCGCGCTCGAGCGGGCCTTCACGGCCGACGGTCCGGCGCTGGTCAACGTGCTGACCGATCCCGACGTCGTCTACCCGCGTCGCGCCAACCTCGCCTGACCCATCGCCATCGACCGCCGAAGGCGTTCTCACCACTTCTGTGGCTGAACCTGGACGTTCGTTCGATAGCCGGGGTGCGGCGCCACCAAGATACTCCTCGAGGTCGGGTGTCCTGGGCGCGCGCCGCAGGCCGAGCTCTGGTCATTCCGATACATAGGCTCGGGCGAATCCGCGTCGAAGATCGGCGCCTCCCGGCGCCTGAGCCACCCGAACCGGCCTCTGCATGGCACGTACCCCTGCCCGTCCTGTCGGGGCCACCTTCGAAAGCCGTCCCGTTCGCGGGGCGGCTTTCGAGCGTGAAGACGCGGTATTCGTCAGCCCGTCAATTGCCGGTCAGCCCAGGCGCGCCGCCTCGCGGGCGACGCCGTAGAGCAGGTCGTGGTCGGAGACGATCAGCCGCTCCAGCCCGAACAGCCGCAGCGCCTCGATCAGCAGGACGGTGCCGGCCACGATCACCGGCGCGCGATCGGGATGCAGGCCCGGCAGATCGCGCAGCTCGGCCACCGTCATGCGCGCCATCCGCGCCAGCAGCATCTCGCAGGTGGCGCGCTCGAGCACGTGGCCCTCGACCCGCGCCGCCTGGTAGGGCTCGAGCTCCAGATCGATGGCCGCCAGCGAGGTGGCCGTCCCGGCCACGCCGATCGCCGCCTGGGGGACGCTGGTCATCGCCTGCGGAACGGCGGTCGCGTAGATGCGCCGCACGTCGTCGGTCAGCGCCTGGATGTCGGCGTCGCGGGGCGGGTCGTGGGCCAGATGGCGCTCGCTCTGCCGCACGACGCCGGCCTGCGTGGAGACGTGGAAGCGGATCCGCTCGCCCTCGCCGATGACCAGCTCGGTCGAGCCTCCGCCCACGTCGACGACCAGCGTCGGGTGGCGCAGGCGCCCCGAGGTGGCGCCGAGGTAGGTCAGCTCGGCCTCCTGGTCGCCGCTCAGCTCGCGCGCGTCCAGGCGGTAGCGCTCGCGCACCTGCTCCACGAAGGCCGGACCGTTGGCGGCGTCGCGCACCGCGCTGGTCAGCACGGCGACCGCGGCGTCGGTGCCCGCCGCGTCGATCGCGGCGCGGTAGTCGTCCAGGACGGCCCGCACGCGGTCCATCGCCGCGTCGCCCAGGCGGGCGGTCGCGTCGACGCCCTCGCCCAGGCGGGTGACGACGGAGCGGCGCTCCAGCTCGCTGACCGCGCCGTCGGCGCCGACGTCGGCGATCAGCAGCCGGGTCGAGTTGGAGCCGATGTCGACGACGGCGACCCTCATGGCACCACCGGGTGGGGCATCGGGTTGCCGGCCAGCGCGGCCAGCAGGTTGTCGACGGCCAGGTCGGCCATGCGCGCGCGCGTCGTGTGGGTCGCCGAGCCGATGTGCGGCAGGACGATGAGGTTGGGCGCATCCAGCAGCGGATGGTCGGCGGGCAACGGCTCGGGGTCGGTGACGTCGAGGCCGGCGGCGGCGAGGTGCCCGGAGCGCAGCGCGGCGCCCAGCGCCTGCTGGTCGACGATCGGGCCGCGGGCGGTGTTGACGAGGATCGCCCCGGGCTTCATCCGCGCCAGCGCCGCGGCGTCGATCAGCCCGCGGGTGGCGTCGGTGAGCGGGACGTGCAGCGACACGACGTCGGCGCGCTCGAGCACCTCCTCGACGGGCAGCGGCCGCGCGCTGATGACCTCCATCCCGAAGCCCTGCGCGCGCCGGGCGACGGCCTGCCCGATGCGCCCGGCGCCGATCAGCCCCAGGGTGGCGCCGTGCAGCTCCAGGCCCAGCCAGCCATCGGGCGTCCACGTGCGCCAGCGGCCCGCGCGCACGTCGCGTTCGGCCTCGGGCAGGCGGCGTGCGGCGGCCAGCAGCAGCGCGAACGCCAGGTCGGCGGTCGCCTCGGTGAGCACGTCGGGCGTGTTGCCCACCGCCACGCCGCGGGCGCGGGCGGCGTCACGGTCGACGTTGTCGGTGCCGACGGCGTAGACGGCCACGGCGCGCAGCGTGGGCACGGCCGCCAGCAGGGCGTCGTCGATGCGGTCGCTCAGCGTGCACAGCAGTCCCTCGGCGCCGGCGCACAGGGCGGGCAGCTCGGCGGCGGGAACGGGGGCGTCGCCCTCCCAGGTGACGACGTCGTGCGCGGCGCCGAGGCGGTCCAGCGCGGGGAAGGGGAGGCGGTGGGTGACGGTGACGTGTGCCATGTTTCGGTGGGCATGATCGCTGGTAGCGTGAACCCATGACCCCCGATCAACACGACGGCGCCGATCGCGTCCATGGGGGCGAGGCCTCGCTGGGCGACGCGCAGTCGTCCAACCCGCCCGACGACCCGGACATGCTGACGTCGACCGAGTACGTGGACACCGATGTCGACTACGAGGGCGACGGGCCGCCACCGGCGCAGGAGCGCGACAACGAGGATCCGGCGCCCAACGCGCCGTAGCTACGTCGGCACGAGCGCGCGCAGCAGCAGCGGCAGCACGACGCTGAGCTCGGGCGCGTGCTCGCGCCCGACCGCCTGGTGGATGCCGACGCCGTCGATCGTCGCCACCACCATCCCGGCCACCGCGGCCGGCTCGGCGACGCCGGCCGCGCGCAGCGCCAGCTCGGCCACCTCGTAGTAGGCGCGCAGCGACTCCGCGGCGACGTCACGCAGCTCCGGGTCGCGCGCGGCCTCAAGGTACAGCTCGAACTGGGCGACGTCGGGCGTGCCGGCGTCGAACTCGACGATGAACGCCTCGACGACCTGCTGGCCGCTGGCCCCGCTGGCCAGCAGCGCGTCGGCCAGCGTGCGCAGGCGCCCGACGTCGTCGTCCACGTGCAGGCGCAGCGCCTCGCGCAGCAGGTCCTGCTTGGAGGCGAAGTAGTAGGTCAGCGAGCCGAGCGGCACGCCCGCCTCCTCGGCCACCGTGCGGTGCGTGACGCCGCCGATGCCGTCGCGGGCGATGACCGAGAGCGTCGCGCGCAGGATCTGCTCGACGCGCTCGTACCCCCGCGTCTGGCGAGCCGGTGAGGCGTCCATCTGGGCAGGACCGTATCGGAAAACCTGTACGTCAGTACGAAATTGCTGTACGTTGCCGTTCGCATGCCTGGGGGAATCGATCGTCGGGCGTTCCTGGGGGTCGGGGGCGCCGCGCTCATCTGCCATATCGGGAACAAGACCTTCACGGTCAGCACGCCCGACGACGTGGCCAAGGTCGACGACTACGTGCGCAACCTCAAGCGCCCGCCGTCGACGCTGGCCCGCGCGCGCGTGGCCTCGGTCGCCGACACGTCGGTGCCCGGCGCCGACCCGGTCGACGGCCTCACCTTCGGCACGCCGGAGCCGCAGCCCGGCGGCGTCGTGCGCGAGTACTGGATCGAGGCCAAGAGCACGATGTGGAACGTCGCGCCGCAGCTGCGCGACCAGTTCATGGGCGAGCCGCTGTCGGGGCCGACGAAGTTCCGCGCCTTCGCCTACCGGCTGTGGAGCGCCGGCTTCGCCGAGCCGCTCGGACCGCCGTCGATCCCCGGGCCGATCCTCTCGGCCGAGGTGGGCGACACGATCCGCGTGCACTTCCGCAACGCCGACGAGCACTTCGGCCAGGCGGTGACGATGCACCCGCACGGCCTGCACTACACGCCCGACTACGACGGCGCCTACCTGGGCGACTTCACGCGCGTGGGCGGCTTCATCTCGCCCGGTCAGGAGTTCACCTACACATGGGAGGCCCGCCCGGACTCCGTCGGCGTGTGGCCCTACCACGATCACGGGCCCAACGAGGCGATCAACACCCACCGTGGCCTGTTCGGGGCGATCGTGGTGCGCAACAAGGGCGACAAGGTGCCCGACGTCGAGGAGTTCCTGTACTTCCACTCGTTCGACCCGTCGATCACCAAGCTGCGCAAGAACTTCGAATGCATCAACGGCAAGATCGCGGCCGGCAACACGCCGACGATCCGCGCCCGTGTCGGCCAGGACGTGGCGATCCACGTCTTCGGCGGAGACGACATGCTCCACACGTTCCACATCCATGGCCACCGCTGGCGGCTGGGCGATGGGACGTTCACCGACAACCAGCTGCTGGGGCCGATGACGTCGGTGTCCGCGCGCTGGACGGAGGACAACCCGGGGCGGTGGCTGTATCACTGCCACGTCATGTCCCACATGCACGCCGGGATGACCGGTTGGTACATCGTCGACCCCTAGGAGGAAACGTGCGTTCACGCACAGTCGCCGTGCTCGTCGCACTGACGGCCGCGCTGGTGGTCACTGCGCCGGCCGTCGCGGCGGACTACCCCGCTCCGGGCAAGCCCGGTGCGGTCCAGAAGAAGCCCAAGGGCCCGTTCAAGACGCTCAAGGTCTGCAAGCGCAAGCACTGCCGCTTCCACACGATCCAGGCCGCCGTCAACAAGGCCAAGGCGGGCGACACCGTCAAGGTCGCCAACGGCACCTACCGCGAGTCGGTGAAGATCACCGGCGCGTCGAAGCGCTACGTGAAGCTGGTCGGCAACGCCAGGAACCCGAGCAAGGTCGTCCTCGACCTGCGCAAGCTCAAGTCGCCCAAGAACCAGCAGGCCGTGCTGGTCAACAACGCCGACGAGGTGACGCTGCGGGGCTTCACCGCGATCGGCTACAAGGGCAACGGCTTCTTCATCACCAACGCCACCGGCTACACGATGGAAGACCTGCACGCGATGCACGGCGGCGTCTACGGCATCTACGCGTTCAACACGGTCGGCGGCACGATCCGCAACTCGGTCGCCGCGTGGAACAACGACGGTGGCTTCTACATCGGGCAGACCCCGCCGCAGGAGAAGCCGGTGCGCACGATCGTCACCGGGATCCAGTCCTACGGCAACGTGCTGGGCTGGTCGGGCACGAACATGCGCTACGTGACGATCACGAAGTCGATGTTCTTCAACAACGGCACCGGCATGGCGCCCAACGCGCTGACGTCGGAGAAGTACCCGCCGGAAGAGGACAACGCCATCGTCGACAACGACATCTTCTGGAACAACTTCAACTACTACAACGGCGCTCCGTTCGAGGTGCGCCCGCCGTCGGCGGAGTCGACCCCCTACCCGGTCGGCGTCGGCCTGATCCTGTTCGGCGGCCGCCGCAACCTGGTGCAGGGCAACCGCATCCACGGCAACTACCTGGCCGGCGTCGCCGCCGTCCAGCAGCTGCTGCTGGAGGACCCGACCGCCAAGGACCTGATCGGCAACCAGGTGAAGGGCAACGTGTTCGGCGATGGCGGGCAGGACCTCAACGGTCGCGACCTCGTCTACGACGGCAACGGCAGCGACAACTGCTTCGGGCCCAACGAGGGCGTCACCTCGACGTTCCCGGCCGACGGCTCGACGCTGGTCGACTGCCCGTACACCGGGCCCAACACGTTCAACGCCACCGTGCAGACGGAGATGGTCAACTGGGCGGTCGGTGACCCGACCCACCAGGCCAACTGGATCGTGCATCCGCACGCGCCCATCCCCGGCCTGACACCGCTGGAGCAGTACGCGACGTATACGGGGAAGAAGCCCACATGAGGATGACCAAGCAGATCAAGGCCGGCGGCGCTGTGCTCGCCGCCGCCGCGATCGCCCTCGTCCCGGCTGCGGCCGGGGCGGGGGCGGCGAACAAGAAGCACAAGCACAAGCACAAGACCGTGACCAAGACGGTCGGCATCCACGACAACTACTACGACCCGGCGAAGCTGACGATCCGCAAGGGCACCGTGGTCAAGTGGAAGTGGCCGTCGACGACGGGCGACACCCACGACGTCACCCTCAAGAAGGGGCCCAAGGGCGTCAAGAAGTTCCAGTCCGAGATCGCCGCCTCGGACTACACCTTCAAGGAGAAGTTCACCAAGCCCGGCAAGTACCACATCATCTGCTCGCTGCACGAGGGGATGACGATGGACATCACGGTCCGCTGAGCACCTCCGGCGGACCCTCCGCTGCTACACTGCATAGTCCGCCGCGGGGTGGAGCAGTCTGGTAGCTCGTCGGGCTCATAACCCGAAGGTCGCGGGTTCGAATCCCGCCCCCGCTACTCAACGAAAGGCCCGGTTCTGCCGGGCCTTTCGTCGTTCCTGGGGCGGCCGCGCGGACCCCATCAGCGCGTTGGGGTAACGGTTGGGGCAACATGGCGATCGGGCGGCTGGCCTCGGGGCCGTGGGGCTTCCGGGTCCCATCAAGCCCCGTCCACCCCTACATCGGGACTCCGGCGCGCGAGACGAGAGCCTCCTTGCCGATCATGTGACCATCGGCAACGACAGGCTCGCGAGGCGCTGTTGGACGTCGTTTGTCAGCCGCCGATCCTCGGTAATCGCCCCGGCCACGAAGACACCGCGACTGTACGAGGCCATGTGAGCCGCTTCTGCCCGGATTATGGGCGCAGACCCGGAGCACCGATGAGTTCTGCGTCAAGTGCGGCCGGCCCTTCTCGACCACTGCCCGGCACACTGGCGGCGCTGCCGTGCCGTCGGACCGCTTCGCGTCCGAGCCAGGCTTCGTCGTCAGGCGCAATCCAGCGGTACTCGCCAAGCAGGCCCAAAGCCGCGGCGACACGGTGGAGCCGGAGCTACTACGAATCCAGCGCGCTCTAGCTGCGCGAGCCGCGGGCGGCTGAACGCCGGCCACGCCGGCGTCGCCACATTCGGCGCCACTGCGACGGCTCCAGCAGCCAGTCCGGCCCGTAGGCGATGAGCGCGCCGGGCAGCACGCAAGTCACCGCGATAACCGCAATCAGCCACAGCACGATCGAGTCGACGGGCAGGAGGATGAACGGCACGACCAGGAACAGGACGCAGCCGATGACGAACAGCAGCCACTCAAAGACCCCGCGGGGGGGACCATCGTCAGGCCACATCAGGAACCTCCGTTGCGGCGGGCATCGCTGATGAATGAAGATACCCCAACTGGTAGGCCGCCGTATCAGGCAAAGCGTCCGCTAGCGGCCCCGGATTGCGTGGCGAACTACCGGCACAACGATCTGCGCGGGGAAAGAGTGCGACCCCTGACCGGCATGGTCACCCTGTCGGCCATAGGGCGTGCAGGCTGCTCGCCGCTTGCCGTGTTCGGCGCGCTTACGCTTCCGATCACGATGCCGAGATTCACTCCGCGCTACAACGTTGCGCAGCGGGACGCGATCGTGCGCGCCTATGACGAGCGGCATTCTCCGCGGCCAGCGCACGCTCGCATGCTCGCCGGGCCTCCTCCAGCCCCTCCGGCCAGGCGCCGCGCAGCTGCATCAGCTCGGCGCGATGCACGAGGCAGCGCCCGGTGAACGCGACCAGGTCAGGCTGGCGCTCACACCACGCCGACAGCGCGGCCGTCCACTCCTGGGCCCGACCGACGTCGTGGGCGTCCTGGCAGGCGAGGATGACCCCGCAGTAGACGATGCCGGAGGGGATCGGCGACGTCTCGCCCGCGGTCACGGCCACCATCGCCTCGTCCAGCAGCCGCAGCCCCTCCTCCAGGCGTCCGGCGCGGATCAGGACATCGCCGCGCAGGTGGGCGGACAGCGCGAACAGGTCGCGGTCGCCGAAGCGCTCGCCGATCGCCAGGGCCTCGCCGGCGGTCGTCGCTGCCGCCTCGAGCCGGCCGCTTCGCACCTCCTGGAAGACCGTCGGCAGTAGCAGGTAGCCGTGCTCGGCGCGGTCCTCGCTGTCGGCCTGCAGCAGTCGCGCGGCGCGCGCGAGCCAGCCGCCGCCGCGCCCCATCTCTCCGCGCTGGGCCAGGGTGATGCCGATCCAGAACGCGCAGCGCATCGCCGCCGCGCTGTCGCCCGTCTCGACGTGGGCGCCGTGCGCCCGCTCCAGCACCGCCAGGTACTCCGTCGCGCGGCCGGTCATGTAGGCGGCGGTGGCAAGCAGCTCCAGGTCGGCGGGCGCGAGCGGCTCGGCGCGATCGGCGGCGGACAGCGACGTGTGGGCGCTTGCCCACGCCTGGCGCGCGAATGCCTGGCGCCCCCGCTCCAGCTCGGCCGTTGCCTCCGGCATGGGGCGATTATCGCCGCCGACGGCCCCCGCGTCACCCGCTGATCGCCATGGGGCTGGGCAGCCGGGAAGCGGCGCTGGGCGGTGCGCGTCCTCGTACGTCGCGCGGGTCGGCGGTGTCAGGGATGCAGAGCAGATCGCCGCAACCCGTCGCGGGCATCTCGTGCGGACCGGCCCGCTTCTGGATCACGCCTGACCGGGTCGCGATCGGCGCTGCGCGCGTGCCTGGGTGGCGTCAGCCGTCAAGCGTCCGGGGCGGCGGGCGCGGGCGCTGGTGCTGAGCTTCTCGAAGGCCTGGATCAGCGCCTTGATGTCGGCGTCGGTGAGCAGGCGCGAGAAGTTGTGGTCGATCCAGACATGATGCAGCGGCCTGGCGCGCTCCATCGCGCGGCGGCCGCTCGGGGTCAGGAGCACGAGGACGGAGCGGCGGTCGTTCTCGGGTCGGTGGCGCCGGACGAGGCCCGCGTTCTCCATCCGGTCGATGACGCGGGTGAGCCCGCTCTTGCTGTAGAGGATCTTCGAGGCGAGCTCGTTCATCCGTAGCCCTTCGGGTGCCTCCTCGAGGTGGACGAGCACGTCGTACCACCGGATCGGGATGCCGGTGTCGTGCTCGAAGTCGGTGTCGAGCACGTCCATCAGCGCGAGCGCGCTTTCGAAGAACAGGCGCCACGCGCGGAGGCCTTCTGGCGTGAGACTTGACAAGGATCGCTCCGTGGGGGATGGTGCGCACTGCAACTGTACGCGCGAGCATAGTTGCAGCGAGAACATACCGTCCCCTCAGCTAAAGGAGCGAGAGGGAGATGACCATCGCTTCTGCGGACCATGCGAGGCAGGAGGTTCTGCCGGTGCAGGCGGAGGTGACTCCGACCGGCTGCTCGGAATGTTCCAGACCGTTGCCTCTCGCTCTCAGACGGGCTGCCGTCCCCGCTGACAGCGCCGCACGATCTGTCCGGATCGTCCGGATCAGCGACCGCACCGGGATCACCATCCTCGGGCCGTCCGGGACGCCATCGGGCCACTCGATCAGACGACTCTGAGCCCACCTTCGCATCGCACTTCCAAAGAGGAGACATGAGATGACCACGACCACCGAGCGCGCGCGGTCCGTCGACGACGCCGAGGCACCGCCGAACCCCAGCCGGATCATGGAGCTCGGCCTCGCATTCTGGGGCTCGAAGACCCTGCTGAGCGCCGTCGAGCTCGGCCTTTTCACGGAGCTCGCGTCCGGACCGGTCGCCGGCGAAGAGCTGGCGGCACGGCTCGCGCTTCACCCACGGAGCGCGCGAGACTTTCTGGACGCGCTCGTCGCGCTCGGGATGCTCGAACGTGACGGCGACACGTACGCAAACACGGCTGACAGCAACCTCTTCCTCGACCGGGACAACCCCGCCTACATCGGCGGGATGCTCGAGATGGCAAACGCGCGGCTGTACCCGTTCTGGGCCAGCCTGACCGATGCGCTCAAGACCGGCGAACCGCAGAACGAGGCCCGCACGGGCGGCGACTTGTTCGCCACGCTCTACGCAGACCCGCAGCGGCTGGCGCAGTTCCTGCATGCGATGACCGGGGTGAGCGCCGGCGCGGCGACAGCGATCGCCAACACGTTCCCGTTCCAGCGCTATCAGTCGGTGGCGGACGTGGGATGCGCCGAAGGCGGCCTGCTGGTGCAACTGCTGCACACGCATTCGCACCTGCGCGGGATCGGCTTCGACCTGTCACCCGTCCGCGACCCCTTCGAACACTACGTCCGCTCCTCCGGGCTCGAGCAGCGACTCGCGTTCAACGCCGGTGACTTCTTCGGCGATCCCCTCCCGAGCGCGGACGTGATCACGCTGGGGCACATCCTCCATGACTGGGGGCTCGACGAGAAGAAGCAGCTGCTCGACAAGGCCTACCGGGCCCTCCCCCCGGAGGCGCCGTGATCGTCTTCGACGCAATCATCGACGACGACCGTCGCGACAACGCGTTCGGGCTGCTGATGAGCCTGAACATGCTGATCGAGACGCCCCGCGGTTTCGACTACACCGGTGCCGACTGCCGCGAATGGATGCACGACGCCGGATTCACCGAGACCTACGTCCAACACCTCGCCGGACCCGACTCGATGGTCGTCGGCATCAAGTAGCTCAGCGCGCTGGGCTGTACCCGACCTCGAACCGTCCGTGTGAGGTGAGAGGGGTGCGCTGAACGACCTCCGGCAGGTACTCGTCCAGGAAGACGCGGGCGACCAACTCCTGGCGGGAGCCGACGTCCAGCTTCTCGAACAGGCTCTTGATGTGATCCTGCACGGTATGGGGCGAGAGCACCAGGGTCTCGGCGATCTCGTGGTTGGTGAGGCCACGGGCAAGCAGGGTGGCGACCTCCCGCTCGCGGGCCGTCGCTCCGTGCGTCTCAAGGCGCAGGGGCGCCGAGCGGGGCCCGGCGGTGGGCTCGATCACGATCGCGACACGGTTGTCTCCCGGGTTGGGCCGGGTGGCGTGCAAGGTCAGCCACCCCTTGTTGGTGGGGACCGTTGCCACCTTGCCACCCGATTCATCGTCGGCGCGGGCGAACGAGGCCAGTGACCTGACCGAGGCGGGCAGCGTTCGCTTGTCATAGGTGAGTGAGTCGGAGCCCAGCACCGCGAGCAGATCGCCCGCCGCCGGAGTGATCAGCTCTACCTCGCCCGCGGGGTCGAGGACCACGAGGCCCGGCGCCTCGGCTCCAGTTCCGCGGCGGGCGGCATCGAAGCGCAGTGATCCGCGAATGCCGTGGGCGATCGGTGCGGCGACGCGGGCAAGCGCGTCGAGGTCGGCTTGGGCGAATGGCCCGCTTTCGGCGCTGCGCGCGATGTGGACGGCACCCCAGGCGCGGCCGCGGATCATGAACACGGCGCGCAGCTCGTGCGGGATCCCCGAGGGGACGAGCAGGTCCCTGTAGCGGGCACTGCGGGAGGGGTCACCGCGCGTCGCCTGCTCGAGGGTCCCGACCGGTGTCCGTCGCCGGGCGAGCTGGGCGAACGTGTTGCTGTCCTCGACCACGTACTCGCTGCGGACGATCAGCTCGCCGGCAGCTGCGGCGGTCTCGGCGGTGTAGATGCCCCGCTCGATCAGCTCGGTCGGTTCGTCGCCGGTCAGCAGCCGGGTCTGCGGGTCGAGGGTATGCCAACAGCTCGCGTCGTTGTCGACCACCCGGCGCACCCGCGACGTCAGTTCGGCGAAGTACTCGTTGCGAGGCAACCCGCGCCCACCGAGCGCTGCGATCTCCTCCAGCAGTCGATCGACCGACCATCGCGGTGGCATGACCCGTCCATTATCGACGACCCGCGCCACCGGATGCGAGAAAGATCCCCGCTGCCAAGGGATGGGCGTGGCGGACTCGGTCGGAGAGTCTGATGCAGGCGCTGACCACCGTACGAAGGAGGGCAGGATGAGCAACGCAACCGGGAACGTGGCCCCGATCGTCGCCGGGCCCGGAGAGGGCGAGGCGCTCTGGTTCCTCGGCATGCTGGCGACCGTCAAGTCGTCGGCGGAGACGACGGGCGGCGTCGTCGCCGTGATCGAGCATCTCGCCCCGCAGGGCTCGGGCTCGCCGCTGCACGTCCACAGCCGCGAGGACGAGTGGTTCTACGTCATCGAGGGGGAGTTGACCTTCTGGGTCGGCGGCGAGACGTGCGTCGCGCCCGCCGGGTCGTTCGTATTCGGCCCCAAGGGGATCGCACACACCTTCATCGTGAGCTCCGATCAAGCGCGATTCCTGCTGGTCACCGAGCCGGCCGGGTTCGAGGGCTTCGTGCGGACCGGCGCCGTGCCGGCGCAGCGGTCGGAGATCCCACCAGCACCGACCGAGCCGCCGGACATCGCCGCGATGACTGCGCTTGCCGCCGAGTACGGGATCGAGATTCTCGGCCCGCCCGGGATCCCGGCCTGAGACCGCCGACCAACAGCACCAGAAGAGAAAGAGGGACTGCCATGAGCGAGCGATCGGACATCCAGGGCTTGGACCAGTTGCGCGAGGTCCATGTCTCCGCCCTCAACGACGGTGACGCTGACGCCGGGCGGCGTGCTTCGCCGCCGATGCGGTGCAGTTGCCGCCGAATATGCCGGCGAATCTCGGGATCGACGGGATCCGCGCGTGGTCGCGAGGCTTCCTCGGCGCCTTCAGCGCGGAGTTCTCGCTGGATCCGGCGGAAGTGGTGCAGACCGGGCCCGACTGGGTCATCGAACGCGGCGCCTACGAGATCGCGCTGACGCCACAGGGGGGCGGGGGAGGCCCGCTGCGCGACCGCGGCAAGTACGTCACGGTGTACCAGCGCCAGGGGCAGCATTGGAAGATGGCCCGGGACATCTGGAACAGCGATCTGCCGCTTCCACCGCAGCCGTGATCACGGAGGCGCGCGCGGGAGCCTCTTCTTCTTTGTCGAGGCGCTGCCCGGCGCGCCTTTCGGTTCGAGCGGCAAGAATGCAGCGATGGACCCGAGCATCAGTCGCCGAGGACTCCTCGCGGGCGCGGGCGCGACGGCGGTGGCTGGCCGTCGCGGCACCCGCCGCCGCGAGCGGGCGGACGCACCGACCGATCGAGGGTCGACGTCGCGATCGTGGGCGTCGGGCTCACCGGCCTGACCGCGGCGCGCACGCTGCAGCGCGCCGGCCACAGCGTGCACGTGCTGGAGGCCGACACGCGCGTCGGTGGCCGCATCTGGACCGTGCGGGCACACGACGGGACGCCGGTCAACTGGGGCGCCACGTTCGTGGGGCCCCAGCAGACGGCGGTTCTCGCGCTGGCCCGGCGGCTCGGTGTCAAGACGTATCCGACCTACGACACGGGCGACAACGTGCTCCTGTTCGACGGCCGCCGCGCGACCTACACCGGGGCGGTGCCGCCGCTCGGCGCCGACTCGCTCACCGAGGTCGCCCGGGCGATCGCGCAGGTGGACCAATGGCCGCCGGCATCGATCCGGCCAGGCCCTACACGGCCGCCGGAGCCGACGAATGGGACCGCCGGACCTTCAAGTACACGTGGTCGCGCGCGAACTTCGCCCACCCGAGCACCCACAAGCTGCTGGACCTGGCCGTGCTGTCGCTGTTCAGCGTCGAGTCGTGGGAGACCTCGCTGCTGCAGGTGCTGTGGTACGTCGTCAGTCCTCGAGCCACTCCCAGCCGTCGGTCTCGCTGTCGAAGTACCTGGCCTCCTTGGCGTAGAACGGGGCGCACAGGCTGGCGAGGTGCTTCTCCCACCGCTTGTCGCCGACGATCGCCATGCGGTCGATCCGGTCGTGGAACTCACGGCCGAACCGCAGGTCTGAGCCCCATGCGCTGACCTTCTCCCAGTGAAAGCCGGTGAGGTCGAGCAGCATCCGCACGCTTCCATACCGGTCGACGGCGTCAGCGACCGCCGGCGTCAGCGCCGCGTAGTCGTCCCTGGTGACGTCGCCCGACACCTTGAATCCCACGATGTGGCCCTCGCCGTGGTCGATGGGCGTGATGGTCATGGTCGGTGCGCTCCTCCGGTCGCTCGCGGTGGTGGGGCGATTATCCGCGGCCGGCTGCGGCGATGTGAACCGGCCGCTGATGCGCCCGCGCGACGTCGCGGTCGGAACGCCGAAGCAGGGCCGCGAGCTTTGGACTTTCTCTCATGGGACGAGTCCGGCTGTCGCCGGATACTGGCCCTCGTGGGGGAGCGCTCGCAGGACACCAGGCTCTGGCACCCGTTCAGCGACATGGCCGCGATCCGCGACCGCGAGCTCGTCATCGCGCGCGGCGACGACGTCTGGGTCTGGGACGAGGACGGCAAGCGCTACCTCGACGCGTTCGCCAGCCTCTGGTACACGAACATCGGCCACGGCCGCCGCGAGATCGCCGACGCGGTCGCCGCGCAGATGCGTGAGATCGAGGCGTTCACGATCTTCTTCGACTACGCCAACCGTCCCGCGCTGGAGCTGGCCGAGCTGCTGGCCGAGCTGTCGCCGATGCCCGGCACGCGGGTCATGCTCACGCCCGGCGGTGGCAGCGAGGCGATCGACACGGCGATCAAGATCGCCCGTCGCTACTGGCTCGAGCAGGGCCAGCCGGATCGGCGGCACATCGTCTCGCGCGCCCACGCCTACCACGGCTCCAACGGCATCGGCACCGGCATCGGCGGGATCGAGGCCAACCGGATGGGGTGGGGCGCGCCGCTGCCCGAGACCTCGCGCGTCGGACACGACTCCGTCGAGGATCTCGAGCGGGAGATCGGACGCGTCGGTGCCGACCGCATTGCCGCATTCGTGTGCGAGCCCGTGATCGGGGCCGGCGGGGTGCACCCGCCGCCGCCGGGCTACATCGAGGGCGTCGCCGCTCTGTGCCGCGCCCACGGCATCCTGTTCGTCTGCGACAGCGTGATCTGCGGCTTCGGCCGGCTGGGGACCTGGCTGGGCATCGAGCGCTGGGACGTCGTCCCGGACATCATCACGTTCGCCAAGGGCGTGACGAGCGGGTACCTGCCGCTGGGCGGTGCGCTGTTCGGCGAGCGGGTGTGCGAGCCGTTCTGGTCTGAGCCCGGCCGGGCGATGGTCCGCCACGGCTACACGTTCGCGGGCCATCCCGCCTGCTGCGCGGCGGCGCTGGCCAACATCGCCGTCCTCGATCGCGAGGGGCTGCTGGACCGTGCCCTGGAGATCGAGCGCGACCTCGCCGAGGTGCTGCGCCCGCTCGAGGCGCACCCCGCGGTCACGGAGGTCCGCGCCGGCACCGGGGCACTCGCCGCACTCGAGGTCGCCGCGGATGGCGGCGCGCCCGCGCTGATGATGGAGATGCGCGCGGCCGGCGTGCTCGTGCGGGCGACGAGCCCCACGACCGTGGCGGTGTGCCCGCCGCTCACCATGACGCGCGAGCAGGTGGAGACGGTCGGCGCCGCCTTCGCCCACGGGCTGGACGCGCTCGCCTTCGAGCAGGGAGCGGCGGGGTGAAGGGCGACGGGACGGCCCGCAGCGCCTACGTCGACGGAGGCTGGCGACACGCCGAGCCGACCCTGATCGCGCGCAATCCGGCGCGGCCGGACGAGATCGTGGCGAGCTTCGGCGCCGCTGGAGCCGCCGACGTCGCCGATGCGCTCGCCGCCGCGCGTGCCGCGCTGGCGACGTGGCGCGCGAGGCCCGGGATGCAGCGTGCGGCGCTGCTGCACCGCGCCGCCAACCTGCTCGAGGAGCGGGCCGAGCTGGTCGCCACCGACCTGACGCGCGAGGAGGGCAAGACGATCGGCGAGGCCCGGGGAGAGGTCGCCCGCGGCGTCTCGGTGCTGCGCTACTTCGCCGGCGAGGTGGCGCAGCCGGCCGGCGAGGTCTACCCGAGCGCCGTCGACCGCCGCTTCCTGTTCACGCTGGAGGAGCCGCTCGGCGTGGTCGGCGTCATCACGCCGTGGAACTTCCCGGTGGCGATCCCGCTGTGGAAGATCGCGCCCGCGCTGGCCTTCGCCAACGTCGTGGTCTGGAAGCCGGCGGAGACCACGCCGACCTCGGCGGTGCACGTCATGGACGTGCTCGACGAGGCCGGCTTTCCGCCCGGCGTGGTCAACCTCGTGCTCGGCGGCGCCGACCCGGTCGGGCGAGCGATCGTCGACGCGCCGGAGCTCGACGGCATCTCGTTCACGGGCTCCAACGCGGTCGGATCGGCGATCCGAGGCCGCGCGGCGGCGCGCGGCGTGAAGGTCCAGCTCGAGCTCGGCGGCAAGAACCCGGTCATCGTGCTGCCTGACGCCGACCTCGATCTCGCCGTCCGTGAGACCGTGCGCGGCGCGATGCTGTCGGCCGGCCAGAAGTGCACCGCGACGAGCCGGGCGATCGTCGTCGGCGACGACACCGCGCGCGCATTCGCCGAGCGGCTCGTGCCCGCCGTCGATCGGCTGCTGGTTGGGGATCCGCTCGACCCGGCCACCGACGTCGGGCCGCTCGCCTCCGCCGCCCAGCGCGACCGGGTGGCCGGACACCTCACGGCCGCCCGTGACGAGGCCCTCGCCGTCGGCACGGGCGGTGACCTGCTCGACGCTCCCGGCGGCGGCTGGTTCGTCGAGCCGACCGTCTACCTCGACGTGCCCCCGACCTCGCCGCTGGCACGCGAGGAGATCTTCGGACCGGTGCTCGGCGTGATCGCGGCCGGCGACGTCGACGAAGCGATCGCCATCGCCAACGCCGTCGACTACGGCCTGTCGGCCTCGATCTTCACGCGCGACATCGAGGCGGCGTTCCGCTTCGTGCGCGAGGTGCAGGCCGGCCTCGTCCACGTCAACTCCGAGACGACCGGCAGCGAGGCGCAGGTTCCGTTCGGCGGGATGAAGGCGTCGAGCTCGCACTCGCGCGAGCAGGGCCGGGCCGCCCGCTCCTTCTTCACCGAGATCAAGACCGCGTTCATCGACTTCCCCACGGCGTGATCGCCGAGCTGCGCCGCCTCGCCGGCGAGGACGCCGTGCTCGAGGGCGCGCCGGGGCCGTATGCGGCGGACGCGACGCTGGAGACGCTCGGCCTGCGCGGGGCGGCGCGAGCGACGGTGCGACCGCGGGACGCGGACGGCGTGCGCCGTGTGGTGGCGTGGTGCTATGACCATGACGTCCCGATCGTCCCGCGCGGCGGGGGGACCGGCTTCGCGGGTGGCGCCGTCCCCATGCAGGACGCGGTCGTGCTCGCGCTCGAGCGGCTCGACCGCGTGCGCGAGCTCGAGCCGTCCAGGTGGCGCGGGCATGTCGACGCCGGTGTGTCGACCGCGACGGTCGCGCGCCGCGCCCGCGAGTCGGGCCTGCTGTTCGCGCCCAACCCCGGCGCCGCCGAGCAGTCGCAGATCGGCGGGAACGTCGCGACCAACGCTGGCGGCCCGCGCGCGTTCAAGTACGGCGTGACGCGCAACTGGGTGACGGGACTGGAGGCGATCGTCGGGCCGGGCGAGCTGCTGCGCACCGGCGGAGCGGTCCGCAAGGACGTCTCCGGCTACGACCTCACCGGCCTGCTGTGCGGCTCGGAGGGCACGCTCGGCATCGTCACGTCCGTCTGGTTGCGCTTCGTGCCGCTGCCGGAGCGCTCCGCCCAGGTCGTCGCCTTCTACGCGTCGGTGGATGCCGCGTGTGCCGCGATCGCGGCCGTGTTCGCCGGCGGCGCTCAGCCAGCCGCCCTCGAGTACGTCGACGCCGGCGCGCTCGCCGCCACGGCGGCCGCCTTCCCGGTCGCGGTGCCCGCCGGCGCGTCATTCGTGGTGCTCGCCGAGGCCGACGGTCGCGACGCGGAGGTGGAGGCCGAGATGCAGGAGCTGGTCGAGGCCCTCGGGGAGGGGGCGCTGCTGACGCATGCCGCCACCTCGCGCGATGACCTCGTCGCGCTGGCCCGCTGGCGTGACGGCGTGTCGGGCGCGGTCACCGGCGTCCTCGGCGCAAAGGTCTCCGACGATGTCGCCGTGCCGGTCGACCGCCTCTCCGAGCTGTTGGATCGGGCGAGCGAGATCGGCGCGCGCCACGGGCTGCGGACGTGCAGCTGGGGCCACGCAGGCGACGGCAACGTGCACGTCAGCTTCCTGCTCCCGCCGGGGCCCGGGCCGTTGCGCGACGCGGCGGTCCGCGCCAGCCATGATCTGCACGCGACCGCGGTGCAGCTCGGCGGCGTGATCTCCGGCGAGCACGGCATCGGCCTCGTCAAGCGCGGCGAGCTCGGCCTCCAGCTCGGCGAGACGGGCCTCGCCGTGCACGCGGCGATCAAGCGGGCGCTGGATCCCAAGGACCTGTTCAACCCGGGCAAGAAGCGATGAGCGCGCGGCACACGGTCGCCGATGCGATCGTCGCGGCGCTCGATCGCCGTGGCGTCGACACCGTGTTCGGGATCCCCGGCGTGCACAATCTGGCGCTGTTCGAGGCGCTCGACCGCGCCGGTCTGCGCACGATCGTCGTGCGCCACGAGGCGACGGCGGCCTACGCGGCCGACGCCTATGGGCGCCTCACCGGCCGGCCGGGGGTGTGCCTGACGACCTCGGGCCCAGGTGCCGCCAACGCCGCCGCGGCCATGGGGGAGGCGCAGGCGTCGCGGTCGCCGCTGCTGCACCTCACCACGACCGTCGCCCGCCGCCACCTGGGCATGGAGGTGTCGCGCGGCGTGCTGCACGAGCACCCGCGCCAGCGCGACATCCTCGACCCCGTCTCCAAGCGTGCCGCGGTTGCCGGCGAGCCGGTGGCCGTCGCCTCGGTGATCGAGTCGATGCTCGACCTGGCCGCGGAGCCGACGCCGGGACCGGTGTACGTGGAGGTGCCCACCGACGTGCTGGCCGAGCCGGCGCCGCAGCAGCCGGCGGCAACCCCCGCCGCGGCCGGCCGCCCCCAGGCCCCGGCGCGGCCGGCGCTGCGCGAGATCGCCACGCGGCTGGAGGCCGCGGAGCGCCCACTCCTCTGGGTCGGCTCGGGCGGCGCGGCGAGCGCGCCGGAGATCCTCGAGCTCGCCGAGCGGCTGGGGGCGCCCGTGGTGTTGACGCACAGCGCCAAGCGCGCCTGGAGCGCCGGTGCGGGACCGCTCGTGCTGCGCCACCCGCCGCACGAGCCACCGGTTGCCGCCCTGTGCTCGCAATCCGACGCCGTGCTCGTCCTCGGCAGCGACCTCGACGGCATGATGACGCAGGAGTTCCGCCTGCCCCTCACGGGCATCCTGCGCGTCGAAGCAGATCCGCAGCGGATCGACGTGCCGTACCCGAGCGCCATCGGCGTGATCGGCGACGCGGGCGCCGTCGTGCGGGACCTGGTCGCGCTCGTCGCGCGGCGCGGCCGGGCCGGCTGGGGCGCCGCTGCGGTGGCGCGCGCGGATGGCGAGGCCGCGAAGGCGCTGGCCGGCGAACCGGATGCGGCGCCCGGCCTCGGCTACGTCGCCGCGCTGGACGAGGCGATCGGCGACCTGCGCGTCGTCGTCGCGTGCGACATGGCGATCAGCGGCTACTGGACCGCCGGCTACCTGCCGCTGCGCCCCACCCGCCGGGTCATCTACCCGGTCGGCTGGGGGACGCTCGGCTTCGCCCTACCCGCGTCCATCGGCGCGGTCCGGGCCGGCGCCGGCCGGGCGATCGTCGTCTGCGGGGACGGCGGCGCCCTGTTTGCGATCGGCGAGCTCGCCACGATCGCCCAGGAGCAGCTGCCGGTGACCGTCGTCGTCCAGACCGACGGCGGCTACGGGATGCTGCGCTACGACGAGGAGCGCATGTTCGACCGCACGTTCGCCGTCGACCTCGAGCCGCCCGGCTTCCCGGAGCTGGCGCGCTCCTTCGGCCTGCCCGCCGAACGCGTCGCATGCGAGGCGGGCGCGTTGCAGGCCGCCCTGGCCCGCGCCTTGGACCGGCCTGGCCCGGCCCTCATCGAGGTCACGGGCCGACTCACGCCGCCGCGGATCACATCGCCGCGCTGGCCGCTCGCCGCCGGCCACTGAGCGTTAGCCTGGCCCGGCGATGCAGCGCTTCACCCTGGCCGACGTCCTCGCTCAGGAGTCGCTCGGCCTGCGCCTGGTGACGCGCGACGCCGGCGCGCTCGACCGCCCCGTCCTGGGAGCGCACGGGTCCGAGGCGCTGCACCCCATGCCGTGGATGCAGCACGACTGGGTCCTGCTCATCACCGGCGTGCGGCTCGTCGGACGGCCCGACCTGCAACGCCGCCTGGTCGACGAGCTCGCCGACGGCGGGCTTGCGGCCCTCGGCTTCGGTGTGGGCGTCGACTTCGACGACGTCCCCGATGAGCTCATCGACGCTGCTGACGCGCGCCGCTTTCCGGTGTTCGAGATCCCGTTGCGCACGCCGTTTCGCGAGATCATCACGTTCGTCAATCGATCGCTGCTGAGCACCGAGGTGCATCAGATGCGCCGGGTCACCTCGATGCGCGAGTTCCTGCTCGACGCGATCCAGGACGCTGACCCGCAGGAGCGCCTCGTGCAGCGTCTCGGGTCGCTGCTGTCGTGCACGGTCGCGCTGTTCGGTGTCGACGGCAGGCTGTGGCACGCGTCGGGGGCCGTCCCGGCCTCCGAGCTGTGGGACGCCGTCGCGCTGCACGCCAGGGGCGGCACACCCGACGTGCGCGGCACACCGCCGATGATCGTCGCCGTGCGCGACAGAGAGCTCGTCGCGGCATGGCTGATCGTGGCGCGCCGGTCGCTGGAGACCGACGTCTACGCACGGCCGCTCGTGGAGACGACGGCCGCGCTGCTGAGCACCCTCGCGGGCGTGCAGCGCATCACGACCACCCGTGAGCGCGCCGAGCATGCCGCGTTCGTCGGCGTGCTGCTGGCGCCGACGCGCGAGGACGAGACGGTGCGCCGTCGCGCCGCCGAGCTGGGACTGGAACTCGATGCGGCGCCGCCGGTCCGCGCCGTGGGGGCGGCGCGCGGGGATCCCGCGGCCCTGACGGTGCGCCTGGGTGCGGCGCTCGCGGCGCACGAGCCGCTTGCGCACATCGTGGCGACCGAGGGCGACACGGCCGTCGCGCTGGTGCAGGCCGGGGACGATGAGCTGCGCGACCGCCTGGGCGAGCTCGCGCGCCGTCTCGGCGACGCCACCATCGCCGTTGGGCGCCGGGCTGACACCCCGGAGGCGCTGCGCCACTCGCTGCACGACGCCATCAGTGGATGCCGCGTGCCGCCGGGCGTGCCGGGGATCTCGTGGTACGAGGACCTCGATCTGCTGAGCTGGCTGCTGCGCACCGGCGACCGCGACGGTCTGCGCCGCAAGGCCCGAGGCGTCCTGGAGCCGCTGCAGGGCGATGCCATGCTGCTGGGCACCCTGGACTGCTACTTCGCGTGCGGCCTGAGCGTCGTGGAGGCGGCGCGGTCGCTGAACCTGCATCCCAACTCGTTGCGCTACCGCCTGCGCCGTATCGAGCAGCGCCTGGGGCGCTCGCTGCTGGAGCCGGAGACGATCGCCGCACTCGTGCTCGCGCGCCGGGCCACGAGCGAACGCTGACCGCCTCTCGCTTCGGCCGAAGAACGGGTCGTCGTTTTTGACGATCTCCAGTGTCGGTGTCGGACATTGAACCTGAAGAATGGCGGTCGAGTCCCCGGCTCCATGCCCAGCGCGTCCGACAGTCCGCCCGAGCCCTTCGTCGCCGTCGTCGACTGCCGTCCGGATGATCGGCCTCGTCTCGAGCGACTGCAGCGGGAGCTGCCGACCCGCATCTGCGAGGGCCCCGCCGACGAGGAAGCCGTCGTCGAGGCGGCTCGCGACTGCGCCGTGCTGGCCACGCTCTACACGTACACGCGCGTGACCGAGGCGGTGCTGGACCGCCTCCCGCGTCTGCGGCTCGTGATCACGCGGACGGCGGGCGCGTCGCACATCGACCTCACTGCCGCACACCGGCGGGGGATCGCCGTCTCGACCGTTCCCGAGGGGCCGACGCAGGCCGTCGCGGAGTACACGATCGCGGCGGCGATCAACCTCAGCCGGCAGCTGCCCGCGGCGTACGCGTCGACCCGCACGGGCGTGTGGGACTTCACCGGCTTTCGCGGCCATGACCTCGCCGGCCGCACGCTCGGCGTCATCGGTCTCGGCCACATCGGCACGCGCGTCGCGCAGCTCGCGACGGCCTTCGGCATGCGGGTTGTCGGCTGGTCGCGCACCGAGAAGCAGCTCGACGGCGTCGAGCAGGTCGCCTTGCCCGCGCTGCTGCAGCGCGCCCATGTCGTCTCGGTCAACGTCGCGCTGGCGCCGGAGACCCACCACCTGCTCGACGGCACGGCACTGTCGCGGATGCGCCCCGATGCGATGCTCATCAACACCTCGCGGGGCGAGACGGTCGACCTCGATGCCCTGTCCGAGCGCCTGCGGGCCGGCCGGCTCGGCGGCGCCTGCCTCGACGTCGTCGAGGGTGAGCCCGTCGGTCGCGAGCGCCTCCGCGCCCTGGCTGACGTTCCCAACCTGTTCATCACGCCGCACATGTCGTGGCATACGCACGAGACGCTCGAGCGCCAGTTCGAGGGAATGATCGACCGGATCCTGGCGTTCGGCACCGAGCACGATCCAACGGAGGAGAACCACCATGGCAGCCCATGACCTCGCCGTCGTCGGTGGCGACGTCGTCCTCGACGGTGGCAGCGTCGAGCGCGTCAACATCGGCGTGAGCGAAGGGCGCATCGCGACGCTGACCAGCGGCCCACTCGAGGCGGCCGAGACCGTCGATGCATCCGGCCTGGTCGTTCTGCCCGGCGGCATCGACCAGCACTTCCACGTCTTCTGGAACTACGAGTGGGAGACGTATGAGAACGCGACACGCGCGGCGGCCAAGGGCGGGGTGACGACGGTCGTCGACATGCCGCTCGACAACCCGCCCACGCTGACCGCAGCCGCGCTGAGCAGCAAGCTCTCCGAGGTTGCGGACGCCTGTCACATCGACTACGCGACGTTCGGCGGCTACCTCGCCGAGGACCCCGCCGAGATGGCCCGCATGGCGGAGGCGGGGGCCAGCTGCTTCAAGCTCTTCACCGGTGGCGTGGCTCCGCCCGGCATGTACCCGGGCGTCGACGACGGCCACCTGCTCGACGCGCTGCGGCGCGCAGCCGAGATCGGCCTGCCCGTCACCGTGCACGCCGAGAACGCCTACATCGTCGACTTCGAGACCAACCGGCTGCAGGCCGAGGGTCGCACCGACATGGCCGCGTGGGACGACGCGCGCCCCTGGTACAGCGAGCTGGCCGCCGCGCACACGGTGGCGCTGCTGGCCGAGGTGACCGGGGCGCGGGTGATCCTTGCGCATGTCAGCTCGCCTCAGACGATGGAGAGCCTGGCCGGCTTCCGCTCGCGCGGTGTCGACGTGTGGACCGAGACCGGCCATCACTACGTGTGCTCGACCAAGGAGCAGGCGCTGGAGGATCCGCGGCTGAAGTGGAACCCCCCGACGCGGGCAGCCGCCGAGGTCGACCGGATCTGGGATCTGATCCGCGCCGGCCATGTGCACTCGGTGGGCAGCGACCACGCCCCGCTGCCGCGCGTCGAGGGCGCCGACGTCTGGCAGCAGGCGCCGGGCCCGGGCAACAACGTGCAGACGATCCTCACGATCTTCGCGTCCGAGGCGCGGAGGCGGGGGCTCTCGCTCGGGCGCATCGCCGACCTCGTCTCCACCCGGCCCGCCAAGCTCTTCGGGCTCTACCCGCGCAAGGGCGCGATCCGCGTCGGCTCGGACGCCGATCTGGCGATCGTCGACACCAGCGGCTCGCGCACGTTCGACGCCCAGGAGCTCGAGTACCTCGAGCACCAGCCCAAATGGTCGCCGTTCGAGGGCATGGAGGTGACCATCGACCCGGTGCACACGGTGCTGCGCGGCAAGGTGATCTGCTCGCGCGGCGAGATCCTGGGCGCCCCCGGCGATGGCCGGCATCTCGTGGGGGCGCGCATCGGCTGATGCAGCTGAGCGGCCGCGAGACCGAGCGCCTGCTGATCTTCGCCGCGGCGGAGCTCGCTCGGCGGCGCCTGCGCGAGGGCATCCCGCTCAGCCATCCGGACTGCGTCGCGCTGGCCAGCGACGTGGCGCTCGAGGCGGCGCGCGCCGGCCGCAGCTACGCGGAGGTCCAGAGCAGCGTGGAGGGCATCGTGACCCGGTCGCAGCTGCTGGCCGGCGTCGCGGAGCTGCTCGAGGAGCCGCTGCAGGTGGAGGCGACGTTCGGCGACGGCAGCCGGCTCGTCGCCCTGCGCGGACTGGTGCGGCCGTGAAGCCGGGCGAGGTGCTGCCCGCCGACGCGCCTGCGCCCGCGGCCGCCCGCGGGCGCGTGGCGACCGTGACGGTGACCAACAGCGGTCGCTTCGACGCCTACCTGACGTCGCACTTCCAGGTGGTGCGCGCGTCGGCCGCGCTGCGCTTCGACCGCGGCGGTCTCGAGGGCGCACGACCGTTGGTGCCCTCCGGAGCGAGCGTGCGCATCCCGGCGGGCGAGACCGTCGACGTGGAGCTGACGTGGAGCTGAGCCGCCGCGACTACGCCGCGCTCTACGGCCCGACGACCGGCGACCGCGTGCGGCTGGCCGACACGAACCTGCTCGTCCGCGTCGAGGCCGACGACAACCGGCCCGGCCACGAGCCGGTCGTCGGATTCGGCAAGGCGATCCGCGACGGCCAGCTCGCCGGCGCCGGGCGGCCGCTGCAGGACGCGATGGACGTGGTGATCACCAACGTCCTGCTGCTCGACCCGGTCCTCGGGGTGCGCAAGACGTGCCTGGGCATCCGTGAGGGCCGCGTCGCCGCGATCGGCCGCGCCGGCGACCCGGATCGCGATGCCGAGATCAGCGTGCCGATCAGCTCGGCGACAGGGATCGTCGCGGCGGAGGGCCTGATCGCCACCCCCGGGGCGGTCGACTCGCACGTGCATCTGATCGGGCCCCAGCTGGTGCGGGCGGCGCTGGAGGGCGGCACCACCACGGTGGTCGCGATGAGCTACAGCGGGGCCTTCGACGTCGGCATCAACCCGCGCGGCAACTTCGACCGTCTGCTGGACGCCTGGTCGGCCGTGCCGCTGAACCTCGTGCCCATGGTCCGCGGCTCGACGGATCGGGGCGCGTTTCTCGACGAGCTCCTCGAGATGGGCGGCGGCGCGTTCAAGATCCACGAGGATGTCGGCGCCTATCCGGAGATCGTCGATGCGGTGCTCGCGTGTGCCGAGCGCCAAGACGTCGGAGTCGCGCTGCACGCCGACGGGCTGGGCGAGGCGGCCACGCTCGAGGAGACGCTCGCCGCGATCGCCGGGCGGTCCATCCACGCCTACCACGTCGAGGGCTGCGGCGGGGGGCCCACGAACCTGCTCGAGGCGGTGGCCGAACCCAACGTCCTGCCCTCGTCGACCACCCCGACCGTGCCGCTGGGGGTCAACGTCGCCGCCGAGCACGAGGAGATGATCGCCACCGTCCATCGCCTGCACCCGGCGCTGCCCAACGACGCCCGCGCGGCCCGCGCCCGGATCCGGCCGTGGACGATCGCCGCCGAGTCCGTCCTGCACGACCTGGGCGCGATCAGCATCATGAGCTCGGACTCGATGGGCATGGGGCGCATGAGCGAGGTCGCGCGGCGCACCTGGCAGCTCGCACACGTCATGCGCGAGGCAGCGGGCGAGAGCGGCGAGGACGCCAACGAGCGCGTGCTGCGCTACCTGGCCAAGCTGACGATCAACCCGGCGCTCGTCCATGGCATCGCCCACGACGTCGGCACGCTCGAGGTCGGCAAGCTCGCCGACGTCGTGCTGTGGCGGCCGGCCTTCTTCGGCGTCGTGCCGCAGCTGGTGCTCAAGGCCGGGTTTCCCGTATGGGGCGCTCGCGGCTCGGGCTACGGGTCCACGCGCATCGGCGAGCCGGTCGTGCAGGGCCGCCTATGGGGCAGTCTCGGCCGCGCCCCCGAGCAACTGGCGACCGTGTACACCAGCGCCGCCGGTGAGGGTCGCGTCCGCGCCCGCCGCCACGGCCCCGTCGGCGTCGTGCAGGGCACCCGCGGCCTGGGCAAGGCCGATCTCGTGCGCAACGGCGCGACGCCGCGCGTCGACGTCGACGGCGAACGCTGCGAGGTGCGCGTCGACGGCACGCCGGTCGTGCTGCAACCCGCCACCGACCTGCCCCTCAACGCCGCATACACGCTTGCCTAACACGGACACGGAGGCCACATGACCGATGTCGCGGCGACCACCCGCCGCCTGGGGATCGACGTGGGAGGGACGTTCACCGACGTCCTCCTGCACGACGCGACGGACGGCAGCGTCCGCCTCTTGAAGACCGCCACCACGACCGGCGACCAGTCGCGCGGCGTGGTGGGCGGCCTCGAGGAGATCTGCGCGCGGGCCGGCATCGGCCCCGAGCAGCTCGGCGCGCTGATGCACGGCACGACCGCGGCGACGAACGCGGTGCTCGAGGGGCGCGGCGCCAAGGTCGGCGTGATCGTCAACGAGGGCTTTCGCCATCTGTTCCACCTGGCCGAGGCGTGGACGCCTGGGCCGCTGTTCGGATTCATGATCTACGACCGGCCCGCGCCGCTGGTCGGCGTCGACCTGATGGCAGAGGTGCGCGGCCGGCTCGACGCGGCGGGGGCGGAGGTCGAGCCGGTCGACGAGGCATCCGTCGAAGCGGCGGTGGAGCGGCTCGTCGCCGCCGGCGCGGAGGCGATCACCGTCTGTCTGCTGAACTCCTACGCGGAGCCGGCGCACGAGCAGGCCGTCGCCCGCGTGGCCAGGCGGGTGGCGGAGGGGCTGCCGGTCTTCCTCTCCAGCGACGTGCTGGCCGAGTTCCGCGAGTACGAGCGGGCGGTGACCACGACGATGAACGCGTATGTCGCGCCCGAGATGGACCGCTATCTCGCCGGCCTGCGCCAGGGACTGGACGCCGTGCGCGCCGGGGCGGAACTGCAGGTCGTTCGCTCCGACGGCGGCCTGATGAGCCTCGACGCGGCCCGGGCCACGCCGGTCCACACGATGCTCTCGGGTCCTGCTGGAGGGGTGAGCGGCGCTGCGCACGTCGCGCGGCTGGCGGGCCACGACCGCATCATCACGTTCGACATGGGCGGCACGTCCACGGACGTCTCCGCCAGTCTCGACGGCCGCCCGCAGATCACGCGCGAGACGAAGGTCGGTGCCTTCCCCATGCGCGTCCCGTCGGTGGCGGTGGAGACGATCGGCGCCGGCGGGGGCTCCATCGCCAGCGTCTCCGAGGTGACCGGCGGGCTGCGCGTCGGCCCGCAGAGCGCGGGCGCGGTGCCGGGGCCGGCGTGCTACGGCAGCGGCGGCACGGAGGCGACGGTGACCGACGCGAACGTCGTGCTCGGTCACCTGCCGCCCCGCCTGCTGGGCGGGGAGATGGCGCTGGACGTCGACGCCGCCCACGCCGCCGTCGCCCGGGTCGGCGAGCAGCTCGGCCTGGGCATCCCGCAGACGGCCGAGGCGATCGTGCGCCTGGTCAACGAGAACATGCTCGGTGCGCTGCGCCTGGTCACGGTGCAGCGGGGCATGCCGGCCGACACGTTCGCGCTCGTGCCGTTCGGCGGGGCGGGCGCGCTGCACGCCAACGCGTTGGCCGCGACGCTCGGCTGCTTCCCGGTGATCGTCCCGCTCGAGCCGGGCGTGCTGTCGGCGCTGGGCTTCCTCGTCTCCGACGTGCGCAGCGAGTTCAGCCGCACCTTCATCCGCGCCGTCGCCGACGTCGAGCCGGCGGAGATCGCCGAGCGGCTGCGAGCGCTGGGTGATGAGGCGGCGGCGTTCCTGGAGCGCGAGGGCGTGCCGGACGCCGACCGGGAGATCCGCTACGCGGCCGACATGCGCTATCACCGCCAGGGATACGAGCTTCCGATCGCGATCGACGACCTCGAGGAGACGACGCTGGCCGGCCTCGGCGAGGCGTTCACCGCCACCCACGAGCGCCTGTACGGCTTCGGCCTGCCGGGCGGGGCGGAGCTGGTCACGCTGCGCGCCGTCGGGATCGGCCACGTCCCCGCGATCGAGACCCCGCCGACGCCGCTGGGCGAGTCCGATGCGTCGGCGGCTCGGACCGGCACCCACCCGGTCTGGAACGGCTCGCAGTTTCGCGACGTCACGACCTACGACCGCGCGCGGCTGGCGCCGGGCATGGTCCTCGCCGGGCCCGCGATCGTCGAGCAGTACGACGCGACGACGTGGATCCTCGAGGACCACGCCGCCACCGTCGACGCGCACGCCAACCTGCTGATCACGCCGAGGAGCGCCGCATGAGCATCGACGGCCCCATGCTGGACCTGATCGAGAACGCGCTGCTGAATGTCCGCTTCGAGATGGACGAGGTCGTCCGTCGTGCGGCCATGTCGCCGATGATCCGCGAGCAGCACGACGAGTTCCCGATGGTCTGTGACCGCCACGGCCGCATGGTCGTCGGCCAGTTCGGCTCCTACATCCCGGGCATCGTCGAGCATCTCGGTGGCGACATCCGCTCGGGCGACGTGATCCTCTTCAACGATCCCTATCTGAGCCAGGGCTCGATCACCCACTGCAACGACTGGTGCGTCGTGCTGCCGATCTTCGTCGGCGAGCGCCACATCGGCTTCGCGTCGATGTTCGGGCACATGATGGACGTGGGCGGCAAGGTCGCCGGCAGCCAGGTCAACGACGCCACGTCGATCTGGGAGGAGGGGCTGCGGATCCCGCCGGTCAAGATCGTCGAGGCCGGTGTGCTCAACCGCACCGCGCTCGACATCATCCTCAACAACAGCCGCACGCCGGACATGAACGAGAGCGACCTGATGGCGCTCATCGCCGGCTGCCGCACCGCGCAGACGCGCGTGCTCGAGCTGTGCGAGCGCTTCGGCCCCGACACGTATGAGGCTGCGTGCGCGGCGCTGATCGAGCGCACCCGCGTCGCGCTCGGCGCGCTCGTGCGTCGCTACATCCCCGAGGAGCCGGTCTCCTTCACCGACTGGGTCGACGATGACGGGATGGGCAACGGCCCGTTCAAGATCAAGCTGACCGTGTGGCGGACCGGGGAGGTCTGCCACGTCGACTGGACGGGCACCGACGCCCAGGCGCCGGGCACCATCAACTTCCGTATCAACGATGGGCTGTGCCGGCTGTTCTTCGGGATCTACCTGATCATGGCCTTCGATCCGTCGGTGCTGTTCAACGACGGTGTGCACGACGTGTTCGACGTGACGCTCCCGGAGGGCACGCTGCTGAACCCGACCTTCCCCGCCGCCGTGTCGAACCGGCTGAACGTGCACATGCGCTTCTTCGACTGCATGAGCGGCGCGATGGGGCAGCGCGCGCCCGACCTGGCGATGGCCGCCGGGTACGGCGCGAGCCCGTACTTCGTGTTCTCGGGCACCGACGACCACGGGCGGTACTTCCAGTTCGTCGAGCTGCTGTTCGGCGGTCTGCCCGGGCGCCAGCGCGGCGACGGGCTCGACGGACACTCGTGGTGGCCGCTGTTTCGCACCACGCCGGTCGAGTACACCGAGGCCCACTACCCGGTCCGCGTGACGCGCTACGTGCCGGTGATCGACTCCGGCGGCGCGGGGCTGCATCGCGGCGGCACGGGCGTGGAGAAGACCTACGAGTTCCTGGCGCCCGGCGTGTTCACCATCAACGACGACCGTGCGATCACCAACCCCTGGGGGGTGGCCGGGGGCCGCGCCGGCGGCCGCGGGTCGAAGCTGCTCATCCGGCGCGACGGCCGGGAGTTCCCCCTGCCGTCGAAGGTCGACAATCTCGCGGTGCAGCCGGGCGACAAGTTCGTGTTCCGGACGGCGGGCGCGGGCGGCTGGGGCGACCCACTCGAGCGTGCGGCAGAGAAGGTCGCCGTCGACGTGCGCGCGCTGATCGTCAGTGCGCAGGGCGCACGGGAGCAGTACGGCGTCGTGGTCGACGCCGAGGGCGCAGTCGACGAGACGGCGACGGCCGGCGTACGCGACACGATGCGGCGCGAGCGCGACGCGCCGGCGCCGTTCGACTTCGGTGAGCCGCCGGCGCGGCCGGAGCGGTTCGACCCCGCCGCCGTGGCGTGACATGCGGCACGGCCGCGAAGACGACGCGCGCGCCGGTGCCGTCGAGCCGGGTGGCCCGCCGATCAGTCCACGTCGGAGCGGTCGGCGTCCATGACCTTCGCCCATGCGGCGGCGAAGTCGCGCGCGAACGTCTCACGGGCGTCGCCGCTGGCGGCCTGCTCCAGCGCCGCGGTGCCGCCGAGCACGATGAGGTCCCCAGGGACACCTGCGTGCCACCGGACTGCCCGGCGTATTGCCAACACGTCTCGTCGGTCGGGAGTACGGCTCACGGGCTCCGGAGGGGCAGGTCTCGGTGATGACGGCCCGATGACGGTCACCGAGCGGGCCCCGCTATGTCATCGGAAGCCCTCCTCGCGGAGGGCTTCCGTCGTTTCGAAGGCCTCCGCTACGGCCCCGGGACATCCGTTCGGCACGAACGTCGCGGCGAACGACTCGGCTCCCGGTGGATCAGGCCGTCACCTGGTTGCTGACCTCGGCGGTGCGCTCCTGCGGCGGCGGCGGGCCGTTCTCGAGCGTCCCGATGATCGGGCCGAGCGTCTGCTGGAAGGCGTCGTTCTGCTCCTTGGTCTCCCAAACCGCCACGACGAGGAAGCCGCCGTCGGTCGGACCGGCGAAGTGGTGGAGCTGCCCAGGCGGGAGGGTGCCGTCGGCCGGATGCGCCTGGGCGGTGATCGCGTCGTACTGCTCCTGGGTGCCGCCTTCGAAGAAATGCGTGATCAGGTACGTCATGGTGGATCCTCTCGCGGTGTGCCGGATTGCGCTGGCGCCCAGATCAGCTGGCGACGTAGATCTGGATCGTGTCGGGATGGACGCCGTCGTGTGCCTCGGCCGCGGCCGCCTCGGGTTCGGCGAGTGCCGCCTGGAGCGCCTCCATGGTCGGGGTCTCGATCAGAACGGCCACGGTGTTGCCGTCGCCGCCCGGAGCGCGAAACGGCGTGACCTTCATGCCGCGAGCCTCGAAGAACTCTGCTCGCCTCGGCGAGTTGAACCAACGCTCGACGTCGTCCACATCGTGCGTCGCAATCACCTGCATCATCAGGTCTCCTCCGATGCCACTCGGTCCACAGTGGGGCGTCCGATACGGCCGTCGGGTTGGACCCAGCGGCTGAGGTCCGAGCATACGCCCCGCCACGTGGACGGTGGCTTTTCTTCGACCGAGCGTGCACGATCCTGCGTCCGGGCGCCTTCCGTCGTGTTGAAGAGCTCCGTGACGGCCGCCTCAGCAGCCACTCACGCGGCGCTGCCGGCCGGCGCGATCCCACGTCCCGCGTGCCGCTGGCCTCGGTAGAGCAGGGCGCTGATCCAGGCCACCCAGAACGGAAGGACCACGAAGCCGGCCCAGCCGAACGGCGTGAGGGCGACCACGCCGGCCACGATCGCGATCCACGATGCCACCCGGGGCAGCGCCAGGGTGCGCAGGCCGCCGATCCCCGCCCCGAGCAGCATCACGCTGATGCCGGCCGTGAACGGCACCCAGTCCATCGCAACGAGCTGGTTCAGCGTGTAGACAGCCGCCCGCGATCCCTGGTCCGCGGCGGTGGTGGCGGCCAAGCCGGCCCACGCGGCGATCACGAAGCCCACGGCAGCGAAGACGGATCCCCCGAAGGCGATGACCGAGTAGGTCGACTCCTCGCCCTCGCCTCCCCGCAGCGCCGAGCGCAGCCCGGCGCCGAACAGCACGAGCGCCACGGCGGCGACGTGAAGCAGCAGCGCGGACACGATCTCGACCGTCTTGTGGTCGGTCCAGTAGGAGAACGCCTTGGCCATCGAGGCGTTCTCGTCGACCTGATTCGATGTCAGCGCGAACGCCGCCACGAGCAGGACGGCGAACAGGCCCCCGGCGATCGCCAGGGCCCGGTGGTAGGAGCTTGCCTGCATGATCGGACTCCCTTCGGTCGCGAGACCGGGCCGCGAGCGCAGATCCCGTTCCCGGTGCCGCCGCGCCACTCGCGGCGATGGCGAAGACGATCCTCCTCCGGCGGTCCCGGTCGCCAGGGCGTCCGCTCGTGTCTGCGACGGGAAGCTCGTCTGGGTCAGGTGTCCCGGCCCGCCCGGGAAATCCAGCGCCTGGGGTGACATCGCCCCGTCCGCAGTGGAGAATGCCTCAACCCATGGCGGCGATCTCCAGAGCCGTGATGAGGGGAGGCCTTGCGGCACCCGACCGTGCCAGCCGGCGGCAGGCCATCGAGGCGTGGGCCTGCCTGGCGGCGATCATCACGATCTGCGCCTTCTCCGCCGCGCTGGCCGCCGGCAGCCTTCGGGCCCCGCACTCCGACTCCGGCTTCAGCCTGCTGGTGATCCCCGTCGCGATCACCAGTGCGGCGCTGGGCGTGTTGATCCGCCTGCGCAGGCCGGACAACCTCGTCGGCTGGCTGCTGCTCGCCAACGCGTTCACCCTGGCGACGCTCTCGCTCGCCTGGCCCTACGCGTACTTCGCGGGGGTCAGCCACCCCGGCCGCCTGCCCGGCGCGAGCTGGGCGGCGATGTGGAGCGAGATGGGCTGGCCAGGCATCTACGTGTTCCTGATGGCGATCGCGTTCGTCTTCCCCGACGGGCACCTGCCCTCACGGCGCTGGCGCAAGGTCATCGCCGCGACGGTCGTCGCCTACATCGGCCTGGAGCTCAGCTTCGCCTTCAATCCAGGCCACTTCGACGCGCCGTTCGGGCATCTCGCCAAGCCGACCCCCTCCTACCCCGGCTCGCTCCAGCTGCTGTGGGTGCCGTTCTACGTCGGCGTGCTCGGGAGCCTGTTCGCCGCCTTCTTCGCGGTTCGCAGCCGTCTGCGCGGCGCCAACGGCCCCGAGCGCCTGCAGATCCTCTGGTTCACCTACGCGGCGATGCTGATACCGCTGGCGCTGGTGATCTGCATCGTCACCGGGCTGGCCTCCGCGACCGCCGCGAGCATCGCCCAGGGCATCGCGATCTTCGCGATGCTGATCGCCGTCCCGGCGGCGGTGGCGATCGGCATCCTCCGCTACCGGCTGTTCGACATCGAGCTGGCGATCAACCGCACCCTGGTCTACGGGACGCTGACGCTCTGCATCGCGGTCGGCTACGTGGCGATCATCACCGGGCTCGACGCGCTGATCTCGCAGCGCGGGATCGCCGGCGTGCTCGCCGCCGGGCTGGTCGCGGCCGGCGTCCAGCCGCTGCGCCTGCGCCTGCAGCGGCGGTCGGACCGCTGGATCTACGGGGACCGCTCGGACCCCTACGCGGCCCTGACCCGGCTGGGCGACCGCCTTCAGGGGACGCTGGCCCCGGGCGAGGTGGTCCAGACGGTCGTCGACTCGGTCGCCGAGGCGCTCCGTCTCCGCTACGCGGCGATCGAGTTCGACCGCGACGGCGGCATCGAGGTGGCCGCCGCGCACGGCCACGCGGGGACCGACAGCCTGCGACGGGTCCCCCTGATCTACAACGGCGAGGAGATCGCCGACCTGGTCGTCGAGGTCCCGCCCGGACGCCGCCTGACCGCCCCCGACGAGCGGCTGCTCGCCGACCTCGCTCAGCACGCCGGGCCGGCGGTCCACGCGGTGCGCCTGAACGCCGATCTGCAACGCTCGCGCGAGCGGCTCGTCGCGGCGCGCGAGGAGGAACGCCGCCGTCTGCGCCGCGATCTGCACGATGGGCTCGGTCCGGCCCTGGCCGGCATGGCGCTCAAGCTCGACGCCGCGCGAAACCGCGCTGCGGACCCGCACGTCGACGAGATCCTCGCCGAGCTGCGGGGCGACACCCAGAGCGCGATCGCCGACGTGCGGCGCGTCGTCTACGAGCTGCGGCCGCCGGCGCTCGACGAGCTCGGCCTGGTCGGAGCGCTGCGAGAGCAGCTCGCTCGCCTGTCGGTCGGCGACGGCGGCACGAGGACGCTCTCGTTGCGCCTCGACGCCCCGGAGGCGATGCCCGGGCTGCGCGCCGCGGTCGAGGTCGCCGCGTACCGCATCGTCACCGAGGCCCTGACCAACGTCGTCCGCCATGCGCACGCGCGCCACTGCCTGGTGCGCTTGACGATCGACGACCGGCTGCGCATCGAGGTCGTCGACGACGGCCGCGGCATCGGCGCGGCGAGGGCGGGGGTGGGGCTGAGCTCGATGCGCGAGCGGGCCGGCGAGCTGGGCGGAAGCTGCGAGGTCGTCGCCGCCGAGGGCGGCGGCACCCTGGTCCGGGCGGAGCTGCCGCTGGGGGAGCCGTGAGCGACCAACCGATCCGGCTGCTGATCGCCGATGATCATCCGCTCTTCCGCCAGGGCCTGCGAGCGGTCCTCGACTCCAACGACCGCTACGAGGTCATCAGCGAGGCAGCCGACGGCGACGAGGCCGTCCGCGGCGCGCTCGAGCTCCGCCCCGACGTGGTCCTGATGGACCTGCGCATGCCGGGCCTGAACGGCATCGACGCCACCCGGAGGATCCTCGAGGCGAACCCGGATGTCGGGATCCTCGTCCTGACCATGTTCGAGGACGACGACTCGGTCTTCGCCGCGATGCGCGCCGGCGCGCGCGGATACCTGCTCAAGGGCGCCGCGCAGGATGACGTCCTGCGCGCGATTCGCGTGATCGCCTCCGGCGAGGCGATCTTCGGTCCGGCGATCGCCAGCCGGCTGATCGCGTACTTCTCCTCCGCGGATACGACGGCCTTCCCCGAGCTGACCGACCGAGAGCGCGAGGTGCTGGAGCTGATCGCGCAGGGACGCAACAACCAGGCGATCGCCAACGAGCTCGTGCTGAGCCTCAAGACGGTGCGCAACCACGTCTCGAGCATCTTCAACAAGCTGCGCGTCACCGACCGTGCCGGCGCCATCGTCAAGGCCCGCGAGGCGGGCATGGGACAGCGCCGGGGGTGAGCCCTCCAGCTGGTGCGCCGGGCCACGCCCCAGGATGTTGGTCTCCCAACCGGCAGGCCTGGCACGTCGCATCCGCGGCGAGCCAGGGCGATCCAGGGGTTGATGCCGCCGCCGGCGCCGTGACCTCAGCCGGCGGTCTGGATGCGCTCACGTCCGCCCGAGCGCCACATGCAGGGCGTCCAGGAACGCGTCCGGGCGGTCGCGTGCCGGGTCGTCGGCGCAGTCGTCGATCACGTGCAGGGGCCACCCGTACCGCTCGCTCGCCGACCGGGCGATGGCGAGCCGGATCGCCTCGTCGCGGCGGCCCCAGATCAGGCTCGTCGGAACCGCGATCCCGGCGAGGTCGTCGGTCGGCAGACGCGGCAGCCCGATCCGGCGCATCAGCGTGCGCGTCGCTGCCGCCCGCGGCGAACGGGCGAGCTCGAGCGTGTAGTCGCGGTAGGGAGCCCAGCGCTGACCAAGCTCGTCGCGCAACGCGTCGAGGTCGGCCGAGCAGTGACGCATGAAGCGGTCGTAGGCACGCTCGCTGGGTCGCGCCTGAAGGGCGACGAGCCTGAACCCGAACGCGGGCCGCGGACGGAACCGCGCCAGGCCGAGCGAGTCGACCAGCACCAGCCGGCTCAGCGCCTCGCCGCGGGCGATGGCGAAGCGGGCGGCGATCGCTCCGCCGAGCACATGGCCGACGAGCGCCGGCGGCGCCGGGCAGGTGTGGCCGATCAGCTCGTCCAGCCAGGCGAGCACCCGGCTCGCGTCGAGCTCTCCCTCGGGCACGTCGGTGGCGCCGTGCGCCGGCAGGTCCGGCGCGATCACGCGGTGGCCGGCGGTCAGCGGCGAGATGACGCGCAGCCATTTGGCCGCGAACTCGCCGGGGCCGTGGAGGAGCACGATCGGAGGCCCGTCACCGCCCGCCAGCACGGCGGTGGAGATCCCGGCCAGCTCCAGCCGTCGCTCGGCGACCGGGAGCCCAGCCAGCAGCTGCTCGCGCAAGCCGTCGGTCGCGGTCGTCGTGGGATCGATCGTGTGGGTGCTCATCATCGCCCCCTTCGTCGTGCGGGTTGCAGGCGCATCTGCTTGACGATCCGCGTGCGGTGCCCGGCTTCGTCGCGAACCCGGGCGATCGCCTTCACCTGGCGGGCCCTGCGCTTGGCGCGGACGAGCCGAGCCTTGCGCCGGGACAGGACCAACGTCGCCGTTCGCGTCGTGGCGGCGGGGATCGAGAATCGGTGCGCGGCGAGCGTGACCCGGCGCGGGCGGCCGTGGGGGCGCAGCGTGTGCGCGGTCTTGAGCGGCAGCCGACCGGCACACGGCGAGGATCCCGCGCCGGCTGGGCAGCTCAGCCTGATCAGCACGCGGCGGTGACGCAGCCCCGCCCGTCGGCCCCGGATCGTCACCGCGTCGCCCGCGCGGGTCGGCGGCGCCGTCGTGGATGGCGCGTCCGACGCGGGCGGAACCGCCGGTGCGGCCGGGGCGCCGGACGAGCTCGTCGTGGACGTGCCCGGCGGCTGCGGATCGCCGGCTGTGTCTGGCGGCTCCGCGTCGCTCGTCGGCGCGGCCGGCGCCTCGTCGGACGGCTCGGCGTGATAGCGGGCGAGGAGGAAGCGGCCGTCGTTGATCGACGTGGAGCCGGCCACGACGATCCGGCCGTCGTCCTGGATCGCCACGCCTTCGGCGCTCTCCTTCCCGCCCAGGGCGGTCAGGTGCGGGTTGTGGAACCCGACGTCGACGAAGCCGGTGGGCGTGAAGCGCAGCAGGAAGGCGTCGCCCTGGGAGTCGATCGGATCGGCTCCGTCGTAGCGGCCGGTGCCGCCGGCGACAACGATCCTGCCGTCCGCCTGGAGGGCGATCGCGTTCGCCGAGTTGGACCCGGGCAGGATGCCGTAGGTGGTCGTGCCGTCACCGCCGCCGAAGCCCGGGTCCAGACGGCCCGACGGCAGGTAGCGGGCGAGGGCGACGTCGTCGCCGGCGTGGCCCGCCACGATGATCCGACCTTGGTCGTCGAGCGCGATCGCGTTGGCCGCGTCCCGGGTTCCGCTGAAGTCGGTTGAGACCTTGCCGTCGCCGCCGAAGCGCGGTCGAGTCTGCCGTCGGGCAGGTAGCGGGCGAGGGCGACGTCGTCGCCCGTACGGCCGGCGACGACGATCCTGCCGTCGTCCTGGATCGCGATGGCGTTCGCGGCGTCGACGTGGCCGAAGCCGGTGACCACCTTGCCGTCGTGGTCGAAGCGCCGGTCGAGGCGGCCGTCGGGCAGGTAGCGCGCAACGGCCATGTCGACGTCGCCACCGAGGATCGAGATGCCCACGAAGCCTGTGGCGACGATCCGGCCCTGGCGGTCGATGGCGATCGCCCTGGCCCCGGCGTTCGAGGAGAACGCCGTCGTGACCCTGCCGTCGCCGCCGAACACGGATCTGCGGTCACCGGTCGGGTAGTAGCTGGCGATGGCGAAGCGCCGGTCCAGGGCCTTGGCTCCGCCCGCGGAGCCGGCCGCGAAGATCCCTCCCTGCCGGCCGATCGCCACGGCTGCCGCCACGTCGTATCCGCCGAAGTCGGTCTCCACCTTGTCGTGGCGCAGGAAGCCCCGCCGGTTGTAGATGGCCAGCGCGAAGTCGCCGCCATGGTGGCCGGAGCGGCCCGCCGCCACGATCCGGGGCCCCTGGATCGCAAGCCCGAGCGCGGCATCGGTGAAGCCGGGATCGTCGCGGCCGTTGAAGTCCGTCGTCACCGTTCCCCCGCCGCGGCCGAAGGTCGTGTCGAGGTCCCCCGGTAGGGCGTCCGCGCCCGCGCCGGGAGCCCAGGCCGCGCCCAGCGCGAGCGCACAGGCCAGCGCGGCGGCGAGCGGCGAATCGGCAGTGGGCGATCATGTCCGGACCGTACGGCGGGCCACGCCGGGTGCGCATCGCTCGGATGAACCACATTCGCGCCCGGGCGACATGGTCATCTCTCACCATTCAGGGCGTGCCATGCCGCCGATCAGCGGCCGGCTTCGAGCGCCTCCTCTGCGGCGGCGGCCGCGCGTCGTCGGGATCGTCGCGCTCGGGCTCCACGCTCAGATCAGGCCCTGCTCGAACGCATAGGACGTCGCCGCCGTTCGCGAGGAGACGCCGAGCTTGGCGAAGATGTTCTGCAGGTGGCGGGCGACGGTGTGCTCGCTGATGACCAGCTTGGCGGCGATCTCGCGATTGGTGCTGCCGGCGGCGACGAGGCGCAGGACCTCGAGCTCGCGCGCGGTCAGCCCGCCGTCGCCGCGCTCCCGTCGGGGCTGCTCGAGGGCCGCGATGCGCGCGAGCTCGGGAGCCGCGCCCAGCCGCTCGAAGGCGTCGCGGGCCGCTGCGAGTTCGAGCCGGGCCCCCTCCTGGTCGCCGAGGTCGCGGCAGGCCAGGCCCATCAGCACCCGCGCCCGGGCGGCCTCGTAGCTGGCATCGAGCTGCTGCCACAGCTCGAGGGCGCGCCGCAGGGCGGCCAGGGCGGCGGGCGCGTCGTCGCTGGCCAGGTCGACGGCGCCGCGGGCGCCCGCGGCGATCGCCTGGAGCATCGGCGTCTGGTCGTCGGCAAGGCGCTCGAGCTCGGCCACGGCGGCCCGAGCCTCCTCGGTTGCGTCCGCTGCGAGCCTGATCTCGACCGCCGCGGGCAGCAGCGTCAGGCGCCGTCGCGGCTCCGCCGTCTCGGCCAGCGCACGGTCGATCGCCGCTCGGGCCGCCTGCGTGCGGCCCTGCGCGAGCCGCAGCAGCGCGAGCCCGGGCTGCGGCTCGCGCCCGTGGCGGCTCGCATCGCGATAGCACTTCTCGGCCACGGCGAGCTCGCCGCTCAGCCGGTGGATCTCGCCCTGGCGGTAGCAGGCGTCGCCCGCGGCCGCGGGATTCTCGGCGGCCAGCGCACGCTCGCATGCTCGCCGGGCCTCCTCCAGCCCCTCCGGCCAGGCGCCGCGCAGCTGCATCAGCTCGGCGCGATGCACGAGGCAGCGCCCGGTGAACGCGACCAGGTCAGGCTGGCGCTCACACCACGCCGACAGCGCGGCCGTCCACTCCTGGGCCCGACCGACGTCGTGGGCGTCCTGGCAGGCGAGGATGACCCCGCAGTAGACGATGCCGGAGGGGATCGGCGACGTCTCGCCCGCGGTCACGGCCACCATCGCCTCGTCCAGCAGCCGCAGGCCCTCCTCCAGGCGCCCGGCGCGGATCAGGACATCGCCGCGCAGGTGGGCGGAGAGCGCGAACAGGTCGCGGTCGCCGAAGCGCTCGCCGATCGCCAGGGCCTCGCCGGCGGTCGCCGCTGCCGCCTCGAGCCGGCCGCTTCGCACCTCCTGGAAGACCGTCGGCAGCAGCAGGTAGCCGTGCTCGGCGCGGTCCTCGCTGTCGGCCTGCAGCAGTCGCGCGGCGCGCGCGAGCCAGCCACCGCCGCGCCCCATCTCTCCGCGCTGGGCCAGGGTGATGCCGATCCAGAACGCGCAGCGCATCGCCGCCGCGCTGTCGCCCGTCTCGACGTGCGCGCCGTGCGCCCGCTCCAGCACCGCCAGGTACTCCGTCGCGCGGCCGGTCATGTAGGCGGCGGTGGCAAGCAGCTCCAGGTCGGCGGGCGCGAGCGGCTCGGCGCGATCGGCGGCGGAAAGCGAGGTGTGGGCGCTTGCCCACGCCTGGCGCGCGAATGCCTGGCGCCCCCGCTCCAGCTCGGCCGTTGCCTCCGGCACGGGACGATTATCGCGGCCGGCCGCTCCTTGCGACACCCCTCCGCGGCAACGGCTCACTGGGTATCAGTTCCGGGCGAGAACGGTCGCCGCGCGGGACGGGCGGGCCCCGCTATTGCACGAAGGCCCTGCAAACCGCCGATCTTCGTCTTTGTGGTGTGCAGACAGAAGGGGACAGGACGCCCCGTGGGCCAAGCCTTGGGGCGAAGCTGACCATCGAGTCGGTCCTCGGCGGCGGCTTCGAAGGCCTCGGACGCTACCTCCCCTACACCGCTGCCACCACGATCGCCGGCTCGCGGCTGGGTGGTGGCGACGTCGGCTTTGCCGCCGCCGCCAGCGCCAGCCCGCTCCCTCACGCCGCGGCCGCCGCGCTCGTCCTCTGCCTCACCCTGGCACTCACCGTGATCGCCGCCCTGACGACGGTGCGGCGCGACGTCACCTGAGCGCCGTGGGCCGCACGACTCCGGTTGGCAAGGAAGACCGCGACACCCCCGATCGTCGGCCGAGGCTGCGGCGAGCCGACCCGCACGAACTCGGGGGCCTGCCCGGGTCCGCCACCGGGCGCTTTCGCTTCCTCAGCGGCCCCGGGCCCTTCGCCCGCAACGACGAGGAAGGCCCAGATCGGCTCGGCCACCGCAAGGTCGGTAGGGCGATGTGACTGGGAAGCTGGGAGTGACGGAGAAACGGTCGCCGAGAGTCTGGATCGGCGCCATGCAGTTGATCAGGGCCGAGCAAAGGCCGATGCAGGAGGTGACGATCGTCGAGACACGCTCGGTGGTCGCGCGCGTGGACGCGCTGCGAGCGCTGTTCTCTCGCTGAGCCGCGTCGGAGGGCCCACGCGAAGCCCCCCGGCGGCTCAGCGGGGCCTTGTCGACACGCCCGCAGCCCTGGCGTCACCGGTGACGATGCCGGCGGCCGTCGTGGCGCGCCCGGCGCTGCGGACCGCCCGCCGGGGCTCCCCGGCCTCGCCGCCCCCACTCACCGATCCAGCGTTGCGACGTCGATCACGAAGCGGTAGCGCACGTCGGAGGCCAGCACGCGCTCCCACGCCTCGTTGATCTGGTCGGCGGCGATCACCTCGATGTCGGCGGCGAGGCCGTGCTCGGCGCAGAAGTCGAGCATCTCCTGGGTCTCGCGGATGCCGCCGATGGCCGAGCCGGCGAACGAGCGGCGCTGGAGGATCAGGAAGAACGCGCTCACCGCCAGCGGCTGGGGCGGGGCGCCGACGTTGACCAGCGCGCCGTCGGTCGTCAGCAGGCGCAGGAACGCGTTGATGTCGATCGGCGCGCTGACCGTGTTGACGATCAGGTCGAAGCGGCCGGCCAGCTCCTTGAACGTCGCCTTGTCGCTCGTCGCGTGGTAGGCGGTGGCGCCCAGGCGCAGGCCGTCCTCGTGCTTGCGCAGCGACTGCGACAGGACCGTCACCTCGGCGCCCATCGCGGCGGCCAGCTTGACCGCCATGTGCCCGAGACCGCCCAGCCCGACGACCGCGACCCGCTTGCCCGGTCCGGCGCCCCAGTGGCGCAGCGGCGAGTAGGTGGTGATGCCCGCGCACAGCAGCGGCGCCGCGGCGTCGAGGGCGAGCCCGTCGGGGATGCGCAGGACGAAGTCCTCATCGACGACGATCTGCGTCGAGTACCCGCCCCAGGTGGGGCGGCCGTCGCCGCCCATCGAGCCGTAGGTCTGCGTGTTGCCCGGTATGCAGTACTGCTCGTCGCCCCTGGCGCAGTTCTCGCATTCGCGGCAGGAGTCGACCATGCAGCCGACGCCGACGCGGTCGCCGACCGCGTGACGCGTCACCTCCGCGCCGACCGCGGCGACGGTGCCGGTGATCTCGTGGCCGGGGATCGCCGGGTAGGGAACCTCGCCCCACTCGCCGCGGCTGAAGTGGATGTCGGAGTGGCAGATCCCGCAGTAGGCGATGTCGATGCGCACGTCGCGCGGCCCCAGCTCGCGGCGCTCGATCTGCAGCGGGACGAGCGGCTCGGTCGCGGACGGGGCGCCGTAGGCGTTGACGGTCGGCATGGTCATGGGACACATCGTCGCAATCGCGTGCGGTGGGCGGCGCGCCGAGCCTCAGCGCGCGCGGCTGCGCTCGAGCGCCTCCAGCAGCCCCTCGGCGATCTGCTGCGGCGTCGGCGGGCAGCCGGGGATGCGCACGTCGACCGGCAGCAGCTCGTCGAGCGGCGCCGCCAGCTGGGCGCGATCGGCCAGGACGTGGCAGCGCAGCGCGCAGTCGCCGAGGGCGGCCACCAGCCGCGGCTGGGGCATCGCGTCGTAGGCGGCGCGCAGCGCCGACGCCATGCGGGTGGTGACCGGCCCGGTGACGAGCAGCACGTCGGCGTGCCGCGGCGAGGCGACGATGTCCAGGCCGAAGCGCTGCAGGTCGTAGTACGGGTTCGCCGCCGCTTGGAGCTCGTGCTCGCAGCCGTTGCACGAGCCGGCGTCGACGTGGCGCACCGCCAGCGAGCCGCCGTGGCCGCGGGCCAGGGCTGCCTCGCGCCGTGCCGTGCGCAGCTGTCGCAGCAGGACGAGCATCAGCGGTCCGCGCAGGCGTAGCAGAGCTCGAAGCTCTTGTTGATGAGCGGGAAGTCGGGCAGCAGGTTGCCCGCGACGGCGTGGGCGAGGACGGGCCAGTTGGCCAGCGACCCGGTGCGCAGCCGCATCCGCGCCACGCGCCCGCCGGCCAGCTCGACCACGCACAGCGTCGCGCCGCGCGGGCTCTCGACGAGCTCGGCGCCGATGTGGCCGTCGACGGTGGGCTCGTCGGTCGCCGCGGGGCTGCGGGCGCCGTCCAGCAGCTCGTCCAGCAGGTCCGTCGTCGTCTCCAGCTCGGCGGCGCGCAGCTGCAGCCGAGCGGCGACGTCCCCGGTCACGCGCAGCGGACGGGCCGCCGCGAAGTCCGCGCCGTAGACCAGGCGGCGCGCGTGGGCGCGGGCGTCGTCGGGCACGCCCGAGGCCCGCGCCGCCGGGCCGACGGCGCCCAGCCGCACCGCGTCGGCGTGGCTCAGCACGCCGACGCCGTCCAGGCGCGCCTGGACCGAGGGGGCGAAGGACAGCGAGCGCCACGCGTCGGCCGCCGCGGCGCGGATCGCCCGCACCTCCTCGCGGGCGGCGTCGGCGCCGGCCTCGGTGATGGTCAGGGCGCTGGCGCCGACGGCGACGCTGCCGAACAGGAAGCGATGGCCGGTCAGCGCGGCGTTGACCCGTTGCGCGCGCTCCTTGAGCGCGGCGAACGCGTGCGTGCCGGCGGCGAAGCCGACGCCGGCGCAGACCGCGGAGATGTCGTTGAGGTGGTTGTAGAGCCGCTCGAGCTCGAGCAGCAGCGTGCGGGCCACCTGGACCTCGCGGGTGGGGCGCATGCCGCGGGCCGCCTCGACCGCGTGGACGAACGCGACCGAGTTCGTCACGTGGCAGGCGGCGCAGGCGCGCCCGGCCAGCGCCAGCCCGCCCCCGATCCCGGCGCCGGCGGCGGCGCGCTCCAGACCGCGGTGCTTGTAGAACAGCTGCGCGTCGAGGGCGAGGATCCGCTCGCCGACGACATGGAAGCGGAAGTGGCCGGACTCGATCACGCCGGCGTGGATCGGCCCGACGGCGACGTCGTGGACGTCGGGGCCGCGCACCGGGACCGTCCAGGCCGCCGGTTCGTCGGGATGGTCGACCAGGGGTCGCAGCGGCTCGTGGCCGTCGAAGCGCAGGCCGAAGCGGTCATGCGCCTCGCGCTCGTCCCACGCGACAGCGGGAACGAGGTCGACCAGCGTGGGCACGACGCGCCCGCGGCTCGTGGTCGTCAGCCCGCGCAGGCGCCCGTCCTCGCGCAGCACCACGCGCCAGGCGACCTCCGGCCCGGCGGCCACGGCGTGGGCGCCGGCGAAGCGCGCCCCGCCGTCCAGCGCGCCGGCGACCGCCTCGCGTAGCCCGTCGGGGCCCACCGGATCGATCCTCACGGCGTGACCACCAGGCTGTCGACGAGCGCGGAGCCGGGCAGCAGCAGCCCGGCGACGGTGAGCGCGAGCAGGCCGGCGCCGAGCACGGCGGTCAGCGCCAGCGCGCGCCGCTCGGTCCGCGCCGCCGTGCGGCGGCGATGGTGGCGGGGCACCGCCAGCACGCCGTCCAGCAGCGCGTGCAGCAGCCCGAGGAAGCCGAGCGCGAGCGCGACGGCCGCGACGATCACGATCGCCGTGCGCCCCGCCGTCACGCCGCCGGCCAGCACCAGCAGCTCGGAGACGAACAGCGGCGAGGGCGGCAGCCCGCCCAGGCAGACCAGGCTGACGCCCATCGCGGTCGCCGTTCCCGGGCTGGTGTGGGCGACGCCGTCGGGCGCCTGGGTCGCGGCGTGGCGATCGCTGCGCAGCAGCGGCAGCGACGCGTAGAAGCCCAGCGCCTTGGCCAGGCCGTGGCCGGCGACGTGCAGCACGACGCCGGCGATGGCCAGCGGCGTGGCGAAGCCGATGCCGAGCGCGAGCACGCCCATGTGCTCGAGGCTGGAGAAGGCCAGCAGGCGCTTCCAGGGCAGCGGCCGCCACAGGAACGGGACCGCGACGAGCAGCGAGGCCAGGCCGAAGGCGACGAACAGCGCCTGCACGGTGCCGCCGCCGACGGCGGGAGCGAGCGCGTCGCGCGTGCGCCAGGCGACGAGCACGACGGTGGGCAGCAGCGCGGCCGACAGCAGGGCGCTGACCGGCGCGGGCGCCTCGCTGTGCGCGTCGGGCAGCCAGTTGTGCACCGGCGCCCATCCGATCTTCGTGGCCAGACCGGCGAGCAGCAGGACGAGCGCGAGCAGCGCCGTGCCCGGTGGCAGCCCTGGCGCGGCGGCGCGCACCGCGTCCCAGTCCAGCGCGGACAGCCCATCGGCGTGCAGCCCGATGCCGAGGATCACGATGCCCAGCAGCGCCACCGCCAGGCCCAGCGTGGTCAGGACGAGGTACTTCCAGCCGGCCTCCAGCGCGTTGCGGCTGCCGCTGAAGGCGACCAGCAGCGCCGACGCGGCGGTGGTCGCCTCGACCAGCACCCAGCTGACGCCGAGGTTGGCGCTCATGGGGATGGCCAGCAGAGCCGCCCAGAAGAGGTTCAGCGCGGCGTAGTACCAGGCGCGCGAGCGCGCCGCTCGAAACCACGACCGCCCGGCGTGGTTGAGATAGCTGGCCGACAGCACGGCGCTGGCCAGCCCGACCACCGCGGTGAGGGCCAGGAAGACGCCGCTGGCGGCGTCGAGCCGGTACCAGCCATCCTGCAGCGGGGGCGCGCCGCCGCGGGCCAGCGTGATCGCGGCAAGCACCAGGGCGATCGCTGCGGTGAGCGCCGCCGCGGCGAGGTTGGCGGCGTCGGCGGCCCGGGGCGTGCGCATGCCCACGGCCAGCAGCGCGGCCGCGGTGGGCGCCGCCACGGTGGCGGCGGCGAGCGGTCCGGCGAGCTCAGTCACGCAGCACCCGCAGGAGCTCGGTGTCCGACGAGCCCAGCTCGCCGTGGATGCGGTGCGTGAAGGCGGCGGCCACGGTGGCCACGAGGGCGAGGTCGACGATCGCCCCGAGCTCGATGGCGAAGGGGACGCCGCCGTGCGCGGCGACGGCCAGCATCGACAGCCCGGTCTCGGCGACGAGGATGCCCAGCAGCTGGAACATGGCGGGACGGCGGGCGGCGGCGATGGCGATGCCGACGAGCAGCAGCGCGACGGCGCCGTCCTCGACATGCTCGGGCGCCAGCCCGAGCGGCGGCACGAGCACGGCGGCGGCCACGCACAGCGCCAGGGCGCCGACCAGCCGGGCCAGCGCCGTGGTCGACGCGCTCAGCAGCTGCGGCTCGCGCGTGCGCGCGACGACCGCCACCAGCAGCACGGGGATCGCCGCCGCCTTGACGGCAAGCAGGATCGCGGCGACGAGGAAGGCCTCCGAGCGCCCGGAGGCCAGCGCGAACGCGCCGACGCTGAGGGTGATCGACTGGGCCGACACCAGCGCGATGGCCAGCGAGCGCCGGCGCACGCCGATCACGGCCACCCCGAGCGCGACGATCAGCACGGTCAGCGCGACGCTCACAGCGCCGCTCCAGCCGTCCAGGCGGCGACCCCGCCCAGCGCGATCAGTGCGCCGAGCCCGAGCAGGGCCGGCACGCGCAGCAGGCGCATCTTCGCCTGCAGCGTCTCGACGACCGCCAGCGCCAGCGCGCACACGAGCAGCCATCCGGCGAGCTGGGCCAGCTGCGCCCAGAAGCCGCCCCAGCGCGGCAGGAACAGGTCCACGGCGAGCAGCAGGACGAGCCAGTGGCGCGCGGCGGCCGCCCACTGCAGCAGCGCGAGGTCGCGGCCGGCGTACTCCAGCAGCGGGCCCTCGTGGATCATCGTCAGCTCGAGGTGGGTGTCGGGGTTGTCGATCGGCTGGCGCCCGGTCTCGACGAGCACGACGAGCGCGAAGGCGGCCAGCGCGCACCAGTGCGCGACCTGCTGCCAGATCGCGCCGCCGGCAGCGGCGGCGCTCATCGCCGTCAGGTCGGTGCTCGCCGGCAGCAGGGCGGCCAGCAGCAGCGCGAGCGCCAGCAGGCCCTCGGCGAACACCGCGATCATCAGGTCGCGCGCGACGCCCATGAGCGCAAACCCATTGCCGGTGTCCCACGAGGCGAGCGCGAGCGTCATGCGCGCGAGCGCCAGCAGGCCCAGCAGGGCGAGCGCGTCGTGGCCGACGCCCCACGGGCCGGACGCGGTCAGGACCGGCACGACCGCGAAGGCGACGAGCAGGCAGGCGACGACGACCGCGGGGGCGAGGCGATAGACGATGCCGGTTCCGAGCGGATCGACGGCCGAGCGCGACCACAGCCGCCGCAGCGAGCGGTACGGCTGCAGCGGCGAGGTGCCGACGCGGCCCTGGAGTCGGGCCTTGGCCGACTGGACGGTGCCGGGCACGAGCGGGGCGAGGGCGACCCCGGCGAGCTGGGTCGCCGTCGCCGCGGCGACCGGACCGCTCATCCGAGCGCCCCCGTGCGCACGAGCGCGAGCAGGACGAGCACGAGGCCGAGCAGGTACAGCGCGTAGGTGCGCACGCTGCCGGTCTGCAGGCGGCGCACGAACGCGGCGGCGCGCAGACCGTGGGCGGGTGCGCGCTCGGCGACGAAGCGGTCGACGGGCAGCGTCGGCTCGCTGGCGTAGTCGATCGACTGGACGACGCCGTTGGTCGTGGCCACCTCGAGCTCGCGCCGGGGGCGCAGGACGGCCTCCAGCACCAGGCGCAGCGGCTTGTCGAATCCGGCCGAGCTCCAGCGCAGGGCGGGCACGAGGCGCTGTCCGCACGTCCAGGTGGGCGCCGGCGCGGCGGCGCGGCGCGGTCCGCGCACCAGGGTGACGGCGCCGACGAGCGCCGCGAGCACCAGCGCGATGGTCAGGACCGGCAGCGAGCCGGTGCCCGGCAGGTCGAAGCCCGGCCGGGTCGGCAGCGCGGCGCCCGCCGGCGCGAGGCCGGCCAGCGTCGGCAGCAGCAGCCCCGGGAAGAGCCCGAGCGCGACGCAGCCGAGCGCCAGCGCGCTCATCCCGGCGCGCATCGCGCGCGGCGCCTCGCGTGCGCCGGCCGCCGCGTCGCGCGACGGTCCCAGCAGGGCCAGGCCGGCCACCTTGGCCATCGCCATCGCGGCGATCGCGGCGGTCGCGGCCAGGACGGCCAGCGCGGCCGCGCCGGCCAGCGCCACCCCGAGGGATCCGTGCAGCGCCACGTGCAGCGCCGACTGCAGCGCCAGCCACTCGGACGCGAAGCCGTTCAGCGGCGGGACGCCCGCGAGCGCCAGCGCCCCGATCGCGAAGGCGCCCGCCGTCTTGGGCATGGTGCGCAGCAGCCCGCCGAGCCGGTCGAGGTCGAGCGTGCCGGTCGCCTTCTCGAACGCGCCCGCGCCGAGGAACAGCAGGGTCTTGAAGGCCGCGTGGTTGATGACGTGCAGCAGCGCCGCGGCGAAGGCGATCGCCGACCAGGTCACGTCCCCGCGGGCGGCCAGCAGCAGGCTGGCGCCGAGGGTGGCGGTCACGATCCCGACGTTCTCGATCGAGCTGAAGGCCAGCAGCCGCTTGAGATCGCGCTGCAGCAGCGCGTAGACGACGCCGCCGACGGCCGAGACGGCGCCCGCCGCCAGCAGCGCCAGGCCGAGCCATAGCGGCGTGGCGCCCAGCCACTGGAGCTCGACGCGAATCAGCCCATAGAGGGCGAGCTTGACCATCAGCCCCGACATCAGCGCCGACAGGTGCGCGGGGGCGACCGGGTGCGCACGCGGCAGCCAGGCGTGCAGTGGCGCCAGGCCCGCCTTGGTGCCGAAGCCGACCAGCGCCGCGGCCGCGACCAGCGCCTGCGTGCCGGCGCCCGCCGCGGCCAGCGCGGCCGGGTCGCCGATCGCCCCGTGCTGGGCGGCGACGAGCAGCGCGACCCACACGCCGGCGCCGCCGAGATGGGTGACGCCGAGGTACAGGAAGACCGACCGCAGCGCCTCCTCGTCGCGCCGAGCGGCGAGGATCGCCGCCGCCGGGATGACGGTCATGAGCTCCCAGAAGGCGAGGAAGGTGATCACGTCGCGGGCGCTGAGCAGGCCGACGAGCGACAGCAGGAACGCCCCGGTGAGCGCGCCGACCGCTCGGGGCGCGTGCCCCTGGGGGACGTAGTCGGTGGCGAACACGAGCGCCGGGACGGCGGTCACGGCGACCGTGGCGAGGAACACGGCGCTGAGCCCGTCGAGGCCCAGGTGGGGCGACAGGGCGCTGGTGAAGGCGCTGCCGACCGTCCCGTCGGCGGCCAGCAGCCAGATCGCCACCCCGCCGAGCAGCGCGAGGCCCACCGCCTGCAGCGCGAGACCGGCGCGCGTCGCGCGGGGAGGCCCGCCACGAGCGCGCCGAGGCCGAGGACGCCGGCCCCGGCCAGCGCGATGCCCGTCTGCGCTGTCACGGCCTCAGCGCGGGCTCGCCGTCGGCTCGAACTGCTCGTCAGCGAGGTGAGCCAGCAGGTCGCGGCTCTCCTCCAGCGTGCCGGCCAGGATCTCCTTGGCCAGCTGCAGCAGCTCCAGCGTCCGCGGGTCCTTGACCCGGTAGTAGACGCTCGTGCCCTGGCGGCGGGTCTCGACGAGCCCCTGCTTGCGCAGCGCGGCCAGGTGCTGCGAGGTGCCGCTGGAGTCCAGCCCCAGCTCCTCCTGGAGGTCGCCGACCATCCGCTCGCCGTCGCGGAGCAGCTGGAGGATCCGGATGCGCGCGGGGTGGCCGAGGACGCGGAACAGCTCCGCCTTGCGGACGAACACCGGAGGCTGTTGGGTCGGCATGAGCTTCAAAGCTTACAAGTTTCTAAGATATGCGGGCAAAGGCCTCCACGGCGCGCTGCAGGAAGGCTTCGACGGCGCGGGGCTGCGAGAGGAAGGGCGAGTGCCCCGCCGCGACGTGCTCGACGTGCTCGGCGCCGGCGGCCAGCTGCTCCTGCAGCGGCGGCGGGACGGCCTGGTCGTCGTCGCAGATCAGGTAGGCGCTCGGCTTCTCGCGCCAGGCGGCGGCGCTGACCGGTTCGAAGAACGAGGCCAGCGACTGGTCGACGAGGCGGGCGGTCGCAGCGGCGGCGACCTCGTCGGGGCAGTCGCCGTAGAACGCGGTGCGGGGGTCGAGCACACGGCACAGGCCGGACGCCTCGTCGGGCACGATCCAGGGCGGCAGCTCCTGCGGCGTCGACCAGGTCAGCGTGCCGACGCACGGCGCCCGCAGATGAGACAGCGTCGGTCCACACTGCTCAGGCCCCACCTGGACGACTGGCTCGGTCGGTTCGCCCGCGGCGGCACGCTGCGCTTCGACCTGGGCGCGCGGCGCGGCTCGGCCTGGGGGAGGCGGTCGGCCGCCGCGCCGCCGTCCTTCGCGGGACCGGGCGCGACGTGCTGAGCGCGGTCAGCGCTCGGGCTTGTGGTCAGGCCCGAGCAGCGCGCCGACGGCGATCAGCACGACCACGAGAAGACACAGGCCCAACGGAATCCACAACATCACGCCGCTCCTTGCTCGGTCTGTCGCGACATCCCCCGGGTTCGGCCTTCGCCGCCCGGTGGCGATCTCCTCCTCAGTCGCGCAGGTCGCCGCGCACGAGGCCCAGACCGGGATCCGCGCCGGGCTTGGCCAGCAGCGTCTGGTAGATGTCGATGTCCCCGTCCTCGAAGGCCAGCGCCGAGCCGGTCATGTACAGGTCCCACACGCGCATGCGCTCCACGCCGACCTCGGCGATCACCGCGTCGCGCTCGGCGGCGAGGTTGTCGACCCAGCGCCACAGCGTCAGCGCGTAGTGCTCGCGCATCGACTCGACGTCGCGCGCCTCCAGGCCGGCGTCGCGCAGCGGGCCGAGCATCTGCTCCAGCGGCAGGATCTCCCCGTCGGGGAACACGTAGCGCTGGATCAGCGACTTGGGACCGGCCGGATGGGCGGAGAACAGCCGCGTGATCCCGTGGTTGAGCGCCAGACCGCCCGGGCGCAGCAGGCGCGCGATCGTGGCGGCGTAGTCGCCCATCCGCGCCGCGCCCACGTGCTCGACCATCCCGATCGAGGCGATCCGGTCGTAGGGGCCGTCGTGGGTCTCGCGGTAGTCGGCCACGCGGATCTCGACGCGATCGCCCACCCCGGCCTCGGCCGCGCGCTCACGGGCCAGCTGGGCCTGCGGCTCCGACAGCGTGATGCCGACCGCCCGGGCGCCGTGCTCGCGGGCCGCGTGGATGGCCAGCGAGCCCCATCCGCAGCCGATGTCGAGCAGGCGGTCGCCGTCGCCGAGGCGCAGCTTGCGGCAGATGCGCTCCAGCTTGCGCTCCTGGGCGGCGTCGAGCGACTCGCCGGGGTCGGCGAAATAGGCGCACGAGTAGACCATCGTGGGGCCCAGCAGCCGGCGGTAGAAGGCGTTGGAGACGTCGTAGTGGTGGCGCACCGAGCGGCGGTCGCGCATGATCGAGTGCCGCGCCCCGCGGGCTCGCATCTCCGCGGCGGGGACCAACGCGGGTCGGACCGCGTCGATGCCCGCCAGGCGCACGGCGAGCGCGGCGACGGTGGCCAGCTCGCGCGGCGTGAGCGACACGCCGTCGAAGTCCGACCGGCGGGCGAGCACCTCGCGGATGACGCCGTCGAAGCGCAGCTGGCCACTGATGAACGCCCGCGAGAGCCCGAGCTGGTTGGGCTGCTGGAGCACCTGGCCGATCGCGCGGCGGCCCACGTGCACGGTGCCCAGGTCGGCGCCGGCGTTCGGGCTGGCGGGCAGCACGCTGCCGTCCCAGAAGGCGAGCGAGAAGGGCAGCGCGGCGAAGCGGCCACCGGCGAGGGCGGGGAGCAGGTCGGCGACGCGTTCGGCGACGTTCGCGGCCATGGGCGGAACTCTAGGCCGCGACCGGCGGCTCCGCGCTCCAGGGGAACACGATCCAGCGGTCCGTGTGGCGCCACACGTAGTCGCAGCGCAGCACCGAGCGCGGCTTCTCATACAGGCAGGCGGTGCGCACCTCGGCCACCCGCGGGGCGACGAAGTCATGCACCAGCTGCAGCGTGGCCCCGGTGTCGGCCACGTCGTCGGCGATCAGCAGGCGGCTGTCGTCGAGGTCGACCAGGTCCGGGACCGGCGGCAGGATCATCGGCACCTCGAGGCGCTGGTCGACCCCCGTGTAGAACTCGACGCTCATCGTGGCGGTGTTCTTCACGCCCAGGGCGTAGGCGAGCGCGCCGGCGACGATCAGGCCCCCGCGGGCGATGGCCAGGACGAAGTCGGGCCGAAAGCCGCTGTCGTGGATCGTGCGGGCGAGGCTGCGCGTCGCCTCCTGCATCTCGCTCCAGGCGAGAACCTCCCGCTCGGGCGCGGTCTCGGCGCTCACGGCTGCGAGCCTATCGCGACGGCCGGGCACGGTAGGTTGATGTCATGCGACGCAAGACGCTGATCGTCATCGCCTCGGTCGGCGCATTCCTGATCGCCGCGCTGTTGTTCGTGCGCGCCTGGCTGGTGCGCGACGACACGGCGCCGGTGGCGATCGACAAGGTCGTCCAGGACTATCGCGGTGAGACGTCGGCGGCGGTCACCAACACGCTGCCGGCCGGCGCGCGCATCCCCGACCAGGGCGTCTACTCGTACACGACCAGCGGCGGGGAGCAGACGACCCTGCTGGGCACCAGCCGCCACGACTACCCCAACCCGACGACGATCGCCGTCCGCGCGACCGACTGCGGCTACCAGCAGACGTGGACTGCGCTGGACAAGCGCGTCGAGGAGTGGACGATGTGCAGGCAGCCCGACGCGCTGCGGCCGCGCAGCTTCCGTGACGTGCACTCCTTCTACGGGCGCACCGACGACCGCACCTACGCCTGCAGCGGCGGCGACTTCCCGCTGCGGACTGGCGGCCAGGAGCAGACGATCGTCTGCAAGACCGACTCCACGACGCGCACCGACCGCGTGCGCGCCGTCGGCCGCGAGTCGATCAAGGTGAACGGCACCGCCGTCGACACGGTGCATCTGCGCGACCGCTACACGCTGAGCGGCACGACGGTGACCGATTCCCCGGGCACGATGGACTGGTGGCTGGACCCCGACACCGGCCTGCCGATCCGCGTCCGCGTCTCCATCCAGGACGCCAGCGACACGCCGATCGGCAAGCCGGCCAAGTACCGCGAGCAGTACGAGCTCACGCTGCGGTCGCTGAAGCCGCAGTCCTGAGCAGCGCTCGCAGCCGGCCGGCCACCCACGCCGGCTCGCCGACCAGTTGGCGCCACGTCAGCCGCCCGGTGCGGTAGCCGAGGGCGGCCAGCTCCAGGTCGCGACGCCGGTCGCCCTCGAAGGCCCCCGTGGTGAGATGGAAGCGGCGGCTGTCGAGCTCGACCGCGACACGCTGGGGCGGCCAGTGCAGGTCCACCTCGTGGCCGGCGACGAGGACGTTCACCAACGGGCGGGGGAGGCCGTGGGCGGCGATCAGGTCGAGCGCGAGCATCTCCATCTCGGACTTGCTGCAGGCGTGCTCGGGCGCGTACGCGGCCAGCGCTGCCCGCAGCGGTCGCTGGCCATGACGGCCGGGATGGCGGTGCAGCACGTCCATCAGCGCCCGCAGGTCGAAGACGCGCTGCTGCTCGGCGGCGATCAGGTAGCGCTCGACGTGGCGCAGCGGCACGACCTCGGCCAGGTCAAGCGCGGTGCGGGCGACGGTGGTGACCGGCAGGCCGTCGATGGTGGTGACGTCGGCGGGCCCGATCGGGGACTGGTGGGCGTCGATGGCGGCATGTCGCCGACCGCCGCCACGGGCGGTCGTGATATCGATGCGTGGTCGGCGGTCGGGCCGTAGGCCCCACGCCGCCGCGGCGGCGCGATGCGAGAGCACCGCCCCGGGCCCGCAGGCCAGGATCGCTGCCCATCGGTGCCCCTGCGGCCGCAGGGCGGTGTGCCCGGCGATGAAGACGCCGCGGTAGCGGCGGATCAGCCTCCCACGGCGCACCCAGCGCGCGATCTGCGCGTCGCTGACGCCCGCGTCGGCGAGCTGCCGGCGCGCGACCACCCCGGCCTGCCGCTCGACCAGCTCACGCAGCACCCGCTCGGCACGTGTCGCGCTTTTCGGTCGAGGGGTGACCACAGAGCGCGACACGTCGTGGGGCGGGCGGGCGGACATGCGCGCAGCCTGGCGGCCGGGGTGTCACAGCGCCACACCTGAGTGCGCCAAGAGGCGCGCGGAACTGCTCAGTAGCTGATGCGGCCGCGCTGGGTGAACGTCGCCGAGGTGCCGCTGAGGTTGGCGGTGCCCGAGTAGGTCGACGAGCCCGACGCGTGCTTGTACCTGCCGGTGCCGCCGGTGATGCGGGCCGAGCCGGTGAAGACGATCTTGCCGCCCTTGATCTTCGCCTTGGCCTTGACCTTGCCGCGCACCTTGCCGCCGCGGTACTTGGCGACGTACTTGCCCGTGACGTGCAGGCCCTTGCCGAGGACGACCACCTGGCGGACGCTGCCCCGGCCCAGCGCGGTCGAGGTCATGTTGCCGGCGTAGACGGTGCGCTTGCCGCTGCCGGAGACCTTGTGGACGGTCGCGGTCGAGTTGTCGACGTGGGTGGCGGCGACGGCGGGCGCGGCGGCGATCAGCAGGCCGCCGCCCAGGGTGAGGAGAAGGGCACGAGCTCGATACACGCCCACCAACCTATCGCTCTTCGGTCGCCGATCGCGGCGGCAATCGGCGCCTCGGTCAGGCCCGCCCGCTCGCGCCAGGGCGGCCTCGATCTTCTCCAGCGCACGCTGGGTGGGGGACGACCCAGGCCCCGTGCGGCGACTCCATCCGCCGCATCGGCAGCGGCGGTCGGTTGTGCGAGGATCGCCCGCGTGCGTTTGACGGCATTCGGCTGGGCGGTGGTCGGCGGGCTGGTGCTGTTCCTCGGCTGCTCGTTTCTGACCTGGCAGAGCCTCGCCGGCGGGGCGATCACCTTCACGATGTGGCGCGGCGTCGGCGTGCTCGCCGGCCTGCTGGCCTTCGGGCTGGCGGTGCTGATGGGCGTGCGCGTCTCCGGCCTGCAGCTCGGACCGGCGCTGCCCCTGCAGCTGCCGACCCTCGCGCTGTCGGCGCTGCTGGCGCTGTGCACCTTCATCAAGGTGCTCGACCTCGACGGGCGCACCGCGGCCGCGTGGGTGGGCCTGGCGCTCGCGCTGATCGTGTTCGCCGCCGCCTACCTCGACGCGGCCGCGCTTCTGCGAATGTTCCGGGCGATGCGTCGGGGCCGGATCCCGGGCGCCCCGAGCGCGTTCACCCAACCACCCCCGACGAGGAGCCCCTCTGACACCATGATCGACGGCGACTGGCACTGCACGGTCGACACCCCGATGGGCGAGCAGCAGGTCCTGCTCACGCTCGTCACCGACGGCACCGACCTTTCCGGCCGCGCGGACACGGTGTTCGGCGTCCAGCACTTCGACGGCGGGACGGTGGTCGGCGTGGAGCTGACCTGGCACGTCTCGGTGACCCAGCCGCTGCCGGTCGAGCTGGACTTCAGCGCGACCATCGCGGGCAACACGATCAGCGGCATCGTCAAGGCGGGCATGCTCGGCGAGCAGCCGTTCACCGGCACGCGCGCGCAGTAGTGCTTCGACCGCCGGTCGGAGGCCACCGGTCGAAGTCTGTTCCGCGCGTCCGGGACGCGCGCACGCCGGTGTGGCACCTTGAGGGCATGCGCACTGCCCGCCACGGCGACGTGCTGCTGACCGGCGCGACCGGCTTCGTCGGAACCGCGCTGCTGGCCCGCCTCGTCCAGCCGCCCCACGAGCGCCGCGTGTGGGCGCTGGTGCGCGCTCCCGACGACGCGCAGGCGGCCGCGCGGCTGCGTGCGGCGCTCGCCCCGCTGGTCGACGACCTCGACGCCGCCTGCTCGCGCGTGGTGGCGGTGGCGGCGGACCTCGAGCAGCCGTGGCTGGGCCTCGACGCGCGCCAAACGGAGGCGATCTCCCGCTGGGTCACCGACATCGTGCACGCGGCGGCGTCCGTGTCGTTCGCGCTGCCGCTGGACGAGGCGCGGGCGATCAACGTGGACGGCACACGGCGCGTGCTCGACCTGGCCCTGCGCTGTGCGGCCAGCGGCAACGGGCTGCGCCGCTTCGCGCACGTCTCGACGGCCTATGTGGCGGGCACCCACCGCGGGCGCTTCGGCGAGGACGACCACGACGTCGGCCAGGGCTTTCACAACAGCTACGAGCAGACCAAGTGGGAGGCCGAGCGGCTCGTGCGCGCGCACGCCGAGCGGCTGCCCGTCCAGGTGCTGCGCCCCTCGATCGTGGTCGGGGACGCCGACAGCGGCTGGACGTCGTCGTTCAACGTCATCTACACGCCGCTGCGCGCCTATGCGCGCGGCGCCCTGCCGGTCGTGCCCGCGGTGCGCCGCGCACCCGTGGACGTCGTGCCGGTGTCGTTCGTGGCCGACGCGATCGGCGCGCTCGCCCTGAGCGACGCGGGCGAGTGCCGCACCTACCACCTGACGGCCTCCGAGCAGGCCAGCAGCGTCGGCGAGCTGATCGCGCTCAGCGCCCGTCGGCTGCGGCGACCGCCGCTGCGCACGATCACGCCGCGCCTGTATCGGCGCGCCGTGCACCCCGTGCTGCTGGCTCGCAGCCGCGGCGCCACCCGCCGCTGGCTGCAGCGCGCAGACGTCTTCTTCCCCTACTTCGCGGCGCGCGTGCGCTTCGACGCGTCACGCACGCGCGCGGCCTTCGCGCCGCGCCCTCCCGCGCTGGCCGGCTACTTCGACCGGCTGATCGACTACGCCGAGGCGGTCGACTGGGGCCGTGCGCCCGAGTCGGCCCGCGCCGCGCCGCGCGCGGTCGCCCAGCCGCGCCCGGCGACCGCCTGACGGGCGCCGCGCGACCGGATCAGCCCGCGGGCCGCAGGCGCACAGGGTGCCCGGGCGCGAGCGCGTCGGCCAGCCGGCTGAGCACCGTCTCGCTCGGATTGGAGCCGTCGAAGTCGGCGCGCGGGCCCTTCGTGGCGACGATCGAGATCGCCAGCCGCCCCTGGGGGAGATAGGCCATGACACCGCCGTAGTTGTTGACGTAGGGGTTCTGGATGCGCCAGTCGCCCGCCAGCAGGACGCCGAGGCCGTAGGAGAGCCCGGGAACCGGCGTCTTGATGACCGCGGGGCGCTGCACCAGCTCACGCTCACTGGCGCGGGAGATCAGCCGGGCGCCCAGGATCCACCGAGCCGATCGGTTCACGTCGCCGATGGTGCTGACCATCAGCTGGCCCCTACCCAGCCCCCAGGATGGGCTCCAGGAGCTGGTGTCCTCGTAGGGGCCGCGGTCGGTGCCGTAGGCATGCAGCGCCGGCGCGGGCATCCAGGCCGTGCGGGTGATCGTCGTGTGCCGCAGGCGCAGCGGGCGGAAGATCCGCTGACGGACCAGCGTGGTGAACGGCTTTCCGGTGACGGCGGTGACGACCTGTCCCAGCAGCAGGAAGTTGGTGTGCGCGTAGTGGAAGCAGGCGCCCGGGTCGCAGATCAGCGGTTGCGCGAAGGCGTAGTCGAGCAGCTCCTGGTCGTTCCACAGGCGGAACGGGTTGGCGAGCAGGATGTCGGCGAACGTCGGGTTGCCCTGGATCCAGTCCGGATAGCCCGAGATGGCGTGGCCGAGCATCCGCAGCGTGACTTGATCGGCGTTGGGCACGCCGCTGTCGGGCAGGTACCTCGAGAGCGGGTCGTCGAGGCTGAGACGCCCCTCCTGCTGGAGCTGCAGCAGGATCGTCGTCAGGTAGGGGATGGTCTCCGACCCCATCCGGAAGCGCATGTTCCGCGTGGCGGGGACGCCGGTCATCGACTGGCCCAGCGCGGCGGTGACGACGTGGTGATCGCCGCGGTCGACGCGCAGGATCATGCCCTCCAGGTGCTGCTCGGCCATGACCGAGCGGGCGATCGACACGACCTTGCGCGCCTCGACGCCTCGTGGGGCCGCGCTCGCGGGCTGGGTGGCCAGCGTCGCGACGGCCCCCGCGGCCAGCGCGCCGGCGAGGACGCGTCCGAGTCGGCTGGTCAGGGCGGCGAGCATCCGTCCGGTGGCCTAGAGGCCGTCGCCGCGGGTCGCGCCCTGGCCGGTCTCCCGAGCCTGCTGGCCGTACTCGCGCTGGGCCTTGTCGACCGCGGTGACGACGTCCTCGGGGTTGCCGACGCCGTTGAAGCGGAAGTCGGAGTCGGTCGTGCCGGCGGTGTCGAAGTCGACGCTGCCGACCTGCAGGATCCGCTCGAGGACGCCCTGCTCGGTGTTGACGTTCTGGACGCGCTCGATCCGGGTCTGCTGGACCTTGCGGGCGACGATCCCGTTCTGGATGCGCAGCCGCTGCGTGGTGATCGTGTAGACGGTGAACATCCGGTGCACGAAGCCGACGAGCAGCGTGATGCACACCACCACGACGCCGACGAGGATCGCCAGGCCCCACTCGGCGCTGTCGCCGAACAGGTCGGTGCCGAAGCCGACGAGCAGCGTCAGGATGATCGCGATCAGCAGGCCGCGCCCGTACAGCGCCCATGTCGAGCGCCACGACGGATGGCCGTTGTAGATGATCTCCTCGCCGGGATGCAGGTCCATGATGGCGCGAGTCTAAGGTCGTGCCCGGAGGGCGTCCAGGTGCGGGCTAGCGTTCCTGCTCGGCGGCGGCGACCGTGGCGGCCTGCGCGGCGGCCACCGTGGTGGCGATCTCCACGCCCGGCGGCAGCTCGGCGTGCACGTCGGAGGAGTGATCGACCTGGAGCGTGCCGTGCTGCAGGACGCAGTCGAACACGTGGCCGCCGCGGGCGCGGGCGGCGTCGGCCACGTGCAGGTGGTGGCCGGTGACGTTGATCGCGTCGGCGCCCTCGGAAGCGGAAGCCGACCAGGGTGGCGTCGCCGTCGGGCAGCTCGAAGATGCTCTGGTCGGCGACGACCTCGGCCAGCGGCCGGTACGGAGGGACCTGGCGCGGCACCGAGCGGGCCCGCACGCGGGTGAAGTGGCCGTCGACGCGGATCGCGTGGGCCAGCGCTGCGCCGCCGGGCAGGTGGCGGTCGACCTCGGCCAGCAGCTGCTCCAGCGTCAGCGGGCCCTGCAGCGCGACGGTCACGTCGGCCTGAAAGGGCGTGACGACCGCGAACGGGGTGCGCGCCGCCGGGTCGACCGCGTGCAGCGCCCCCTCGACGTCGGCCCGCCACGCGCGGCCGTCGACGACCACCAGCTCGCCGTCGAGCGCGTTCAGCGTCCCCAGCCCGAGGTCGCCGTGGTCGAGCACCTCGCCGATCGTCACGTCGCCCTCGTAGGCGCCGTCCAGCAGCGCGCCGATGGTCGAGGTCTGAAACAGCACGTGCGGCTCGTGCTCGGGTCGAAGCTCCGCGTGGCGGATGGCGTGCACGTGCAGGGCGTGCAGGAGGCGATCGTCCATGGCGCGGACGGGACGGTAACGTGCCCGCCGTGGCCTCCATCTTCACCCGCATCATCGCCGGGGAGATCCCGGCTCACAAGCTGCGCGAGGACGACCGCTTTCTCGCCTTCCTGGACATCCGCCCGATCCACGCCGGGCACACCCTCGTGATCCCCAAGGTCGAGATCGACGAGCTGTTCGACCTGCCCGACGACCTGCTGGGCGACCTGTTCGTGTTCGCCAAGCCGGTGGCCGCGGCGATCAAGGCCGAGTCCGGCGCCGCGCGCGTCGGCGTCGCCGTGGTGGGCATCGAGGTGCCCCACGCCCACGTCCACCTCGTGCCGCTGAACGAGATCAACGACATCGACTTCCGCCTCGCCCGCGAGGCCGATCAGGACGAGCTGGCGGCGATGGCCGAGCGTCTGCGGGCGCGCATCGACTAGGTCGCCGGCGTGGGTGACGGCGCCGTCGCGCCGATACTGTGACCCGCGTCGCATGACCGACCGGGCCGAGCAGGAGCTGACGATCGACGAGCTGGCGCGCCGCAGCGGCGTGACGGTGCGCAACATCCGCGCCCACCAGTCGCGTGGCCTGCTGCCGCCGCCGGTCGTGCGCGCCCGCACCGGCTACTACGGGCCCGAGCACCTGACGCGCCTGGAGCTGATCCGCGAGCTGCAGGCCGAGGGCTTCAACCTCAAGGCGATCGAGCGCCTGCTGGACCAGACCGCCGGGGCGGGACGCGAGGTGCTCGGCTTCACGCGCAGCGTGCTGTCGCCGTTCGCCGACGAGCAGCCCGAGTACATCGACGCGGCCGAGCTGCAGCGCCGGCTCGGCATGGAGGACCGCAGGCTCCTGGCGCGCGCGGTCAAGCTGCGCCTGGTGGTGCCGGTCGGCGAGGACCGCTACGAGGTGCCCAGCCCCGCGCTGCTGCGCGCCGGCGAGGAGGTGCTTGCGCTGGGCGTGCCCATCGGCCACGCGCTGGCCGTCCTGGAGCAGGTGGTGCGCAGCTCCCAGGCGGTCGCTGACGCCTTCATCCGCCTGTTCCGCGACGACGTGCTCGCGCCGATCGAGGCCGGCCACGACCCCGAGGGCTGGGGACGCGCCGCCGCCGCCGTCGAGCGCCTGCGCCCGTTGGCCGGCGAGGCGCTGCTGGCCACCTTCCAGCAGGTCATGACCCAGTCCGCCGAGAGAGCGCTGGGCGACGAGCTGGCCAAGCGGACCGGCGGGCGGTAGCCACGGCCGGGTCGCGCCGCTGGGGGCCGGCGTTCGCGCTGCTGGCGATCGCCTTCAACCTGCGGGTGGCGCTGACCTCCGTGGGGCCGGTGCTCGACGACCTGCGCGCCGACCTCGGGCTGTCGCACGCCGGGGCGGGCGCGCTGACCACGCTGCCCGTGCTGTGCTTCGCCGCGGCCGGCGCGGCGGTGCCGTGGCTGGCGCGCCGGGTGGGGGCGGAGCTGGCCCTGCTGGCGGGGATGCTCACCCTGGCCGCCGGGGCCGGGCTGCGCATCGTCCCCCACCTGGCACCGCTGTTCCTCGGCACGTTCGTGCTCGGCGTCGGCATCGCGGTGGCCAACGTGCTGATGCCGGTGGTGATCAAGCGCGAGTGGGCGCGGCCGGGGGCGATGATGGGCGGCTACGTGAGCGTGATGTCGGGCGGGGCGGCGCTGGCCGCCGGGCTGGCCGTCCCGCTGGAGCATGCGCTCGGCTCCTGGCAGGCGTCGCTGGCGGTGTGGGCGCTGCCCGCCCTGGCCGCCGCGGTGGTGTGGCTGCCGGTCGCCCGGGTCGAGACGCGCCGGCGCGCGCAGGCGCCGCAGGTCACGCGCGACGAGCGCGTCAGCCTGCGCGCCGACCGCACGGCCTGGTCGCTGACGGTCCTGTTCGCCGGCCAGTCGATCCTCTTCTACACGGTCGTGACCTGGCTGGCCGAGCTGCTGCGCGACGGCGGGATGAGCGACGGCCGCTCCGGCGCGATGGTGTCGATCTTCCTCCTGCTGGGCATCCCGTTCGCGCTCGTGGCGCCGATGCTGGCCGTGCGCCTGCACGACCAGCGTCCGATCGTCGTGCTCATGGGCGTGCTGTGGGCGGTCGGCTTCGTCGGGCTGATCGCCTCGCGCGGCACTCTCGTGCCGCTGTGGATGCTCATCCTCGGCGTCGCGCAGGGCGGCAGCTTCGCGGTCACGATGACGCTGGTCGTGCTGCGCGCGCCCGACGGAGCGCACGCCGCGGCCCTGGCCGGGATGGTCCAGGGCATCGGCTACATCGCCGCGGCGTCCGCTCCGCTGATCATGGGCGCACTGCACGACCTGTCCGGTGGCTGGACGGCGGTGCTGTGGGCGCTGGTCGTCGTCAGCATGCTGATGATGGTCGGCGGCCTGCGTGGCGCCGCGCCAGGGATCGTGCACGGACGCAGGGAACCGGCCTCGCACGGGGCATAGGGGAAGGCACATGCGCCGCACCCTCCCGCGCGTCCTGCTCCTGCTGGTCACGGGAGTCTCGCTCTACCTGGTCTTCCCCAGCCTGCTGCAGGTGCTGTCGGCCTGGCCGCGGCTGACCCACCTGCAGCCGGTGTGGTTCGCGGCGATGCTGCTGGCCGAGGCGGCCAGCTTCGTCAGCCTGTGGGCGCTGCAGCGGCTGTCGGTGCGCACCCACGACAGCTACGCGATCGCCACCTCGCAGCTGGCCGGCAACGCGTTCGGGCGCATCGTCCCCGGCGGCGGCGCGACGGCCGGCGCGCTGCAGTACCGCATGCTCGTGCAGTCCGGCGTGCCCGCCGCGCAGGCCGCCTCGGGCCTGACGGCGTCGTCGCTGCTGGTCTTCGGCGTGCTGCTCGCCCTGCCGGTGCTCGCGGTGCCCGCCGTGCTGCGCGGCGTGGTGTCGACCGACAACGAGCTCGTGCGAGCCGCGATCGTCGGCCTGGTCGTCTTCGCGGCCCTGTTCGCCATCGGCGCGGCGCTGATCGTCACCGACCGGCCGCTGGCCGCGCTGGCCGGCTTCGCCGAGCGGGTGCGCAACCGCGTGTGCCGCGGTCATCCGCCGCGCACCGACGTGGCGCGCCGCGTCCTGGGCGAGCGTGATCTGATCCTGGCCGTGCTCGGCCGGCGCTGGTGGGAGGCGCTGGCGGCCACGATCGGCCGCTGGTTCTTCGACTACCTGGCCCTGCTGGCCGCGCTGGCCGCCGTCGGCGCGCAGCCGCGTCCCACGCTCGTGCTGCTGGCCTTCGTGGCGGCGCAGGTGCTGGCCCAGATCCCGCTGACCCCCGGCGGGCTGGGCTTCGTGGAGGCGGGCCTGACCGGAACGCTGGCGCTGGCCGGGGTGCACGGGGGCGCCGCGGTGCTGGCGTCGCTGGCCTACCGCCTGGTCTCCTACTGGCTGCCGCTGCCCGCCGGCCTGGCCGGCTGGATCCTCCACCGGCGCCGCTACGGGCTCAGCGCCGAGGAGGCGCGCTTCGTGCGTGCCGCCCCTCGGGTCTCTAGGGTTCCGCCCACACGGACCCGACCAGCGGCCAACGAGAGGAAGGCGTGAAGCGCAACATCGAAGTCGGCACGGTCGTCGACAAGGTCATCAAGACGTATCAGCAGTACTTTGGCGTGCTCGTCGGCATCGCCGCGATCCTGTTCCTGATCCAGGCGCTGTTCCGCTTCGCCGGAACCGACAGCGTGTGGTTGGGGCTGATCGGCCTGGTGATCAGCCTGATCATCAGCCAGCTCTACACCGGCATCGTCGTCGAGGTGGTCAACGACACCCGCGACGGCGAGCTCGACGCCTCGGTCGGCGGGCTGTTCTCCCAGGTCACACCGGTCCTGGGGACCCTGATCGGCGCGGCGATCCTTGCTGGCATCGCCATTGCCGTCGGGTTCGTCTTCTGCATCATCCCCGGCATCATCCTGCTCACGCTGTGGGCGGTGATCGCGCCGGCGATCGTGGTCGAGCGCCGCGGCGTGTTCGAGGCGATGGGCCGCAGCTGGAACCTCGTCAAGACGAACTTCTGGCAGACGCTGGGCGTGATCGTCGTCTTCTGGCTGGTCACGCTCGTCATCGGCTGGGTCGCGGCGCTGATCGCCGACGCCGGCGGCACGGTCGTGACGGTGATCGTCAGCTGGATCGTCGGGTTCCTGCTGGCGCCCCTGTCCGCGCTGGCCTCCGCGATCCTGTTCTTCGAGCTGCGCGCGGTGGAGGGCACCACGCCCGCCACGCCCGGCGGCCCGACCGGCACCTGGGGCGCCCCCGAGGCGCCCGGCGGCAGCGAGCCGCCCCCGCCGACGGCCTCCTGAGCCGTCAGCCGACGATCGTGCGGTGGTGCGCCAGCGTCCATGCCCAGGCGCCGGCCAGCACCACCGCGCCGATCACCAGCTGCCAGCGCACGGGCGGTAGCGGCAGGCCGCGCCCGCCCGTGCGCGCGCCGGCGACCAGGCCGGCCAGGCCGAGCGCGGCGAGCGCCAGCAGGACGCCGACCATGACGGCGTTGTAGGCGCCGAAGCCGGCGTCGAGGTGGCTAGCCAGCACGACCGCGCGCGTCGAGCCGCACAGCGGGCAGGGCAGCCCGGTCAGGTCGCGAAACGGGCACCACAGCGCGACCTCGTGCAGGTGGCCGCCGTCGACGTGCAGGAGGGCGCCCAACGCGAACGGCAGCGCGCCGACGGCCAGCAGCGCGCCGCTGGACGTGCGGTCGAGGCGCGGGCGGGATGCGACGGCAGGCACGACGACAGCCTAGAGTGACGCCCGACGTGATCGAGGAGACGCCACGGACGAGGCGGGAGCTGCTGGCGGGGGGCGCGGCGATGGCCGCGGGCACCTGGCTGCTGAGCACGGACGCCGAGGCACGGCCCAGCAGCGCGCTGCGGGCCCTGCGCCGCGAGCTCAAGGGCCCGATGCTGCTGCCGGCCAGCTCGCGCGGCCTGGTCTTCAACAGCCGCTACGCGGGGATCCACCCGCTCGCCGTCGTGCGGGCGGCCAACGTCCACGACGTGCAGGCGTGCGTGCGCTGGGCGGCGCGCCACGACGTGCCCATCCGGGCCCGCTCGGGCGGGCATTCCTACGCCGGCTACTGCACCGCGCCCGGGGCGCTGGTCGTCGACCTGCGCCGCTTCCACGGCGTCTCGCTGAGCGGCTCGACCGCCACCGCGGGCGCTGGCATCAACCTGATCGACCTGTACGCCGGCCTGGCGCGCCACGGGGCGACCGTGCCCGGCGGCTCATGCCCGACCGTCGGGCTGGCCGGGCTGGCGATGGGCGGCGGCATGGGGCTGGCCGCGCGGGCGTTCGGGATGACCTGCGACAACGTGCGCGCCTTCGAGATCGTCACCGCCGACGGCAGGGCGCGCACCGCCGACAGGCACCACAACCCCGGCCTGTTCTGGGCGCTGCGCGGCGGCGGCGGCGGGAACTTCGGGATCGTCACGCGCATGCAGCTGCGTGCCTACCGGGTCTCGCACGCCAGCTGGTTTCGCATCACGTACCCGTGGTCGCAGGCCAGCGAGGCGCTCGACGCCTGGCAGCGCCTGGCCCCGCACGCGCCCGGGGCGCTGACCGCGCTGTTCACGCTCGCCGCCGGCGGCTCGGTCTCCTGCCAGGGCCAGCTGCTGGGCTCGCAGTCGCGCCTGCGGCGTCTGATCGCACCGCTGCTGCGCGTCGACGGCGCGTCGCTGAGCATCGGGACGCTTGGCTACCTGGCGATGATGCAGCACTGGGCCGGCTGCGCGGGCGAGAGCGTCGACCAGTGCGGCCGCTACGCACCCCAGCCCTTCGACGCGGGCTCCGACTACGTGGCGCGGGCGCTGAGCGCGAGCGGTCGGTCGGCGGCGATCCGGGCGGTCGAGCTCGGCGGCGGCACGCTGCTGTTCGACGCCTACGGCGGCGCCATCAACAAGGTCGCCCCGGACGCCACCGCCTTCGTCCATCGCCGCCAGCAGCTGGCCATCCAGTACTACGCCCCCGGCAGCTCGACGTCATGGGTGCGGCGTGCGCGCCGGATGATGGCGCCGCACGTGTCCGGCCAGTGCTACCAGAACTACATCGATCCGCAGCTGGACGACTGGCAGCACGCCTACTACGGGCAGAACTGGCAGCGCCTGCAGGCCGTCAAGGCCCGCTACGACCCCCACCAGGTGTTCCGCTTCGCCCAGGGCATCACGCCGTAGGTGACGGCCCGACCGCGGCGCACAGCGCCTCGGTCTCCAGCTCCACCCCGCGGGCCATCGCGTCGAGGTCGGCGACGATCGCCGGGTCGGCGCAGAAGCCGAAGCCGAGCGTGTCGGCCAGCGACACGACCGCGACGCGCAGCGCGTGACGCTCCCCGATCTCGGCGATCGAGTGCAGCCCGCGCACGTGGGCGCCGACCACGGACACCGCGGCGCGCGGGCCGGGGACGTTGGAGACGTTGACGGCGAAGCGGCGCGGGCTGCCCTCGATCTGGCGCGCGAGGTCGCGCAGGCGCGGCGACACCCGGCCCAGGCCGCTGAGCAGCTCGTCCATCGTCTCGGCGTCGTGGTCGGCCTTGCGCTCGGCCGTGGCCGCGTGGACGGCCGCCAGGCGCCGCAGCGGGTCGGGTTCGTTGAGCGGCAGGGCGACACTGAAGAACGAGTCGCGGTTGAGCTGGCCGTCGCCCTCGTGATGGAGGCTGACCGGTACCCGCACGCGCACGTCGCCCAGGTGGCCGTGGTGGGCCAGCACCCAGCGCCGCAGCGCTCCGGCGACGACCGACAGGACCGCGTCGTTGAGCGTGGCCTGGCAGTGCGCCCGCGCGGCGTCGTGCAGTGGCGCCAGCGGCACGGCGGCGAAGGCGACCACGCGACGCGTCCCGATGCGCCCGTCGAACGGGGAGCGGATGCGCGAGGCGGCGAACTCCCGCTGCAGGAACCCGGCCAGGTGATTGCGCCGGCGGCGCTCGTCGGCGGCCTGCGCGGGATGGGCGGGGTGCGTCGGCGCCGCGGCGCCGGCCGGCTCGACGTCCCACAGCACCTGGTGGGCGAAGCGCATCGCTGTCGTGCCGTCGGCCAGCGCGTGGTGGATGCGCCAGACGATCGCCGCACCGGTCTCGGTGGGGACCAGCTCCATGTGCCACAGCGGGCGCCCGCGGTCCAGGCGCTGCTCGAACTGGCGGGCCACCTCGGCCGTCAGGCCGAGCTCGTCGACGGGCTGCTCGAGCATCGCCTCGGTGACGTGGCGCTCGAGGTCGAAGTGCTCGTCGACGATCCACGCGGGCGCGTCGGCGTCGCCGTCGAGCCGCCAGGTCAGCTGCGGCACGGAGGGCAGGCGATGGGCGACGGCCGCGCGCAGTGCCTCGAGGTCCGGCGCGCCGGACCCCAGCGAGATGACCTTGCACGTGTGGCCGGCGACGGTCGGACCCTCGAGCGCGAGGATCGCCTGATCCTCGGGGCTGAGCAGGACCCGCTCCTCCATGGGAGCGACGCTACAGGAGCACAGCGATCGCGTGGGCGATCGCTCGGCCGCATCGTCGCCATCGGAGCGTCCGAAGCACGTTCTCGCGGGGCTGGCGACCATCGCGATCCCCGCACGTCGCCCACCCTGGTCGACGGCCCGGTGCGCTCGCGGTGCGCCAGCGGCGCGCCATCATGCGCGATGTCCGTTCAGCGCAGCGCCCACGGCCGACGCGGGCCCCGTGTCACCTGCGCCAGCGTCGCGGCCACGTTGGCCCTGTTCCCGGCTCGGTGACGACGTCAGGCTGGCCGCCGGCGCGGTGACGAGGCATGCGCTGGGCAACGGTGCGGTTCGCGTGACGGTGAGCGTCTGCGCGTGCTGCCTGTCGTCGACGCCGCGGGGGCCGCTCAACGCCGCAGCCGCACGCTGCGGGCCGGACCGGCCCGCAGCGCGGCCGACAGCGCACGGACCGTGACAGTCTCACGCTCGCCGGTCCGCACCCCGGTGAACGTGACCGCGTGCGCGGACCGGCCAACCAGCCGTCCCAGGCGCGTGCCCTTCGCGCCGCGCACGACCACGCTGTACTTCGCGGCGCGTGGCTCGCGCTTCCAGCTCACGCGCAGCGTCGTCCGGTGGCGGGTCACCTTCAGGCGGCGCACCGCGCCGGGCGTCACCGGTCCGGGCGCCCGGTAGGAGCCGATCCGGTGCGAGTCGGTGGTCAGGCCAGATCGCCGGATGAGCGCGACGACGGTCCGCCTGCCGCCGCGCGCATCGGCGGGCCGGAAGTGCAGCGTCCCTCGCGCGTGGCTGGCCGACCCGATCAGGCGGGTGCCGAAGCTTCCGGTCTCCGCGAAAGCGACGCTCTGTCCGTGGCCGAGGTGATCGATCCGGTACCTGATGGTGCGCGCGCGCCCACGGCCGCCGAGCGTGGCCGTCACGGAGGCCGGCGTGTAGCCGTCGGCCTGCAGCACGCTCGCGATCGGTGGCGAGCCGGGCTGCGGCGAGATCGTCCACGTCCCGCCCGCGGGATGGTCGAGCAGCACGTAGGCCGCCGGGGTGCCGGTCGGGATCATCACCGCGCCGGCCTTGGTCGGCTGGCCGAAGGCGACGGTCTGGCCACCCGGGCCGGTCGCCACGACGTGGGGCGCGCCGCTGTTGCCTCCGACCGCGGCGATCGACGCGGTCGGCAGCCCGGGCGGGATGTCGACGGTGAAGCTCCCGGGCGCGGCCTGGGCGGCACGGGCCTTGGGCGCGGGCGCTCGGTAGTCGTCGATGTGGCAGCCCCCGACGTGCCCGATCAGCGAGACCGAGAACGCGAAGGGATTGGACAGATACAGCGGGTCCCAGTCGCTCCACGGGTAGGAGATGCCTGCGTCGACCCCGGGCGGAGATAGACGCGCGCAGACCGCGAAGCCCTTGTTGGAGACGGCTGCCGCGCTGCTCGCCTTGCCGCACACCGATGGGCCGATGCCCAGGTCGGCGCAGAGGCGCACCTCACCGTCCAGCTGCGCGCCGAACTGACCGGTCGGCGCGTCGACGAACCCCTGCAGCTCGGCGTCGACGCCGAGCACGCCGAGGTCCAGGCCCTCATGACCGTGGAACGTGGCGTAGCCGTCGGTCCGGAAGTCCAGAGCGCCGTCGGCGATCTGGAAGAAGAAGAGGCCGAGCGTCCCGCCCACGTGGAAGGTCGCCGGGCCGCTGGGCGGGAAGGTCATCGTCAGATCACCGTGCAGCTCGACGGGCGAGGCGCCGTCGACGGCCACCCCGCCGCCCACGGTCCCGTTGGCGTCGATGCGCACGGGGTCGAGGCCGAATCCGCCGCCGATCTGCACCAGGTAGACGAACGGCCCGATCGGGATCGGTGCCCCCGGCTTGAAGGAGAGCGTCGCCTCCTTGAAGGCGCCCATCTGGAAGGTGGCGCTGATGTCCAGCGTCCCGGCGCCGACGACGGTGATCGATCCGGCCCCGGTCCACGTGTCGTCGGCCCCGGCGAAGTCGAGATCGATGCGGTTGAGGATCAGCGCGCCGAGCGGGACAGGTCCGATGTGGACGTGGACGCTGTCGACGTGCAGGCCGGCGGTGCGGTCGGCGATCAGTTCGGCGTGGCCGCTGAAGCCGCCGAAGGCGGGCGGCAACGTCAGGTCGACCGGGATGTGGACGCCGTCGCGCTCCAAGCGCACCTTGATGTTCGCGCCGACGTCGAAGCCGAGGATGTTGGCCTTGTAGAGCCCGGTCGGGAACTCGAACAGCGTCGTCCCGGGCCGCACCGCCGACAGGTCGCGGTGCAGGACGCCGCGAAACAGCGTGACGTCGCCGATCGGCGCCGGCCCGGTGACGACGACGCGGACGCTGCCGGTCGTGTCGATCGTGAGCTTCCGCGGGTCGATGATGATCTGCGTCGAGCCCTCCGGGATGATCCGCAGCCCCCACAGGTTCACCTCACGGTCGGTGACGTAGTCGCCGGCGTAGGCACCACGGCCCTTGAGCAGGCAGCCGCTGGCCGAGACGACGAAGCTGCCGAAGCTCAGCTCCGAGCAGGAGCCGTTGGTCCCGGTTCCGCCGGCGACCACGCCGCCGCCGGGAAGGTCGGCCACGCCCGGCCGGCCGGTCGGCGCGGGCTGTCCGAAGCTCGAGACCGCGATCTGGCCCTCGCTGTTGATCGCGCCGGTGTGGTTGTAGGCGACGAACCCCCCACCGTCGGCCGCCGCGCCCAGCGCGATCTGGCCGTTTCCGTCGCCGTCGGTCACCCGCTGGGAGGCCGCGAACGACGGCTTCGCGCCCGCCGCCCCGGTCGTCGCGCGCAGCTGCAGGCCCTTGCCGAACTGCTGCCAGCCAGCGATGAGCGCCCCACCGGGGCTCTCGTAGATCCGTCCCAGGCTCGCGCCGCCGGTGCCGGTCACGGCGACCGCCGGCCCCCGCGCGTAGCCGGCGCCCTGCTGGTTGAGCCTGGAGACCGAATAGGGGCCCGAGCCGCTCTTCGCCTTGCCCATGAGGTAGACGCCGGACGGACCGCCCGCCAGCGAGATGTCGTCGGCGCCGAACACCGCGCCGGGCGTCCACGTCGCGGGGTCGGTGGGCGAGCCGGTCTGCGTCCAGCGCCGCACCCGCGTGTCGTAGGCGAGATCCTCGATGGCGGTGACCGGTGCGCCGTGCTCGTCGAGCACCAGGCTGGCGTTGTAGTTCTGGTCCGGCCCCTCGGACAGGTTGGTGGCGGTCTCCGCATAGGCGCCCGACTGGAAGGCCTCCAGACACGCCGCGGCGGGACCGGGCGCGTCGCACAGCGGGTCGACGCCGAAGTTCAGGATCGTCGGGTTGTCGCCGGCCAGCACGGCCATCTGCCCGAGGTTCCACTTGCCCGCGGCCGTCGCGTTCGGCGTCCACGACGTCCCGCCGTCGCCGCTCGTCCAGACCACGACGGTGGAGCTGCTCGCGCCGTCGGGCTTGACGCCGATCGTCGGGTAGCGGTGGCTGAACACGGCGAGCAGATCGCCGACGCGGACGATCTTCGGCGGTCCTCCGCTGTTGTACTGCGGTCCGTCGCCGGGCCCGTAGTCCTTGGTCCACGTCAGCTCATGCGGCTGCCCCCCGTCACAGCCGCGCGCCCGTCGCTTGATGCGGCAGTACATCACGACGTCTGCGCCGTCACCCCGGTCCTCGTTCCACACGACGTGCGCGGTGCCCGCCTCGTCGACATAGACGTCGGGGAAGGTCCCCGCCTGTGAGAGCACGACCGGGGCGCTGGGCGTCGGGGCTGGTGGAGCCGACGTCCTTGGCGCCCGCGAGATGCCCTGGTAGCTCGGCGGATCGCGGTAGACCGGCTGTCGTGCCCGCGCAGGGGCGACACCACAGACCGTGACCACGAGCAGGACGACACTCACCCCGAGCAGCCGTGCCATTTGCAGGCGACCGTATGGATCCGCGGGGCAGCGGTCAAGCCATGCCGTCGAGGGCGGGGCCCGGGAGAGTGCGGCTGGGCCAGCGTCGGGCGGCGCTCGTCGCAGATCGCGGGCACGGCCACGATCTCGCGCGCGGCCAGCGGCGCGATCAGGAAGCGGTCGTCAGGGTCGAGGTGAGGGAGCTGCGCGCAGGTCGCCAGCGCCGTGCGGCGCGGGCTACGGGTTCGGGTGCTCGCGCTCGTACTGCAGGTTGTCCTGCCGCTCGCCGGCCACCTGGGCGGCGATGAAGGCGAGCAGGAAGTTGACCAGCACCGGGAACGCGACGAAGAAGACCGCGACCAGGCCAAAGGTCATGAGGAAGGCTTCACTGGCGGCGAACATCGTGAGCGGAAGCGTATCGCGCCGGGCGGTCAGGCGCTCGTGACGGCGGCCGAGACGATCACCCAGACGGTCAGCAGGCCGTAGACGATAAGCGAGGAGACGCCGAGCCAGAAGCCGGCCGAGGCGTTGTCGCGGCCGGCCAGCGGCGTCGGGCTTGCGTCGATCTCGGCCCGCGCCTGACGGGCGAGGACGATCGCCGGGATCGAGCACACGATCGGGCACAGCACCCAGGAGATGATCCCCAGCACCAGCGAGGCGGTCGCGCCGTCGGCGTTGCGCAGCGCCTGCCCGCCGGCGGGCGGCGGCCACGTGGAGCTGTGGCCGGGCGTCGTGGCCGGGTCGCGCGCCGGAGGCCAGGTCGAGGTGGGGGCCGGCTCGCCTGGCGCGACGGGCGGGGCTGCGGCGGGCGGCGGCGGGGGCACCGGCGGGCCCGACGGGACAGCGGGCGGTGCGAAGCGACCGGCACCGAACGCCTCGGCGCTCGACGGCGGCGCCTGGCCCCCGAAGGCGCGCTCGGCCTCGCGGTTGTCGGGTTCATCGCCGGGCATGGCGCCGATTCAAGCAGGTGCCACCGGGCCGGGCGCGCGGTCGATCGTGGCGCTGGGACAATCGCCGCCATGACCGACGCGCCTCCCGAGCTGTGGCTCGCCCGCCACGGTGACACCGCCTGGACGGTGTCCCGCCAGCACACCGGCAGCACCGACATCCCGCTCAACGCCGACGGCGAGGACGCGGCGCGGGCGCTGGCTCCCAAGCTCGAGGGCGTCGCGTTCGACCTCGTCGTGTCCAGCCCGCTGCGCCGGGCGCTGGACACCGCCCACCTGGCCGGCTTCCAGCCATCGGTCGACGAGCGCCTGCGCGAGGTCGACTACGGCGAGTACGAGGGCGTCACCACGGCCGAGATCCACGAGCACCGACCCGACTGGGACCTGTGGCGCGACGGCTGTCCGGGCGGGGAGACGATGGCCGACGTGGGCGCGCGCATGGACGCGCTGATCGCCGACCTGCGCGGCCGCCGTCCCCAGCGCATCCTGCTGTTCGGCCACGGCCACGCCCTGCGCATCTTCACCGCGCGCTGGCTGTCGCTGGACCCGGCCGAGGGCCGGCGCTTCCTGCTCGGCCCAGCCGGCGTGGGCGTGCTCGGCAGCGAGCACGCGCAGGCCGCCGTGTCGCGCTGGAACATCTAGGGTGGGGCGGACCGTGAGCGCATGGATCGCCGAGCAGGCCCAGGAGATCGCCGCACGGGCCGAGCGCGAGCTGGAGGCGCTGGTCGCGGTGTCCTCGCCGTCAGGCGACGTGGAGGGCGCCGAGGAGTGCATCAGCGTCGTCGGGGCGCTGCTGCCGGCGGCGGCGGCGACCGAGCGCGTGACGTGCTCGTCGCCCGACCACGCCGACGACCTGATCGCGCGCCTGCCCGGCACGGGCACCCGGCGGCTGCTGCTGCTCGGCCACCTCGACACGGTCGTCTCCCATGAGGACCATCGCCCGCTGCTGCGCGAGCAGGACCGGCTGATCGGCTCCGGCTCGGTCGACATGAAGGGCGGCGACGTGCTGGCGCTGGGCGTGCTGCGCGCGCTGGACGCGCGGCGGGAGGACTTCGCCGAGGTCGCCCTGCTGCTGGTGTGCGATGAGGAGTGGCGCACCTCGCCGTTCGCGCACGTCGAGCGGTTTGCGGGCTGGGACGCGTGCCTGTGCTTCGAGGCCGGCCAGCTGACCGGCATGGGGGTGGGCGACGAGGCGGTGGTCGTGCGGCGCAAGGCGGCGGCGACGCTGCTGGTCCGCGCCGCCGGTGCGTCGGCGCATTCGGGCTCGTCCCCGGAGCGCGGGCGCAACGCGCTGCTGGCCCTGGCCGGGGCGGCCCAGCATGTGGCCGCCGCGCACGATCCCGGCGGCCAGGATCGCCTGACCGCGGTGCCCACGGTGCTGCGCAGCGGCGACGCGTTCAACGTCGTGCCCAGCGGCGGCGAGCTGTACTGCGACCTGCGCTCGGATCGCGTCGACGCCTTCCACGAGGTGCTCGCCTCGCTGCCGGCGGAGATCGGCGGCGCCGAGCTGTACCCGGAGTTCGAGCGCATCTGGCCGGCGATGGACGCTCGCGCGGCCACCGCCGGGCTGCTGGCCGACGCCTCGCAGCGCCTGGGGCGCCCGATCGTCGGCGCCTCGCGCGGCGGCGCCTCGGACGCCTCGCACTTCGCCCCCGCCATCCCGCTGACCGTCGACGGGCTCGGCCCGCGCGGCGGCGGGGCGCATGCGCCGCACGAGTTCGTCCTGCGCGCCTCGCTGCATCAGCGTGCCGAGGTGGCGCTGGCGATGGTCGACGCACTGCTGGCGTAGCTCTGAGCGCAGGCCCTTGCGGCATCACCGATGGCGTGGGGCCTCGAGCCGGCTCGCTGGCGAGTTCTGGACACGTAGGGCCCACAATCCGCCAGCCGTCCGCGCCGGGAGCGGATACGCGCCAATGCTCGCGCAGGCCGGCGGTGCCGAGCCGTGCCGAGCGCCTGCGCTGAGGTCGTCGACGCCGTGGTGGGCTAGGACGCCAGCAGCTCGCCGTGGCCGCCGTGCACGAGCGCGGCGTAGCGGCCGTCGAGCTCCAGCAGCTCGTCGTGCGTGCCGCGCTCGGCGATCTGGCCGCCGTCGAGCACGACGATCTGGTCGGCGTGGCGCACGGTCGACAGGCGGTGGGCGATGGCGATCGTCGTGCGGCCTTCGGATAGCTCGTCCAGCGCCTCCTGCACGGCGCGTTCGGTCTCGGTGTCCAGGGCGCTGGTGGCCTCGTCGAGCACGAGCACCGGCGGGTTGCGCAGGACCGTGCGGGCGATCGCCATGCGCTGCTTCTCACCGCCGCTGAAGCGGTAGCCGCGCTCGCCCACGACCGTCTCGTAGCCGTCGGGCAGCGAGGCGATCAGCTCGTCGATGCGGGCGGCGCGCGCGGCGGCGATGAGTTCGGCGTCGGTCGCGTCGGGGCGGGCGAAGCGCAGGTTGTCGGCGATCGTGGCGTGGAACAGGTAGGTCTCCTGGGAGACGAGCCCGACGGTCGCTGCCAGCGACTCGTGCGTGGCCTCGCGCACGTCGAGGCCGTCGATCGCCACGGTGCCGCGCACCGCGTCGTACAGGCGGGCGACCAGGTAGCCCATCGTCGTCTTGCCGGCACCGGTCTCGCCCACGATCGCCAGCGTCGTGCCCGGCTCCACGTCGACCGAGACGCCCGACAGCGTCCACGGCGCCTCGTCGCCGTAGCGGAACCACACGTCGTCGAAGCTGACGCGCCCGCCGTGGCCGTGCAGCTCGCGCCGGCCCGGCTGGATGTCCACCGGCAGGTCGAGGTACTCGAAGATGCGCTCGAACAGGGCCAGCGAGCTCTGCACGTCGACGCCGACCGACAGCAGCGAGCCGATCGGCGACAGCAGGCGCGTCTGGAGGGTGGTGAAGGCGACCACGGTGCCGATCGACACGGCGTCGGGCGACAGGCCGGCGAACAGGTAGATGAGCGCCGGCATCGCGGTGAACGACACCTGGATCGTGGCCATCACCCAGCGCCCGGCCATCCGCGAGCGCACCTCCAGGTCGGCGAGGTTGCGCGACTCTCCGTCGAAGCGCTCGGCCAGCGCCCCGGTGCGGCCCATCGTCTTGCCCAGCAGGATCCCGCTGACCGACAGCGACTCCTCGATCAGCGTCGAGATGTCCGCCATCGACTCCTGGCGGCGGCGGGTGATGCGCCTGCGCTCCGCGCCCACCCTGCGGCTCAGCCACACGAACAGCGGCAGCACCGCCAGCGAGAAGGCGGCCAGCAGCGGGTCCAGCAGCACCATCGCCACGACGGTGGCCAGCACGGTGGTGACGTTGGAGACGATCGAGGTCGCCGTCGAGGTGACGACCGACTGCACGCCGCCGATGTCGTTGGCGATGCGCGACTGCACCTCGCCGGTGCGGGTGCGCGTGAAGAAGGCCAGCGGCAGGCGCTGGAGGTGGCGGTAGACCTGGGTGCGCAGGTCGTGCATGACCGCCTGGCCGACCTGGGTCGACAGCCACGTCTGGGCGACGCCCAGCGCTCCGGTGGTGACGGCCACGGCGATCATCCCGCCGACCAGCCAGGCCAGCAGCGTCGTGTCGCGCTCGGGCAGGGCCGTGTCGAGCACCGCGCGCAGGAGGAACGGCGAGACCATCGAAATCCCTGCTGAGACCACGATCAGCCCCAGCACGGCGGCCAGCCGGCCGCGGTAGGGGCGGAACAGACGCGCGATTCTCACGCGAGGGAGTCTAGCCAGATAGTTGAACCACTCAACTATTACGGGAAACAAACCCGCGGCCGGGTTCGCTACAGTTCCCGACCGTCGAATGACCAACGCCGAATGCCCGTCGTTTCCGCCGGCGGGCAGCGGGGGACCCAAACGGCCGCATTGCGGCCACGGGGCGAATCGTCGGCCCATGCCGATGTAGCGCTGCTCTTTCTGCGCGAGTCCGTCAGCTAACCCCGCAGGCACTGGAAAGAGATGGGGGACCCAAGGAGTGCCTGACATACGACTTCCCGCGGTGGCCGCGCTCCTAACCACCGCAGCCGTTGCCGCCGTACCCGCCAGCGCGTCAGCCTTCACCTTCGGCTCGCGCACGCTCAAGCAGGGCATGTCCGGCAGCGACGTCAAGACCGCTCAGAAGCTGCTGCGCAAGACCGGCGAGCGCCTGAGCGTCGACGGCGCCTTCGGCCCGGCGACCAAGCGCGCGGTCAAGCGCTTCGAGGGCGTCGAGGGGCTCAAGGCCAACGGCCGCATCGAGCGCCGCGAGGCGCCGACGCTCGAGCAGGCCGCCGACGCCGCCGTCCAGGAGCGCGCTGCCACGCGCCAGACCGACGCCGCGGACGCCACGCCGCCGGCCGACCCGGCGACGACGGATCCGGCCGCGGCCCAGACGCCCGCCACGCCGACCGACGAGACCGGTGGGACGACGGTCACGATGGGCGGCGCCACGCCGTCGGACCCGGTCGGGGTGCCCGGCGAGAAGGCGATCCTCAACGCGGACGGCACCGCCACCGCGCCGGCCAGCGCGCCGCTCGCCGTCCAGCAGATCATCGCTGCGGGCAACGAGATCGCCAAGAAGCCGTACCGCTACGGCGGCGGGCACACGCTCAAGTGGAAGGACAGCGGCTACGACTGCTCGGGCTCGGTGTCCTACGCGCTGCACGGTGCCGACCTGCTCGACCAGCCGATGCCCTCGGGCAACTTCGAGTCGTGGGGCAAGTCGGGGCCCGGCCAGTGGGTCACCATCTACGCCCGCGGCGACCACATGTACATGTACGTCGCCGGCCTGCGCTTCGACACCTCGGGCGCCAAGCCGTCGCGCTGGCAGGACACCAAGCGCTCCAGCCGCGGCTTCGTCGTCCGCCACCCGGACGGACTCTGATCCGGCGGGCTTGCCGCCGGGCCGTGGCCTAGTCGGCCGCGTACCCGGCGGCGAGCTCCACGCCGCGGCTGGTCGACGGGCGCAGCAGGCAGATCAGCGCACCGACCACCGTGATGGCGGTCAGCACCCACAGCGCGGTGTGCATGTTGGCGATGAACCCGTCGATCGCCGAGCTGTCGAGCTGGCCGTGCAGCCCGGAGAAGATCGCGAACAGCGTGCTCTTGGGGATCCCGGCGGTGACGATCGCCATCACCAGCGCGATCGAGATGACCGCGCCCGTGTTCTGCACCATCGTGCGCGCGCCGGCCGCGATGCCGCGGCGATTGGGCGCCACGACGCCCATCATCGCCGAGGTGTTGGGGCTGTTGAAGGCGCCGAACCCGACGCCGACCAGCAGCAGCATGAGGGCCGACAGCCAGTAGGCCGAGTCCGCTCCCAGCAACGTCATCCCGGCGATTCCGATCGCGGTGACGGCCGTGCCGAGGGTGGCCAGCACGCGGGAGCCGTGGCGGTCGGCCCACCAGCCGGCCGGCGGCGAGGCGACCAGCATCCCCAGGGCCATCGGCGCCAGCTTGAGCCCGGCGACGATCGGGTCGTCGCCCTGGGCGCCCTGGAAGTAGAAGACGAAGATGAAGGTCAGGGCGAAGCGGCCAAGGCCGTTGAGGAAGGCGGCGGCTGAGGCGGCCGCGAACAGGCGGTCCTCGAAGATCGTCAGGTCGAGCATCGGCGCCCGCTGGCCGCGCTCGATCACGATGAACAGCGGCAGCAGCACGACCGCGAGGACGAAGGAGACGATCACGATCGGGTCCGTCCAGCTGGTCAGGCCGCCCTTGGAGATGCCGTAGACCAGCGCGGTCAGCCCGAGCACGAACATCGAGGTGCCCAGCAGGTCCAGCCCGCGCACCTCGTCGGGGCGGTGCAGCTCGTGCAGCACCGCCCACGCCCACGCGCTGCCGAGCAGCGCGAAGGGCACGTTGAACCAGAACACCCACTGCCAGTCGATGAGCACGAGCGCGCCACCGAGCACCGGCCCGATGACCAGGCCGACGGCGGCGATCATCACGTTGGTGCCCATGGCCAGGCCGAGCTGCTCGCGCGGGAAGGCGTCGGTGACGATCGCCGACGCGTTGGCGAACAGGAAGGCGGCGCCGACGCCCTGCACCACGCGCCACACGAGCAGCTCGGTGCCGCCGCCGGAGAAGCCGGCGCCCAGCGAGGCGGCGGCGAACAGCAGGAAGCCGCCGACGTAGGCGTTCTTGCGCCCGAACAGGTCCGACAGTCGTCCGGCGGTCAGCACCAGCACCGTGGAGGCGATCAGGTAGACGAGAATCACCCACACGAGCTCCAGCAGCGTGGTGTGCAGCGCACGCTCCAGGTCGGGCAGCGCGATGATCAGCGTGCCCGAGTTGACCGTGGCCAGCAGCATGCCCAGGCTGGTGCACGACAGCGCCCACCACCGGTAGTGCGGATGGTCGTGCTGGACTCCCAGCCTGCGCGACGTCGCCATGCCCGAAAACATTAGCAAGCAAAAGAGATGACGGAGCACGACAGAGGCCTCCGCCCGCCGCGGACGCTCGACGAGGAGCTGCTGGGCGCCGAGTCGCCCGCCGTCGAGTCGCTGCACTCCGACGACGAGCGGCTGCACCGCATGGACGCCGATCTGCGCATGGGCTTCGAGGCCCTGGCCGGGACCGGCTGCGGGGTGACCGTCTTCGGGTCGGCGCGCGTGCCCCACGAGGACCCCCACTACGCCCTCGGGCGCGCGGTCGGCGCGGCGCTCGGGCGCGCAGGCTTCCACGTCATCACCGGCGGCGGACCGGGCCTGATGGAGGCGGCCAACCGCGGCGCCCGCGACGTCGGAGCGCGCTCGATCGGCCTGAACATCGAGCTGCCCTTCGAGCAGCACGCCAACCCGTACCTCGACCTGTCGCTGACCTTCCGCTACTTCTTCGCGCGCAAGGTCTGCTTCGTGCGCTACGCCAGCGGCTTCGTCGTCCTGCCCGGCGGCTTCGGCACCCTGGACGAGCTGTTCGAGGCGCTCGTCCTGATCCAGACCGAGAAGGTGCGCCACTTCCCGGTCCTGCTCGTGGGCCGCGACCACTGGGGGCCCCTGTGGGCATGGGTCCACGACCGGCTGATGGCCGGCGGCTACATCTCACCTGAGGACCTCGACCTGGTCGAGCTGCTCGACGATCCGGACGAGGTCGCCGTGCGCATGCGTCAGGCGGCGCTGGTGCGGGGCGTCGCGCCGTCGTAGCGGGCGCTCGGCACGCCGATCGCGCTGCCGAGCGTCACTCCTCGCGGCCCGGCCGGCGCCGGTCGCGCTTGACCGCCCCGCGGCGCTTCTTGGCCTCCACACGTCGCGCACGCGCAGCGCGAGAGGGCTTGGTCGCCGTGCGCGGGCGGTGCGTGTGCAGCGCCCCGGCCAGGCGCTCGCGCAGCCGCTCAAGGGCCAGCTCGCGGTTGCGCGACTGCGAGCGCGCATCCTGGGCCACGGCGACGACCCGCGGCCCGAAGCGGGCCAGCAGCCGCTCGCGCTGGCGTTCGGTCAGCGTCGGCGACGCGCGCACGTCGAGCACGGCCTCCACGCGCGAGGCGGTGACGTTCGCGTGCTGGCCGCCCGGGCCGCTCGAGCGGGACGTGCGCACGAGCACCTCCGACAGCGGCAGCGACAGGTCGCGGGTGATGCGCATCGGGTCCTCCATCGCACGCGAGTCTGACGTGCCTGCTAAGAAACGTGCCCAGTGCCTCCCGCTCGCGTCCTGGTCGCCGACGACGACCCCGATATCCGGGAGCTCGTCCGGGAGCTGCTGCGCCGCGACGGGCTCGACGTCGTCGAGGCCGTCAACGGGCGCGAGGCCGTGCGCGGCGTCCACACCCACCACCCGTCGCTGGTGATCCTCGACGTCGCCATGCCTGAGCTGGACGGCTGGCAGGCGCTGGAGCGCATCCGCGACTTCAGCGACGTGCCGGTGCTGATGCTCACCGCCCACGGCAGCGAGCTGGAGAAGGTCCGCGGCCTGCGCGCCGGCGCCGACGACTACGTGACCAAGCCGTTCGGCCGCCAGGAGCTGCTGGCGCGCGTGCAGGCGCTGCTGCGGCGCGTGCAGGGCGGGCCGGCCGCGCCGGAGATCTACGACGACGGCTACCTGCGCATCGACTCGGCCAACGCCACCGTCCAGGTGCTCGGCCAGCCGGTCGTCCTCACGCCGCTGGAGATGCGCCTGCTGCAGGTGCTCGTGCGCCATCGCGACCAGATCCTCGGGCGCGACCAGATCCTCGACCAGGTGTGGGGCGCCGACGCCGCCTCACCGGGGCAGGTCAAGCTCTACGTCGGCTATCTGCGCCGCAAGCTGGAGGCGGTCGACGCCTCCGGGGCCGAGTCGATCGAGACGGTGCGCGGATTCGGCTATCGCTATCGCTCGCCGTCCTCCTCGTAGGGCAGCTCCACGTGGACGGCCAGTCCAGCCCCCGGCTGGCTGGTGACGCCGACGCTGCCGCCGTGGGCGCGCGCGATCGCCGCGACGATGGTCAGGCCCAGCCCCATCCCGGGCACCGAGGCGGCGGTCGCCTCGGGCGCGCGGTAGAAGCGTTCGAACAGCCGCTCCAGCTCCTCTGGCGCCACGCCGGGGCCGCTGTCGACGACGTCGACCACGGCGTGCTCGGCGTCACCGCCGGCGACCCGCACCGTCACCTCCCCGCCGGCCGGCGTGAACTTCACGGCGTTGGACACGAGGTTGTCCAGCAGCTGGCCGAGACGATCGTGGTCGCCGCGCACCGGCGCGATCGGCTCGGTCTGCAGGCGCAGCGCGACCTGGGCCGCCTCGGCAGCCGGGCGCGCCGCCTCCAGCGACTCGCTCGCCACCGCGGCGAGGTCGACGGGCTGGCGCTGGATCGTCAGCCGACCGCCCTGCGCCTGGGCCACGAACAGCATGTCGCCGACCAGCCGCAGCAGCCGCCGGGCGTTGCGATGCACGACCTCCAGCTGGCGGCGCACGCCCGGGTCCAGCGGCTCATCCTCGTCGAGCACCAGCTCCAGGAAGCCGAGGATCGACGTCAGCGGGGTGCGCAGCTCGTGGGAGACGAGCGCGAAGAACTCGTCCTTGAGGCGCTCGGACTCGCGCTCGGCCGTGATGTCGCGCAGGACGACGATGCGGCCCAGCAGCTGGCCGGAGGCGTCGCGCACGGGCGCGGCGAAGCGGGCGAGGGTGCGCTCGCCGCGCGTGATCTCGTCGCGCACCTCGCGGTCGTGGCCATCGGCCCGGTCGGCCTCGGGGAGGTCGCCGGGGCCGAGCTCCGCCATCGGCGCGTTCTGCAGCACGACCTCGCCGCCGGGGCCGTAGAGGCCGATCGCGTCGGGCGTGGCGTCGAGCACGGCGTCGTTGATGCGCACCCGGCGCGCCAGCTCGGCGCTGCGCTGCTCCAGGGAGGCGGCCATGGCGTTGAACGAGCGGGCCAGCTCGACGGGCTCGGCGTCGCCCTCCTCGACGACGCGGGCGCTGAGATCGCCCGCGGCGATGCGCCGTGCGGCGCTGCCGACGCGCCGCAGCGGCACGACGATGTACTGCGCCAGGTAGGCGGTGAGCAGGAAGATCAGCGCCGCCGAGCCTCCGAGCCCGGCGATCGCCAGCACGGTCGCGCGGCGCTGCGCGTTGGACGACCGGTCGCGCTGCGCCCGCGCGCGCGACGCCGCCTCGTCGTGCAGCGCCTGCAGGCGCGCGTGCAGGTCGCGCAGGCGGGGCGTGACCGACGTGGTGACGTTGCGCTGCTGGCGCAGCTCGGGATCGACCTCGGCGATCAGCCACGCACGCAGGCGCTCGTCGATCTCGCGGGCGCGGCGCTCGCGCCCGGCATCGCTGGCGGCCAGCCGCTGGTCGCGTGCGCTGAGGTCCGGCAGCAGGGCGCGGGCGGCGCGCAGCGTCCGCGGCGCGGCGTCGCCCGCCAGCGCCTGCACGCCGATCGCCACCTGGGTGACGACGAGGTCGAGGTCCTCGGTCGCGTCGGCGAGCTGCGCGGCGCGGTCGGCCTCGGCGGCGGCGTCATGGGTGGTACGGACCGTGTCGAAGACGAGCACGAAGACCAGGGCGATGATCGCGGCGACGATGCCCGTCGCGACGCCCAGACGGGTGATGAGGTTGCGATGCACGAGGCGTCCTTGCAGGGGTGATCCTACGTAGGCTGCCGACATGCGCGCGATCGCGGCGCAGGCGCAGGTGCGAGCCCCCGTGCAGGCGGTCTGGGCGCTGCTGGACGACCTGCGCGAGCACTGGCTGCTGGCCGACCGCTGGACCGAGGTCCACGACATCGACGCCGACGGGGGCATCATCCGCCTGCGCGGGCCCGCCGGATTGCGCCGTACGGTGCGCGTGCGGGTGACCCGCCGGGCGCCTGCCCGAGAGCTGGAGGGCCTGGCGCAGCTGGGCTCCCTGACCTCGGCGCGGGTGCTCTGGGAGCTCGACGACGCCGGCCGCGGCCGCACGCGCGTGCGCCTCACCGCGGAGGTGCTGGCGGCCGGAAGCGGGGATCGCCTGCTGCTGGCGCTGGGGGCGCGCCGCTGGCTGCGATGGCGCTTCGGCGTGACGCTCACGCGCCTCGACGAGCGGCTGGCGGGCGGGGGCGACAGGGGCGTCGACGGGGCCGCGGGGAGGCATGACCCTATGAGTACGTGTGTGACACCTGGTACGTTCCCGCCGTCGGTCCGGGGAGAGGACCCCGGCGAGAGGACACATCGGAGGAACCGGCTGCTATGGCCACGGGAACCGTGAAGTGGTTCAGCGACGAGAAGGGGTTCGGGTTCATCACCCCGGATGAGGGCTCGCGCGACCTCTTCGTCCACCACAGCTCCATCCAGGCGGAGGGCTATCGCACCCTCGCCGAGGGGGCGAAGGTGTCATACGACGAGGAGGCCGGGGACAAGGGCCCCAAGGCCGTCAACGTCGTCAAGCTCTAAGCGCTTCCACCTAACGACGACCCGCGGTGCCGCTGGGGGCGGCGCCACCGAACCAGCGGCGCAGCACCGCTTGCGCCGGCTTGCCCTGAGGGCTGTAGCCGCCCGGGCTCTCGCGTCCGTCGGCTGACCATTCCCAGATCAGCAGGCCGCTGATGAAGTCCTGGTGCCCGAGCGCTCGGAAGGCGGCGGCGTACGCGTCGGCCTGCGCCTGCGGATCGACGGCCCCGCTGCCCTCGGTGGCCGGTGACGCGGCCGTCCCGGCTCGGCTGGTGTAGCCGATCTCGGTCACCACCACCGGGCGCCCGGCCCTGTCGCCGACGGCGCGCATGCGCTCGACGTAGGGCTGCCAGGCCTGCTCGAGCTGCTGGATGCTGGGCGTCGGGTCGTCGGGCGCCAGGGGCATGTAGGCGTCGATCCCGATGGCGTCGAGGTGCTGCCAGAACGCGACGTGCTCGGCCTCGTCGACCCAGTTGGCGGCGTAGGTGAGCCGGCCGAAGAAGCGAGCGCGGGCGTCGGCGATGAGCGCCGTCCAGGTGTCGGTGTCGCCGCTCATCGAGGTCAGCTCGGAGCCGACGACGAGCAGGTCGGCGTTGGCGCGCTGGGCCACGGAGGCGAAGTGCACGAGCATCCGCCGGTAGGACGCGTACCACGCCGCGCGGTCGCTGGGCTCGATCTCGCCGCGAAAGGTGCCGTCGTCGACCTGGATGTGCGGCGCGATGCCGGCGCGCATGCCCAGCGCATGCGCCAGGTGCACGGCGGCGATCAGCGAGTCGTCGCTGGGCGTCTCGTCGGGCTTGGGCGCGATCGCGGTGGTGTCCTTGGCGGCCTGGAACCACAGCACGGGGAAGACGACCTCGTCGGCGCCCTGGGCGCGCAGCTCGCGCAGGGCGGCGGCGGCCTGGCCGCCGGCCAGCACGTCGGGGCGGTAGGCGGTGACGTTGGCGCCGCGGGTCATGCCGTCGCGCAGGGGAGGTGTGTGGGACGTCGTGGTGGTCTGGCTTCCGTTGTCGCCGCAGCCGGCGAGCGCGGTCGCCAGGACGAGCGCCAGCGCGGCGCCTCGCCGGCTAGTGATCGGCGACGACCCCGGTTTCGGGCTCCATCGGCAGCCCGGCCTGCTGCCAGCTGTGCAGCCCTCCGGCCAACGAGTACGCGGCGCGGCCGGAGGCGCGCAGCGCCTGGGCGGCGACGAGCGACCGGCCCCCGGACTTGCACTGGAAGACCACCGGCTGGTCGATGGGCAGGGTGGCCGCCTGCGCCGGCAGCTCACCCAGGGGCACGTGCCGGGCCCCGGGGATGCGTCCTGCCTCCCACTCGTGGTGCTCGCGCACATCGACGATCACCACGCCGTCGCGCTGCAGTTGCGCCGCTTCCTGCGGCCCGATCTCGATGGGGTCCGGCTGGGCGTCGGCCATGCGCGCCAGGGTAGTGCCGACCGGGTAGGACGGGGGCATGTGGCTGGTGGACGGGATGAACGTGATCGGGTCGCGCCCCGACGGCTGGTGGCGCGACCGTCCCGGGGCGCAGGCGCGGCTGGCCGCCGAGCTGGGCGCATGGGCCGCCGCGAACGGCGAGGACGTGACGATCGTCTTCGACGGCCGGGCTCACCCGATCGATGCGCCCGGCGTACGAGTGCTGTTCGCCTCCCGCCGCGGCGCCGATGCCGCGGACGACGACATCGCGCGCCTGGTGGGCGAGGCCGACGAGCCGGCCGCGATCCGCGTCGTCACCAGCGACCGCGCGCTGCGCCGGCGGGTGACCGCGCTGGGCGCCCAGGTCGTCGGTCCGAGCGCTATCCCCAGAACAGGTTGAACATCCCGAACACCTTGGTCGGGTCGAAGCGCGGGCGCGGCCCCAGCCGCATGCGCGTCGCGCCGTTGATGGCCTGAAAGCCCCAGGCGCGCAGCGCGCGCAGGGCGTCGGCGTTGGCGTCGGGCAGGCTCACGGTCAACGGCGATCCGGGCACGCGACGAAGCGTCGACAGCAGCGCCACGCCCGCCTCGCGGTCGGTCGCCACGACGCTGGGCCCCAGGCCCCACGGCGAGCGCACGGCGCTGCCGGCCACTCGGCCCGCGCGCTCGACGACGAGCCCGGCCAGCGAGCCGTCCATGGCTCGGAACACCGGTCCGCGGTCCTCGCCGGTCGCCGCGCTGTCGATTGCGCACACGCGGTCCAGGTCGGCGGGCTCCAGCGCGCGGATGCCCTCGCCGACGGCCCGCCCGCGCGGGGGCGCGACGTCGCGCCAGGCGTGCACGAGCCCCTCGGCCTCGAAGCCCACGCGCCGGTAGACGGGCAGCCCGGCCGGTGTGGCGAACAGCAGCGTGGTGCGAGCGCCCAGCTGGTGCAGGCGGGCGATGCAGCCCTCGGTCAGCGCGGTGCCGACGCCGCGCCGGCGCGTGCCTGAGGCGACGCCGAGCGCGCCGATCCAGCCCGTGGTGCCGAAGCCGGCGACCGCGGCACCGCCGACGATCTCGTCGCCGGCGACCGCCGCCAGGACGTCACCGGTGGGCGATTGGAGCGGGTAGCGCAGCAGCCGGCCGACGTTCGCGCCCAGTCCGGTGGCGCGCAGCACGTCGACGATCGGTCCGATCTCCTGGTCTGTTGCGGGGCGGACATCCAGCTGCATCCGCCCGCGAGATTACGCCGTCAGGCGTAGGGATCGGGGCGTCGATCGTGCACGACGGTGGTATCGCGGCGGCGGTCGTTGGCCTGCGCGTAGAAGAACAGCGACAGCAGCAGCCCGACACCCCCGACGATCATGAGGATCACGCCGACGGTGGAGAGCGAGATGCCCGAAACGGTGGCGGTGACCGCGAACTTCAGGATCGCGCCGACCGCGATGAGGAAGATGGAGGTTCCAATGCCCATGAGATGGCTCTACCCGGCTAGCATTGCGCTGATGCAGCCCGTGTCCATCTGCTCGATCCTCCGACACGGGCCGGTGGCCTGAGGTGCCCGGAATCCGGCGCATCGCCTTCGCCGCGGTCGTCGCGCTCAGCGTCGGATTGGCGACGGTCACGATCCTGCAGGGCCTGAGCCCGTCGTTCCCGGTGCGCCTGATCGAGTCGGCGGCGATCTTCGTGGTGTGCGTCGTCGTGCTCGGAGCGCTGGTCACGCTGGTGATGGGCCGGCTGGCCGACTGGCGCGAGCCCGCATCGGAGGCCGACTTCGAGGCGGTCGTGCGGCGCTCGGAGCGCCTGGCCCGCGACGGGCTGTACGCCGAGCCGACCGAGACCGAGTTCCTGCACCTGGACCCGCTCGAGGATCAGGACTTCGAGGAGCTCGTGCGCGACGCGCTGGATGACCTGCCCGACCTGTTGCGCAACGCGCTCGAGCACGTCGCCGTCGTCATCTCCGACGATGGGCGCAAGGTCGGGGCCTACGGGCTCTACTACGGGGACGGCGCCCACCGTGACGACTTCCCCGACCGCATCGTCATCTACCGCGACACGCTGCGGCGCGACTTCGGGCACGACCCCGACCTGCTGCGCGACCAGGTCGTGCGCACCGTGCGCCACGAGCTGGCCCATCACGTCGGCTTCGACGAGATGGGCGTGCAGGGCCTCGGCCTGTGAGCGACACGCACGGGCGCTGGCCGCTCGTCGCCGCCGCCTTGGTGGCGCCTGCCTGGGGGCTGGTCCTCGCCCGACGCAGGCAGGTGGCGCGCGATGGCCGGTGGGTCGCCGCACTGGCCTTCCCGCTGCTCGTCGCCCATCAGACCGAGGAGTGGGTGCGCCCGGGCGGCTTCCTGGAGTTCTGCAACGAGCGCCTGCTGGGCAGCGACCGGCCGACGTGGCCGCTGACCGAGCGCGACGGCTTCCACGTCAACGTGACGCTCGGCTGGGCGACGGCGCTGGCCGGGCTGGCCGTGTGGCGGCGCACGCCGGCGATGGCGGCGCTGGTGCTCGGCATCGAGGCCGGCAACGTGGCCATGCACACCGGCATGGCGCTGCGCGAGCGCACCTACAACCCCGGGCTGGCGAGCGCGGCGGCCGGCTTCCTGCCGCACGTGGCGCTGGGCGCGCGCTGGCTGAGGCGCTCCGGGCGCATGACGGCGGCCTCGACCGCCGCGGCGGCGGCCGGCTCGCTCGCGCTCAGCGCCGGCCTGCCCGCGCTCATGCGCCGGCGCATGAGCGCCGGCACATCCGCCTAGGCGACCTCGGCATCGGCCGGGCGACGCGGCGCACCCCGGCGGCCGCGCCGGACGAGCGGATTTGGAGGACCGATCCGACTGGAGGATAGGACCGGAACGTTTCCGCTCGCCCGGCGCCGCCGCCGGGGAGGCGCGTCAGCTTCCGGGCCGCGCCGCCAGGGTGGCGATGGCGGCGGCATCGCCGGGGAACGCGTAGCGGATCGTCACATCGGTGATGGAGTACTTGTGGGACATTGATTGACTCATGATCGGCGCGGGAGCAGAATGCCGAGCCGAAAGTCCCCGTTCAATGTCCTACAAATTGCGTTTGAGTGACGTCGATCGGACGTCGAGCACCTCGATCACCAGCCAGCTCGTCGAGCGGCTGCGCGCGGCGATCGACGCCGGCGAGCTGACGCCGGGAGAGAAGCTGCCCACCACCCGGGCGCTTGCCGAGGAGGTGTCGATCAACCACCTGACCGCGGTGCGCGTCTACCGGCGCCTGGCCGAGCTCGGCTACGTGACCTCGGCGGTCGGCCGCGGCACCTTCGTGCGTTCGGTGCCGCCCACCGCGCCCGACGCCGGCGACCGCGATCCCGTGGACTGGCAGACCGCGGTGCTGCCGGAGCCGCGCGCGTCGTTCTCCAACGAGATGTTCCTGTCGACGTACATGATCCCGTCCGATCCGGGGATCGTGTCGCTGGCCACCGGCGCCCCGCACCCGTCGATCTTTCCCGCCGCCCAGCTGGGACGGATCGCCGACGAGGTGCTGACCGAGGTCGGCGGCGACGCGCTCTCCTACCAGGAGCCCGACGGGCTGTACGAGCTGCGCGAGGAGATCGCCCTGCGCGGGCGGATGCTCGGCTTCGCGCAGACCGCCGACGAGATCCTCGTGACGTCCGGCGCCCGCCAGGCGATCGACCTCGTCTGCCGCGCCGTCGTCGCCCCCGGCGACGTCGTGGTGTCCGAGACGCCGACCTTCATCGGCATCCTCAGCTCGCTGCAGATGTCCGGGGCACGGGTCATCGGGGTGCCCGTGGACGAGGAGGGACTCGACGTCGACGCGCTGGAGCGGGTGCTGGCCCGTCACGAGGTGAAGATCGTCGCCGTGCAGTCGGGCTGCCAGAACCCGACCGGCCAGGACCTCTCCCCGCGCCGCGCGGCGCGCCTGCTGCAGCTCGCCCGCGAGCGCTCGTTCTTCATCCTCGAGGACGGGGTGTATGCGACCGTGCGCATGGAGGGCGAGCAGCGCATGCGCCTGCGCCACGAGCAGCCCGATCACGTCGTCTACGTCGACTCGCTGAGCAAGACGATCGGCGGCGGGCTGCGGCTCGGATGGGCGGCGGCCTCCGGGCCGATCCGCCAGCGGCTCAGCTGGCTCAAGCTCCACAACGACGTGCACACCTCCAGCCTCGTCCAGCACGTCGCCCACCGCTGGCTGGCCTCCGGCGAGCACGAGCGGCTCGTCGACGCCACCAATCCGATCTATCGCGCGCGCCGCGACGCGCTGATCGCCAGCGTGCGCGACCGCCTCGACGACGAGGTGCGGGTGCGCATGCCGGTCGGCGGCCACCATCTGTGGCTCAGCTTCCGCCGGCCGATCGACGAGCGTGCGCTGCTCAACGAGGCGATCCGCTGCGGCGTGACGTTCCTGCCCGGCAGCGCCATGGCCGCCGAGCCAGGCGGCAACGGCGCGATGCGCGTCTCCTACGCGCGCCTGGAGCCCGACGAGCTCGACGAGGGCGTGCGCCGGCTGGCCGGCGCGATCCGCGCGGTGCGCGCTCGCGCCGCCCGGCCCGGCATCGCCGCGCTGGCCTAGGCGCGACGTGTCGCGCTTCGTGGTCACCCCTCGACCGAAAAGCGCGACACGTGCGGCGCTGGCGGCCGCGGCGCTGTCGGGCGTGCCGTCGACGGCGTGGGCGCTGGCCCGTGGCGGCGATCCGCTGGAGGCGGCGCTGGCCGCCGGAGCGATCGTCGCGGGCGAGGACGCCTCGCGCGGGCGCCGGCTGGCCGCGGCGGTCCCCGTCCACCTGGCGCTGTCGCTGGGGTGGACGCTCGTGCTGCGGCGTGCCGTGCCGCGCCGTCACCCGGTCGTTGGCGGGGCGCTGGGCGGCCTGGCCATCGCCGCGCTCGACCTCGGGGTCGTCGGGCGACGCATCCCGGCGATCACGCGGCTGGCGCTCCTCCCGCAGCTGGCCGACCACGTCGCCTTCGGCGTGATCGCCGCTACCTGGGCGCCATCCGCAGCGCGCCGTCCAGGCGGATGACCTCGCCGTTGAGCATCGCGTTCTCGACGATGTGGCAGGCCAGCGCCCCGTACTCGGCCGGCGAGCCCAGGCGCGGCGGGAAGGGGATCGATGCGCCCAGCGCCTCGCGCGCCTCCTCAGGCAGCTCGGCCAGCAACGGCGTGTCGAACAGGCCCGGCGCGATCGTGCACACGCGGATGCCGAAGCGGGCCAGATCCCGCGCCACCGGCAGCGTCATGCCCACCACGCCGCCCTTGGAGGCCGCGTAGGCGGCCTGGCCGATCTGGCCGTCGAAGGCGGCGATCGAGGCGGTGTTCACGCATACCCCGCGCTCGCCGCCATCGTCGGGGTCGTTGGCGGCCATCGAGGCGGCGGCCAGACGCAGCGCGTTGAAGGTGCCCATCAGGTTGACGGCGACGACGTTGGCGAACGGCTCTATCGGGTGCGGGCCGCGCGGGCTGACGGTGCGCTGGGCGAAGCCGATGCCGGCGCAGTGCACGGAGATGCGCAGCCCGCCGGGCGCACCCGCGGCGGCGGTCACCGCCGACTCCAGCTGGTCGGCCTTGGTCACGTCGGCGGTCACGTAGGTGGCCGCCAGCTCGTTGGCCAGCGCGCGCCCGCGGGCCTCGTCGATGTCCGCGATCACCACCCGCGCGCCGCGCTCGCCCAGCGCCCGCGCCGTGGCCGCTCCCAGGCCCGACGCGCCGCCCACCACCAGTGCTCCACAACCCTCGATGCGCATAGGAGCCGGACCCTATCGGCGCGCGTCACGGCGTCGACCGCGGGGTAGGTCACCGGACATGCATACCTGGGATCTGATCGACCTCGACGTCGCGCCGCACAAGCCCGAGGTGCTGCGCTCCGACGACGGCGCCGCCCGCGCCATCGCCATCAACCTGCCGGCCGGCGAGATGCTCCAGGAGCACCGCGTCCACGAGCACGCCTGGCTGCACGTCCACCACGGCCGCATCGAGATCGCCCAGGACGGCGCCACGACCGATGGGCAGGTCGGCTTCCTGGCGCACTTCGACCCGCACGAGGATCACGAGGTGCGCGCCCTGGAGGACAGCCGGCTGCTGCTGATGCTCGCGCCGTGGCCCGGCGAGGGCCGCGACAAGGACTTCAACGCGTAGGTCCGGGGCCTACGGCTTCGTGGCGACCGACACCGCGAACCAGTCGCGGGGGTCGGTCACCAGCGCCTCGAGCCGCAGGCCGGCCGCGGCCAGGTCGGCGGCGATCCGCTCGCGGGTGAACTTCGCGCTGATCTCGGTGCGCAGCTCCTCGCGATGGCGCGAAGTGCGACCGTCAGGTCGAGCGCCGCGATGTGCACGCGCTGGTGCGTGAGCGCGCGCAGGCGCATCTCGACCCACTCGGCGCGAGCGGTCGAAGAAGGCGACGTGCTCGAAGGCGTCGACGTCGAAGTCGCGCGCCCAGCTCGCGGTTGACCACGGTCAGCACGTTGCGGTTGAACGCCGCCGTGACGCCGGCCGCGTCGTTGTAGGCGGCCTCGATGATCGCCGGGTCCTTGACCAGGTCGGTGCCCAGCAACAGCCGGTCGCCGGGTGCCAGCAGGCCGCCGACGGTGCGCAGGAAGCGCCGCCGCGATCCGGGCGGGAAGTTGCCGATCGTGCCGCCCAGGAAGGCGACCGCCGCGGCGGCCGACGGGTGCGGGCAGCCGGTCGAGGTGGCGCTCGAAGTCGCCGACGACGCCGTGCACCTCCACGTCGAGGTATCGTCGACCAGCTCCGCGGCGCGATGCGCGGACCACGCTCTCGGACACGTCGACGGGCACGTAGCGCGCGCGTCGCCTGCGCGAGCGCGTCGAGCAGCAGCCGCGCCTTGGTCGTGGCGCCGGAGCCGAGCTCGACGAGCTCGTCGACGCCGTGCCATCAGCTCGCTCGGAGTCGGCGTCGAGGATCGACAGCTCCGTGCGCGTCGGGTAGTACTCGGGCTGCGCGCAGATCTCGTCGAACAGCTCGCTGCCGCGGGTGTCGTAGAAGTGCTTGGGCGGCAGCTCCTTGAACGGGCCGCGTCAGGCCGTCGAGCACGTCGTCGGCGAGCGAGCGCTCGGCGGTGGCGGAGCAGGTGCAGGTCGACCGCGGTCATCGACACCTCACTTCCGGTGTCGTTGGCGCGAGGCGTCTCACGGGCGGTGCCCGGAGCGTCCTCGCGATCGTCGTCGAGCGCCAGGCGGAGCCCGGCGAACAGCTGGCGGCGCGCCGGCAGGTCCCAGTTGCGGAACGTGGCCGTCGCGACCCGCGGATGGGTGGCGACCGAGCCGCCGCGCAGGACGCGGTAGCGGTCGCCGAAGAACGGCTCGGAGTACTCCCGGTAGGGATAGGGCTCGAACCCCGGGTAGCGCGCCGAACGGCGAGGCGGTCCACTCCCACACCTGACCGATTCCCTCGACCTGGTTCCAGGTCGCCGCCTTCTCCCACTCGGCCTCGGTCGGCAGTCGTGCACCGGCCCAGCGGGCGAAGGCGTCGGCCTCGAACCAGGAGACGTGCGCGACGGGCGCGTCGGGATCCCCGGTCCGGACCGCATCCGGACAGTCGCCGATGTCGTACTCCTCCTTCCACATCCAGGCCTCGTGCGACCACCACGGGCGGCGCTCGTAGCCGCCGCCCTCGGTGAAGGTCAGCCAGGTCGCGTTGGTGACCGGGCGCCGGGCGATGCGAAACGCGGCCACCTCGACGGCGTGACGAGGACGCTCGTTGTCGTAGGCGAACCCGTCTGACCCGGCGCCGATCGCGGTCGTCGCCGCCGGGCACGCGCAGCCACTCGTCCGGGCCACGCAGCGGGCGCGGCACGCCGACGCCGTCGGGCAGCAGGCCGCCGAGCGCCATCGTCTGCAGCATCGTCTCGGTGTGCTGCAGCTCGTGGCGCAGGACCAGCTCGTGCAGGTCGCCGGCGCCGTGCTCCTCGGTGACGGCCGATCGTCCGCTCGCGGACAGTCGGCCAGGTATCGGCGCAGCTCGGCTCCGCGCAGGAAGCGCAGGTCGCCGCGCACGGCGCGCGGCGTCTCGAAGGCGTCGTACAGCGCGGCGAGGTCCTCGCGCAGCAGCGCCAGGCCGCCGACGCGGTGGGCGATCCACAGGTCCTCGTAGGCGCCGATGTGCCCGAGATCCCAGGCGATCGGGGACATGATCGGGTCGATCACGCGCTCGAGCGTCGCGTCGTCGAGGTGGGCGATGAGGCCGAAGGTCCGCTGCCGAGCCGCGTCCATCGCCTCCACCATGCCCACCGTGGCTCCCGCGAGGTCAGCCATCCACCCCAACGGTACAGAACGGCTGCGGCGGGCTCGGCTCAGTCCGGTGAACCGGGCGCGCTGGCGGCGTCGGCGACCACCTCGAGTCGCCCCGCGCCGTCCAGCAGCGACGCCGGCGTCGACTTATCGGGCCCGGCCAGCACGCGCGCCAGCGCGTCGGCCTTCTCGCTGCCCGCGACCAGCAGCATCACCCGCGGGCTGGCGTGGACGAGCGGCAGCGTGAACGTGACGCGATGCGGCGGGGGCTTGGGCGAGTCGTGCAGGCTGGTGACGAGCACGTCGGTGATGTCCAGCTCGGGATGGCCGGGAAACAGCGACAGCGTGTGGCCGTCGGGCCCCATTCCGGCCATGACCAGGTCGAAGCGGGGGACCCCATCCTCGCCGGGGGGGACGAGGCCGCGGATCTCCGCGTCGTAGCCGGCGGCGGCGATGTCGGCGCCCTCCTCGCCGAGGACCCGATGCAGGTTGTCGTCGGGGATGTCGATGCGCTCCAGCAGCGACTCGCGCACCATCTTCCAGTTGGAGTCCGGATCCTCGGGCCCGACCGCGCGCTCGTCGCTGACCCACACATGCACGTGTCCCCAGTCGGCGACCAGCGGCGCCAGCAGCTGGTGGCAGCGCTCCGGCGTCGTCCCGCCCGCCAGGGCCAGGTGGAACGGCGCGCTCGTGGCGTTGATCGCGTCGGCGACGGCGCTGGCGGCGTAGGCGGCGACCGCCTCCTTGTCGTCCAGGCGGGTCAGCTTCACAGGGTCTCCTCCGGCATCGGGACGTCGTCGTCGCGGGCCGCCGACAGCGTCGGGTGGTTGTCGCGCATCTCCTCCTCAGCGCGGATCACGTGCATCACCGCGTTGATCAGCGCCAGATGGGTGAACGCCTGCGGGAAGTTGCCCAGGTGCCGGCCCGAGCGCGGGTCGATCTCCTCGGCGTACAGGTGCAGCGGGCTGGCGAAGCGCGAGCAGCTTCTCGCACAGCTCGCGGGCGCGCTGGTAGCTCGCCGATCTCGCCGAGCGCCGACACCAGCCAGAACGAGCAGATCGTGAACGTGCCCTCCTCGCCCGCCAGGCCGTCGTCGGTCTCGTCGACCTTGTAGCGCAGCACGAGCCCGTCCACGGTGAGCTCGTCGGCGATCGCCAGCACCGTCGCCCGGATGCGCGGGTCGTCGGGCGGCAGGAAGCGCAGCAGCGGCATGAGCAGCGGCGAGGCGTCCAGCGCCTCGGTGTCGTAGTGCTGCGGTGAACACCCCGCGCTCGTCGACGCCGTTGCTCGCAGATGTCGTGCGTGGATCTCGTCGCGGCCTGCCTGCCAGCGCTCGGCGATGCTCGTGCTCCTCGCGCATGCGGGCCAGGCGCGCGCCGCGGTCGCACTGCGACCCAGCACATGACCTTCGAGGAGGTGAAGTGCTTGCGGCTCGCCGCGCACCTCCCAGATGCCGCGGTCCGGCTCGTCGCCAGTGCTTGATCGCCTTCTCGACCTGCCGGCAGAGGATCGGCCAGCAGCGACTCGGCGCAGGTGGTCGCGCGACTTGGTGTGCAGGTAGACCGAGTCGAGCACGGCGCCCCACACGTCGTGCTGGTGCTGGTCGTAGGCGCCGTTGCCGATGCGCACCGGCTTGGCGCCCTCGTAGCCGTGCAGGTGGTCGAGCACCTGCTCGTCCAGCTGCGTCTCGCCGCCGATGCCGTACATGATCTGCAGGTCGTGGTCGCGCTCGGCGACGTCGGCGATGAAGTAGAAGAAGTCGTTGGCCTCCCAGTCGAAGCCGAGCGTGTACAGCCCCCACAGCGTGAACGTGGAGTCGCGGATCCAGCTGTAGCGGTAGTCCCAGTTGCGCTCGCCGGCCGGGCGTCTCGGGCAGCGACGTGCGTGGCGGCCGCGATCATCGCCCCGGTCGGCGCGTAGGTCAGGCCCTTGAGCGTCAGCGCGCTGCGCTGCAGGTAGGTGCGCCACGGGTGGTCGGGGAACTCGCCGTGCGCCAGCCAGTCTGCCAGTAGTCGGCCGTGTGCACGAGCCGCGTCGTAGGCCTCGTCGTAGGTCTCCGGCGGCGCCGTGCTCGCTCCAGGACAGGGCGACGAACGCCGTGTCGCCGTCGCGCAGGGTCGTGCGGGCGCGCGCGCGCGGGCCCTCGAAGCCGAGACGCAGGTCCGTCGTCATGCGCAGGCTCAGGTCGTGCGCCGGGCGCGGCCTCGCCACTGCCGAGCCGTAGCCGGGGTCGTGTAGTCCCACTCGGCGTGCACGCGGCCGTAGTCGAACAGCGGCTGGCAGTCCAGGTTGACCTCGACCTCGCCGTTGACGCAGCGGATCGTGCGCAGCAGCACGTGCTCGGCGTCGTAGTCGGTGGGTGAGCGGCGGTGCGTGCGCGAGCGCTCGCTGTCGTGGTGCCAGGGCCCGATGAGCAGCAGCGTCGCGCACGATGATCCAGCCGGTGCGGGTGCCCCAGGTCGTCTCCAGCACCATCGTGCCCGGGAGGTAGCGGCGGCGGCGGGCACCTCCGTGTCGGCCGGTCCGAGGCGGAACATGCCGGCGTCGCGGTCGAGCATCGCGCCGAAGATCGCTCGGACAGTCCATGCGCGGCAGGCACATCCACTCGACCGCGCCGCTGGGCGCGACGAGCGCGCACGTCTCGCAGTCGCGACAGGAAGCGCGTAGCTCGGCGATCGGCGGGAACGGGCTGCCCAGGGGCGCCGCGGCCTCCGACAGCTGCTCGCGGCGACGGATCCTCTCGCTCGTGCTCACGGGCGCAAGGGTAGGCCGTCCGGCCGTCACACCACCATGTGCGAGGCGCACTCCAGTGCTGGACCGTAGGTCGGGTCGCGCAGCAGCGCCTGGCGGATCCCCTCGCCGAGGATGCCCGGCTCGCCGCGCGACGCGCCCATGATCGTCCACTCGTGCTCGCCGCCGCGGCGCGTCACGCGGCGCGCGTGCAGGCCGCCGTCGCCGCGGTCCAGCGACAGCACCGTGCCGTTGGCGGTCTCGACCGTCAGCCCCTCCAGACCGCGCACCGACTGCTCGGGCGCCGGTCGTAGCTGCAGGCGCACCTCGCCCTTGCGCGTGCGCGCGCGCCCCTCCAGCGAGCCGTTGGTACGTCGGGCCAGCGCGCCCGGCTTCCAGCCCAGGCGTGCCGCCAGCCACCCCAGCAGCAGCACGCCCGTGATCGCCCGAGCCCGGGGTGGTGGCGGATCTCCACGCGGGACGATGGTCGGCAGCTGCACGCGCTCGCGCGGCGGATCGAAGGCGGCGGCGACCCGCTCGCGCCACGGCGTCGAGCGCAGCCAGCCGAGGTCGACCACGTAGGCGCGCTGCGACAGCTGGCGGGCGCGGCCGATCGCCTCCTCGATGTCGGGCTCGTCGACGGAGTCCAGCAGCACCACCTGGGCCAGCGCCAGCAGCTCGTCGACGGCCTCCGCGTGACGGTGCGGCGCCCACAGCATGGTGGGCAGGTCGGTGACGACCAGCGGGTCGACGATCGTGGCCAGGTGCTCGACGTGCTTGGTGCCGATGTCGACCACGACATGCTCGTGGGTGGTGGAGAACTCGCCGGCCAGGCCCTCGTCGTCGGCGATCACCGTCGCCCGCGCGTCGATCGTCGAGCGGCGCGGCTCGATCGCGATCAGGACGGTGCGCGACGCGTGGTAGCGCCCGACGCGCTCCAGGCGGTTCTCGATCTCGCCGCGCCACTGGCGGTCGACGATCGCCACCAGGTTCAGCACACGGGCGGGGATCGCCACGCCGTCGCCGTGGCGGCGCTCGACCAGCAGCTCGCGCAGCGCCGCCTCGATCGCGGCCGGCGTCGTGTCGCGCTCGAACCAGGATCGGCGTCCGCCGCCATCAGATCGCGCGCCATGCGTCGCCGGTCAGCATGATCCGCTGCGCCGCGTCCGGCCCCTGCGAGCCGGCCTCGTAGTGGTCCAGCGCCGGCTCGCCGTCGCCCACGCCTGCAGCACCGGGTCGATGATGCGCCACTGCGCCTCGACCTCGTCGTTGCGGGTGAACAGCGTGGCGTCGCCGCGCATGGCGTCGAGGATCAGGCGCTCGTAGGCCTCCGGCGACTGGGACATGAACGCCGTGCCGTAGAGGAACTCCATGTTCACCGGGCGGATGCGCATGCGCGTGCCCGGGATCTTGGCGCCCAGCGACAGCGACACGCCCTCGTTGGGCTGGACGGTGAGGACCAGCTGGTTGGGCTGCACGCCGAGCGAGCCCTGCTGCCTCGAAGGCCAGGTGGGGGACCGGCTTGAGGGTCACCGCGATCTCGGTGACCTTGCGGGCCAGGCGCTTGCCCGTGCGCAGGTAGAACGGCACGCCCGCCCAGCGCCAGTTGTCGACCTCCAGGCGCAGCGCCGCGTAGGTCTCGGTCTGCGAGTCCGTCGGGCACGCCCTCCTCGTCGAGGTAGCCGCCCACGACCTCTCCGCCCTCGGTCCCGGCCGTGTACTGGCGCGCGCACGGCGTCGGCGTCGCGGCGTCGGCGGCGTGATCGCGCGCAGCACCTTGACCTTCTCGTCGCGCACCTCGTCGGCGGTGAAGCGCACGGGCGGCTCCATGGCCAGCAGGCACAGCAGCTGGAGCATGTGGTTCTGCACCAGGTCGCGCAGCGCGCCGGCCGAGTCGTAGTAGCCCGCCCGGGTGCCGATGCCGACCTCCTCGGCCGCGGTGATCTGCACGCGGTCGATGTAGTTGCGGTTCCACAGCGGCTCGAACATGCCGTTGGCGAAGCGGAAGGCCAGGACGTTCTGGACGGTCTCCTTGCCCAGGTAGTGGTCGATGCGGAAGACCTGGCGCTCCTCGAAGACGCCGAGCACCCGGCGGTTGAGCTCGTCGGCCTCTGCGCCGGTGGTGCCGAACGGCTTCTCGATGACCACGCGCACGTCGACCTCGTCGTGGTCGTCCATGTCGGCGGCGCCCGAGATGCTCGACGATCACGGGGAAGAAGGTCGGCGCCGTCGACAGGTAGAAGAGCCGGTTCAGCGGCGCCCCGTTGTCGGCGTCGAACGAGTCGATCCGCTCGCGCAGGCGCTCGTAGGTGTCGTCGTCGTCGAACGTGCCGGCGACGTAGCGGACGTTCTCCAGCAGCGCCTCCAGCACCTTGGGATCGGGCGGGCGCCGGCTGAACTGCCCGATCGCCTCGCGCGCCCACTGGCGGAAGTTCTCGTCGCTCTCGTCTCCGCGCGAGACGCCGATCAGGTTGAAGCGCTCGGGCAGCGCGCCCTCGTGGGCGAGGTTGTAGAGGGCGGGCAGCAGCTTGCGGCGGGCGAGGTCCCCGGTGGCGCCGAAGATCGTCATCGTCGTGGGGCCGACCGGTAGACGCTCGAGGCCCTCGACGAGCGGGTTCTCCTCGGTGACCGTCATGGGCGGGTCATCCTGTCGTCGTCTCCTGGCTGGTCGTTCTCGGCCGCTCCCCCAACAGCAGCTCCTGGCCGGCCAGGAGAGCGGCGCCGTGGACGCCCGCGCGCGGACCCGAGCGCGCGATGCGGACGTGTGTGCGAGTACCCACCCCGGGCAGGGTGAACCGTCTGGTGGTCTGCAGCGCGGGCTGCAGCAGCAGGTCGCCGGCGTCCGAGACGCCGCCGCCGATGGCGATCACCTCGGGATCGAACAGGTTGATGGCGTTGGCGATGCCCAGCCCGAGACGATGGCCGAGGATCGCCACGGCCTCGATCGCCCGCTCGTCGCCGTCGCGCGCCGCCCGCACCGCCTCCACGCCGCTGTGGAAGCCGCGCCCGCGGGCCAGGCGGTCCAGCGCGCGGCCCGAGGCCAGGGACTCCAGCGAGCCGGGCTGGGGGAAGCGCTCGTCGTGGGCGAAGCGCCCGTCGCCCTCGGCCGACTCCTGCGCGGCGATGATCATGTGGCCCAGCTCGGGCGCGGCTCCGGTCACGCCCCGGTAGACGCGCCCGTCGATGACGATCCCGCCGCCGACGCCGGTGCCGATCGTGAACATCACGAGGTTCTGGATGACGCTGCCGTCCGCCTCGTGGGCCTCGGCCAGCGCGGCCATCGACGCGTCGTTGTCGACGAACACCGGCACGCCGAGGCGCTCGCGCAGCCGCTCGCGCAGCGGGACGTCCTGCAGCGGGATGTTCACCGACGAGCGCACGGTGCCAGAGTCCCAGTCGATCACCGACGGCACACCGACGCCGACCGCGGCGATCTCGCCGTCCCCGTCGGCGTCCTGGATGCCGCGCACGAGCTGATCGATCAGCGCGTCGGCCGACTCCAGGGCGGTGGGCTGGAGCTGCGGGTCCGACAGCCGGCCGGCGGAAAGCGTGGCGATCGACACCTTCGTGCCGCCAACGTCCACCCCGATCAAGCGCTGGGCCACTTCCCTGCTCTCTATCACACGCCCGGCTCCACGCGGTAACGGACCATCAGCGCGCCGTGGGACTCCAGCAGCTCCAGCGGGACGAGCGCGACGCCCTGGCCGAGCGGACCGTAGACCGCGGTGAGCGCGCTGGTGCCGCCCACGAGCTGGGGGGCGACGACCAGCTCCAGCTCGTCGACCAGCCCGGCCCGCAGCAGCGCGGCGTTCAGCGTCGCGCCGCCCTCGCACAGGATCGAGCGCGCGCCGCGGGTGCGCAGGTCGGCGATCACCGCGGCGGGCTGCAGGTCGTCGAGCACGACCACCTCCACGTCGGCGGTCACCTCGGGCGGCGGCGTGACGTCCACGCCGCTGTAGACGACGACCCGGGCGTCCGATCGAAACAGCGGCACGTCCCAGGGCACGTCCCCGCGACGCGTCAGCGTCGCTCCGATCGGCCCCTGCTCCAGCCCGGCGGCGCGGCGCATCGCCCGGCGGCGCTCGTCGCGGATCCAGGCACCGTAGCCCTCGGCGCGCATCGTCGCCGTGCCGACGAGGATCGCGTCGGCGTGCGCGCGCAGCGCGTGGAACAGCTCACGGTCGCCGGGGCCGCCGCGGATGCCCCGGCTGAGGCCCTCGACGGTGGTGTGCCCGTCGGCCGAGGCGACCATGTTCAACAGCAGCACCTCGCGTCCGGTCAGGTGCGCGGCGACCTGCGGCGCCGTCACGGTCGCGGCCTCTGGCAGCAGCTGTCGCAGCTGCAACTCGTCCGTCATGGAGCGGCAAGCTAGCGGGTAGGTTTCCGCGCGGTGCAGGCGCTTCGTGGACCCACGCGCAGAGTCGCGATCACCGCAGTGGTCATCGGGCTGCTGTGGGCGGCGACGGTCGTCGTCGCCCTGACCCGCTACGACGCCGCCGTCGACGAGTGGTCGTCGGCCGGTCTGCAGGCGCAGACCCAGCGCGTGGTCGGGCGGATCCGCCAGAACCTGCTGCGCCGCGTCGACGAGACCGACTCGGCGCTGCGCGACGGGCGCAGCACGTCCGGCCCGCTCAACCAGCTGGAGGCCGAGTTCGACGATCTCGCCACCAGCGCGCGCAGCAGCGGTGCGCCGACCGCCACGGCGCTGCGCCACATCAACGAGGTGGCACGCGCCTCCGCGCAGATGAAGAACGCCGCCGACACGGCGCTGGCCCGCGAGGGCACGCCGGACGAGGCTGCGGCCGTCGATCGCTACGAGCGGGCGGTCGACGGCTTCGCCAACGCCGTCGAGCGCTTCGGCGAGGACCAGAACACGACGGTCGTCGGCTCGCGCGCCGCAGCCGAGCACAAGGCCCACCAGGCGCTCGTGTGGACGATCGTCCTCGGCGCGATCGCGCTGGCCGTCAGCATCCTGCTCGTGGTCTACGTGGTGCGGCTGCTGTCGCGCCTGTTCGACCGCATCCGCGAGACGGCCAGGACGCTGACCGGCGCGTCGCTGGAGATGCGCGCCGCGGCGCAGGAGGCGGCCGCCGCCACCAACCAGCAGTCGGCGGCGATCGCCCAGACCGCGGCGACAATCGAGGAGATGACCGCCACCGCGCGCTCGATCGCCGCCGGAGCCCAGACCACCGCCAGCGCCGCCGCGCAGACGAGCGACACGATGGAGGACATGCGCGCGCAGGTCGAGACGATCGCGCAGCGCACGCTCGACGTCGGGCATGGCGGCCAGCAGATCGGCGAGATCCTGGAGCTCATCACCGAGATCGCCGAGCGCACCAACCTGCTGGCCCTCAACGCGGCGATCGAGGCGGCGCGCGCGGGCGAAGCGGGCAAGGGCTTCGCCGTCGTGGCCAGCGAGGTGCGCAAGCTGTCGGAGCGCTCGGTGCGCTCGACCGAGTCGATCAAGGGCATCATCGCCACGCTCCGGGACGACCACAACGCGACGATCCTGGCCACCGAGCGCGGCTCCAAGCAGGCCGCCGAGGTCGTGGAGCTGATGCACTCCACCGGCGAGGAGCTCCAGCAGACGCTGCGCGCGACCGAGCAGCAGCGCGGCGCCGCCGACCAGGTCTCCCAGGCGATGGCCGAGATCCGCAGCGCCGCCCAGCAGCTGGCGGCCGAGCAGGAGCGCCGCCTGGACACCACGCACCAGGTCGAGGAGCTGGTCGAGCGTCTGGAGCAGACGCTGCGAGCGGTCGGGCTGGAGGTCGACGCCGCCGGCAACGGGCGCGCGAAGGTCTAGGACGGCCATGGCCGAGGGCGTCCACGTCCGGGTCGGCGCCGGTCGCTACGCGTTCGACGTGCGCGAGGTGCGCGAGATCGAGGAGCGCCGCCGGATCACCGCGGTGCCCGGCGCGCCCGCGGGGGTGCTGGGCGTCTGCAACCTGCGCGGAGCCGTGTTGCCCGTCGTGCGCCTCGCCGACGTGCTCGGCCTGGCGCCCACCGACGACCGCTTCCTGGTCGTGGCCGACGTCGACGGCATGGTCGCCGGCCTGACGGTCGACGAGGTGCTCGGAGTCGAGCCGCTGCCGCCCAGCCTGGAGACGGAGTCGGCGGCGAGCCTGCGCGGCAGCGCGCTGGTCGACGGCGAGCTCATCGGCGTGCTCGACGCCGGCGCCATCCTGCACGCGCTGGCCGAGGCGGCTGAGGGGTAGCGCGGGTGGACGAGCGGCTGCTGGGCATCTTCCGGGGCGAGGCGACCGAGCGGCTGGACCGGATGGTGCAGACGCTGCTGGCCATCGAGGCCGGGGAGGGCGACGCCGAGGCGATCCGCGAGCTGTTCCGCCACGCGCACTCGCTGAAGGGCACCGCGGGAATGGTCGGGTTGGCCGAGATCGGGAGCGTGGCCGCCGCCATCGAGGACGTGCTGTCGGATGCGCGCACCAGCGGCGAGCTGGACCCGGCGCTCGTGGCGCCGCTGCTGGCCGCGACCGACGCGATCCGCGGGGCGACGGAGGGCCAGGCGATCGACGCCGAGGCGATCGTCGGGCGCCTGCGGGCCGACGCGCCGCCCCCGACGCCGGCACCGACGCCCGCGGAGCCGCACCCGGGCAACGGCGGCGGTGAGCCGGCGCCCTCCGCGGCGGCGCAGGCACCCGTGCGCATGCTGCGCGTCGCCGCCGAGCGGGTCGACGACCTGCTCGACGTGGCCGACCAGGCGCTCATGGGCCTGCGCCGCTTCGAGCACCTGATCGGCGACGACGGCGACGAACGCATCCGCGACCAGCTCGAGTACGGGGAGACGCTGATGCTCGGCCTCCAGCACGCCGTGCTCGATCTGCGCACGCTGCCGCTGGCGTCGATCGTCGGACGCTTCCCGCGCGCCGTGCGCGACATCGCGGCGGCCGAGGGCAAGGAGGTCGGCCTCGACCTCGTCGGCGTCGACGCGCAGCTGGATCGGGCGATCCTCGACGGCCTGCCCGACCTGATCGTCCACCTGCTGCGCAACGCCGTCTCCCACGGCATCGAGCTGCCGGCCGAGCGCGAGGCGGCCGGCAAGCCGCGCGTGGGGCGCATCGTGCTGCGCGCCGAGACCCGCGGCAGCGAGGTGACGCTGGCGATCAGCGATGACGGCCGCGGCGTCGCGCCCGAGCTGCTGGCGCGGGCGGAGTCGCCGCTGGAGCTGGCCGAGCTGCTGGCCACGCCCGGGCTGTCGACGGCCGAGGCGGTGGGCGAGCTGTCGGGGCGCGGCGTCGGCCTGGACGCGGTGCGCCGCGATGTCGAGGCGCTCGGCGGCTCGCTGATGGCCACCAGCGAGCCGGGCGCCGGCACCGAGTTCGTGCTGCGCCTGCCCTCAACGCTGGCGGTGGTCGGGCTGCTGCTCGTCGAGCGCGCCGGCCAGCTGTTCGGCCTCGGCCTGGCCGATCTCGAGGAGGTCGTCGAGGCCGAGCGCATCGTCGTGCTGGGCGAGCGCGCCTCCGTCGAGGTGCAGGGCGGGACGGTCCCGCTGGTCGACATCGCCGACGTGCTCGGGATGGAACCGGCCGCGTCGGCGACCGGGCCGGTGGTGGTCCTCGGTGCGCTGCAGCGGCGGGTCGCCATCCGCGTCGACGCGCTGCTCGGCGAGCGCGAGGGCGTCGTCAAGCCGCTGGGCCCGCTGCTGGCGCGCGTGCGCGGCTACGTCGGCGCGACGTTCCTGGACGATGGCTCGATCGCGCTGATCGCCGACGGGCGCCACATCGTGCGCCGGGCGCCCCACGTCGAGGCCCCGCGCCTGGACGGGCCGGCCGCGCCGCGGCCCGCCGCCGCTCAGGCGCCGGCGGCGGTGCTGGTCGTCGACGACCAGTTCACCGTCCGCGAGCTGCAGCGGACGATCCTGGCCCGGGCCGGCTACACGGTGCTGACCGCACGTGACGGACGTGAGGCGCTCGAGCAGCTGCAGCAGGAGCCCGGCGTGCGCCTCGTGCTCACCGACATCGAGATGCCGGTGATGGACGGCTTCGCGCTGCTGTCGGCGCTGCGTGACGACGCGCGCTGGGCCACGCTCCCGGTGGTGATCGTCTCCTCGCGCGGCAGCGACGAGGACCGTCGTCGCGGCGCCGAGGCGGGGGCCGATGCCTACGTCGACAAGGCCCAGTTCGACCAGCGCGCGCTGCTGGAGCTCGTCGAGCGGCTGGTGGTGCGGCCATGATCCATGTTGCCGTCTGCGACGACTCGCCCACCTACGCGCACGCCTTGGCCAAGCTGCTGCAGGCTGAGGGCGACATCGAGGTCACCGGCTCCTACGGGACCGCCGAGGAGCTGCTGTCCGCGCTTGCGTCGCTGCGCGCCGACCTGATCACGATGGACCTCGAGCTGCCCGGGATCGACGGGGTCGAGGCGATCCGGCGGATCATGGCCAGGCGGCCGCTGCCGGTCGTCGTGCTCTCGTCTCACGCCGACGAGCGGGTGGCCGAGGCGCTGGCCGCCGGGGCCGTGGACGTGCTGCACAAGGGCGAGGTGGCGCTCACCGACGTGGCCGGCGCGACGGCCGCCGCCGTGCGCCGCCGCCTGCGGCGCCTCAGCCGCCTGCGCGTGTCGGCGCCGGCGCCGGTCCGGCGTGCGGCTGGACCGACCGCCACGGGCGAGGGGCCGCTGCGCGCCCCGGCGGCGCGCGGCGTGCGGGCCATCGGGATCGCCGCCTCGACCGGGGGACCGTCGGCCCTGCGCTGCGTGCTGGGAGCGCTGCCGGCGCGGCCCGAGGTGCCGGTGCTGGTCGTGCAGCACATGACGTCGGGCTTCACGGAGGGACTCGCACGCTGGCTGGACACGACGGTCGCCGCGCCGGTGCGCCTGGCCGCCGACGGCGTCGCTGCCCGTCCAGGGGTGTGGATCGCTCCCGACGAGCACCATCTGACGATCGAGTCGAGCCTCACGATGCGCCTCGACCGCCGTGACCGCGGCGGGCCGCATCGCCCGTCAGCCGACGCGCTGCTGCTGTCGATGGCGCAGGCGCTGGGGCCCGCGGCGGCGGCCGTGGTGCTCACGGGGATGGGCGAGGACGGCGCCCGGGGCGTCGCGGCGCTGGTCGGGCGCGGGGCGCTCGTCATCGCCCAGGACGCGGCCAGCTGCGCGGTCGCCGGGATGCCGCGTGCCGCCGCGGCGGCCGGGGCCCAGCTGCGTCTGGGCCTGGACGACATCGGCCCGGCGATCGCCGGCCTGCATGCCCGTGCGGGGGCGGCGCGATGACCGCGCTGGACCTGATCGCCCGTCGCATCCGAGAGAACAGCGGAATCGTGCTGGATGGGGCGCGCCGCAGCGCGCTGGCGTCGGCCGTCGCCCGGCTGGACCTCGGCGCGCCGGCCGAGCTGCTGCGGCGGCTGGACGATCCGCAGGACGGTCACGCGCTGCTGGCGGGGCTGGTCGACGAGGTCGCCGTCAAGGAGACGTTCTTCCTGCGTAACGCGGACGAGTTGGAGGCGCTGGACTGGCGCGCGCTGCACCGCGCCGCGCGCGAGCGCGGCCAGGAGCGGGTGCGCGTGTGGTGCACCGCGTGCGCCACGGGCGACGAGGCCTACTCGCTGGCGATCCTCGCGCTGGAGGCCTTCGGCACGGTCGGTCCGCCGGTGGACATCCTCGCCACCGACCTGTCGGCGACCGCGCTGGAACGGGCGCGGGCCGGGCGCTACCGCCAGCGAGCGACCGCCTCGCTGCCCGCCCACCTGCGCGCCCGGTGGCTGCAGGACGACGGCGACGCGCTGCGCGTGCGCGACGAGGTGCGGGCCCCGGTGCGCTTCCTGCGCCACAACCTGATCTGCGATCCGATCCCCCCGCCTGGCGAGGCGCCGTTCGACGTGATCACCTGTCGCAACGTGCTGATCTACTTCGACGAGGCCGACGTGACGCGAACCGTGGCCGGCCTGGAGCGTGCGCTGGCCGCCTCCGGCCGCCTGGTGCTGGGGGCCGCCGACCGCCTCAGCGGCGGCGCGGTGACGATGACCGCGGCCGCCTGCGTCGCCGCCGCATCCGCGGTCGATCCGCCGCGTCCGCGCCCGCACCGGACGGCCGCCGCGCCCGCCGCCTCCGCCGCGCCCGCCGCCTCCGCCGGCCCGCCGCCTCCGCCGTGCCCGCCGCCTCCGGCGCGCCCGATCCCGAGCTCGATGCCGACGTCGCGCTGCTGCTGGGCCGCGCCGCCCGCGCGCGCGGCGCCGACGCCGACGCCGTCCACTGGCTGCGGCGCGCCCTCTACCTGGCACCCGATCGCGCGATCGCGGCGCTGGAGCTGGCGCTGGCCTACGCCGCGCAGGGCGACCCTGCAGCCGAGCGCCGGGCGCTGTGGACGGCGCTGCGCATCGCGCGGTCGGCCGGCACGCTCGACGACGAGCTGGTGGCCGACTGCCGCGCGCGCCTGGACCGGCTGGAACGCTCGCTGCCATGACCCGCGTCCTGGTGATCGACGACAGCCCGCTCGTGCGCGAGGCGGCGGTGGTCGCGCTCGAGCTCGCCGGCTGGGCGGTCGCCGCGGCCGAGGACGGCGAGGCCGGGCTGGCGGCGGCGGTCGCCCAGCCGCCCGACGCGATCCTGCTCGACGTCGAGCTGCCCGGCATCGACGGGATGGAGACGCTGCGCCGCCTGCGTGCCGATTCGCGCACCGCGGCGGTGCCCGTCGCCTTCCTGACCGCTTCCGCCGACGATCAGGCGGTGCGGGCGAGCCTGCTGTCCGCCGGCGCCCAGGCGGTGATCGCCAAGCCGTTTCAGCTGCCCGAGCTGTCCGGCGCGGTGCGCGCCGCCTTCGGATGGGGGCCATGAGCGACGACACCGACGCCATCCTGCGCCGCGTCTGGGAGCGCCGTCGCGGCGACGTGCTCGGCCGCGTGGACGCGATCGACGCCGCGCTGGCCGACGGAGCGGGCGCCGAGGCGCGTGAGGAGGGGCGCCGGCAGGCCCACATGCTGGCCGGCTCGGCGGGGACGTTCGGGTTCCCGCGGGCCAGCACGCTGGCCCGCGAGCTCGAGCACGCCCTGGCCGCCGGGGACGGCGACGCCGCCGCCCTGCGGCCGGTCGCGCGCGAGCTGCGCGCGATCCTCGAGGGCGAGCCGCTGGCATGAGCGCCGCCGGCGCGCCGCTGGAGGGCCTGGCCGCGGCCGACGCCCACCTCGGGCGTCCCGTGCCGCTGCCCACGGTGGCGCTGCCGCTGGCCCGCTGGACCGAGGTGCACGCCGCGGGGCCGGAGGGCGTCGAGGTCGAGTGGAACCTCGACGACTCGCGTGCGGGCGCGCCCGGGCGCCTGGCCCTCTACGTGGGCCTCGGCGCGCCGCCCGGGCGCGACTGGCCCTCGGCCGACCCGGGGCGCGAGGTGACCGTCGGCGCCGCGAGCGGCCGCTGGCGGGAGGCCGAGCTGATCGAGGCGCAGCCGTCGCTGCGCCCGGCGATCGAGCTTGGCTGGCAGGCCCATGGGCTGCACCTGCGCCTGACCGCGCAGGGCCCGTGGCCCGCCGCTCGCCTGATCGAGATCGCCGCCTCGGTGCGGCCGGTCATCCGTCCGCTGGAGGAGTGACGCCGGGGACGCGCACGCGATGCCGGCCGGCGCGGGCCCGCCCGCGTGGCCGCCCACGCTCACGAACCCGTCATGGTCGATAGGGTCCGGCGCTCCATGACCGAATCCACCCAGCATCCCGATCGCAACCTCGCGCTGGAGCTCGTCCGCGTCACCGAGGCCGGCGCGCTGGCCGCCTCGCGGCTGGTCGGGCGCGGCGACAAGGAGGCGGCCGATCAGGCCGCCGTGGACGCCATGCGCCACATGCTCACCACCGTGAACATGGACGGCCTCGTGGTCATCGGCGAAGGCGAGAAGGACGAGGCGCCGATGCTCTTCAACGGCGAGCAGATCGGCAACGGCGAGCCGCCCGCGGTCGACATCGCCGTCGATCCGCTCGAGGGCACGACGCTGACGGCCAAGGGCATGCCCAGCGCGCTCAGCGTGATCGCGCTGGCCGACCGCGGCTCGATGTTCGACCCGGGCCCGATCGTGTACATGGAGAAGCTCGCCGGCGGCGACGACATCGCCGGTCTGCTCGACCTCGACCGGCCGATCGGCGAGGTCATCGCGGCGGTCGCGCGCAAGCGCCGCAAGGCCGTCGGCGACGTCATCGTCGTCGTGCTCGACCGTCCCCGCCACGAGGAGGGCATCGCCGCGATCCGCGAGGCCGGGGCGCGCGTGCGCCTGATCTCCGACGGCGACGTCTCGGCCGCACTGCTGGCCGTCAGCGACCGCTCGCCGGTCGATCTGCTGTGGGGGGTGGGCGGCACGCCCGAGGGCGTCATCTCCGCCGCCGCGCTCAAGTGCACCGGCGGCCAGCTGCTCGGGCGCCTGTGGCCGCGCAACGACGAGGAGCGCCAGGCGGCGCTGGACGGTGGCTACGACCTCGAGAGCCAGCTGACCGTCGACGATCTCGTCCGCTCGGAGGACTGCTTCTTCTCGGCCACCGGCGTCACCGACGGCGACGTGCTGCAGGGTGTGCGCTTCGGGGCCAACCAGGCGACGACCGAGTCGCTGGTCATGCGCTCGCGCTCGGGCACCGTGCGGCGCGTGCACGCGACCCACGACCGCAGCAAGCTGCGGGCCATGGCCGGCGTGCGCTTCGGCTGAGGAGACCAGCTCCTCGGCCGGGTAGCGCCCCACGCGCGACTCGGCCAGGTCGAGCTTGGCCAGCGAGCGCAGGAACCCGTGCGTGACGATCACGTGGATGCGCGACTGTGTGTTCTCGTAGATCCAGCGGCCCAGGCGGGAGGCGATCGCCGGGTAGAAGTTGGCCACCACCACCTCGACGTGCAGCCGGTCGGGATCGCAGCGCTGCACCTCGATCTCCAGGTAGCCGTCGCCGCCGCGGCCGCGGCTGGACACCAGCAGGCCCTTCTCGATGCGCCAGCGCACGAGGCCGTGGTCGGTCTCGAAGTCGTACTCCGGTGCCTGGAAGGTCAGCAGCGACAGCAGCGGCCAGCCGAACAGGCACACGTCGCGCCCGTCGTCGCGATAGCGCACCCGGATCACGCCGAGCGAGATGCGCGTCAGGAATCGCCAGTAGGTGCGGGCCAGGCGCTCGAGGTTGTGTGCCGTCCAGACCTCGACCATCTCCTCCTCGGGCAGGGTGATGTCAGCCGACTGCACCGAGCGCACGGCGCCGTCGGCGTCGGTGGTCGTGTGCTCCTCGGGCGAGTCGATCGTCGTGCGCGCCACCGCGCCGCGCGTGTTGAGCAGGCGCCGGGCGTTGGCGAACAACGCGACGAAGACGGCCACGAGCACGCCGCCGGCGATGGCAAGGCGCTTCATCGCCGTCAGGCTACGTGACCGCCGCGCGGACCGCGTCGTCGAGGCCGAGGGGCGCGTCGTCGAGCCCGGCGGGCGGTGGCGTGGCACGATCATCTCGGCCGACAGCCCCGCCACCAGCGGACGCACGAGCCCCAGCGACTGGCCGCTGACCGCCGAGACCCAGTACGACGACAGCCCGGGTGACGGGAACGGCGTGGGCGCGATCAGCGGCGCGCGCCGTCCGGTGGCGGCCGCCAGGCGGTCCATCATCCGCCGGTAGCTGAGCACCTCGGCGCCGCCGAGCTGGACCTCGCCGTGTCGGCATCGCCGGTCAGCGTCTGGCGGTCGGGGTCGCGCACGAGGCAGCGGACGGCATGGCCGTCGTCGAGCAGCCTGGGCAGGAGGCGACCGCCGATGGAGCCGGTGGCGCCGGTCAGGAGAACGTCCACGTGTCGTATTACGGTCCTGCCGCGGCGCGAGATGAGCCGTCCGCCCGCCTCGCCCGTAGTCGGATCAGCCCCATGACCTCCCTGGCCATCTCAGACGTCGCCGAGCAGACCGGCATCGCCGCCGGCACGCTGCGCATGTGGGAGCAGCGCTACGGCTACCCCGAGCCCGAGCGCACCCCCAGCGGCTACCGCCGCTACCCCGAGGAGGTGGTGGCCACGCTGCGGCGTGTGGCCGAGCTGCGCGAGCGCGGCCTGTCGATCCCGGCGGCCATCGAGCAGGCGCGCCGGGCGGGGCTGAGCACCGACCGGCCGTCGATCTACGCGGCGCTGGCCGATCGCCAGCAGTCGCGCCTGCTGCACAAGCGCACGCTGATCGAGCTGTCGCGCGCGATCGAGGACGAGGCGATCTCGCACGCCGCCGCGCCGGTCGCCTTCGGCGCCTTCCAGCAGGAGCGCTTCTACCGCCAGGTCGAGCCGCGCTACCGGGCGATGGCGCGCCTGGCCGACGCCGTGTGCGTGTTCGCCGACTTCCCGCACGTGGCCAGCGAGGGCGGGGTGACGCACGTGCCGATCGCCCCCGAGGACGCGCTGGGCAATGAGTGGGTGGTGATCGTCGACGCGCCCGGCTACGCGGCGTGCCTGCTGGCCTGGGAGCCCGAGCGGGGAATGGAGCGCGGCGGGCCGGCCGACCGCGAGCGGCGCTTCGAGGCGATCTGGACGATCGACCCGGAGGTGACCCGCCGCGCCGCCGTCACCGCCGCGCGGCTGGTCGGCCGCCAGGATCGCGCCGAGGGCGAGCGCCTGCTCGCGCTGCTGGCCCAGCGCCCGCTGGCCATGCAGTCGGTCGGCCCGGCGCTGACGACGCTGACCAACCGCATCGTCAGCTACCTGGACTGAGCCTCAGATCGGCTCGACCGGCACGACCGTGCCGGCGTCCACGCCGCCCGCGCCCGCCTCGATGATGGCCAGGCCGTCGGCGCCGACCATCGAGCTGAGGATGTGCGAGCCCTGCGGCCCGGTCGGCGTGGCCTGCAGGCGCCCGTCGGGCGCGGTCGCCAGCGACACCCGCACCGCCTCGTCGCGGTCGGGCTGGCGCTCGATCGGCTCGGTCAGGACGGCGTGGCGCGCGGGCTGGGCGAACGGGGCGCCCTGGAGGGCGTGCAGCGCGGGGCGCGCGAACAGCAGGAAGGTGACCATCGAGGAGACCGGGTTGCCGGGCAGGCCGAAGACGAGGCGCCCGTCGCGCTCGCCGAACCAGGTCGGCTTGCCCGGCCGCAGCGCGACGCGCCAGAACACCTGGCGCACGCCGAGCGCCTCCAGCGCCGGCTTGACGTGGTCGTGGGGGCCGACCGAGACCCCGCCGGAGATGAGCACCACGTCGGCCTCCTCCAGGGCCAGCGTCAGCGCCTCCTCGGTGTCGGCCTGGGTGTCCTCGGCGCCGGTCACCGTGAACACGCGCGCACCGGCCTGCATGGCCAGCGCGGCCAGCGTCACCGCGTTGGAGTTGTGGATCCGCCCGGGGTCGAGGGGGGCGCCCGGGTCGGCCAGCTCGTCGCCGGTGGCCACGACGGCGACGCGCGGGCTGGCCGCCACGGCCAGATCGCCGCGGCCGGCCTCGACGGCGATGCCCAGCTCGGCGGGGCCGAGGCGCGTGCCGGTCGCGAGCACCTCAGCGCCGGCGCGCAGGTCCTCTCCGGCGGCCCGGACGTTGCGTCCGGGGGCGACCTCGTCACGCAGGATGACCCGGTCGCCGTCGACGTCGACGAGCTCGACCTGCAGGACCGCCTCGGCGCCGTCGGGCAGCAGCGCCCCGGTGGAGATGCGCATCGCCTCGCCGTCGCCCAGCGCGCGCGGAGCGGGATGGCCGGCGCGCGACTCCCCGACGATGGGCAGCGAGCGGCCGGTCGGCCCGGCCTTGACCGCGTAGCCGTCCATGGCCGAGCTGGCGAATGGCGCGACGTCGTGCGCGGCGATCACGTCCTCGGCCAGGACGCGGCCCAGCGCCTCCTCGAGCGCGACGCGCTCGGCGGGCAGAGGGCCGACGGTGTCGCGCACGAGCTCGCGCGCCTGGGCGATCGACAGCAGCTGAGGCACGCGCCGCAGCTTACGGATCGGGCTCCGATCGGTCCGGGCGCGCTGGTAGGAAGCGGGCGTGACCGCCCGTCCCGTCGCCGACGCGCCCGTCGCCGCCCTGACCGCCGAGCCCGAGGCGCTCGCGCGCGAGTGGCTGGTGGCGCTGCTGGCGCGGGCGCCGCTGGCGCAGGCGCCCGCCCTGCCGGTGGCCGAGCTGGCACGCGAGGCGCCCGCGCTGTGCACGGCGATGGCCCGCGCGCTGGCCAGCGACGTGGAGCTGGAGCGCCTGCGCGAGGGTGACCTCGCGCCGCTGGCCGGCCGCGCCGGTGCGCTGGCCGGCGCACGGCAGCCGGCCGAGGCGGTCGAGGCGGTGGAGGTGCTGCGCGGCGTGCTGTGGGCAGCGGCGCTGGCCGAGCTGCGCCGCCCGCAGCCCGCGCTGGTCGCCGAGCTGGCCGAGCGCCTGGCGGCCGTCGCCGCCGTCGTGGCGGCCGCCGCCCTGCGCGCGGGGCCCGAGGCGCGCCCGGAGCCGGAGCCCCAGCCGCCGGTGGCGCCCGAGCCTGAGCCGGCGGCGCACGAGCCGCTGCACGTGGTGCCTGATCCGCCGCGCTGGGATCCGGGCGATGCGGCGCGCAGCGTCCAGCAGGCGGCGACCGGCGAGGTGGCGGGCGAGGAGCTGCACGTGCGCGACCTGCGCCCGCGCGTCCACGACGGCAGCGCGCAGGAGCACATCGCGCAACGCGTCGCCGACCACCTGGTCGATCACCGCACGCTGGCTGTGCTGCTGGTCGAGGTCGACGGGATCGAGCGGCTGATCGCCGCCGGCGACGATGGGCTCGCCGCCGCGCAGGCGGCCGAGCGGGCGCTGGAGGGGCTGCTGCGCCAGGGCGACGGGGCGCGTCGCGACGGCCCGGGGCGCGTGTGGATCACCCTGCCGGGCACCGGTCCGGCCGGGGCACGCGCGCTGGCGCTGCGCATCGCGGTCGCCGTCGAGCGCGCGGCCGCTCACCGCGGAGCGCCGCTGACGGTCTCCAGCGGCTGCGCCGTCTTCCCGTCCGACGCCCTGGACGCCGAGAGCCTTGTCGACCGCGCCGAGGAGGCGCTGTACCGAGCGCGGGCCGGCGGCGTGCGCTAGCGGCTATCGCGCGGCCGCGCTGCCGCCGCCGCTCGAGGCGCCCGCGCCGGAGGAGCCGTTGCCGGCGGTCCCGGCGGACCGATCGTCGAGCGGCGTCCAACCGACGTGGTCGGTGCCCTCCATGCCGATCGCCTGGGCGGCGGCCCAGGTGAGGTCGAGGGCGACACCCTTGGCGTAGGGACCACGGTCGATCACCGGCACCTCGATCGTGTGGCCGTCCAGGTAGACGGCGATCTTCGTGCCGCAGGGCAGCGTCTTGTGGGCCACGCCCATCGTCGATCGCGTGAGCCTCACGCCACACGCCGTGCGGTGGCCGAACAGGCCGTACCAGGTGGCGCGCGTGCGCTTGTAGATCGTGGCGGTGCCGGTCTCGGCGGCCGTGGAGGCGGCCGCGGTCGCCCCAGAGGTGTCGGGCACGGCCCGCAGTGCGAAGCGGCCGGGCTTGTCGGGGCGCCAGCGGACGGTGAAGCTGCCGTCGCCGTCGGCCTCGCCGTGGGCGACGGTCTCCCAGTCGCCGCTGTCGGGATCCTGGCGCTCGATGCGCACGGGCGCATCGGCCGCCGACGGCAGCTGGCCGCGGATGCGCGCCACCCTGTGCACCAGCGCGCCCTCGCTGACGTTCAGCCCGCCGCCGTCGCCGAAGGCCGCGCCGCCGGTCGGAGCGGGGGACTGGGCGAGCGCGGCGGAGCCGGCCGTCAACGCGGTGACGGCGATCGCGGCGGCGATGGCGGCGGGACGATGAAGCATGGTGTCGGTCGCCTACGGGGTGAGCTGACGGGCTTGCAACGCGGAGAGCGCCGCTACGGCTCACGATTGAGCCGATTCGCCCCGGCGGACATGGTCCGCAGTGGTTCCCCCGCCGCCAGCGTCATCGGATGGCGCCAGCGTTCGGCAGTGACAGGGAGCATAACTCGACGCGCCGTCCGGCGTCGGACGGTGGGCTCGCTGCCGTCTAGCGGCCGCCGGGAAGGCGCGAGCGGGCCGCCTTGAGCGCCTCGCGGCCGATCAGCAGGCCGACATGGGCGATATCGCCGGCGGCCTGGACGGCGGTCTGCAGGATCTCGCTGCCGCTGGGCGGCTCGATCGGGCCGCGCGCGCTGGTCGGCGTCGGCTCGGCCGGCGGCTGGGGCGTGGCGGCCTGCGTCGCCGCTTTCGGCCTGGTCGTGCCCGGCTTCTTCGCGGTCGCCTTCGGCCTGGTCTTGGGCGCCGGCCTGGCCGTCGGCCTGGCCGCGCTCTTGGGCTTGGTCTTGGAGGCGGGCCTGGCCGGTGGCGCGCTCGTCGGCGTCGCGGCGCGGTGCGCGCTGCGACGGGCCGGGCGCGTCTTGGGCAGACGGGAGAGGACGTCGTCGGTGTCGTCTTCGGCGGCCATGCTCTGCGCATTCTCGCGCATGCCTGCGGGCGCCGTCCAGAAGGGCACTAGCATGGGTCTCACGCCCGCCCGCCAGGCACCAAGCTCACCCGGCCGTCGAGCCCGGGAAACCGCACGGGAACGAGGCGATTGACTCCATATCTCGAGGCGATACCCTCGGGCCCGCCTCATCGACGAACGCCGGTGATGTCCGCCCGGCACGACGGAAACGGAACTTGATGTCAGTCGCAGAGCTTCAGGAACTCGAAGAGGTCAAGGAACTGCTGGCAAAGGGTCAGCAGGTGGGCGTGCTGACGCTACGCCGAGATCGCGCACGCGGTCTCCGAGCTCGACGTCGACGAGGCCGACATCGAGGAGCTCACACGGCTTCCTCGAGCGCTCGGAGATCGAGCTCGTCGAGGACGTCGACCCGGCCGCGACCGCCGCCGACGAGGTCGAGCGCGCGCCCGACAAGCGCGGCGGGCGGCGCAAGAAGGCGACGATCGACCTGAAGCCGGACATGACGACCGACTCGCCTGCAGCTGTTCCTCAAGGACATCGGCAAGGTCCGCCTGCTGACCGCGCAGGAGGAGGTCGACCTGGCCAAGCGGATCGAGCGCGGCGACCTCGACGCCAAGCAGAAGATGGTCGAGTCCAACCTGCGGCTCGTCGTCTCGATCGCCAAGAACTACCGCAACCAGGGCCTGCCCTTCCTCGACCTGATCCAGGAGGGGACGCTCGGCCTGGTCGCGCGCGGCCGAGAAGTTCGACTACCGCAAGGGCTTCAAGTTCTCGACCTACGCGACCTGGTGGATCCGCCAGGCGATCGCTCGCGCGCTCGCCGACAAGGCGCGCACGATCCGGATCCCGGTCCACGTCGTCGAGAAGCTGAACAAGATCGGCCGCGCCGAGCGCAAGCTCGTCACCGAGCTGGGCCGCGAGCCCACGCCGGAGGAGATCGCCGACGTCACCGGCATCGAGCCCGAGGAGGTCGACTCGATCAAGCGCTCCGCGCAGGCGCCGGTCTCGCTCGAGAAGCCGGTCGGCGACGAGGAGGAGTCCGAGTTCGGCCAGTTCATCGCCGACGAGCGGGCCGAGTCGCCGTACGAGCGCGCGGCCGAGATCCTCACCAAGGAGGCGCTGCGCGAGGCGCTGGAGAACCTCTCCTACCGCGAGCGCCGCGTGCTCGAGCTGCGCTACGGGCTCGGCGGCGAGCATCCCCGCACGCTCGACGAGGTCGGGCGCACGTTCAACGTCACGCGCGAGCGCATCCGCCAGATCGAGAACCAGTCGCTGAAGAAGCTGCAGACGCTGGCCGAGGCGCAGAAGCTGCGCGACGTCGCGTAGCGGCATGTCGATTCGCCACGCGCGCCCGGGGACCTGGAGCGCGTGGTGGCGATCTACAACCAGACGAGCCCGTTCGCGGTCGCGCTCGACCAGCGGCGCAACTGGTTTCACGAGCGTGACCCGGGGCGGCGGCCGCTGTGGGTGGCCGAGCACGACGGCGAGGTCGCCGGCTGGCTGGCGGTCGACGACTTCTACGGGCGGGTCGATGCCGAGGCGACCGCCCAGATCGGCGCCTACGTCGACCGCCGCCGGCGCCACATGGGGCTGGGAACGGCACTGCTGGAGCACTGCATCGATCGGGCGCCGGCGCTGCGCATCGAGACGCTCCTCAGCTTCATCCTGGCCGAGAACGCGGCGCCGATCGCCATCTGCGCAGCGCATGGCTTCGCGCTGTGGGGCCGGTTGCCGGCCGTGACCCGCAGCGGCGACGTGCTGATCATGGGTCGGCGGGTCGCTGGTGCCTCGCGCCCGCGGGGCGATCTCGGCGACACGGCGGCAGCCGGCTGGATGGGCACGATCGACGACAGCCCGGCGAGCGCGGACGCGGGACGGCAGTGATCGCAGGCGGCCGGATGGCGGACGAGATGGCCCAGCAGCCCGCGGTGCTGGAGGCACTCGCGGGGCGGGCCGACGCCGTCGCCGGCGCGGCGCGCGCCGGCGCGCCGCGTCCGCTGGCCGGCAGCGCGATCGTCGCCCGCGGCAGCTCCGACCACGCGTCGGTCTACGGCCGCTACCTGCTGGAGCTGGCCAGCGGGCGGCCGGTGTCGCTGGTGGCGCCGTCGCTGCACCTGCTCTACCGGGCGCGGGTCGACTACGGCGGGCAGCTGGTCATCGCCGTCAGCCAGTCCGGGCGCACGCCGGAGATCGTGCGCACGCTGAGCGCCCTGCGCGAGCAGGGGGCCTGCGGGGCGGCGATCACCAACGACGCCGACAGCGAGCTGGCCGCGGCCGCCGACCTGCTCGTGCCGCTGGGGGCCGGCGAGGAGCGGGCGGTGCCGGCGACGAAGACCGTCACCGCCCAGCTGCTGGCCTTCGCGCTGCTCGCCCGCGGGCTCGGCCCGGTCCCGTTCGCCGACGCCGACCTGGGCGCGCTGCCGTCCGCGGTGGCCGCCGTGCTCGACGATCCGGCGCCGGCGCGGGCGGTCGCCGCGCAGCTGGCCGGCGAGGAGCGCCTGGTGGTCAGCGCCCGCGGGCTGCTGTACGGCGCCGCGCTGGAGGCCGCGCTCAAGCTGCAGGAGACCTCCGCGATCTCCGCCGAGGGGCGCTCGGCCGCCGACCTGCGCCACGGGCCGATCGCCGTCGTGGGCGCCGGCTTCCCGGTGCTCGTGCTCGACGCGCCCGGGCCGGCCCACGCCGACGTGGCCGACCTGATCGACGACCTGCGCGGCCGCGGCGCCCGGGTGTGGACGATCGCGGCCGGCGACGACGCTGACCTGCCGCTGCCCGCGCTGCCCGAGGCGCTGCTGCCGATCGTCGCCGTGGTGCGCGCCCAGCAGCTCGCGCGCGAGCTCGCGCTCGCGCTCGGACGCGACCCCGACGCGCCGGCCGGCCTGAACAAGGTCACGGCGACATGAGCGCGCTGACCTTGTGCGACGGGCGCGTGGTGACGCCGGGCGGCGTGCTCGACGGCGACGTGGGGATCGCCGACGGAATCATCACCGCGGTCGGCCCGGCGGTCGCGCCGGCCGGGGAGGTCGTCGAGCTGGGTGGGCGCTGGGTGCTGCCCGGCTTCGTCGACGTCCACGTGCACGGCGGGGGCGGCGCGCAGTGCAACACGCGCGATCCCGACGAGGTCCGCCGCGTGGCCGCCTTCCACGCCACCCACGGGACGACGGCGCTGCTGGCCACGACGGTCGCCGCGCCCGAGGCGGACCTGATCGCCGCGCTCGGGGCGATCGACGCGGCGCGCGCGGCGCGCGCGGTCCCGGCGAGGCGGAGATCCTCGGAGCGCACCTCGAGGGTCCGTTCCTCAGCCCCGCGTGGCCGGGGGCGATGGAGCGCGAGGCGTTCGCCGCGCCGGACGTCGGCCTGCTCATGCGGCTGCTGTCGGGCGGGTCGGTGCGGCTGCTGTCGGTGGCGCCGGAGCTGCCCGGTGCGCTGGAGGTCATCGAGCGGGCGACGGCCGCCCAGGTGCGCGTGTCGCTCGGCCACACCGACGCCACCTACGCGCAGGCGCGCGACGCCGTGGCGGCGGGGGCGCGCTCGGTCACCCACGTCTTCAACGCGATGCGCCCGCTGCATCATCGTGAGCCGGGCGTGGTCGGCGCGGCGCTCGACGTGAACGAGCTGGCCTGCGAGGTGATCTGCGACGGCGTGCACGTCGACCCGGTGGCGGTGCGGCTGCTGGTCGGGCGCAAGAGCGCGCAGGCGACGCTGCTGGTCACCGACGCGATCGAGGCGGCCGGCCTGGACGACGGCGACTATCGCCTCGGCGATCGGCGGGTCTCGGTGCGCGACGGCCGCGCGACGCTGCCCGGCACCGACACGATCGCCGGCTCCACCCTGACGATGGACCAGGCGCTGCGCAACGCGGTCGCCTTCGCCCGCGTGCCCGTTGCCGATGCCGCCACGATGGCGGCCACGACGCCGGCCCGCCTGCTGGGCGTCGACGACCGCAAGGGCGCGATCGCCGTCGGGCTGGATGCCGACCTGGTGATCCTCGAGCCCGGCGACCTCGCGCTGGCGGGCGTCCTGGCGCGCGGCGCGTGGGTCGGCGCGCCGCTCGTCGCGCCGGCCGACGGCTGAGTCGCCGCCGGAGCGGCCCAGCTTCAGTTGGTAAAGTATTGGCGTGATGGACTCCTGCCCCGTCAGCCGCACGGCCGCGGTCATCTCCGGCAAGTGGACGATCCTGCTCGTGCGTGACCTGGCCGAGGGCCACTGCCGCTTCTGCGAGCTCGAGCGCTCGTTGCAGGGGATCTCGCCGCGCACGCTGTCGCTGCGCCTGCGGGCGCTGGAGGAGGAGGGCATCGTCGAGCGCCAGACCTTTCCCGAGGTTCCGCCGCGGGTCGAGTACCAGCTGACGGCCAAGGGCCGCGACCTGCTGCCGATCATCGACGACATGCGCCGCTACGGCCTGCAGTGGCTGGGCTCCGAGGACGACTGCACGCCGTCCGAGGCCGACACGCCCCCGTCCGGCGCGCTGGCCTCCGTCTGACGCAGGCGGCAGGAACGCCGCCGGCGGCGGCGAACGTGAGCGCGTGCGTTCTCACACGCTGCACGCCGCGCTGCGCCGCTACGTCGAGGAGGTCGCCTGGACGCTGTCGGCCGACACCGCCGACGGTGCGGAGGTGCCCTTCGAGCTGGTCGAGGAGCGCGGTGCGCGCCGCACCGCGCTGTACTGCTACCGCCCGCTGGTCGACGAGTTCCTGCGCGAGCGCCAGTCCTCGCTGCTGCGCCTGGACGGTCACCAGCCGGCGCTGCGCGCGCTGGCCCAGCACGAGGGGCTCGGCCGCTACCTGAAGGCGGCCGGCGAGCGCGTTCCGCCCGACCAGGGTGCCCGCTCGCGCGCGGTGCTGGAGCTGTTCCTGCAGCGCGTGTTCGCCGAGCAGACGACCTTCGACTTCGACGCGCAGCGCTTCGAGCGCGCCTATGGCCAGCTCGAGGAGGCGATCTTCGCCGGGCGCACGCACGCCGCGGCGATCGTCCCCGTCCACGGCCTGGACATCGCCTCCGACGAGATCGTCCTCGGGGAGGGGCTCACGCTGACGCGCACCGCGACCTTCCCGGGCGCCCCCAACGAGGTGCTCAACGAGGCCGACGTGGTCGCCGCCTTCCGTGCCGAGGTGGAGGACGGCGGTCCCGACCCATTCGCGCAGGCCGGCCGCGCCTTCCGGCGGCTGATCGTCGCCCTGCGCCTGTACGACGAGGGCGGCATCGCGCTCGGTCCGGTGGCCTGGACGCGCGTCGACGACGGCACGTGGCGGGCCGCGACGCTGGGCACCGGCGGTGTCGCTCAGGGGCTGACGCTGATCGAGGCCGAGGAGGAGGACGAGCTGCGCGCCTTCTGCAGCCTCGTCGCGCGGCGCACGCCGCGCTCGGGCGAGCTGGCGTGGGCGCTGTCGCGCTTCGGCATGGCCTGCGAGCGCACCGCGCCCGCCGATGCGCTGTCGGACGTGCTGCTGGCGCTGCGCGCGCTGCTGGAGCCCGAGGGGCCGGCGAGCGGGCGGCTGCCGGGCCGGGTGGCGGCGTTGTGCGCGCTGCCCGAGGAGCGTGCCGCGCTGACCGAGCGCGTGGCGCAGTGCGTCACGCTGGAGCGAGCGATCATCGCCGGGACGGCGCCGCGGTCGGGCGAGGTCGACGCGCTCATCGAGGAGCTGCTGGGCCATCTGCGCGCGCTGCTGCGCGACGTGCTGTGCGGCCATCTGGAGGCCGATCTGCGCGCGCTGGCCGACCGGCTGCTCGTCGGCGTCTGAGTTCGCCGCTTGCCGGCGGCTTGCCGCGGTGCGCGCCGAGCGGCGGCAATCGCGCGGCAAGAGCGCCACGGGATCGTGGCGGCCATGCGACCGATCGTCCTTCTCCTCCCCGTGGTGGTGGCCGCCGCGATCCCCGCGACCGCGGCCGCCTCCGACCACGTGTTCAACGTCTCGGCCTACGGCGTGCAGCGCTACGAGCGCCACACGATCGAGCAGGCCCCGCCGCAGCCCACCTGCTACGACGGCAAGCGCGGCGACACCACCGAGCACACGGTGGGGCGCTTCCACACCGAGCACCCGATCCGCGTCCGCGTGGCCGGCGACGGGTCGCTCGTCGTGCTCAGCTCGCGCAATCGCTTCCCCCTGCGCGTCGATGCCAGCTACCACAACACGATGGACGGCGCGACCGAGAGCTACGACTGCGTCCGCGAGCAGTGGCTGATCGATCCGGTCCCGATCGGCGGCAACTGCGACGCCGCGACGAGCTCGACCGGCTTCGGCTTCAGCCCGCCGTCGGTCGCCGGCGACCGCGTCGCCCTGGCGGCCGGCGACTTCGACGCGGGCACCGACACCGCGCTGTTCGCGGGCTGCGAGTGGGGCGACCGCTCGGCTGTGCTGTACCCGGCCAAGGGCCGGATCCCGCGCGCGCAGCTGGTCGACGGAACGGACACGCAGGTCGTCCTGCGCGGCCGCGAGCGCACGGTCGAGCAGATCGGCTACGGCGGCTCGGTCACCACGACGAAGAAGACAACCGTCTATCTGCGCTTCAAGCCGCGGCGGTGAGGCGGCGGGACAGTCATAACTGACGTTCAGTAAGGTGGCGTTCGATGCGGCTCTCCTCCGCACCGATCGCCGCCGTCGTCTCCGCCGTCGGCTTCGCCCTCGCCCCGCCCGCCTGGGCCGGCGGACTGCGGCTGGTGTCCTCGCGCGCGCTCGATTCCCGCCTGACCGAGCTGACGCTGCGCACCGATGCGGTGGCCGGCGACACCCGCGTGCGCGTGCTGATGCCCGCGGGCTACGCCCGTTCGAAGCGCCGCTATCCCGTGCTCTACCTGCTGCACGGGGCGCTCGGCGACGAGACGTCGTGGATCGAGGAGGGCGACGCCGAGGCGATCACCGCCGGCCTGCCGCTGATCGTCGTCATGCCCGACTCGGGAACCGGCGGCGGCTACGCCGACTGGTTCAACGGCGGGGCTGGCGGGCCGCCGGAATGGGAGCGCTATCACGTCGACCAGCTGATCCCGTTCGTCGACCGCCGCTACCGCACCATCGCGCGGCGGGCCGGACGCGCGGTCGCCGGGCTGTCGATGGGCGGCTTCGGCGCGATGAGCTACGCCGCGCGCCATCCCGACACGTTCGTAGCCGCCGCGGCCTTCTCCGGGGCGGTCGACACGAACAACCCGCTGGACATCGCCGTCACCGGCGACGAGCCGTTCGGCCCGCGCGCGACGCAGGAGATCCGCTGGCGGGCGCGCAACCCGTGGGACCTGGCCGAGAACCTGCGCGGCCTGCGCCTCGTGGTGCGCACGGGCGACGGGGCGCCGCTCAACGACATCGTCGAGGCGGTCGTGCACCAGATGAACGTCGGCTTCCATGACCGCCTGACCGCCCTGGGCATCTCCCACACCTGGGACGACTACGGCGCGGGCACGCACACGTGGCCGTACTGGCAGCGCGACCTGCGCGCGACGCTGCCCGAGCTGATGGCCACCTTCGCCCATCCGCCGGCGCCGCCGCGCCGCGCGACGTTCCGCGCCGTCGAGCCGCGCTACTCGGCCTACGGCTGGCGCGTCTCGATCCGCCGCCCGGCGCTGGAGTGGAGCGAGCTGTCGGACGCGACGCGGCGCGGGTTCACGCTCAGCGGCAGCGGCACCGCGACGGTCGTCACGCCGGCGCGTGCGTTCGCGCCCCGCGCGCGCGTGCGCGCCGGCGGGCGGAAGGTGCGCGCGGACCGCCGCGGGCGCGTTCGCGTCACCGTCACCCTGGGGCCGGGCAACCCGCGGCAGGCGCTGACCCCCGGCGCGACCACGCGCGTCTTCCAGCGCCGCGTGGCGCTCCGTCCCGTGCGCTGACGATCGGCCGGCCACGCGCGGCAGCCCGAAGCTCTCAAGCTGACTGCCGGCGCGCTACGTGCCGGCGCTCGTCAGCGCATCGATGGCGCGTGCAGCACCAGCACGCAGTTCTGCCCGCCGAAGCCGAACGCGTTGACCAGCGCGGTGCGGACCTCGACCTCGCGCGCGACCAGCGGCACGTAGTCGAGGTCGCACTCCGGATCGGGTGTGTGCAGGTTCGTCGTCGGCGGCACGGCGCCGTCGCGCATCGCCAGCAGCGCGACCATCGCCGACAGCGCACCCGCCGCGCCGATCAGGTGCCCGGTCATCGACTTGGGCGAGGAGATCGCCAACCGGTCGGCGGCGTCGCCGAAGGCCAGGCGGATCGCGCGCGTCTCGGTCGCGTCGTTGGCCCTCGTGCCGGTGCCGTGGGCGCACACGTAGTCGACCGCCTCCAGCGCGGTGCCGGTGCGCTCCAGCGCCTGGGTGATCGCGGCGGCGGCATAGGTGCCCGACGGCTCGGGAGCGCTCATGTGGAAGGCGTCGCAGCTCAGCGCGCCGCCGGCGACCGACCCGTAGGCGCGAGCGCCGCGCGCGGCCGCGTGCTCGGCGGACTCGACCACGAAGACGACCGCGCCCTCGCCGAAGACGAAGCCGTCGCGCTCGCCGTCGAACGGCCGCGACGCGCCCGAGGGGTCGTCATTGCGCTCCGACATCGGACCCATGTTGGCCAGGCCGGAGAAGAGCACGCGTGAGATGCCGGCGTCCGTGCCGCCCGCCACCACGACGTCGGCCTCCCCCGACAGGATCAGCCGCCGCGCCTCCAGCAGCGCGTAGTTGCCGCTCGCACACGCCAGCGCGCTGGCGTTGACCGGGCCGTGGGCGCCGAGGTCCATCGCCACCTCGCAGGCGGCCATGTTGGGGATCGTCATCGGCACGTAGGTGGGGCTGACGCCGCGCGGGCCCTGGGCGACGAGCGCCTCGGTCGCCTCGGCGGCCTCGGGCACGCCGGCGACGGCGCAGTTGACCAGCACCCCGACGTTGCCGGGGTCGTGGGCGATGTCGAGCTCGGCGTCGGCCACCGCCTCGCGCGCCGCCGCGATGGCCAGCTGCGAGAAGCGAGCCGTGCGCCGCGCCTTCTTGGGGCCCAGCAGCGCCTCGGCGTCGAAGCTGGTCACCTCGCCGGCGATGCGCACCGGCAGGTCGGAGGCGTCGAACAGCGTGATCGGCACGACGCCGGAGCGGCCGGCCAGCAGGCCCTCCCAGGTCGACGGGGCGTTCAGGCCGAGGGGCGTGACCGCCCCCAGGCCGGTGATGACCGGGTCGCTCACGGGCGCTCGAGCAGGCCTGCGGCGGCGTCCTCAGCCGCCTGGGCACGTACCTGGTAGTGGACCTTCTTGCCGGTTGCCGTCATCGGCAGCGCCTCGACGAAGCGGTAGGCCCGCGGACGCTTGTAGGCGGCCAGCATCGGGTGGCCGTGACAGTGGGCCTCCAGCGCCGCGGCGTCCAGCGCATCGTCGGCGCGCACCACGTAGGCCACGACCAGCTCGCCCCAGCGCTCGTCGGGCACGCCGACCACGGCCGCGTCGGTCACCCCGTCCAGCTCGGTCAGCACCGCCTCGACCTGGGTCGGGTGCACGTTCTCGCCGCCGCTGATGATCATGTCGTCCTTGCGCCCGACGATCGTCACGAACTCCTGCTCGTCCCAGGTGGCCAGGTCGCCGATGTACAGCCAGCCGTCCTGGAAGCGGGCGGCCTGCTCGTCGGGCTGGTTGACGTAGGCGTAGCCGGACTTGACCGAGCGCACCGCGACCTCGCCGATCTCGCTGCCGTCCTTGGCCACGTGGTCGGACGGGTCAGCGAGACGGTCCTCGTAGATGCGCACCACGGCGACGTCGTCGTCGGTGCAGGCGCGCCCCGCCGAGCCGGCGTGGTCGGGTAGGTCGAACGGACGCAGGAACGTGTTCCAGAAGGCCTCGGTGGTGCCGTAGCCGTTGAAGATCCGCGGGGTCAGCAGCTCCTGGTAGCGCAGGCAGGCCTCGCGCGACAGCGGCGCGCCCATCGTGACGATGCCGTTGAGCGAGCGCAGGTCGCGCGGGCGGGCGGCCTGCTCGGCGCTGAGCATCGCCAGGTTCGTCGGTGCGCCGATCAGGAACGTCAGGCCGTGCTCCTGGACCCAGTCGAGCACGGTCGCCGCGTCGAAGGCGGCCAGCGAGACCGCCTCGGCGCCGACGTACAGCACCGGGTTGGGGCCGCCCGAGTACAGCCCGCCCCGATGGAACCACGGCGTCATGTTCAGCGTGCGGTCCTCGGGCGACAGCGGGAAGTGCATGATCACGTCGTGCGCGCTGAGCACCTCCACGAGGCTGTTGAGCGAGACGCCCTTGGGCATGCCGGTCGTGCCGGAGGTGTACAGGCGAGTGGACTCGTCGTAGATCGTCGCGTCGGCGGGCGGGGCGACGTCGTCGCCGCCGGAGGCCGACAGCAGATCGTCGAAGGAGGCCTCGCCGACGACGGCCACGAGCCCCGGGGCGTGGGTCGCCAGCGCCAGCGCGTCGCCGGCGCCGGCGCTCAGCGACGCATCGTGGATGAAGGCGGCCGGCAGGCTGTCGTCGAGCACGTAGGCCGTCTCGCCCGCCGACAGGCGGAAGTTGATCGGGGAGGCGATCGCGCCCAGGCGCATCGACGCCAGCCACAGCAGCGCGAACTCGGGCCCGTTGTAGAGCTGGAAGACGACCACGTCGCCGGGGCGCACCCCGTTGGCCGCCAGCCCGGCGGCCAGGCGACCGGCGTCGGCCCACAGCTCGGCGTAGGTCCAGCGCCGGCCGGAGGCCGGGTCGTGCAGCGCCGGTCGCGACGCGAACCGGTGGCTGTTGCGCTGCACGCCGGCCAGGTAGGTGAACCGGCGCTCGAAGACCGCACGGAACGCGGCCGGGTCGTAGCGGTAGGTCATAGGTCCTGTTCGTAGACGCGGTAGGTCTTGACGATCTCGCCGTTCATCGCGCGCAGGCCGCGGTTCATGCCGCGGTTGGTCTCCAGGATCCAGCCGGCCTCGCCGTGCTTGAGGCGCGAGTGCTCGGCCTGGTCGAAGTGGGCCAGGAACAGGGCCGGACCGGCGCCGGTGTGCTGAAACTCGGGCTTGACGCCGAGGAAGCCGACGCGCAGCTGGTCGACGATGTGGTGGCGGCGCAGGAAGTGCCACCAGCCCAGCGGCAGCAGTCGCCCGTTCATCTTGCGCAGCACCTGGTTGACGTCCATCACGGTGATGGCCATGGCCACGGTCTCGCCCTCATGCTCGAGCACCATGAACCAGCCCGGCGAGTAGACGAGCTGGAGCTCCAGCGCGTAGGCGTCGAGGTCCTCCTTGCCGTAGGGCACGAAGCCCCAGTTCTGCGACCAGGCCGAGTTGTAGACGTCGGCGAACGCGTCCAGCTCGCGCCGCAGGTGGCGGCGCGACATCTTGCGCACGGTCAGGCCGTACTCGGCCTGCGCGCGCTCGCCCGCACTGACCAGCAGGTGGTGGAGCTTGTCGCGGTCGGAGACGTCGAGCCAGTAGCTGTAGAGATCCATCGCCTTGGCCAGGCCGGTCGCCGGGTCCTCGATCAGACGCTGGTAGTAGGGCGGATGCCACGGCTGCTTGATCAGCGGCGCGCGGTCGAAGCCGTCGATCAGGATCCCCGACTCGTCGTTCATCGTCAGGTCCATCGGCCCGATCACGTGGTCGCACCCCTGCGCGCGCAGCCATGCGCGCGCGACGTCGAGCAGCGCGGCGAGGATCGCCGGGTCGTCCTCGAGCTCCAGGAAGCCGAACATCCCCCAGCGCGTGTCGTGGAAGGCGTTGTAGGCGTCGTCGACCTGCGCGCTGATGCGCCCGACGACGCGCCCGTCGCGGCGGGCCAGGAAGTACTGCGCTCGGCCGTGGCGGAAGTAGGCGTTCAGCCGTCGGTTGAGGAAGAGCCAGCGCTCCAGGCGCAGCGGCGGCACCCACGGAGTGCCGGCGTGCAGCCGGTAGGGCAGGTCGATGAAGGCGCGCAGATCGCCCCAGCTGCGCACCGCTCGCACTTCGATCGGCGACGACATCGGCGCCTCAAGCTAGTGCGTGGGCTCCGCGGCGCGGAAGACGGCGTCGATCGCGCCCCCGGCGACGGCCAGGAACCGCTCGACGGCGACCGCCTTGGAGACGTCGTCGCGGCCGATCCACCAGCGCGCCACCTGCTCGCCGGCGCCCACCAGCGCATGGGCGAGGATCGTCAGCGCGTCGGGGTCGGGAGTGCGCCCCCGCTCGGCCATCGTGTCGGCCAGCAGCTCGGCGATCAGCTCCGCGCTGGGGTCGCGCATGGCGTTGACCGCGACGCTGGAGGCCTCGCCGTAGAGCAGCCACGCCGCGCCGCGGCGGGCCTCGATGTAGTCGAAGTAGCCATTGACGAAGGCGACCAGCCGGGCGGCCCCCGTCGCCTCATCGGCCACGGCGGCCTGGAGCGCGTCGAACAGCTCCGCGCGCCCGCGCTCGATCGTCGCCTCGTACAGCCCCTCCTTGGAGGCGAAGTACTGATACAGCAGCGCCTTGGTGATGCCGCTGCGCTCGGCGATCTCCTCCATCGAGGCGGCCGCGAACGTCGTCTGGCCGAAGACGTGCTGCGCGGCGTCGAGCATGCGCTGCTCGCGCTCGGCGCGGGGCAGGCGCTTGCGGGTCGGGGTCGCCATGGATCGGAGTCTATGGCGATTTGCTAACTGACTATGAGTTAGTTACGCTGAGCGCATGGGTCGACGCTCGATAGCGCTGGCGCGGGGCGCGCTGGGGCTGCTGCCTGCCTCTGTCCACGCCGCCGTCCGCTGCCCCGCCGCGATCGCGCCATCGGCGCTGGCCTCCGCGGCCCAGCTGCGCGCGCTCAACGCCTATGAGGGATCGCTCGACCCGCGGCCGACGGCCAGCCCCGCGCAGACCCGCTTCGTCGACTGGCTCCAGCGCCGCTTGGACGCGATTGCCGGCGTGCGCACCCGCTCGCTGCCCTACACCGTCCAGCGCTGGGACGCCACCAGGGTCGCGCTGCGCGCCGACGGGCGCCACGTGCCGATCGCCTCGGCCGTGCCCTACGCCCACCCGACCGGGCCCGCCGGGGTGACGGCGCCGCTGGCCTTCATCCCGCCCGGGCGCGACATCACCGCGGCCGAGGCGGCGGGCAGGATCGTGGTGTCGCGGCCGAGCTCGGCACGCTGGCCGGGTCGATGGGTGACGGGACGGACGGGCTGCTGCGCTCGCTCACCGCGCTCGACCAGCGACTGGCCGACGTCCTGCGTCACGCCGGCGCGCTGACCGGCGACCTCGACCAGCTGCGCGCGCTGCAGGTCAACGGCCGTATCGAGGCGGCGCGCACGGCCGACTCCGGCGGGGTGCAGCAGCTGTTCGAGACGATCGGCGACCAGGTCAGGACCGCGCGGGGTGAGATGGGCGGCTTCGACGAGGTCGTCGCCGTGGCTCAGCGCGACGATCGCGTGGTGGCCCGCGTGCGCGCCGACGCCGACGCCGACGTCGACGCGGTGCGCGAGCGCGTCGCGTCGCTCGCGGCCTAGAAGAGCCCCGCGCAGACGCGCACGAGCCCGGCGACGTCGTGCACGTCGCCGCCCAGCTGGGCGACCACCAGCGGATCGGGGTCGCCGGCCTGCTGGCGCAGGCGTTCGATCTGGGCCGCCTCCCGCTCGGCCAGCGCCCGTGCGTCGCAGTAGGCGGCCACGACCTTGTGGGCCAGCGGCGCGCCCAGCCGGGCCGCCAGCGTCGCCTGCACCGCCTGCGGATCGTCGTGCAGGCCGTCGGCGGGCGTGACCCGGTTGACGATCACGCCGCCCACCGCCATCCCCGCCTCCGACAGGCGCCCGGCGAAGAACACCGCCTCGTCGACGGGCTCGCGCCGAGGCGAGCTGACGACCAGGAACGTGGTGGCCGGATCGGCGAGCAGCGCCTTGACCGCGCCGGCCCGCTGGCGGAAGCCGTCCAGCAGCCCGCCCAGGGCGCGCAGGAAGACCGACAGGTCGGTGAGCAGGTCGACGCCGGTGAGCCGCTGCAGGCCGCCGAACAGCAACCCGGTGCCACGGCCGACGACGCGCGCGGCCAGCCCCGTGGGAGCCAGCAGGGCGCGCAGCGCCCGGCCCTCCAGGAAGCCGAGCAGCCGGTCGGGCGCGTCGAGGAAGTCCAGCGCGTTGCGCGACGGCGGCGTGTCGAGCACGAGCACGTCGAAGCGCCCGGAGGCGTGCAGCTCGTAGAGCTTGGCCACCGCGGTGAACTCCTGCGAGCCGGCCACGGCGCTGGACAGCTGCTGGTAGATGCGGTTGGCCAGGATCTCGTCGCGGCTGCGCTCGTCGGGGGCGAGCTGCTCGATCAGGTCGTCGAAGGTGTGCTTGGGGTCGAGCATCATCGCCCACAGCTCGCCGCCCTCGGGCAGCGTCACGCCGTGGCCCTGGAACCTCGCCGGATCGACCAGGTGCGGCTCGTTGCCCAGCGCGTCGAGGCCGAGCGCGTCGGCCAGGCGCCGCGCCGGGTCGATCGTCACCACCGCCACGCGCCGGCCCTGCGCGGCCAGCCCGAGCGCCAGCGCCGCCGACACCGTGGTCTTGCCCACCCCGCCGGCCCCGACGCACACCAGCACCTGCTTGTCGGCGATGCGCGGGGCGATCACGCGGCCCGCTCCAGCCGGCGCGCCAGGCGCGCCACGTCGGGCCCGTCGGCCTCGAAGGGCAGCGACAGCGTGGCCACGCCGTCCGCCAGGCGCCGCCGCAGCCGGGCGACCTGCGCGCGCTGCTCGCGCGCCGTGGCGTGCAGCGACCGCGCGGCGGCGACGGCCGCATGGGCACCGTCCGCGGCCGCCAGCGTCTCGGCCTCGGCGTTGGTGAAGCGATCGGGCCGCAGCCCGTTGACGACGACCAGGGCCGGATCCAGGCCCACCGACGCGCGCAGCTCCTCGCACAGCGTCAGCGTCTCGTTGACCGGCATCTCCTCGGGCGTGGTCACCGCCACCACGGCGGTCTGCGCCGGGTCACGCAGCATCGCGTCGATGATCGCGCCCTGGCGCGCGATCGGCCCGACCTTGGCGGCGCCGGCGAACGTGCGCGGCGCCTGCAGCAGGGCCAGGCCGTGGCCGGTGGCCGGAGCGTCGGCGACGACCAGGTCATAGGGCTCGGCGCCCGGGGTGCGCCGCTCGTCCTGGGCCAGTTCCCACAGCTTGCCGGCGGTCAGCAGCTCGGTCATCCCCGGCGTGGCGGCGGCCAGGTAGCCGAACGAGCGCGACGACTTCAGCAGCTCGGCGAGCGGACGCGGCAGCTGATCGACCAGGTACTCCTCCATCGCCTCCTGGGGATCGATCGAGACGTGATCGGCGCCGGCGGCCAGCACCGCGTGCTCGACGTCGGCGCGGCGGTGCACCTCGGCCACCACGGCGCGCCGGCCTCGGGCGGCGCCCAGTGCGCCCAGCGCCGCGGCGACGGTCGACTTGCCGACGCCGCCCTTGCCGGTGACGAACACCAGCCGGTGGTGGAGCAGCGGTCGCGGGGACAGATGCCTACTCCTCGCCGTCCCAGTAGCCCAGCGGCTCGACGCGGAAGCGGACGCCGAGGCCGCGCAGCGCCACCTTGTGGGAGCGGGGGTAGTAGCACGCGTCGTCGGGCTTGCGCTGCCCGTAGGCCAGCAGCGCCAGCCCGCCGTCGCCGGCGCGGAAGCTGTGGGCCACGCCGGTGCCGGCCGGGCGCGCGACGATGCTGCCCGCCCGCACGGCGTGCGTCTCGTCGCCCAGGCGCAGCTCGCCGTCGCCGTCGAGCACCACGAACAGCTCCTCCTCGGCCGAGTGGCAGTGCGGCGGCGCGCCCTCCGCGCCCGGCGCGATCACGATGTGCGCCAGGCCGCTGATCCGTGCCCCGGTGGCCCTGCCCAGATCGGTGCGCAGCAGGTCGGTCGCCCCCCGCCTGCGCGGCTCGGCGGCGACGTCGGCCCGCGCGGCGATCCACGCGGGGCGCTCCGCCTCGGGCTCGGGCAGCTCCAGCGGGCCCAGTGCCTGCTCGGCCTCGAACGGATGGCTGACGTCCAGCGGCAGCCAGCGCGGGCCAGTCCACATCGTGTTCGAGCGTGGCAGCCAGGTGATGTGCGTGGCCGAGCCCGACCCGAACGCGAGCACCTCAAGGTCGCCGCCCATCAGCGTGTGCGGGCGCCCGCCGGCCGCGAAGGTGATCGCGTCGCCCGCGCCGATCGCGTACGCGCGCCGGCCGGCCAGCACGTGGCCGCTGCCGCCCAGCACGTAGAAGATCTCCTCCTCGTCGGCGTGGACGTGCTGCGGGGAGGGCACGCAGCCCGGCCCGATGCGCCAGCGCGACAGGCCGACGGCCCTGCTGCCTGCGGCGGCGCCGAGCAGCTGGCGCTCGGCGTGGATGTGGCCGAACGATCGCTCGGCGGTCTCGATCTCGTCCCAGTGCGTCACCATGGTGGCGGAAGGAATACCGCATCGCCGTTCGAATACCGCGTGCGTATGAGTCCATCGCGACGCAATCGGAGCACGCTGTGAGCTCGAAGGCCAAGGTCATCGCCTTCGCCAACCAGAAGGGCGGCGTCGCGAAGACCACCACCACGCTCAATCTCGCCGCCGCCTTCGCGGAGTCCGGCAACCGGGTCCTGTGCGTGGACATGGACCCCCAGGGCAACCTGACCATGTCCCAGGGCATCGACCCCGACGGGCTGGAGAAGTCGATGTTCGACGTGCTCGTCTACGATCTGTCGATCCGCGAGGTGATCCGCAAGCGCGAGATCGATGTCGCCTGCGCGTCGATCGATCTGGCGGGCGCGGAGATCGCCATGTCCACCAAGATCGGCCGCGAGCGCTCGCTGCAGAAGGCGTTTCGCGCGATCGAGGACGACTACGACTTCATCTGCATCGACACGCCGCCGTCGCTCGGGCTGCTGACGATCAACGCGCTGACGGCCGCCGACAAGGTGATCGTCCCCGTCCAGTGCGAGTATCTGTCCATGCGGGGTCTGATCCAGCTGCAGAACACGCTGTCGATGATCCGGGAGAACCTCAACCCGGATGTCGACATCGAGGGCATCCTGCCGACCCTCGTCGACTCCCGGACGATCCACGCCAAGGAGGCGATCGAGATCCTCGAGGAGAACTTCGGCGACCGCGTGTTCGCCTCGCGCATCAAGAAGACCGTTCGCTTCGCCGAGGCGCCGGTCCGCGGCATGTCGGTGCTCAAGTACGATCCGGACGGGATGGCGGCCCAGTCCTATCGCGATCTCGCGAAGGAGGTTCTCTCCAATGGCAAGCGGTAAGCGAGCGAGCATGCGTGAGGGACCCCTGGCCGCGCTGTTCCGGTCCACGGCGGAGGAGGGACTGGAGCCCGAACCGGTGTCCGCCCCGGCCCGCGCGCCGCGCGCGCAGGCTCCGACGCCGCCGACGCCCGCCGGAGCGCGCACCCGAGCCGGCGCCCGAGGCCGAGCCGCGCGAGGTCCCGCACCCGTCGCTGGCCTCCCGCGAGGAGGAGCCGCCGCGCGAGGAGCCGCGCATCCCGTCACCGCAGGAGCGCCTGCGCCACGCCTTCTCCTCCGAGATCCCCGACGACATGATGTCGCGCTCCGACGCGCCGCAGGAGCCGGCCGGCGATCCGTTCGCCCGCGCGCCCGAGTCGAGCTACGACGCTGCGCCCGAGCGCGACGGCCAGCCCGTGCTGCGCGTGGTCGGCGTCGGCGGGGCCGGCGTCAACGCGGTCAACCGCATGGTGGAGGCCGAGGTCGCGGGCGTCGAGTTCATCGCGGTCAACACCGACCTGCAGTCGCTGCAGCAGTCGACCGCGGACATCACCCTGCACATCGGGCCCAACATCACGCGCGGGCTGGGCGCCGGGTCCAACCCCGAGCTCGGCCGCCAGGCCGCGATGGACGAGTACGACCGCATCAAGTCGCTGCTCAAGGGCTCCGACATGGTGTTCATCACCGCGGGCGCCGGTGGCGGCACCGGCACGGGTGCGGCGCCGATCGTGGCGCGCATCGCCCGCGAGCTGGGCGCGCTGACCGTCGGCGTGATCACCAAGCCCTTCGGCTTCGAGGGCCGCCGTCGCGGCGACCAGGCCGAGACCGGCGTGGAGATGCTCGGCAGCGAGGTCGACACGCTGATCGTCGTGCCCAACAACCGGCTGCTGTCGGTGCTCGACAAGCAGACGTCGATGGTCGAGGCGTTCCGCGTCGCCGACGACGTGCTGCGCCAGGGCGTCCAGGGCGTGTCGGACCTGATCACGCTGCCCGGCCTGATCAACCTCGACTTCGCCGACGTGCGCACCATCATGTCCGACGCCGGGCCGGCGTTGCTGGGGATCGGCATGGGGCGCGGCGACAAGCGCGCGCTGGAGGCCGCCCAGCAGGCGGTCGCGTCGCCGCTGCTGGAGACGTCGATGGACGGCGCGCGCAAGATCCTGCTGTCGATCACCGCGGGCACCGACCTGTCGCTGTTCGAGGTCAACGACGCGGCCAAGGCGGTGTCCGCCGCGGCTCATCCGGACGCGAACATCATCTTCGGGGCGATGGTCGACGAGAAGCTCGAGGACGAGGTGTGGGTGACGGTCGTGGCCACCGGCTACGCCGACGCGCCCGTGCGTCGCCGGCGCCTGGAGGAGGAGCCGGCGGGCGAGCCGCGCGTCGAGCGCCGCACGCCGCCGCGCGAGCGCGAGCGCGACGAGCGCCCGGCCGCCGGTGCCACGCGCCGCACCGGGCTTGGCGTCAACGAGCTCGACGTGCCCGAGTTCGTCCCGCGCCGGTAGCCCGAGGGATCGACCCGCCATGGCAGGCCTGGTCGCCGCCGGCCATCCGCTGAGCGCGGAGGCCGGCGCGGCCGTGCTGCGCGACGGCGGCAACGCGGTCGACGCCGCCGTCGCGGCGATGCTGATGTCGTGGGTGGCCGAGCCGCTGCTGACCGGGCCCGGCGCCGGCGGGTACATGCTCGTCTCCGGCTTCGCGGACGCGCCCACCCTGCTGGACTTCTTCGTCGCGGCGCCCGGGATCGGCCGCACGCCCGGGGGACCGCCTCCGCAGCTGGCCCCGGTCGTGGTGAACTTCGGCGACGCCGTGCAGGTGTTCAACTGCGGTGCGGCGTCGGTCGGGGTTCCCGGCTGCCCCGCCGGCATCGGCGCGGCGATGGCGCGCTGGGGGACGCGGCGTCTGGCGTCGCTGGCCGCGCCCGCGGCGGCGGCCGCGCGCGAGGGCGTCGAGGTCAACGTCGCGCAGGGCTACGTGTTCGACCTGCTCGAGGGGATTCTCGTGTCCACGCCGGAGGCGGTGCGGGAGTTCGGGGCGCGCGATCGCTTCGCCAGCGCCGAGCTGGCCGCGACGATCGAGCTGCTCGGGCGCGAGGGCTCCGAGCCGTTCTACCGGGGCGCCGTGGCCGAGGCGATCGTCGACTGGCTGCAGCCTCGTGGCGGACTGCTCGGGCGCGCGGACCTGGACGCCTACGCGGCGGTCGAGCGGCCACCGGTGTGGGCGCGCTACCGGGGGCGCACCGTGGTCACCAACCCGCCTCCGTCGGCGGGCGGGACGTTGATCGCGATGGCGTTGGCGCTGCTGGACCGGCTGGCGCCTCCGCCCACCCCGCCCGGCGTCGCGCAGCTCGTGGAGGTGATGGAGCGCGCGCAGGCCGAGCGCACCGACGCGTTCGTCGCCGGCCTGGACGAGCCGGGCTTCGCGCACCGCTTCCTCGGCTCGCGGCTGGGCGCCACGACGCACATCTCGGTGGTCGACGCCGCGGGCCGCGCGTGCAGCGTCACCTGCACCAACGGCGAGGGCTCCGGGGTCGTCGTGCCCGGCACCGGCATCCACCTGAACAACATCATGGGCGAGGAGGACCTCAACCCGCTCGGCTTCCACGTGTTCCCGCCCGGGCGGCGGATGCCGTCGATGATGGCGCCGACGATGGTGCTGCGCGACGGCGCCGTCGAGCTCGTGCTGGGCAGCGCCGGCTCCAACCGCATCCGCTCGGCGATCCTGCAGACCGTCGTCGGCGTCGTCGACCGCGGCGCGACCGCCACCGAGGCGGTGGAGGCGCCGCGGCTGCACTTCGAGGACGGCGTCGTCTACGCGGAGCCGGGCATCGACCTGGCGCCGCTGCGGGCCGCCGGTCGTGAGGTGGCGCCGTTTCGCGAGCGCAACCTGTTCTTTGGCGGGGTCCAGGCGGTCGAGCGCGACCCTGCCACCGGGCGGCTCACGGGCGGTGGCGATCCGCGCCGCGGCGGCGCCGCCATCGAGGCCTGAGCTGTCCGCGCGCAGACAGCGTGCTTGCGCGGCGCGGGCACGCATGACTAGCTTATTGGCCGCGGGCCAATAAGCTAGCAGGGAGGCGCTGTGCTGAATCGCAGGCAGTTGTTGCAGGGCGCGGCCGCCGTCGCACCCGGGCTGATGCTCGGACGGGCGGCCAGCGCGATGGCCCAGGCCCCGGGCGATGTCCCGGCCACCGCCGGGATGAACATGGTCGTCTTCATCACCGACCAGGAGCGCGCGATCCAGCACTTCCCGCGCGACTGGGCCGAGCAGAACCTGCCCGGCATGATGCGGCTGCGCAACCACGGCGTGACGTTCGAGAACGCGTTCTGCAGCGCCTGCATGTGCTCGCCGTCGCGGGCCACGATGCTGACCGGCTACTTCCCCGCCCAGCACGGCGTGAAGTACACGCTGGAGGACACTCCGCCCAGCCCCGACTTCCCGCAGGTCCAGCTGCCGATGGACCTCAAGAACCTCGCGTCCGTGGCCAAGGCGGCGGGCTACAACGTCGTCTACAAGGGCAAGTGGCACCTCAGCAAGCCACCCTACGGCCAGGCGGCCACCCCCGACGAGGCGGCCGCCTACGGCTTCGACCGCTGGAACCCGCCCGACGCCGGCGCCAACCAGGACATCGACCAGGAGGGGGGTGGCGCCTACAACGCCGACGGGCGCTTCATGAACGGCGAGGGCTCCGTCTCCGAGGGACTGGAGGGGGTGCAGCAGTACCTGCGCACCGCCGCCACCCAGCAGCAGCCGTTCCTGCTGATCGTCTCGCTCGTCAACCCCCACGACGTGCTGATGTACAAGAAGAACTACCTCGACGCCGGCTACGACTGGGACTGGCTGGAGGGCGACATCGGCCTGCCGGCGACGATCCACGAGGACCTCAAGACCAAGCCGACGGTGCAGGCCCAGTTCGTACGGCTGTTCAACCTCGGCGCCGGGCGGCTGAACGGGCGCCAGCAGCAGCGGGCGTACCTGAACTTCTACGGCAACCTGATGAAGGCCGCCGACGACTACCTGGTCGAGATCCTCAACACGCTCACCGTTGAGAACCTGCTCGACGACACGCTGGTGATCAAGACCTCCGACCACGGTGAGATGGGGCTGGCCCACGGCGGGATGCGCCAGAAGGTCTTCAACTTCTACGAGGAGACGCTGCGGGTCCCGCTGATCTACTCCAACCCGCAGCTGTTCAAGCGCGCGCGGACCTCCCAGGAGCTGGTCTCCCACGTCGACCTGCTGCCCACGCTGGCCAGCCTCATGAACGCACCCTCCTCGGCACGGGACGACTGGCAGGGGGTCGACTACTCCGACCACGTGCTCAAGCGGGTCGCGCCGCCCACCCAGGACTACGTCGTGTTCACCTTCGACGACTACCAGGCCGGGCAGCCGACCGGGCCCTACCCGCGACCGCCCCAGCACATCGTCAGCATCCGCGAGCGGCGCTGGAAGCTCGCCGAGTACTACGACGTCAACGGCCAGGTCCCCAGCCAGTGGGAGATGTACGACCTCAAGCACGACCCGCTCGAGCGCCAGAACCTCGCCTACGAGGGTCACAAACGCACGCCGGCCCAGCAGAAGCAGTACGTGCGCCTGCGGCGCAAGCTCGCGCGGGTCAAGGCGCAGCGGTTGCAGCCGCTGCCGGCGAGCCAGCGAACGCCGGCCGCCGTCTGAGGCCGGCTCAGGCGGCGGGCGGCTCGCCCGCCGCCCGCGAGCGCGCCTCGGCCAGCAGCTGGCGCAGGATCTCGGGGTCCTGGGCGCCGGAGACGGCGACGCGCATCCCGGCCACGAAGAAGGGGACGCCCTGGATGCCGATCTCCTGGGCCAGGCGCAGGTCCTCGGCGACCAGATCGGCGGCGTCGCCGCGATCCAGCGCATCGGCGTCCAGGTCGGGCAGCAGGCGCACGATCGTGTCGCGGTCGCCGATGTCCTCGCCCTCGCTGAAGTGGGCGCGGAACAGGATCTCGATCGCCGCGGCCGGGTCGGGGGCGATCTTCGTGGCGCGGTGGCCCAGCAGCGTGTTGGGCGCGCGGCGCTGGCGATCGAGCTGGAAGTCGAGACCATCCTCGGCGGCGATCGCGCTGACGTGCTCGTGCATCTGGCGCACGCGCTCCGGGCCGCCGAACTTCGCGGTGAAGTAGGGCTCGGCGTCGACGCCCTCGGGCGGCACGTCGGGCTGCAGCTGGAAGGCATGCCAGCGCACCTGCACGCTGTCGGGCGCCTCCTGAGCCAGCGCGCGGGTCAGCCGGTGCTTGCCGATGTAGCACCAGGGACACACGAGGTCCGACCACACGTCGACGGTCAGCGTCATCGTCCGCGCACGTTACCGTGGCGCCCGTGCGGCGCCCGGCGATCCTCGTGCTTGGACTCATCGCTCTGGCGGCCAGCGGCTGCGGCGGCGGCACCGGCGACCTGTTCGCCGTGGAGCGCAGCGGCGACGTCCCGGGCGCCCACCTGCGCCTGGTCGTCAGCGACGGTGGCGAGCTGACCTGCAACGACCAGGCGCCCAAGGCGATGTCCGACCAGCTGCTGCTCGACGCCCGCGCGATCGCCACCGACCTCGAGGACCCCGCCCAGCACAGCCTCAACCTGCCCGCCGGTGCCCAGTCGGTGCTGCAGTACGTGGTGCGTACGCCCGAGGGCACCGTCCGCTTCGCCGACGACTCGCGCGCCCAGCCCGAGGTCACCCGCAAGCTCGCCTACTTCACGCGCCGGGCGGCCCAGCAGGTGTGCGGACTGGCGCGTTGACCGACGTCGAGGGGGGCGAGAAGCTGGCGCTCGTAGCCTCAGACGGGCATGAGCGACCCGGCCCATGATGCGCTGATCGCCCTCACGGGCGATCCCGACGCCGACTTCCGCATCCACCAGCGCGAGGCGATCGCCGACCTCGTCGACGACCGCGCGCGCGTGCTGTGCGTGCAGCGCACGGGCTGGGGCAAGAGCGCGGTCTACTTCGTCGCCACCCGGCTGCTGCGCGACGCCGGCGCCGGCCCGACGCTGATCGTCTCGCCGCTGCTGGCGCTGATGCGCAACCAGATCGGCGCGGCCGAGCGCCTGGGGCTGCGCGCGCACACGATCAACTCGACCAACCGCGCCGAATGGGACGACGTGCGAGCGCTGCTGGCCGCCGACGGCGTCGACCTGCTGCTGATCAGCCCCGAGCGACTGAACAACCCGGCGTTCCGCGAGCAGCTGCTGCCGCTGTTCGCCGAGCGGGTCGGTCTGCTCGTCATCGACGAGGCGCACTGCGTCTCGGACTGGGGCCACGACTTCCGCCCCGACTACCGGCGCGTGGGCGACATGCTCGATGCGCTGCCGCAGGGCGTCGCCGTGCTGTGCACCACCGCGACGGCCAACGACCGGGTCGTCGCCGACGTGCTCGAGCAGCTCGACGTCGGCGCCCACGCCGCGCTGCGCACCTACCGCGGCCCGCTCGCGCGCACCTCGCTGCGTCTGGAGGTCGTCGAGCTGCCGCGGCCCGCCGAGCGGCTGGCCTGGCTGGTGACCGCGCTCCCGCAGATGGACGGGTCGGGGATCGTCTACACGCTGACCAAGCGCGACGCCGCCCAGGTGGCCGACTTCCTGTCGGCGCATGGGATCGTCGCCGAGGCCTACAGCGGCGAACAGGCCAACGAGGATCGCGTGGCCGCGGAGGAGCGGCTGCTGCGCGGCGACGTCAAGGCGCTGGTGGCGACCAGCGCGCTCGGCATGGGCTACGACAAGCCCGATCTCGGCTTCGTCGTGCACTATCAGGCGCCCGGCTCGGCGATCGCCTACTACCAGCAGGTCGGGCGCGCCGGGCGCGGGGTGGACCATGCCGACGCGATCCTGCTGCGCGGCGCCGAGGACAAGCGCATCCAGGACTTCTTCATCGAGCAGGCGTTCCCGTCGCGCGAGCGCGTGGAGGACGTGCTGCGCCAGCTCGAGGTGGCCGGGGAGGAGGGGCTGACCACGCGCGAGCTCAGCTCGGTGGTCAACCTCGGCCTGGGCCGCCTGGAGGCGATGCTCAAGGTGCTCGACGTCGAGGGCGCCGTCGCCCGCAACGGCACGCGCTGGGCGCTGGTGGAGGGCCATCGGTGGATGTACGACGCCGAGCGCTACCGCGCCGTCACCGAGCTGCGCCGCGCCGAGCAGGCGGCGATGGCACGCTTCGGCGCCGACGGGCGCTGCCTGATGCGCACGCTGCAGGAGCAGCTCGACGATCCCGAGCCGGCCGACTGCGGCCGCTGCGCGGCGTGCACCGCGCCGCGCTGGGCGCTGCTGGAGCCCGACCCGGTGCTGGTGCGCGAGGCGACGCTGGCCCTGCGCTCACACCCGCTCGTGCTCGACCCCAAGAAGATGGCGCCCGACGCCGACGGTGCGATGCGCAAGATCCCCGACGGCGTGCGCGTGGAGGAGGGCCGGGCGCTGGCGCGCATCGGCGACGCCGGCTGGTGGCCGGCCATCGCCGCCGGCCTGGAGGGCGGCCGTCTGGACGACGAGGTCGTCGACGCGCTGGCCGCGCTCGTGCGCGCCTGGTCGCCGGGCGACGTGCGCTGGCTGACGTGGGTGCCGTCGCGCAGCGCGGAGGCCGCCCTGCAGGACGGCGCGCGCCGGCTGGGTGCGACGCTGGGGTTGCCGGTCGTGGACGCCTTCGAGCGCGTGCGCGACGCGCCGCCGCAGCGCGAGATGGCCAACGCCGCCCAGCAGGTGGCCAACGTACGCGGTGCGCTGCGGGTGCACGCGCAGCTGCCGCAGGGCGGTGCGCTGCTGCTCGACGACCGCCGCCTGTCGGGCTGGACGCTGGCGATGGCCGGCGGCCAGCTGCGCGGCCGCGGCGCCGGTGCGGTGTGGCCGCTGGCGCTCGCCTCTGCACTCTGACCTCCGCGCGTTGGGGGCAGGCTAGGCCATCGCGCGGGCGGCCAGCAGGTGCTCGGCCAGGGCGCCGGCGGCGCCGTCGGCGTCGCCAGCCTCGATGCGGTCGAGGATGTGCGCGTGCTCGTCGACGAGCTGCTCGGCGCGGCGGGGGCCGGCGGCCAGGACGCGGGCGGCGACGCGCTGCTGGCGGTCGCGCAGGCGGTCGTAGAGCGCCAGCAGGATCGGTGAGCGCCCGGCGGCCATCCACGTGCGGTGGAAGGCGCGGTCGGCCTCGACGAAGGCGGCCACGTCAGCGGTCGCCGGCAGCCCGCGCTGGCGCTCCAGCGCGGCGGCCGCGTCGCGGGCCAGGCCCTCGGGGTCGGCATCCAGGGCCCGCCGCAGGCAGTGGGACTCGATCAGCGCGCGGGTCTCGAACAGGTCGCTGACGTCGGCGCTGGTCAGCGGCACGACCAGCGCGCCACGCTTGGGATAGAGCTCCAGCAGTCCCTCGGCGGCGAGCGCCAGGAACGCCTCGCGCACCGGCGTGCGGCTGATGCCGACCGCGTCGGCGATCGCGCCCTCACTCAGCAGGGTGCCGTCGGCCAGCGTCCCGTCCAGCAACTGGCCCTTGACGTGCGCGTACGCGCGATCGGCGGCGGTGCCCGCGTGCTCCTCCACGCCGCGCATGCTATAGATTCCGCATAGATGCAAGCGGTATCTGTGCCTGCTTCGGTGCGTGCCTGGCTGGTCTGGGGCCTGGCCACGAGCGCCTACCTGGTCGCGCTCTTCCACCGGATGGCCTTCGGCGTCGCCGGCCAGGCGGCGGCCGATCGCCTCGGCGTCGCGCTGCCCGCGCTCGGCGTGTTCACGCTGGTGCAGCTGTCGATGTACGTGGCCGGGCAGATCCCGGCGGGCATGGCGGCCGACCGCCTGGGGCCGCGCCGCACGCTGCTGATCGGGCTCACGCTGATGGCCGTCGGCGAGGCGACGTTCGCCCTCGCGCACTCCCTCGGCCTGGCCCTCGCGGGCCGCGCGATCGTGGGGCTGGGCGACGCGATGACGTTCGTCAACGTGCTGCGCGTCGCTCACAGCTGGTTCCCGGAACGGCGCCAGGCGCTGCTGGCGGCGCTCACGGCGGCGGCCGGCGGGCTGGGGCAGTTGTGCACCACGATCCCGTTGCAGCTCGCCCTCGGCGGCCTGGGCTGGACGGCGACCTTCGTCGCCACGACCGGGCTGACCATCGTGCTCGCCGCGGCCGTCTGGCTCGGGGTGCGCGACCGGCCCGCCGGCGTCCCGGCGCCGGCGGCGTACGCCCATGCGCCGATCGGCCGGACCCTGCGCGCCGCCGCCCGGCGCACCGGCACCCGCCACGGCTTCGCTGTTCACGCCTCGCTGATGGCGCCGTTCGGGATCTTCACGGCCATGTGGGGCATGCCCTACCTGCAGCACGCCCAGGGCCTCAGCCACGGCGCGGCCGCCGCGTTGCTGCTCGTGTGCGTTGCCTCGTTCACCGCCGCACTTCCGCTGGTCGCCTCGGTCGCCGCGCGCGGGCTGCGCGTCGAGAACCGCGTCGTCGTCGGCCTCGGCGCGCTCGTCGCCGCCACGCTCACCGTGCTCGCCCTGTGGCCCGGAGGGGCGGCCCCGCGCCCCCTGCTGGCGGCTGCGCTCGTCGTGCTCGGCGCCGGCGGCGCCGCCTCGATCGCGGCCTTCGACATCGCCCGCCGCGAGGCGCCCGCGAACGCCTCCGGCGCCGCCATTGCGCTCGTCAACTGCGGCGGCTTCATCTCCGCGGCGCTGGGCGCGTGGGTGGTCGGCCGGCTGCTGCCCGAGGCGGCCGGTCCGGTCGCCTACGCGCACGCGACGCTGCTCGTGCCGGCGGCGATCGGGGCGGCGGCGACGCTCGGCTCGGCCCGGCTGGCCCGCCGCCGGGCGACGCAATCCGCTAGGACTCACCCATGCCCACCCTCGATCGCGACGGCGACGTCTTCGTCCTGAACCTCGGCGATGACGAGAACCGCTTCCACCCTGATTGGATCGCGCGCACCGGCGCGCTGCTGGACGAGGTCGTCGCCGCGGATGCGCCGCGCGCGCTGGTCACCACCGCGACCGGCAAGTTCTGGTCCAACGGCCTCGACCTCGAGTGGCTGGGGGCGAACCCCACGCTGCTGGACGACTACGTCGCCTCCGTGCACGCCCTGTTCGCGAAGGTGCTCGCCTTTCCGGCGCCGACCGTGGCGGCCATCCAGGGCCACTGCTTCGCCGCCGGCGCGATGCTCGCGCTGGCCCACGACTGGCGCGTGATGCGCGCCGACCGCGGCTTCTTCTGCCTACCCGAGGCCGACATCCGCATCCCGTTCACGCCGGGCATGACGAAGCTGCTCCAGGCCAAGCTGCCCATCGAGGCGCAGGCCGAGGTGATGCTCGGCGCCACGCGCTTCGGCGGGGAGGCGGCGGCCGTGGCGCGCATCGTCGACGCGGCGGTCCCCGAGGACGAGGTGCGCCCGGCGGCCATCGCGCGGGCGACCGAGCAGGCGCCCAAGGACGGCGGCACGCTGGCGGCCATCAAGCAGGGCATGTACGTCGAGGCGCTGGCCGCCCTTGCCGAGGGCGGCCGTCTGCGGGTCAACCTCGATGTCGATCGCTGAGCCCCGGGCGACCGCCGCCTACCCGAAGCGGACCTTGCCGTTGGAGGCCGCGCGCGCCTGGGCGCGCTCGACGTAGTCCAGGCGCTTGGTCGCGGCGCGGAACAGGCGCTCGACCAGGCGCAGGCGCGCGTTCTCGGAGCGCAGGTCCAGCAGGCCCTGCTTGGCCTCCAGGCCGAAGTCGACGGTGGCCGCCATCTCGTAGGCGGTCATCTCGTCGACCTCGCCGGGCTCCAGGACGCGGTCGGTGGCCTGCTCGACCAGCTCGGCGTAGGCGGTGCGGGCGCTGGCGGCGGTGTCGTCGTCGACGCCCTCGGGCCGGTCATCGACGAACTCGACCGTCCCGGCCGGGTAGGCCAGGTCGTCCTGGCGCTCCACGAGGCGAAAGACGCGCGTGCCGCGGCAGAGGATGTTGAGCTGGCCGTCGTCCATGCGCTCCAGGACGCGGTCGATGGTGACCGCGCAGCCGGTCTCCTTGAGCTCGTCGTCGGACATCCACAGGATCCCGAACTCCGTCTCGCGCTCCAGGCACTCCCCGATCATCTGCTTGTAGCGCTCCTCGAAGATGTGCAGCGGCACGTACTCGGTCGGCAGCGTGACGATCCCGAGCGGGAAGAGCGGGAAGTCGCGGATCAGGCGGTCGGGCATCGGTCCGTCGCCGGAGTCTAGGACGGCCACTCGTCCGTACAAGGGAGTGATGCCCTCAACCGCCATCGTCTGGTACCGCCGCGACCTGCGCGTTCACGACCATCCCGCGCTGGCTGCTGCGGCGCGCGAGCACGACCGCGTCATCCCGGTGTTCGTCCGCGACCCGCGCTTCGCCCGCGGCCGCTACCGCTCCGAGCGGCGCACCGGGTACATGTGCTCCGCGCTGCACGCGCTCGACGAGCGGCTGGCGCAGATCGGCGGCCGGCTGCTCGTCCGCGAGGGCGACCCGACGCAGGTCATCCCGCAGCTGGCCGAGGAGACCCGGGCCGACGCGGTCCTGTTCACCGCCGACGTCTCGCCCTACGCGCGCCGCCGCGACCAGCAGGTCGTCGACGCGCTCGGCGCCCGCGCCCGGCCGATGCCCGGCAACTACATCGCGGCCATCGACCGCATCACCACGCGCAACGGCGACCCCTACAGCGTCTTCAGCCCCTTCTTCGGAGCCTGGCAGCAGGCGCCGCGCCGGCCGATCGACGCCACACCGCGGGCGCTGCGCACGCCGACCACGCTGGACAAGGGGCGCCTGCCCGCCGGCACCCACGACGACTGCGCCGGCGAACGACACGCAAGCGCCGCGGCCCGGCGCTTCCTCGAGGGGCCCGCCGCGCGCTACGAGGACGACCACGACCGCCTCGAGGGCGGCACCTCGCAGCTCAGCCCGCACCTGCGCTGGGGGGCGATCAGCCCGCTTGCGCTCGAGCACCGCGCCGCGCAGGCCGGCCACGACGCGTTCGTCCGACAGCTCGCCTGGCGCGACTTCTACGCCCACGTGCTGCTGCACGGGATCGGCTCCAAGCGCCCGGACCCGGACTGGGACGAGGACCCCGGCCACGCGCACCTGCGCGCCTGGCAGGCGGGGCGCACCGGCTATCCGCTCGTCGACGCCGGCATGCGCCAGCTGGCGCAGACCGGCTGGATGCACAACCGCGCCCGCCTGGTCGTCGGCAGCTTCCTGACCAAGGATCTGCACCTGGACTGGCGCCTGGGGGAGGTCCACTTCGCCCGCCACCTGCTCGACGGCGAGCTGGCCCAGAACAACGGCAACTGGCGTTGGATCGCCTCGGTCGGCGTCGACCCCGCCCCGCCGGCGCGGCGCATGTTCAACCCGGTGCGCCAGCAGCGCAGGTTCGATCCCGACGGCGTCTACGTGCGCCGCTGGGTGCCCGAGCTGCGGGATGTCCCCGATGACCTGCTGGCCGAGCCGTGGATGATGGACGACGACGAGCAGCGCGCTGCCGGCTGCGTCATCGGACGTGACTATCCGGCGCCGATCGTCGACCACGCCCACGAGCGCAGGCGCGCGCTCAGTCTCTACGCCCGCTGATGCACTCGCTACGGTCCGCCCGTGCCCGACCTGCGCATGCGCGTCACGCGCCAGATCAGCGAGCTGCGTCAGCACCCGCGGGTGCGCCAGTTCCTGCCCAGCGCGGAGCGCATCGCCCGCCACGAGCTCGTCGACCGGGCGGCGGCGCTGACCTACTACGGGCTGCTGGGGATCATTCCGGCGCTGCTGGGCTTCTACGCGCTGCTGGGCCTGGTCAGCAGCGACAAGACGGTCCAGGACGCGGTGGGCGTCTTCGGCGGGCTGCTGCCCGGGGACGCCGACACTGCCCGCGACAAGTTCACGGCCATCCTGCAGAGCCAGGCCAACTCGATCCCGCTGCTGGGCCTCGGCCTGCTCGGCGTGCTGTGGACGGCGTCGGCGTTCATCGGCTCGTTCTTCCGGGCCTCGGCGACGATCTGGGGCGTCAGGCGCCGCCCGGTGTGGCAGGCCTGGCCGGGCCGCGTGGCGCTGACCTTCGTGCTCCTGGTGCTGGCGGCGATGGCCGCGCTGGCCATCGTGATCACCGGCGAGCTGGCCCAGACCGTGGGCGACTGGCTCGGGCTCACCCAGGCCGCGATCACGCTGTACGAGATCTTCAAGTGGCCCGCCGTGCTGCTGGTGCTGGTGTCGGTGGTGGGCATCCTCTACTCCAAGTCGCCCCATCCGCCCAACCGGGTGCGCACGCGGCTGGGCATCACCCCGGGCGTCGTCTTCGCGGTCATCGCCTGGTTGGTCGTGTCGGGCTTCTACGCGCTCTACGTCCAGCTGTTCGGCTCCTACGAGACGACCTACGGCGCGCTGGGCACGACGATCGCCTCGATGGTGTGGCTGTGGCTGAGCAACCTCGTGCTGCTGTCTGGGCTCACCGTCGACGCCGAGCTGTACGTGTGGGAGGGGCCGAGCGACTGACCGCCGAGCGGCGGCGTGCCAGACGTGCGCCGGCAGCGGTCGCGAAGGTCTCGTTCTCGGTGCGCGCTGCCGATACGCACCAGGTGTCGGCATCGGCTGCGCTCCAGGTTCTCGAGCCGGCTCCCCCGTGGGAGCGGCTGCTCGACGACCTCCTGCGCGAGCCCGAGCGCATCGGCATGCACTTCCAGCCGATCGTCGACCTGCGCCGCGGCGTCGTGGCTGGATTCGAGGCCCTGGCCCGGTTTGACTCGGAGCCGTACGCCTCCCCGGACCGCTGGTTCGAGGTCGCGGCGCGCCTCGGCCGCCGGGCGGAGCTGGAGTCGGCCACGCTGGCGCGGGCGCTCGGCGCGCGCAGCGGGCTGCCGCCCAACTGCTTCCTGTCGCTGAACGTGGGGCCCGACGCGCTGCTGGAGGACGGCGTCGTCCAGACGCTGCGCGACGCGGGTCCGCTCGGCGGCGTCGTCGTCGAGATCACCGAGCAGAGCGCGGTCGACGACTACGCGCTGCTGCGCCGGCGCGTCGAGCCGCTGCGCGAGGCGGGCGCCCATCTGGCCGTCGACGACGCGGGCGCCGGCTACGCCTCGCTCAGCCATGTGGCGGCGCTGCGACCCGACTTCATCAAGGTCGACCGCGGCCTGGTCGCCGGGATCGACCGCGATCCCGCCAAGGCGGCGCTGATGGAGACGCTGGGCATGTTCGGCAGTCGCATCGACGCGTGGGTGGTGGCCGAGGGCATCGAGCGCGCCGGCGAGCTGCGCAGGCTGATGCAGCTGGAGGTGCCGTTGGGGCAGGGCTACCGGCTCGGGCGACCGGCGCCGGTCATGCGCGAGCTCGATGACGAGGTGCTCGAGCTGCACCATCGCATCGAGCGCAGCGCCGACGACGGCATCGGCCGCCTGCTGGAGCCCGTCGTCTCGCTGCCCGCCGCCGAGGGGCACGGCGCCATCGCGCAGCACTTCGTGGCCGACGATCATCTCGAGCTCGTGGTCACCACCGACGCCCACCAGCGTCCCCAGGCGATCCACATGCGGACGAGCTTCCTGCGCGGCGAGCGCGAGCTGCCGGCGCCGTTGACGGTGCTGGCCATGGCCAAGCCGGGCGACGTCGCGCGCCGCGCGATGACGCGCGAGACGGCGCGCCGCTTCGACCCCGTCGCCGTCATCGACGATGTGGGCAGGCTCGCCGGGATCGTGCGGGTCGAGCGCCTCGTGGAGACGCTCGCCAGCGCACGACCCTGACGCTACCGCTGCTTGATGTTGGCGCGCACCGCGTCGACCAGCTCGGCCGGCACGCTGTCCAGGCCATGATCGTCGCGGGCGTGGACGGCGACCTGATCGAGGATGCCGTCGTCATCGTTGGCGTGGAACACGGCCGAGCAGCCGGGCACCACGGCGCCACAGGAGAATTCCTTCATGACCCCTGTTTCGGCGCGCGGCCGGAGATCATGAGGTTGTAGAAGATCGCGGCCGGTAGCCGCTCCTCCAGCAGGCGCTGGTCGACGGCCTGGAAGAACAGATAGCCGTGGTAGGCGTACTGTCGCCAGGCCATCGGCACGTCGTCGGGCTCGGCGGTCGACTCCAGCGTGCGGTTGGTCCAGCCGAACCAGTTGGCCAGCAGCTCCTCGCCGCGCACGCGCACGTCCTCCAGGCCGCCGGCGCGGGCATGGCGGGCGAGCTCGTCGGGGACGAAGGCGTGCACGTCGACGATCTCACCCAGCTCGGCGTCGGCGTCGCCGTGCTGCCCGGGATCGTTGGACGCGGCGGCGCCGAGCAGTCGCCGCCACAGCGGGGCGACGGCGAACGCGGTGCGCTTGGGCACGCGGGCCAGGAGGTCGCCGATGCGCGACGGCTCGCCGGCGAACACGAACGTGCCGCCGGGGCGCAGCACCCGGCGGAACTCGCGGAAGGCCTGGTCGAGGTCGGGCAGGTGGTGCAGGACGGCGTGCCCGAGGACGAGATCGAAGCTGTCGTCGGGGAAGGGCAGCGCCTCCGCGTCGCAGGCGACGGTCTGGACCTCGAGCCCCAGCGAGGCCGCGTTGACCTGGAGGGCATCGAGCATGCCCGGGGAGATGTCGGTGGCCACCGCCTGCTCGACGACGCCGGCCTGCAGCAGGTTGAGGCTGAAGTAGCCGGTCCCAGCCCCGATCTCCAGCGAGCGGCCGAAGCGGCCGATGGTGCCCCCCAGCGCCTTGGCCATCTTGCCCAGCACCTGGGTCTGGCCGATGCCGCCGTAGTCGATGCCCCATTTGGCGTCGTAGTGGCTGGCGGCGTCGTCGTGGTAGCGCGTGTTCGCGTCGCGGATGACGTCCGCGTCGAGCGGTTGGGCGGCCATGCGGGCGCGGAGGATAGACGGCTGCACTAGCTTCTCGCGCCGAATGTCGCAGCCCATCCGCTACGTCCAGCGCGACCAGCCGCCCGGCGTGCCGCCGCTCGAGCTCACGGGCGAACGGACGCTGCCCGACGTCCCCGAGGAGAACTACTGGTACCGCCGCCACCTCGTCGTCTACGAGTGGATCGCGCGGCACACGACCGGGCTGCGCGTGGTCGACATGGCGTGCGGCGAGGGCTACGGCAGCGACGTGCTGGCGCGTGGCGGCGCGGCAACGGTGGTCGGCGTGGACGCCAACCCCGAGGCCCACGAGCACGCCCGTGCGCGCTACGTGCGGCCGAACCTGCGCTTCGTCCGCGACCTGGTCGAGACGTTCGACGAGCCGTGTGACGCCGTCGTGTTCCTGCAGACGATCGAGCACGTGCGCAACCCCGACGAGGTGCTGGAGCGCTTCAAGACGCTCGTCGGGCCCCGTGGCGTCGTCTTCGTGACCACTCCCAACGTGCTGACGCTCGCTCCCGAGGGAGCCGAGAAGTCCGGCAACCCGTGGCACGTCAAGGAGTACCGCCCGCAGGAGTTCCGGGCGCTGTGCGAGGCGCACTTCTCCTCGGTGCAGCTGCTGGGCCTCTTCCATGCCCGCTGGCTGCGCGTCCACGAGCTGGCCATCAAGCACGCGGGGTGGGACACGGTGCACGCGCGGCTGGGGATCACCAAGCCGTTCTACGACCGCTTCACGCCGGCCATCTCGGTGCGCGACTTCGCCCTGCGCGAGCGCGATCTCGAGCGGGCGCTGGACTTCCTCGCCGTGCTGCGGCCGTGACGCTCAGCCTCGTCCTGCACACGCACATGCCCTACGTGGAGGGCTTCGGCGTGTGGCCGTCGGGCGAGGAGTGGCTGTGGGAGGCGATGGCCACGACCTACCTGCCGCTGGCCGACGTGCTCGACCGCCACGCGCCGGCGCCGCTGACGGTCTCGCTCACGCCGGTGCTGGCCGACCAGCTGTCGGCGCCCGGCGTCGGTGAGCGCTTCCTGGGCTTCTGCCGCGACCTGCGCGTGCGCTCGCATCGCCTGGACGCCGATGACGCCGACGACCCGGCGGTGGCGGCGGAGCTGCGCCGCGCGCTCGGCCGGTACCTGGCGGCCGCCGAGGCCTTCGAGCGGCGCGGCGGCGACCTGCTCGGCGCGCTGGCTCCGCATGTCTCGTGGACGTCGAGCGCCACGCACGCCGTGCTTCCGCTGCTGGCCACCCGCGAGGGCGTTCGGCTCCAGGTGGGCAGCGGGATCGCCGCCCATCGCGCTCGCCTGGGGGAGTGGCGCGGCGGCTTCTGGCTGCCGGAGTGCGCCCACGCGCCGTGGCTGGATCCGCTGCTGGAGGAGGCGGGCGTGCATGCAACGTGCGTCGACCTGACCGACGTGCTGGGCGCCGACGCGCACCTGCGCCCGCTGCGCAGCGCGGCCGGCCCGCTGCTGGTGCCGATCGACCGACAGACGATCGAGCTGGTGTGGTCCGACGGCGGCTATCCGGGGGGCGGCCCGTATCGGGACAGCCACCACCTGACCCGCTACCACCACAAGCCGTGGGCCAACGACGGCACGGTCTACGACCCCGAGCGGGCCGCCGTGCAGGCGCGCGCCGACGCGGCGGATTTCGTGGCGCGCGTGCGGGCGCGCACGGCCGGCGGCGGCCTGTGCGTGTGCGCGGTGGACACCGAGCTGCTGGGCCACTGGTGGCACGAGGGCGTCCTGTGGCTGGAGGCGGTGCTGACCGAGGCCGCGGCGCAGGGCCTGCGGCTGGCGAGCCTGGACGATGCGCTCGAGCGCATCGAGCCGGCGCCGGCTCCGGAGCTGCCGGTCACCAGCTGGGGCACGCCGCGCGACCTGTGGACGTGGAGCGGCCCGCAGGTCGCCGACCTGGCCTTCGCGATGCGCCGTGCGGAGCTGGACATGGTGGCCGCGGGCGGCCGCGCGGGGACGCGCGCCCTGCGCGAGCTGCTGGCCCTGCAGAGCAGCGACTGGGCCTTCCAGATCAGCCGCCGCCAGGCGGGCCCGTATCCGCGCGAGCGCTTCGACGGCCATGCCGCTGCGCTGCGCGCCGCACTGGCCGCCGGCGACGACGGACCGGTGCGCTCGCTGGCGCCCTGGGTGGTCTCGTCCGGCCCGACCCGCTAACCTCGCCGGCTCGTCGTATCCATAACCCAGCCGAGTCCGCGTCCGAACCGGTCGCGGAGCGGGGGACCCACTGGGACCGGTCTGCGGTCCCCGGGGCGAATCGCCGCCATGAGCGCGGCGTAGCGCAGGTCCAGCGCGAGCCCGACAGCTAACCCCGTAGGCACCGCGACCACAGGAGTGTCCTGCCGTGCCCAGCACCGATAGCGATGCGCCGCTCGCGCGAGCGAGCGATCCGTTCGACGCTTCGCTGCGCGCCTCCCAGGCCCGCCGTCTCACCGCCTTCCGCGCCCGCCGCCGGCGCCTGCGCAGCCGCGCCGGCGCCGCCGTCGTGCTGGCCAGCATGACCGTTCTCGCCGGGGGGGCCGCCGCGGCGCCCGCCGGTGCCCCCGCCGGCGCCTCAGCACGCGCGCTGAGCACCACGCAGGCCGTTCAGCAGGCGCTCGGCGTCGCCGTCGACGGCATCTACGGACCGCAGACGCGGCGCGCCGTGCGGCGCTTCCAGCGCGCGCACGGGCTGCTCGTCGACGGGATCGCCGGGCCGCAGACGCTGGCGGCGCTGGGCATCGCCGGCGGTCGCCGCGAGGCGCAGGCGGCCCGCGCCCGCAGCGCGACGGCGACCGCCGCGTCGGCCACCGCGACCAGCGGCTCGCAGCGCAGCCTGCTGGCGCGCATCGCCCGCTGCGAGTCCGGCGGCGACCCGACCGCCGTCTCGGCCAACGGCCTGTACCGGGGCAAGTACCAGTTCAGCGTGGCGACGTGGCGGGGCGTCGGCGGCAGCGGCGACCCCGCCGCCGCCTCCGAGGCCGAGCAGGACAAGCGCGCGGCGATCCTGCTCAAGGTGCAGGGCGCGCGCGCCTGGCCGGTCTGCGCGGCCGGCTAGGTGATCGTCCGTCTGAGCCCGCCCGGCGGGCTCAGACCGACAACGGCGCACCGGGGCCGGGGTAGGCTTGTCGCGTGTCCGACCCCGAGGCCGTCCGCGCGGAGTGGTCCGACGGCGACTACCCCGCCGTCGCGCAGCGCCTGCGGCCGGCCAGCAAGGCGCTCGTGCACGCGCTGGGCCCCCTGGAGGGCGCCGAGCTGCTCGACGTCGCCACCGGCACGGGCAACCTCGCGCTGACCGCGGTGCGGGCCGGGGCCGCGCCGGTCGTCGGCGTCGACCTGACCCCCGAGCTGCTCGCCGTCGCGCGCGAGCGGGCCGAGCGCGAGAACCTCGCCGTGGACTTCGTCACCGGCGACGCGGAGGCGCTGGAGTTCGAGGAGGACCGCTTCGACGTGGTCACCTCGGTCTTCGGGGTGATCTTCGCGCCGCGCCCCGCGGTCGCCGCCGGGGAGCTCGCGCGCGTGCTGGCGCCGGGCGGGCGCCTTGGCGTGACGACGTGGCCGGCGGGCAGCGTCCCGGCGGAGATGGCGCGAGCGCTCGCCGAGCACGTGCCAGGCGCTGAGCGCGATCGGCTGGCGCCGCCGCTGTGGGCGACCGAGGAGGGGCTGCGGGAGCTGTTCGCGCCCCGCGGCGTGGAGCTGGCGATCCAGCGCCACGTGCTGCACTGGCGCTTCCCGGACGCCGAGGCGATGGCCGACTTCGTGCTCGACAAGGTGGCGGGCATGCGCGCGGCGCGCCGGGCCGCGGGCGGCTCGGGGGTGGCGAGGCTGCGCGCCGACCTGGTCGAGCTGTTCGCTCGGCGCGGAGAGCGCGACGGCGACGCGCTTGCCGTGCCCTACGACTACCTGCTCGTGCGGGGGGTCAAGACCGGCGCCTAGCGCCAGCGCATCGCCCGCGGCGCCGGGCGCATGCGCAGCACCCGCGCGGGCGCGCCGCCCACGACCGCGTTGTCGGGCACGTCCTTGGTCACGACGGTGCTCGTGCCGATGATCGCGTTGTCGCCGACCCTGGCGCCGCGCAGGATGCAGGCGCCGTAGCCGACCCACACGTTGTGACCGACGTGCACGTCGCGCTTGTAGATGCCCTGATCGCGGATCGGGCGCTCGGTCTCGACCACGCCATGGTCGAAGTCGATCAGCATGACCCGGTCGGCGACGATGCACTCGCGGCCGATCGAGACGTGCTGGAAGGAGGAGATCGTGCACTCCTGGCCCAGCACCGACTTGGCCCCGATGCGCACCTCGCCCTCGTGGCAGCGGATCTTCGACCCGTGGCCGATCCACGACCAGCGGCCCAGGTGAACGGTTGCGCCCTTGCCGATCTCGAAGGTCACGTGCGGGCACACGAAGGCGATCCCGTCGGTCTGCAGGCGCCCGCGGAAGCGCAGCTTCAGCCATGCCAGACGGGCCAGCAGCCGCAGGTAGTTCGGCGTGAGCATGCCGTTGCGGCGCAGGAACCGCAGCAGCGCGATAGGCCCTCCGTGGAGGGGCGGGGGCTCCTCGCGCCACACCGGCGCGACGGGCGGTGACTGGACCGGGGACAGCAAGGGCTCCATCGGCGCGTCCCAGGGTAATGCCATGATGCGCCGCCCGATGGCTGACGAACGACCCCTGGCCCAACGCCTGCTCGACGGCGATCGCCGCGCGCTCGCGCGGGCCATCACGCTTGTGGAGAACGAGGATCCGGACGGCTACGCGGTCGTGCGCGAGGTGTACCCGCAGACCGGCAGGGCGGCGGTGTTCGGCCTCACGGGCCCCCCTGGCGTGGGCAAGTCGACCCTGATCGGTGCGCTGACCAAGGCGCGGCGCGCGGCCGGGCGCACGATCGGCGTGCTGTCGATCGATCCCTCCTCGCCGTTCACGCAGGGGGCGGTGCTGGGGGACCGCATCCGCCTGTCGGAGCACTTCCTCGACCCGGGGGTGTTCATCCGCTCGATGGCCAACCGGGGCGCGCTGGGGGGCCTCAGCGAGGCCGCGCTCCAGGCCGCGCTGCTGATGGACGCGTCGGGCAAGGACGACGTGTTCCTGGAGACGGTGGGCGTGGGCCAGGCCGAGGTCGACATCATCGACCACGCCGACACCGTGGTGCTGGCGTTGATGCCGGGCTCGGGCGACTCGATCCAGGCGCTCAAGGCCGGGGTGATGGAGATCCCCGACGTGATCGTCGTCAACAAGCGCGACCACCCGCTGACCGAGACGATGGTCCGCGAGATCCGCGGCGTGCTGTCGCTCGCGCCGCAGCGCGGCTGGCGGGTGCCGATCGTGACCACCGAGGCCTCGCGTGGGCAGGGCATCGACGAGCTCGTGGCCAAGCTCGACGAGCACCGCGCCTTCATCCAGCAGGAGGGCACGCTCAGCGAGCGGCGCCGGCGCAACCTGCGCAACGAGGTGCTGGCGCTGGCCGCGGGGCGGATGCGCCGCCGCCTGGAGGAGGGCCTGCAGGACGACGCCGACTTCGCGCGGCTGCTGGACGAGGTCGTGGCCCGGCGGCTGGACCCGGCCAGCGCCGCGACCGCGCTGCTGGAGCGTACCGGCGCGGACGTCTGAACGCCCGGACCGACGCGGGAGACAGAACGATCGAATATGGTCGCGCGATGCTCCAGATCGCGGCACGGATCGCCGCTCTCACCATCGCGGCCGCCGCGCTGGCCGCTGCCCCCGTCCACGCTGCGAGCTCGCGCCTGTTCGGCGGCCAGCCCGTGGGCGCCCCCAGCTCGGCGCCGTTCTCGGTGCTGATCCTGGGCGGCTCGGACGCCGCGGGGGCCCTGTGCAGCGGTTCCATCATCGACCAGACCCATGTGCTCACGGCCGCCCACTGCACGTTCGACGACCAGGGACAGCCCTGGCCTCCGGGGGGCCTCTCGGTGATCGTCGGCGCCGCCTCCCTGGATGGTGACTGGTTGTTCGGAACCGTGCGCTCCGTCCGCGTCCATCCGGCCTACGACCCGGCGACCGATGAGGCGGACGTCGCCGTGCTGGAGGTGCCGCCGATCGCGCCGGGGGCGACGATCGCGCCGATTCCGCTGGTGGCCGAGGGAAGCCCGCCGGCTCCGGGCACGCCGGTGCGCGTCTACGGCTGGGGCGACAACGCGCCCGGCGGCCAATGGGATGGGGTCGAGCGCATGCTCGACCTGACCGTGACCAACCCGACCGACTGCTGGTCGGGCGTGTCCGGGGTCGGTTGTGCCAGCTCGCCCACCGGCAGCCCGTGCCCGGGCGACAGCGGGAGCGCGATCGTGCGCGACGGCGTCGCGATCGGCGTGCTCGACACCGGCGTCGGGCCCGAGTGCGGCGCCGGCACGCAGCTCGGCTTCGCCGACCTGAGCGCGCCTGGGATCGCGCGCTTCGTGCGCGGCGACGACAACCCGCCCCCGCTGCCCTTCACGACGGGGCAGGCGACGCTCACGCCGCCGCCGCTGACCGGCGGTAGCGTCGTCTGTGGCGCGCCCAGCTGGACGAACGCGACCAGCCTGGGCAGCGTCTTCTTCCATGCCGACGGGGGCGCGGTCGTCCAGGCGGGCTTCGTCAACACCTACGAGCCCAAGGCGTCGGACGCCGGGCACCAGCTCGGCTGCCGCTCGGTCGCCCAGGCCGCCGGCGGAACCGCCTCCGTGGACGCGCCGGTGACGTTGCGGGTGCTGGCCGCCAAGCTGTCGGTCCGCGCCGGGCGCCACGCCGCGGCCATCAGCTACACCGGTGCGCCGCGCCTGAGCCTGACCGCGACGCTGACCACTGCCAAGGGCCACCGGGTGTGGGTGCACCGCACGGGCTCGGCTCGGCGGCTGCATCTGCGCGCCCGCCCCGGCCGCTACCGGCTGTGCGTGACCGCCCCGGCGGCCGGCCAGTTCGCGGCCGCCAAGGCCTGTACGCGCTGGCGCTCACGCCGCTAGAGGCGTGACACGACCGCGTCGCGGGCGGCGTGCCAGGCACGCCACTCGCGCGCGGCCAGAGCGGCCAGCGCGACGCCGCACAGCGCCAGCAGGATCGCCTCGCCGCTCGACATCGGATCGCCGAACAGCGGCAGCACGTCCTGCGCCCCGCCCCACGGCACCGGGCCGCGCACCGGCTGCAGCCCGCCGTCGCCCACGCGCAGGCCGATCAGCATCCACGCCGTGGCGGCGAGGGTGAGGGCGGCCAGCGCGGCCCCCATCCGGGGCGTGTGGCGCAGCCCCCAGCCGGCCAGGGCGGCGCCGATCGGGACGACGGGCAGCAGCAGGCGCGCCGGCGCCCAGTCGCCGTGCAGCGACGGCGCCAGGAAGCTGACCACCAGCAGCTGCAGGGCGCACAGCCCGGCCAGGAACCCGGCGACGACCTCGACGTGGATCTGGTCGGGCACCGCCACGGCCAGGCGGTCGCGCCGGGAGCGCCACAGCAGCCACAGGGCGACGAAGCCCAGGGCGGCCAGGGGCGCCCACCGCAGCATCCCGCTGTCGCGGTCCAGCCACCAGCCGAGCAGGCGTGGCCAGCGCGCCAGCACCCCGCCCAGGTGGTCGGTGCCGATCCCGCCGCCCGGCGCCAGCGACGGCGCGTACGGGGTCAGCCCGCCGAACAGCCGATCGGTCAGGGTCACGTACAGCACGCCGGAGAAGAGCACGACCTCCATCGCCGTGAAGGCGGCGAAGCCGCGTCGCCGGCGCCGCAGCCAGCGCGCCAACGCCGCCGCGCAGCCGGCCGCGACCGGCACCAGTGACACCGCCAGCCAGGGCAGCACGGCGATCGCCGCGGCGCACGACAGGGTGAAGCGCGGCCGCGGGTGCTCGCGCACGAGCAGCGCCGCGAGCACCGCGCCGGCCAGGGCCGTGCCGGCCACCGGCTCGGGCGAGACGCGCGTCGCCGCGGCGACCACCGGCGGCGACAGGCCGGCGACGATCGCCGCGCGGGTGGCCCACGGCTCGGGCACCACGCGCCGGGCGATCGCCGCCGCGAACACGAAGCCGAGCGCGGTCAGCGCGGCCAGCCACAGCTGCACGAGCGTGGTGCCGCCCAGCGCGTAGGCGGGGGCGATCAGCAGCGGGAAGCCGAGCCCCTGCGGCTCGACCAGGCGCCCGCCGACCGGAGCGGCCGTGGGGGTCAGCGGCGGGCCGTCGAAGCGCGTCCAGGCCTGGTCGGCATACTGGTTGTGCAGGTCGACGTCGTGGTCGGAGACGATCGACTCGGCGGTCAGCAGCTCGTGGGCCTCTCGGGCCGACCAGCGCTGGTCGGGCCCGGCGTCGATGCCGAGCGCGGCCGCATAGACGGCGAACAGCAGCAGCCAGATGGCGAGGGCCCGGCGCATCGCGCCGGACCCTAGTGGCCCGTTCGCGCGGGCCAGCCGGCGGTCAGGAGGCGATCGCCTCCAACACGGCCAAGGCGATCAGCGCGCCAATGAGGGCGCTGCGCGAGGCGTCAGCGCGGGGCGGCCGGCCCGCCGCCGTCCAGCAGCCGCGCCGCCTCGCCGGCGACCTCGTCGTCGACCATCACGTCGTAGTGGTCGGCGGTCATGCGGCGGGCCGAGCGGAAGTCGCGCTGACCGCCGGCGGCAGCCTGGAAGATCGCTCCCAGCAGGGCGCCGAAGATCGCGCCGAAGACGACGCCGTAGAGGATGATCCAGCCGGCACCGACGTCGTTGGCCGAGATCGCCCACAGGAACAGGCCGAACAGCCCGCCGATCAGCGCGCCGGAGCCGGCGCCGCGGATCGATGCGGTGGCCACCGTCTCGCGGCCGAGCACCTGCTCCTCGAAGCGCAGCCCACGCCCGACGATCGACACCCGCGCGACCGGAAAGCCCTTGTCCGACAGCGTGTCCACCGCGCGCTGGGCGTCGACGTAGTTCTCGTACGTGCCCACCGACCGGCGGGAGGTGTCGCTGGCCATGGAGGCGACGCTACTGGGCCGCCGTCGCACGTGCCACCTCGACGAGCAGGCGCACGCCCCAGCCCGACGCTCCCTTGGCCGCGTAGGCGCGGCCCAGGTCCCAGCCCATGCCGACGATGTCCACGTGCGCCCACGGCACGTCGCCGGCAAAGCGCGACAGGAACTGGGCGGCCACGCCCGCCCCGGCCACGCCGCGCTCCCCGGAGTTGACGAGATCGGCGGTCGCGCTCTCCAGCAGCCGCGCGTAGCTGGGGTCCAGCGGCATGCGCCAGACGCGCTCGCCGCTGCGCTCGCCGGCGGCGCGCACGAGCTCGGCCCATCCGTCCTCGCCGGCGAACAGCCCGGCGTGCGAGCGCCCCAGCGCCGACAGGATCGCGCCGGTGAGCGTGGCCACGTCGATCAGCCGCCGGGCGCCGCAGGCGCGCGCGTGGGCCAGACAGTCGGCCAGCACCAGGCGCCCCTCGGCGTCGGGGTTGACGATCTCCACCGTGCTGCCCTGCAGCGTGCGCACGACGTCGCCCGGACGCATGGCCGCGGCGTCGATCAGGTTCTCCGTCGCTCCGATGACCGCCACGACGCGCACGGGCAGCGCCAGGTCGGCGATCGCCCCGATCGCCTCCAGGACGGCCCCGCCTCCGGCCATGTCGAACTTCATCGACGGCATCGACTGGGCGGTCTTGATCCACAGCCCGCCGCTGTCGAAGGTGACCGCCTTGCCGACCAGCCCGAGCTCGTAGCCGTCGCCCGCGGCCGGCTCGTAGCGCACGGTGATGAGCGCGGGCTCCTCGCCCGCGCCGGAGGCGACCGCCGCGAAGGCACCCATGCCCCGCGCGACGATCTCGTCGCGGCCCGCGACCTCCACCGACAACGCGTCATGCTCGGCGGCCAGCTCGCGGGCTCGGGCGGCCATGGCGCTGGGCGTCATCGCGTTGGGCGGTGCGTTGGCCAGGTCGCGGGCGCGGTTCTGGGCGGCGGCCAGCAGGACCGCGCGGGCGGCTGGCGCGCCGCGATCGCTGTGGTCGCTGACGATCAGCGCCTGGGGGCCCGCGGGGGTGTCGGGGCGCTCGCTCTTGAAGGCGTCGAAGCGATAGGCGCCCAGCAGCGTGCCTTCGACGAACGCCTCGACCTGCGCGTCGTCGAGGCGGTGGGGCAGCTCCCAGCACAGCACCCGGGTGCCCAGCTCGCGGGCGCGGCCGACGACGGTCGCGGCCGCGATCCGCGCCTGCTCGGCGTCGAACGCGTCGCGGGCGCCGAGGCCGACGAGCAGCCAGCGTTTGCCCGCGGCGTGGGTCAGGGCCAGATGGCCGAAGCTGCGGCGCCCCTCGCCGTCGTCCAGCAGGGCCTGCAGCGGGGCGCCCTCCAGATCGTGTGAGACGTTCTTGTCTTCGAAAACGCCGATGGCGATCGTGTCGGCGTCCGTCTCGACGGGGGCGACGGTGGTGGCGGAGACGTCCATAGACCGCGCGAGTCTAGGATTCAGCCCTCGCACCGTGAGCAAGGAGAGGCCGTACCGATGCCCAAGACCGTCGTCCTGAGTGCCGCTCGAACGCCCATCGGCAAGATGGGCGGCGCGCTGGCGTCCCTGCCCGCCGTGGATCTCGGCGCCCACGCGATCGAGGCCGCGCTGGAGCGCGCCTCCGTCGAGCCCGAGCAGGTCGACCACGTGATCATGGGCCAGGTGCTGCAGGCGGGCGTGGGCCAGATCCCCTCGCGTCAGGCGCAGGTCAGGGCGGGCATCCCCAAGGAGGTCTCCTCGGAGACGATCAACAAGGTGTGCGCGTCGGGCGTGCGCGCGACGGTGCTGCTCGACCAGGCGATCCGCGCCGGCGACGTCGAGGTCGGGGTGGCCGGCGGGATGGAGTCGATGTCCAACGCGCCGTGGCTGCTGCCGGACGCGCGCTTCGGCTTTCGGATGGGCGACGTCAAGGCGCTGGACGCGATGGTCCATGACGGCCTGACCAACCCGTTCAGCGGGCGCCAGATGTTCGACGAGGCCACCGAGATCGGCGACGAGCTGGAGCTGACCCGCGCGGACCTGGACAAGTGGGCGCTGCGCTCCCACGATCGCGCGATCGCCGCCACCGACGAGGGGCGCCTGCCCGAGGAGATCGCGCCCGTCACCGTCAAGTCGCGCAAGAGCGAGACCCTGGTGGAGGTCGACGAGGCGCCGCGCCGCGGCTCGACGTTGGAGGCGCTGGCCAAGCTGCCGGGGCTGGTGCGCGACGGCTCGCACACGGCCGGCAACTCGCCGGGCGTCAACGACGGTGGCGGCGCGTTGGTCGTGGCCTCCGACGCGTGGGCCCAGGCCAACGGCAAGGAGGCGCTGGGCGAGATCGTCGCTCACGCCCAGAGTGCCAACGACTTCGCCTACCTGGCCACCACGCCGGCCAGCGCGGCCAAGAAGGCGCTGGAGAAGGCCGGGCTGACCGCCGCGGACATCGATCTGTGGGAGATCAACGAGGCGTTCTCGTCGGTCGCGCTGCAGTCGGTTCGGCTGCTGGGCATCGACGAGGACAAGGTCAACGTCAACGGCGGTGCCGTCGCCCTCGGCCATCCGATCGGCGCCTCGGGCGCGCGCATCCTGGGCTCGCTGATCCTCGAGCTGCGCCGCCGCGGCGGCGGCTACGGGGTGGCGGCGATCTGCTCGGGCGGCGGACAGGGCGACGCGGTCATCGTGAAGGTGTGACACACGCCGCCTTCTTCGACCTCGACCGGACGCTCATGGCCGGCTCGTCCGGCTTTCACTGGGCCCGCGCGGCCGCCCGCGCGGGCCTGATCCCCCGTCGTCAGCTGTACGCCGACGCGTGGGCCAACCTGCAGTTCCGCCTGCAGGGGTCGACCGACGAGTCCACCCAGCGGGTGCAGGAGCGCGTCAGCGAGATCATCCGCGGCCACCGCAACGTGGAGTTCGCGCGGATGGCGCCGATGGTGCTGGCCGGGGTGCTGCCGCGGCTGTATCCGCGCATGCTGCAGGTCGCCTGGGACCACCAGGACGCCGGGCGCAGCGTGTACATCTGCACTGCCGCCACGCAGGAGATGGCCCACCTGCTGGCCGAGGTGCTCGGCCTCGACGGCGGACTGGGCACGCAGCTGGAGGTCGACGACGAGGGTGTGCTGACCGGCCACATCGTGGGCCCGTTCAACTACGGCGAGGGCAAGCCGGAGCGCATGCGCTCCCTGGCCGAGCGCGAGGGCATCGACCTGGACGCATCGTGGGCCTACAGCGACTCGGCCTCCGACCTGCCGATGCTGCGTGCCGTCGGCCATCCGGTGGTCGTCAACCCCGACGCGGAGCTGGCCCGCGTCGCTCGTGAGGAGGGCTGGGACGTGCTGCGCTTCGAGACGCTGGGCCGCAGCCTCAAGCTCGGGGCCGCGCTGGCCGGCGCCGCGGCCGCCGGGCTGGGCGCCCGCTGGGCGGTGGGACGCCGATGAGCCACCACGAGCTGGACGACGAGCAGCGCGAGATCTGGCAGCTGGCGCGCCGCTTCGCCGACGAGGAGGTCGCGCCGCGGGCCGCCCAGTGGGATCGCGACCACACATTCCCGCTGGCGCTCTTCCGCGAGCTGGGCGAGCTGGGGCTGATGGGCGTGTGCGTGCCCGTCGAGCACGGCGGCGCAGGGGCGGACTTCCTCTCCTACGTGCTCGTGCTCGAGGAGCTGTCGCGGGCCGACGCCGGCGTGGGGGTGACCGTCGCGGTGCACACCAGCGCAGGCGCGCTGCCGGTGCTCGCCCACGGCACGCCCGAGCAGGTCGAGCGCATCGTGCCGCCGCTGGCCCAGGGCCACGAGCTGGCCGCCTTCGCGCTCACCGAGGCCGGTTCGGGCAGCGACGCCAGCGCGATGCGCACGCGCTATGACGCCGATGCGGGCACGCTGAGCGGCACCAAGCAGTGGATCACCAACGGCTCCTACGCCCGCCATGTCAACGTCTTCGCCCGCGACGGCGAGGGCGTCTCGGCCTTCGCGGCGCGCGAGTTCCGGGTGCTGCGCGAGGAGGAGAAGCTCGGGCTGCACTCGTCGTCGACCGCCGACCTGCTGTTCGAGGACAGCCCGGTAGAGCGCCTGGGCGCGCCCGGCGGCGGCATGCGGGTCGCGCTGTCCACGCTCGACGGCGGGCGCATCGGCATCGCCGCCCAGGCGGTGGGGATCGCCCAGGCCGCGCTCGACCTGTCCGCCGGCTACGCCCAGGAGCGCAACGCGTTCGGCAGGCCGATCGGCGGCTTCCAGGCCGTCAGCCAGAAGCTGGCCGACATGCAGACCGAGATCGAGGCCGCGCGGGCGCTGGTGTGGCGGGCCGCGCGCCTCAAGCAGGCCGGGCGCCCGCACACCGTCGAGGGCGCGCAGGCCAAGCTGTTCGCCTCGCGGGTCGCGCGTCACTGGACGGGCGAGGCGATCCAGGTGCTGGGCGGCTACGGCTACACCCGCGAGTTCCCGGCCGAGCGCTACTACCGCGACGCGAAGGTGACCGAGATCTACGAGGGCACCAGCGAGATCCAGCGGCTGGTGATCGCACGGGCGCTGCTCGGCGCGATCGCCGGATGAGTCGCGCGCGCGTCCTGGCCGACGGCACGCGCCGCACGCTGCTGGTCGACGGGCTGGAGGCCTCGGTGGTCGACCTGGCCGACCCCACCCGCCTGGAGATTCCCTACGTGCGGCGCATCGCTGCGATCCTGGCGGCGGTCGGCCCGTCGGCCGTGCTGCATCTGGGCGGGGGCGGCTGCACGCTGCCGCGCTGGCTGGCGGCGACCGGCGAGCAGGCCGGCTCGCTGGTCTACGAGGTCGACGACGAGGTGGTGCGCGTCGCGCGCGCTGAGCTGGGTGTGGACGCGCTGGAGGGCGTGCGCCTGCGGGTGGGCGATGCCCGGGCCGGCGTCGCGGCTCAGCGTCCGCGCTCGTTCGACGCCGTGGTGTCCGACGTGTTCGTCGGACCCCACGTGCCCGACCACGTGATGACGCTGGAGGCGCTGGGCGACGTGCGGCGGGTGCTGCGCCCGGGCGGGGTGTACGTGGCCAACCTGATCGACGAGGCGCCGCTGCGTCGTGCGCGCCGTCAGGTGGCCACGATCGCGCGGGCGATCGGCGCGCCGACGCTGATCGCCGAGCGGGCCGTGCTGCGCGGGCGCCGGGCCGGCAACTTCGTCGTGGCTGCCGGCCGCACGCTGCCGATCGGACGGCTGCGCGCGACGCCTGACGCGGTCGACGTCCTCGACGAGGAATCGACCGCTTTGTGGTGTGAGGGCGCCCGCCCGCTGACCGATTGAGGGCGTTGCATGATTGCGCCCGGGCGGAACGGGGCAGACCCTGGGATCTGGTACCATCTAGCGGCACTCAGAGCGACTGGTGGCGCCCTGCGCGCTTTGGCCGATCCGGCCCTACCGCTCTCGATGGCCGAATCTCCGCACGAATGTGCGCAACATCACGTCCGCAGGACCGTTGCGAAATCAACGAACGGGCGTAGAATACATAGTTGAGAACTAGGACTTTGAACCGGGACTTGAACCGAGAAGGAAGTGATACGCGTGGCAGTTGATCGCCTGAGTGAGCGGGCGCTCGACGAGCTGGAGCCGACCGACCTGCTGCTCGAGCAGGCATCGGTCTATCCGCTGCTGACGAAGGAGGAAGAGGTCGTGCTCGCCAAGCGAGTCGAGCAGGGCGACCTCAACGCGAAGGGCCGGATGATCAACTCGAACATCCGCCTCGTCGTCTCCATCGCGCGGCGGTACCAGGGTCAGGGCATGCCGTTCGCCGACATCGTCCAGGAGGGCATGTTCGGTCTCATCCGCGCAGTCGAGAAGTTCGACTACCGCAAGGGCTACAAGTTCAGCACGTACGCGACCTGGTGGATCCGCCAGGCGATCCAGCGCGGCCTGGACAACCGGGCGCGCACGATCCGCCTGCCCGCGCACATCGCGCAGCGGGCGCGCAAGGTCGGCCGCGTCGAACGTGAGCTGACCGTGCGGCTGGAGCACGACCCGACCGATGCCGAGATCGCCAAGGAGGCCGGACTCGACGTCGAGGAGGTCACCCGGATCCGCGCCCTCGACTACGAGCCGCCGAGCCTGGACCGCCGCGTCGGCGACGACTCCGACTCGGCCACGCTCGGCGAGCTGCGCCCGTCCGACGGGCCGGCGCCTGACGAGGCCGTGCAGGATCTGGACATCCGTGCCCGCCTGGAGGCCGCCGTCAAGCTGCTGCCCGAGGCCGAGCAGAAGGTCATCGCTGCGCGCTTCGGCGCCGGCGGCGAGCTGCTGGCGCCCGGCGAGCGCATCGAGCGCAAGCTCGGCGTGACCGCCAAGGAGGCGCGAGAGCTCGAGGCCCGCGCGCTGGCACGCCTGGCCGAGATGGGCGAGCTGCAGGACCTGCGCGAAGCGGCGTAGAGCCCGCCAGGGCTGCACGACAGCACGTACCGCGAAGGGCGCCCCAGGGGGCGCCCTTCGTCGTTGCAGGCGGCTTCCTATTCTGCGGCCATGGCGACGGAGCCCCGCAGCGAGCGCGATGCGCCCCACACGACCCTGTCGGGCGAGCCGATCGCGCCGCTGTACACGGCTGCGGGAGATCGCCGATGCCGCCTTCCGGTTGCAGAGCGAGATCGACCGCGGCGAGCGCGTCGTCGTCGGCGTCAACCGCTTCACCGAGGGCGACGACGAGCAGACGCCGATCTGGCGCATCGACCCGGCCCTGGAGCGCAAGCAGATCGATCGCGTGCAGGCGGTGCGCGCCGCCCGCGACAGCGCCGCCGTCGAGCAGGCGCTGGCTGCGCTGGCCGGCGCGGCGGCCAGCGAGCGCGAGAACCTGATGGGGCATCTGCTGCATGCCGCTCGCGTGCGGGCCACCGAGGGTGAGATAATCGATCGGCTCCAGGAGGTCTGGGGCGCCTACACCGAGACCCCGGTCTACTGACCGCCGAGGAGAGCCCGTGCTCAAGCGCTTCGCCGCCGTGGCCATCGTCCCTGCCGTCGCCGCGGCCGCGCTGGCCGTTCCCGCGCTGGCGTCCTCAAAGAAGACGACGATCAAGCTCGCAGACAACGCCTTCAAGCCCAAGACCGCGACGGTCAGGAAGGGCACGACGGTCACCTGGGCCTGGACCGGCAAGGCGCCGCACAACGTCTCCGTGATCAGCGGCCCGCAGCGGTTCCGCTCCAAGGTGCAGACGTCGGGCAGGTTCACGCGCAGGCTGACCAAGGCCGGGACCTACAAGATCGTGTGCACGATCCACCCGGGAATGGCGCTCACGCTCAAGGTCCGCTGATATTCACCTGAAAGCCGGTAGGATTTAGCCCTGAGTCTGTCCCACGACCCCTGAGGCACACGACATGGCGCTGACCATCGGCGACACCGCCCCTGATTTCGAGGCCGACACCACGGAGGGTCGGATCTCCTTCCACGACTGGATCGGCGACGGATGGGCGGTGCTGTTCTCCCATCCGCGCAACTTCACCCCGGTCTGCACGACCGAGCTGGGCTACATGGCCTCGATCAAGCCGGAGTTCGACCGCCGCGGCGTGAAGATCATCGGACTGTCGGTCGACCCGCTCGACAACCACGAGAAGTGGGCCGAGCAGATCGGTCAGTTCGGCGGCACCGCGCCCAACTACCCGCTGATCGCCGACACGGACTTCAACGTGTCCAAGCTCTACGGGATGCTGCCGGCCGACGTGTCCGGCGATCCGACCGAGCGCACCCCCGCCGCCAACGCGACGCTGCGCAACGTCTTCGTCGTCGGGCCCGACAAGCAGGTCAAGCTGATCCTCGTCTATCCGATGACGACCGGGCGCAACTTCGACGAGGTCCTGCGGGTGATCGACTCGCTGCAGCTGACCTCGACGCAGCAGTTGGCCACGCCCGCTCAGTGGCAGCCGGGCGAGAACGCGATCATCACCCCCGCCGTCAGCGACGACGAGGCCAAGCAGCGCTACCCGGACGGCTGGGAGCAGCCGCTGCCCTACATCCGGCTGGTTCCGACCAGCTAGCCGCGCTCGTACAGGCCCCAGGGCGGGTTGGCATTGACCACCCGCCCGGGCCTGCACGTCGCCACGAAGCTCGCGAAGCGGCGCTCGGGATGGTGGGCGCGGACGCGGTAGACGCCGGTCGGCACCCGGGTCCAGATGACGCCGCCGTCGATCGACGAGCTCGTCTGCGCCGGGTCCGGGATCACCTGGTCGTTGAAGTAGACGGGCTTCGGCAGCGCCGGCCTGGTGGTGGCCGTCGCCCCCGGGACGCCATGGGCGCCGTAGGCGGTGAACGCGTCGAAGCTGAGGTTGCGCACCGCGGCAGTGCTGAACGTCGAGACGATCGCGCACTGGCGCAACTCGCCGTCGGGCGTGCGCGGAACGTCCAGCAGGGTGGCCAGCGCGTCGTAGACGGCATCGGTCGGCGTCTGGAAGTTCACGCGCCGCAGGCTGCGCCCGGCCATCCGGAAGGTCTGCAGGTAGATCGTGTGGTAGCCGGGGGCGACGACGTACGGCGTCACGCGGCCCCGGGCGGGCACGCGCAGCCGGTAGGAGCCGTCGGCGCCGGCCGTCGCCCGCAGCCGCGGGTGCTCGGCGATCCGGATCGACGCGCCGGCAAGGCGCGTATGGGTGGCGTTGAACTCGTAGGCGGTGCCGCTCAGCGTGACCGTCCTGGGGGCCGCCGCCGCCGGTGAGGCCGTGGCCGCGGCGACCAGGAGGGCGAGCGCGCAGGTGGGGACGGGACGCACACCGTGACCATATCCGTATCGTCTCGCGCTATGAGCGAGCGCAAGATCCGCGTCGTCGTCGCCAAACCGGGCTTGGACGGCCACGACCGTGGCGCGAAGATCATCGCCCGGGCGCTGCGCGACGCGGGTATGGAGGTCATCTACACCGGGCTGCACCAGACGCCGGAGCAGATCGTGGAGACGGTGATCCAGGAGGACGCCGATGCCGTGGGACTGTCGATCCTGTCGGGCGCCCACATGACGCTCGTGCCCCGGATCGTCGAGCTGCTGCGCGAGCAGGACGTCCATGACGTGCTGGTGACGGTCGGCGGGACGATCCCGGCCGACGACATCCCCGAGCTGAAGGAACTCGGTGTGTCGGCGGTGTTCACGCCGGGCGCTTCCACGCAGGAGATCGTCGACTACATCCGCGACGCCGTCGCCCAGACGTCCCGCTGATTGACTCCTCAGTCAACGAACCGGGTACGATCCCGGGCGTCCGTTTGCCTGAGGAGGCTTGAAAGTGAAGATTTGCGTCCTGGTGAAGGAGGTGCCCGACGCGGCGGTGACCAAGCGCATCGACCCGTCCACCGGTCGCCTTGACCGCAGCGGCGAGAAGAACCTCAACCCCTACGACACGCACGCCATCGAGGCGGCGATGCAGCTGAAGGAGGGTGGGGAGCTCCAGGTCGACGAGATCGTCGCCGTCACGATGGGCCCCGACTCCGCGGTGCGCGCGCTGCACAAGGCCGTGTCCCTGGGTGCCGACCGCTCCATCCACCTGTCCGACGACGCGCTCGCCGGCTCCGACGTGGCCGCCACCGGCTACGCCCTGGCTCAGACGCTCAAGCGCGAGAGCCCGGACCTGGTCCTCCTGGGCCAGCAGTCCGACGACGGCGAGTGCTACACGATCGGCGCCGTCGTGGCCGACCACCTGCAGGCCCCGTCGCTGACCCAGGTGATCAAGATCGACGTGGCCGGCGGCAACCTGCGCTGCGAGCGCCAGGCCGAGTACGGCTACGACACCGTCGAGGTCGAGCTGCCCGCCGTCATCTCCGTCGGCGATGCCATCAACGAGCCGCGCTACCCGTCGCTCAAGGCGATCATGGGCGCCAAGAAGAAGCCGCTCGATGCCCTGACCACCGGCGACGTCGAGATCGACGCGTCCAAGGTCGGCGCGTCCGGCTCGCAGGTCGAGTGCGGCAACTTCAAGGCGCCGCCGGCCAAGGCCGCCGGCACGATCATCGAGGACGAAGACACCGGCGAGACGGTCGAGAAGATCGTCGCCTGGCTCGACGAGAGGAAGCTGATCTGAGATGGCGGGGATCCTCGTCTACGCGCTCCACTACGAGGGCGCCTTCAACAAGAACTCGCTCGGCGCGATCGCCGAGGCCGCCAAGCTGGCCGGCGAGCTGGGCAGCGAGGCCCACGCCATCGTCGTCGGCGAGGGCATCAACGACGACCTGGCCGCCTCGCTGGGCGGCTACGGCGCCGCCAAGGTGTTCAAGGTCGAGGCCCCCGAGGGCCTGGCCCAGCCGGTCGTCGACGCGATGGCCAAGGTCATCGGCGACAACGGCCACGACTACGCGCTGTTCGGCGGCGGCCTGCTCGGCTTCGAGATCGGCGCCGGCCTCGCCGCCCGCCTGGGCGCCGGCGTGACGATGGAGGTCACCAACGTGACCGTCCAGGACGGCAAGCTCGTCGCCGAGCGGCCGATCCTCGGCGACTCGTCGATCTCCGAGTCCCGCTACAAGGACAAGGGCATCATCATCGGCCGCCTGAACGCGTTCGAGGTGCCGGACTCCAGCGGCGCGTCCGCGCCGGTCGAGACCGTCGCCGTCGAGCTGTCCCCGTGGTCGACGAAGGCCAAGCTCGTCCAGCGCGGCGAGCAGCGGGGCGCCGACGTCGACATCGAGGGCGCCGACGTCCTGGTGGCCGGCGGCCGCGGCCTGGGCAAGGCCGAGGGCTTCGAGCAGCTGCAGGAGCTGGCCGACGCGTTCGGCGGCAACAGCGCCGTCGCCGCCACCCGCGCGGTGGTCGACGCCGGCTGGTACCCCTACGCCGCGCAGATCGGCCAGACGGGCAAGACCGTCGCGCCGAAGCTGTACCTGGCTGCGGGCATCTCCGGGGCCATCCAGCACAAGGTCGGCATGCAGTCCTCCGAGAACATCGTGGCGATCAACAAGGACTCCAACGCCCCGATCTTCGAGTTCTCCGACCTGGGAATCGTGGGCGACCTCAACAAGATCGTCCCGAAGCTGATCGAGGCCGTGAAGGCCAAGAAGGGGAGCTGATTGACGTGGCCGGCCACAACGGCAACGGCGCCGTGTCGCCGGCGGCCTATCCGCCGCCGGTCGACTCGCCCAACGAGTTCATCAAGCGCGAGCTGGACGCCGAGGACGAGCGCATCGACGTCGGCGTGGCGATCGTGGGCGGCGGCACCGCGGGGCTGGCCACGGCGAACCGCCTGCTGCAGCTGCTGGCGGACGACCCCGAGACGCTCGAGCGTCTCGGGGAGGTCCCCGTCGCGGTCATCGAGAAGGCCAAGGTGTGTGGCGGCCACAATCTGTCGGGCGCCGTCGTGCGCCCGGGGCCGCTGCAGGAGCTGTACCCGGAGTACACCCGCGAGCAGTGGCGCGAGGCGGGCTGGGCCTTCGGCGAGGTCACCAAGGAGGCGGTCTACATGACGCCGACCTCGAAGATCGCGCTGCGCATCCCGCCCCCGCCGCCGTTCAAGAACCACGGCAACGAGGTCGTCTCCGTGTCGGCGCTGGCGCGCTGGCAGCAGGAGCTGGCCGAGGAGGGCGGGGCGTACGTCCTGACCGAGACCGCGGCCACCCAGCTGCTGGTCGACGACGGCGTCGTGCGCGGCGTGCGCACCGGCGACAAGGGCCGCGGCAAGGACGGCGAGCCGCTGGGCAACTTCGAGCCCGGCACCGACGTCACCGCCCAGCACACGGTGCTGGCCGAGGGCTGCTGGGGCTCGCTGACCGGCGCCGCGATCCGCGAGTTCGACCTGGCCGACGGCCGCGAGCCGCAGGTCTGGGAGCTCGGTGTCAAGGAGGTCTGGAAGGTCCCCAAGCCGCTGGACCGCCTGATCCACACGATCGGGCCGTGGCCGCTGAAGATCAGCGCCAAGTACGGCCAGATCGGCGGCACCTGGATCTATCCGATGAAGAACGCCAAGGGCGAGGACCTCGTCTCGATCGGCTTCGTCGTCGACCTCGAGTACGCCGACGCGACCACGTCGGCCCACGACCTGCTGCAGCAGTTCAAGCTGCACCCGCTCGTGCGCAAGATCCTCGAGGGCGGCGAGCGCGTCGCCTGGGGGGCCAAGGCGCTCCCCGGCGGCGGCTACTGGTCGATGCCCAAGCTGACGATGCCGGGGGCGCTGCTGGTCGGCGACTCGGCCGGCATGGTCGACACGGTGGCGCTCAAGGGCGTCCACCACTGCATCAAGTCGGGCATCCTGGCCGGCGAGGCCCTGTACGCGGCGCTCAAGCGGGGCACCCACGACCTGTCGCACTACGAGCAGGCCGTGGAGCAGTCGTCGATCGGCCAGGAGCTGTGGCAGGTGCGCAACACCCGCCAGCCGCTTCCAGAAGGGGTTCCTGCGCGGCGGCCCGGGCGTCAACGTCCAGATCGCCACGAAGGGCAAGCTGCCGGGTCGCAAGGAGTGGCATCGCAACGACGTCAAGCCGATGTTCGTCGGCAAGACGGCCAAGAGCTATCCCAAGCCCGACGGCACGTACACGTTCGACAAGCTGTCATCGGTGTTCATCACCGGCAACGCGACCCGCGACGACGCGCCCAACCACATCCGGGTGCGCAAGAACGTGCCGCGCGAGGTGGCCGAGACGTGGAAGTGGATGTGCCCGGCCGGGGTCTACGAGATCCCCGAGGATGCGCCCGAGCACGGCAACGTCGACGTGACGGTCAACTACACCAACTGCGTGCAGTGCGGGGCGATCACGGCCAAGGGCGGACGGCTGACCACGCCCGAGGGCGGAGACGGCCCGCTGTACCAGGTCACCTGAGGCGACGCCAACGTCGCAACCTTTGGCGCTCGAGGTTGTTTGGGGAAGGGCATGCGCCGCACGCTCCTCCCCATCTTCCTGGCCGTCGCCGCCCTGGCCCTCCCGGCGACGGCGGCCGAGGCCGCCTCGAACGCGTCGGTGTCCGTGGACCAGTGCGGGACGGTCAGCGCCAAGAAGCAGCTCGGCGTGACCTTCTCGGCCGAGATGAACGGCCGCGACAAGAGCCGGACCATGTCGATCGAGTTCCAGCTGTTCTCGCGGCCGGCGGGCGGCACGTTCGAGCGCGAGCCCAAGGCCGACGACACGGCCTCCCACAAGGCGGTGGCCACCTATCTGTACGGGCCGCGCACCTTCCTGCTGCCCGACCTGACCACCGCGACCGACTACCGCGCGCGGTTCATCTTCCGCTGGACGAAGGACAACGGCGACACGTCGACCACGCGTCGCTGGACGAGCATCTGCCGGCTGGAGCCCCAGCCGAACCTCACGCTCGGCGATCTGACGACGACCGCGGCCGGTCAGCCCGGCGTGCAGCGCTACACGGTCCCGGTGCGCAACGACGGGCGCGTCGACGCCGGCGCGTTCGACGTGACCCTGCGCATCGGCCGCGAGGACCGCGATCCGGTCACGGTCACCGGCCTGGCCGCCGGCGGCGCGCAGACGGTCAGCTTCCTGGCCCCGCGCTGCACGCCCGGCGAGATCCTCCGCTTCGAGGCCGACCCGGACGATCGCATCGCCGAGTCCGACGAGCGCGACAACGTCCTGACCGTCGCCTGCCCTATCTGACGCCGGACGCGGTGCCGCGCTTGGCCTCGTACAGGCGCGCGTCGGCCTCCGCGTGCAGCACGGACGCGGTCGTGCCGTCCAGCGGGTAGGTCGCCGTCCCAGTCGACGCCGCCGTGCACGGAGCCAGCGCCGACTCGATGCGCTGCGCGACGTCGATCGCCTCGTCACGCGCCGTATGGGGCAGGACCACGGCGAACTCGTCGCCGCCGAGGCGGCCGACGGCGTCCAGCGGGCGCACCGAGGTCACCAGCTGCTGCACGGTCCAGACGAGCAGCGCGTCGCCGGCCGCGTGCCCGTCGCGGTCGTTGACCGCCTTGAAGTCGTCGAGGTCGATGACGATCAGCGACGTGCTGTGATCGTGGCGGGCGGCGGTGGCCAGCTCGGCCTCCAGGCGCTCCTGCAGGCCGCGGCGGTTGAGGCAGTCGGTCAGCGGGTCGGCACGCGAGACGCGCGCCAGCTCGCCGCGCTGACGGTGATGCAGGCGCGAGATCGTCGCGCACATGACCGCGGCGGCGGCCAGTGAGCTGGCGAACGCGAACGTGGCGGGCGCGTCGTCGCTCTCGACCACGCTCATCGCGACGAACGTGAGCACGACCGCGCCGGCGACGATCAGCATCGGCACCGGCGGATAGGCCAGCGTGGCGAAGATCAGCGGCAGGAAGAAGACGCCGACCAGGGGGCTGGCGTCCAGGCCGCCGTCGAGCCCGACGAAGACGGCGACGACGCCGATGATGGCCGCGCTCCAGGAGACGAAGAAGGCGTCGCGCCAGCGCCCCCTGACCGCTTGGGCGGGCAGCGCCAGCAGCGCGAGCGAGCCCAGCGAGCAGCCCGCGGCCAGCGCCAGCATCGCCGCGCGGTGCGGCTCGGCCCACGTCCACAGCAGGTAGGCGGCGATGGCCGAGCAGCAGCCGATCGTCAGCAGGACGCCGATCCGCAACGCGCGCGTGAAGAAGCGCATGTCGGCCGGCCCATCGTGGTCGGCGGCCAAGCGGGGAAGGGGCGCCTGCATGTCGGTTCTATCGGCAGTTCCAGGGGATTTCTGCAGTCGCAGCGGCCGCTACACTGAGAGACACGATGAAGACCGGAATCCACCCCGAGTACGTCGAGGCCCACGTGCGCTGCACCTGCGGCAACGAGTTCACGACGCGCTCGACGCAGCCCGAGATTCACGTCGAGATCTGCTCGAACTGCCACCCGTTCTACACGGGCCGACAGAAGCTCGTCGACACCGGCGGCCGAGTGGAGCGCTTCAACCGCCGCGCCGCCCGTCGCCGCGCGGCCGCCGCCGGCAACAACTAGCCGTTCTCCGAACGTGACGTGCGGCCCGGTTCCGGTCACGGGACCGGGCGCGCACCTGCTCGCTTCGCCGTGCAGGACGCAGGAGCGGGCGGGCCTACCATCGTCTTCGTGATCGAGTCGCTCGTCGAGCAGATCGAGGCGCGCTTCGCCGAGCTGGAGCGCCTCGTCGTGGACCCCGAGGTGATCGCGGACCGCAACCGCTACGCCGAGGCCGGCCGCGAGTACCGCCGGCTGCAGCCGGCGGCGCGAGCTGGCCGCGCAGTGGCGTCGCGCGCATCGACGACGCCGCCGGTGCGCGTGAGCTGCTGGAGGAGGGCGACGACCCCGAGCTGCGCGAGATGCTGGCCACCGCCGAGGCGCGCATCGAGGAGCTCGAGGAGGAGATCCGCCTGGCCATGGTCGAGCGCGACCCCAACGACGACAAGAACGTGATCGTCGAGGTGCGCGGCGGAGCCGGCGGCGAGGAGGCCAACCTGTGGGCGGGCGACGTCGCGCGGATGCTCCAGCGCTACGCCGAGCGGCTGCGCTACTCGGTCGAGGTGCTGCGAGGCCTCCGACGGCGAGACGACGTTCGCCATCAAGGGCGACGGCGCCTACTCGGTGTTCAAGTTCGAGGGCGGCACCCATCGTGTGCAGCGCGTGCCGGTGACCGAGTCGCAGGGCCGCATCCACACCTCGACCGCGACCGTGGCGGTGCTGCCCGAGGCCGAGGAGGTCGACGTGCAGGTCGACCCCAACGACCTGCAGATCGACGTCTACCGCTCGTCGGGGCCCGGCGGGCAGTCGGTCAACACGACCGACTCGGCCGTGCGCATCACGCACAAGCCGAGCGGGATCGTCGTCGCGATGCAGGACGAGAAGAGCCAGCTGCAGAACCGCGAGAAGGCGATGCGGGTGCTGCGCGCGCGGCTGTACGAGCAGGCGCTGGCCGAGCAGCAGGCCGAGCTGTCGGCCGACCGCCGTTCGCAGGTCGGCACGGGCGAGCGCGCCGAGAAGATCCGCACCTACAACTACGGCGAGCGGCGCGTGACCGACCACCGCGATCAAGCTCACCCAGCACAACCTCGAGCAGGTGCTCGAGGGCGAGCTCGACGAGCTTCACGGCGGCCCTGCAGGCCGACGAGAAGCGCCGCGCGCTCGAAGCGCAGGCGACGCGTTGACCGCCGTTCGCGACGCGCTGGACTCGGCGCTCGTCGCGACTCAACGCGGCCGGCGTGGACAGCCCGCGCCTGGACGCCGAGCTGCTGCTGGCCGAGGCGCTGGGCGTCGACCGCGCCGCTCTGTACGTCGACCGCGACCTCGAGGTGCGCGGTCCGGCCGTGCGCCGCTTCCAGGACCTCGTGCGCCGGCGCGCCGTCGAGCGCGAGCCGGTCGCCTACCTGCTCGGGCCGCAAGGGCTTCCGCCGCCTGGAGCTGGAGGTCGACGAGCGCGTGCTGATCCCGCGCCCGGAGACCGAGCTGCTCGTCGAGCTGGCCATCGCGGCGCTGCCGTCCGGCGCCCGCGTGATCGACGTCGGGACGGGCAGCGGCGCGATCGCCCTGGCGCTGGCGGACGAGCGTCCCGACCTGCGCGTGGCGGGCGCCGACGTGTCGGCCGCTGCGCTGGCGGTGGCGCGCGCCAACGGCGCGCGGCTGCGCTGAAGATCTCATGTGGTTGGAGGCGGACGGCCTGCCCGATGGCGAATGGGACGCCATGGTCGCCAACCTGCCCTATGTCGAGGCGAGCGCGTCGCTGGCCCCGGAGATCGTCCGCCACGAGCCGGCGCTCGCGCTGTTCTCCGGAGACGACGGGCTGGAGGCGATCGGCCGGGTGGTCGAGCAGGCTGCGGCCGCGCGCGTCCCGTGGGTCGCCTTCGAGCACGGCGCCGAGCAGGGGCCCGCCGTGCGGGCGCTGCTGACGGAGGCGGGCTGGTCGGACGTGCGCACCGAACGCGACCTTGCCGGGTTGGAGCGGGTGAGCGTGGGATGCTGACCGTCGACGACGCCGCCACCTTCGAGCGCTGCATGGCCGTGGGCGGCGTGGCCGTGTTCCCGGCCGACACGGTCTACGGCCTGGCCTGCGACCCGGCCACCGACGACGCCGTGGCGCGCCTGTACGCGCTCAAGCGCCGCCCGCTGGCCAAGTCCTCGGCGGTGATGCTGTTCTCGGTCGAGCTGGCGCTGGCCGCGCTGCCCGAGCTCGACGACCGCGCGGCGGCGGCGCTGGAGGCGCTGCTGCCCGGGGGCGTCACGCTGCTGCTGCCCAACCCGGCCGGCCGCTTCCCGCTGGCCTGTGGCGACGAGCCCTGCCACGCTCGGCCTGCGCGTGCCCGCGCTGCCGCCGGCCGCCGCCGCGCTGCGCGCGGTGCGTTGGCCCGTGCTGCAGTCCTCGGCCAACCTGGCCGGCGAGCCGGAGGCGCGCCTCTGCGCCGACGTCGACGCCGTCCTGCGCGCCGAGGCCGATCTCGTGCTCGACGGCGGCGAGCTGCCGGGGACCGCCTCCACCGTCGTCGACCTGCGGGCGTTCGCCGACGGCGGCGACTGGTCGATCGTCCGCCACGGGATGGTCCCCGACGACGCGGTCGCGGCCGCGCTGGACGGGCTGTAGGTCGGCTCGGCGACGCCGGCGAACGGCATCACCGACGGCGAACGCGGTCTCGCGGCAACGGCCGCCTCCGCGTGAAGTGGCGCGTTTCCGCTCTCCACCGCGATGATTGTCCGCTGACGGTCGCATGGCGACCGTCAGACGACAATGACCTGGCGGGGGACTCGACGGCCGGGATCCTGCGACGACGGCGCCGGCGTTCGGCCACGTTCGCCGTCGCTGCCCGCCGTCGGCCGGACCCGGCGGATACCGTCCTCGGACGTGCTGAACTCGCCGCTGGTCGGAACTCGGACCCGCCTGGAGCCGCTCGGCCCTGAGCACCGCGACACGCTGCGCGCCCTCGCCCACGACGCGCCCGACACGTTCCGCTGGATGTCCACGCCGATCGGCGAGTGGTTCGACGACTGGTACGCGCAGTCGACGAGCACCCCCGGGGCGGGGGCGTACGCGACGATCGACCAGCGCACGGGCGAACCCGTCGGCAGCACGAGCTTCCTGGCCCACCGACCCGCCGATCGCGGCGTGGAGATCGGCGCCACCTGGCTGCATCCGAGCGCGCGGCGGACCGGCATCAACGTCGAGGCCAAGCTGCTGATGCTCACCCATGCCTTCGACGCGCTCGGCTGCATCCGCGTCGAGCTCAAGACGCACGCCGACAACGCGCGCTCGCGGGCCGCGATCGAGGCCCTCGGCGCGCAGTTCGAGGGCATCCACCGCAAGCACATGATCCGGCCGGGTGTGGGCGTGCGCGACACCGCCTGGTACTCGATCGTCGACGACGAGTGGCCCGCGGTGCGCGCGCGGCTGACCGCCCGGCTCACTGGTACGGTGGATCCGTGAGCGCCGACCTGCCGTCCGACTTCTTCAACCGCCCGCTGGCCGACGTCGATCCCGAGATCGCCGACGTGCTGGCCAAGGAGCTGCACCGTCAGCAGTCGACGCTGGAGATGATCGCCTCGGAGAACTTCGTGCCCGAGGCGGTGCTGGAGTGCCAGGGCAGCGTGCTGACCAACAAGTACGCCGAGGGCTATCCGGGCCGCGCTATTACGGCGGGTGCGAGTTCGTCGACATCGCCGAGCAGCTGGCCATCGACCGGGCCAAGGCGCTGTTCGGCGCCGAGCATGCCAACGTGCAGCCGCACGCCGGGCGCGCAGGCCAACACCGCCGTCTATCACGCGCTGCTGCAGCCGGGCGACACGCTGCTGGGCCTGAGCGCTGGCCCACGGCGGCCATCTCACGCACGGCATGAAGATCAACGTGTCGGGGCGCCTGTATGACATCGTCGCCTATGAGGTCGACCGCGACACGTCGCGCATCGACATGGACCAGGTCGCCGCGCTGGCGCGCGAGCACCGTCCGCGGATGATCGTCGCCGGCTGGTCGGCCTACCCGCGCCAGCTCGACTTCGCCGCCTTCCGCGAGATCGCCGACGAGGTCGGCGCGCTGCTGTTCGTCGACATGGCCCACTTCGCGGGGCTGGTCGCCGCCGGACTGCACCCGAGCCCGCTGCCCTACGCCGACGTCGTCGCGACGACGATCCACAAGACGCTCGGCGGCCCGCGGTCGGGGATGATCCTGTGCCGCGAGGAGTACGCCAAGAAGATCGACTCCGCGGTCTTCCCCGGCCAGCAGGGCGGCCCGCTGGAGCACATCATCGCCGCCAAGGCGGTGGCGCTGAAGATCGCCGCCTCCGACGCCTTCAAGGAGCGCCAGCAGCGCACGCTGGACGGCGCGCAGGCCGTCGCCGACGCGCTGCTGCAGGCCGGCCATGGCGTCAACGTGCTCACCGGCGGCACCGACGTGCACCTGGCGCTGGTCGACCTGCGCGAGTCCGAGCTGGACGGCCAGCAGGCCGAGGACCGCCTGCACGAGATCGGCATCACGGTCAACCGCAACGCGATCCCGTTCGACCCGCGCCCGCCGATGGTGACCAGCGGCCTGCGCGTCGGCACACCCGCGCTGGCCACCCGCGGCCTGCAGGTCGGCGACTTCGCCGAGGTCGGCCAGATCATGGCCACCGCGCTGACGCCCGAGTTCGACGCCCGGCGCGGCGAGCTGGCCGAGCGCGTGCAGGCGATCGTCGAGCGCTATCCGCTGTACGAGCAGCTGAGCGCGGCCGCCGCCGTCTGACCCACGTCGGGTCCGGACGGTGCGCCTGCGATGCTGCGCGCCGGCATGGATCCGCTCGACGCCATCCTCGGCTTCGTGGTCGCCGCGGCCGCCGCGGCGGCGCTGACGCCGGTCACCGCGCGCTTCGCACGTCGCGTCGGCGCCGTCGACGAGCCGCGCGAGCGGGGCCTGTCGCAGCGCACCACGCCGCTGCTGGGCGGCCTGGCGATCCTCGCCGGGGTGCTGCTGGCCAGCGCGCTGTTCCTGCGCTGGAACGAGCCGTTGCGGGGGATCATGGTGGGTGCCGTGGTCGTCACGCTGGTCGGTGCGCTGGACGACCGCTGGGAGCTGCCGGCGCTGGTCAAGCTGATCGGCATGACCGTCGCCGCGGTCATCCCCGTGGCCGCCGGCGTGACCGTCGGCAACGTGACGATCCCGTTCGTCGGCGCGATCGACTTCGGCAACTTCGGCGCGCCGCTGACGGTGATCGGGCTGATCGCGGTCATGAACGTCGTGAACTTCTCCGACGGCATCGACGGGCTGGCGGCGGGCGTGTGCGCGATCGCCGGCGTGACGTTCGCGATCATCGCCTTCGACCTGGGCCGCAACGGCGCCGGCGTGCTGGCCGCCATCACGGGGGCGCCGCGTCGGGCTTCCTGTTCTGGAACTTCCACCCGGCGTCGGTGTTCATGGGCGACGCCGGCGCGCTGTCTGCTGGGGTTGCTGCTGGGCTGCATCGCCGTGCAGGGCTCGGTCAAGACGAACGCGATCCTCGCGCTGATCTTCCCGCTGATCGTGCTCACGGTGCCGTTCCTGGACACGACGTTCGTCGTGCTCAAGCGCATGAAGTACCGCCGGCCCGTCTACTCGGCCGACCGCTGGCACCTGCACCACCGACTGTCGCAACATCGGCTTCAGCCAGCGGCGCACGGTCGATGTACCTGTACGCCTGGACGCTGATCCAGGCCGGGCTGGCGCTGGCGCTGCGCTTCGTGCCCTACAGCGACAACGGCGGGCGCTTCTACCTGGGCTGGACGCTGGTGATGATCGCCCTCGGGCTGATCGCGCTGGCCGCGTCGGTCTACCTGGTCTACGTGCTGGAGATCGTCAAGTTCCGCCGCCGGCGGCCGCACGCGACCGACGAGCAGGTCGCCCACGAGCTCGAGACGGGCGAGTTCGAGGCCCTGGATCTGGACCCGAAACCCTGATACGTTCGCCGTTCCCTCCACCCGAGGGAGGTTCTCGATGCAAGCCGCGATGAAGCACATCCCGCAGCGACCCAACGCCGTCCTCGACGGCGCGTCCGGCGCTGCCCGCTTCACGCCGCTCGCGGACTGAGCCTCGTCTCTCGTCTCGCGGGCGCCGCCCGCGAGATCCGAGCGTCACGCCAGTGACGTCCCATCCGTCTCCCGGGCGGTGGTCCACCCCGACCACCAACCACACGACCGAAGGGAAGACCGCAGTGCTCACCACCGAGATGAACCGGCAGATCCTCCGCCAGCGGCCGGCCGATCTGCCGTGCCACCGCGCCGAGCAGCTGAGGTTGCTGCGCGAGTCGGGCCACCCGCCCTCGCGCCGCCGCATCGCGCCGAGGCGCGGACTGGCGGCGATGCTGGCCCACGCCGCCCGCCGGCTGGACGGCGAGACCGCCCGCCGGGCCGTGGCGTAGCCCGGCGTGGGGCGGGGCCTGCGGATCCGTAGGCTCCGCCCCATGCACGCCGCCAACATCGAGGCCAGCGAGTCGTTCGTGACCAAGGATGGCTCCTCCATCCGCGAGGTCGCTGGGCGCGTCTCGCTCCCGTCGGCCAACCAGTCGCTCGCCGAGGCCACCGTCCCGCCGGGCGGGGCGACCGACGAGCACTACCACCGGGTCTCCGAGGAGCTGTACTTCTTCACGTCGGGCCGCGGGCGCATCCGCGTCGACGGCGAGGAGCGCGAGGTCGGCCCCGGCGACTGCGTCGTGCTGTCGCCCGGCATGCGCCACAAGCTGTTCGCCTCCGAGGACGAGCCGCTGGTGCTGCTGTGCTGCTGCGCGCCGTCCTACACGCACGAGGACACGATCATCACCGAGGGTGAGTAGCCCGATCCGCAGCGCTCGCCTGGCCTGCCGGCGCGCCAACTTCGCCGGCTGCGAGTCGACGATCGTTCACCCCGGACGGCCCGACCGAGCGCCGCCGCCGGCCGTTGCCTACGATGGGGAGGGGATCGTCGCCGACGGTGCGTCGACCCTGCGCCCGGCCGAGCTGGCTTAGGGTCAACTGTCACAAAGTTGTCACAAAGTCCCCCTGACCCGCTATGCTCTGCGCCCTGCCGCCGTACCCGCGGTGCACACTGGGTCTCGGGTCCGTATGGTCCCCATCCTCCGGTGCCGTGCCGCGCCCGTTCCATGCCTGACTTCGATCCCACCGCGCCTCGCGACGATGAGCCTGTCCAGCCGCCGTCCCGGCCTCGGCCCTGCCGTGCGCATCGACCCGCGCGCTCGCACGAGCCGCGTGCCCGGCGTGCCCGTCCGCGCCGTGATCGAATCGCCGCCCGCCGCCGTTGCGCCGCCGCTGCCGAGCGCACGTCCCTGCACCGTCGCCCCCCGCGCCGCCGCCCCGCGCGCGGCGGCCACTGAGTCGCCGTCATGACCCACGACCCGCTCTTCCTGCTCCGCCACCTCGACATCGCGCTGCTCGTCATCGCGCTGCCCGTGTTCCTGCTCGCCGACTGGCCGATCGCCGGCTGGGCGGCGGCCACGTTCGCCTGGGTCGTGCAGAAGGCGATCGGCACGTGGTCCGCGCGCAAGGCGCGCGAGACCGACGACCTCAAGCGCATGGCCGGGATCATGACCGGCTCGATGATCGGGCGTGGCTGGCTGGTTGCCCTTACCATCCTCGCCGTCGGCCTCGGGGTCGACGATCAATCGGGTCTCGCCGCCGGCGTGCTGTTCCTCGTGATCTTCACCGTCTGGTTCTCGGCGTCCTTCATCCTGCGTCCCTTCGACACCCACCAAGCGTCCACTTGAACAAGAAGCTGCTCATCGCCCTGGGGATCCTCGCCCCGATGGTCCTGCTCATCGTCCTGGGCGTCGTGTTCGGGTCCGAGGGCCAGAACACCGAGTACAAGCCCCAGAACGAGTTCCAGCTCGATGACTGGATCTCGATCCACCTCGGGTCGCTGAACATGTCGATCAACAAGGCGGTCCTGTATCTGGCGATCGCCGCGGTGCTGACCGCCGGCACCATGCTGTACGTCGCCCGGCGCATGAAGCAGCGCCCCAACCGGGTGCAGACCACGGTCGAGACGGCCTACCAGCTGATGAAGAACAACATCACCGGCGGCAACATGGACGCCGGGATGGCCAAGAAGTGGTTCCCGTTCGTGGGCACGATGTTCCTGTTCATCTGGTGGTCGAACGTGATCGGCTACATCCCGCTGCCGATCAACACGCACGAGAAGTTCGACCTGTTCGGTGCGCAGATCCCGTCGTTCGCCATCTACGCGGCCACGGCCAACATCTCCGTGCCGCTGGCGCTGGCGCTCGTCGTCTGGATCAGCTACCACATCGAGGGCGTGCGCGCGAAGGGCCCGATCGGCTACCTCAAGAGCTGGGTGCCCGCCGGCGTGGAGGGGCCCGCCGCGGTCCCGATCTTCTTCATCGAGGTGATCTCGCAGTTCGTGCGCGTCATCTCGCTCAGCGTCCGACTGTTCGCCAACATCCTCGCCGGCCACCTGCTGATCCTGTTCATGGCCGGCGGACTGGTCGCCCTGCTGGGCATCGCCGCCCTGGGCATCATCACGCTGCCCGTGGCGGTCGTCTTCTTCATCTTCGAAGTGGGCCTGGTGGCTTCGCTGCAGGCCTTCATCTTCGCCACCCTCACCGCGATCTACCTCGGCGGCGCCGTCGCCGACGAGCACTAACCACACAAAGGAGCAACGAGCACCGTGGACCTCGAGAGCATCAACGTCCTCGCCCAGGCGAGCAGTGACGCGACCGCCAAGGGCCTTCGCGCCATCGCGCTTGGCGTGGGCGCTGGGCTTGGCACCGTCGGCCCCGGCGTCGGCGTCGGCTACATCTTCGGCAAGGTCATCGAGTCGGTGACCCGGCAGCCCGAGATGCGCGACGAGATCACCTCGATCCAGTGGCTGGGCTTCGCCCTGACCGAGGCGATCGTGTTCTACGCGTTCATCTTCGGCCTGATCGCGTTCTTCCTGTCGGCATAGCGATGAACAGCGCTTCCATCAGCGTCTTCGCGGCCGAGGGCGGGGACACCGGCAACTTCCTCGTCACGCCGAACGTCGGGATCATGATCTGGACGCTGATCGCGTTCGGGATCACCCTGTTCGTGCTGTGGAAGCTCGCGTTCCCGGCCATCGGCCAGGCGCTCGACAAGCGCCAGAAGGCGATCGAGGACGCCATCGACTCCTCCGAGCGCACCAAGGCCGAGGCCGAGGAGCTGCTGGCCGAGTACCGCGAGCGCCTCAAGGAGGCCCGCGTGCAGGCCGAGGAGATCGTCGCCCGCTCGCGCAAGGCGGCCGAGGTCAACGAGCGCGAGTCGCTCGAGGCCGCGCGCAAGCAGCGCGAGGAGCTGCTCGAGCAGACCCGGCGCGACGTCGAGGCCGAGACCCGGCGGGCGATCCAGGAGATCCGCGCCGAGGTCGCCGACCTGACCGTGCTGGCCACCGAGAAGGTCACGCGCAAGGTGCTCGACGAGGCCGACCAGCGGCGTCTGGTCGACGAGGCGCTCTCCGAGCTGGATTTCTCTGCCCTCACTCGGGAGAGCGGGGAGTAAGTGGAGGAGATCGCCCAGGTCTACGCGCGCGCGCTGTTCGAGGTCGCCCAGGAGAAGGACGACCTCGACGAGGTGCGCGAGCAGCTCGGGCAGTTCGCCGACGCCCTCGAGGAGTCGCGCGAGCTGCAGACCTTCTTCTTCTCGCCGTACTTCTCCACGGAGGAGAAGAAGGACGGCCTCAACAGGGCCCTCGACGGCGCCTGCGAGCCCGTCGTGAACTTCCTCGAGCTGCTCGTGGAGAAGCACCGCATGCCGGCGATCTTCCGCATCCGGCGGGAGCTCGACGCCATGTGGCGCGAGGAGAACAAGCTCCTGCCCGTGCAGCTGACCAGTGCGATCGAGCTCGACGACGACACCGTTCGCAACCTCGGTCGACACCATCGGTGAACGCACCGGCCGCAAGGTCGACGTCACCGCCACCGTCAACCCCGACATCCTCGGCGGCATCGTCCTGCGGGTCGGGAACTCGATCCTCGACGCCTCCATCCGCAACCGCCTCGAGTCACTCAGAAAGCAAGTCGCCAGGAGCTGACACCCCAGTGCAGATCAAGCCCGACGAGATCACCTCCATCCTCAAGAGCCGCATCGAAGGCCTCGACGCCGGCCAGGCCGAGCTCACCGAGGTCGGCACGGTCCTCTCGGTCGCGGACGGCATCGCCCGTGTGCACGGCCTCGAGAACTGCATGAGCTTCGAGACGCTCGAGCTCCCCCACGACGTCACCGGCCTGGCGCTCAACCTCGAGTCCGACAACGTCGGCGTCGTGCTGTTCGGCCCGTGGGAGAAGATCGTCGAGGGCGACACGGTCAAGCGCACCGGCCGCCTGCTTGAGATCCCCGTCGGCGAGGCCCTGCTGGGCCGTATCGTCGACCCGCTCGGGCGCCCGCTGGACGGCAAGGGCGACGATCGAGACGGGCGAGACCCGCCCGGCCGAGTTCAAGGCGCCGGGCGTCGTCCAGCGCAAGTCGGTCCACGAGCCGCTGCAGACCGGGCTCAAGGCGATCGACTCGATGATCCCGATCGGCCGCGGCCAGCGCGAGCTGATCATCGGCGACCGCCAGACCGGCAAGACGGCGATCGCGATCGACACGATCATCAACAACAAGGACACCGGCGTCGTCTCCGTGTACGTGGCCATCGGCCAGCGCATGGCGACGGTCGTGGCCCTGGCCGAGACACTGGCCGAGGCCGGCGCCCTGGAGAACACGATCATCGTGGCCGCCGGCGCCGACGAGGCCGCCCCGATCAAGTTCATGGCGCCCTACGCCGGCTGCGCGATGGCCGAGTACTTCCTGTACAAGGGCGGCCACGCGCTGGCGGTCTACGACGACCTCACCAAGCACGCCTACGCCTACCGGCAGATGTCGCTGCTGCTGCGCCGCCCGCCGGGTCGCGAGGCCTACCCGGGCGACGTCTTCTACCTGCACAGCCGCCTGCTGGAGCGCGCGGTCAAGCTCAACGACGACCTGGGCGCCGGCTCGCTGACCGCCCTGCCGATCATCGAGACGCAGGCCGGCGACGTGTCGGCCTACATCCCGACGAACGTCATCTCGATCACCGACGGCCAGATCTTCCTGGAGCCGAAGCTGTTCTACTCGGGCGTGCGCCCGGCCATCAACGTCGGCATCTCGGTGTCGCGCGTGGGCGGCTCGGCCCAGGTGGCGCCGATGCGCAAGATCGCCGGCCGCCTGAAGATCGACCTGTCGCAGTACCGCGACCTGGAGGCCTTCGCCCAGTTCGGCTCCGACCTGGACGCCTCCACCCAGCAGACGCTGGCCCGCGGCGACCGCCTCGTCGCGACGCTGAACCAGAGCGAGCGCTCGCCGCTGCCCGTCGAGGATCAGGTGGCGCAGATCTACGCGGCGGCCAACGGCTTCCTGGACCGCGTCAACGTCGATCGCGTGCCCGAGTTCCTGGACGCGCTGACCCAGCGCTTCCGCTCCGAGCAGAGCGGCCTGCTGGAGAAGATCGCCGGCGGCGACTGGTCCGATGAGACGCAGGAGGCGCTCAAGAAGGCGGTCGTCGAGTTCGCCGACGACTTCGGCTACGACCTCGACGAGGAGGGGCAGTCGGTCGAGCAGGGCGACTCCGAGCGCGTGCAGTCGCGCAGCGACGAGGCCGCCGAGGACGAGGGCGAGGCGCATGACACGGCCGAGGAGGCCGCGGTCGCCTGATGGCCTCCCAGCGCGATGTGAAGAACCGGATCTCCTCGGTGCAGAACATCGAGAAGATCACGCGCGCCATGCAGATGGTCGCCGCGGCGCGCCTGCGCCGGGCCGAGCAGCGCATCGCCGCGCTGCGGCCCTACGCGGGCGCGATCCGGCGCATGACCAAGCAGGCGGCCGAGGCGGCGGAGAACGTGCCCTCGCTGCCGATCCTCGACGAGCACGACTCGATCGACACCATCGGGATCATGCTCGTCACCGGTGACCGCGGCCTGGCCGGCGCGTTCAACTCGCAGATCATCCGCGCCGGCATCCGGCGCGCGGTCGAGCTGGAGGGGGAGGGCAAGCAGGTCGTGTTCTTCGCCTCCGGCCGGCGCGGCGTGTCGACGCTGAAATTCCGCAAGCGCGACCCGCGCGGCGAGTGGGTCGGGTTCACCGACCGGCCCGCCTACGCGGACGCCCGCGACATCGCCGAGGGCCTGATGACCGCCTACGTCGACGGCGAGGTCGACCGGGTCGAGGTCTTCTACAACGGGTACATCTCGCCGCTGACCCAGGAGGTGCGTCGCGAGACGCTGCTGCCGCTGCAGCAGGCGACGATCCTCGAGGACGGCGACCAGGGCGCAGACGAAGGCGAGCACAAGCAGGCGCTCGTCGAGTACGAGCCCGACCCGGAGGAGATCCTCAAGCGGCTCGTCCCCGACTACGTCGAGATCTCGATCTTCCGCGCGCTGCTGGAGTCGACCGCCTCCGAGCACGGGGCGCGCATGACCGCCATGCGCAACGCGTCGGAGAACGCGGGCGACCTGATCGACGACCTCACGCTGGAGATGAACCGCGCACGACAGGCCGACATCACCCAGGAGATCATGGAAGTGGTGGCTGGCGCCGAGGGCCTTTCTTAATGTGACGTCGCCCGAGGTCCGAGCTTGCGAGGACGGAGGGCGAAACAGGAGATCAAATGGCAACCGAAACCCAAATCAAGCAGAACGTCGGGCGCATCGAGGAGATCCAGGGCGTCGTCATCGAGGCCGTGTTCCCCGACGAGCTGCCCGAGATCAACACCGCGCTGCACGTCAAGCGCACCGCCGCCAACCGCGAGGAGGAGGCCGAGGGCATCTCCGCGGGCGCCGAGGAGGAGTGGCTGGTCTGCGAGGTGCAGCAGCACCTCGGCGACGACCGCGTCCGGGCGGTGGCGATGGACACCACCGACGGCCTGTCGCGCGGCACCGAGGTGATCGACACCGGCGCGCCCATCACCGTGCCCGTTGGCCGGGTGACGCTGGGGCGTATCTTCAACCTGCTGGGCGACCCGATCGACCTGGGCGAGCCGATCGAGGTCGAGGAGCGCTGGCCGATCCACCGCGAGGCGCCGACCGTCGAGGACCTGACCCCGACGACGGAGATGTTCGAGACGGGCATCAAGGTCGTCGACCTGCTGGCGCCCTACGCCAAGGGCGGCAAGGTGGGCCTGTTCGGCGGCGCCGGCGTGGGCAAGACGGTGCTGATCCAGGAGCTGATCCACAACCTGGCGGCCGAGCACGGCGGCCTGTCGGCGTTCTGCGGCGTGGGCGAGCGCTCGCGCGAGGGCAACGACCTGTGGCAGGAGATGACCGAGTCGGGCGTCATCGACAAGACGATGCTCGTCTTCGGCCAGATGAACGAGCCTCCGGGCGCGCGCATGCGCGTCGCCCTGTCGGGCCTGACGATGGCGGAGTACTTCCGCGACGTCGAGGGCCAGGACGTGCTGCTGTTCATCGACAACATCTTCCGCTTCGTCCAGGCCGGCTCCGAGGTGTCCGCGCTGCTGGGGCGCATGCCCTCGCAGGTCGGCTACCAGCCGACGCTGGAGACCGAGATGGGCCAGCTGCAGGAGCGCATCACCTCGACGCGCAAGGGCTCGGTCACCTCGATCCAGGCGATCTACGTCCCCGCCGACGACCTCACCGACCCGGCCCCGGCCTCGGTCTTCGCCCACCTCAACGCAACGACCACGCTGTCGCGGTCGATCGCCGAGAAGGGCATCTACCCGGCGGTCGACCCGCTGGACTCGACGTCGACGATCCTCAAGGCCGACATCCTGGGCGAGGAGCACTTCTCGGTCGCCAACCGCGTCAAGGAGATCCTGCAGCGCTACAAGGAGCTGCAGGACATCATCGCCATCCTCGGCATCGACGAGCTGTCCGATGAGGACAAGCTGATCGTCGGTCGCGCGCGGCGCATCGAGCGCTTCCTGTCACAGCCGTTTCACGTGGCGGAGGCGTTCACGGGCACGCCCGGCGTGTACGTCCCGATTGCCGAGACGATCCGCGGCTTCACCGAGATTCTCGAGGGCAAGCACGACGAGGTCCCCGAGTCGTTCTTCCTGCTCAAGGGGACGATCGACGAGGTCGTCGAGGCGGCGAACAACGCGTAATGGCCAAGACCACGTTCCAGGTCGAGGTCCTCACCCCCGAGGGCGAGGTCTTCAACGACGAGGTCGAGATGCTGTCGACGCGCACGTCGGTCGGCTCGATCGGCGTGCTCGCCCATCACACGCCGCTGCTGGCGATGCTCGACCCGACCGAGCTGCGGCTCTACAAGACCGAGACCGAGGTGGTGCGCTTCGCGCAGGGCGAGGGCTACCTGCAGGTCGGCGACAACCACGCGCTCGTGCTCGTCGAGGACGCGCTCGATCCGGGTGAGCTGGAGGCGGGGCAGCTGCAGGACCGCCTGTCACGCGCCGAGAGCGCGCTCCGCGACGCCGAGGAGGGCTCGGAGGCCGAGCGGGCCGCCCAGCGCGACAAACGCCGCTGGGAGACCTTCCTGCGCATCGCCCAGGGAGGCGAGACGCACTGAACCGCCCCGAGGCCCGCGCGAGCGGGCCTCGGTCGTTCTCGGCTCGGTCCGTTGCTCGACGTGGTCGACCTTTGTAGCGCCATGCCTGCATAAGGTCGATCACGTCGCGCCTTCCTTGCGCGGCGGGCGGCGCGGAAACGATCTGGGTCTTCGGTGATCGTCGTTGTCGTTAGGGTCCGTTGCACCGAGAGGAGAGGAGAGACGATGTTCCGAGCCGAGGTCGTCGGGTCGATGCTGCGCCCCACCTACCTGGCGCGCGCACGTGCGCAGATGCAGGAGGGCGCGCTGACGCCGGCGCAGTTCAAGCGCATCGAGGACCGGGCGGTCGATCAGGTGATCGCCCTGCAGGAGGGCTCCGGCGTCGAGGTGGTCACCGACGGCGAGATGCGGCGCTACATGTTCATGGGCCCGATCACCGAGACCGTCGAGGGCATCGAGCTGGTCGAGCACGGCAACCCGATGCCCTGGGCCACCGAGGAGCAGGGCGAGTTCGAGTGGGTCCTGCCGATGGCGGTGACCTCGAAGCTGCGCAAGGTGCGCTCGCTCGTGGCCGAGGAGTACAGCTACGCGCGGGCCCGCGCCCGGCTGCCGCTGAAGGTCACCGTCCCCAGCCCGCTGATCCTCTACGGGCTGTGGAACCCGCGCTACTCGACCGCGGCCTACGACGACGCGTTCGCCATGTTCGCCGACGCCGCGGAGGTGGGGCGCTCGGAGATCCGCGAGCTCGCGGCGCTCGGCTGCGAGTACATCCAGGTCGACGCGCCCGAGCTGGCGACGCTCGTCGACCCGCGCGTGCGCGACTGGGCCGAGTCGCTGGGCATGCCGCCCGAGCGGATGCTCACCGAGGGCATCGACCTCATCAACGACATGGTCGAGGGCATCGACGGCGTGCGCCTGGCGATCCACCTGTGCCGCGGCAACAACGCCGGCATGTGGATGGCCAGCGGCGGCTACGACGAGATCGCCGAGGCGCTGTTCGCGCGCACCACCGCCTTCGACGCCTACCTGCTGGAGTACGACGACCCACGGTCGGGGTCCTTCGAGCCGCTGGCCCAGGCGCCCGACGACCGCCAGGTCGTGCTCGGGCTGGTCTCCACCAAGCACGCCGAGGAGGAGACGCCCGAGGCCATCGCCGCCCGCATCGAGGAGGCCGCCGGGCACTTCCCGCGCGAGCAGCTGGGCCTGTCGACCCAGTGCGGGTTCGCGTCCGTGGCCGACGGCAACCCGCTCGGCGAGGAGGCCGAGGAGCACAAGCTGCGCCTCGTCGCCGACGTGGCGCACGCGGTCTGGGGCTGACTAGGCCTCCGCTGCGACCATCCAGCAGGCGGCGCGGAAGCGCACCTCGTCGCCATCGATGAAGGGCTCGAAGGCGGCGCGTACGACGTCGAGGACCTGCTCGCGCAGCGCGGGCTCCAGCGCGGGCAGGATCCGGCTGAGCGGGCCCAGGCGCGTCAGGTAGGTGGTCAGCGCGTCGGCCGGCATCGCCAGCTCGGGGTCGAGCGGCTCGTGCTCGACCGCGCGCCAGCCCGCGGCGGCGAGGATCGCGGCGACGCGCTCGGCGTCGGCGAAGGCGAACTGCCCGGGCCCGTCGGGCGGCGGCGTGGGCAGGTCGCCCAGCAACGGGCGCGCGGCGCGCGCCGCAGTGGTCATGAAGGCGTTCTCGGCCGCGGCCCGCCAGGTGATCAGGCGCAGCCGCCCGCCCGGGCGCGTGCCGCGACGCAGGTTGGCGAACGCGGCCACCGGGTCGCCGAAGAACATCACGCCGAAGCGCGAGGCCACCAGGTCGTAGGCGTCCTCGTCGAAGGGGTGCGCGGCCGCATCGGCCTGGACGTAGTCCCCGCCGGGGTCGCGCTCGCGAGCGGCCTCGACGAGCGCCGCGGAGATGTCGACGCCGGTGGCGTGCCCCTCGGGGCCGACCGCGGCGACCAGCGCTCGTGTCGTTGCTCCGGCGCCGCAGCCCACGTCGAGCACGCGCTCGCCGGGCTGCGCCTCGGCGGCCAGTCGCCGCGCCAGCGGTCCAAGCATGCGATCCGTCGCCGGCTGCACCTCGACCCAGGCCTGCCCCGAGGGCCCGTCCCACATCTCCTGCTGCGCGTCGATGCTCATGGCGACACTCTGCCAGGCGCCGACGTTCGCCTGGGGCACAGCGCCGGGCGCGTCCGTGATAGCCACGGCGCCGTCGGGCTGGCACGATTCGTGGTTCCGACACGGAGGAGAGCGCCGCATGGCCACGACGACCCCCGGGGCGGGCTCGTTCCCGAGCCCCTACGAGGTGGAGACCCCGCCCGGCTGCGAGGGCTGGGAGGAGATGTACCCCTACTACGCCCGCTTCGACGAGGGGCGGCGCGAGGAGGACGAGGGCCGCTTCTGGTTCTGGAACTCGATGCACTTTCCCGAGCCGATGCCGGCCTTCGACGTGATCTGCATCGACGCGCCCTATCAGGCGATCGGCTCGTGGCAGAACCGCGTGTTCGCCGTGCCGCCCGCGATGGGCATCGACTACCGCTGCGTCAACGGCTACATCTACATCTCCGGCAACCCGGTCACCGACCCGGAGAAGGTCGCCGAGCGCGCCCAGGTGTTCGCCCAGCGCGCGGCCTACTACTACGAGAACTGGGACGAGCTGTACGCCAAGTGGAAGGCCCGCATGGAGGGCCTGATCGCCGAGATCACCGACCTGCGCGTCCCCGACCTACCCGAGTACGAGCGCGACGGCGTCGCCTTCGGCGACGACAACACGTCCTTCTACGAGCTCCAGCACGCCTACTGGCACGCCCTGCGCCTGGGCGACCTGATGTGGCAGAACCACTTCGAGCTGCTGTTGCTGGGCTACGGTGCCTACGCGACGCTGGCCGAGCACTGCAAGGCGCAGCTGCCTGACATCCCCGACCAGCACGTGGCGCAGATGGTCGCGGGCATCGACGTGATCCTGTTCCGGGCCGACGCCGAGCTGCGCCGCCTGGCCCGCCTGGCCATCGAGACCGGCGTCGACGGGGCCTTCCAGCAGGGCCGTGCGCCGGAGGAGATCGACGCCGAGCTGGCCACCTCACCGGAGGGTCGCGCCTGGCTGGAGGAGCTGGAGGCGGTCAAGGAGCCGTGGTTCCACATGGCCACCGGCGACGGGCTGTATCACTTCTACCGCAGCTGGCTGGACGAGCCGGCGATCCCCTACGCCTCGCTGATCGGCCACATCGCGGCGCTGCGCGCGGGCCAGCAGATCGAGCGCCCGACGGAGGAGATCCGCGCCGAGCGCGAGCGCCTGTCCGAGGGCTACCGCGAGCTGATGGACGAGGCCGCCCGCCAGCCCTTCGACGAGCTGCTGGCCCTCTCGCGCAAGGTGTTCCCCTACGTGGAGGAGCACAAGTTCTACTGCGACTACTGGTTCCTGACCACGTGGTGGAACAAGATCCGCGAGTTCGGCGCGCTGCTGGCCGAGCACGGCTTCCTGGACGACGGCGAGGACGTCTTCCACCTGACGCGCCTGGAGGTCGGCTCCGCGCTGGACGAGCTGACGCTCACATGGGCCACGGGCGGTGCGCCCGCCGGCCCCAACCACTTCCCGCCGCTGGTCAAGCGCCGCAAGGAGATCCTCGCCGCGATGGCCGACTGGACGCCGCCGCCGGCGTTGGGCACGGTGCCCGAGGCGATCCTCGACCCGACGCTGATCATGCTGTGGGGCGTCACCGACGAGCGTGTGCGCGACTGGGCGGGCGGCGGCGGCGACGGCTCGACGCTGCGCGGGGCGGCCGCCGCTCCGGGCACCGTCGAGGGCCTGGCCCGCGTGGTGCGCGGCGTCGACCAGATCGGCGACGTGCGCGAGGACGAGATCCTCGTCTGCGGCGCGACCTCGCCGGCGTGGGCGCCGATCTTCTCGAAGATCAAGGCCACGGTCACCGACGTCGGCGGCGTCATGTCGCATGCGGCGATCGTGTGTCGCGAGTACGGGCTGCCGGCGGTGGTCGGCACCGGTCGCGCGACCTCGGCGATCCGCACCGGACAGCGCATCCGGGTCGACGGCAGCGAGGGGGTCGTGACGATCCTGGACGGGGACTGACGGGTGGCGCTGACCGACGCCGACGTCCGCGAGATCCTGCGCATCATCGACGAGGCGCAGCTGGACGAGCTGCGCCTGGAGCAGCCCGGGCTGTCGCTCTACGTGGCGCGCAACGGGGCGTCGGCGGGCCCGCCCGCCGCGCCCCCCGCCGCGCCGACGCCGCCGAACGAGCCGGCGGCCGCGGCGTCGCCGGCGCCCACGCCGCCGCCCGAGCCCGAGGGGCAGGCGGCGGCCGCCGACGGCCTGCCGGCCATCGAGGCGCCGATGCTGGGGACCTTCTACCGCGCCGACGGCCCGGGCCGCACGCCGTTCGTCGAGGTCGGCACGCGCGTCGAGCCCGACACGGTGGTGGCGATCATCGAGGTGATGAAGATGATGAACTCGATCCAGGCCGGGGTGGCCGGCACCATCGAGGAGGTCTGCGTCGCCAACGCCGAGCTGGTCGAGATCGGCCAGCCGCTGTTCCGCGTGCGCCCCGCATGACGCCGACGGTCGACATCGTCGACACCACGCCGCGCGACGGCAACCAGAGCATCTGGAGCGCCACCGGCCTGACCACCGCCGACGTGCTGGCCATCGCGCCGACGCTCGACCGCGTCGGCTATCACGCCGTCGACTTCACCTCCGGCACGCACATGGCCGTGTCGGTGCGCTTCCACCAGGAGGACCCCTGGGAGCGCCTGCGCCGCGTGAGCGCGGCGATGCCCGACACGCCGCTGAGCATGATCACCTCGGGCATGCGCTTCATCACGTGGACGCCGGCCGAGGAGGACGTGATCGGCCTGGCCTTCCGCTGCGTGGCGCGCAACGGCATCCGCCGCGTCCAGGTGGCCGACCCGTCCAACGACCCGGTGCGCCTCAAGCGGGTGGCGGCGCTCGCCCGCCGAGAGGGGATCGAGGAGGTCGTGATCGGCCTGACCTACTCGATCAGCGAGGTGCACACGCACGCCTACTACGCCGAGCGGGCGGCGGCGATGGCCGACTGCGCCGAGATGGACCGCCTCTATCTCAAGGACCCGGGCGGGCTGCTGACCGTCGACGCGGTCCGCGAGCTGGCCCCGCACTTCGTCGCCGCGGCCGGCGACCGGCCCGCCGAGCTGCACAGCCACTGCACGATCGGGCTCGCGCCGCTCGTCTACCTGGAGGGCGTGCGGTCCGGCTTCGCGGTCGTCCACACCGCCTGCGGACCGCTGTCGCGCGGCACCTCCCAGCCGGAGGTCGTCTCGACCGTCGAGAACCTGGCCGAGTGGGGCTACGGCCATCGCCTCGACCTGGAGGCCCAGGCCGTGGTCAGCGAGCATTTCGCCGCGCTGGGTCGTGAGAAGGGGCTGCCCACCGGCGCGCCGATGGAGTTCGACGCCGCCTACTACCGTCACCAGCTGCCCGGCGGGATGGTCTCGACCACCCGGCGGATGCTCGCCGAGATCCGCCGCCCCGAGCTGTTCGACGCGGTGCTGGAGGAGGTCGTGCGGGTGCGCGCCGAGATGGGCTCGCCGATCCTCGTCACACCGGTGTCGCAGTTCGTGCTCACCCAGGCGGTCAACAACATCATCGACGGCGAGCGCTGGGCCAACGTCTCCGACGAGACCGTGCGCTACTTCCTGGGCCACTATGGCGACCCGGCCGCGCCGGTCGACGGGGCGATCGCCGAGCGCGTGCTGGGGCGGTCGCAGGCCCAGCGCCTGCGCGACCCCGAGCCGCTGTCGCTGGACGGCGCGCGCGAGCGCCTCGGCGCGCGCATCCCCGACGAGGAGCTGCTCTTGCGCCTGACGATGCCCGCCGAGCAGGTCGACGCGATGATCGCCAATCGTGGGCTGGTGGGCGCGCCGGCGGCGCGGCCGGGCCGCGCGCCCCTGGTGACGCTGCTGCGCGAGCTGGACCGCCGCCCGGCGATCACGCACTTCTCGATGGTCAAGGACGGCGAGACGGTGGTGTGGAACCGTGCGTCTTGACGATGTCGCCGGCTTCATGTTCGACGTCGACGGCACGCTCGTGCACCGTGGGCCCGACGGGCGCGGCAACCCGATTCCCGGGGCGGTCGAGCTGCTGGAGGCGATCCGCGCCTCGGGCCGGCGGTTCGTGCTGTTCACCAACGGCAGCCATGTGCCGGCGGCGGAGATCGCGCGGGGCCTGCGCGAGGACGGCCTGCCGCTGCACGACGACGAGGTGATCACCCCGGTCGAGAGCGCGATGACCTACCTGCGCCGCCACCACGCGGGCCAGCCGGTGCTCCAGTTCGCCACCGAGCCGATCCGCGCCCGCTTCGCGCGGGAGGGCTTCGCCGAGGCGACCGGGGAGGACGCCGGCGCGGTGCTGGTCACCCACGTCGATCGCATCGAGATCGCCGACATCGAGCGCGCCGCCCGCGCCGTGCTGCGCGGGGCGCCCCTGCTCACCGGCAGCTACGTGCCGGGTTACGCCGGGACCGACGGGCTGATCTTCAGCCGCGGCGCGATGGTCACCGCCGCGATCGCCAAGGTCGCCTCCGCGCGCCCGAAGGTGGTGGGCAAGCCGTCGCGGGTGGCCGTCGGCGAGCTGCGCGCCCACTTCGGGCGGCCCACCAGCGAGCTGGCGGTGATCGGCGACGACCTGGGCCTCGACGTGCGCCTGGGGCTGATGGGAGGCTCGCGCACGGTGCTGGTGCGCAGCGGCACGACCGGGGCGATCGACCTCGCCGCGGTGCCCGAGCGCCGCCGCCCGCACCTGGTCGTCGACTCGGTGGCCGACCTGCTCGAGCGCCTCTAGCCCTCTATCCTGGCCCCAGAGGAGACCGCCGGCCGATCCGGCGGACGGGGCATGGCACTGCTGTTCGACACCACGACGCTCGATCCGCAGGACCGCGCGGAGCGGTGGGGCGAAGCCTGCGGGCGGATCTTCTTTCCGATGTCGGCCACCGGCGGCGCGCTGTCGCACAGCCGCATCGAGCGCCACCGGGTGGGTCCGATCGACCTGTTCCGGCTGGCCAGCGACCACGGCACGGCCCGGCGCACCGGCGTCGGCATCCGTTCCCACGACCCGGAGGTGCTGCTGGTGGCCACCGCGCTGCGCGGACGCGCCGTGGTCGAGCAGGCCGGTCGCGGCGCGACGTTCTCGGTCGACGAGCTGTCCAGCTGGGACAGCTCGCGGCCGTTCTCGGCCACGCACCCCGAGCCGTTCGAGCTGCTGCTGGTGGCGATGCCCAAGGCGCTGCTGGGCGCGCGCGCCGATGCGATCTGCCGCCAGACGGCGCGCCGGCTGCCCGGGAGCTCGCCGCTGGGGTCGATGACCACCCACTTCCTGCGCCAGACGTGGCGCGCGCTGGAGGGGCCCGACGTCAACCGCGGCGACCTGGCCGACGCGCTGATCGCGCTCGTGCGCGCCGTCCACTCCGAGGATCCGGCCGCGCCGCCAGCGGCGCGCGCCGCGCCCGCCGCGGTGCTGCTGGCCAAGGCCAAGGACCACGTCGACGCGCACCTGGCCGATCCCGCGCTGGGGCCCGACGCGCTGGCCGCCGCCCACCACGTCTCCACGCGCTACCTGCAGAAGCTGTTCGCGCGCGAGGGCGTGACGATCACGGAGTGGATCCGCCGCCGGCGCCTGGACGCCTGCCGCCGCGACCTGTGCGATCCGGCGCTCGCGCACGAGCCGATCTCGCAGATCGCGCGACGCTGGTCGCTGGCCAACCCGGCGCACTTCAGCCGTGTGTTTCGCGAGGCCTACGGGTGCACGCCCAGCGAGCTGCGCGCGCGCTGCGCCCAGACCGGAGGGAGAGCCGATGCCCACCTATGAGGAGGTCGCGGCCGCGCACGAGTGGCGCGTGCCCGAGCGCTACAACATCTGCGCCGACGTGTGCGAGCGCCATCCGCGCGACAAGCTGGCGATGATCCACGAGGACCCGGCGGGGGTCGTCACCGAGGTGACGTGGGGGGAGCTGCAGGACCGCAGCGCTCAGATCGCGCACCTGCTGGCCTCCCACGGGGTCGAGCCGGGCGATCGCGTCGCCGTCGTGCTGCCCGCGACGATCGACGCGGCGGCCACCTTCCTGGCCGTGTACCGCTCGGGCGCGATCCTGCTGTCGATGTCGGTGCTGTACGGCGACGAGGGCGTCAAGCACCGGCTGACGGACTCGGGCGCGCGGCTGCTGGTGACCGACGCGGCAAATCGCGGGCGCTTCGCGGCGCTCGGCGCCGACGTGCTGCTGCTCGACGAGGCCGCGGTCCAGCCGACCGACTTCGCCACCGTCGACACCAAGGCCGACGATCCGGCGCAGCTCTACTACACGTCGGGCACGACCGGCCTGGCCAAGGGGATCCTGCACGCCCACCGCTACATGCTGGCCCACGAGGAGTTCACCTACTGCCACGAGGTGACCGACGGCGAGCGCTTCCACGGCATGGGCGAGTGGGCGTGGGCGGCGGGCATCTCGCCGTTGCTGGGGCCCTGGCGCCTGGGCGCGGTGCAGTGCGTGCTGCAGCGTGAGGGCGGCTTCGATCCGCATCGCCAGCTGGACTTCCTGTCGCGCCACCAGGTCACCAATGTGTTCGGGACGCCGACCGCGATCCGGTCGATGATGGCCATCACCGACGCGGGCACCCGCTATCCGCAGCGCTTCCGCCGCGTGTGCAGCGCCGGCGAGCCGCTCAACCCGGAGGCGATCCGCTGGTTTCGCGACCAGTACGGCGTGACCGTCCTCGACTACTACGGGCTGAGCGAGTCCTACCCGCTGGTGGCCAACTACCCGTGGATGGAGGTGCGCGAGGGGTCGATGGGGCGCCCGATGCCCGGCTGGGACGTGGCGATCCTCGACGAGGACGAGCAGCCGGTGGCCCAGGGCGAGCGCGGTGAGATCTGCCTGCGCGCCCACTCCAACCCGCACTGGCCGCTGGGCTACTGGAACAACCCGCAGGCGACCGAGGAGACCTTCGGCGGCGAGTGGTTCCACACCAAGGACGCCGCCATGGCCGACGAGGATGGCTACATCTGGTACGCGGGCCGCGCCGACGACGTGATCATCTCCGCCGGCTACCGGATCGGCCCGTTCGAGGTCGAGTCGGCGTGCCTGGAGCACCCGGCGGTGGCCGAGGCCGCTGCGGTGGCCAGCCCCGACGAGCGGCGCGGCACGGTGGTCAAGGCGTTCATCGTCCTGGCCGACGGGTATGCGCCCAGCGATCAGCTCGGCCGCGAGATCGGCACGTTCGTGCGCGAGCGCCACTCGGCCTACGCCTATCCTCGGCGGGTCGAGTTCGTCGACTCCCTGCCCAAGACGCTGACCGGGAAGATCCGCCGCATCGAACTGCGCGAGCAGGAGACTTCCTCAGCCTCAACCTGAGGGTGATAGCCGGCGATTGCCCGACGACGCAGCGCCGGCTTCGATCGCGGCCTACCCTCAGGGCCGTGCCCACGCTCGTCCGCGACGTCATCCTCCGCGACGGCAGCGTGCTGCGCCTGCGGGCGCCGCAGCCCGCCGACGAGCCGTCGATCAAGGACTTCTTCGACCGCCTGGACCCTGAGTCACGCTACCTGCGCTTCCACGGCCACGCCCGCTCGGACCGCGTGGCCGCCCACTATGCCGCCGCCGACGGCGTCAACCGCGTCGCCCTGCTGGCTCATCGCGGCGGCGAGATCGTCGCCGTCGCCGGCTACGAGCGTCTGCGCGAGCTCGGTGCCGCCGAGGTCGCGTTCGCCGTGCTGGCCAGCGAGCAGGGCCGGGGGCTGGGCACGCGCATGCTCGAGCAGCTCGCCGCGCACGCCGCCGCACACGGGATCGACCGCTTCGACGCGTCGGTGATGGCCGAGAACCGCCGCATGCTCGGCGTGTTCGCGTCGGCCGGCTTCGCCACCCGTCGCGAGACGAGCTATGGCGTCAGTGAGCTGACGCTGGACATCCGCCCCACCGAGCGGCTGGCCGAGCGCATCGCCGAGCGCGACCATGAGGCGACCGTCGCCTCGCTGCGCCCGCTGCTGTCGCCCAGCGCGGTCGCCGTCGTGGGCGCCTCCAACGCGCCCGGGAGCGTCGGCGGCACGATCTTCGCCAACCTGCTCGACGGCGGCTTCGCCGGCATCGCCACCCCGGTCAACCGCGCCGCCCAGGTCGTGCACTCGGTGCGCGCCTACCCGCGCGTGACCGATATCCCCGAGGCGCCCGACCTGGCCGTGCTCGCCGTGCCGGCCAGCGAGGTGCTGGACGTCGCGCGCGACGCGGCCGACGCCGGGGTGCGCGCGCTCGTCGTCGTGTCGGCCGGCTTCGCCGAGCGCGACGACGAGGGCCGCGCCCGACAGGTCGCGCTGCTGGACCTGGCGCGCGACCACGGCATCCGACTGATCGGTCCCAACTCGCTCGGCGTCCTGTCCACCGACCCGGCCGTCGCGCTCAACGCGACGCTCGGCCCGCTGCGTCCACGCCCCGGGCGCCTGGCCATCTCCTCGCAGTCGGGCGCGCTGGGGATCGCGCTGCTGGGCCAGGCGATCGGTCGTGGCCTCGGCGTGGCCCAGTTCGTCACCCTGGGCAACCGCGCCGACGTCTCCACCAACGACCTGCTCGAGTGGTGGGAGGACGACCCGCGGGTGGCGGCCATCGCGCTGTACATGGAGTCGTTCGGCAACCCGCGGCGCTTCAGCACGCTGTCGCGGCGGGTCTCGCGGCGCAAGCCGATTGTCGCCGTCAAGGGCCACCGCGACGCGTCGATGGCCGCCGGCGACGGCTCGGTCACCGCCCGGGCCATGCGCGGGGAGGCGATCTTCGACGCGCTCTTCCGCCAGGCGGGCGTGCTGCGCGTCGAGGGCGCCCAGGCGCTGTTCGACGCCGCCGCCCTGCTGGAGCGCCAGCCGCTGCCGGCCGGGCGCCGCGTGGCCGTGGTGACCAACTCCGGCGGCCTGGGCACCCTGGCCGCCGACGCCTGCCTCAGCCGGGGGCTGTCGATCGCGCCGCTCGCGCGCGCCACCAGCGACGCGGTCGCCGCCGCCGTTCCGCACGCCGACCGCACGAGCAACCCGGTCGACCTGGGCATCTCGGCCACACCGGCCGATCTGCGCATGGTCGTCGAGACGGTCCTGGCCGACGAGGACGTGGACGCCGCCATCGTGCTGTCGGTCGACCTGGCCGGCGTGTCGCCGGCCCAGATGCTCGCCGCGCTGGAGCCCGACGAGGACACCGCCCGCGACAAGCCGGTGCTCGCTTCGATCGTCCAGGCCGACGGCCGCATGGCCGCCGCACCGGGCAGCGTCCCGAACTTCCGCTTCCCCGAGGCGTGCGCCGCCGTCCTCTCGCTGGCCGCCGACCGGCGCGCCTGGCTGTCGCGCCCGCTCGGCCAGCGCCCCGCCCTCGCCGACATCGACCCCGACGCCGCGCGGGTCCTGGTGCGCAGCGCCCTCGGCGAGACGATCGGCGGGGGCGTGTGGCTGGGCCAGGAGACCGTCGCCGAGCTGCTGGGCGGCTACGGCATCTCGGTGCTGGCCACCCACCGCTGCGCCGACGCCGACGAGGCGGCCGCCGCCGCGGCCGCCATCGACGGTCCCGTCGTGCTCAAGGCGGACCTGGCCGGCGGGCAGACGCGGGAGATCGACGCCTCGCTCGTCGGCCTGGAGGGCGAGACCGCGCTGCGCGCCGGCTGGGACGCGCTGCGCGATCGGGTGACCGGCGCCGGGCGCGCGTGGCGCGGGGCGATCGTCCAGCCGCTGGCCCCGCCGGGCGTCGACGTGCTCGTCGGCTCGATCAACCACCACGACCTCGGCGTCGTCACCGGCGTCGGCTCGGGCGGGCGCCAGGCCGGCCTGGCCGGCGACGTCGAGCTTCCGCCTGGCTCCGGCCACCGACGTCGACGCCGAGGAGCTGATCGTCGACGCGCCGGTGGTGGCCGCGTGGCTGGAGGACGAGCGCGGCGACGGCGGGCTGGACCGTGAGGCGCTCGAGGGCATCGTCCTGCGCCTGTCGCGCCTGTTCGAGGACGTGCCCGAGCTGCTGGAGGGCGACCTCAACCCGGTCCGCCTGCACCCGGGTGGCGCCGTGGTGCTCGACGCCCGCCTCAAGGCCGGGCTGCGCGCCGAGCGCGAGCGCATCCGCACCTGGTGAGCGCCCGGTCCGGCCCCGGACCCTTCCCTATCCTGCGCCGGATGGACGAGCGGCTCCTCACCGAGCGCCTCATCACCTACGACACCTCCACCGACGACGGCATCCGGGCCGCGTCGGCCTTCGTCAAAGGGTGGCTGGAGGCGCGCGACATCCGCGTGCGCGACGCGGTCCACCGCGGGCTGCCGGTGATCATGGCCGAGGTCGGCGACACCGGCGCGGACACGCCGCGCGTCGTCTTCCACGGCCACGTCGACGTGGTCCCCGCCCGCGCCGGCCAGTTCGAGCCGCGCGTCGAGGGCGACCGGCTGCTCGGCCGCGGCGCCTACGACATGAAGGGCGGCCTGGCCGCGATGATGCTGGCGCTGCGCGACGTGGCCGACCAGCGGGCGGTCAACGTCCGCTTCGTCTGCGTCCCCGACGAGGAGTCCGACGACGTCGAGTCCCGCTCGATCGACGCGCTGGTGGGCGGGCCGCTGGCCGACGCCGGCTTCGCCATCACCGGGGAGCCGACCGACCTGCACATCGGCGTCCAGGCCAAGGGCGTGCTGGCCGTGCGCGTCGAGGTGCACGGGACGGCCGCCCACGGGTCGACGCCCTGGGAGGGCGACAACGCGATCCTCAAGGCCTACGACGTCTTCCGCCGCATCGAGACGCTCCCGTTCAGCCGCATGAGCTCGGACCTGTTCGACCGCCCGTCGATCAACCTGGCGCGGATCGTCGGCGGCGACGCCTTCAACAAGGTGCCCGACTCGTGCGGGATGGACGTCGACATCCGCTTCCTGCCCAACCAGGACGCCGGGCGAGATCCTGGCCCAGATCCGCACGATCCCCGACATGGAGATCGTGCGCTGCTTCACGCGCGTCCCGGCGATCGTCTCGCGGCGCAACCCCTACGTGCTGGCGCTGCGCGACGCGGTCGGGCGCGCCGTGCAGGGCGACGCGCTGTCGATCGGCCGCGACGGCGCCAGCGACGCGGTCTCGTTCCTGGAGGCGGGCATCCCGGCCGTCGAGTTCGGCCCGGTCGGCGGCGGCCACCACGGCCCCGACGAGTGGGTGTCGATCTCCTCGCTGGCCCGCTATCGCCAGGCGCTGGTGGCGTTCATCCGCGAGCTGCCCGCCGCCCTGGCCCGCGACGACCAGCCGCTGCGCGCAGTCGAGGGGGGTCTGGCCTGAGGTGGCGACGATCGACGACGTGCAGGGCCGGCCGCCGCGCCCCGGCCGGGGCGTCATCTGGCGCTTCCTGGCCGCCGGCCTGCTGATCTTCCTGTGTGCGGCCGGCGCCACCGCCACGGCGGCGCTGCTGCAGGTCAAGCAGGTCTCCGACATCATCTCCGACGAGTCGGTCCCGCTGCCCAAGGGCACCGAGACCGCGCTCGACGACGTCGCCGCCGGCAAGCCGCAGACGCTGCTGATCCTCGGCTCCGATCAGCGCTACGTCGACAAGGTCGAGGGCAACCCGGCGCCCGCTCGGACACGATGATCCTCGTGCGCCTGGACCCCGGCCGCGGCGCGACCGCGGTGATGTCGATCCCGCGTGACCTCAAGGTCGACATTCCCACCAAGAACGGCCCGGTGACCGACAAGATCAACGCCGCCTACTCGATCGGCGGCCCAGCGCTGACGGTCAAGACGGTCAAGCAGCTGACCGGGCTGGACATCAACCACGTCGTGAACATCAACTTCGGCGGCTTCAAGGACGCCGTGGACCGGCTCGGCTGCGTGTACGTCGACGTCGACCGCCGCTACTACAACGACAACAACCCGCCCAACGGCAGCGCGACCGACTACGCGACGATCAACGTCAAGCCCGGCTACCAGAAGCTGTGCGGCCAGAAGGCGCTCGACTACGTGCGCTACCGCCACTTCGACACCGACCTGGTGCGCGCCGCCCGCCAGCAGGACTTCCTGCGCCAGGCCAAGGAGCAGATCGGCGTCTCCAAGCTGTTGGACGACCGCGAGGAGCTGCTGCGCATCTTCGCGCGCAACACGCAGACCGACATCCGCGGCACCGAGCAGATCCTGCGGCTGCTCAAGCTCGGCTACGAGTCCGCCCAGAACCCCGTCCAGGAGGTCCACTTCCGCTCGGAGATCGGCGAGAGCTACGTCACCGCCACCGCGCAGGACATCCACAAGACCGTCGGCGAGTTCCTCCAGGGCAAGGACTCGGCGGGCGGGCGCGGGACGCCGGAGCCGCGCCCCCGCGACGAGGCGGCCAGGAAGCGCACCGAGCGCAAGCCCAAGCCCCAGGGCTACCCGGGAACGTTCGAGAACCCGACGCCGGCCGAGGACCAGGGCATCCAGACGGCGGTCGCGCTGTCGAAGATCAAGCACGCCGGCAACGGACCGCTGCCGGTCTACTACCCGACGCTGGCCGCCGGCGGGTCCTCCTACATCAGCGACTCGGCCAGCCCGCGCGCGTACGCGATCCGCGACCGCGGCGGACACAAGTACAAGGCCTACCGGCTCGTCGTCGAGGCCCAGGGCCTGGGGCAGTACTACGGCATCCAGGGCACCGACTGGAAGGCGCCGCCGATCCTCGACAACCCCAGCGAGGAGCGCAGGATCCACGGGCGCACGCTGGAGCTGTTCTACGACGGCGATCGCCTGCGGCTGGTCGCCTGGCGCACCTCCAAGGGCGCCTACTGGGTCTCCAACACGCTGCTGGAGACCCTCAGCGAGCGCCAGATGCTCGGCATCGCCCAATCGCTGCGCCGCGTCGGGACCTAGACGGGCCAGCACGCTCGATAGCCTCCGCCGCCTCATGGCTGAACGTGAACCGATCGGTGTCGTGGGCACCGGATACGTCGGGCTGGTCACCGCTGCCGGGTTCGCCGAGCTGGGCAACGAGGTCTGGTGCATCGACATCGACGCCGACAAGATCGCTCGGCTGGAGCGCGGGGAGATCCCGATCTGGGAGCCCGGGCTGGAGGAGCTGGTGGCCAAGCACCGCGGCCGGCTGCACTTCTCCACCGACATCGCCGATGCGCTGGAGCACGCGCGGCTGCTGTTCGTGGCGGTCGGCACGCCGCCGACCTACTCGGGCGATCCGGACCTGTCGGCGGTGCGCGCGGTCGTCGGGGCGATGCCGGCCTCCGACCGCCATGCGCTGGTGATGAAGTCCACGGTGCCGGTCGGCACGGGGGCGTCGATCAAGCGCCACTTCGTCGAGCAGGGCAAGGGCGACTTCCGCTACGTGTCCTGCCCGGAGTTCCTCAAGGAGGGCTCGGCGGTCAACGACTTCCTGCGCCCCGATCGGGTGGTGATCGGCGACGACGGCGACTGGGCCGGCGAGGCGGTCGTCGACCTGTATGCGCCGCTGGACGCGCCGCTGGTGCGCACCGACATCGCCTCGGCGGAGATGGTCAAGCTCGCCGCCAACGCGTTCCTGGCGACGAAGATCAGCTTCATCAACGAGATCGCCAACGTGTGCGAGGAGACCGGCGCCGACGTCGCTCGAGGTGGCGCGGGGGATGGGGCTCGACGACCGCATCGGGCCGAAGTTCCTGCAGGCGGGGATCGGCTTCGGCGGCTCGTGCTTTCCCAAGGACGTGCTCGGCGCTCAAGCAGCTGGCCGGCAACTCGGGCTACCACTTCCAGCTGCTCAACGCGGTCATCGAGGTCAACGAGCTGCAGAAGCGGCGGGTGATCGGCAAGCTCCAGAAGCACCTCGGATCGCTCGTGGGCAAGCGCATCGCGCTGCTGGGGCTGGCCTTCAAGCCCAACACCGACGACATGCGCGAGGCCTCGTCGCTGGTGCTCAGCGCGCGGCTGCAGTCCGACGGCGCGCACGTGGTCGCCTTCGACCCGGTGGCCGAGGAGGAGGCGCGCAAGCTGATGGCGGGCATCGAGTTCGCCGGCGGAGCGATGGACGCCGTCACGGGCGCCGACGCGGTGGTGCTGGTGACCGAGTGGGGCGAGTTCAAGCAGCTGAACTGGGCCCAGGTGGCCGGCGCGATGGCCGGCCACGTGCTGATCGACGGACGCAACGCGCTGGACCCCGCGGCGGTCAAGGCCGCGGGGCTGACCTACGAAGGAATCGGACGGGGCTAGGAGGAAGCAGGAGACATGCAAGCGGTGATCCTGGTCGGCGGCGAGGGGACGCGCCTAAGGCCCCTGACCTCGACCGTTCCCAAGCCGGTCGTCCCGCTCGTCGACCGGCCGTTCATCGCCTACATGCTCGAGTGGCTCCAGAGCCACGGCGTCGACGACGTGATCATGTCCTGCGGCTTCCTGGCCACGGCGGTGCGCAACGTGCTGGGCGACGGCTCCGCCTACGGCATTCGCCTGCGCTTCGTCGAGGAGCCCGATCCGCGCGGCACCGCCGGTGCGCTCAAGTTCGCGGAGTCGCTGCTGGACGAGCGCTTCCTGATGCTCAACGGCGACGTGCTCACCGATCTGGACCTGTCGGCCCAGATCGCCCAGCACGAGCGCACGGGCGCGATCGGGACGCTGGCCCTGGTCGGCGTGGAGGACCCCAGCGCCTACGGGCTCGTGCGCCTGGAGGCCGACAACGCGGTGCGCGAGTTCGTCGAGAAGCCGGCGCCCGACCAGATCGACACGAACATGATCTCCGCCGGCGCCTACGTGCTCGAGCGTCGCATCCTCGACCTGGTGCCGCCCGAACAGAACGTGTCGATCGAGCGCGAGGTGTGGCCGCGCCTGGTCGGCGACGGCCTGTACGCCTACCCGCACGAGGCCTACTGGATGGACATCGGCACGCCCGACCGCTACCTGCAGGGCACCTTCGACATCCTCGAGGGCAAGGTCCGCACCGCGGTCATCGAGCGCCTGGGCGACAACTACCTGTCGGTGGCCGCCGACGCGACCGTCGACGGCCGCGTCGTGCCGCCCGCGCTGGTTGGGGAGGGGGCGCACATCGCCGACGGCGCGCAGATCGGCTCGCTGGTCGTGCTCGGCGACGGCGCTCGCGTCGGCGCCGGCTCCACCGTGGAGCGCGCGGTCGTGCTGCAGGGTGCCCAGATCGGCGAGCACTGCGTGGTGCGCGACTGCATCGTCGCCGCCGGCGCGCGCATCGGCGACCGCACGCACGTGACGGGCCGCGCCGTTCTGGGCGAAGGTGTCACCATCGGGGCAGACAACATCGTGTCGCAGGGCGCCCGGGTCTTCCCGGGCGTCGAGATCCCGGATGGGGGGCTGAAGTTCTGATGAGCGGATCGGTGGAGACGGACGCGCTCAGCTCAGCGGCGGTCGACGCCGTCGACGAGGCCGGCCTGCTCGCCGACATCCTGGACCAGCCCGAGCACCTGCGCGACGCCATGTGGCGGGTCGACTCCGCCAACCTGCAGCCGTGGGACTCGCCCGGCGGCCTCGTGGTGGCCGGCATGGGCGCGGGCGCGCTGGCCGGCGAGCTGGCCCGCGCCTGCCTGGGCGACCAGGCGTCGCGCCCGATCCTGGCCACGCGCGGCTACGGCCTGCCGCCATGGACGACGCCCGAGGTCACCGTGCTGTGCTGCTCGTACTCGGGCAACACCGAGGAGACGCTCGCCGCCTTCGAGGCGGCCGGCTTCCTGGGGGCCCGGCGCGTGGCGCTCACCAGCGGCGGCCAGCTGGCCGAGGACGCGCGCGCCGAGGGCGTGCCGGTCATCCCGATGCCCGGCGGCTTCCAGCCTCGCGCGGCGATCAGCTACATGATCGTCGCCGCGCTCGAGGTGGCCGCCGCCTGCGGCGTCGCCGGACGGATGGCCAGCCAGGTCGACGTCGCCGCGGCGCATCTGGACCAGCTGTGCGGCCAGTGGGGGCCCGACGCCCCGGCCGACTCGCTGGCCAAGTCGCTGGCCCATGCGCTGCACGGCTCGGTGCCGCTGGTGGCCGGCACGGGGCTGACCACGCCGATCGCCTACCGCTGGAAGACCCAGCTCAACCAGAACGCCAAGCTGCCGGCCTTCTCCTCGGAGCTGCCCGAGCTGGACCACAACGAGGTCGTCGGCTGGACGGGTGCCCCGGGGCTGGGGCGCTTCTCGGCGATCTTCCTGGACGACTGCGACAACCACCCGCGCGTCAGCGACCGCATCGAGCTGACCTGCGGCCTGATCGCCGACCGCGCCCACACCGTCCAGGTCGTCCCGACGCTGGGGCAGGGCACGGTCGAGCGGGTCATGTCGCTCGTGCTGCTGGGCGACCTCGTCTCGCTGTACCTGGCCGTCCTGCAGGGCGTCGACCCGACGCCGGTCCCGATCATCGACGAGCTCAAGGCACGACTGGCGGAGCGCTGAGACATGGAACCCCGAGACGCCGATCGACTGCTGACCCTGGCCAAGGAGGCCGCGCTGCTGGCCGCCACGCTGATCCTCGCGCCGCTCAAGCAGCTGCTGCGCCAGGTGATCGTCGGCGTCGCGCCGGTCGGTGAGCGCCGCTGGCCCCCGGTCGACGATGGTCCGCCCGTGGTCGGCGACGCCGCGACGGCCAGCGCCGACAGCGCGGTCGCCGTCCCGCCCTCGCCCCACCGCGCCGACTTCACCGGTGCCGACGCCGCGCGCCTGCGCGAGGCCGAGCGGGAGGCGGAGTTCACGGGTGACGGTCCCGGGCCGGAGTGGCACGTCGAGGAGCCCTGGCCGGGCTACGACGCGATGACCGTCGGCGACGTGCTGGAGCGCCTCACCGGCGCGAACGCGACGCTGCGGGCGATGGTGCGCCTGTACGAGGAGACGCACAAGAACCGCAAGGGCGTGCTGCGGGCGACCGAGTAGGCGCGGTCGGGCGCCGAAAAGGGGGGACTTCCCTCCCCCTCCGGGCAGGGGCGCCCCAAAACCTTGACACGACGACGGTAAGGTTTGGCGCTGTGGACGCCCTGACCATCCATGAGGCCGCGGAGACGACCGGCTGGTCGCCGCGCATGCTGCGCTACGTCGAGAGCATGGGTCTGATCGAGGCCCAGCGCTCGCCGGCTGGCTACCGGCTCTACGGCCCCGAGCAGCTCCAGCGGCTGCGCACCCTGCGCGAGCTGCTGGATCGCTTCGAGGTCGGCCTCGCCGAGATGGGCTTCGCATCACGCCTGCGCCGCGACGCGGATCTGTCCGCCGCGGTGGAGGCGTGGTTCGAGGCCAAGCCCCGGCGTCCAGACGACGTGACCGCCGCCGACTGGCTGCGCTTCGAGCAGGAGAAGCATCAGCGCCTGCTCGAGGCCGCCCTGTCCTGACTTCACCCCAGAGGAGCTCATGAGCACCGACGCCCCCACCAAGCTCGACTTCAAGGTCGCCGACCTGTCGCTGGCCGAGTACGGCCGTCACGAGATCCGCCTGGCCGAGCACGAGATGCCCGGCCTGATGCAGACCCGTGCCGAGTACGCCGACGCCCAGCCGCTCAAGGGCGCGCGCATCATGGGCTCGCTGCACATGACGATCCAGACCGCCGTGCTGATCGAGACGCTCGTCGCGCTCGGCGCCGAGGTCCGCTGGGTCTCCTGCAACATCTTCTCCACCCAGGACCACGCCGCCGCCGCGGTCGTCGTCGGCCCCGAGGGCACCGCCGAGGATCCCAAGGGCGTGTCCGTCTACGCCTGGAAGGGCGAGACGCTCGACGAGTACTGGTGGTGCACCGAGCAGGCGCTGAACTGGCCCGGCCATGGCGGCCCGAACATGATCCTCGACGACGGCGGCGACGCCACGCTGCTCGTCCACAAGGGCGTCGAGTTCGAGAAGGCCGGCGCGGTGCCGGACCCCTCGAGGCGCCGAGTCGGAGGAGTTCCGCGTCTTCCTGACGCTGCTGCAGCGCTCGCTGGGCGAGGACCCCCAGCGCTGGACGAACATCGCCGCCGACATCAAGGGCGTCTCGGAGGAGACGACCACCGGCGTGCACCGCCTCTACGAGCTGGCCAAGACCGGCGACCTGCTGTTCCCGGCCATCAACGTCAACGACTCGGTCACCAAGTCGAAGTTCGACAACCTCTACGGCTGCCGCCACTCGCTCGTCGACGGCATCAACCGCGCGACCGACGTGATGCTGGCCGGCAAGCTGTGCGTGGTCTGCGGCTACGGCGACGTCGGCAAGGGCTCGGCCGAGTCGCTGCGCGCCCAGGGCGCCCGCGTCGTCATCACCGAGATCGACCCGATCTGCGCGCTGCAGGCCGCCATGGAGGGCTACCAGGTCGTGCGCCTGGAGGACGTCATCGAGACGGCCGACCTCTTCGTCACCACGACGGGCAACAAGGACATCATCATGGCCGCCGACATGGCCCGCATGAAGCACCAGGCGATCGTCGGCAACATCGGCCACTTCGACAACGAGATCGACATGGCCGGCCTGGAGAAGACCCCGGGCATCCAGCGGGCCAACGTCAAGCCGCAGGTCGACGAGTGGATCTTCCCCGACGGGCACTCGATCATCGTCCTGTCGGAGGGCCGCCTGCTGAACCTGGGCAACGCGACCGGCCACCCGTCGTTCGTCATGAGCAACTCCTTCACGAACCAGACGATCGCCCAGATCGAGCTGTGGACGAAGAACGACGACTACGACAAGCAGGTCTACGTGCTGCCCAAGCACCTCGACGAGAAGGTCGCGCGCCTGCACCTGGAGGCGCTCGGCGCCAAGCTCACCGAGCTGCGCCCGGAGCAGGCCGCCTACATCGGCGTGCCGGTCGAGGGGCCCTACAAGCCCGACCACTACCGCTACTAGGAACCCGCCGCCCCAACCGGGAGGCAGGGCATCCCGCCCCGCAACGACATCAGCGATCCGCGCCTCGCCGACGACGGCGAGGCGCGCATCGACTGGGCCGACGGGTTCATGCCCGTCCTGCGCTCGATCCGCGAGCGCTTCGCGGCCGAGCGCCCCCTGGAGGGCGTCCAGGTCGCCGCGTGCCTGCACGTGACGGCCGAGACGGCCAATCTCGTGCGCACGCTCATCGCCGGTGGCGCGCAGACCGCCCTGTGCGCCGCCAACCCCCTGTCCACGCGCGACGACGTCGCCGCCGCGCTGGTCGGGCATCACGGGGCCACCGTGCAGGCGCGCCGCAACGAGGCGCCCGACGACTACGCGCGCCACATCGGCGCGCTGGTCAAGAGCCGCCCCCAGATCACGCTCGACGACGGCGCCGACCTGATCTCCACGCTGCACGCCGCCGGCGCCGACGACGGCATGCTCGGCTCGATGGAGGAGACGACCACCGGCCTGGTGCGCCTGCGCGCGCTCGACGACCTGGCCTGCCCGGTGCTGGCCGTCAACGACGCGCGCACCGAGCGCACGATCAACGACCGCTTCGGCACGGGCCAGTCGGCCTTCGACGGCATCCTGCGCGCCACCAACCTGCTGCTGGCCGGGCGCACCGTCGTCGTGTTCGGCTACGGCTGGACCGGCAAGGGCCTGGCCCTGCGCGCCCGCGGCGCCGGCGCCGAGGTGATCGTCTGCGAGGTCGATCCGCTGCGCGCGCTGGAGGCGCGCATGGAGGGCTTCGGCGTGATGCCCGCGCTGGACGCGGCGCAGCGCGGCGACGTGTTCATCACCGTCACCGGCGGGCGCGACGTGATCGGCGCCGAGCACTTCGCGCGCATGCAGGACGGCGCCGTGCTGGCCAACGCCGGCCACTTCGACGTGGAGATCGACCTGGCCGGCCTGACCGAACTGGCCGGCGCCGGCCGCGAGATCCTGCCGCTGGTCGAGCAGTACACGCTGCCCGACGGGCGCCGGCTGAACCTGCTGGCCCGCGGCCGGGTCGTCAACCTGGCCGCCGCCGAGGGCCATCCGGCCGAGGTGATGGACGTCTCCTTCGCGCTGCAGGCGCTGTGCGTCGAGCATCTCGTGCGCGAGAGGGCGACGCTGGCGCCCGGCGTGCAGCCGGTGCCCGACGCGATCGACCGCGAGGTCGCGCGCCTCAAGCTCGCCTCGCTGGGGGTCGAGATCGACGTGCTCACCGAGGCGCAGCGGGCCTACCTCGGCGTCTGGGCGCCCGAGTCGCCGGTCGCGGGATAGCCTGCGGGCTCGTGGCAAGCGAGGGGCTCCAGGCCAGCGTCGACAAGATGCGCTCCGCCGGCGTGGCCGACGCCGCGATCGACACGTTCGCCGAGCTGTACGAGCGGCTGGTGGCCGGCGACCGGGGGATGATCGCCGAGGACGACATCGAGCCGGTGGCCGAGCTGCCCGACGCCGAGGCGCTGTCGGACGTCGGCCCGTCCGCCCGCGACGTGCTCGACCAGGCGGTCGTGCTGCGCCTCAACGGCGGCCTGGGCACGAGCATGGGCCTGGACGGCCCCAAGTCGCTGCTGGAGGTGCGCGAGGGCCTGACCTTCCTGGACGTCGTCGCGCGCCAGGTGCTGGCGCTGCGTCAGCGCACCGGCGCGCGGCTGCCGCTGGTGCTGATGAACAGCTTCTCCACGCGCGAGCCGTCGCTGGCACGTCTGGAGGCCTACACGGACCTGCCCGTCGACGGCCTGGCGCTCGACTTCCTGCAGAACAGGGAGCCCAAGCTCGTCGAGGACACGCTGGAGCCCGTCACCTGGACGCCCGATCCGGCGCTGGAGTGGGCGCCGCCCGGCCATGGCGACCTGTACCCGGCGCTGGTCAGCTCGGGGATGCTCGCGGCGCTGCTGGAGCACGGCTACCGCTACGCGTTCGTGGCCAACGTCGACAACCTCGGCGCGGTGCTGGACCCGCGCATCCTCGGCTGGATGGCCACCGAGCGGATCCCGTTCCTGATGGAGGTCGCCGACCGCACCGCCGCCGACCGCAAGGGCGGCCACCTGGCGCGGCGGCGCAGCGACGGCGGCCTGGTGCTGCGCGAGATCGCCCAGACGCCCGACGGCGACGTCGACGCCTTCCAGGACACCGCCCGCCACCGCTACTTCAACACCAACAACCTGTGGCTCGACCTGCAGGCGCTGGACGCGCGGCTGCGCGAGGGCGGCGGCGTGCTGGCCCTGCCGATGATCGTCAACCGCAAGACGGTCGACCCGCGCGACGGCGGCTCGACGCCGGTGGTGCAGCTGGAGACCGCGATGGGCGCGGCCATCGGCGTGTTCGACGGCGCCCGCGCGCTGCGCGTGCCGCGCCGGCGCTTCGCGCCGGTCAAGACGACCAACGACCTGCTCGGCCTGCGCTCGGATGCCTACGTCGTCTCCGACGCCTGGGAGGTGACGCTCGCGCCGCAGCGGTCGTCGCCGCCGATCGTCGATCTCGACGGGGCCTACTTCAAGCGCGTGGGCGACTTCGAGGCGCGCTTCGCCGCGGGCGCGCCGTCGCTGCTGGCGTGCGAGACGCTGGACGTGGTCGGCGATGTCGCTTTTGGCGCCGGCGTGACCGTGCGCGGGCGGGTGCGGGTCGCCAACGACGGCGACGGCCAGCTGCGCATCGACGACGGCGCCGTGCTCGACGGCTAGGCGAGACGGCCGGCGTCCTCGTCGCCCATCGGGCCCGAGGCCTCGGCCCGGGCGGCGCGCACCCGTGCCTGCGCACGCAGCGCCGCCGGGGAGGGGCCGGCCGGCAGCTCGTCGTCGCGGTCGCCGTAGCGCTCGCGGCGCTGCTCCTCCTTCTCGGACTCGCTGAGCATGCGCGCGAACAGCCACACCAGCGCGATGCCCATGACGATCGACTGCTCAAGGGCCATGATCAGGCCGGCGACCGCCTGGTCGTCGGTGGGCGACAGGCCCCAGTAGCGCGGCTGGTCGGCATAGAACGCGTACAGCGCGTCGGGCGCGAAGGTCAGCAGGATGCCCAGCAGGCCCACGCAGATCTTGGTGGAGACCATGTAGCCGACCGGTTCCAGCCCGCCGGCGTTCAGGCGCGTGCGCAGCGGCCCGATCAGGTGCCACCAGTACAGCAGCCCGATGCTCAGGAACGTGACGTGCTCCAGCGCGTGCACGAAGTCGTGGCTGACGGCGAGGTCGTAGAGCGCCGGGATGTGCCAGATCCACATGCCCCCGATGTAGGCGATCACCGCGACCACCGGGTGGCCGAGCGGGCCGTTCTCGATCGGCTGCAGACGGCGGGTGACCGGTCGCATGAGCGCCTTGGTCAACCCGAGGATCAGCAGGATCGGGACGATGTCGATGAGGATCACGTGCTGGACCATGTGCATGGCCAGGATCTGGTGGCCGAGCGAGTCGATCGGCGACAGCAGGGCGGCGGCGAGCGCGACGAGGCCGCCGACGAACACCCACAGCCGCCAGGTCGGCGCCCCGCGTGCGCCGTCGCGGGCGCGCACGCTGCGCCAGCGACGCACGTAGAGGAAGCCCAGCACGGCGATCAGCGCGATGGCGCCAGGGTCGGCGGTCCAGGACGCGTCGGGGGAGGCCGCGAGGATCACGGCCCTCGATTGTCGCAGCGTCCCCGCCACCACCCGCCACCGTCGGCCTGAGCCCGCTCCGCGGGCCCGAGCGGACAACGGCATCGCGCGTGCGCGAAGGCGTCACCAAGTCGGTGCGCTTGCGGCACGGAAGCGTGTTGTGCCGTCACAGGGGCGCGCGCGACGCTGACGCCATGTCGCTGGCCGCCCCCTACCGCCTGCTGCTGTCGGTCCTGGCGCCGGCCTGCTGCCCGGCCTGCGGCGGGCTGCTGCCCGGCGTCGCCGCGGCCGACCGGCTGTGCCCGGCCTGCGCAGCGGCGCTGCCCTGGCTGGGCCCCGACGTGTGCCCGCGCTGCGCGCTGCCGAGGCCGTGCGGGCCGTGTCCGGCGTCCGGCGCTCCGTGGGAGCGGGCGTGGTCGCCCTACGCCCATGACGGCCCGGCCCGGCAGCTGGTGGCGGCGCTGAAGTTCCGTGGGCTGCTGGCCGCGGCCGACCTGCTGGCCGCGCCGATGGCCGCGGGCGGGCGCGCGCTGTGGGAGGGGGCGACGATCGTCCCGGTGCCCGCCGACCCGCGCCGCCGGCGCCGCCGCGGGCTCGACCACGCGGCGCTGGTGGCCGGCGCGCTGGCCCGCCGCACCGGCCGGCCGCTGGCGCCCTGCCTGCGCCGGCCGGCGGCGCCGCACCAGCTGGGGGCCGGCCGTGGCGCGCGCCGGGCGCGCGTGGCCGCCGCGCCGCCCGTGGCGGTGGGGCAGGTGCCCGGGCTGGCCCTGCTGGTCGACGATGTCCACACCACCGGGGCCACGTTGCGGGCCTGCGCCTGGGCCCTGCGGTCGGAAGGTTGCCGGCAGGTGCATGTCCTCACCGCGACGAGGGCAACGGGTCGATGAGCCCAGGTGCTCGACGGGATGGAACATCCGTGGAAACCCGTCTTGACGCGACCGCCACGTTCCCTACCCTTCGTTCACAGGTTCGCGACAACCATCCCCATGGGAGGATCAGCGATGCAGATTGCCGTCAAGGGCCGTGGCATCCACGTTGGCGACCAGCTGCGCGAGCGCATCGAGAAGCGCTTCGAGAAGGTGGGCAAGCAGGTCTCGTCCCAGGCCACGCTCGAGGTCGAGCTGCGCCGCGAGCGCAACCCGGCGATCCCCGACTCCGACATCGCCGAGGTGACGCTCCACCTCAAGGGCGTGACGCTGCGCGCCTGCGAGCGTTCGCGCGATCTGCAGACGGCCGTGAACCTGTGCGCGGACGACCTGGCGCGCCAGGTCAAGCGCCATCGCGACAAGCGCCGGCGCCGGCGCGAGGCGCGCGCACACGGCAACGAGCTGCGCGCCGCGGCGCTCTAGCGACCGGCCCCGAGGCCCGCGCCGCCGGCCGGCGGCGCGGTGCCACCCCGCCGGTTTGGAGACACAGCGGTTCCTTATCTGGCGGCAAGGCGGCCGTTGGTAGTCTCAGACGCATGTCCCTGCTGGAGCGCGCCCTTCGCGCCGGAGAGGCCAAGCAGTTCAAGTCCTACGAGAAGCGCGTTGCCCGGATCAACGCCTTCGAGGCCGAGTTCGAGCTCGAGAACGACGAGGAGCTGCGCGAGCGCGCGGACGCGCTGCGCGAGCGCGGCCGCGGGGGCGAGAGCCTCGACGATCTGCTGCCCGAGACCTTCGCGCTCGTGCGCGAGGCGGGCAAGCGCACGATGGGCATGCGCCACTTCGACGTGCAGCTGATCGGCGGCATGGTCCTGCACGACGGCTCGATCGCCGAGATGCGCACCGGCGAGGGCAAGACGCTGACGGCGACGCTCGCCGTGGTGCTCAACTCGCTGCCGGGCTCCGGCGTCCACGTCGTCACCGTCAACGACTACCTCGCGCGCCGCGATGCCGAGTGGATGTCGCCGATCTACGACCTGCTCGGCGTGACCTGGGGCGTGCTGCAGAACATGCAGCCCTACGAGGCCAAGCGCGCCGCCTACGCCGCCGACGTCACGTACGGCACGAACTCCGAGTTCGGCTTCGACTACCTGCGCGACAACATGGCCACCTCGATCGAGGAGAAGGTCCAGCACGGCGGGCGCTTCGACGAGTCGGGCAAGAAGCCGCTGACGTCGCATGCCTTCGCGATCGTCGACGAGGTCGACAACATCCTGATCGACGAGGCGCGCACGCCGCTGATCATCTCCGGCGCGCCCGAGCAGGCGGCCGACTACTACGTGCGCTTCGCCAAGCTGGCGCGCCAGATGGTCGCGGGCGAGCGGCCCGAGGGCATGGACCCGCGCCAGAAGAAGGACTTCGTCGCCGACTTCGACTTCGAGTTCGACGAGAAGCACAAGACGGTCTCGGTGACCGAGCAGGGCGTGGCCAAGGCCGAGCGCTTCCTGGGCATCGACCACCTCTACCGCGCCGAGAACGGCCACCTCGTCAACCACCTGCAGCAGGCGCTGCGCGCCGAGTCGCTCTACAAGAAGGACGTCGACTACGCCGTCGTCGACGGCGAGGTGAAGATCATCGACGAGTTCACCGGCCGCATCATGGAGGGCCGGCGCTGGTCGGAGGGGCTGCACCAGGCGGTCGAGGCCAAGGAGGGCGTGCGCGTCCAGGAGGAGAACCAGACGCTCGCCACCATCACGCTGCAGAACTACTTCCGCATCTACGACAAGCTCGGCGGCATGACGGGCACGGCGCTGACCGAGGCGACCGAGTTCATGAAGATCTACAAGCTGCCCGTCGTCGAGATCCCGACCAACCGTCCGATGGTCCGCAAGGACGAGAACGACCAGGTCTACAAGACCAAGGACGGCAAGTGGTCGGCCGTCGTGCGCACGATCGCCGAGCGCCACGAGCGCCAGCAGCCGATGCTCGTGGGCACGATCTCCGTCGAGGTCTCCGAGCTGCTCAGCCAGCAGCTGCGCAAGCTGGGCATCGCCCACACGGTGCTCAACGCCAAGCCCGAGTACGCCGAGCGCGAGGGCGAGATCATCGCCGAGGCCGGGCGGCCCGGCGCCGTGACCATCGCCACGAACATGGCCGGCCGCGGCGTGGACATCAAGCTGGGCGGCAACGCCGAGCACCTCACCCGCCTGGAGCTGGCCAAGATCGGCCTCAGCCCGGGCGACCCCGACTACGAGGAGCGCTTCGCCCAGATCCTGCCCAAGATCGAGGAGCGCGTCGAGGCCGACGCGCAGATCGTGCTGGAGGCCGGCGGCCTGTTCATCATCGGCACCGAGCGCCACGAGTCGCGGCGCATCGACAACCAGCTGCGCGGCCGCTCCGGCCGCCAGGGCGACCCGGGCGAATCGCGCTTCTTCCTGTCCGCCGAGGACGACCTCGTGCGGCTGTTCGCGGGCGATCGCATCTACCGGATCCTCGACCGTCTCGGCACCACCGACGACGAGGGCCACGAGGAGCCGATCGAGGCGAAGATGCTGAGCAAGCAGATCGAGAAGGCCCAGCGAAGGTCGAGGAGCAGAACTTCCTCATCCGCAAGCGCGTGCTCGAGTTCGACGACGTCATGAACGAGCAGCGTCGCGTGGTCTACGCCTACCGCGACGAGATCCTCGAGGGCCGCGACATGAGCGAGCAGGCGCGCGAGGAGATCGCCAAGGTGCTCGACCGGATGGTCGACGAGTACACGGCCAGCGAGTTCGTCGAGGACTGGGACCTGGCCGGCCTGCTCGACGCGGTCAACCAGATCATCCCCTTCGACGCCGACCCGGCGGACTTCCAGGGCGAGGCGTTCGACCGCGCAGAGCTGGTCGACAAGCTGATGGAGGTCGCCGGCGACCAGTACAGCGCGCGCGAGGAGCAGCTCGGCGACGAGCTGATGCGGGCGCTTGAGCGCTACCTGCTGCTGCAGATCATCGACGAGCGCTGGCGCGAGCACCTGTACGACATGGACTATCTGCGCGAGGGCATCCACCTGCGCGGCTTCGCCCAGATCGAGCCGATCGTCGCCTACAAGAACGAGGCGTTCGACCTGTTCGCCGACCTGATGAACTCGATCTGGTCGGACTTCACGCGGATGATCTTCAACGTCCAGGTCGAGGTTCAGCAGCCGCCGCCGGAGCCGGCGCCGTCGCAGTCCTACCGCAGCAGCGGCAGCGCGACGGGCGGCGGGCGCCGGTCGGTGTCCTACTCCTCGGGCGGCGCGCCGGTCGGCGCCGGCGCGATCAGCGCCGCGGCCGCCGAGGCGCGCGGGGCGGGCCAGCCGGTCGAGGCGCTCGACGACACCGAGGATGCCGAGTCGCTGCTGCCGCAGCCGGTCGAGCAGCGCCGCGTCGACGAGACCGAGCAGATCGGCCGCAACGACCCATGCTGGTGCGGGTCGGGCAAGAAGTTCAAGAAGTGCCACGGCGCCTGACCGGGCGGTAGTGTCCGGCCCGCATGGCGGGCACGGAGGCGAAGGAGCCGCTGAACAGGGGCACGATCCTGGCGATCGTCGCGCTGGGGCTGGCCACGTTCCTGATCGCCAACGACTTCACCGCGTTGAGCGTCGCGCTCCCCAACATGGAGAGCGACTTCGACGCCGACGTGAGCACGGTGCAGTGGGTGATCAACGCCTACGCGCTCGTCTTCGGCGTGCTGATCGTCACCGGCGGCCGCCTGGCGGACATGTTCGGGCGGCGCAACGCGTTCTTCGTCGGCGCGGCGATCTTCGCGTTCTTCTCGCTGCTGTCGGGGCTCGCGCCCACCGTCGAGCTGCTGATCGCCGGGCGCGCGCTGATGGGCATCGGCGGCGCGCTGATGTGGCCGGCGGTGCTCGGCCTCACCTACGAGGTGCTGCCGGAGTCGCGCCAGGCGCTGGCGGGGCCGTTCGTGCTCGGGGTGGCCGGGATGGGCAATGCGTTCGGGCCGATGCTCGGCGGCGTGCTGACCGACGAGGCCAGCTGGCGCTGGATCATGCTCGTCAACCTGCCGATCGCGGCGGGCGCCTGCCTGATCACCTACCTCAAGGTTCCCGCGCGCCCGGGCACCGGCCGCGAGGAGGGCATCGACTACGCCGGCGTCGGCTCGCTGACCCTCGGCCTCGTCGCGCTGCTGTTCGCGCTGGACCAGGCCACCGACTGGGGCTGGGGCGATCCGCGCATCATCGGCGTGCTCGCCGTCTGCGTCGTCTCGCTGCTGGCCTTCGTGGCGATCGAGCGGCGCGCCGGGGGCAAGGCGCTGATCCCTGCCGACGTGGCCCGCAACCGCACGTTCGTGTCGGCCTGCATCGCCGTCGTGCTGATGTCGGCGACCTTCTTCGCGATCCTGCTGTACCTCCCGCAGATCATGCAGAAGCTGCTGGGCTTCAGCGCGCTGCAGGCCGGGGTCGGCTTCCTGCCCTTCATGGTCCTGTTCTCCGTCTTCGCCTTCCTGTCGGGGCCGCTGTACGAGCGCTTCGGCGGGCGCGTGCTGCTGGTCGTCGGCGCCGCCTGCCTGCCCACCGGGCTGTTCGCGATCACGCTGGCCGGCGAGTCGTCGCCCTACATCGCGCTCGTGCCCGGGCTGGTGATCGCCGGCCTCGGGGTTGGCCTGTTCTACCCGACGGTCACCACCGTCGCGGTGACCGCGCTGGACAAGGCGCGCGCCGGGCTGGCCGGCGGCCTGCTGTACATGTGCCAGATCGCCGGCGGCTCGGTCGGCCTGGGCCTGACCACCACGATCTTCACGGCCAGCGCCCTGTCGCACGTGCGCGGCGACGCGCTGGCCGACCGCCTCTCCGACGCCCAGGAGCACGCCGTCGGCCAGATCCTGGCCGGCGCCGCAATCGGGCACGGAGCTGACGCAGCAGTTCCCCGACGTGGCCGGCCAGCTGGAGCAGCTGGCGCGCGACGCGATGGTGCTCGGCGTCCACACCGCCCTGCGCGTCGACACCGCCTTGGCCGTGGCCGGGCTGCTGGTGGTGATCCTGTTCGTCGGCCGTCGGCGCCGGCAGCGTGCGCCGGTCGCGCCCGCGGCCGCCGAGGTCACCTAGTCGGCCGTCGGCCGGCCGCGCCGACGCCACGGCCGTCGCGCCGCGGCGAGCACGACCACGCCTCCGAGCGCCATGGCGCCCACCACGATGGCGATCACCGCGACGGTGCCCACGCGCCCGGCGGCCGCGTCGTCACCGCTGGGCGCTGCGAGGGCGGGGGACGCGGCCTGTGCCGCGGTGCTCGTGATGATCGCGACGAGCAGGAGCACGGTGCGAACGCTCATGAGCCCACGCTAGGACGCGTCGCACGAGTCGGCATCCGCCCCGGCCACGATCCCGCGCGTGGAGCACGACGTACGCGTGCCGGTGTGCAGCGTCGGCTAGCGAGGCCGCGCGCCGCCCGGCAGGCGGTCGACGATGCGCCCCAGGCGCTCGGCCGCGCCGTGCAGCGGCTCGGCCACCGCGGCCATCGCCTCCGCCGAGCGGTTCATCTCGTCCATCGTCGTCACCGCCGCCTCCAGCGACGGCAGCGCGGTGGCCACCGCGGCCCCCTGGTCGGCGACGTTGCGGGCGGCGTCCTCCAGTTGCCCGGCCATGGCCAGGAACTCCGCGGCGCGCGCGTCCAGCCGCTGACCGAGGGACGTGAGCTCGGCGCCGCGCGCCTCCAGGGAGCGGCCGATCTCCACCGCCTCGACGAGCTGGCGCTGGATCGTGTCGACGCGCTCCAGGATGCGCGCCTCGATCGTCGGCAGCGACTGCGCGGCCACGGCGAGCGCGTGCACGTCCTCCAGCGCCCGCATGACCATGCGCGGCGGCAGCGTCACCAGGCTCAGCACCCTCGAGAAGATACCTTCATGGGTCGTGGCCACGCCCAGTGAGACCCCCCAGCAGCGCATCGCCGAGGCCAAGCAGGCGCTCGGGCCCCTGCGCGACAGCATGGACCCCGACGTTCTGGCCGAGCAGGTCGCCGAGCTTGAGCAGCAGATGCAGGCGCCGGGCTTCTGGGACGACCCCGACAGCGCCCAGCGCGTCTCGCGCGAGCATGCGTCGACGCAGTCGCAAGCTGGAGACGATCCGCGCGCTGGAGGCCGACGTCGACGACCTCGAGGGCCTGGCGGAGCTGGCCGAGGAGGACGACTCGAGTGGCCGAGGAGCTCGACGCGCAGATCGCCGGCGTCGAGCAGCGCCTGCAGACGCTGGAGATGGAGCGTCTGTTCTCCGGCACCTACGACCACGGCGACGCGCTGGTCACCGTCAACGCCGGCGCGGGGGGCACCGACGCCCAGGACTGGGCCGAGATGGTGCTGCGCATGGAGATGCGCTGGGCCGAGCGGCGCGGCTTCAAGGTCGAGCTGCTGGAGGCCAGCCCAGGGGAGGAGGCCGGCATCAAGTCGGCGACCTTCCGCGTGAGCGGCGAGAACGCCTACGGCCTGTACGTGGCCGAGCGCGGCGTGCACCGCCTCGTGCGCCTGAGCCCGTTCGACAGCGCCAACCGCCGCCAGACGAGCTTCGCCGGGGTCGAGGTGGCGCCGGTCGTCGAGGATGCCGCCGAGGTCGAGTCATCGAGGACGACGACCTGCAGGTCGACACCTACCGCGCCTCGGGGGCCGGCGGCCAGCACGTCAACAAGACGGACTCGGCGGTGCGCATCACCCACCGCCCCAGCGGCATCGTCGTGCAGTGCCAGAACGAGCGCTCGCAGTCGGCCAACCGCCAGACGGCGATGAACATGCTGCGCTCCAAGCTGGCCGAGCTGGAGGAGCGCCGGCGCCAGGAGGAGATCGCCCGCGAGAAGGGCGAGGCGCAGGACGTCAACTTCGGCAGCCAGATCCGCTCCTACGTGCTGCACCCGTACACGATGGTCAAGGACCACCGCACCAACGTCGAGGTCGGCAACGCCCAGGGCGTCCTGGACGGTGACCTCGACGACTTCGTGCGCGCGGAGCTGCTGCGGTCCGCGGGCGCGAAGTGAGCGCGGGCGAGCAGCCCACCGCGCCCTACCTCGACGCCGTCGTCGCCTACGGGTTCCGCGGCCCGGGCCGCTTCCACGTGCCCGGCCACAAGGGCGGGCCGGGCGCCGACCCGGGCCTGCGCCACGCGCTGGGCGACGACGCGCTGGCCGTCGACGTGCCCCAGGACATCCAGGGCATCGACGCCGGTCCGTCGCCGACGCCCTACGAGCGCGCCGAGCGCCTGGCGGCCGAGGCCTACGGCGCTGAGCGCACCTGGTTTCTGACCAACGGCGCCACCCAGGGCAACCACGCGCTGGCCCTGGCCCTGGCTCCGCCGGGCTCGACGGTGGTCGTGCAGCGAAACGCGCACGCGTCGCTGGTCGACGGGCTGGTGCTGTCGGGCGGGCGCCCGCACTTCGTGGCGCCGGCCTACGACGAGCAGATGGGCATGGCCCACGGGGTCACCCCGCAGGCGCTGGCCGCCGCGCTGGAGGAGGCGGGCGGGCGGGATGCGGTCGCCGCCGCGTTCATCGTGTCGCCGACGTACTACGGGATGGTCGCCGACGTGGCCGGCTGCGCCGAGGTCGCCCACCGGGCCGGCGTGCCGCTCGTCGTCGATCAGTCCTGGGGGCCGCACTTCGGCTTCCATCCCGACCTGCCGGCCGGCGCGCTCCAGCAGGGCGCCGATGCCGTGGTCACCTCGACGCACAAGATCGTCGGCTCGCTGACGCAGTCGGCGATGCTGCACGTGTCCGGCTCGCGCCGCGTCGACCCCGAGCGTGTCGCCCGGGTGCTGCGCCTGCTGCGCTCGACGTCATCCAGCTCGCTGCTGCTGGCCTCGCTGGACGCGGCGCGCCGCCAGCTGGCCGTCCACGGCGAGGCGCTGCTGCACGAGACGCTGGACGGCGCGCGGCGGCTGCGCGAGAAGCTCGACTCGATCGGGCTCGTGCGCGCGGTCGGGGCCGAGCAGGTCGGCCAGCCCGGGGTCGTGGACTGGGATCCGCTGCGGGTGGTGGTCGACGTGCGCGGGACCGGGCGCACCGGCTACGAGCTGGCCGATGCGCTGCGCGGCTCCTACGACGTCCAGGTGGAGCTGGCCACGCAGGCGACGTTCGTGCTGGTGCTCGGCATGGGGCAGCCCGAGGCCGACCTGGTGCGCGTCGGCGGCGACCTGGACGAGATCGTCAAGCGCCTGGCCACCGGGCAGCCCGGCCGGGGGATCGACCGGCCGCGCTCGACGCTGCGGTACGACGTGGCCGTCGCCCCCCGCGACGCGTTCCTGGGAGCCAGCGAGGTGGTCGCGGTCGATGCGGCGGTCGGGCGCATCTCGTGCGAGTCGATCGCCGGCTACCCGCCCGGCATCCCCGCGCTGCTGCCCGGCGAGCGCATCACGGCCGAGCTCGTGGCCTACCTGCGCGAGCTGCACGCCGCCGGCGCGCGCCTGCACGGCGCCAGCGATCCCGCGTTCCGCTCGGTCACCGTGCTGCGCGACGCGGTCGGGGACGACGCGCGCCGCTAGCCTCGGCGCCCATGGAGCTGACCGAGCTGGTCGCCGCGGCGCTGGCCGAGGACGTCGGCAGCGGCGACGTCACGACGCTGGCCACCGTCCCCGCCGACGCGCGCGCGAACGCCACGATCGTGCAGAAGCAGCCGGGCGTGATCTTCGGCCTGGAGGCCGCGCGCGAGACCTTCCGCCAGCTGGACCCGGCGGTTCGCTTCGAGGCGCGCATCGTGGAGGGCGTGTGGCGTGACGGGGGAGAGGTCGCGGCGCTGGCCGGGCCGGCTCGGGCGCTGCTGACCGGTGAGCGCACGGCGCTCAACCTGCTCGGGCGGCTGTCGGGGGTGGCCACGGCCGCGGCCCGCGCGGTCCGCGCGGTGGAGGGCACCGGCGTGACGATCCTCGACACGCGCAAGACGACGCCGGGCCTGCGCATGCTGGAGAAAGCGGCGGTCGCGGCGGGCGGGGCGGCCAACCATCGCATCGGCCTGTTCGACGCGATCCTCATCAAGGAGAACCACATCGCCGCCGCGGGTGGGATCACCGCGGCCGTGGAGGCCGCCCGCGCCGCCAACCCTCAGCTTCTGATCGAGGTTGAGGTGCGCGACCGGGCGGAGATCGACGAGGCGCTCGCGGCCGGCGCGCCGCGGCTGCTGCTGGACAACATGGATCCCCAGCAACTGCGCGCCGCCGTCGCGCACATCGCGGGCCGTGCGGAGACCGAGGCCAGCGGAGGCATCACGCAGGACGGGCTGCGCGCGGTGGCCGAGACGGGCGTCGACTTCATCTCGCTGGGCGCGCTCACCCACTCCGCGCCCACCCTGGACCTGTCGATGCTGTTCTCGAACACCTGACGAGTGGCGCTCCGCGACCAGCGCGGGCGTCCGATCAAGGGGAAGAGCGCGTCGCCTCGCCAGGACGGCGGTCGACGTCGCCCCGGACCCAGGGCTGCGGCACTCGGCCCCGGTGGGGCGGGGATCCTTCTCGATAGAATCGAAGGTCCCCCGCCCCGTTTTGCTTGGAGCGTTTTCCGTGGCACTCCTCTCCCTTGAGAACATCCCCGCCCTCCAGGAGGAGGTGCGCGCCCTGGCCAAGGAGCGCGACGCCGTCATCCTGGCCCACAACTACCAGGTGGCCGAGGTCCAGGACGTGGCCGACTACGTCGGTGACTCGCTCGGCCTGTCCCAGCGTGCGGCGCGCGCCGAAGGGTCGGTGATCGCCTTCTGCGGCGTGCACTTCATGGCCGAGACGGCCTCGATCCTGTGCCCCGACAAGACGGTCCTGATCCCTGATCTGGAGGCCGGCTGCTCGCTGGCCGACTCGATCACCCCCGAGCAGCTGCGCGCCTGGCAGGCCGAGCATCCCGGCGCCGTCACCGTCATGTACGTCAACACGACGGCCGAGGTCAAGGCGCTGACCGACTACTGCGTGACGTCGTCCAACGCGGTCAAGGTCGTCGAGCACATCCTGCGCGAGCACGGCGACGACACCGAGATCCTGTTCGGCCCGGACATGTTCCTCGGCGCCTACGTCGAGAAGCAGATCGGGCGGCCGCTGCACGTGTGGGACGGCGAGTGCCATGTGCACGCGGGCATCCGCCCGTCCGACATCGCCCAGGTGCGCGCCGCCAACCCGGACGCCGACTTCCTCATCCATCCCGAGTGTGGCTGCTCCACCTCGGTGATGGAGTACGTGGCCGCCGGCGACGTCGATCCCCAGGGCGTGCACATGCTGTCGACCGGCGGCATGCTCGACTACGCCAGGCAGCACGCCGGCGACGGCGGCACCGTCGTGATGGCCACCGAGGTCGGGATGCTGCACCAGCTGCAGATGGCCGCGCCGGACATCGACTTCGTCGCCGCCAACGAACGCGCCAGCTGCAAGTTCATGAAGATGATCACGCTGAGCAACCTGCGCGACGCGCTGCGCGACCTGCAGTACGAGGTCAAGGTGCCGGCCGAGATCGCGGAGCGGGCCAAGCTTCCCGATCGAGCGCATGGTGGCAATCAGCTGATCGATCTCGACGACGTCCGGGCGGCGGCGCGGCGCCTCGACGGCCCACGCGCACCGCACGCCCGTCATCACGTCGCGCACGGTGGACGGCTGACCGGTGCCGAGGTCTACTTCAAGGCCGAGAACCTGCAGCGCGTTGGCGCGTTCAAGTTCCGCGGCGCCTACAACGCCGTCGCCTCGTTGTCGCCGGCCGAGCGCAGCGCGCGGCGTGGTGACGGTGTCGTCGGGCAACCACGCGCAGGCGTTGACGCTGGCCGGCCGCGCTGCACGGGATGCCCGCGCTGATCCTCATGCCGGACGACGCCCCGCCTCCAAGGTGGACGCGACCGCGGGCTACGGCGCCGAGATCCGGCGCTTCGACCGCTACGCCGAGGACCGCGAGGAGCTGCTGGCCGCGGCGGTGGCCGAGCGCGGAATGGTGGCGATCCACGCCTACGACGACGAGCGCGTGATGGCCGGCCAGGGGACGGTCGCGCTCGAGCTGATCGAACAGACCGACCCCGCCCACCCGCTCGACGCCCTGGTCGCGCCCGTCGGCGGCGGTGGGCTCATCTCCGGCTGCGCCACCGTGGCCCGCGCCCAGGACGCCCCGGTCCGCGTCGTCGGGGTCGAGCCGCAGGTCGGCGACGACACGCGCAGGTCGCTGGCCGCAGGCGAGCGGGTGCGCGTGCCCGTCGCGCCGACGATCGCCGACGGCCAGCAGCTCCCGACGCCCGGCCAGCGCACCTGGCCGGTCATCCGCGAGCGTGTCGACGCGATCGAGCTGGCCTCCGACGCCGAGATCCTCGACGCCATGCGGTTGCTGTTCGAGCGCGCCAAGCTCGTCGTCGAGCCCAGCGGCGCCTGCGCGCTGGCCGCGCTGCTGGCCGGCCGTATCGACCTCGGCGGCGCCGAGCGCGTCGGCGTCGTGCTCAGCGGTGGCAACGTCGACGCCGAGCGCTTCGCCGCGTTGCTCGCCGCCAGGCCGGACGAAGTGGCCCGTCCGCACTAGGTTGCCGCCGTGCTCAAGGCCCGGATCGTCGTCGCGCTGGTGGTCGCTCTTGCCGCCGTGCCGGCCGCCGCGCAGGCGGGGTGGCGCCCCGCCGAGGATGCGTCGCCGCCGGGTGGCGGCGCGACCGGCCGCTCCAACGCCGTCGCGGCCGCGCCCGGCGGACGGTTCGTCGTCGCGTGGACGTGGGCGGGGCCCGGCACCGGCGCCGCCACCCTGGTCCAGGCCGCCCGGCTGGGCAACGGGCGCACCGGCCCGACGCTCACGCTGGCGTCCGGCGGCGGCCCGGTCGACGACGTCCGGCTGTGGCCGGGGCCCGGCGGGCGCACGGTCGCCACCTGGGCCAGCCTGGCCGGCCCGTTGGAGGCGGCGATCGTGCTGCGCACCATCGGCCCCGACGACCGGCTCGGCCCGCCGGTGACCGTCACCGAGCCGGGCGACCGCGGCCTCGGTGTCGTGGCCGTGCCGCGGGCCGACGGCACGATCACCGTGGCCTGGATCGCCCAGACCGGTGTGGCGACCTCCGTCGTCAAGGCCCGCCAGGTCTCGGCCGCAGGCACGCCCGGGCCGGCGACGAGCCTGACCGCACCCGGGGGCCAGGTCGGCGAGCTCGCGGGCGCCGCCGACATGGACCGCGGCGTGCTGCTCGCCTACAGCGCCGCCGGCGTCATCCACGGCCAGCGCATCACCGAGACCGGGGCCGCCACGCGGCCGTCGTTCCGGATCAGCCCGCAGGGGCAGACCGCCTGGTCGCCGCAGGTGGTGGCCGACGGAACCGGCGGCGGGACCGTGCTGTGGGTTCAGGCGACCTCGCCGCTCTCGATCTGGGCGGTCGCGGTCCTCACCGACGACAAGTTCAGCGACAGCGACCGGATCTCCGCGCCCGGGGTCGCGTCGCGGGCACCGAGCATCGCCCAGCGCAATGGTTCGGCGGTCATCGTGTGGGAGGCGGAGACGCCGCGCGGCACCGTTGTCGCCGGGCGCGACGCCGACGGCAAGGTGGCGACGCTGTCGCCGCCGCCAATCCAGCCGAGCATGCTGCCGCAGGGCGCCATCGATCGCGCGGGCAACGGATACGCGGTATGGCAGCGCGAGCTCGGCTCCAGCGGCGCCGTGGAGGCGGCGCTGTTCGGCCGTCGGGTCTCCAACCCCGGGAGGACCACGCTGTCGTCCGCCTCCGACGGGGAGACGTTCCCGCACATCGCGGTTGCGGCCGACGGCAGGGCGATGGCGTCCTGGGTATGGACCGGTGTCTCGGGTCCCCGCGTCCAGACCGCCGAGTACACCCCGCCGTGGACGCGGATGCAGATCGACCACCCGACCGCGACCGTGTTCCACGGCGGGCGCATGCGACTGCGCGTGCGCTGCCACGCCGACGACGTCGACGCCTGCAGCGGTCGGCTGCGCCTACGCCACCGCGGCGTCGTCGTCGCCCAGCGCCCGGCGCACGTCCCGAAGGACCGGGTGCGCCGCATCCCCGTCGCCCTCGGTCGCCGGGGGCGCGCCCTGCTGGAGCGCACCGGGCGCCTGCGCGTCGCGGCGGTCGTCGCCACCACCCAGGCGCAGACCGGGCGCGTCGTCGGCACGCGCCGCCTGCTCACCTTGCGTTTGGCGAACCGCGCCGGCCCTCGCTAGGGTCCCCGCATGGAGGAGACCTGGATCGACGGGACCCTCTTCGCCTTCGACGGTCGGGTCGTGGAGGCCTTCGGGTTTCCGGGCGAGGGGGACCTGCGCTATCACATTCGCAACCTCAAGCTGACGGTGGACGAGCCGGACGGCAAGGGCCGACGCTGCATCCACCTGCGGCCCTGGTCGACCGGCGCCGGCAGCATGTCGATGCACGTGTCGGCCGAGGCGTGGCCCGCGGCTCAGCCGTTCCTGGACCACATCGCGGCGGCGATCGCAGCGTCGCGCAAGCAGGCCGCGGCGGCCTGATCAGCCAGCGCGGGCGGCGATCAGCTCCAGCCCGCCGTCGAGCACCCGCTGCACGCGCCGCATCGACTCGATCTTGCGGTCGAGCTCGGCCGGCGTGTAGCAGTGGATCTCGGCGCGCTGGTGCATCTCGCTGACATCCCACAGGTTGCCGGCCACGTAGACGCGCTCGAGCCAGGGCACGCCCGAGAACGCCTCGGACACCAGCACGAGGATGAACTCGGGCCCGCGCTCGCGCTGCGCGCCCAGGCCGCGCTCGTCGTCCACCTGGGCGCCGCCGAGCCACGCTCGCTCGATCGGCCAGCGGTCACCGACGCGCGCCAGGTAGCGCTCCAGCTCGCGGTGGTTGATCGCCATCCGTGTTCATCCTGCCAGCGCGCGCGGCGGCGCGCCAGCGCCAGGCGTCCTAGGCGAAGTCGCCCGCCTCGTGCGGCCCCACGCAGGCGACGGCCAGCCGCTCGGGATCGATCGTCGCGGCGACCTCGCGCACCTGCGCGTAGGTGACGGCGTCGAGCGCCTCGATCGCCCGTTCGGGGTCGACGTCCTCGCCGAACACGATCCGCTGGTTGGCCGCGTAGCGCGCCACCGCGTTGGTGTTCTCGAAGGCCAGCACGCGCCGGCCGGCGGCGTAGGCGCGGGCGCGGTCGACCTCCTCGGGCGACGGGCCGTCGCTGTGCAGCTCGGCGACGATCTCGCGCATGCGCGCGTAGGCCTCCACGCACTTGCTGGACTCCAGGCCGGAGCCGAGCTGGAGGATCGGGGCGTCGGCGAAGCTGTGGTCGACCGACGCAGACCGAGTAGCACAGGCCGCGCTGCTCGCGGATCTCGTCGAACAGCCGCGAGCCCATCGAGCCGCCCAGGAGCGTCGAGTAGATCGTCAGCGCCGCGCGCTGGGACAGGTCGTGCACGTCGATCCGGGGCGCGTAGAGCATCCGCAGGTGCGACTGGTTGGTGTCGCGCTGCTCGACCAGGCGCTCGGTCTGCAGCGTCGGCGCGGGCTCGAACGGATCCGGTGCGGGCAGCGCGGGGAAGCGCTCCAGCAGCTGCGCCGTGTGGCCGTCGGCGGCCACGTGATCGAGATTGCCGACGATGAAGGCGCCCCCGCGCGCGCCGGCCCAGCGCCGCTCGCGGAAGCCGACGATCGCCTCGCGCGAGAAGCTGCGCAGGTGCGCCTCGGGCCCCAGCACCGGGCGCCCGAGCGGGTGCTCGCCGAAGGCCGCGCGGTCGATCAGGTACTCGGCCACGGTCGAGGGCTGGTCGAAGGCGCGGTTGATCTCCTGGATGACGACGCCGCGCTCGCGGTCGAGCTCCTCGGCGTCGATACGCGGGCGCCCGACGAAGTCGGTCAGCAGGTCCAGCGCCTCCATCGCCCGCTCGGCGCGGCAGGTGATGTGGAAGGCGACCAGATCGTGGGAGGTGTAGGCGTTCAGCGAGGCGCCCATCCGCTCGGCCGTCTCGTTGACCTTGCGGTAGTCGTCGAACAGCTCTCCGCCCTTGAACACGAGGTGCTCGAGGAAGTGGGCGGCGCCGTTCTCCTCGGGACGCTCGGTGCGGGCGCCGGCGTCGAAGGCGACGAGGATGGTCGTCGCGCGGGTGCCGGGGAGGCCCACGCGGTAGAGCGGGAGCCCGTTTGCCAGCTGCTCGTGCGTGATCTGCGCCATTGCCCGCAGGGTAGTCGTAGGCTGCGCGGATGCGTCTGTCCCGGGTCTGGATTCTCGCCGCCGCCATCGCGCTCTGCGGCCCCGCCGCGGCCCACGCCGCCGTCCCCACGCGGGTGGTGACGATGAACGGCTACGACGCGCCGGGAACACCGGCCTCGCTGAACAAGGTCAAGGTCATCCAGATCGGTCGGCCCCACGCCAAGCACGTGCTCGTGCTCGTGCCCGGCACCTCCGGCGGCGGCCCGTACTTCGCACCCGTGGCCCGCGACATCGTGCGGCGCCTCAAGGGCTGGCAGGTGTGGTCCATCGAGCGCCGCGAGAACCTGCTCGAGGACCAGTCGGTGCTCAAGCAGGCCAAGGCCGGCAAGGCCGACCCCCAGCAGCTGTTCGACTACTACCTGGGCTGGATCAGCGACCCGGCCATCACCACCCACTTCGTCCCCAAGACCGACGCCGAGACCGCCTATGCCCGCGACTGGGGGATGAACGTCGCCGTCAACGACATCCGCGTCGTCGTGCGGGCGGCCCGCCGGCACGGGCGCACGGTCACGCTGGGCGGCCACTCGCTCGGCGGCTCGATCATCGACGCCTACGCGACATGGGACTTCAACGGCCACGCCGGCGGCGAGGACCTCAACGGGCTCGTGTTCATCGACGGCGGCAGCGGGCCGGGGACCGCGGTCACGCCCGAGGCGGCCCAGGCCAGCCTCGGCCAGCTGGCCACGAGCTCGCCGTTCCTCGACCTCACGGGCCTGGGCTTGCCGTGGTCGGCCGGCGTCTTCAACGCGGTCGGCTCCAACTCGGCGCTGATGGATCCCAACGGCCCGGCGATCCTGTCGGCCTGGTCGCTGCTGCCGGCCGATCTCAAGCCGCCGGTGCCGGCCACCGCGGAGGCCAGCTACGGCTACGCGCTCGACGTCAAGACCGGTCCCAAGAGCCTCGCCCTCGTGCAGTCGCACATCGGCCACCTGGCCGACAGCGGCAACCCGCGCGGCTGGGTCAACGACGGCCTGACCACCGCGCTGCGCGCCGCGCGCGTGTTCGGCTCGCCCGACTTCCCCGAGATGGACGGCACCGCCTGGTATCACCCGCGGCGCCTGAGCATCGACGCGGGCGCGGTCAACGGCGGTCTGGCCAACCCCGCCGACGCGACCCTCGACGTCCGCGCCATCCACGGGAAGGCGCTGAGGATGCCGATCTACGCCTTCGCCACCAGCCTCGGCGGCGACCGCGTCCTGACCGCGGCCAAGGCGATCGCGGCGCAGGCGCACATCCCGTCCCGCAAGGTCGTGCTCGTCGACGCGGCCGCCACCAACGCGCACATCGACCCGATCGACGACCTGCCGGGCAAGAGCCGGTTCCTCAAGACGGTGGTGCCGTTCCTCAAGAAGCTGCGCTGAGCTCGCCGGCGGGCGGAGCTCGACGCCGGCGCGCAATTCCTGTTGCCTGCAACCGGAACTGCAGCGCGTCTGGCGTGTCTCTCTACCTTGTCGACCCGATGGCCGCCACCGAACAGTCCCGTGCCGCCGCGCTGCCGCAGCGCCGCGACCGCTTCACCACGTCCCCACCAGTCGTCGAGCTGCGTGGCGTCTCCAAGCGCTACCCGGGCGGCGACGTCGGTCTGGACAACTGCACGCTGTCGATCGGACGCGGCGAGTTCGTGTTCATCGTCGGCCACTCCGGCTCGGGCAAGTCGACGCTGATGCGGCTGCTCATGAAGGAGGCCGACGCGACCGACGGCATCGTGCGCGTGGCCGGCAAGGACCTGCGCGACCTGTCGCGGCGCAAGCTGCCCTACTACCGGCGCAACATCGGCATGGTCTTCCAGGACTTCAAGCTGCTGCCCAACCGGACCGTCTACGACAACGTCGCCTACGCGCTGCAGGTGACCGGCCACGGGCGCAAGGAGATCCGCGCCAAGGTCCCCGACATCCTGCGCCTGACCGGGCTGTCGACGAAGCTGCACAACTTCCCCGACCAGCTGTCGGGCGGCGAGCAGCAGCGCGTGGCGATCGCGCGCGCGTTCGTCAACCACCCGCCGCTGCTGCTGGCCGACGAGCCGACCGGCAACCTCGACCCCGAGACGTCGATCGGCATCATGCAGCTGCTGTACCGCATCAACCGCACCGGCTCGACGGTCATCGTGGCCACCCACGACGTGACCATGGTCGACAAGATGCGCCGGCGCGTGATCGAGTTGCAGCGCGGGCGCGTCGTGCGCGACCAGGCCGCGGCCAGCTACGCCGGCGGCGAGCCCAACACGGCCGAGCTGGGCGCCCTGCTCAAGGAGCACCTGGACTCGTGAGGCTCGGGTTCTTCCTGCGGGAGTCGCTGCGCTCGATGAAGCGCAACCCGATCCCCTCGTTCGCCGCGATGGCCTCGGTGCTCGTCACCCTGCTGGTGCTCGGCGTGTTCATCCCGATCGTCCAGGCGACGACCGGCGCGGCCAACGACGTGCGTCAGAAGGTCGCGCTCGAGGTCTACCTCAAGAACGGCGCGACCGACAAGCAGGTCGAGCGCGTGCGCCGCCTGATCACCGGCAACCAGGACGTGCAGTCGGTCAGCTACGTGTCCAAGGAGGAGGCCTACAAGCGCGAGTCCAAGCGCAATCCCGAGGCCTACGAGCTGCTGGGCTCCAATCCGCTGCCCGACTCCTTCCGCATCACGCCCAAGAACCCCGACCACATCGATGCGATCCGCAACGCGCTGGCGCCGGTGACCGCCTCGGGTCAGCGCACGGTGGTCGACCCAGCGATCGACGAGGTCAAGAACCGCAAGGAGGAGACCGACAAGATCCTCACCGCGACGAGCGTCGTGAAGCTGGCCATGGTGCTGCTGTGCGGCCTGCTGATCATCGCCTCGGCGCTGCTGGTCTCCAACACGATCCGCCTGTCGCTGTTCTCGCGCCGGCGCGAGGTCGAGGTGATGAAGCTCGTCGGCGCGACCGACTGGTTCATCCGCTGGCCGTTCGTCCTGGAGGGGATCATCCTGGGGACGATCGGCGGGGTGCTGGCCATCCTGCTGCTGCTGGTGGGCAAGATCGCCTTCGTCGATCCGCTGGCCTCGGACTTCGCGCTCATCTCCGCGCCCAAGACGATGGGGCTGCCGCTCCTGGCGCTGCTGCTGATGTTCGCAGCAGTGGGCGTGTCGGCGCTGGGCTCCGGCCTGTCGTTGCGCCGCTTCTTGAGGGTCTAGTTACGTCTGCCACCTAGGCTGGGCCGGGTGCGTCGCAACCCACTGCTCTCGGTCCTCGTCGTCCTGGTGCCCGTGGCGCTGCTGGCGCTGGGCATCTACCTGGGCGGCCACCCCGACTCGCTGCCGGGACCGGTGCGCGATGCTTTCGGCGTCGATGAGCACAGCCAGCTGTTCCAGGAGGCCGTCGACCAGGTCCACAACGACTACTACCGCAAGATCCCCGACGAGGAGCTGACCAACACGGCGATCGCCGGGATGGTCAGCTCGCTGCACGACAAGTACTCGCACTACTTCACGCCCAAGCAGTACGAGCAGTACATGCGCCAGACCAACGCCCAGTTCACCGGCATCGGCATCGAGGTGGCCGAGACCGACAGCGGCCTCAAGGTCGTGCGCGTCTACGACGACTCGCCCGCGCAGAAGGCCGGGCTGCGCAAGGACGACGTGATCGTGGGGGCTGCCGGGCACGACCTGGCCGGCCTGACCGTCGACCGCGCCTCCAGCTTCGTGCGCGGCAGGGAGGGCACCAGCGTCCACCTGGTGGTGCAGCGTGGCGACCAGCGGCTGAGCAAGGACGTCGAGCGGGCGGTGGTCAGCGCGCCGGTGGTCGCCTCGCGGATGCTCACCGCCAAGGACGGCACGAAGATCGCCCAGGTCGGCCTGGCCCAGTTCAGCCGCGGCGCCTCCCAGCAGCTGCGCAAGGAGGTGCGATCGTCGGCTCAAGCAGGGCGCGAAGGGGGTCCTGCTCGACCTGCGCGGCAACGGCGGCGGCCTCGTCGACGAGGCGCGTCTGGTGGCCTCGATCTTCATCCCGGACGGCAAGATCGTCACGATCAAGGCCCGCAACGAGCCGACCAAGACGCTGACCGCCACCGGCGACGCGATCTCGGGGAAGATCCCGGTCGGCGTGCTCGTGGACGGCAACACCGCATCGGCCTCCGAGATCGTGTCCGGCGCGATCCAGGATCGCGGGCGCGGTGAGGTGATCGGCGAGCACACCTACGGCAAGGGCGTCTTCCAGGAGATCCAGCGGCTGTCCAACGGCGGTGCGCTCGACCTGACCGTCGGCGAGTACTTCCTGCCCTCCGGGCGCAACCTCGGGGCCGGCGGCGTCAAGCGCGGCGCCGGCGTGCAGCCCGACGTCAAGGTCCGCGACGACACGAAGACCAAGCAGGACGAGGTCGCCCAGAAGGGCGTCTCGGTGCTGGCCGGTCAGATCGGGTGAGCACGCCCGGCGCGGGCATCGTCGGCGTGATCGAGAAGCGCGGGCGCTTCATGACCGTCGCGCCGCTCTTCGGGCGCGGCCGGGCCATGCCCGTCGAGCGCTCGCGCGAGTTCTCCGTCGGCGACCTCGTGCTCGTGCGCCCGGGCCAGCGGGCCAAGCAGTCGGCCAAGGTCGTGCGCGTGCTGGGCAAGCCCGACAACGCACGCGCGCTGATCGAGGGCCTGATGCTCGACCGCGGCCTGCGCCGCCGCTTCGACCCCGCCGTCGACCGGGCGGCCCGGGAGGCGCGCGACGCGGGCGGCGACGTGCAGGCGCCGCGGCGCGACCTGCGGGACCTGACGACGTTCACGATCGATCCGGCCACCGCGCGGGACTTCGACGACGCGATCTCCGCCGAGGGCGACGACGGTGTGGGTGCACATCGCCGACGTGAGCGCGTTCGTGCGCCCGGGCGCGCCGATCGACCGCGAGGCGGCGCGGCGGGCCACCTCGGTGTACGTGCCCGGCGCGGTGGAGCCGATGCTGCCCGAGGCGCTGTCCAACGACGCCTGCTCGCTGCGCCCCGACGTCGACCGGCTGGCCGTGACCGTGGAGATGACCTTCGACGGCCCGGCGGTGCAGCGCGTGGCCTTCTACCGCTCGCTGATCCGCTCCGACCGTCGCCTGGACTACGACGAGGTCGACCGGCTGTTCGCCGGCGAGGCCGCGTGGGAGGAGCCGTGGGCCCAGCCGCTGCGCGACGCGCGCATGGTGGCGGGGGCGCTGCAGGCCGAGCGCGAGCGGCGCGGCGCGCTGGCCGTCGAGTCCTCCGAGCCGGAGTTCGCCTTCGACCGCGGCGGTCACGTGACCGGCGCCGAGGCCTCGGTGCAGACCGAGTCGCACCGGCTGATCGAGCACCTGATGATCGCCGCCAACGAGCAGGTCGCCCGCTTCCTGGAGGCGCGCGGCACCCCGGCGCTCTACCGCGTGCATGAGCGGCCCGACCCCGACCGCGTGGAGCGCCTGGTCGAGCAGCTGGCCTCGCTGGGCGTGCCGACGCCGCCGCTGCCCGACGTGCTCGCGCCGTCGCAGGCGGCGGAGCTGGTGGGAGCGTGCTCGCGGCTGGTCGACGCGCACGTGCGCCGCGTCGGCCACGGGCGCGCGGGGCTCACCTCGCTCGTGCTGCGCTCGCTCAAGCAGGCCTACTACTCGCCGCGCAACCTCGGGCACGCCGGCCTGCAGTCGGCCGCCTACTGCCACTTCACGTCGCCGATCCGCCGCTACCCGATCTGGTCTGCCATCGCGCGCTGCTCAGCGCGGTGGGGGCGGGGGAGGACCCGCCGGCGGCGAGCAGGCTGGGGTCGGTGGCCGAGTGGAGCTCGGCCAAGGAGCGCGAGGCGATGGACATCGAGCGCGCCGCCGACGACGTCACTCGCTGCCTGCTGCTGGAGCGCGAGCTGTTCTCGTCGGGCTTCGGCTACGAGCGCGTCTTCGAGGGCGAGGTCACCGGCGTGATCTCCGCGGGGGCGTTCGTGTCCTTCGGCGACGGCTTCGACGGCCTGCTGCCGGTGCGGCGGCTGCGCGGCGACTGGTGGGAGCTCAACGAGCCGGGCACCATCCTGGAGGCCGAGCGCTCGGGGGCGATGCTGAAGATCGGCGACCCCGTGATGGTGCGCGTCGAGGGCGTCGACGTGGCCCGCGGTCGCGTGAGCCTCGGGCCGGCCGATACCGTCTGAGCCAGTCATGGCCAAGGGCGGCAAGAAGAAGAAGGCAGCGCCAGGGGACGTCGCCACCAACCGGCAGGCGTCCTATCGCTACGAGCTGGTCGAGCGCATCGAGGCGGGCGTCGAGCTGCGTGGGACCGAGGTCAAGTCGCTGCGCACGCAGGGCGCGCAGCTCAAGGACGGCTACGCCGCGCTGCGCGACGGCGAGCTGTGGCTGTACAACGTCCACATCCCGCCCTACGGGCCGGCGGCCCGCGAGAACCACGAGCCCGAGCGCCCGCGCAAGCTGCTGCTCAAGCGGCGCGAGCTGGACCGGCTCGCGGGGCAGCTGCACGAGAAGGGCCTGACGCTGGTGCCGACGCGGATCTACTTCAGCGGCCCGTTCGCCAAGGTCGAGGTCGCGCTGGGGCGCGGCAAGGACCGCTTCGACAAGCGCCAGGCGATCCGCGAGCGCGAGACCAAGCGCGACCTGGCCCGGGCCAAGGCCGAGGCGAACTACTGAGCGCCGGAAAAGCGCCCAATTTGCGGGGATCGTGCGAATACGCACTTGACCCGCCGGGCGGCGATTCGTACGGTTGCAGTCAGACGCGGGTTCGAGCCGCGAAAGAGCGAGGCCACCGGGATGGAAGGCCGCGCCACCCCACCAGGCGCCGTTCCGCAAGGAACGCAGCGACAGGTGAAGGGTTCCCACCGCGGCTCGGCCCGCGTCCCTTTTTGCCCGCTTGCGGTCAGCGCCGCTCGGCCAGCAGCGCGGACAGGCGCTCCAGTTCGCGGCGGACGTTGGGCAGCCGCGGCATCGGCGGCAGCGCGATCGGCTCGGCCGGCGTCGTCGTGGCCGCCGCGCGGGTCAGCGCGTCCATCGCCGGGGCGAGCCCGGACGGGACGCCGTCGGGTTCCAGCGGCGCGCCGCCGACCAGGTAGCCGACCCGCTCGATGGCCGCGATCACCGGCCAGCGCACGTCGGCGGCCGGCGAGCTGCCCAGCCGGTCGGCCAGCGCGGCGTCGGCGACGGCCCGCAGGTTCAGCAGCTCGACGTGCAGGTCGGCGCGGTCGCGCCGGGCGGCCGCGCTGTCGGCGCCCTCGCGCAGTCCGCTGAGCAGCAGCAGGCCGGTCGCCGCGACGCTGCGCGACGACGCGGTCAGCACCCGCGTGCGCGCGGCGCTGGGCCACAGCAGCCGCCCGGCGGCGATGCCCAGCGCGGCGCCGATCAGCGTGTCGACGATCCGCCCGCCCAGCAGCACCTCGGTGATCGAGTCGGGGCGGCCCAGGTCGGACCAGCAGCAGCGTCAGCGGGGTGATGAGCGCGACCGCGATCGCGTAGCTGGTGGCGATCACCGCCTCGATGGCCAGCTGCAACACGACGATCGCCGCCACGATCACCCCGGCGCGGGGATCGAGGGCGGCGGCGCCCGCGGCCAGCAGCACGCCGACCAGCGTCCCCGCCGTGCGCTCGATCCCTCGGCGCATCGAGGTGACCAGGGTCGAGCCCTGCAGGACGGCGGAGACGGTCAGCGCGATCCAGTAGGGCTGACCGACGCGCAGCACGTGCCCGAGCGCGAGGGCCAGCGCGATCGCGACACCCGCCCGCACGGCGGCGGGCACGGCCAGCGAGTGGCGCAGCAGGACGACGCGGCGCGGGCGGGCGGGCGCGGCGCCGTCGGGCGCGCTGCGGGCCAGCGCTCGATCGATGCGCCTCAGCGCCGCCTCGATGCGCGGGCCGGGCGGCTCCAGCCCCCCGTCGTGGGCCCACCTCCCGCTTGCCGCCACGCCCGTCGTCAGCCCGGCCACGCGGTGCGCGCCCGTCCTGGCCACGGCCGCGAGCGCGCGGGCCGTCCGCGCCCAGTCGGGGTCGATCGGCACGCCGAGCACGTCGGCGCCGACGACCGCGTCCAGCAGCTCGTCGACCTCGAGCGCCACGGCGCGCAGCCGCGCCGCGGTGCGCCCCGACGCCGAGGCGACGGCGTGGTTGGCGACGCGGGCGCTCTGGGCGGCCTGATGGCGCGCGACGCGCAGCGCCGGCGCCGGCGCCGCGGTGGCGATCGCCTCCAGCAGGGTGGCGACGGCGTCCAGCGCACCGGCGACGGCGAGCCGCTCGGGCCGCGCGCGATCGGCCAGCCAGCCGCTCATGGCGATCAGCCAGGCGACCGCCCCGCCGGCGAGGACCAGGCCGGTGCGGGCCGCAGCGCCGGGCGGGTCGAGGTCGAGCGTCGCGGTCATCAACGCGACGAGCACGATCATGTGCTCGCGCGGCGGCCCGACCTCCAGCGTCAGGCAGGTGAAGGTGCCGACCGCGGCGATCGCCCCGACGACGAGCACCGAGGCGACCGCCGACGGCTGGGCCAGCGTCCCGGCCAGCGCGGCCAGGGCCATGGCCAGCGCGACCCCGGCGTGCAGCCGGGCGCGGCGGCGGTACGGCTCGCTCTGCCCGTACAGCCCCGACAGCGCGCCGAGGCTGGCCACCATCCCGTAGGAGGCGTGGCCGGCGAGCACGCCGGCGCCCAGCGGCACGGCCATGCAGGCGGCGGCGCGCAGCGGATGGCCCCAGCCCGCCGGCGCCAGGCGCACGTGGCGCGCCGCCGAGGCGGCGGCGCGCAGCTCGGCGGTCACGCGGGCGGCGGGCACCCGCGGCAGTTTGGCGGCCGCCGCGGCGGGCGGGCGGCTAGGGCCCGTTGCGCAGCCAGTCGACCAGCGCGTCCGGCGTCGCCAGCGCGGGCAGGTGGCCGCTGGCGATGACGTCGGCCTCCACGCCGAGCCGATCGCGCGCGAGCTCGCGCACGAAGTCCACCGGCAGCAGCCGGTCGTCGCGGCCGGCCAGCACGCGGGTGGGGATCGCCGGCCAGCGCGCCAGCGGGAACGGGTCGCCCATCGGCGTGCCCGACTGGTCGCGCGGGGGCCGGGGCTGCGCGCGGGCGAGCGCGGCGGGCGGGACGTCGTGCAGGAACAGCTCCTCCACGTCGAACGGCCGGTCCGGGTCGCGGCCGGCGGCCGCGTCGGCCGCGCACTGGGCACGGTACTGGCCGCTGGTCGTCCACCAGTCGGCGGCCGTCTCGCCGGGCAGCGGGATCATCGGGCACACGAGGTCGATGCGCCGGGCACCGAGCCGCTGGGCCACCAGCGGCGCGCAGAAGGCGCCCAGCGACTGGCCCACGACGACCGCGTCGTCGCCGCCGCCGTTGCTGGCGGCGACGGCGACGTCGGCGTAGTCGCTCAGGTGAGCGGCCGGGTCGTCAGCGGGCAGGTCGGGCGAGATCGCGACGTCGCCCGACGCGTGCAGGCGTGCGGCGACGAGGCTCCAGTAGCTGGCCTCGCCGCCCGCACCGGGGATCAGGACGAAGGTGGTCATCGTCGTTGAGACGCGGTTGGGCCTTCGGACTCATCGCCGCGAGGTTGCCGAACACGGCGATGCGCCGGAACGGGGGCTTGGTCTCAGGCAATCGCGGCCTCCGACAGCTCCCACAGGCGGTCGGCGTCGATCGGGTCCAGCGCGTAGCGGGCCACGCCGGACGTCGCCTCGGCCGTGACCTCCTCGAGCACGACGGACTCGTTGACGTCCTCGAAGTAGCGTCCCCCGACGCCGTCCAGCCGGGGCGAGGTGGCCACGAAGACGCTCGTCGCCGCGCCCTGCTGGGGCGACTTGAAGTGCGCGATCCGGGCCTTGAGCTGCCCCAGGTACTCGTCGCTCAGGTGCCGCGTGAGCGGCGTGAGGATGGGGCCCGGGTGGACCGCGTTGGCGGTGATCCCGTCGTCCCGCCAGCGCGCCGTGGCGCCGACGGCGAACAGGACGTTGGCCGTCTTGGACTGGCCGTAGGCCAGGAACGGCTCGTAGTCGCGCGCCGCGAAGTTGACGTCCTCGAAGACCACCGGGGAGCGCAGGTGGCCGCGCGAGCTGACCGAGACGATCCGGGCGCCGCCGGCCGCGGCCAGCGCGTCGTGCAGGCCGGTGGCCAGCGCGAAGTGGCCGAGGTGGTTGGTGGCGAACTGCAGCTCCCAGCCCGCGGGGGTGAGCCGCCGCTCGGGCAGGGCCATGACGCCGGCGTTGTTGACCAGCAGCTGCAGCGGCTCGTCCCAGGCGGCGGCGAAGGCCGCGATCGAGGCCCGGTCGGCCAGCTCCAGCGGCCGCACGTCGATCGCGTGGTTGCCGGTGGTGGCGCGCAGGTCGGCGGCCGCGCGCGTGCCCTGGGCGGTGTTGCGCACGGCCAGCGTGACCGCCGCGCCGGCCCCGGCCAGCGCGCGGGCGGTCTCGATGCCGATGCCCGACGCGCCGCCGGTGACGATCGCGCGGGTGCCGGTCAGGTCGAGGCCGTCGACGACCTCGGCCGCCGTCGTCTCGAAGCCCCAGGGGGTGGTGATGCGGGTGTCGGTGTTGGCGCTCAAGCGGCAACCTTTCCGTTGGCGAGCTCGGCCAGCCACTGCCACTGGTGCCAGGACTCCAGGCGCTTGGCGTACTCGGGCTCGATGATGCTGAGCGGGGTCTCGCCGAAGAAGCAGCGCAGCGGCGGCTGCTCGGCGTCGACGAGCTCCAGGATCGCGGGGCCGGTGGCCTGCGGATCGGCGGGCGTCCACCGGCTGCGGCCGGCCTGGCGGGCGGCGCGCATCGCGTCGTAGGCCTCCAGCCGGTCGGCCTGGACCGCCGACGGGCCCGACCAGTCCGTCGGGTAGCCGGTCGGCTCGACCAGCGTCACGTGGATGCCGTGTTCGGCGGCCTCGCCGGCCAGCGACTGGCTGAAGCCCTCCAGCGCCCACTTGGACGAGTGGTACATCCCGATGCCGGGGAACGCCTGGACGCCGGCGATCGACGACACCTGGATGATGTGGCCTGAGCCCTGCGCGCGCAGCAGCGGCAGCGCCGCCTTGGTCACCCACAGGGCGCCGAAGACGTTCGTCTCGATCTGCGCGCGGGCCTGCTCCTCGCTGACCTCCTCGATCGCGCCGAACAGGCCGTAGCCGGCGTTGTTGACCACCACGTCCAGGCGGCCGAAGTGCTCGTGCGCCCTGGCGACGGTCGCGTCGACCCGCGCCTTGTCGGTGACGTCGAGCTGGAGGGCGAGGACGGCCTCGCCGTGGCGCCCGACGAGGTCGTCGAGCGTCTTGGGATCGCGCGCGGTCGCTGCCACCCGGTCGCCGCGCTCCAGCGCGGCCTCGGCCCAGATGCGCCCGAACCCCTTGGAGGTTCCGGTGATGAACCAGACCTTCGACATGCAAGCTCCTCTTGTCGCTAGCCTGTAAACGGAGATCGCCTCCGCTTCGTTGGGGAACGATAGCACGTAAACGGAGGAGGCCTCCGGATAGGATCCGATGAGCACCACCGACAAGACCATGCGCGCCGACGCGCGGCGCAATCGCGAGAAGCTGCTGGAGGCGGCGGCCGAGCTGTTCGCCGTCGAGGGCACCGAGGTCTCCCTGGAGGCGGTGGCCAGGCGCGCGGGGGTCGGGATCGGGACGCTCTACCGCCACTTCCCCACCCGCGACGCGCTGATCGCCGAGACCTACCGCAACGAGGTCGCCCACGTGGCCGAGGGCGCCGGCGAGCTGCTGGCGGCGCTGCCGCCCGACGAGGCGATGGAGGCGTGGCTCGAGCGCTTCATCGCCTATGCCGCGGCCAAGCGCGGCATGGCCGACGCGCTCAAGCAGCTGGCCGTCTCCCGCGAGCAGCTGTTCCCGGAGGCGCGCCGGCGCATCGGCGAGACGATCGACACGCTGCTGAGCGCCGGCGTCGCGGCGGGATCGATCCGCGACGACGTCAGCGCCGACGACGTCTACCGGGCGACGATGGCGATCTTCAACATCCCCGACGGGGACGGCTGGATCGAGCAGGCGCGCACGGTGCTGCGCCTGGTCATGGACGGCCTGCGCTACGGCGCCGCTAAGGGCGGATGACCGTCAGCTGGACCGGCGCGGTCGTCGACGACGACTCGTCGGGCAGTCCCTGCAGGCGGCGGTGGAACGCGTGCGCGACCCGCTGCGCGTGCGCCTTGGCCAGCTCCGCGCGCGGTCCGGCGAACAGCTCGTCGACGGTCTGCCGCCACAGCGCCAGCCAGCGCTCGAAGTGCGGCCCGCGCAACGGCACCTTGCGGTTGAGGCTGGCGTGCGGGGCGAACGCGCCGCCGCCGTAGGACTGCGCTCCGAGCAGGATCGTCTCCCAGAAGGCGGTGATCTGCGGGACATGGGCCTCGAGGTCGAGCTGGGCCACGTCGGTGAACAGGTAGCCGATCATCGGATCGGTCAGCGCCCGTCCGTAGAACGCGCGCACCAGGCGCTCGCAGTCGTCGTGATCGCGGATGTCGTGGCGCTCGGCGGTCACTGCGCCACAGGCTAGAGGGCGCCCGCCCGCGCCGAAGCGCCGGCCGCCGTTCCCACCGCCGAGTGGCGATCTGATCCCGCTCAGCGGGATCTATTCGCCATTCGGCTCCAGGAGCGCGTGCGCGAGGCGCTTGGGCGCGCGCGCGAGCCAGGCCTCGGTGACCAGCTCGGCCAGGTCGGCGGCGGCGATCGCGTCCAGGCGCACGAGGATCGCCGGGTAGCCGTCGAAGTGCGGCGTGGTGAAGAAGACGGCCGGGTCGTCGGCCAGCAGCGCCTGCTTGGCGCCCTCGTGCTCGACCCGCGCGCCGAGGATCGGGCCGTCCGGCGCGCTGTCGCCGAGCGCCTCGAGGTCCGAGCGGCGCAGCGGGCGCTCCCACACGAAGCCCCTGCCGCGCACGCGCCAGGTGCGCTGGCCCCAGCGCGTGCCCTCGCTCGTCTCCGGCAGCGAGAGCGCGAGACGGGCGACGTCGTCCCAGGTGGCCACGGACGGGACGCTACCGGCCGCTAGGATGTGCAGCACATCACCACGGGGACGACATGGCTTCGACGCGGTCGATTTCGGGGTGGTGGTTGCGAGCCGAGGTCCCGGAGGCCTCGTAAAACACCGGGAAAACCATACGTGCGGACTCTCACGAGTACGCCCTCGCCGCCTAGCACCAACTAGGTCGATGTGAGGTTCGGGCCCCGGCCAGCCTGCCGCCGGGTCACCCGAATCAGATATGCAGGCTCACCCCCGGCGGTCCGCCTCCGCCAATCGGGGGACATCTTCAGGAGGCTGGCTCCCAGCAACCCCGCCGGCGAGGCGACCTGGGAGCGAGATCAGAGCGCCGGCTACGCTCGTAGAAGCCACTGCAACGCGACTGCGGACGCGGGTTCGATTCCCGCCGTCTCCACCTTCCGCCGCCACCGGCTCACTCCGGTGGCGGCGTCGTGACCACGACCTTCCCGCGCGCGTGCCCTTCGCGGAAGTGGCGGATCGCGCCGACGACGTCGTCGAGGGGATAGGTCGCGCTGACCACGGGGCGGACCGCGCTCCGCTCCAGCAGCGCGGCGATCGCGGCGAGGTCGGCGCCGCGGTCGGTGTGGATCAGCGGGCGCAGCCGCTGGCGCACGAAGGGCGACAGCAGCAGCCCCCACAGCCAGCGGTCGAGGCCCTGCAGCCAGCGGCCGCCGCTGCCGGACACCATCACCAGGCGCCCGTCACGACGCAGGGCGCGGCGCAGCTGCTTCAGCGGGCGGTTGCCGACGAGGTCGACGATCACGTGGTAGCGGCGCGTGCCGTCGGCGTAGTCGTCCTGGGTGTAGTCGACGACGTAATCGGCGCCCAGCGAGGTGACGAAGTCGACGTTGGCCGTGCTGCACACGCCGGTCACCTGGGCGTCCAGCGCCTTGGCGATCTGCACCGCGAACGAGCCGACGCCGCCGGAGGCGCCGATCACCAGCACGTCGTCGCCCGGGCGCACCTCGCCCTTGTCACGCAGCGCCTGCAGCGCCGTCATCGCCGACACCGGCACGGTGGCGGCCTCCTCGGGGCTGATGCGCCCCGGCCGCGGCACGGTGGTCTCCTCGGCGAGCACCACGTACTCGGCGAAGCCGCCACCGCAGCCGAACACCTCGTCGCCGACCTCAAAGCGCGACGGGCCGCCGACCGCCTCGACGCGGCCGGCGACGTCGGCGCGCGGAACGCGCTGCCTGGGCCGGCGCAGGCCCGTCGTGCCGCGGGCGACGTAGGGCAGGCCCTGCATCAGGTGCCAGTCGTCCCCGGCGACGGCGGCGGCGCGCACGCGCACGAGCAGCTCGCCGTCGCCCGGCACCGGCCGCGGCAACTCGGACACGCGCAGCACGTCCTCGGGGCGTCCGTAGCGGTCCTGGACGATCGCCGTCATCGTCGCGCTCGGCTGGGGCGCGCCGGCGGCCTCCGCGTGCTGCGACGCCGACGGCTCGCGCGTGGTGAGGCTGACCAGCCCGCGGATCGGCCGGCGCGCCAGCCGGTAGACGTGTCCGTCGCTGGCCTCGCGGACGCGGATGGCCGCGCTGGCCGGCCCGGCCTTGACCACGCCGACGAACACGGCCCACACGCCGAGGTCGACGTAGGTCAGCCAGAAGCCGGTCAGGTAGCTCAGGCCGACCGCGACGGCGGCCAGGAAGACGATGTCGGCGACCAGGATGAGCAGCGCCCGGCTGGCCCGCAGCGGCGGCGCCCAGCCCGCGGCGGCGGCCAGCGGCGCCGACGTGTACCAGGTCGTGGGCCGGCGCACCGACGCGCCGTGGCGCAGGCGCATGTAGACCGCGGTGCCGGCGATCAGGATGAGACCGCTGATGGCCGCGTCGACGGGCCCCTGGTGCCCGGCGGCCAGGCCGAACGCGCACAGCGTGGCGCCCACCGTGACCGCGAGCAGACCGTCCCAGCGCAGGTAGTCGCGAAAGGCCACGGCACGATGAACCTACGTCGGCCGTGACGACGCTCGCCAGCGCTTGGTCCGCTGGCGGACAGCCCGCCAGGTGCCGGTCGCCGTCGAGGCCGCATCGCGGCGGCCCGACGGCGTCCGGTCCTCACGGGCGCGTGCTCCTATCCGCCCGTCGGAGGGGCGGGCGGCGCGGGGCGCGCCGCCTCGAAGGCCTTCTGGACCGCCGAGGCATCGACGCCCAGCGACTTGGCGACCGCCGCGAAGAACGCCGACTCCCGGGCGGCGTGGTCGGCCTCATGGGCGCCCTCGACCTTCTCGAACGCCGCCTTGACCGTGGCCTGATCGATGTTCAGGCCCGAGGCCAGCGCCGCGATCAGCTTGCTCTGGTCGGGCCGCGCCGGCCGGCCGCCGCTCGCGTCGGGGCCGCGGCCGCGCCGCGGGCCCGCGCCCGGATTGGGCGCATTCGGACCCGGAGCCCTGGGCCCGCGGGCCGGGCGGCGTCGGGCGGTTGGCGTCGAGGATCGACTGCACCTTGTCGACGTCCACGTTCAGCGCCGCGGCCAGATCGGCGGCCGGGCCGTCCTCCTTGGGGTCGGGCTTGCCGGCCCGGTCGGGGCGGGCGGCCTGGACGGCGGACTGCAGCTGGTCGGTGGTCACGCCCAGCGTCTTGGCGATCGTGGCCAGCTCGTCGCTGGTGGGACCATGGCGGCGCGGCCCGTGGCCGGCGGGGCCGGGGCCGTTGCCCTGGCCGGGGGCGCCGTAGGGCGCCTGCTGCTGGGATTGCGTCGGCGTGCCGCCGGCGGCCATGGCGACTGCGGCGGCGCCACCACCGCCGACCAGCGCCACCGACGTGACGATCGCCGCGGTCTTGCGAGCACGGGGGGACATGGGGGAGTTCTCCTCTCAGATCGGTTCGCGGGGCCGAGGCCCGCTCTGGGACGCGATCAGCATGGATCGCGCCCCTGAGATCCGCCTGAGAGCTCCCTGGCAGTCCGCCCGGACTACACGCCGAGCGCCTCGGAGGCCATCCGCGCCCCCGCCAGCCGCGCCTCGATCTTCTGCATCGCCGACGTCGCGCGCGAAGTCCGGCGAGCCGTGCTTGGGCTTGACGTCGATGCTGAACGGCGAGAAGCCGCAGTCGTCGGTCGCGCCGAGCCGCTCGCACCGGGATGTACTTGCCGCGGCCAGCAGCTCGTCGCGCACCTGCTCGGGCGTCTCGACCTCGGGGTTCAGCGGGTTGATGACGCCCGATGAAGCACACCTGCGGCGACGCCGTTGGCGTCCTCGCGGCGAGTACTGCGCCGCACAGCTTGTAGACCTGCTCCGGTCGTCCTCGCTGCGCGCACTGGATCAGGAAGTAGCCGGCGTTGATCTCGAACATGCTCGGCAGCAGCTCGCTCGTAGTCGACGTCGTCGCTGTGCATCGAGTCGCAGTCGCCGCCCGGGCAGGTGTGGATGCCGATGTTGCGCGCGCTCCTCGGCCGAGAAGCGGTCGAGCACCCGGTTGTTGAGGTCGATGAACTCGCCGAGCATGTCCTCGCCCGGTCCAGGGGTTGCGCGGGATCGTTCTTGTTGGCCAGGCGGCCCTCGGTGAAGTCGATCGAGACCCGCGCGGCGCCGGCGGCGAAGCACTGGCGGATGTCCTTCTCGCACTCGTCGCACGAGATCGGCCAGGAACTGCTCGCGCGAGTAGCCCGTCGACCTCGCCGTCCAGCGGGTACAGCAGGCACAGCATCGACGGGCGCGATGACCGCCTGCTTCATGGGCTTGGTCGGCGATCGCCATCGTCTTGTCGACGAACTCCGGCGGCGTAGGTCTTGTAGCTGGAACGGGCCCGCCGGTCAGGCGCGGCAGCTGACGGTGGTGGCCGTCGGTCGAAGATGGCGAAGTACTGGCCGTCGCCGGCGAGGTTGCTCGGCCAGCCCGGTGCCGGCCAGCGTGTCGGTCAGCGGGTAGGTGGCGAAGCTCGAGTCGCGCTGCTCGCCGTCGGAGACGATCGGCTCGCCGGTGGCCTCCAGCCGCTGGATCGAGTCCGCGGCGGCGGCGTCCTGCTCGGCCTCCAGCTCGTCGTAGGCTGATCTTGCCGGCGTCGTAGTCGGCGTAGGCCTGCTGCAGCTTCATCGGACGCGGCAGCGAACCGACGAGCTCGGTCGGGATCGGCATCGTTCTCCTCTCTGAGGCAGACGCACCGCTCCCCCGAATGAGAGTGAGCGTTCTCCCTCTACCCGTTGTCCCACGCTACTCCGGCGGGTGCGGGCCGTCAACGCTGACGGCCGCCCTTGGTAGCTTCGGTCGCCGATGGCCACCGACTCGACCGTCGCCGACGCGCGCGAGCGCATCCTCGCCTCCGCCTACGAGCTGTTCTCCCAGCGCGGGGTGCGCGCCGTCGGCGTGGACGAGATCGTCGCCCACGCGGGCGTCGCTGACGCATGACCCTGTACCGCCAGTTCGGCTCCAAGGACGAGCTCGCGCTGGCCTTCCTGGAGCGCCGCCGCGAGCAGTGGACCGAGGGTTGGCTGCGGGCCGAGGTCGAGCGCCGGGCCAGCGCCCGACGCCCGGCTGCTGGCCGTCTTCGACGTCTTCGACGGCTGGTTTC
>CAVRPY010000008.1:0-133998 GCA_963723265.1 uncultured Solirubrobacteraceae bacterium
CGTCGGAGAGCTGCGGCGGCTGGACGATCGCCGCGTTGGCCGAGTGCACGACCAGCCGCATGTCCCACAGGATCATGGGGATGGCGGCGTCGTCGAAGGCGGTGCGAAAGCGCGCCTCCGCCTCACGCAGCAGGCGCTCGTGGCGCCTGCGGCCGTCGATGTCCTGGAACTAGGCGATGACGTGGCCGAGGGGCGCCGCGGTCGTCGTGCACCAGCGACGCGCTGATGGCGGCCCACACCGTGCTCCCGTCGGCCCGCTATCAGCTCGCGCTCGCTAGCCAGCCGCTCGCACCGCCCCGCGATCAGCGCCCGGTAGTCGGCCACCGCATCGGCGCGCCCCGGCTCGGCGAACACCTGGGCGGGCGTCAGCGACAGCAGCGTCTCGGCGTCGGTGGCGAGCATGTCGCACATCGCCTGGTTGACGCGCAGCGCGCGGCCCCGATCGGCCGGATCGGCGCTCGACAGCACCATGGCGACCGGCGCGTCCTCGAACGCGGCGCGGAAGCGGCGCTCGGCCTCCCAGCTCTCGGTGATGTCGTACTGCTGGGAGACGACGTACAGCGGCTCACCGCCCTCGTCGTGGACGACCGACGAGCTGTTGCGCACCACGACCATCGACCCGTCGGCGCGCACCAGGCGGCGGTCGAAGCTGTTGGTGCGCATCTGACCGGCCAGCATCGCGTACCACTCCACGCGCCCCACGTCGCGATCGTCGGGGTGCAGCAGCTCAGCCGGGTAGCGGCCGACGAGCTCCTCTGGCATCGCCCGCATCAGACGGCAGAAGGCGGCGTTGACACGCAGGAGGCGCCCGCGCTCCTCGACCACCGGGCTGTTCAGCGTCATCCCCACCGGCGCGTCCTCGAAGACGCGCTCGAAGCGCTCGTCGCTGGCCCGCAGCAGGCCCTCGGCCCGCTTGCGCGCGGTGATGTCCTCCAGCTGGCTGAAGACCGCCTCCGGGCGGCCGTCGTCGTCGAAGGCCACCGCGCTGGTCACGCGCGCCCACAGGACGGTGCCGTCGCCGCGCAGGTAGCGCTTCTCGAAGGTCTGCTCGGTGCCCGACCCATCGGCCAGGCGCTCGGTCCGCGCGGCGCTGGTGTCGAGGTCCTCGGGGTGGGTGACCTCCAGCAGCGAGTGCCCGATCAGCTCCTCCGGCGATCGGGCGAGCATCCGGCACAGGGCCGGGTTGACCTCGGTCCAGCGGCCGTCCAGCTCGAGCAGCCCCATCCCGATCGAGCTGCTCGTGAAGGCCCGGCCGAGGGTCTCCAGCACGCGCATCGAGACTGCATCGACGCCGGCGCAGCGATGCTTGAGCACGGGATCGCCGTCGTCCTCGCGTGCGGCCGCGGGAGCAGTGCGGTTGCCTGGACGCCCGGCGGGCCCGTAGGGTCGCCGGCCGATGTTCACCGACGACCGGGATGCCGAGCCCCACCGGCTGCGGCTCGTTTCTGGACGTCAAGCACCTGCCGTTGGACATCCTCAAGATCGACGGCTCGTTCGTGCGCCGTGTGTGCGACGATCCCGCCGACCAGGTGATCGTGCAGGCGATGGTCCAGGCGGCGCACGCGCTGGGGAGGGTCGCCGTCGCGGAGTGGGTCACCAATGAGCCGACGCTCGAGCGGCTGGCCGACTACGGCGTCGACTTCGCCCAGGGATTCCTGCTGGGCCACCCGCGGCCGGCCTGGCAGACGGTCCCGACGCGCGGCGGGTAGCTCCCTACTCGCCGACCTCCAGGACGGCCAGGAACGCCTCCTGGGGGACCTCGACGCGCCCGACCTGCTTCATGCGCTTCTTGCCCTCCTTCTGCTTCTCCAGCAGCTTGCGCTTGCGCGTGATGTCGCCGCCGTAGCACTTGGCGGTCACGTCCTTGCGGAGCGCCTTGACCGTCTCGCGGGCGATGATGCTGGCTGCCGATCGCCGCCTGGATCGGCACGTCGTACTGCTGGCGCGGGATCAGCTTGCGCAGCTTCTCGGCCAGCGTGCGGCCGAAGTCGTAGGCCTTGTCGCGGTGGACGATCATCGACAGCGCGTCGACCGGGTCGCCGTTGAGCAGCATGTCGAGCTTCACCAGGTTGGAGCGGCCGCAGGCCGGTCAGCTCGTAGTCGAGCGAGGCGTAGCCGCGGGTGCGCGACTTCAGCTGGTCGAAGAAGTCCAGGACGATCTCGGCCAGCGGCAGGTCGTAGGTGATCTGCACGCGGTCGGCGCTCAGGTAGTGCATGCCGGCGTGCTCGCCGCGGCGCTCCTGGCACAGCTCCATGACGGCGCCGACGTACTCCTTCGGGCGCGAGGATGCGTGGCGCGGATCGTACGGCTCGCGGATCTCCTCGATGCGGGCCGGGTCGGGCATGTCGGAGGGCGCGTGGATCTCGACGGTCTCGCCGTCGGTCTTCGTGCACCTCGAAGCCCACCGACGGCATCGTCGCCATCAGCTCGAGGTCGTACTCGCGCTCCAGGCGCTCCCGGACGATGTCCATGTGCAGCAGGCCCAGGAAGCCGCAGCGGAAGCCGAAGCCGAGCGCGTCGGAGGTCTCCGGCTCCCAGCGCAGCGCGGCGTCGTTGAGCGTCAGCTTCTCCAGCGCGTCGCGCAGGTCCTGGTACTCGTCGGAGTCGGTCGGGTACAGGCCGCAGAAGACCATCGGCTTGACGTCCTGGTAGCCGGGCAGCGGCTCGGTGGCCGGCGTTGGCCCGCGTGGTGAGCGTGTCGCCGACGCGCAGCTGGGTGACGTCCTTGATGCCGCGTGATCAGGTAGCCGACCTCGCCGGCGGTGAGCTGGTCGGCCGGGGTCATCTTCGGGGTGAAGAAGCCGATGTCGTCGATGTCGGCCTGGGTGCCGGCGGCCATCGCGCGAATCGCCTCGCCCTTGGTGAAGGTGCCGTCGACCACGCGGATGTAGGCGACGACGCCGCGGTACTGGTCGAACTCGGAGTCGAAGATCAGCGCGCGCGGCGGCGCGTCGGGGTCGCCCTCCGGCGGCGGCACCTCGTTGACGATCGCCTCCAGCACCTCGTCGACGCCCTCCCCGGTCTTGCCGGAGATGCAGGATCAGCCTCGGCCGGGCTCGCCGATCAGCTCGGCGACCTCGTCGGCGACGCGCTCGGGCTCGGCGCCCGGCAGGTCGATCTTGTTCAGGCACGGGACGATCTCCAGGCCCGCGTCGATGGCCAGGTAGGCGTTGGCGACCGTCTGGGCCTCGACGCCCTGGGAGGCGTCCACGACCAGCACCGCGCCCTCGCAGGCCGGCCAGCGCGCGGCTGACCTCGTAGGTGAAGTCGACGTGGCCCGGCGTGTCGATCAGGTTCAGCTGGTAGGTCTCGCCGTCGCGTGCCTTGTAGTAGACGCGCACCGCCTGCGCCTTGATGGTGATGCCCCGCTCGCGCTCCAGGTCCATCGAGTCGAGCAGCTGCTCGCGCATCGTCGCGGTCGGATGACGGTGTGCGGTCAGCTCGAGGATGCGGTCGGCCAGCGTCGACTTGCCGTGGTCGATGTGGGCGACGATGGAGAAGTTGCGGATGTGGTCGCGCGGGACGGACATGGGATCCGCCCAGAGACTAGATGGGGTTCGCTCGCGCTCAGGCGTCGATCTCGACGCCGTCGCGGCCGGACTCCTTGACCGCGTACAGCGCACGGTCGGGCGGGCCAGCACGGATGCGTCGGCCTCCCCGGTGCGCGGCAGGGCGATGCCGATCGACACGGTGGCCGAGCCGGCCTGGGCGGCGCCGTCGCACAGCCGGCGGCCGGCCTCCATCGCCTCCTGCGGGCTGGCCACGCTGACCAGCGCGGCGAACTCGTCGCCGCCGATGCGAAACAGCTCGTCCCCCCGGCGCAGCGCGCCGCGTCAGCACCGCGCTGATCTCGCGCAGGACGCGATCGCCGGCCTGGTGGCCCTTGGCGTCGTTGATCGCCTTGAAGCCGTCGACGTCGATCAGCAGGACGGCGACGGTGGCGCCCGCGGCGCGCGCCGCGGCCAGCGCCTCGTGGAAGGTGGCGTGATGGCCCAGGCCGGTGAGCGCATCGCTGGCCGCGCGCTCGCGCAGCTCGGCGATCGCATCAGCGGTGCGCAGGCAGCTGGCGGCGTGCGCGGCCAGCAGCTCCAGCAGCTGGACGCACCCGGCCGCCTCGGGGGTCAGCGGCCGCGGGTCGGCCACCAGCAGCAGCGACGTGCGTTGCGCCGGGCGTCCGACGGCCATCGCCATCAGCCCCTCGACGCCCGCCTGCGACAGGACCGGGTCGCCGTGGCGGCGCCGCCGCGCTGGAGGATCGTGCGACACGACGTCCCGTCGCTGACCAGCGATTCGACCAGGTCGAAGACCGCCACATCGCCGGACGCGCCGAGCCGCTCGGCCAGCTCCCCGGCGTGGGCCAGCACCCGCCAGGCGCCCACCCCGTCACGGCCGACCAGCAGCGCGGACTCCAGCTCGGTGATGTCGCGGGCGGCCTCGATCACCAGCCCCTCGATGCGGCGTACGTCGGTCAGGCCGGCCATCCGCGCCGCGTAGACGGCCAGGCGCTCGGCCGCGCTGGCCGTCGGCGGGCCGCCCAGCTGTCCCAGCCGCCGCGCGAGCGCCTCCGCGCACCACGTCAGCTCGTCCTTGAGGCCGGCGGGCGGCGCGGTCAGCGTCTCTGCGTCCAGGCAGCCGATGACCGACCCGCCGGCGCGGATCGGCACGCACACCTCGCCGACGATCTGCGGGGAGGTGCGCAGGTAGTCGTCGCAGGCGGTCACGTCGTGGATGACGAGCGGGACACCGAGGCGGAACGTGCGCCCGATCGTGCCGCGCCCGGGCGGGATGCCGTCCCGCGTCTGCCAGTAGCCGCGCACCGCCTCGCAGCGCAGCCGACCGGAGCGCTCCAGCCACAGCGACGGCAGGACGCCTTCGAGCTCCTGGAGCGCACCGACGATCGCGACGGCCGCCGTCTTGACATCGGAGGCTTCGGCCAGGGCGTGCTGCAGCGCGGGACGGTCGAGCATTCGACCAGCGCTATCGGCAGCTGGCGCCGCGGTCTTCACGCCGGAAGCGCGCAGCCAGCAGATCGCGGATCTGGCGGGCCTCCGCCAGATCCATCCACAGCACCGCCCAGCCGTACACCGCCCCGCCCGCGGCGGCGGCCAGGCCGACCGACAGCACCTGGGCCACCAGCGAGCGCCCCAGCACGCTGTCGACCCCCGACCACACGATCCATGAGACGAGCGCCAGCAGCGCCGACGCGATCGACATGGCCACGAAGTGCAGCATGATCGTCCGTCCGTCCACCCGGCCGGCCAGCAGCGGGCGCAGCATCCACAGCAGCAGCGCCATCGTCGCCGCGTTGGAGGCGGCGGTGCCGATGACCAGGCCGGGGATCCCGTACGGCCCGTAGAGGGCGAGGCTGACCACCAGGTTGACGGCCAGACCGCCGACGGAGACGAGCGTGGGCAGCCACGTCCTCTGGAGGCTGAAGAACGTGCGGATCAGCAGCAGGTTGATGCCGGCGAACGGCAGGCTGAAGGAGAACCAGAACAGCGCCGAGGAGACCAGGTCGGTCGAGCTGGGCCCGAAGCTGCCGTGCTGGTAGACGAGCCGCACGATCGGCGTGGCCAGCACGAGTATGAACGCCGCGCTGGGGATCAGCAGCAGGCCGATCTGGCGCACGCCGGTGGACATCGTCGCGCGCAGGCCGTCGAGGTCGCGGCGCGCGGCGTAGCGGCTGAGGGTCGGGAACAGGACGGTGGCGACCGCGACGCTGAACATGCCCTGCGGCAGCATGTAGATGCGGAAGGCGGCGTCGATGGCCCGGGGCGCCTGCTCGGAGACAAGCGAGCCGAGCGTCGAGTTGATGAAGACGTCGATGTTGATGATCCCCAGACCGATCGTCACCGGCAGCATCAGGACGAGCACCCGGCGCACCCGCGGGTCACGGGGATCGAAGTGCAGCTTGAAGTGGAATCCGTAGCGGCGCAGCACGGGCAGGCACATGGCGAACTGCACGCCGGTCGCGATCAGCACGCCGATGGCGTACGCGTACAGCTGGTTGCCGCCGTGGAAGAACGGCTTGAGCACGACGAGCAGGACGATGATCACGACGTTCCACACCAGGGGGGCGATCGCCGGGATCGAGAAGTGGTCGTAGGCGTTGAGGATGCCGACGACCAGGCCGTTGAGGCCGAGGATCAGCACGATCGGGAACAGCACGCGGCTGAGGCCGACGGTCAGGTGCGTGAGCTCCTCGGTGAACTCTTTGCCGGTGAACAGCGGCATGACCACGCCCGCGCCCACGATCAGCAGCACGGTGAGCGCGCCGAGCACCATGAGGATGAGCAGGAAGAGGGTGCTGGCCAGCTGCACCGCCTCGCGCCTGCGCCGCTGCTCCAGCAGCTCGGTGAAGACGGGCACGAACGCGGCCGAGATGGCCGCGTCGGCGAACAGCGCGCGCACCAGGTTGGGGAACTGGAAGGCGATCGTGAACGCGCTGAAGGCGCCGCTCGTGGCGAAGAACGACGACGCCACGATCTCGCGCACGAGGCCGGCAATGCGCGACAGTCCGGTGGCGATCGAGAAGATCGCGGTGTTGCGAGCGATGCGCCGGCCCGCCGCCGACGGCTGCTCGGCAGGCCGCGACGCGCGGGAATCTGCGGCCACGGGTGCGCTACTCTAGGGCGCGCCGCGGCTCCATCCACGCCGCGGCATCACGATTTCATGGCCAACATCCATTCACAGAAGAAGCGGATCCTGCGCTCGGAGCGCGAGCGCCTGGAGAACCGCCGCTACACGTCGACGATCAAGACCTACTTCCGCCGGCTCGAGGCCGCGGTCGCCGCGGGCGACTCGGACGCCATGGCCACCGAGCACACGTCGCTGGTCCGGACGATCGACAAGGCCGTGAAGGTCGGCGCGCTGCATCGCAACAACGGGGCCCGCAAGAAGTCCCGCGCCGCGCGCCTGCGGAAGTCCGCCTCCGCGTAGGCCTTCACCCCGTCGCACCGTGACACGGCCGGCCCCGCCGGCCGTCTTCGCGTTTGCGCGAGCGTTCAGGAGGCGATGGCCAGGATCGCGCGCAGTGCGCTGGTGTCCTCGTCGGCGGCCGTGCCACCGCGTGCGGCCAGCTCCAGGTCGGCCAGCCGGCGCACCGCCCGCCGCAGCGAGGCCACGTCGGCGCGACGGACGTCGTTGAGGAAGCGGTCGGCGGCCTTGGGCGGCATGCGCAGCGTGCGCTTGATGTCGCCCGGCGCCTCGCCCGCATCGAGCCGGCAGACCACGTCGAGCGCCTGGCGCACGCGCTGCGTCATCCAGTACATGAGGCCGGGCAGGCGCTCGCCCTGGGCGCGCAGCTCCAGGTAGGTGCGCGTCGCCGCGGCCGCATCGCCGGCCACCACCAGGTCGGCCAGCTCCCACACCCGCCGTTCGGCCGAGTCGGCCGAACGCTCGTCGATCAGCTCCGCATCGACGGTGGCGCCGGCCCCCAGCTCGAGCGCGAGCGTCTCCAGCTCGCGCGACAGCCGTGCCTGGCGCTCGCCGACGTGGGCGATCAGCGCCCGTGCCGCGCCCTGGTCGAGCTCCAGCCCGTGGCGCTGCGCCTGGCCGACCACCCACTTGGGCAGCTCCCACGGCTTGACCGCGGCCTCGGTGGCCACGTCGCCACCGGCCTTGCGCACCGCCTCGGCCAGCTTGGCCGGTGCCTTGGCCCGCCCCTCCTCGCGCGCGAAGAACGCCACCGTCGTCTCGGGCGGCAGGTCGGCCAGGACACCCAGCAGGTGCGGCTCCAGCTCCTTGTCCTTCCAGCGCTCCACGCCGTCGACGATCAGGAAGCGCCAGCCGACGGCGAACGTCATCGCGCTCAGCGCCAGGCCGACGTTCTCCGGCGTGGCGTCCTCGCCCTCGAACACCTCGGCACCGGAGATGCCCCGCCTCGCGCTCGGCCAGCGTGCGCAGGTTGGCCCGGCGCTCGGCGATGCGCGCGTGATCGTCGCCATGGATCAGGTAGGCCGGCTTGAAGGTCGCCATCGCTGCAGCGCATCGTAGGCGGCGCGACGGTCATCGCTGCGTCGCCACCCGCAGCCGCGAGCCGTCGATCCAGACGCGGATCGTGCCGTCGCGGTCCGTGCGCACGACCGGCACATGCGCCGCGGCCAGCGCCGCCAGCGTCGAACCGGTCGGATGCCCGTAGTCGTTGTCGGCTCCCACCTCGATCGCGGCCAGCCGGGGGCGCGTGCGTGCAAGCAGCGCGGCCAGGCCGGGGTCGTCGGAACCGTGGTGGGCAACCTTGAGGACCTCGACCCGCGGCAGGTCCAGCGGGGCGGTGACGGGCGACTCGGCGTCGGCGGTCAGCAGCACGTCCAGCGGTCCCCGCCGCACGTGCAGCACGATCGCGCGCAGGTTGGGGTTGATGCCCGGAGGCGGCGGATCGGCCGGCGGCCACAGGACGTCCAGCGCGAAGCGGCCGATCCGCACGCGCTCCCCGGCGTGCGGGCGGATCCGCCGCGTCCCGCTGCGCTCGATCGCCGACTCGATCAGCGCCTCGGCCTGCGGGCTCGCCGGAGCGGTCACCGACCCATCCAGCACGGCCCCCACGGGCATCGCGGCCAGGATCCGCCCCGCCGCGCCGGCGTGGTCGGCCTCGCCGTGGGTCAACACGAGCAGGTCCAGGCGCTGCACGCCCGACTCGCGCAGCCGGGCGAGGATCGGTCCGTCGGGCGGCCCGGTGTCGACCAGCACCGATCGCGTGCCCTCCTGGAGCAGGATCGCATCGCCCTGGCCCACGTCGAGAAACGAGATGGTGGCCCGGCGTGGCGGCTGCGGCGGCCGAGGCCGGTGCACGACGACGGCGGCGAGGGCCAGGACGAGCGCGCAGGCCAGCACCCCGAGCACCCGCCGGTCGTCGCGCACAGCACGGGCGCCCTGGCCGGCCCAGCGTCCGACGGTCGCCCGTACGCGAGCCGAGGCGGCGGCCAGCAGCAGCGCGTAGGCCGCGACGGCGACCGGCAGCCCGATGGTCAGTCCCACGGTGGCGTGCGGGGCGCGGGCGGCGACGTCACCGACCATGGCGACGAAGCCCAGGGGCAAGGCCAGGGCCGCGTCCAGCGCGGACACCAGTGGCGCGGCGCCGCCCCCCAGCTGTCCAGCCGTCCCCGCCAGCGTCCCCAGCCATACCACCGGCCCGACCGCGGGCGCCGCCGCCACATTGGCGGGCAGCGACACGAGCGACAGCTGCCCGAACCACAGCGCGCTCAGCGGCGCGGTCCCGAGCGTCGCCGCCACGGTGATGGCGATCGCCTCCGCGACCGCGCGCGGGACGCGCCGCCGCTCCAGCGCCGCGCGCGCCGGCGCGGCGAGCAGGGCGATCGCGACGACCGCAGCGAAGGACAGCTGCCAGCCGACATCGGCGCAGGTGCGCGGGTTGAGCGCCAGCGTGCCCGCGGCGGCCAGCAGCAGGGCGTACAACCGCGCCACCGGGCGGCCGGCCAAGCCCGCCACCAGCGCCGCGGCACCCATGATGCCGGCCCGCAGGATCGACGGGCCGCCGCCGGCCAGGGGCACATACAGCGCCACGAGCCCCAGCGCGACCGCGAAGCGCAGCCGCAGCCCTCCCCCGGCCAACGCGACGGCCCCGCCGGCGAGCACGACGAGCAGCGCCACGTTCGACCCGCTGGCCGCGAGCAGGTGGCCCAGCCCGCTGGCCCGGAAGGCTGCGCGTGTGCGGTCGTCCATCTCGTCGTCCTGGCCGAGCACCATGCCCCGTGCCAGCGCCGCCTGCGGCCGATCGAGGCCGTGGTCCAGCGCCGCCTCGGCACGGCGGCGAACCGTGTCGACGAGGCCGCTCAGTCCTCCGCGCCGATGCCCGGTGGCGACGAGCTCGGTCGCTTCCAGCGCTGCGTGGGCGCCACGCAGGTGCTCGTAGGACTCCCACGGCGCGAGCCGCTCCAGCCGACCGCGCAGCGCCACCTCCTCGCCGATCCCCGGCGGCCGCGCTCCCGACCAGCGCACCACGATGCGCTCGCCAGCGCCAGGGCCCGCGGTCAGCCGGACCGGCACCGACCAGCCGCCCCATGCCCGCCGATCGGCGGCATCGACGATCTCGCCACGCACGGACGCCTCGTGGCCGATCAGGGGACCGAGCGCGCTGCGGTCGAGCGCCGCGAGCCGACCGTGCCCGACCAGGCCACCGGCCACCAGCGCGACCGCCACGAGCGCTCCCAGGCCAGCCCGGCCGGCGAGCAGCCCGATCGTCAGCGACGCAGCCACGCCCGTTGCGATCAGCGCACCGGCGCGACCGGTCGCCGCGCCGACCGCCAGCAATCCGGCCGCCAGCGCGGCCAGCGCGGCCACGCGCGGATGGCTCATGGTCCTCCAGCTCACGCCGTGACCTGGTCGCGCAGTGCCTCCAGCCGGGCGGGGCCGATCCCATCGACCTGGTCGAGCTCGTCGACCGAGCCGAAGCCCCCGTGCTGCTCTCGGTAGTCCACGATCTTCTGGGCCGTGGTCGGTCCGATCCCGTCCAGCGCGTCGAGCTCCTCGACGGTCGCGCTGTTGAGGTTCACCGGCAGCCCGGCGCTGGCCGAACCGCTCGCCGCCGGCGTCCCGCCCGACGTGGTCGCCGCCCGCGCCGGCACGAGCACCTGCCGCCCGTCAGCGAGCTTGGCGGCGAGGTTCAGGGCGTCAAGGTTCGCGCGGCGCGTCGGGCCGCCCGCCCGGTGGATCGCGGCCGCCACGCGCGTCCCGTCGCGCAACCGGTACACGCCCGGGTGGCGCACCGCCCCGGCGACGTGCACGACGATGCGGGGGCCCTGCGCCCCTTGGTCGGCGACGGAGATGCTGGTCGCCGCGGGCGCCGCCGCCCCGGCTCGGACATCCGGCGCCCCTCCTCCGCCTCGGGCCCACAGCGCACCGAGCACCACGATGATCGCGCCGATCGCGATCGTTCCCACCAGCTGTGATCGCGACGGCATCTGCACGTCGAGCACGCTGGCAGGACGAGTGTGTCAGCGCAGCACGAGTTCGCACCAGGACGCTGCACGTACCTGCACCAAGACTGTGCCATCGGCTGGCCGGCCCGGTGCACCGGCCTACGGTTCGCCACCTTGGCCCTGCTCAGCCCCCATCCCGGCGCCGCCGGCCCGAGTGCTCAGCCACCGGCCAGCTCAAGCGCACGAGCCGCCGCAGCGGTCCCGTCGACCGCCCGCTCGACGTCGTGCGCCTCGGGCCACTCGCCGACCACCACCACCGGCCGGCCGAGCTTGCGGGCGAGGGCGATCTCCGAGAGCGTGCCCCAGCCGCCCGGAACGGCGACCACCGCTTGGGCCGCGCGCACGATCAGCCCGTTGCGCAGCTCGCCGATCCCCGTGGCCAGCGGCACGGTCACCCAGGCGTTGGCCGCGCCCGGATCAGCTCCGGGCAGCAGCCCGACGGTGATGCCGCCCGCCCCGGCGGCCCCGCGGCAGGCCGCCTCCATGGCACCGCCCAGCCCGCCGCAGACCAGCGTGGCGCCGGACCGCGCGATGGCGCGCCCGGCCGCCTCGGCCTCCCGCAGATCCGCCGGACCGGCATCCGGCGCGCCCGGGCCGCACACCGCGATGATGGGCATCGTGTCGATTGTCGCGCACTCAGCGCGGCGAACGTGCGCGCTCGAAGCGCAGGTCGGCCGCGGCCTGAGCCGCGTCGAGCGGAACGGCGCGGGCGTCGGTCTCGCCGTCGCGTGGCGCCTCGGCCGTCCGGTCCTCAGCCTCCATCTCCTGGCGCGCCTCGCGCGAGACCTCCTCCGCCTCCGCCTCCTTGTCCTCCTTGGGCGGCTGACGCGGGGGCAGCTGGATGTCCTGCTCGGCGCGGATGCCGGCGGTCAGCTGCCGTGCGCGCTCGATCTCGCTGTTGAGTTGCTGACCGAAGAGGATCGCGATGTTGGAGATCCACAGCCACACGAGCATCGAGATCGCGCCGCCCAGCGCGCCGTAGGTGGCGTTGTAGGAGCCGAAGTTGCTGACGTAGAAGAAGAACCCCACGGTCGCGGCCGCCCAGATCGCCAACGCGACGATCGCCCCCGGCGAGATCCACTGGAACTTCGGCAGGCGGGCGTTGGGCGCGACGAAGTACAGGACGGCGAGGATGAAGGCGACCACGAGGGCCATGAGCGGCCACTTGACGATCGAGTAGGCCGTCACCGCGGCGGAGCCCAGCCCGACCTGGTCACCGATCGACTGCGCCAGCGGCCCGGAGATGACCAGCCCGATCAGCAGCAGGGCCAGCAGCAGCACCATGACGAGCGTCACGAAGACCTGGAGCGGACGCAGCTTCCAGAACGGCCGCCCCTCGTCCTTCTCCCAGATGGCGTTGGACGCGCGCATGAAGGCGCCGACGTAGCCCGACGCCGACCACAGGGCCGCGAGGAGGCCGAAGCCCAGCAGCGCCCCCGCGCCGCCCTTGTTCTGGACGATGCCGTTGATGGTGTCGCCAACGCTGTTGACCAGCGAGTCGCCCGCGCCGGCGTTGCGCAGGATGTCCAGGATCGTGTTCGTCGTCTGCGGGTACTGCCCGACGAGTCCGACGATCGCCACCAGGGCGAGCAGCGCGGGAAACAGGGCCAGCACCGCGTAGTAGGTGAGCGCGGCGGCCCAGTCGGTGATGTTGTCCTCCTGGAACTCCTTGACCGTGCGCTTGAGGATCGCCATGCGGCCCGTGCCCGGGATGTCCGCGAGATCGACGTCCTCGCGCTCCCGATCCGCCTCTGTCGTCCGTGCCATGTCCTGCGCTTTCCCGCCAGGAGCGGCTTTCACGCGCCGATGGGCGCGTCAGCGGGCGACGACGTTCACCAGCTTGCCTGGCACCACGATCTCCTTGACGACCTGCTTGCCGTCGAGGTGGGCCTGGACGTTGGGCGCGGCGCGGCACAGCTCGAGCAGCTCGCCCTCGGACGCCGATGCCGCCGCCGCCACCCGGTCGCGGACCTTGCCGTTGACCTGGCAGACGATCTCGATCACGTCGGCCTCCAGCAGCTCCGGGTCGGCATCGGGCCACGGCTCCTCCCACACGCGGCGACCGGTCAGCCGGTCGTAGGCGTCCGCGCTCATGTGCGGCGCGAACGGGAACAGCAGGGAGGCCGCGACGGCCAGCGCGTAGCGGCGCACGTCGGCGGCTGTCTCGTCGCGCAGGCGCGAGATCTCGTTGGTCAGCTCCATGACCGCGGCGATCGCGGTGTTGAAGGCGAACCGGCCGCTGAGGTCATGCGTGACCTTGTCGATGGCCCAGGCCGCCTTGCGGGCCAGCTGCAGGTCGGAGCCCTCCAGCCCGCCGTCCCCTGGGGCGAGCAGATCGCCGGCCCACGGCGTGTCGAAGCCGTCGGCGCAGTCGGCGGCCAGGCGCCACAGGCGGCCCAGGAAGCGGTTGACGCCCTCGACCCCCTCGTCGGACCAGTCGGCATCGTGCTCGGGCGGGCCCGATGAACAGGATGTACGCGCGCGCCGTGTCCGCGCCGTAGCGCTCGACGATCGCCTGGGGCGAGACGACGTTCCCGCGCGACTTGGACATCTTCGCGCCGTCCTTGGTGATCATCCCCTGGGTGAACAGGCGGGCGAATGGCTCGTCGAACTCCAGGTGGCCGAGATCCTTGAGCGCCTTGACGAAGAAGCGCGCGTACAGCAGGTGCAGGATCGCGTGCTCGACGCCGCCGATGTACTGGTCGACGGGCATCCACTCGGCCAGGACCGCCGGGTCCCATGCGGCCTCGTCGTTGAGCGCGTCGCAGTAGCGCATGAAGTACCACGACGAGTCGACGAACGTGTCCATCGTGTCGGTCTCGCGCCTGGCCGGGCCGCCGCACGTCGGGCAGGCGACGTTGACCCAGTCATCGGCTGCGGCCAGCGGCGAGCGGCCCTTCGGGGCGTAGTCGGCGATGTCGGGCAGGCGCACCGGCAGGTCCTCGTCCGGCACCGGCACCAGGCCGCAGTCGGGGCAGTGGATGATCGGGATCGGGCAGCCCCAGTAGCGCTGGCGCGAGATCAGCCAGTCGCGCAGCCGGTAGTTGACCGAGGCGTGGCCGCGGCCCTCGCGGTCGAGCCACGTCGACGATCTGGTGCTTGGCCTCGCCGGGGGTCAGGCCGTCGAACTGGCCGCTGTTGACGATGCGCTCGTCGTCGGAGCTGGAGACGTAGGCGGCGTCGTCGGGCGCCGTCGCCCTCCAGCGGTGTCGACGACCGGCCGGATCGGCAGGTCGAAGGCCTGCGCGAAGTCCCAGTCGCGCTGGTCGTGGGCGGGCACGGCCATGAGCGCGCCCGTGCCGTACTCCATCAGCACGTAATCGGAGACGAACATCGGGATCTGCTCGCCGTTGACCGGGTTGGTGACCGTCCGGCCCAGCGCGACGCCGGTCTTCGGCTTGTCGGCGTCGCCGCGCAGCTCGACCGACTCCGTCAGCGAGTGGTTGACGTAGTCACGGACCGCCTGCTCGTTGGGCGTGCCCTCGGCCAGGCGGAAGACGTCGGGGTGCTCGGGCGCCATCACGAAGAACGTCGCGCCGAACAGCGTGTCCGGGCGGGTGGTGAAGACCGGGTAGTCGATGTCCAGCTCCTCGCAGCGGAACGACGACCTCGGCGCCCTCGCGACCGACCGATCCAGTTGCGCTGCATCGTCTTGACGTTCGCCGGCCACTCGATCGTCGTCGAGGTCGTCGAGCAGCCGGTCGGCGTAGTCGGTGATCCGGAAGAACCACTGCTCGAGCTGGCGCACCTCGACCTCGTGGCCGCAGCGCTCGCAGCGGCCGTCGATCACCTGCTCGTTGGCCAGCACGGTCTGGTCGAACGGGCACCACTTGACCGCCGCCTCCTTGCGGTAGGCCAGGCCGGCCTTGAACAGCTGCAGGAAGATCCACTGCGTCCAGCGGTAGTAGCGCTCCTCGTGGGTGCCGAACTCGCGCGACCAGTCGATCGAGATGCCCCACTCGCGGAACTGGCGCTGGAACTGGGCGATCGACTGGTTCGTCGACTCGCGCGGGTGCTGGCCGGTGCGGATCGCGTGGTTCTCGGCCGGCAGGCCGAAGGCGTCGTAGCCCATCGGATGCAGCACGCGGCGGCCGGTGCGCCGGTGGAAATGCGCGACGGCGTCGCCGACCGAGTACACCTTGAGGTGGCCGATGTGCGGCTCGCCGGAGGGGTAGGGCAGCATCTCCAGCACGTAGGCGCGCTCGCCCGGGAGGCCGGGATCGTTGGACGTCTCCCAGGTGCGCTCGTCAGCCCACACCTGCTGCCAGCGCGGCTCGATCTGCTTGGGGTCGTAGCGGTGGTCAGCCATGGTCGGAGGTCAGAGCATAGGATCCGACCTCGCCCGTCCGTGTGCCGCCTCGCAGGGATGAGCGCAACCTTGCGAGGAGGCCGCCAATTGCAGGCTATTCTCGCCGCCGATCATGGGCCCCCAGGACGAGCACGGAAGCATCCAGGACGCCGCCGACCGCGTCGGCGACATCATCGCGGCCGCGGAGCGGTCCGCCGACGAGATCCGCAACGAGGCCGAGGCCCGCGCCGCCGAGCGCATCGCGGAGGCCGATCGTGCGGCCGACTACCGCGTTGCCGCCGCCGATGAGGAGGCCGAGGAGACGCTCACGCGCGCCCGCGAGCGCGCCGAGGAGCTGCGCGAGGAGGCCCGCGGACAGAGCGAGCGGATCGTCGCCGAGGCGCGCGGCGAGGCCGAGCGGCTGCGCAGCGAGGCGGCGGCCGAGGCGCAGCGCCAACGCACCGAGGCCGACCGCGCCCGAGCCGACGCGGACGCCGCCGCCTCCTCGATGCGCGAGGCCGCGGCCGTGTCAGCCGCCGAGGCGCGCACGCGCGCGGAGGTCGATGCCGAGCGCACGCGCGAGGAGGCCCAGCAGGCGGCCAAGCTGCTGCGCAAGGCGGCCGAGGAGGACGCCGCGTCGATCCGCGCCGATGCCGAGACGTACGCCGAGGAGACACGCGAGTCGGCGCGCGAGCAGGCGCGCGAGCTGGTGGGCGAGGCACGCGACGTCTCCAGCGACGTGCTCGAGGACGGCACCGAGCTGTCCGAGCACCTCCAGCAGCTGTCGGTGTCGCTACGCACGAACGCCGAGCGGCTGCTGCGCGACGTCCAGGCCGCCCACCAACGCCTCACCGAGGGGCTCGACGAGATCTCCCCCGACGACGCGCCCGCCCGCGCGTCGTCGAGCGGCTCCTCCCGAGGCGGGGGCCTGGCCAACCCCGGCGGCGGTGAGCTCGAAGTGCCCGAGTTCCTGCCCCGTCGCTAGGGATCCTCCGTCCGATGGACGAACGGTGTTCGCCCGCTGCTGACGACGAGATCGACGCGTTCGGCGTGTCCTGCGCGGATCTCAAGCGCTGCTTGCTGTTGCCGATCAGCCACCTCGAAGGCGGGACGTACGTCCACCTGCGGCTCACCCCGGCCCGAAACAACCGGCGGATCGGAGCCAACCTGGCCGACGACCCCGACCTCGCTAAGATGGTCCGCGACCTTGGGGCTATAGCTCAGCTGGGAGAGCGCCTGCATGGCATGCAGGAGGTCGCCGGTTCGAGCCCGGCTAGCTCCACCTAGAAGGCCTCCGCGCAGCGCGCGGAGGCCTTCTCGTTCAGCCCACGAGCTCCGTCCTCAAGTTCGAATCGCATTCGGACGGAAGGGACACGGGCGCGCGTCTGCAATAGGGTCTCGGCGATGCCCCAACCCGCCAAGGCCCAACGCCGCGACGCGATCCTCGACGCCGCCTGCACGGTCCTGGCCGAGCAGGGCCTCGCCGCGACCCGGATCTCCGACGTGGCCAAGCGCGTGGGCATCTCGCCCGGCCACGTCCTCTACTACTTCGAGTCCAAGGCCGACCTGTTCATGCAGTCGCTGCGCACCGTGGAGGAGCGCTTGCGTGAGGAGGCCCTGGCCCGCTTCGAGGAGACGCCGCGGCCTCAGGGCGCTGGATGGCGCTGTTGGACGTCATGTCTCCCACCGGCCCAGGCGACTTCAAGCTCGCGCTGTGGCTGGAGGCCTGGGAGATGGCTCACCGCGACGAGCAGGTCGGCGAGCTCGTCGCCGAACTGGAGGATCGCTGGCAGGCGCTGCAACTCGACGTGCTGCGCCGGGCCCAGAGCGACGGGGAGATCGCCCAAGACGCCGACCTCGAGGACTTCGTCACCCGCTTCTCGGCGTTCTTCGACGGCCTGACCATCCAGGTGGTGACCGGCTCGCGCGTGATCGACCGCGAGCGCATGCTGCGCATCTGCCGCGACTACGCGGCAGGACAGCTGGACTGGGCGCTGTAGCTACGACGCGGTCGCCTCGTAGGACCGCGCCGGCACCTCCCCCCACAGCTGCTCGAGGCGGTAGAACTCGCGCGTCTCCGGGGTGAAGACGTGCACGACCACGTCGAGGTAGTCCATCAGGACCCAGTGCGCCTCGGTCAGCCCCTCCACGCGGCGGGGCAGGAGGCCGAACTCCTGCTTGAGGCCCTGGTGGATGCCGTCGTGGATCGCCTTGACCTGACGGTCGGTGTTGCCGGTGGCGAGCACGAACAGATCCGTGTAGCCGAGGGCGTCGCGCAGGTCGAGCACGACGATGTCCGCGGCCTTCTTGTCGGCGGCCTGCTCGGCGATCGCGTCGGCGAGCTGGTCCGGTGTGAGCTGGGGCGTGCTCAAGTGACTGGCACCTCCGTCCGGTAGAGCCCCTGCGCGCCGATCAGACGCGCCACGTCATCGGGTACGAGGTAGCGGATCGACCGGCCCGCGCGTACCCGGGCGCGGATGTCGGTCGACGAGAGGTCGATGCGGGGCATCGAGAAGAAGCGGACCCGGTCTGGGGCGCACAGCTCATCCAGCGCTGCGGTGATCTGCTCGCGTGCGTTGCCGACCCGCTCCGCGACGCCGAGCCTGGCCAGCTCGAGCAGCGCCTCGGGCTCGCGCCATGAGGGCAGGCTCGCGGCCATGTCCCCTCCGACGATGAACGTCAGCTCGTCACCTGGCGACGTCGCATGGATCGCGCGGAGCGTATCGACCGTGTAGGACGGTCCCCCCGGTCGATCTCGATGCGCGAGACGGCCATCCGCTCGTCTCCGGCCACGGCCGCCGCGCACAGCGCGAGCCGCGCCTCGGCGCCCGGATCCTCCTCGGCCTCCTTATGCGGCGGCACGGCCACCGGGATCAGCCGGACCTCGTCGAGCTCGAGCTGCTCCAGGCGCCTCCTGCGCGCACACCAGATGACCCAGATGCGGCGGGTTGAAGCGTCCCGCCGAGGATGCCGACCCTACGCGCGGACGTGCCCGTCGCCCTCCACCAGGTACTTGAACGTGCACAGCTCGCGCAGCCCGATCGGGCCGCGCGCGTGCAGCTTCTGCGTCGAGTTGCCGATCTCCGCACCCATGCCGAACTCGCCGCCGTCGGTGAAGCGCGTCGACGCGTTGACGTAGACGCAGGCCGCGTCGACGCCGCGCTGGAAGCGCGCGTGCGGCGGCGGGTCGCCGCGTCGACGATCGCCTCCGAGTGGCCGCGAGCCGTGGCGGTTGATGTGGGCGATCGCGTCCGTCGACGTCAGTCGACGACGCGCGACGGCGAGGACGAGCGCGAGGTACTCGTCGTCCCAGTCCTCGCTCTCGGCGGCGCACGCGCATCGCCGACGACCGCTCGCGCGCCGCTCGTCGCCGCGCAGCTCCACGCCGCGTCGCGCAGCGCCCCGCGCACGCTGCGGCAGGAAGCTGCGCCGCGACGGCGCGCGTGCACGAGCAGCGTCTCGGCCGCGTTGCACACGCCGGGGCGCTGGCATCTTGGCGTTGACGACGATCGCCGCGGCCATCGTCGAGATCGGCGCTCGCGTCGACGAAGACGTGGCAGTTGCCCGAGGCCGCGTAGATCACCGGCACGGTCGCCACGCGCGCAGCGCCGCCTTGAGGCCCTCGCCGCCGCGCGGGATGACAGGTCGACGCAGCCCCTCCTGGGTGGCCAGCTCGGCCAGCGCCTCGCGCCCGCCGCCCAGCAGCTGGATGGCGCCCTCGGGAGCCCGCCGCGCGGCCGCCGCGCGACGAGGGCGGCCAGCACGCGCGTTGGAGTGCGCCGCCGAGGACGAGCCGCGCAGGATGATCGCGTTGCCCGCCTTGAGGCACAGCGCGGCGGCGTCGAGCGTCACGTTGGGGCGCGCCTCGTAGACGACGCCGATCACGCCGAGCGGCACGCGCACCTTGCGCACGTCCAGGCCGTTGGGCAGCCGCTGGCCGTCGATCACCTCGCCCACGGGATCGGGCAGCGCGGCGATCTCGCGCACGCCGGAGGCCATCGCCGCGACGCGCGCCTCGTCGAGCTGTGAGGCGGTCCATCAGCGCCGCCGACAGCCCGGCCTCACGGCCGGCGGCCAGGTCGAGCGCGTTGGCCTCCAGGATCTCCCCCACGCGCTCGATGAGCGCGTCGGCGATGGTCAGCAGCGCGGCGTCCTTGGAGGCGGTGTCCAGCTGGGCCAGCGCGCGCGAGGCGCGCTTGGCCTCGACGCAGATGTCGTGGACGGTCGGGGTCTGCACGGCGGCCATGGCCCGGATTTTACGCGAGCACGAAGTAGTCCCGGTGCACGGCCTCGTCGGCGGCGCGTCCCAGGGCAGCGCGCACCGCCTCGGACTTGAGGCCCGCCACCCGGCGCAGCTCGCCGGCGCTGTAGTTGACGATCCCCTTGCCGACCAGCTCGCCGTCGAGCATCACGTCGACCGCGTCGCCGACGTCGAAGTCGCCGTCGACGCCGATCACGCCGACCGGCAGCAGCGATGTGCCGCCGTCGCGCAGGGCCCGCGCCGCGCCCGGCGTCGACGCGCACCGCGCCGGCGCTCGGACGGGCGTACTTGAGCCACAGCTTGAACGACGAGTAGCGCGTGGCCCCGGCTCGGAAGCGCGTGCCCTCGGCGGCGCCCGACAGCGCGCCCGACAGCGCCTGCGGGCGCAGGCCGGTCGTGATGACGGTCTCGATCCCGCCGGCCGAGGCGATCTCGGCGGCGACCACCTTGGAGCGCATCCCGCCGGTTCCCATGGGGCCCGTGTTGTGGCCGATGGCCAGCGCGTCCAGCTGGGCCAGGTCGCGCACCTCGGGCACCAGCGCGGCCCGGGGGTCGCTGCGCGGATCGGCGGTGAAGACGCCCTCGGTGTCGGTCAGCACGACCAGCAGGTCGGCGCCCACGAGGATCGCCACCTGGGCGGCCAGGAAGTCGTTGTCGCCGAAGGAGATCTCCTCGGTGGCCGTCGTGTCGTTCTCGTTGACGACGGGGACGACGCCCCAGGTCAGCAGCGTCAGCAACGTCTGGCGGGCGTTGAGGTAGTGGGCGCGCAGCGACAGGTCGTAGGAGGTCAGCAGCACCTGGGCGCCGTCCACGCCGTGGGCGGCCAGCTCGTCGTGCCAGCGGCGGTACAGCGCGCCCTGGCCGACCGCGCTGGCCGCCTGCAGCTCCTCGATCGCAGTCGGCCGCGTCGGGCGGTCGAGCACCCGCAGCCCGCGGGCGATCGCGCCCGAGGAGACGACCACCACGTCGTCGCCGGCGGCGCGCCGGGCCGCGACCTCCGCGCAGACGTGCGAGACCACCGCGTCGCGTGAGGCCATGGCGGAGCCGAGCTTGATGACGAAGCGGGCCATGTTGCGATCGAGACTAGGCCGCTGCAGGCGCCGTCGCCGGCGCCTCCGGCTCCGGGACGCCGCCCGCGCCCGATGACCGGCGCAGCGACAGCGCGAGCAGCGGGTAGATCAGGGTCGAGAGGATCCCCGCCCCCACAAGCGAGGCAGCGGTCGCGCTGCCCATCTTGCCGGCGTCGACGGCCAGCTCGGTGATGGCGACGACGAGCGGCAGCTCGGCCGCGCAGAACAGCGCGAGCGCCCGCCGCGCGCGGGCATCCAGCACCCGCCGGTACAGCACCATCGCCGGCGTGCCGCGAATGAGGAGGAACAGCGCCAGGAACAGCGGCAGCTCGAGCAGCGCCGAGGCGCTGCCCAGCAGCGCATCGAGATCGAACTTCATGCCCGAGACGACGAAGAAGAACGGGATCAGGAACCCGTAGCCGACGGCGGCGAGCTTGGACTCCAGCACCTCGACATCACGCTTCCCCGCCGCCTGGCGGAAGATCAGACCCGCCATGAAGCCGCCCAGCAGCAGGTCCAGGCCCAGTTCGTAGGCGAGGGCGACGAGGGCGATGATCATCAGGACGACGAGCCGCACCGCAAGCTGACCGGAGCCGTGCAGCGTGCGCTCCAGCACCTCCCAGCGCCGCCCGGCCGAGTGAACGGCGAAGGCACCCGCCGCCAGGGCGACGATGACGAACGCCAGCAGGATCGCCAGCTCCTTGCCCGGCCGGGCGGTCGAGAGGAAGACCGTCATCAGGATGATCGGGCCGAACTCGCCGACCCCGCCGGCCGCCAGCAGCTGCGTCCCGAACCCGGTGCGTAGATCGCCGCTGTCGCGCAGGACCGGGATCAGCGTGCCGATCGCCGTCGTCGACATCGCGCAGGCGACATACACGGGTGCACCGACAAGGCCCACCAGCCACAGCACGAGCGCACACGCGTGCGCGATCAGCAGGGAGACGACCCACCCGGTGCCGGCCAGGCGCAGCGGCATGCCACGGATGCGCTCGAAGTCGATCTCGTAGCCGGCGAAGAAGAACAGCATGCCGAGGCCGAGATTGGAGAAGAACGTCGTGAAGCCGTCGACCCCGGCCCAGTCGAGCACCTGCGGGCCGAACAGGATGCCCAGCACCAGCTCCAGCACGACAACCGGCAGGACGAACCACCGCGCCACGATCGTCGACACCACCGCCGCGCTCGCGGCGGCGAACACGATCACGAGGAAGGCGACGGCGTCGACGCGGCTCATGCCCTCACTCTTGCGGATCCAGCTCGAAGGTGACGTCGCCGATCTCGACCTCGTCGCCGGGCTCGAAGCCCGCGTCCTGCAGCGCGCGGATCACGCCGATGCGCGTCAGGCGGTGCTCGAGGTAGGCCATCGCCTCCTCGTTGTCGGGGTCGTAGCGGGCGAGCAGGCGCTCGATCCCCTCGCCGACGACGCGGAACGCGCCCGGCCCGGTGGCCTCGACGTGGAAGCCGCGACGGGATGCCGGACGGAAGGTGCGATGCTCGGCCAGCGCCTCGTCATCGGCGACCGGTTCGGGCTCGGCCTCCTCGACGGGCACGCGCGCAAACAGCGCGCCGACAAGCTCGTCCAGGCCGCGTCCGGTGGCGCTGGAGGTGACGACGATCGGCACGTCGGGACCGAGCAGCTCGCGCCACCGCTGCGCCGCGGGGCCCACGGCGTCCTCGGAAACGAGGTCGGCCTTGGACAGCGCGAGGATCCGCGGCAGCCCGGCCAGCCGCGCGTCGTAGGCGGCCAGCTCGGCTTCGATCAGCGCATGGTTGTCCAGCGGATCGCTGCCGTCCAGCGGCGCGACGTCGAGCACGTGCACGAGCACGCGCGTGCGCTCCACGTGGGCCAGGAAGTCGTGCCCGAGTCCCGCCCCGTGCGCGGCGCCCTCGATCAGCCCCGGGATGTCGGCCACGACGAGCTGGCGCCCGTCTCGCTCCACCGTGCCCAGCACCGGCTCCAGCGTGGTGAACGGGTAGTCGGCGACCTTCGGGTCCGCGCGCGTCAGGCGCCGCAGCAGCGACGACTTGCCCGCATTGGGCAGGCCGACCAGGCCGACGTCGGCCAGCAGCTTGAGGCGCAGATCGAGCCAGCCCTCCTCGCCGGGCAGGCCGCGCTCGGCGAAGCGCGGCGCCTGGCGCACGGCGGTGGCGAAGCGCTTGTTGCCGCGCCCGTAGGCGCCGCCGCGCGCCACGACGACGCGCTGGCCGGGACGCACGAGGTCATGGACGATGCCCTCCTCGGAGGTGACCACCGTGCCCGGCGGCACCGCGACCTCGAGCGTCTCCCCCTCGGCGCCGATGCGGTTGGCGCCCTGCCCGTGCGCACCGGCCCGCGCCTTGTAGTGAGCCTTGCGCTTGAAGCTCTGCAGGTCGCGCAGCGAGTCGTCGACGCGCAGCACGACGTCGCCGCCGCGGCCGCCGTCCCCACCGTCGGGACCGCCGCGCGGCACGTGGGCCTCGCGCCGGAACGACTGGGAGCCGTCGCCGCCACGACCTGCCTGGACGAAGATGCGCGCCTTGTCGTAGAGCATCGGATCTGGACCGGATCCTAGGCTGCGACGCATGAGCCAGCAGCCCGTCTTCCTGATCACCGGCGCATCGACCGGCATCGGCGCCGCCACCGCCCGCGCGGCGGTGCAGGCCGGCCACCGCGTCGCGCTCGCGGCCCGCTCGGCCGACAAGCTCACAGCCCTGGCCGACGAGCTCGGCGGCGACGACGTCGCGCTCGCGCTGCCCACCGACGTGACCGACTTCGCCGCGCAGGAGACGATGGTGCAGACGACCGTGTCCCGCTTCGGGCGCCTGGACGTCGTCTTCGCCAACGCCGGCTTCGGCGCCAAGCGCGGCTTCCTGGGCGAGTCGCCGGAGCAGTGGCGCGAGATGGTGCTGACCAACGTGCTCGGTGCCGCCTACACGATCCGAGCGACGATCCCCGCCCTACGCGAGCAGCACGGCCATCTGATCCTGACCAGCTCGGTGGCCGGCCGCCGTGCGCTGCCCGGCAGCCTCTACAGCGCCACCAAGCACGCGGTCACCGCGATGGGCGAGGCGCTGCGCCAGGAGGCCGACGGCGCGTTCCGCGTCACCACGATCGAGCCGGGGATCGTCGACACGCCGTTCTTCGACCGCCCGCCCTCGCTTGAGGCGCTGCAGCCCGACGACATCGCGCGGGCCGTGCTGTGGGCGGTGCAGCAGCCGGCCCACGTGGACGTCAACGAGATCCTGATCCGCCCGACGGCGCAGCCCGGCTAGGCCGAGCGCGCGGCCAGGCGGGTGGCGACCAGCGCCTCCACCGCCACGGCGCCACCGGCCAGCGCGGCGGTGCCGAGAACCCCGTTGCGCGGCAGCGAGCGGCGCGCCAGCAGCGTCGCGGCCAGGTCGACGGCGTCGCAGCCGGCCAGGGTGCGCTGCCAGCGGGGGCCGACCTGCGGGTGAGCGGCGGTGTGCAGGGCGATCAGGCCCATGACCATGTCGCGGGCGCCCAGGCCGCGCGTGACGACCTGGGTGCTGTCCTGCGCGGCGGCGTCGCCGATCCACGGACGGCCGGCGGCCTTGGGGGCGAGCAGCAGCGCGGCGCCGATCGCCACCCGGCCGACCGCAAGCGCCTGCGCAGCGCGGACCGCGTTCATGATCGGTCGCTGTCCCTCAGCTGGCGGTCGTGGCGGCGCAGCTCCCGGCGCACGAGGTCGAGCTCGTGCGCCTCCCCGCGCTCGTGCGCGAAGCGGTCCTCGCTGCTGGTGGAACCCCCACCGCGCTGGGCCGACCCGTCGGTGCGATCGTCAGGATCGTCGGGCATATCCGCCCGCCTACCCCTCAGGCCGCGTCGTCAGCGGGGGCGACCGACACGACGCGGCCCTGGCGGCCGACGCCGAACCGCACCGTGCCCGCGCTGCGCGCGTACAGGGTGTCGTCCTTGCCGATGCCGACGCCCTCGCCGGCCCGGAAGCGGGTGCCGCGCTGACGCACGATGATCTCGCCGCCGGTCACGGCCTCTCCGGCGAACACCTTCACGCCGAGGCGCTTGGCGTTGCTGTCGCGGCCGTTGCGCGAGGAGCCGAGGCCCTTCTTATGCGCCATGCTTGATCTCCGTGATCTCGATGCGGGTCAGCTGCTGCCGGTGACCGGTGGTGCGCTTGTAGCCGCGCTTGGGCTTGAACTTGAACACCCGGATCTTGTCGCCCTTCTCGTGACCGACGACCTTGGCCGACACCTTCACCTTCTTGAGGGCGTCGGCGCCGAAGACGGCGTCGGAATCGGCGAACAGGATCGGCTCCAGCTCGACGCTGGCCCCTTCGTCGGCGGCGAGCTTCTCGACGAGCAGGGTCTGGCCCTGCTCGACGCGGTACTGCTTGCCTCCGGTTTTGACGACTGCGTACATAAGCTTGGGTTACTCGCTGGCGCTCTCGGCCTTGGCACGGGAACGGCGCCGCCCGCCTCTGCGGCCACGGCGCCGACTCTTGGAGTCTAGCGCGTCGCTCTCCTCGTCCGGATCGGCGTCGATCACCACCGCGGTCGCCGCGGTGCGGCCCACGTCCTCGATGCGCACCAGGCGCTTGTCGCCCAGGTAGCGGTACCCGCCGGTGACCGAGATCAGGTAGCTGTCGATCTTGGCCACCGCGTCGTCGACGTTGTACATGTGCGGCTCGACGATGTGCACGTAGACCTCCTCGCCGGCCTCGAAGGGCACCGCCTGGGAGGCGATCTCCTCCTGGGTGCCGCGCGCGGTGATCGCGAAGTGGTCCATCGGCAGGCCCTCGGACCCTTCGAAGTAGAACACCTTGCCGGTCTCGGCCTCCAGCGCCCGCAGGGCGCCGCCGCCGTCGCCGGTGAACTGCGCGGTCACGCGCGGGTTGAGGCGCACGAGGTAGGTCGGCTCGTCGCCGACCTCGTCGCGCAGGCGCCGCTCGACCTCGATGGCGATCGTCTCCTCCGACTTGATCACGCCCTCGCCGTCGCAGGTGGGGCACGCGCGGGTCATGATCTCGCGCACGCCCTCCGTGACGTTCTGGCGCGTCATCTCCACCAGGCCGAGCTTGGAGATCTCGGCGGTGAAGGTCTTCGTGCGGTCCTCGTCCAGCGCGGCGCGCAGCGTCTTCATGACCTCGCGCGCGTTGCGGGCACGGGCCATGTCGATGAAGTCGATGACGATGATCCCGCCGATGTCGCGCAGGCGCAGCTGGTTGACGACCTCGATGGCGGCCTCGATGTTCGTCTTGGTGATCGTGTCCTCCAGGCGGGCCTGCTTGCCGCGCCCGACGAACGAGCCGGAGTTGACGTCGATGACGGTCAGCGCCTCGGCGTAGTCGATCATCAGGTAGCCGCCGGAGGGCAGGTCCACGCGGCGCGACATCGTGCCGGCCAGCACCTCGTCGACCCCGTGCTTCTCGAACAGCGGCTCGGCGTCCTCGTAGAGCTCCAGGCGCTCGACCAGCTCGGGACCGGTGCGCTCGAAGAACGACACCAGGCGGTGGTGCTGCTTGGGGTCGTCGACGATCGCCTTCTCGAAGTCGTTGGAGAAGATGTCGCGCACGACGCGCACCGACAGGTCGGCCTCCTGGAAGACCAGCGACGGCGCGCTGTTGTCCTCGGCGCGCTTGTGCAGCACCTCGTTGAGCTTGAACAGGTACTCCAGCTCACGCTCGAAGTCCTCGCGCTTGGCCCCCGACGCGGCGGTGCGGATGATCGCCCCGCCCTCGTGCAGGTCCAGCCCCTTGGCCTCCTTGCGCAGGCGGTCGCGCTCCTTGTCGTCCAGGCGGCGCGAGACGCCGACGCCCTCGCCGGTGGGCGCGTACACCATGTAGCGCCCGGCGATCGTCAGCTCCATCGACAGGCGCGCGCCCTTGGTCTTGAGCGGGTCCTTGACGACCTGCACGACGATCTCCTGGCCCGGCTTGAGCAGGTCGGAGACCTTCGGCCCGTCGCCGCTGCCGCGGCCGCGCCGCGGCGTCTCGACGCCCGGCAGCACGATCTCGTCGACGTGCAGGAAGCCGTTCTTGTCGAGGCCGATGTCGACGAAGGCGGCCTCCAGCCCGGGCAGGACGTTGTCGACCTTGCCCTTGTAGATGTTGCCCACGATGGAGCGGTTGCCGCGGCGCTCGAGGTACAGCTCGGCCACGCGGTAGCTGCGCTTGCCCTTGGGCTTCTCCAGCAGTGCGACGCGGGTCTCTCCGCGGTCCACGCTGACGAGTACTTGCTTCTTCACAGAATGGTCCTTGCTTTGGAGGCGCTGGCCATGCGCCCCTGCACGTAGATCGAGTGCAGGAGGCCGAGCGCCAGGAGGGTGGTGATCACCGATGAGCCGCCGTAGCTGAGCAGCGGCAGCGTGATGCCGGTGATGGGCATGATCCCGAGGTTCATGCCGACGTTGACGAAGACCTGGAACATCAGCATCGCCACGACGCCGCCGGCGACCAACGCGCCGTACAGGTTCTTCGCAACCGTGAGGATGCGCAGCGATCTCCATATGAGCAGCGCATAGAGCGACAGGACGAGCGCGCACCCGGCGAAGCCGTAGCGCTCCCCGACCACGGCGAAGATGAAGTCCGTGTGGTGCTCGGGGAGGAAGTTGAGCTTCGTCTGGGTGGCCTGGTCGCCGCGACCGGTCTTCTGGCCGGCGCCGATGGCGATCTTGGACTGCTCCTGCTGATAGCCCTGGTCGCCCGCGACGTCGCTGGGCGACAAGAACGACGTGAGGCGGTCCACCTGGTAGGGCTTGAGCACCTCCACGCCGACCGCCGGAGCGGCCACCAGCGCGACCGTGATCGCCACCGCCATGAGGGCGAACAGCCCGGCGAAATGGCGCCACGGCGCGCCCGCAACGAACAGCAGGGCGAGCGCGACGACGACGTAGACGAGCGCCGATCCGAGGTCCGGCTGGGCCATCACGAAGAAGGCCGGGATGAGCGCGAGCAGCATCACCCGCGCGGTTGTGTCGCGCTCGCCGATGCGGCGCGAGCGGCCGACGATGAATCCGGACAGGGCCAGGATCAGCAGCACCTTGCCGAACTCGGAGGACTGAAAGCTGAAGCCGCCCGGCAGGTGGATCGACAACTCGGCGCCGTTCTGGCTGCTGCCCAGCGGGATGTTGACCAGGATCAGGAAGATCAGCAGCCCGTACAGCCCCCACGTCAGCTCGCGGAAGCGCGAGATGTCGACCTGGCCCACCGCCAGCATCAACACCACGCCGACGCCGGCGAAGATCGCCTGGCGGGTGACGTAGTAGTCGGGCGCGCCCGTGATGTCGTCGGCGGTGGCGCCCTTGATGGTGATCAGCGAGCAGATCAGCAGACCGACGGTGGCGGCCAGCAGCAGCGGGTCGAAGGGCAGGCGCAGCGACAGCAGGCCGCCGCCGCTGGAGGCGGTCGGCTGTGGGCGCTCGCGCATCGGGCCGGCGGTCGCGCTCACTTGGTGTGCGACTCCCCGCGGACGAACTCGCCACGGTGGCCGTAGAACCACTGCGAGAGGATCTGGCGCGCGGCGGGCGCGGCGCTGGTGGCGCCCCAGCCGCCGCCCTCGATCGTCACGGCGACGACGATCGGCTTGTCCTTGTCGGGCACGAAGCAGACATACCACGACTGGTCGGGCCGGCCGTTGCCGCGCTCGGCGGTGCCGGTCTTGCCGTACACCGGGTAGCGGCTCTGGTCCCAGCCGGCGAACACGTCGGCCGACGTGCCGCCGGGCTCGGAGGCCGCCTCGTGCAGGCCGGTCATGATCGCGTCACGCGCCGTCGAGGACATCTTGATCGAATGCGCGCTGGGCGGGTCGATCTCCTGCACCAGGCCGCCGTCGGAGTCCTCGACGCCGAGGCCCAGGTGCGGGCTGATGATCTTGCCGTCGTTCTCGATGGCTGCGTAGGCGATCGCCATCTGCAGCGGCGAGGCCTGCAGGTCGCCCTGGCCGACCGCGAGGTTGACGTTGTCGCCGGTCGACCACGGCCGCCCGTCGGAGATGCCGCAGAAGTCGACGTGGCGCTTGCGCTCGCACTGCTTCTCCAGCTTGCCGCGCTCGGCGCGCCAGGCGCGGTCGGGGACGGTCCCCGGCTGGGCGCCGGGCAGGTCGATGTCGGGCTTGTGGCCCAGGCCGAGCCGCTCGGCCGTCTTCTGCAGCGGCTGGCCGGCCAGCCCGTTGAGCCGCTGGCCCATCGTGTAGAAGAAGACGTCGGAGGAGACCTTGATCGCCGGCACCAGGCTGACCGGTCCGGCGCCGCGATCCCCCGGCGAGCAGAATTCGGTGAAGCCGATCTTCAAGCAGCCGGTGTCGTTGATGACCGTCTCGGGCGTGATGACGCCCTTGTCCAGCGCGGCCAGCGCGGTGATCGGCTTGAACGTCGAGCCGGTCGGATACAGGCCGGCGATCGCGCGGTCGAACAGCGGCGCGCCGTTGGTCTCGGAGTTCAGCGCCTTGTACTTGGACTCGCTGATCGGCTTGGCGAAGACCGACGGGTCGAACGACGGATAGGAGCCCATGGCCAGGATCTGTCCGTTGCTGGGATCCAGCGCGACGAACGCTCCCGGCTGGCCGCCGCCGGCGGTCTCGACGGCCTGCTGGCCGGCCTTCTCCAGGCCCAGGTCGATCGACAGGCGCAGGTTCTCGCCCGCGACCGGCTGGCGACGGCGCAGCTCGCCCTTGTAGCCGCCCATCGAGTCGATCTGCAGCAGCTGCGCGCCGTCGTGGCCGCGCAGGTAGCGGTCGTACTCCCACTCGATGCCGCTCTGGCCCACGACCGTGCCCTGCTGCACGCCCTTGTAGCGCTTCTCCTTGAGCTGGTCGGGGTTGATCTGCCCGACGGTGCCCAGCAGGTGGGCGGCCAGCTCGCCGCGCGGGTACTGGCGCAGGTACTGGTCGGTGACGGTGACCGCCGGGAAGTCGCGCTTGCGCTCCTGCAGGTAGTTGAGCACGGTGCGCGGGGCGTCGACGTCGAGCGTCACGTTGGCGTAGGGCAGCAGCCGCCGCTGGCGGTTGACCTCGCGCGAGATCTCGATCGGGTCCATCCGCAGGACCTGGCCCAGGCGCGTGTAGAGCGCCTTGAGGCGCGCGTGGTCCTTGGGCAGCTTGCCCGGCTCGAGCTGCACGACGGTGGCCTGGCGGTTGCTGACCAGCACCGTGCCGTTGCGGTCGGTGATGTCGCCGCGCGGCGCCTGGATGCGCACCGAGCGCACGCGGTTGTCGTTGGCCTGGGAGACGTACTCGTCGCCGCTGAGCACCTGCAGGAACCACAGGCGGAAGAAGACGATCGCGAACAGCGCCAGCGCGATGCCGCCCAGCACGGCGACGCGCAGGGCCAGCTGCGGCGTGATCGGCGTGCGCCCCTCGGGCAGCGTGGGTCCGCTGTTCATCATCATGCGCGCGACAGCGGGGACAGGCCGCCGGTGGTGTAGGCACGGCGGCGGCGGCGGGCGGGGTCGTCGGGCAGCGCGCCGACAAGGATGCGCCGCACGATGGCGAAGACGGGCGCGGCGAGGATCGTGTTGATGACGATGGTCGTCAGGATGTCACGCAGCAGCAGCCAGCTGACGGGCGCATCGACGCCGAGCAGGAACTGGACGATCGAGTAGCCGATCGTGGCGACGGCGGTCGCGGCGGCGCCGGCGGCGATCGGCACGAGCGCCCCCTGGGGGTCGCGCAGCTCGCGCAGGCGCCCGGCGCCGTAGCCGATCAGCGTGTAGATCAGGGAGTTGACCCCGAGCGTCTGCACGAGCGCCAGGTCGATGAACAGGCCCATCCCGAAGCCGGCGGCGGCTCCGGGCACCGATCCGACGAGCAGGCCGATGGAGGCCACCACGAGCGGGGTCAGGTCGGCGCTGACCCCGAAGATCGAGATCTGCGAGACCGCGACGATCTCCAGCAGCACCGACACCAGGGCGAGCAGCACGATGCGCAGCGCGAGCTTGCTGTGGGGCGTCGGCATCAGCCGCCCGCCCCCCCGCCGCCCTGCGGCTTGGTCAGCACCTGCACGACGTCCAGGCGGCGCAGCTGGGCGAACGGCTTGACGTGCACGCGCTGGTAGACGTCCAGCTCGGTGTCGTCGACGCGGCTGACCGTGCCGACCGGGATCCCGGGCGGGAACAGCGACTCGTAGCGCTGCGAGGTGGACCCGGCGGTGACGACGGTCTGGCCCTTCTCGATGCGGTCCCCGCGGCGGATGTACTGCATCAGCAGGTCGTCGGGCTTGCCGACCGCCGGCTCGACCACGCCGGCCACGCCGCTCTCGTTGATGACCGACGAGACGCCGCTGGTGTGGTCGGTGATGAGCGTCACGATCGCCGCGTTGCCGGTGGCGGAGGTGATCGTCCCCACCAGCCCGTCGCCGTTGATGACCGGCTGGTCGACGCGCACCCCGCTGGAGGTGCCCTTGTTGATCGAGACGGTCGAGTACCACAGCGTCGGCGAGCGCGTGATCACCCGCGCGGCGACCGGACCCATCTGGTCGGTGCCCAGCTCCTGGTCCAGGCCGACGAGCTTGCGCAGCTGGACGGCCTCGCGGGCGGCCGCCTCGTTGGCGATCGCCTCCTTGCGCGTCTGGTCGAGCTCCTTGCGCAGCTCGTCGCGCTCCTTCTTGGCGTCCAGCGTGTCGCCGAACCACCCGAACAGGTCGCGCACGGGCTTCAGCGCCCGGCTGGCGCCGTCCTGGATCGGCGAGACGACCTGCAGGAAGCCCCGCTGCACGCTGTGCAGCGGGCTGCTCTGGGATTCACCGAAGTACGCGGTGAGGAGTATCAGGGAGCAGACGACGAGCAGAATGAGCACTGCTCGTCGCCGGCGCACCGACTTGTCGTACACGGCGAAGGCTTCTCCACGTCGTCGCGACCGCACGCCATCGGCAGCACCTCACTCATGGGCGCCGGCGGCGGTTGCGGGAATTCTTGTTGGCGCGATGGATGACTTCGAACTCCTCCAGCGACCGGCCCGATCCGACCGCGACACAGGTCAGCGGCGACTCGGCCAGGTGCGCCGGCATCTGGGTCTCCTCACGGAGGCGGTCGTCCAGCCCTTGGAGCAGGGAACCGCCCCCGGCAAGCATGATGCCGCGATCCATGATGTCGGATGCCAGCTCGGGAGGGGTGCGGTCCAGCGTCTCCTTGACCGCCTCGAGGATCTGCGAGATCGGCTCCTCCAGGGCCTGGCGGATCTCCTCGCTGGTCAGCACGACGGTCTTGGGCAGGCCGGAGACCATGTCGCGACCGCGGATCTCGGCCTGGACCTCCTCCTCCATCGGGAAGGCGGATCCGATCTCCAGCTTGAGCTCCTCGGCGGTCTGCTGGCCGATCAGCAGCTTGTACTCGCGCTTGGCGTAGTTGATGATCGCCTCGTCGAGCTCGTCGCCGCCGACGCGGATCGACTTGGACACGACGATGCCGCCCAGCGAGATGACGGCGACCTCGCTGGTGCCGCCGCCGATGTCGACGACCATCGACCCGGTCGGCTCCCCGACGGGCAGGCCGGCGCCGATCGCCGCGGCCATCGGCTCCTCGATCAGGTAGGCGGTGCGGGCGCCGGCCGACAGGCAGGCCTCCTCCACCGCGCGCTTCTCCACGCCGGTCACCCCGGAGGGAACACACACGACGACCCGGGGATGCGCCCAGCGGTTCTGGTGCACCTTCTGGATGAAGTGGCGCAGCATCTCCTCGGTGACCTCGAAGTCGGCGATCACGCCGTCCTTGAGCGGACGGATGGCGGTGATCGTTCCGGGGGTGCGACCGAGCATGCGCTTGGCCTCGATGCCGACGGCATGCACCTCGCCGGTGCGCTGATCGATGGCCACCACGCTGGGCTCGGACAGCACGATGCCGCGCCCGCGCACGTAGACCAGGGTGTTGGCCGTGCCCAGGTCGACCGCCATGTCGCGACCACCGAAGCCGGTGAGATAGCTGAAAAAGCCCATGAAATCGAGGAGTGCGGACGCGGCGCGGAAGGGGCGCCACGGAGGGCCGCGTCCGGTCGCAGTGTAGCGGAGGGTCCAGCGCGCTCAGGGGCGAAAAGCGCTGGATTCCATCAGGTCGAACAAGGCGGCCACGGGCAGCCCGACGACGTTCAGGTAGTCGCCCTCGATCCCCCGCACCAGCGCGGCGCCGCGGCCCTGGATCGCGTAGCCCCCGGCCCGCTCGCGCCACTCGCCCGTGGCCAGGTACCAGTCCAGCAGCGCATCGTCGAGCGCCCGGAAGGTGACCTTCGTGACCGCCACGGTGGCGCGCTCGCCAAGGACGATGCCCGAGATCACCTCGTGGGTGCGCCCCGACAGGCTGGCCAGCGTGACGCGCGCATGCTCGGCGTCGTCGGGCTTGCCGTAGATGATCCCGTCGAGCGCGACGAGCGTGTCGACGGCCAGCACGTGCTCTCCTGGGCACGCCTCGGTGGCCGCATGCTTGCGCCGGGCGTTCTCGAGGGCGACCACGTGCGGGTCGCCCTCGGACAGCTCCCGCGCGTCGGATGGGCGCACCTCGAAGGGCACGCCCAGCTGCTCCAGGATCGCGGAGCGCTGAGGGCTCCGCGACGCCAGTATCAGAGGCTGGGGAAGAACAGCGCCGCCTCGCGCGCCGCCGACTCGGCCGCGTCGGAGCCGTGCACCATGTTCTGGCCGACCTCGATGGCGAAGTCGCCGCGGATCGAGCCGGTCGCGGCCTCCAGCGGGTTGGTCGCGCCGATCACCTGGCGGGCGGCCTTCACGGCGTCCTGGCCCTCGAGCACCATCGCCACCAGCGGCCCGGAGGTGATGAAGTCGACCAGCTCGCCGAAGAACGGCTTGCCCTCGTGCTCGGCGTAGTGCTGCTTGGCGGTCGCCTCGTCGAGCTGCTGCAGCTCGAGCGCGACGAGCTTGAGGCCCTTGCGCTCGAAGCGCGAGATGATCTCGCCGGTCAGGCCGCGCGCGAAGGCGTCGGGCTTGACCAGGATGAGGGTGCGGTCGGCCACGGGTTCTCCTGGGTCGGTGTCGGGGTTCGGACGCCGCCGCACGATAGTGCGGCCGCCGTGGCTAGGACTCGGAGTGGATGTCGAACGCCGCTGTCTCGCCCAGGTCGGAGGAGTAGGACTCTTCCTCCTGGCGGCGGCGACGGCGGCGGCGGCTCGTGGTCGGCTCGGCCGCCCCGGGGACCTCGGTCTCGCAGTACGGGCAGATCGGCCACGCCGGATCCAGCGGGCGCTGGCAGTTGACGCACGGGTCCTTGAGCCGGCGCAGGCAGCTGGGGCAGCGGATGAAGTCGCCCTTGACCGGATAGTCGCAGTGCGGGCACAGCTGGTGGTCGAGCTCGTGCAGTCGCGCCTCGGCCGCCTGGATCTCCAGCTCGCGCTCGCGCACGTCGTCGAGGAACTCGGGCGGGCGCACGATCATGTAGACGATCGTCCCCACGAACGGGAACAGGCTCGCGGCGGTCGCGCAGAGGACCAGCATCTTGTCCTCGATGCGCCGGCGGGCGTCCGCGAACGTCCAGTAGATCAGGGCCAGGTAGATGACCGCGAGAAAGAGGATCAGCAGGTTGACCGCGAGGTTCACGGCGTCGTTGTTGATCCCGAAGACGGCGAGCATGGTCACGAAGGGTACGCGGTCGCAGCGGCAGAGCACCCGCGCCACCGCCTGTCGCAAGCGGAATTCGCCCCCGGCCGGCCAGCACCTTCCAGGCGGGTGGGATCTCTAGAGGAACAGACGCCCGAAGCCATAGCCGATCGCGAAGAAGACGAGGATGATCAGGGCCACGCCGATCGCGACGATGGCGATCGCGCCCAGCATCGACGGCCCGCGGTCGTCGTTCACAGGCGCGACCCCGGCCGGTCGCGGTCGGTGCGCAGCAGGTCGGCGATCAGGTAGATCGAGCCGGTGACGAGCACGACGCCGCCCTCGCCGGCCGCGGCCGCGCGAGCGGCCGCCAGCGCCCGCAGCGGGTCGGCGTCGGCCAGCACCTCGGATGCGCCGACCTGGCGCGCCAGCGAGTCCAAGGTGGCCGGCGACAGCGAGCGCGGGTTGGCGTTGCGGGTGACCACCACGCGGCGGGCCAGCGGCACCAGCTCGCGCAGCATCTCGCCCGCATCCTTGTCGTCGAGGATCGACAGCACGAGCGTCAGCGGCCGTCCGGCCAGCTCGTCGCGCAGCGTCTCGGCCAGCGCCGCCATGCCGCCCGGGTTGTGGGCACCGTCCAGGAACGTCGGCGGGTCGTCGCCGACCTGCTCGAAGCGGCCCGGCACGCGCGTCGCGGCCGCGGCGGCCCTCACCGCGCCGTCGTCGAGCGTGCCCAGGTAGGCCTCGGCGGCGGTGCGCGCCAACGCGAAGTTGCGCCGCTGGAAGGAGCCGCGGGCCAGCAGCTCGACGCCGGGGGCGTCGGCGGGAGCCTGAATCAGGCGCGCGTCGGCCTTGAGCGCCTCGTCCAGCGCCTCGGGATGCAGGTCGGCGCCGACCACCAGGGTCGACCCCGGCCGCACGACGGCCAGCTTCTCGCGCGCGATGTCGCGCACCGTCGGGCCCAGCCAGCGCGTGTGCTCCAGCCCGACGTTGGTCAGCACCGCGACGCGCGAGTCGATCACGTTGGTCGCGTCCCAGCGCCCGCCCAGCCCCGCCTCGATCACGCCGGCGTCGACGCCCGCGTCGGCCATCGCGCGGTAGGCCGCCGCGGTCAGCGCCTCGAACTGCGTGACGCGGTCGTCGGCGTCGTCGAGCGTGCGGTCGACCTTGGCCGCCGCACGCGCCGCGCGCTGCACCGCGTCGGCGAACGCCGCCGGCGACAGATCGTGCTCGTCGATGCGCACGCGCTCGCCGAAGCGCACCAGGTGCGGGGACAGGTAGGCCCCGGTCGACAGACCGTGGCGCTGGAGGATCGCCGCCGTCATGCGCACGGTCGACGACTTGCCGTTGGTGCCGACGACGTGGATCGTGCCGAAGCGCTGTTGCGGCTCGCCCAGCGCCACCAGCAGCCGCCGCATGCGGTCCAGCCCGAACCGCATGCCGAACAGCTCCAGGCCCAGCAGGTAGTCCTCGGCCTGGCGCTCGCTCCAGCGGCCGGGGGTCCCTGCGGCGCGGGGCGCCGGGGTCACAGCTCGTCCAGCTCCTGGCGCAGGCGCTCGAGCTTGTCGCGCTCGGCCTGCACCACGTCGGCCGGCGCCTTGTCGACGAAGCCGGCGTTGGCCAGCTTGCCCTCGGCGCGCTTGATCTCCGACTCCAACGTGCGGCGCTGCTGCTCGGTGCGCTCGGCGTGCGCGTCGAGGTCGACGTGCGGGTTGGGCAGGATGGTGATCGTCCCCCCGGCCACGGCGATCGGCGGGATGTCGCCGGCGGGCGCGTCGGACCGCTCCAGGCGCGCGAGCAGCAGGATGCCGTCGAGGATGCCGTCGAAGTCGCCCTGGATGGCCGCGGGCAGCCGCGGCCCGGGCGGGGCGCCGACCGCCTGGCGCCAGGCGCGCACCGCCTGCACCGTGGCGAACTGGCGCTCGATCGCCGCCTCGGCATCGGCGTCCAGCAGCGCGTCGTCGCCCTCCGGGTACGGGAGCCGCGCACAACAGCTCCTGCTCGGAGGCGCCCGGCAGATAGGACCAGATCTCCTCGGTCACGAACGGGATCACCGGGTGGGCCATGGCCAGCGTCTCGCGCAGCACGTGCAGCAGCGTGGCCTGTACATCGGGATCGTCCAGGCGCGGCTTGACCAGCTCGATGTAGCGGTCGCACAGCTCCTCGAAGACGAAGTCGTACAGACCCAGCGCGGCCCGATGGAACTCGTAGGCCTCGATCGCCTCGCGCGTGGCGCGCTTGGCCCGCTGCAGGCGCGACAGGATCCAGCGATCTTCCACGGAGGTCGCCCGCGCCGCCGCCGGCACATCTTCGCCCACGCGCAGCAGCACGAAGCGCGAGGCGTTGAACAGCTTGTTGGCCAGCTTCTGGCCCTGCTCGACCTTCTCGGCGCTGTAGCGCACGTCCTGGGTCGACGACATGGCCAGCAGGCCGAAGCGCGTCGCGTCGGCGCCGTGGGCGTCGATCACCTCGAGCGGGTCGATGCCGGTGCCCAGCGACTTGCTCATGCGCCGCCCGTCGGGGGCCTGGATGACGGAGTGGATGTAGACGTCGCGGAACGGGACCTCCCCGCAGAACTCCAGGCCCATCATGATCATGCGCGCCACCCACAGGAAGATGATGTCGCGCGCCGTCGAGTTGACGTCGGTCGGGTAGAAGGCCCCCAGCTGCGGCGTCTGCTGCGGCCAGCCGAGCGTGGCGAAGGGCCACAGTGCCGAGCTGAACCAGGTGTCGAGGACGTCGGGGTCGCGCTCCCAGCCCTCGCCCTCCGGCGGGGTCAGCCCGCAGTGGACCTCCTGGTCGGGTCCGTACTCGCCGCGGTACCAGACGGGGATCTGATGGCCCCACCACAGCTGGCGCGAGATGCACCAGGGGCGGATCTCCTCCATCCACTGCTGGTACACGCGGCCCCAGCGCTCGGGCACGAACCGCACCCGCCCGTCCTTGACCGCGTCGATGGCCGGCGCGGCCAGCGGTTCCATGCGCATGAACCACTGCAGGGAGATGAGCGGCTCCACGCGCTCGCCGGAGCGGTGGCTGAAGGGCACCTGATGGACGTAGTCCTCGCGCGCTCGGATCAGGCCCTCGGCCTCCAGCTGGGCGACGACGCGCTCGCGCGCCTCCATCACGTCCAGCCCCGCGAAGCCCTCCCCAGCGTCGGCGTTCAGTCGGCCGTCCTCCCCGATCACGGTGATCTCCTCCAGCCCGTGCTTGCGCCCGATCTCGAAGTCGTTGGGGTCGTGGCCCGGCGTGATCTTCAGCACCCCGGTGCCGAAGTCGGTCTTCACGTAGGAGTCGCCGATCACCGGCAGGCGGCGGCCCACGATGGGCAGGATCGCGGTGCGCCCGATCAGGTCGCGGTAGCGCTCATCCTCGGGATTGACCGCCACCGCCGTGTCGGCCAGCATCGTCTCGGGGCGCACCGTGGCCACGACCAGCTCGCCGCCGCCCTCCAGCGGGTAGGCGATCGAGTACAGCGTGTCGGTGACCTCGCGCTCCTCGACCTCCAGGTCGCTGATCGCCGAGCGCAGCCCCGGGTCCCAGTTGACCATGCGGTTGTCGCGATAGATGAGGCCCTTGTCGTACAGCGCGACGAACACCCGCAGCACGGCCTCGGCGTAGCCCTCGTCCAGCGTGAAGCGCTCGTCGTCGTAGTCGCAGGAGGCGCCCAGGCGCTTGAACTGCTCGACGATGGTGGAGCCGTACTGCTCGCGCCACTCCCACACCCGCTCGATGAACGCCTCGCGGCCCAGTTCCTGGCGCGACGTGCCCTCCGAGGCCAGCAGCTGCTCGACCTGCTTCTGGGTGGCGATCCCCGCGTGGTCGGTGCCGAGGATCCACTTGGTGCGCTTGCCCTCCATGCGGGCCAGGCGGATGAGGCAGTCCTGGATCGTGCCGTTGAGCGCGTGGCCCATGTGCAGCGCGCCCGTGACGTTCGGCGGCGGGATGGCGATCGAGTAGTTCTCGTCGGGCGTGCCCTCGGGCTCGGGGTGAAACAATCCCGATTCCAGCCAGCGCCGCGTGATGCGCGGCTCGACCTCGTCGGGCTCGAAGCGGGTACGGGACTCCAGGTCGCTCATGTGCGCGATGGAGTGTAGGTCGCGCTACTTGCGCAGGCGGTTACGCATCATCGCCGGGCTGAGCGCGGCCGCCAGCTGCTTGACGTCGACCTTCTCGGCGATCGCCCGGAGGTCGTCGCGCTCACGCTTGGTCAGCTTGCGCGGGTCGCCCTTGGAGCGGCGCACGAGGTCCATCACCCGGCGCCGGTCGGTCGGCGAGGTGCGGTCCATCACATGACCGTGCGTGAGGCGGGCCAGCTCGAAGATGAGCAGCCACGGGACCTTCTTGACCGCGGACAGCTTGGACGCCACGCGAGAGCTATGCGGAGGCGACGTCGCGCTCGCCATCGTCCTCGTCGGCCGCCTCGGTGACGAGCGTGGGCGGGCGCCCGGAGCTGACGGTCTCCTTGGTCACCACGCACTTCTTCACGTCGCGGCGCGAGGGCAGCTCGAACTGCACGTCGAGCAGGATCTCCTCGATGATCGAGCGCAGTCCGCGGGCGCCGGTCTCGCGCTCCAGCGCCTTGTCGGCGATCGCGCCGAGCGCCTCGTCGCTGAACACCAGCTCGATGTTGTCGAAGTGGAAGAAGCGCTGGAACTGCTTGGCCAGCGCGTTGCGCGGCTCGGTGAGGATCGTGATCAGGTCCTCGCGCGACAGCTGGTGGACGGCGCTGACGACGGGCAGGCGGCCGATGAACTCGGGGATCAGGCCGTAGTTGACGAGGTCCTCGGGCAGGCAGTGCTCGAACACCTCGCCGGTGTCCTTGGGCGCAGCCTGCTGGATCGCCGTGGCGAAGCCGATGCCCTTGTGGCCGATGCGCCGCTCGATGACCTTGTCGAGGTTGGCGAACGCCCCGCCGCAGATGAACAGGATGTTCGTGGTGTCGATCGACAGGAACTCCTGGTGGGGGTGCTTGCGCCCGCCCTGCGGCGGCACCGAGGCGGTCGTGCCCTCGAGGATCTTCAGCAGCGCCTGCTGGACGCCCTCGCCCGACACGTCGCGGGTGATCGACGGGTTGTCGGCCTTGCGGGCGATCTTGTCGATCTCGTCGATGTAGATGATCCCGGTCTCGGCCTTCTTGACGTCGTAGTCGGCGGCCTGGATCAGCTTGAGCAGGATGTTCTCGACATCCTCGCCGACGTAGCCGGCCTCGGTCAGCGCCGTGGCGTCGGCGATCGCGAACGGGACGTTGAGGATCCGCGCCAGCGTCTGGGCCAGCAGCGTCTTGCCGCAGCCGGTCGGCCCGAGCAGCAGGATGTTCGACTTCTGCAGCTCGATGTCGGAGTCCTCGACCTGCATCATCTGCACGCGCTTGTAGTGGTTGTAGACGGCCACGCTGAGCGTGCGCTTGGCCGGCTCCTGGCCCACCACGTACTCGTTGAGGACGTCCCAGATCTCGCGCGGCTTGGGCAGGTTCTCGATGTCGAACGACGGCGGGGCGGTCAGCTCCTCGTCGATGATCTCGTTGCAGAGATCGATGCACTCATCGCAGATGTAGACGCCGGGCCCGGCAATCAGCTTCTTGACCTGGCGCTGCGACTTGCCGCAGAAGCTGCACAGGAGCTGCTCGTTGGAGTCGGTCGGTCGGGCCATGGATCCGTCGTCGCCAGCGTTCCCCGGTTACGTGAGCCTAGTGCTCCGAGATGACGCGGTCGATGATGCCGTACTCCTTGGCCTCCTCGGAGGACATGAAGTAGTCGCGCTCGGTGTCCTTGGACACCTTCTCGTAGCTCTGCCCGGTGTGCTTGGCGATGATGTGGTCGAGGCGCTGGCGGATGTCGATGATCTCCCGCGCGTGGATCTCGATGTCGGTCGCCTGGCCCTGGAAGCCGGAGCTCACCTGGTGGATGAGGATCTTCGCGTTGGGCAGCGCCATCCGCTTGCCCTCCGCGCCACCGGCCAGCAGCAGCGCGCCCATGCTCATCGCGATGCCGACGCAGATCGTCTGCACGTCGGGCTTGATGAACTGCATCGTGTCGTAGATGGCCAGGCCCGCGTAGACCGAGCCGCCCGGCGAGTTGATGTAGATCGAGATGTCCTTCTCGGGGTCCTCGGACTCCAGGTGCAGAAGCTGGGCCACGATCAGGTTGGCGATCTGATCGTCCACCGGAGTCCCCAGGAAGATGATGCGCTCGTTGAGGAGGCGCGAGTAGATGTCGAAGGCGCGCTCGCCTCTCGACGTCTGCTCGACCACCATGGGGACAAGTGGACTCATGATCCTCGCTTCGATTCGCTCCGAACCGGGGCGATCCTCCCCGGCGCCTGCTGCGTGAGTCTACCGAGTGGTCGTCCGCGGCCCGCTGGCCTTTACGACATCCGCCGCCGGTTCGTCAGCCGCCGGGCGTCCAGATCTGCGGCGTGCCCTCGGAGGCCGGCTCCTTGTCGGGCGTCCACAGCTTGTCACGCGCCTGCGCCTGCTCGACGCTGATCGCCTGGGCCTCCTCGACGAGCAGGTCGGCGGCCCGGCGGGCGGCCAGGTCCTCCTTGAGCTCGTCCAGGCGCCCGGCCGACGCGAGCTGGTCGCGCAGCTTCTCGGGCTTGACGTTCTCTCGAGCGGCCGAGGACTGCAGCGCGTCGAGGATGTCGCCGTCGGAGGGCTCGATGTCCTCGGCGGCGATGACGGCGGCCAGCACGGCCTCGCGGCGCAGCGCGGTCTCGGCCTCCGGCTTGGCCTCCTCCAGCAGCTCCTCCTCGGTCTTGCCCGCCATCTGGAGGTACATCTCCTTGGAGATCCGCTGATGCGACAGCGAATGGATCATGCGGTCCCACAGCTCGCGGGCGCGTGCCTCCACCAGCGAGTCGGGCACGTCGACGGTGGCCTCGGCCACGACCGCGTCGATCACCGCCTCGCGGAAGGCCTGCTCGACGGCCTGCTCGTCGGCCTCGCGCAGCTTGGCGGCGATGTCCTCGCGCAGCTCCTGGAGGCTGTCGAAGCCGGCCTGGTCGACGGCGAAGTCGTCGTCGAGCTCGGGCAGGACCTTCGCCTTGATCTCCTTGATCGTGACCGCGAACTCCGCGTCCTTGCCGGCCAGGTGCTCGGCACCGTATTCGTCGGGGAAGCTGAGCTTGACCGTGACCTCGTCGCCGGCGCTGTGGCCGACCAGCTGCTCCTCGAAGCCGGGGATCAGCCGGCCGGAGCCGAGCTCGATCATCTGGTCGCGGCCGGCGCCGCCCTCGAACTCCTCGCCGTCGATCGAGCCGACGTAGTCCATGACCACGAAGTCGCCCTCGGCGGCGGCTCGTTCGACGGTGTCCAGGCGCGCGGCGCGCTCGCGCAGCTGCTCCAGCTCGGCGTCGATCTGCTCGTCGGTGGCCTCCGGCTCGCGACGGCCGACCTCGACGCCCTTGTAGGCGCCCAGGGTCGCCTGCGGGCGCACGCCGATCTCGACGGTGAAGGTGTAGGGCTCGCCCTCGCTGGGCAGCGCCTCGGGCAGCTGCACGTCGGGGTCGCCGACCGTGTGGATCTTCGCCTCGCCGATCGCGTCGGCGTACCAGCGGCCCAGCGACTCGCGCACGGCCTCGTCCAGCACGGCCTCGCGGCCCACACGGCGGATGACCACCGGCGGGGGCACCTTGCCCTTGCGGAAGCCGGGGATGCGCATCTCGCGCCCGAACTGGCGGGCGGCCTTGGCGAGCTCGCGCTCGACGACCTCGGGCGGGACCTCCGCTTCGAGACGGACGCGGGACTCGGGCAGCTCGGTGACGGTCGTCTTCATCGCGGGTTGACGATAGCGTCGGGACGTGGCGACGGTCTTCCTTGCGCACGGACGGCGGCTGGCCTACGAGGACGTCGGCGATCCCGATGGCCTGCCCGTCGTCTACCACCACGGCGGCCTGCGCTGCCGCCTGGACGCGCGCGCCCTGGACGGTGCGGCGCGTGCGACCGGCGTGCGCCTGCTGGCGCCCGACCGGCCCGGGATCGGAGGCTCGCAGCGCCAACCCGGCCGGCGGCTGGTCGACTGGCCCGCCGACGTGGCCGCCCTGGCCGACGCGGCCGGCGTCGGGCGCTTCGCCGTCCTGGGCTGGTCGCTGGGCGGACCGTACGCGCTGGCCTGCGCCGGGCTGCTCGGCGACCGCGTCAGCGGCGCGGCGACGATCGGCTGCCCGATCCCCGCCGACTGGCCGGGGATGCGCGCCCAGCTCAACCGGCTGGACCGGCGGCTGATGGCCCTGTCGCGGCGCGCCCCGTGGGCCGCGCGCACGGCGGTCGCCGCCATGGGCCTGGCCGCGCGGCGCCTGCCGGCACGAGCGGCCGAGGCGACGGCGCGTGCGCTGGACGGGGCGTCGGCGGCGGTCATCCGCGCCGACCCGGACGCCTGGACCGCAGGCCAGGCCGAGGGGCTGGCCCAGCCGGCCGGCGTCGTCGACGACTACCGGGTCATGGACGCGCCGTGGGGGCTGGCGCTCGAGGGGCTGCGCCAGCCGATCCGCCTGTGGCAGGGCAGCGCCGACACGCTCGTGCCGGCGCCATGGGTGGTGCGGTTGGCCGAGGCGACGGCGCACGCGCAGGTGGGAGCGCTGGAGGGCGAGGGCCACGTGCTGGCCCCCGCTCGCTACGAGGAGATCCTCGCCTCGCTGTCAGCGGTGGCGCGCAGCGCGTCGTAGACCGTGCGCGTCTGGCGCGCGACGTCGTTCCAGTCGAAGCGCAGCACGTGCTCGGAGGCCTGGGTGACCAGGCGGTCGCGCAGCTCGTCGTCGGTCAGCAGCTTGACCATCATCCGCCCCAGCGAGCGCGGGTCGCGGCTGCGGAAGCGCAGTGCCACGTCGTCGGAGGGGACGACCTCGGCCAGCCCACCGGTGTTGGCCACGATGCACGGGCAGCCGCTGGCCATCGCCTCCAGGGCGACCAGGCCGAACGGCTCGTACAGCGACGGCACCACCGTGAGGTCGGCGATCCGGTACAGCGAGTGCAGCACGTCGTCGCCGATCCAGCCGGCGAACGTCCCGTGGGCGTCCAGGCCCAGCGCGGTCGCCTGGCGCCTGAGCTCCTGCTCGTGGGTGCCCGAGCCGGCCACCACGAAGCGCAGGTCCGGCACCGTGCGGATGACGGACGGCAGCGCCTCCAGCGCGTACTGGAAGCCCTTCTCGTAGACGAGGCGGCCGACGAGCAGCAGCAGGCGCTCGTCGGGCTGCGCGTACTGCGCGCGCAGCGCCGCGAGATCGCCGACGGGCTGCAGGTCGCCGGGGTCGATGCCGTTGGGGATCACGCTGATCTGCGCCTCGTCGACGCCGAACACGTCGGCCACGTGGCCGCGCATGTAGTGCGAGCAGGTGACGATCGCGTCGGCGCGGCGGGCCATCCAGCGCTCGGTGGCGTGGATCGTCGACTGCGGCGGCTTGTCGACCCAACCCTGGTGGCGACCGTGCTCGGTGGCGTGGACGGTGGTCAGGAAGGGGACGTCGAGGCGATCGGCCAGCGCGGCGGCGGCGCGCGCCACCAGCCAGTCGTGGCCATGGACGAGGTCGAAGTCATGCTCGGCGGCGAGCTGGACGCCGGCCCGGCGCATGTCGGCGTTCATCGACCGCACCCAGGCCACGAAGCGGTCCAGGTCGCGCGGGAACGGCGGCTCGGGCACGCGATGCACGCGCACGCCGTTGCGCAACTCGGCGGGGCGGTCGCCGCGCGTGAGCACGTGCACCTCGACCCCCTGCGCGACGAGCGCCTCGCTGAGCTTGCGCACGTGGCGCGCCAGCCCGCCCTCGACGACGGGCGGGTACTCCCACGACAGGATCAGAACACGACCGTTCAAGCGGGGCCAACCCTATCGGCTCACCTGCTCCCGGCGGCCTCTCCGAAACGACGTGATCGACCTCAGGTGCGTCGGCCATGCACGAGGTCGCGCACGTGCGGCCGTCAGGGGCGCACGAGCAGCGACAGGCCGTCGAGGTGCTCGAGCACCTCGACCCAGTCACCGTCGGGGAGCGCGGCCTCGCACGGCGCCCCCGGACGCACCGGCACGATGACCGCCGCGCCGTCGCCCCGGGTGAACGCGATGACGCCGTCGGGGGCCTGAAGCGGCGTGTAGCCGGCGTCGGCGAGGCGGTCGCGGACCGACAGGGCGCGGTGGATCAGGTACAGCTTGCGCTGGGCGAAGTCGGCCGGCGCCTGGCCCGCGGCGAGCGCCGCCAGCGCGGCGCGCCGGGCCGCCCAGTCGACCGGCCGGCGGTTGTCGGGGTCGACGAGGTTGAGCGCCAGCAGCTCGTCGCCCTGGTAGGTGTCGGGCAGCCCCGGGACGGTGTACTTGAGCAGCAGCTGGCCCAGCGCCGAGCGCTCCCCCAGCTCGGCCACGCGCGCCTGGAAGGGCCGGAAGTCGGCCAGGAACGGCTCGTGGGCGACGATCGCACGGGCGAACGCCTTGACGCTGTCCTCCCAGGCGTGGTTCTGGTCCACCCAGTTGGTGTTGACCTTGGCCTCGCGCAGCGCCTTCTCCAGATAGCCGTCCAGGCGCTCCAGCGGCTCGATCGGCCAGGCGCCCACCAGCGTCTGGTAGAGCAGGTACTCCTCGTTGGGGTCCGGGCCGAGGGTGGGTGGGGACGAAGTCCGCAGCGGCGCGTTCAGCTCGCGCCAGGCCAGCACCCGTGCCCGCCACTCCTCGCCGATCCACGACAGCGCGCCGATGCGCGCGCGCACGTCGCCGCCGCGCTTGGTGTCGTGCGTCTGGGTGATCAGCAGGTTGCGCGGGAAGCGCTCGGAGCGCTGCGCGTTGCCGGCGTGGAAGTCGGCGATCGACACGCCGAAGCGGCCCGGGTCCCCGCCCACCTCGTTGAGGGCGACCAGGCGGTGGTAGCGGTAGAAGGCGGTGTCCTCGATGCCCTTGGCGGTCACCGGCGGCGAGGTCTGCTGGAAGCGCGTGACGAACTCGGCCGGTGCCTCGTCGTCGAGCGTCAGGGCGCGGGCCAGCGCCTCGGGCATGTCCGCCGCGGCGATCGCCTGGCGGTCGACCTCCTCGACGCGGCGGCTCCAGGGCTCGACGTAGGTGCGGTAGATCGGCAGGCGCGCCAGCCCCTCGGCGATGCCCGGCAGCGCGTGCACGCGCTCCAGGCGCTCGACCTCGCGCGCGAAGGTGGTCGTGGCCTGCTCCAGCTGGGCCTCCAGCGCGACCTGCTCGAAGGGACGCGTCTCCCCCGTCAGCTCGGCGTACAGGTCGGTGAAGAACCCCTCGGCCGCGCGATCGACGAACACGCCCTGCACGTCGTTGAGGAACTCGTAGCCGACCGTCCCGTCGACCGGCCAGTCGCGCAGCTCCTCCCCGGGGTGCAGGATCTTCTCGACCCACACGTGCTGCGCGCCCCGCTCGCGCAGGCGCGCCAGGTAGCCGGCCGGGTCGGCCAGGCCGTCGGGATGATCGACGCGCAGCCCGTCCAGCACGCCGTCGGCCAGCAGCTCCAGCACCTTGCCGTGGACGACCTCGAACACCTCGGGGTCCTCCTCGCGCACGGCGGCCAGGTCGTCGATGTCGAAGAAGCGCCGGTAGAAGCCGGTCTGCTCGTCGACGTCGAAGAACTGCCGGCGCAGGCCGGGGTCGCTCCACCAGCGGTTCTCGTCGCCGGTGCCCATGTGGTTGGGGACGATGTCCAGCACGATCCCCAGGCCCGCCTCGCGCAGCGCCCGCAGCCCCGCCTCGCCGCCCAGCGCGTCGGACACGCGCGTGGGATCGACGACGTCGTAGCCGTGGGTGGAGCCGCTGCGCGCCTGGAGCGACGGCGACAGGTACAGATGCGAGACCCCGAGGTCGCGCAGGTAGGGCACGAGCCTCGCGACGTCGGCGAAGGTCTGCTCGGGCGACAGCTGCAGGCGGTAGGTGGCGCGCATCGAAGCGGGGTACTACCCTACTCGTCGCGCCGTAGCACCAGCAGCGAACGGGACGGCACGGTCACCCGGGCGCGCGCGTCGAAGCGCCGCGCCCCCGCCGGCTCGTCGGGGACGGCGGTCGAGAGCTCCGTGCACCACACCGCGCCGAAGCGCTCGTTGGGCAGGCGGAAGGTGACGTCCTCGTAGTGGGCGTTGAACAGCAGCACGAACGAGTCGTCGTCGATGTCGCGGCCATGGTCGTCGACCTCAAGCAGCTCCTGGCCGTTGAGGAACACGCCGACGATGTGGCCGTCCTCGCGGTTCCAGTCGCGCTGGGTCATGCGCCGACCGTCGGGCCGGAACCACCATGCGTCGGGCACGCCCGAGTTCTCCAGGTCCTGGCCGGCCAGGAACTTCGTGCGCCGGAAGGCGGCGTGGTCGCGGCGCAGGGCGATCACGCGGCGGGTGAACGCCAGCATCTCGCGACGCGCCTCGCCCAGGTCCCAGTCGAACCAGGAGATGTCGGAGTCCTGGCACCAGGCGTTGTTGTTGCCGCGCTGGGTGCGCCCCATCTCGTCGCCGCCCAGCAGCATCGGCGTGCCGATCGACAGCATCAGGGTGGCCAGGAAGTTGCGCTGCTGGCGCATGCGCAGGTTGTTGACCTCGTCGTCGTCGGTCGGCCCCTCCACCCCGCAGTTCCACGAGCGGTTGTCGTCGGTGCCGTCGCGGTTGTCCTCGAGGTTGGCCTCGTTGTGCTTGTCGTTGTAGGTGACCAGGTCGCGCAGCGTGAAGCCGTCGTGGGCGGTGATGAAGTTGATCGAGGAGAACGGCAGGCGCCCGTCCTCCTCGTAGAGGTCCGACGAGCCGGTCAGCCGGGCGGCGAAGTCGCCGACGTTGGCCTGGCCGCGCCAGAAGTCGCGCACCGTGTCGCGGTAGATGCCGTTCCACTCCGACCACAGCACGGGGAAGTTGCCGACCTGGTAGCCGCCCGGGCCGACGTCCCACGGCTCGGCGATCAGCTTGGTCTGCGACAGGATCGGGTCCTGGTGGATGGTGTCGAAGAACGCCGACAGGCGGTCGACGTCGTACAGCTCGCGGGCCAGGGCGCTGGCCAGGTCGAAGCGGAAGCCGTCGACATGGCACTCGGTCACCCAGTAGCGCAGCGAGTCCATGATCAGGCGCAGCACGCTGGGGTGCACGACGTTGAGCGAGTTGCCCGTGCCGGTGAAGTCCATGTAGTGACGCGGGTCGTCGGGCATCAGCCGGTAGTAGGCGCTGTTGTCGACGCCCTTGAAGGCGAGCATGGGCCCCAGGTGGTTGCCCTCGGCGGTGTGGTTGTAGACGACATCGAGGATCACCTCGATGCCGGCCCGGTGCAGCGCCTTGACCATCCCCTTGAACTCGCGCAGCGCCTCGGCGCCCGAGCCGCCGGCGGCGTACATCGAATGGGGCGCGAAGTAGCCGATGGAGCTGTAGCCCCAGTAGTTGGTCAGGCCGCGCTCGTGGAGGAACGACTCGTCGACGATGTGGTGGATGGGCAGCAGCTCGACCGCCGTGACGCCGAGCTCCTTGAGGTGGTGCAGCGCCTCGTCGGAGGCCAGGCCCGCGTAGGTGCCGCGCAGGTGATCGGGCACGTGCGGGTGGGTGTGCGTGTAGCCCTTGACGTGCACCTCGTAGATGACCGTCTCCGACCAGGGGTGGTTGGGCGGCCGGTCGCCCTCCCAGTCGAAGCGCGGGTCGACGACGATGCCGCGCGGCATCGCCGGCGAGGAGTCCTCGTCGTCGAACTCCAGGTCGGCGTCGGGGTTGTCGGGGTCGGGCACGTAGGGCAGCGTGTTGGCGCGATCCCAGCGCACCGGGCCGTCGATCCCCTTGGCGTAGGGGTCGATCAGCAGCTTGTAGGGGTTGAAGCGCAGCCCCTCGTGCGGGTTGTAGGGCCCGTGCACGCGGTAGCCGTACCGCTGGCCGGGGCCGATGCCGGGCAGGTAGCAGTGGAAGTTGTGGGCGGTGACGTAGGGCACCTCGATGCGCGTCTCGTCATCGTCGGCGTCGAACAGGCACAGCTCCACGCGCTCGGCGTGCTCGGAGAACAGCGAGAAGTTCGTGCCCTCGCCGTCCCACGTGGGGCCCAGCGGGAACGGCCGCCCGGGCCACACCTCCTGCGTCATCGCAGCAACGCTCCGCTGAGCGCCGGCAACCGGACGTGCCCGGGTCGCGACCGCGTCGCCTCGGTGGTGGCGAGCACGAGCTCTCCCTCGGCGGGCACGTCCTGGGCCTCGCGCCCGAAGTTCATGGCCAGCTCGTGCTCGCCGCGGCGCACGACCAGCCAGCGCGCGTCCTCGTCGAAGCGGCACGTCGCCTCGCCGACGACGTCGCGCCGGACGGCCAGCAGCTGCGCGTACAACGCGGCCAGCTGGGGGTCGGCGCGGCGCGACAGCCTGGAGCGCTCGAACGTCGCCGGATCCTGCGGATCGGGGATCTCCTCGCCGGCGAACTGCGCGAAGGCGGCGAACTCGCGCCGGCGCCCGTCGCGGGTGGCGTCGGCGATCTTGCGATCGATGTGATCGGTGAAGAACTGGAACGGCGCGTCCTCGCCGTACTCCTCGCCCATGAACAGCATGGGCGTGAACCCTGACAGGAGCACGCAGAAAGCGCCAAGCGGGCGCGCCGCGGCGGGCAGTCGATCGCCGAACGCGCGGTTGCCGACCTGGTCGTGATCCTGGTCGAAGACGACGAACGCGGCCCGCGGCAGGTCGTCGGCGGGCGCGCCGAACGTGCGCCCCCGGTAGCTCGACCAGGTGCCGTCGTGCAGGAACGGGCGCTCGAAGCACTTGGCCAGGTCGGCGACGCGGCCGAACTCCGCGTAGTAGCCCTCGCGCTCGTCGGTGACCAGCGTGCGCAGCGCATGGTGGAAGTCGTCGGCCCAGGCCGCGTCGCAGTCCCATCCGCCGATGTCGGTGATCCCGCACGACGCGCGGGTCGTTGAGCCCGCTCTCGGCGATCACCAGCGCGCCCTCCCTCGCCGCGTGCGCCCGGCGCGTCAGCTCGGCCACCAGGTGCTCGGGGCCCTGGTCGAAGATGGCGTGGATGGCGTCCAGGCGCAGCCCGTCGACGTGCATCTGGCCGGCCCAGTACTCGGCCGACTGGCAGGCCCACTCGCGCACCGCGTCGCAGCCCGTGTCGTCGTAGTTGATCGCCTCGCCCCAGAACGTCGAGTACTTGTCGGTGAAGTAGGGCCCGAACGCGGCCATCGCCTTGTTGCCCGAGGCCCCGATGTGGTTGTAGACGAGGTCGAGGATCACCGCGATCCCGCGGGCATGGGCGGCGTCGATGAAGCGGGCGAACGCCTCCGGGCCGCCGTAGGCGCGGTGGGCGGCCCACGGGTAGACGCCGTCGTAGCCCCAGCCGCGCTCGCCGGGGAAGTCGGCGACCGGCATCACCTCGATCGCGGTGATGCCCAGCTCGGCCAGGCCGGCGAGGTGCTCGATCGCCGCGTCGAAGGTGCCCTCGGGCGTGAACGTGCCGACGTGCATCTCTAGCACGACCAGCTCCGACAGCGGCGGCGGGCGCCAGGCGTCGTCGCTCCAGTCAAAGCCGGCCGGGTCCCACACCCGGCTGGGGCCGCGCAGCCCGCGCGGCTGCCAGCGCGTGCACGGATCGGGCAGCGCGCCGCCCGTCCAGCAGGATCCAGTAGTCGTCGCCGCTGCCGGCCGGCACCTCACCGGCCCACGTGCCGTAGCCCTCGTCGGTCAGCGGGTGGTCGCCGCGGCGGGCGACGCGCACGGCCACCTCGCCGGCGTTGGGCGCCCACACGCGCACGTGCGTGCGCCGATCGCCCAGGGGCGTCGCGCCGAGCGGGCGGCGGAACGGCAGGTCGTGTCGGTCGCTCACTTCTGTGCAACCAACCACAGAACGGCCAGCGGCGGAAGCGTCAGCTTGGCCGAATACGGCTGGTCGTGCCAGCGCGTCTCCTCCGCGTCCACGCCGCCGAGGTTGCCCATGCCCGAGCCGCCGTACTGCGAGGCGTCGGTGTTGAGCACCTCCTGCCAGCGTCCCGGCTGGGCAGGCCCACCCGGTAGCCCTCGCGCGGGACGGGCGACAGGTTGCACACGCACACCAGCTGGGTGTCGCCGTCCAGGCCCTGGCGGCCGAAGGCGACCACGTTGCGATCGGCGTCGTTGGCCTCCAGCCACCAGAAGCCCTCGCCCTCGAAGTCACGCTCCCACAGCGCCGGCTGGTCGCGGTAGACGTGGTTGAGGTCGCGCACCAGCGACTGCATGCCGGCATGGCCGGCATCCTCGAGCAGGTGCCAGTCCAGCGACCGCTCGTGGCTCCACTCCTGCTCCTGGGCCAGCTCTCCGCCCATGAACAGCAGCTTCTTGCCGGGGTGGGCCCACATGTAGGCGTACAGGCAGCGCAGGTTGGCCAGCTGCTGCCACTTGTCGCCCGGCATCTTGCTCAGCAGCGAGCCCTTGCCGTGCACCACCTCGTCGTGGCTGAGCGGCAGCACGAAGTTCTCGCTGAAGGCGTACATGAGGCTGAAGGTCAGCTCGTGGTGGTGGTAGCGGCGGTGGATCGGCTCCTGCTGGAAGTAGCCCAGCGTGTCGTGCATCCAGCCCATGTTCCACTTGAAGCCGAAGCCCAGCCCGCCGACGTAGGTGGGCCGCGAGACGCCCGGCCAGGCGGTCGACTCCTCCGCGGCGGAGATGACGCCCGGCTCGCGGCCGTGGACCACCTCGTTCATCTGCTTGAGGAAGGCGACCGCCTCCAGATCCTCGCGCCCGCCGAACTGGTTGGGGATCCACTGGCCCTCCTCGCGCGAGTAGTCGAGGTACAGCATCGAGGCGACCGCGTCGACGCGCAGTCCGTCGACGTGGTACTCGCGCAGCCAGAACAGCGCGTTGGCCAGCAGGAAGTTGCGCACCTCGTTGCGCCCGAAGTTGAACACCAGCGTGCCCCAGTCGGGGTGGCTGCCGCGGCGCGGGTCGGCGTGCTCGTACAGCGCGGTGCCGTCGAAGCGGGCCAGGGCCCAGTCGTCGCGCGGGAAGTGCGCGGGCACCCAGTCGAGGATCACGCCGAGCCCGTTGGCGTGCAGGCGGTCGACGAACGCGCGGAGGTCGTCGGGCGTGCCGAAGCGCGGCGTGGGCGCGTAGTAGGAGGTGACCTGGTAGCCCCACGAGCCGCTGAACGGGTAGGCCATCACCGGCAGCAGCTCGACGTGCGTGAAGCCGAGATCGGTGACGTAGGCGGCCAGCTCGTCGGCCAGCTCCTCGTAGGTCAGCTCCCGGTTGCCCTCCAGCGGGTTCAGCCGCCACGAGCCCAGATGCACCTCGTAGACCGACATCGGCCCGTGCTGGGGGTCTCGCGCGGCGCGCTCCTCCAGCCACTTGGCGTCGTTCCACACGTGCTTGGGCTCCCAGACGACCGATGCGGTGTCGGGCGGGACCTCGGCGGCGAAGGCGACGGGATCGGCCTTCAGGCGCAGCTCGCCGGTCTGCGTGCGGATCTCGAACTTGTAGCGAGCGCCCGCGCCCACGCCCGGGAGGAAGACCTCCCAGATGCCCGAGGACCCCATCGAGCGCATCGGGTTCAGCCGGCCGTCCCACGAGTTGAAGTCGCCGACGACGCTGACGGAGGCGGCGGCCGGCGCCCACACCGCGAAGGCCGTGCCGCGGACGCCGTCCAGCTCGCGCACATGGGCCCCGAGACGCTCGTAGAGCTCCTCGTGGCGGCCCTCGCCGGCCAGATGCAGATCGAGCTCCCCGATCGTGGGCCCGAAGCGATAGGGGTCCTGGATGCGGAACGCGTTGCCGTCCGGGTAGGCGACCTCCAGCTCGTAGGCCAGCGGCAGCTCGGCGCCCTTGACGGTGCCCTCGAACACGCCAGCCGGGTGGCAGCGCTTGAGCTTGATCGGCTCGTGGCCGTTGACGATCACGCTGACCGCCTTGGCCTCGGGCCGGTAGGCGCGGACCTTCACCCCGCTCTTTGCGTGGTGGGCGCCGAGGACGCCATGCGGATCGGCGGTGCGGCCCTCGACGAGGGCGTCGACCTTCGCGGTCACTGGATCTCCTCCCCGAGGATGCGCTCGATGCCGGCCACCGGGATCGACACCCAGTCGGGCCGGTTGTCGAGCTCGTAGCGCAGCTCGTAGACGGCCTTCTCCAGCTCGTAGATGCCCAACACGGAGCGGATGGCGGCGTCGCCGGGCGGCAGCAGGTTCGTCTCCACTCTGGACAGGTACCCGTCCAGGAACGCCTGACGCGCCCGTTCCTCCCAATCGCCGGGAACGGGGTTGCCGCGCTGCAGCGCGCTGGCGCTGGCCACGTAGGCGAACGAGCGCAGCATCCCGGCCACGTCACGCAGCGGCGAGCGCTTGCGGCGGCGCTCGATCAGCGGCCGGGCGGGCTCGCCCTCGAAGTCGAGGATCACCCAGCGCTCCGACGTGCGCAGCGTCTGGCCGAGGTGCAGGTCCCCGTGGTGGCGGATCAGCCGCCCGCCCGAGCCGGCATGGGACATCATCTGCAGGCGGTCGCGGATCTCCTCGCCGCGCCCGCGGACGGCGTCGACGGCGGGCAGGTCCTCGGGCAGGCGCAGGAAGATGCGCTCGATGTCCTCGTCGATCGTCGCCGTCAGCAGCGACATGCCCTCCGTCGTGGACGGCTCGGGGGCGAAGTCGGGGTCGGTCGGGTCGGAGCCCAGCAGCGCGTGCATGTGGCCGATCACGCCGCCCAGCTCCTCCACGCGCGCCAGGAAGCGATCGGGGTCGGAGCCGAGCTCGTCGAGCGCCAGCTCCCAGCCGTCGCGGCCGTCGGCCACGAACTCCTGGACGATGCCCAGCGTGGTCGACAGCGTGTCGCCGCGCAGCTCGTACCAGCCGGCCAGGGCGGCGATGTTGGAGTACTCGCGCGCCGACAGGAAGCGCAGCATCTCCAGCTCGGGGTTCTTGCCCGGCTCCAGGCGGCGGAAGGCCTTCAGCGCGTAGCGGTCGTCGAGGACGATGGTCGAGTTGGACTGCTCGAAGCCCATCGGCCGCACCGACGGCGGATCGGCGGGCACGTCGGCCAGCTCCCAGAAGAAGTGCACGGCGCCCGCCTCCGAGGCGCACACCGCCTGCTCGCGCAGACGCCGCGAGACCACGGCGGCGTGACGCGGGCTGGTCAGCGCGTCCATCGCCACGCCGCCGTTCTCGGCGCCCAGCAGCAGCTGGTAGAGCTCGTGCGTGCCGGCCTGGAAGCGCACCTCGACCAGGCCGATCGCGGTGGCGGGCTCGTCGCTGAGCTCGAGCAGGTCGGCCAGGCGGATCTCGGCGACGTCGCGCGTCTTGGAGGCGAACCAGCGCTGCTCGGGCAGCCACTCCTGCAGCTGCTCCTCGGGCAGTCTCGCGCGCAGGTCAGTCACCGGGCCCGTCCTCTCGGTCGCCCTCGAGGTCCTCGAGCGTGAACCAGTAGAAGCCGCGCGGGGCGAGCGTCAGCAGATAGGACAGCTCGCCGATGCGCGGGAAGCGCGTGCGGCCCAGCATCTCGACCGGGAAGCGGCCCTCGTAGCGCCCGAGGTCCAGCTCGACGGCCTGCGCGCTGCGCGCCAGGTTGTGCACGCACAGCACGACGTCGTCCTGGAAGGTGCGCAGGTGGGCGAAGATCTTGCTGTTGGAGGTCGACAGCGCCTCGTAGGTGCCCAGGCCGAAGACCGGGTGCTCCTTGCGCAGCGCGACGAAGCGCCGCAGCCAGCGCAGCAACGAGGTGGAGGTGCGCAGCTGCGCCTCGACGTTGATCGCCTGGAAGCCGTAGACGGGGTCCATCAGCGGCGGCGCGTACAGCTGGGCGAAGTCCGCGCGCGAGAAGCCTCCGTTGCGATCGCCCGTCCACTGCATCGGCGTCCGGACGCCGTCGCGGTCGCCGAGATAGACGTTGTCCCCCATCGAGATCTCGTCACCGTAGTAGAGGACGGGGCTGCCCGGGAGGCTGAAGAGGATCGCGTGCAGCAGCTCGATCTCGTCGCGGCCGGCGTCCAGCAGCGGCGCCAGGCGCCGGCGAATGCCGAGGTTGGACTTCATGCGCGGGTCCTTGGCGTACTCGTCCCACATGTAGTCGCGGTCCTCGTCGGAGACCATCTCCAGCGTCAGCTCGTCGTGGTTGCGCAGGAACAGCCCCCACTGGCAGTTGTCGGGGATCTCGGGCGTCTGCTCGAGGATCTCGATGATCGGCGTGGCGTCCTCACGACGCACGCCCATGAACATGCGCGGCATGACCGGGAAGTGGAAGGCCATGTGGCACTCGTCCCCGTCGCCGAAGTACTCGACCACGTCGCCGGGCCACTGGTTGGCCTCGGCCAGGAGGACGCGGTCGGGGTAGTTCTCGTCCACCTCCAGGCGCACGCGCTTGAGGAACTCGTGGGTCTCGGGCAGGTTCTCCCCGTTGGTGCCGTCGGCCTCGTACAGGTACGGCACGGCGTCCAGGCGAAAGCCGTCGATGCCCAGGTCCAGCCAGAAGCGCAGGACCTCGATCATCGCGTCGCCGACCGCCGGGTTGCGGAAGTTCAGGTCGGGCTGGTGGCTGTAGAAGCGGTGCCAGTAGTAGGCCTGCGCCTGCTCGTCCCAGGCCCAGTTGGAGGTCTCGGTGTCCAGGAAGATGATGCGCGCGTCCTGCCACTGCTGCGGCGTGTCCGACCACACGTAGAAGTCGCGCTCGGGGCTGCCGGGCGGCGCGTTGCGCGCGGCCTGAAACCACGGGTGATCGGTCGACGTGTGGTTCATGATCACGTCGATGATCACGCGCATGCCGCGCTCGTGGGCGTCCTCCAGCAGCCCGTGGAACTCCTCCACCGTCCCGTAGACCGGGTCGATGTTGGTGAAGTCGCTGACGTCGTAGCCGCCGTCGCGCAACGGCGACGGGTAGAACGGCATGATCCAGATGCAGTCGACGCCCAGCCACTGCAGGTAGTCGAGCTTCTCGCGCAGGCCGACGATGTCGCCGTGACCCGTCGCCGTTGCCGTCCATGAACCCGCGCAGCAGCACCTGGTAGAAGACGGCGCTCTTGAACCACAGCGGGTTGGACTCGAACCAGCGCTGGTGGCCGGCGGCGCTCTGGCTGGAGTCGACGCTCACCGCGCGACCGCCCGGAAGATGTGCGCCGCGCGGTAGCCGGGATCCAGGCGCACGTAGTTGCGCCCGATCAGCCAGTCGTAGCGCTCGGCGGGCGACAGCAGGTCCTCGACGGCGAAGGCGGGCGGCAGCCCGAGCTCGTAGGGCACGACGACGACACCCTCCTGGATGGTGTGCGGGTCGATGTTGACGACGCAGATGATCACGTCGTCGCCGTGGCGCTTGGCGTAGGCGACGAGCGCGTCGTTCTCGGTCTCCAGGAAGGTCAGGTTCGTCAGCTGCTGCAGCGCCGGGTGCTCGCGGCGGACGCGGTTGACCGCCTGGACCAGCGGCAGCAGCGGCCCGTCGAGGGCGCGCTGCTTGATCTCGTACTTCTCGGAGTCGAGGTACTCCTCGCTGCCGGGCCGCACCGGGACGTGCTCGAAGCGCTCGAAGCCGCTGTAGATGCCGTAGGTCGGCGACAGCGTCGCGGCCAGCACCAGGCGCGGCGCGAAGGCTGCGCGGCCCGCCGTGCTGGAGGTACTCGGTGAGGATGTCGGGCGTGTTGGCGAAGAAGTTGGGCCGGTAGTAGTCCTGCATCGCCGCTGGTCGTCAGCTCGGTCAGGTACTCGGCCAGCTCCCAGCGGCTGTTCTTCCAGGTGAAGTACGTGTAGGACTGGTTGAAGCCGATCTTGGCGAGCGCCTGCATCATCGCCGCGGCGGGTGAACGCCTCGGCCAGGAACAGCACGTCGGGGTGGTCGCGGCGGACCTTGGCGATCAGCCACTCCCAGAACGGCAGCGGCTTGGTGTGCGGGTTGTCGACGCGGAAGATCGTGCACGCCCTTGTCGACCCAGTGCAGCACGACGTCCAGCAGCGCCTGCCACAGGTCGCGCCAGTCCGCGCAGTCCCAGTCGACGTTGTAGATGTCCTGGTAGCGCTTGGGCGGGTTCTCGGCGTACTTGAGCGTCCCGTCCGGCCGGTGCTGGAACCACTCGGGGTGCTGTGAGAGCCACGGGTGGTCGGGCGAGCACTGGATCGCGAAGTCCAGCGCGATCTCGATGTCGTGCTGCCGCGCGGCGGCGACGATGCGCGTCGAAGTCCGCCTCGCTGCCCAGCTCGGGGTGGATCGCGTCGTGGCCGCCCAGCTCGGAGCCGATCGCCCACGGGCTGCCCGGGTCGCCGGGCTGGGCGACGAGCGCGTTGTTGGCGCCCTTGCGGTTCGTGGTGCCGATCGGGTGGATCGGCGGCAGGTAGAGCACGTCGAAGCCGAGCTCGGCCAGCCGCGGGAGCTGGTTGGCCACGCCCATGAAGCCGCCCCAGACTGCGCGGGAACAGCTCATACCAGGCGCCGAAGCGGGCGCGGACGCGGTCGACGTCGAGGCCCGAGCGGCTCGTCCAGCACGCTGGAGGTGGTGCGGTCGGGGTGGCGCTCGGCGGCCTCGCCCAGCTCAGGGTCCAGCGCCGCGTCGACGGTCAGGTGTTCGGCGGCGTGGCGCAGGCGTTCGGCGTCCTCCCCGCCCGCGCGCTCGGCGATCGAGCGCAGCAGCGCCGCGCCCTCGCGACAACTCGCCGCCGAAGTCCTGCTGGCCGGCCTCCACCTTGCGCTCGATCTCGCGCCGCCAGGTCGCGAACCCGTCGGTCCAGGCCTCGAAGGTGAAGGCGTGGCGGCCCTGGCGCGTCGACGGGGAAGCTCCCCCGCCAGCGGTCGCCGGCGACGTGCGCGTCGATGCGCTCCATCTCGGCCTCCTGCCACTCCTCGCCGGGGCCGTGGTGGCGCACGACGGCGCGCAGCACGTCGTGGCCGTCCTTGAAGATGGTGGCGTAGACGTCGACCGTGTCGCCCACGCACGCCTTCGCGGGATGGCGTCCGCAGTCGATGGAGGGGGTCGGATCCTCGATGCGGATCCGGGGCGGTGGCGTGGTCTGTGTCGTCGTGGGGGAATCAGGCACGCGTTGTCCTTACTTCCGTCTTCTGGCGGTCTCTAACCTCGCTGCGGTGAATCTCCCGAGAACAGGCGGCGTCCAGCTGCACATCACATCGCTGCCGTCGGGCCGGCTGGGAGATGATGCCTTTCGCTTCGTCGACTGGCTGCACGACGCCGGTCAGTCGTGGTGGCAGACGCTGCCGCTGGGGCCGCCCGACCGCGCCCGCTCGCCCTACAAGGCCCGCTCGGCGTTCGCCTGCTGGCCCGGGCTGCTGGGCGATCCGCGAGCCCCCGTGACGCTCGACGAGGAGGACGCCTTCCGCACCCGCGAGGCCTACTGGATCGACGGCTGGGCCGCGGTCGCCGGGGGGCGGCGGGCGATCCACGACCAGGTCCGCTTCGAGCGCGAGTGGAACGCGCTGCGCGCCTACGCGGCGTCCGCGAGGCGTGCAGCTGATCGGCGACATCCCGATCTACGTCGCGCCGGGCGGCGCCGACGAGCGCACGTGGCCGCGGCTCTTCCGCCACGACGAGGTCTCCGGGGTGCCGCCCGACGCCTACAGCGAGACCGGCCAGCTGTGGGGCAACCCGCTGTACGACTGGCCTCGCCTGCGGCGCAGCGGCTACCGCTGGTGGGTGCAGCGGCTACGCCGGACGTTCGCCCACTACGACCTGACGCGCCTGGATCACTTCCGCGGGCTGGTCGCCTACTGGGCGGTCCCGGCCGGCGCACGCGACGCACGCGGCGGGCGCTGGAAGCGTGGGCCCGGCGCGGGCCCTTCTGGACGCCTGCAGCCGCGAGCTCGGACCCCTGCCGCTCATCGCCGAGGACCTGGGGGTGATCACCCCGGCGGTGCAAGCGCTGCGCGACGATCTGCAGCTGCCGGGAATGCTCGTGCTCCAGTTCGGCTTCGACCCCGATGACCCGCACGGGCCGCACCGGATGGAGAACCACCGCAAGCGGGCCGTCGTCTACACCGCCACGCACGACTCCGACACCGCGCGCGGCTGGTACGAGTCGCTGGACGCCACGCAGCGCGCCGCGGTCGACGGGGCGATCGCGGGCTTCGACGACCGCGAGTTCTGGTGGCGCTTCATCCGCCTGAACGCGTCCTCGGTCTCCCAGCTGGCGATGGTCCAGGCGCAGGACGTCCTGGGCCTGGGCACCGAGGGGCGCATGAACGTGCCCGGGCGCGCCACCGGCTCGTGGCGCTGGCGAATGGCGGATGGCGTGCTCACGCCGGCGCTCGCCCGCCGGCTGCGCGGCGTGATGGAGGAGTCCGGGCGGCTGCCGGCGTGAGAGCGGGGCTGGTCGCGCTGGGGGACTCGATCACCCACGGCGATGTCGCGCCGATGCTGGGGGTGCGCTCGTGGTCGTGGGCGCAGTGGCTGGCCGCCGCGCAGGGCGTGCCCTACACGGGGCTGGCGGTGCCCGGCGCGACCGCGCCCGACGTGCTGGCGCGCCAGGTGCCGGCACTCGACGGGCCGTACGCGATCGGCTGCCTGTGGATCGGCGTCAACGACGTGCGCTCGGTCGACTTCGACGTCGCCGCCTACGGGGACGCGCTGCACGCCTGCGTCGACGCGGTCGCGGCCGCCTGCGAGCGCGTCGCGATGCCGACGATCCCGCTCGATCTGGGACGCCCGCGCGCCGGCACGGCCAAGGTGCTGGCCGCCAACGCCCTGATCGCCTCCGAGGCCCGCCGCGTGGGCGCCGCCCTCGTCGGCCTGGCCGGTCTGCGCGGCTTCCGGCTGGTGCTGCCCGACGCGGTGCACCTGACCGCGCTGGGCGAGCTGGTGGTGGCCGACCGCGCCGCCCGGGCGCTCGGTCTCGAGCCGCCCCCCTCGACGCTGGCCGATCCCGATCGCTCACGCCGCGGCGCCGTGCGCTTCGCGGCCACCGCCTACGCCGCCTCCGTGGCGCGCGATCGCCTGCGCCGCCTGCGCGAACGCTGACCCGCGCGGTGCACCGCGCGTACGATGGGCGACGTGAACTGGCTGACGCGCATGCGCTGGCGGCGACGCGGGGTGCGCGTCGACGTCGCGCGAGACGCGCAGCTCGTCCTCGGGGACGGGGTGACCATCGGCGCAGGGACCCGCCTGACGGTGCACGCCGGCACGCTGCGGGTCGGCGACGGCGTGCGCATCGGCGAGCGCTGCGCCATCGTGGTCCACGAGCGGGTCGAGATCGCGCCCGGCGCGCGCATCGGCGACTGGGTGTCGATCACCGACGTCGAGCCGGTCTTCGACGACGTCGAGACCCCGATCCGGGCGCAGGGCGTCCGTGCCCGCGCGATCGTCGTCGGCGAGGCCGCGGTCGTCGACCTCGCCGCCAACCTCACGGCCGGCGCGAGCGTCGGGCCGGGCGCCCGCGTCGAGCCGCACGAGGTCCGATGATCGAGCGCCTCGCCGCCTGGTACGTCACCGGGCCGCTCGGCCACCTGGTCGCCGGCCTGGCCGACTGGGTGCAGCTGGCGGTCAGGCTCGCCGCAGCGCGAACACGGGCCAGGGTCCGGGCACGCCCTTGAGCGTGCGCTCGCCCAGGTGGTCGAAGCTCAGGCCCGCCCCCACCGCCGTTCCGTAGGTCGTGCCCGACACGAGCACCTGGCCGGCCTCGGCCAGCCCCATCACCCGCGCGCAGATGTGCACGGCCATCCCGCCGACATCCTCGCCGATCAGCTCGCACTCGCCGGTGTGCAGGCCGACCCGCACGTCCAGGCCGATCGCCTCCAGCTCGCTCACCAGCTCGCCTGCGCACTGCACCGCGTCGGAGGGCAGGCCGGCGAACGTGGCCAGCACCCCGTCGCCGGTCCCCTTCACGCGCCAGCCCGAGTAGCGCTCCAGCAGCCGGTCGATCGCCGCGTCGTGAGCGGCGAGCACGTCGCGCCAGCGCTGGTCGCCCAGCCGCGCCGCCTGGCCGGTGGCGTCGACGATGTCGGTGAACAGGACGGTGCGCAGGGCGCGCTCGCCGATGCCGGCGATCGGCGAGCCGCTGACGAACTCCGCCATCTCGGCCATCAGGCGCAGCGAGTCCCCGACGCTGGGCAGCGAGTCTGCGCCGGGCAGCTCGACGAGCCGCGCGCCCGGGATGCGGGCGGCCATCATGCGCGCGTGGCGCACGTCCATGAGCGTGTCGTCGGTGCGGTGCAGGATCAGCGTGGGCACGGCGATCTCGCCCAGCAGCCCCGTCGTGTCCATCACGCCGGTGGTGATCACCGCGCGCACCGTCCCGGGGCTGGCCGACTGGCGCTCCAGGCGGGCGAACCAGGCGCGCAGCCGCGGGTCGTCGGCGGCGCTGGGCGCGACGCGGTCGACCAGCCGGCCCTCGCCCCATCCGTCCAGCTGCTCGGCGAAGCTGTGGCGGCGCTCCTCCTCGCTCAGCGCCCACGGCACCGCGTCGCTGCGCACGTTGCTGGCGAACGTGCCGTACAGCAGCAGGTGCGAGACCCGCCGGGGATGGGCGTGGGCGTAGGCGATGCAGGGAGGCCCGCCGTTGGTGTAGGCGATCAGCGCCGCCCGCCGACTGCCGACGGCGTCCAGAACGGCGCCGATGTCGGCGGCGTGCACCGACACGTCGTGCTCGGCGACCGGGTCCGACAGGCCCGCCCCGCGCCGGTCGTAGAGGATCAGCCGCCCGATCCGCCCCAGCCGTGCGAGGAAGCGGGCCATGCCCGGCTCCTCCCAGATCAGCTCGACGTGGGTGGCGAAGCCGAAGCTCAGCAGCAGATCGACCGGGCCGTCGCCGACCACCTGGTAGGCGATCGAGACGTCGCCGTTGCGCGCGTACTGCGTCCGGGGAGCCACGTCGGGCGCGAGCCTGCCGGCGCGATCGAATAGCGTTGCGCGCTGCGTGCTGACGCTCGTCCTCACGAACATGACGCGGCACCGGTTTCGCACGATCGCCACGGCGATCGGCATCGCGCTCGGCGTGGCGACGATCGTCGCGCTGCTGTCGATCGGCGACGGGCTCAAGCGCACCGCCAGCGAGTTCGTCCACCTGGGCCAGTCGGACTTCGGGCTGTTTCAGGCCGGCGTCGCCGATCCGACCGCGTCGATCGTCCCGACCTCGCTGGCCGACAAGCTCCAGCGCAACCCCGACATCGCCCAGGCGACCCCGCTGCTGCTGGTCGTCGAGGGCGTCAAGCAGGACCCGGCCGCGGTCGTCTTCGGTGCCGAGCCCGACGGGTTCTTCGCCCAGCGCCTGGTCACCACGCGGGGGCGGCGCGACCTGGGCGCCGGCAGGATCGTCGTCGGCGACGCGCTGGCCAAGCGCCTCAAGCTGCGGGTCGGCGACCGGCTGACGGTCAAGAGGAAGCCGTTCACCGTCGCCGGCATCTACCACACGGGGATCTTCTTCGAGGACAACGGCGCGGTGCTGCCGCTGAGCGCCGCGCAGAAGCTGGCCAAGCGCCGGCCCGGCGAGGCGACGAACATCGTCGCCGCGCTGGCACCCGGCGCCCAGCAGAAGCAGGTCGAGAAGCAGGTGCGCGCCGCCAACCCGGGGACGCTCGTCATCGGCACGCCCGAGGAGGCCTCGCGGGTGGGCGCCAACGGCGAGCTGGTCTCCAAGACGGTGACGATCGTCGCCGCGCTGGCGCTGATCGTCGGCGGCATCGGCGTGGCCAACACGATGGCCATGGCGGTGATGGAGCGCGAGCGCGAGCTGGCACTGCTCAGCGCGGTCGGCTGGCGGCGCCTGCGCATCGCCGCGCTCGTGCTGGCCGAGGGCGTGCTGACCAGCATCCTCGGGGCGGGCCTGGGGATGCTCGCCGGGATCCTCGGGGCCAAGGCCCTGGGCCAGGCGCTGAACGTGGCGGAGGTCGTCACGCCCCAGGTCACGTTCGCGACGATCTGGCAGGCGCTGCTGATCGGCGCGGCGATCGGCATCCTCGGCGGCCTGTACCCCGCCTGGCGGGGCACGTCGGCGTCGCCGCTGCGCCTGCTCAGCTCGGGGACCTGAGCGCCGTCGCCGGCTCGTCGACGAGCCGGCCGTCGCGCAGGTGCAGCACCCGGTCGGCGCGCTGGCCGAGCAACGGGTCGTAGGTGACGACCAGCAGCGTCGCGCCGCGGCGCTCGCGCGCATCCTCCAGCAGGTCGAGCACCCTGGCCGCGGAGTCGGTGTCCAGCGCGCCGGTCGGCTCGTCGGCCAGCAGCAGTCGCGGATCGTTGGCCAGGGCGCGGGCGACCGCCACCCGCTGGCGCTCGCCGCCCGACAGGGCGGCGGCGCGGGTGTTGAGCCGGTGCCCGAGGCCGACCTCCTCCAGCAGCCGCTGCGCGCGCTGCGCCCGGGCTGAGCGCCCCAGGCCCGCGCCGATCAACGGGATCTCGGCGTTGGCGCGCGCCGACAGGTGCCCGAGCAGGTGGTGGTGCTGGAAGACGAAGCCGACCGTCTCGCGGTGATAGCGATCCGGCGGGATCTCGCTCAGCGGCCGTCCGTCGACGAGCACGCGCCCGGAGGTCGGGCGGTCCAGCCCGCCGACCAGCGACAGCAGCGTCGTCTTGCCCGAGCCCGACGGCCCGGTGAGCACGACGAACTCGCCGGGCTCGATGCGCAGCGACACGTCGTCGAGCGCGACGATGCCCGCCGGGTGGCGGCGGCCGGCGCCCTCCACGGCGACGGCGGCGCCGCCCGTGCGCTCAGCGGTGGACACGGACCTTCCAGTCGAGGTTCCGGTGGCCCTTGCCGCGCACCGACACGACGACGCGGAACGTCAGCGGGTGGCCGACGGCCTCCGGGGGCCACAGGATCGTGTCCTTGTAGCGGCCCTTGAAGTGGTACGGGTGGCTGCCGCCCTTGGAGTGGCCCGGGTTGGGGTACTGCGTGGAGACCTTCGTCCCGTTGAAGTAGAACTCGTAGACCGCGGTGGCCTTGAGCGGCTTGCCCGAGTTGGACTTGGCGGTGACCTTGATCTTCCAGTGCTTGCCGCCGCCCTTGGGCGAGTGGTTGGGCGCCTTGAGCGTCGCCTTGAACGACGCCGCGGAGGCCGCGGTGGCCGGCACGAGCAGCGCGACGGCGGTCGCCGCCAGCGCCAGCAGGGTGCGTGGACGTGGCATGAGCTGTCAGCCCTCCATCTCGATCGGTGCAGGCTTCAGCTTAGGCCCGCTTTCCGGTGCGACCGCGCGGGCCGCCTCCGCCAGCGCCTGCGCGGCGGGTCGCGAGACGTGGCCGAGCTCGGCTCGAGCCCGGCGATCGTCGAAGGTCATCGGCAGGCGCGCCAGGCGCACCTGGTCGACCACCAGCAGCGACGGCTCGCGTCCCAGCGGCGCGCTGGCGGCGCGCGCGACGTGGGCGGCGGCGAGCACGCCGCGCCACGGCAGGCCGACCAGCGGCGGGCGGCGGCCGGCCGTCCGCGCGACGGCGGCGAACAGCTCGCGCATCGACACGTTCTCGCCGCCCAGCAGGTAGCGCCGCCCGCTGCGGCCGTGCTCGAAGGCGCGTACGTGCCCATCGGCCACGTCCTGGACGGCCACGACGTTCATCGCGCCCCCGTGCAGGTAGGCGGTCGCACGGCCGGCGACGACGTCGGCGATCATCTTCCCGGTGGGCGTGGGCCGCCGGTCGCCCGGCCCGACCGGCGTCGTCGGGTTGACGACGACGACATCGACCCCGTCGTGCGCCGCGGCCAGCGCCAGCCGCTCGCCGGCCACCTTCGTGCGCTTGTAGGGCACGCGCAGCTCCCACGCCGGCGGCGCGTCCTGCTCGGTGGCGGGCCGGCCGGCCACGGGCCCGCAGGTCGCACACGAGCTGGTGTGCACCAGGCGCCGCACCGTCGGCGAGCCGGTCACCGCATCCAGCACGGCGCGCGTGCCGGCGACGTTGACGCGCTCCATCGCCGCCGCGTCAGCCCGCGCGAACGAGTAGACCGCGGCCAGGTGGAAGACCGCCTCGCAGCCGTCCATCGCCCGGCGCAGCGCGGCGGCGTCGAGGATGTCGCCGGCCACCGGCTCGACGTCGCCGGCGGCGTCCGCGGGCGGCTCGCGGTCGAAGGCGCGCACGCTGGCGCCGCCGGCGGCCAGGGCCGCCACGACGTGGCCGCCGATGAACCCGCCGGCACCGGTCACCAGCGCCCTCACCGGCGCGCCCCCGCGACCTGGCGGGCCATGCGCCAGCCGAAGGAGGCCATCGCACTGGGCACGCGCTCGGCCGCGGCGACGACCTCCTCCAGGGCGGCGGCGAACGCGCGCACGTCCGCTTCGCCGACGACCAGCGCCGGCAGCGCCTTGACGACGTTCATGCCGTGGCCGGCGACCTGGCAGAGCACGTGGTGCTCGTGGAACAGCGGCACGGTGATCACCTGGGCGTACAGACCCGGCTGGCGGCGCTCCACGGCGCGGAAGATCGATCGGCCCGCCGCGCCGCGGGGCTCGTGCAGCTCGATCGCCCACAGCAGGCCCAGGCCGCGCACGTCGGCCACGATCTCGTAGCGGTCGATCAGCGGCCGGGTCAGCTCCAGCAGCAGGTCGCCCATCCGGGCCGCGTGCTCGACGAGCCCCTCCTGCTCGACGACGCGCAGCGTGGCCAGCGCCGCCGCCGCGGCCAGGTCGTTGTTGGCGAAGGTGGAGCCGTGGCGCACGCCGCGCTCCATGCCGTCGAACACCGCATCCATCACCGCACGGGAGCACAGCACCGCGCCGACCGGCACGAACCCGCCCGACAGCGCCTTGGCCATGGTGACCAGGTCGGGCTCCAGGCCCCAGTGCTCCAGGGCCAGGAAGCGCCCGGTGCGCCCGACTCCGGTCTGCACCTCGTCGATGCACAGCAGCGTGCCGGCGGCGCGGCAGGCGGCCTGAGCGGCCGGCAGGTAGCCGTCGGGCGGCAGGTTGACGCCCTTGCCCTGGACCGGCTCGACGACGAACGCGGCGACGTCGCCGCGGGCCAGCTCGGCCTCCAGCGCCTCAAGGTCGCCGAAGCCGACGGGATCGCAGCCGGGCAGCAGCGGCCCGAAGCCGTCGCGGAACTCGCGGTTGCCGTTGAGCGACAGGGCGCCCAGCGTGAGCCCGTGGAAGCCGTGGTCGGCGAACAGCACGCGCGGGCGGCCGGTGGCGGCGCGCGCCAGCTTGATCGCGCCCTCGATCGCCTCGGCGCCGCTGTTGGCGGGGACGAGCGCGTCCAGCGAGGCGGGCGCGCGCGCCAGCAGCTGCTCGGCCAGCACGCCCTGCAGCAGCGTCACCCCCAGCTGCGGCAGGTTGGGCGTGTGGGCGTCCATCGCGTCGCGCAGCGCCTCGATCACATCTGGGTGGTTGCGCCCGACGGCGAACACGCCGTAGCCGCACAGCAGGTCGAGGTAGCGCTCGCCGTCGGCGTCGATCAGGTACGGGCCCTCGCCGCGCACCCAGGGGCGGTCGAAGCCCAGGGTGCGCACGATGCGCCCCAGCTGCGGGTTGAGATGCGCGTCGTTGAGCGCCATCTCCTCCCCTCCGCGCGTGGCCAGGATGTCGCGGACGGAAGGGACCATGGCCGCCATTGTCCCGCATTGGCCTCTCGGGTTCCTCTCAGGAACCTCACAGGTTCACCCGTCAGGATGAGCGGCCATGAGCGCGGACTCGTCCCATCGCGTGCTCGTCGTCGATGACGAGCCCAACATCGTCGACGTCGTGTCGATGGCCCTGCGCTACCAGGGCTTCGAGGTCGCGTCGGCCCTCACGGGTGCGCAGGCGCTCGACCAGGTCTCGTCCTTCCACCCGCACATCATCGTGCTCGACGTCATGCTCCCGGACATGGAGGGCTTCGACGTCGCCCATCGTCTGGGCGCGACAGCGCGCGCGCGTGCCGATCATCTTCCTGACCGCGCGCGACGCGACCGACGACAAGATCCGCGGGCTGTCGATCGGCGGCGACGACTACGTCACCGAAGCCCTTCAGCCTCGAGGAGCTCATCGCCCGCATCCGCACGATCCTGCGTCGCACCGGCCAGGCCGAGGCCGACTCGGCCGGCTCGTCTTCGAGGACGTCGAGCTCGACGAGGACGACCCGCGAGGTCACCCGCGACGGGCGTGCTGGTCGATCTGACGGCGACCGAGTACCGCCTGCTGCGCTACCTGATGCTCAACCCGCGCCGCGTGCTGACGCGCGCCCAGCTGCTCGAGCACGTGTGGGAGTACGACTTCGGCGGCGACGCGCGCGTGCTGGAGACCTACGTCAGCTACCTGCGCAAGAAGCTCGACGTCCACGGCCCGCCGCTGATCCACACCGTGCGCGGCGTGGGCTACGCGCTGCGCCGCCCAGGACGCACCTGATGCGCTCGCTGCGCGCGCGGCTGATGGCCGTCCTGCTCGCGCTCAGCCGCGATCGGGCTGCTGGTCCGCGGGCGCGATCACCTACGCCGAGCAGCGCCGGCTTCCTCTATGACCGCGTCGACCAGCAGGTGCGCTCGTCGCCGAGGCGGTCGCGCGCGCCCTGGGCGGCGAGGACTTCGCACGCCGCGCGACGGCGCTGCCCCGCGCGCCGCTGCCCGCGGCCGTCGACCGACCCGCGGCCCGGGGGCGACGAGCTCGGCGCCCAGCCGCCCCGGGCACCTACGGCGAGCGGCGCGACGCCGACGGCGAGGTCCAGGACGCGATCACGCTCGGCTACGGCGAGAGAGGTCGTCGCGCAAGCCCGACCTGCCCGCCACGGTCCCGGTCGACAACCTGTTCACCGTCGAGCGGTCGAATGGCGAACGGTCCGCGCTACCGCGTCGAGGCGACCGCGACCGGTCGGGCGGGAGCGTGGTCGTCGTGCGCGATGCCCGCTGGCCGAGGAGGACCAGCACGCTCACCAGCTGCTGCTGGTCATGGGCCTCGTGATCGCTCGGCGTGCTCGCGATCTCGGCGTGGTCGCCTGGATCGTCGTCCGCATCGGGCTGCTGCCGCTGGACCGCATGGGCCACACCGCTGGCGCGATCGCCGGCGGCGACCTGTCGCACGCATCGAGGCGACCGACCCGCGGACCGAGGTCGGCCGCCTCGGGCATCGCGCTCAACGCCATGCTCGACCGGCTCGAGCACGCGTTCGCCGAGCGCGAGGCCAGCGAGGACCGCCTGCGCCGGTTCCTGGCCGACGCGTCGCACGAGCTGCGCACGCCGCTGGCCTCCATCCGGGGCTACGCGGAGCTGTTCCGCATGCGGCGCGGCGCGCGAGCCGGAGGACACGCGAGCGCGCGATGCGGCGGATCGAGGATGAGGCGGCAGCGCATGGGCGTGCTCGTCGAGGACCTGCTGACGCTCGCGCGCCTGGACGAGGTGGCCGAGGCGCCGCAGCGCGAGCTCGACCTCGCCGCGCTCGCCGGCGACGCGGTCGACGATGCGCGCGCCACCGCCCCCGACCGCGAGATCGACCTGCGCGTCGAGGGGCCGGCGCTCGTGCTCGGCGACGCCCACCAGCTGCGCCAGGTGCTGCGCCAACCTGCTGCGCAACGCGCTCGTGCACACGCCGCCGGGCACGCCGATCGAGGTCAGCGTCGGCCCACGATCGGCGAGACCGTGCGCGCTCGTGGTGCGCGACCACGGTCCGGGGCTGCCCGAGGGCGAGGCCGACGCAGCTGTTCGAGCGCTTCTGGCGCGCCGAGGGCGGCCGCGAGCGCGGCCGGGCCGGCGCCGGCCTGGGGCTGGCGATCGTGGCGGCGATCGTCGGCGCCCACGGCGGCCGCGTGGGGGCCGCCGACGCGCCCGGCGGCGGCGCGCGCGTTCACCGTCGAGCTGCTCACCGCGGGCGTCGCGTGCGGCCGAGGGCCCGTCGCGACGCCGCTGACTGACTCGACCGCGGCGGATCCTGACGTCCATCGACCGACCTCGCCGCTTCTGCTGCACGCGAGCCCGGGCGCGATGCGGCCGTCCGCGGGCCCTGGCGCGTCCCCAGATCGACATCGTGGTGCCGGTCTACAACGAGGAGGCGCGTCCTCGACGGCTCGGTGCGGCGCCTGCACCGCTTCCTCGTCGGCCGGCTTCCCCTTCACCTGGCGCATCGTGATCGCCGACAACGCTAGCATCGACGCCACGCCGGAGATCGCCGCTGCGCTGGCCTCCTCGCTGCGCCGGCGTCGAGGCGCTGCGCCTGGAGCGCAAGGGCCGCGGGCTGCGCGCTGCGCACCGCCTGGACGGCCAGCGACGCCGCACGTCGTCTGCTACATGGACGTCGACCTGTCCACCGACCTGCGCGCGCTGCTGCCGCTCGTCGCGCCGCTGCTGTCGGGCCACAGCGACCTGGCCATCGGCTCGCGCCTGGCCGCCGGCGCCCGGGTGGTGCGCGGGCCCAAGCGCGAGCTCATCTCCCGCAGCTACAACCGCATCCTGCATCTGGTCGCTGCGCGCCCGCTTCAGCGACGCCCAGTGCGGCTTCAAGGCGGTGCGCCGCGACGCCGCCGACTCGCTCGTCGGCGACGTCCGTGACGACGCCTGGTTCTTCGACACCGAGCTGCTGATCCTGGCCCAGCGCCGCGGCCTGCGCATCCACGAGGTGCCGGTCGATTGGATCGACGACCCCGATTCGCGCGTCGACATCGTGCCGACCGCGCTGGCGGACCTGCGCGGCGTGGCGCGCCTCCTGTTCGCACGCCGCCGGCCGCGCCCCAGCGCGCCGCGGCGCCCAGCGGGTGAGGTGGCGCGCCCGGCTGGGTAGTAGCCCTGTATGGCCGCCGACCGCCACGATGATCCCGCCCTCGCCGGCGACGAGGACGTCGACGACGAGACCGCTGAGCAGACCGCAGCCGAGCGCGAGCCGGAGCCTCAGCCCGCGGCCGCCGATGAGCGGCCCCGCGGGATGCTGCCGAGCCGCGAGCGCCGGCGCTCCAAGATCGAGCGCGGTCTCATGCGGCTGGTGGCCACCGCCGGCATCGTCGGAATCGCTGTCGCGCTCGGCGCGATCCTCGTCGGGCAGGACGTCGCCGGCTGGATCGTCGGCCTGGTGATCGGCCTGGTCTCGGTGGTGCTGGCCGCGCTGCTGTGGTCGTCGCGGCAGCTGTGACGCCGACGCCGAGTGGCTAGGCGCCGTCCTCGGCGACGAACGGGAAGTGCATGAGCACCGCCTCGGTGCGCACCTCCTCGCCGCCGTCGGCCAGCCGGACGAGGCTCTCGGCCTGGATCTCCAGCACCCGGTCCAACGTGCTGGCCAGCAGGTCGGTCATCTCCGCGTAGCCCACCTCGTCGAGACGCAGCGGGGTCTGCGAGAAGTGCACGTCGGCGCGCTCGTAGGAGGCGTCGCTGGCCCCGACGCGCACCAGGTCGCGAATCGTGGCGCGGATCAGGGCATGGATCGCGTCACGGCGCACCTCGGGCGGCATCTCGGCCGCGTCCGCGTCGGAGGCGAACGCGCGCTGGGTGGCGCGGTAGTGGTGCTCGAGGGCCCCGCGCACGGGGGTCGTGCCGACAAGCTCGATGATGCCGAGGTCGCACAGCACGCGCACGTGGTAGCTGACGTTCTCGGTGCGCACGCCGAGCCGGCGGGCGATGCCCGCCGGCGTGCTGGCGCCCTCGTTGATCAGCGCCAGGATCTGCCACCGCAGCGGGTGCGACAGCGCCTTGACGAGGTTGGCGTCGGCGGACGCCTGGCGGCGGCCGCGGGGCTTGGATGTGTTCTTGGTGGTCACGCTGGTGCCAGACGGGCGCGCAGTCGGTTGCGGGCGCGGTGGAGCCTCACCTTAGCCGTTCCCTCGGGGATTCCCAAACGCTGAGCGACCGAGGGCTGGGCCAGGTCCTCGACGTAGCGCAGGTGCAGCAGCCGCCGCTCTTCCTCGTTGAGATCGGCGATCGCGGCCTGCACGTCGAGCCGGTCCAGCAGGCGCTCGCCCTCGTCGAAGTTGGCGCCGTCGGCGACCGTTCCCTCGTCCAGGACGAGCGTCCTCGCGGCCCGCGTGCGCCACGCCTCCCGCCGCGTGATCGCCAGCATCCATGGGAGCGGATCCTCAGGTGTGCGGCAGCTCGCCCGGGCGCGCCAGGCCTGCAGCATCGCCGCCTGGACGGCGTCCTGGGCGTCGGCCTCGGTGCTCACGTGACGGCGTGCCTCACGCAGGCAGCTGCGTCGCGCGGCCTCCCAGTTCCATGCTTCCCGAAAAATTGCATGAAACGGTTTAGCGCTGCGAGCCCTCCTGTGGAGCATGAACGTGACTCCCAGCGCCGCTGCGCACGACGGCTACGCGGCGCTCGCGCCGCTGTATGACGAGTTCGTCGCCCATCCCGGCTACCGCCACTGGGTCCTGGGCATCGAGGCGACCGTGCGCGAGCTGGGCACCGGCGGCGTGCGGCTGCTGGACCTCGGCTGCGGGACCGGCCGCAGCTTCGCGCCGCTGCTGGAGCGCGGCTACGAGGTCACGGGCTGCGAGCCGGTGGGACCCATGCTGGCCGAGGCGCGCCGGCGCAGCCCGCGTCGCGTGCGCACCGTCTGCGGCCTGGCCGCCGACGCTCCGGCGGGCCCGTTCGACGTCGTGCTGGCGCTCAACGACGTCGTCAACTGCATCCCCGACGGTGCCGAGCTGCGGCGCACCCTGGCGGCCATCGCCGACCGCCTGGCACCCGGCGGCGTGTTCGCCTTCGACGTGACGCCGCCGGCCTCGCACGCGCTCGCCTTCGGCCACGGCGGCGAGAAGGCGACGGCCCGCGCGCGCTTCGAGTGGCGACCGCTGCCGCGTGTCGACGGCGGCCACCATCTGGCCGAGCTGCGCGTGCGCTCACGCCGCCGGCCGGAGGCGGTGACCGTCCACCGCCAGCGGGTGCTCGCCGCCGCCGAGCTCGAGCAGGCGCTGGCGCAGGCCGGGCTGCGCGTCGCCGCGCTGCGCGGATGCGACAACGCCGGGCGGCTGGGCGAGCCGGATCCCGACGCGTTCAAGCACCTCTACTTCACCCGCCTCGCCGACCCACGACGACGAAAGGAGGGATCTGATGCTGCAGGCACGCAAGCTGCGCGACAAGGCGCTCGACACGCTGTCGATCATCAAGATCGGCTGATGGATGGGCGACAGGGCGCGGCCGCCGCGGCCGCGCCTCGCGCCCGCCGCGCGGGGGTGCGCGATGGCCGTTGACGCCTCGCTGGAGCGCCCGCTGCTCAAGAACACGATCGAGGCGCGCGCCGACGACCGACACGTGTGGCTGCTGGGCGGAGCCCGCGAGGACGACCTGGTGATCGAGCGCGAGATCCCGCTGCTGCGCGACCTGCTCCCGCGCCTGGACGGCCGCCACACGCGCGCCGAGCTGGTGCAGGCGCTGGCCGGACGCCATGACGCCGAGACGGTGCACGTCGCGCTCGACGAGCTGACCGAGGCCGGCCTGGTGCTCGATGCCGCCGTCCTCGACGCGCTGCCCGACCGCGTGCGAGAGCGCGCCGACCGCCAGCTGGTGCTGCTGGCCCGCGACGCGGGCGACGACGTCCTCGACGCCCAGTCGCGGCTGCTGGGCGCGCGGGTCGCGCTGCTGGGGCTGGGCGGGTTCGGCGGCCTGGCGGCGCTCGGCCTCGCCGGCGCCGGCGTGGGGACGTTGATCGGCGTCGACCACGACGTCGTCGAACGCAGCAACCTCAACCGCCAGCTGCTGTACGGCGACGACGACATCGGGGCCGGCAAGGCGCAGACGGCCGCCCGTGCGGTGGCGCGCCACAACCCAGGCGTGCGCTTCGAGGCGGTCGCCCGGCGCATCGACGGGCCCGAGGCGGTCGCCGAGCTGGTGGCCGGCTGCGATCTGGTCGTCGACAGCATCGACGACCCGCCGTACCTGGCCAACCGCTGGGTGAGCGACGGATGCTTCGCCGCCGGCGTGCCGTTCCTGACGCTCGGCCAGCAGCCACCGCTGATTCGCGTCGGTCCGCTCTACGTCCCGGGGCGCACCGGCTGCGTGGCCTGCATGGAGGCCGGCCTGCGCGATCGCTACCCGCTCTTCGACGCCCTCGAGCGCGCCGATCGGCTGGCCCGCCAGCACGCGAGCTCGGGGCCGGCGAGCGCGGCAGCCGCCGCGCTCGGCGTCCACGAGGCGGTGCGCTTCCTCATCAGCGCAGACACCGGCACGGTCGGGCGGGCCAAGCGCATCGACCTGGCCACGCTGGAGGTCTCCGACGAGCCGCTGACGGCGCGCCCGGGCTGTCGGGTGTGCGGCTGAGGGCGCGTCAGGAGGCGGCGCGCAGCCGGTCCGCCCAGTCCTGCAGCGCGTCGATGCGCCGCAGCGAGCTCTCGCGGCGCGCCTCGTAGTCCAGCAGCGACTCCAGCGACACCTGCCAGCCATGCCCGTCGCCGGGCAGGTAGGCCTCCAGCTCCCCGGTGCGGATCAGCCATTCGACGTGCTGGCGCCGGCAGCCCAGCCGATCGGCAACCTCAGCGGACGTCAGCCACTCGCCGAGCGCGGCGATGCTCACGGCCACGCCTCGCCCCTCTCCGATCAAACGGTGGATCTCGGCCAGGACGGCCGAGATCGACTCGTCCTCGCCCGGCTCCACGTGGACCGTCCTCATGCTGCCTGTTCCTCCTTGCCGACCCAGCGCTCCGGGTCGGGTCTTGATCGCCGCGGCACTGTAGCGAACCCTCCGCACCGGTTTTGCGCTCAAGCGAATATATGTAATTTTCCTCACATGTTAGGGTGACCTTCGTGGCAACCACGAGCAGCGAGCGCCCGCCGCGACGCCTCCGTCACGCGCGCGTCCAGCGCGTCGAGCGGCTCGGCCCCCACCTCGTCCGCATCGTCGTCGGCGGCGATGAGCTGGCCGACTTCGGCACCGGCCCGTTCACCGACCACTACGTCAAGCTCCAGCTGCCGCCGCCCGGCGCGCCGTACGCCGCGCCGTTCGATGTCGAGGCGGTTCGCGCCGAGCTGCCCCGCGAGCAGTGGCCGCGCACGCGGACGTACACCGTGCGCGAGTGGAAGCCTGACACGCGTGAGCTGACGATCGACTTCGTCGTGCACGGCGACGACGGGGTCGCCGGACCGTGGGCGGCCGCCGCACAGCCGGGCGACGCGCTCCAGTTCCAGGGCCCTGGCGGCGCCTACACGCCAGACCCCGACGCCGACTGGCATCTCCTGGTCGGCGACCTGTCCGTCCTGCCCGCCATCGGCGCGTCGCTGGCACGCATCCGGGCCGGCGTTCCGGTCCACGTGATCGTCGAGATCGACGGCCCCGACGACGAGCTCGAGCTGACCTGCGCCGGCGACCTGCAGCTGCACTGGCTGCACTCCGCCGGCCGTCCCGGCGATGCGCTGGCCGACGCGGTGCGCGCGCTCGACTTCCCGCCGGGGCGGGTGCACGCGTTCGTCCATGGCGAGGCCTCGGCGGTGCGCGCGGTGCGCCGCCACCTGCTGAACGAGCGCGGCGTGCCCAAGGAGGCGCTGTCGGCCTCCGGCTACTGGAAGCGCACCCGCACCGAGGAGGGCTGGCGGGAGGACAAGGCCGAGTGGAACCGCCTGGCCGAGCTCGACGTGGCGCGCTGAGGGCTCAGCGCTCGGGCGCCTCGGGCGCCGAGCGCCAGTCGGTCGGCGCCGCGGGCGGCTGCCAGTCGTCCAGCGGGTCGGCGGCCGTGCGCGGGCCGAAGGCGTAGTCGCCGAAGGCCGCGTCGCGGGCGGCGATCGTCGCGCCCAGGTCGCTGGTCGCGCGCGCCGAGAAGGCCGCGCCCTCCGGCGTGTGGCGAGCGATCCCGTCAAGGATGGTGCCCAGCGTCTGCGTCGCCCGCAGGCCCATCAGCTCGACCGACTGGTTGACCAGCAGCTTCATCATGCGCAGCTGGTTGGCCGGGATCAGCGCGATGCGCCGGCACAGGGCCATCGCCGCCGCGTCGAGCTCGTCGGCGGGATGGGCCGAGGAGGCGAAGCCCCAGGCCGCGGCGGTCGCGCCGTCGATCGGGTCGCCGGTCAGCAGCAGGCGCTTGGCCCGCTCCAGCCCCAGCCGGTAGAACCACATCGCCGTCGTCGGCGAGCCCCACACGCGCGCCGGCGGGTAGCCGATGCGCGCGTCGCGCGCGCAGACGATCAGGTCGCTGCACAGCGCCAGGTCCGACCCGCCGCCGACGCACACGCCGTGGACCTGGGCGACGACCGGCTTGGGCGAGCGCCACAGCGACAGGTAGGTGTCGACGAAGCCGCCCAGGTGATCGAAGTCCTCCATCGGGTCCCAGGGCCCGGCGTCGTCGGTCTCCTTCATCAGGGCCGAGGCCCACTCCAGGTCGTAGCCGGCGCAGAACGCGCGCCCGGCGCCGCGCAGGCGGATGACCCGCACGCACGGATCGCGCTCGGCCTCGCGCAGCGACGCGGCGAGCGCGTCGGCGAGCTCCGGGGTGACGGCGTTGAGGCGCTCGGGGCGGTTGAGCGTGAACGTTGCGACGGCACCGTCGCGCTGGACGTGCAGTGGGCTGCTCATGGGCGCGACGCTAACGGGCGACGGCGCGCAGCTCTTCCACGAGCTCGACGTACTGCCCGGCGGCGGCTGCGTCGACGCCGACCGCTTCGCCTTCCTGGGCGGCTTCGTCGGCGTGGACAACCCGACCTCGGGCGCGCTCACCCGCCAGTGGCTGGGCTGGGCACCGCAGCACCCGGGCCTGATCGCCGACATCGAGGAGGGCCACTACTTCGCGGCCTGAGCGCCGTCAGCGCTAGCGCAGCCAGAACGCCAGCCGCTGGACCGACGCCTTCCACACCGCACCGGCCGGCACCGGGATCTCCTTGCGCTGGGCGATCGCGTCGGCCGGGCTCAGGCGCATCTCCTCGCCCGTCCCGAGCTTGATCGAGCCGTCATCCTGGCGGCTGGCGTCCATGTAGATCCAGCCACGCTTGACGCGAAGGGGTTGGGCCATCGCAGCCAGCGTAGACGACGGGCCACCGGGCGCTCCGCCCCGCCGTTGTCGCGATACTCCTTCCATGGCCGAATCCGTGCGAGGTCACCAGGACGCGGCGGCCCGACATGCATCGGCTGCCTCGATCCATGACGCCGCGGCCGCGTTCTGGCAGGAGCATGGTCAGCCGGAGCGCGCGGCGCTGCATCGCGATACCGCCGCCTACGAGCGCGCCGGCGCCGAACTCGAGCAGCGATGGGCGACCCATCGCGCTGCCGGCGACGACACGACCGGGGGCCCGTCGCGGGCGCTCGAGGAGCGCCTCGACGCCCGCCTCGAAGACGTCGAGACACGTGAGACCCAAGCCGAGCTGCATGAGGCGCTGGTCGCGGCGCGCAAGCAGGCGATTGCGCGGCGTCATGCGGCCGCCGATCAGCGCGACCGCCTGGCCGACGAACGCGAGCGGGATGCCGACTCCCGCGAGGCGCTCGCCGATGATCGCGAGCGCAAGGCCGACGAGCGTGAGGGAACGGCGGAGGCGCGCGAGCGGGAGCGACAGGAGCGCGAGCGCCAGCGCCAGGCGCGCGTCGAGGCATCGTCCCGCCGCGAGCAGGCCGTCATCGAACGCGAGAAGGCCACGTCCGCGCGCGACCTGATCGAGACCGACGAGCAGCCCTGACGCCCGGTCCCACGCGCAGGGCGCGCCGTCCCTGAGCGCCTCAGGCGCCGCTGCTCGACCTCGTCATCTCGTGGACGCGGTCGTGGAACACGCGCCAACGCCGGTCGTTCTCCTGGGTGAGCGTTGCGCTGGTCGCGGCGAGACCGGCGGCATGGTCGAGCAGCTCGCACGCGGAGAACAGCAGGCGACTGTCCCGGTGGTCGCCACCGAGGTCCTGTCGCAGCGCGGCGGGCGCAAAGTCGATGCGATCGAGGATGTCCACGGCGCGGTCGACGGCGTGCCCCAGGATCGACGACAGCGACGCGACCTGCCAGTCGGTCGTGATGATCCGATGTCGTTCGGCGAGCAGATCGGCGAGCCCGGGGTGGTCCAGCAGGCGCTGGGCAATGCCCCAGCTGGCATCCATCGTCGATGTCAGCCACGTGCCGATCGACCGATGGCTCTCGGCCAGGGCACGCAGCTCAGCCTTGATCGAGGCGAGCTCGGCGGGCTCACCCTCGCCCTCCATGAACAGCAGGCCGAGGCCCTCGATGGCACGGTCGTCGTTGAGGTCCGGTGCTCCGGCGAACGGCACCGGCAGCGGGTTCGGCTCCGGTCCACTGGTGCGCCAGCGCTCCGCGAGTGCCTTGAGGCCGCGCGAGACGCGCTGCAGCCGCATCGCCGTCTGCAGCGGCGCATCGGCGTAGAACTTCTCGTGCTCGCGGTGGTAGCGGGCGAGGTTCTCCGCGATGACGAGCAGCGATCGGTCTGCGTCCGTCTCGTCTCGTGCAGTGGAGCTCATGGTCTCGGCCTCCGACGCAGCGGTTGGCCCGGCCGACTCTGCCCCGTCGGTGGACGGCGACATCCGGGTTCCTTCGCGGCCTGGTCGGTAGTTCACCGCTGCGCCCTCGCCGCCAGGTAGCGGGCCGGCTCGGCCTGGAAGGCATCACGGCACTGGTCGGAGCAGAAGTACAGCGTGCGCCCCCCGTGCGACAGGGTCCTGGCCTTGGCGCGGTCGACCGTCATGCCGCACACCGGATCGGTTGCGCCGCGGCGGGCCGTGAGCCAGAACAGCAGCGCGAAGACGGCCAGGCCGACGACGTTGAGCGCGAGCTTGTAGTTGAGCTCGATCGAGCCGGAAGATGTCGCTGCGCGCCGGGCGGGTGTCGATCAGCCCGAACAGCGAGAAGAGGCCGTCGATGGCCAGGGCGGCGATGACCATCGTCACGAACATCGAGCGCGGTGATGCGCACGGCGAAGGCGGTGCCGTAGTACTTGCGGTGAGATGGCCAGAATCGGCAGGCACGATCAGGTCGGCGAAGATGAAGGCCATCACCCAGCGAAGCTGATGCCGCCGCTCCACAGCACCGCGGCCAGCGGCACGTTGCCGACCGAGCAGACGAAGCTCAGCACGGCGATCACGGGGCCGATGAACGCGCCCCAGATCGTCTGCCACCAGCGTTGGGGCGTCCTGCAGGAACAGCCCGTTGAAGACGTCGTCGCCCAACTGGGCCACGTACCCCGCCAGCAGGAACCCGATGAGGATCTCCTTGTAGAGCATCTGCCAGTCGCCGCGGAAGTTGTGCGCGACGTCCGACCACGCCGACGCCGACGTCGAGCCGGTCGCGCCACGGCAGCTGCTCGCCGGCCGAGTGGTGCTGGTGGCCGGTGTCGGCCTCCTGGGCGTGCTCGCGCGCCTGCTCCTCCAGGCGCCGGGAGACGAACAGCCGGGCCGACGGCCATCAGGACGATCATCACGATCCCGCCGAGGTACTCGGCCAGCGCGAACTGCAGCCGATCAGCACCCACAGCACCAACCCCACTCCCAGACGAGGTTGGTCGAGGCGAACTGGAAGGCCAGCGCCGACGCGGCCGAGGCGCCCTTGGAACAGGTTCTTGGCGATCGCCGATGGCCGCGTCGAGCACGACGACGACGCCGCGCCCAGACCCGTCGCCCTGGCCACCGGCCGAACGCCGCCGCCTGACAGGCGCTCTGGATGCGCTCGCACAGGACCCACGCCTGCACGATCGCCGATCGCGAAGCCGAACACCAGCGCCCACCAGACCTGCAGGCCATCAGGAACACGTCTTTGAAGACGGCCCAGGATCACGTCCAGGCGCGTCGGTCATCGGCTCAGCCCGCTGCGCAGCACCGATCAGCAGGACATGCCACAACCCGTCCTCACGAGGGCAGTTCCCAACCACTCCGACCCCATGCTCGTCGCGACCGGGCCATCTATGAACATCTCTTCATAGGTTCTGGTTCCGGCGATGCCGCACCCGTCAGAGCATGCGTGCCGCGACCCGACCGCTGTCGCTCGCCGAGGCCGAGGATCTGGCCGAGGCGATGCGCGCCTTCGGCACGGCCAGCCGTCTGCGCCTGCTGTGGGCGATGCTCGACGCCGAGCGCACCGTGGAGGAGCTGTCGGCCCTCACGGCTGTCGGGCAGCGCGACGTCGCATCAGCTGCGCCTGCTGCGCCAGGCACGGCTGGTGTCGGTGCGTCGCAGCGGTCGCCACGCCCACTATCGCCTGCACGACCATCACCTGGCCGATCTGCTGGCTGCCATCCGCCACCACCACGAGCACGTCCATCCGCCGACGACGATCGACGCGCCGGGCGATGGCGAGCGCATGATCGGCGATTCGGTGTGACCGACCACGGCCACAGCCACGGCCACGGCCACGGCCACGGCCATTCGCACGGGCTGCTGGATCGCTCCATCATGCGCTCCCGCGCGGGGCTGCGCGCGGTGGGGATCAGCCTTGGCGTGCTGGGTCTCACCTCGGCGGCGCAGGCCCTGATCTTCGCGGCCACCGGCAGCATCGCGCTGCTGGCCGACCTGATCCACAACGTCGGCGACGCCCTCACCGCGGTGCCGGTCGGGATCGCCTTTCTCCTGCGCTCAGCGGTGGCCGAACGCCGCTCCGGGTACTTCGTCGTGGCGGCGATCTTCATCAGCGCATGCGTGGCCGGATACGAAGCGGTCGACCGCCTGATCCACCCCGAGGCCATCGACCACCTGTGGGCGCTGGCCGCCGCGGGCGTCGCCGGCTTCGCCGGCAACGAGGTCGCCGCCCAGGTGCGTCTGCGCGCGGGCCGCCGCCTCGCCAGTCCGGCGCTCATCGCCGACGGCAACCACGCCCGCGCCGACGGCTACGTGAGCCTCTCGGTGGTCGCCTCGGCCGCGGTCGTCGCGCTCGGGTTCCGGCTCGGCGACCCGCTCATCGGACTGGCCATCACGCTCGTGATCCTCCGCATCACCTGGCAGTCGCTGCACACCATCCGCCACCATCCGGGCATCGCGGATCAGCCCCCGCCCACCGCGGTCTCTGACATGGGCCGCAGGGCCGGGTGATGCTCAGGCCGACCCGCGACCGAACGCCAACCCGCGCACGACGCGCAGCGACCCAGCGGGCCCGGGCCAGTGCTCCTCCAGCAGCGCCTGGCCACCTCCGCGCAGCACCAGACGCAGGACCAGCGCGAGCAGGATCGCGTCGTCAAGCTGGCCCGCAACCGGGATGACGTCGGGGACCAGGTCGAACGGCAGCGCCAGGTAGCCCGCCAGCGCGCCGAGCGCCGCCTTGCGCCAGCCCGACACGCGCGGGTCGCCCAGCAGCCGGGCGACCAGCACGACGCAGTCGGGGACGAATCCCGCCCAGGCACGCGCCTGCGTCCGTCGCCCGGCCAGCAGCAGCCCGGCGACGAACGCGGCGTACAGGGCGATGGCGGCGATCGCGGTGATCAGCAGCGCCGACACCCGCACACTTCTAGCGCACGCGCACGGACCTCCCCGGGCGGTGCCGGTGCGCGGTCGGGTCAGCCCGCGCCGGCGCCCGAGCCGGTCACGTCGCGGGTCGTGCTCGGCAGCAGCGCCCGATCGAAGAAGCCGACCACGCGACGCTCGTACTGGGCCGGCACGGCTGAGAGGCCACCGGTGTGAGCCGCCCCGGGGATCTCCCACAGCGTGGTGCTCGGCCCTCCCGCGTCGCGGTAGACGCGGTTGAGCGCCTCGTCGCCGTTGCCCTGGCCGCCGCGGATCAGCAGCACCGGGCGCGGCGCGATCCGGGGCATCAGATCGGCCAGATCGGTCGGCGGCAGCTGGTCGGAGAGGACCACGTCGGCCGCCGTCTCCATCGTGATCGGCGCGACCCAGCGCAGCGGCTCAGGCGGCGCGCCGGGCATGTGCTTCTGCTCGGCGACCGAGCGCATCCCGGCACCTTCGGAGACGACCGCCCGCAGGTCCGGATCGTGAGCGGCGGTCTGCAGCAGCAGCTCCCCACCGACCGACAGGCCCAGGCCACCGATCCGGCCGTCGCGGACGTCGGGACGCGCCCGCAGATAGGCGATCGCGGCGCGCAGGTCCGGTTCGCCGCCCCAGCCGCGGGCGTTGAAGTCGCCCTGGCTGGTGCCCTCGCCGCGGCGGTCGATCAGCAGCACGCCGTATCCGTGGCCGACCAGCATGCGCGCGTGGCGGACCGGTCCCGAGCGGCCGGGGAAGACGATCACCGCCGCGCCGTTGCGCGACGGCACGTACCAGCCGGCCAACCGCAGCCCGTCGCTGGTGGTCACCGACACGTCGACGTACGGCCGTCCCAGATCGGCACGCTCGACCGGTGCCCGGGCCTTGTGGCTGACGACGATCGCGAAGGCGACGGGCAGGACGACGTACACCGCCGCGACCGCCGCCACCACGCCGATGAGGCCCCGGCGCGCGTACCGGCGCAGCGGGCGCTCGTCCAGCCGACGGGAGCGCCACAGCAGCCTCGCCCCCATCGCGACCAGCACCACGCCGGCGACGCCGCAGATGATCGCGGTGACGTCATCGCCGGCCAGCCGGTCGACGGCGACGTGGCGTGCGCCGTCCGCCACGCCGGCCACGACCATCAGCGGCCCGGCGACGAGCGCCGCCGTCGCCCGCGCCCCGGGCCGCAGCCGCGGGTACGCGATGGCCAGCAGCACCGCGAACGCGGCCGGGATCAGGCCGCTGACCAGGTGATCGCTCATCGACGTGCCGGGCTCGCGGTGCCAGAACGCGTCGTCGAGCACCCACAGCACGGCAGCCGCCATCGCCGCACGGAACACGAGCCGCTCGGTCGGCGACGGCGTCCGGTTCCCAGCGGTGCGCTCCCCTGCGCGCGCCGTCGCCGGCCGTCGCGGGTCCGGGGCGGCCGGCATCTGCGCCGACAGCAGGTCAGGCATAGCGGATCGCGTCCCCGGGCTTGAAGCGCACGGCCCGGCGCAGCGGCGCGAGCATCACGACGAGCGCGAGCAGCGCGGTGCCGGCGAGCGCGATCGCCACGTAGCCGAGCGGGAACACGAACGCGATGTCGAGACCGACGGCGTTGCCCACCAGCCACGTGATCGCCCGCGCGAGCACGTACCCGAGCGGCACGCCCAGCAGCCAGCCGGTCAGGGCGACCACGAGACCCTCGGTCGCGAAGATGGCGCGGACGTCGCGGGCGCGGGCGCCGATGCTGCGCAGCATCCCGATCTCCCGCGTGCGCTCCAGGACCGACATCGTGATCGTGTTGACGAGCCCCACGAGCTCCAGATGGTGCAGCGCCAGCGCCAGCGCAGCTCGCTCGCGCTTGGGCACCCGCCGCGAGAAGTCCTCCACGCCGGCCAGCTCGATCAGCGGCGGGCGCACCGCCTCCGAGACGGACGCGTGCGCGACGACGACGTCCGGCACTCCGTCACCAGCCCTTGGATCGCTTGCCAGGCACCACGAGCAGGGTTGCCAGCCCGCGCGGTCGCGACATCCGAGGCGACCACGCGCACGGCTTCGGGAAGGTACGGATGTCCCGTCGCGATCGGGGACTCAGCCCACGCGTTCCCGGCGCCTCACAGCGCGAACGAGGCGGCAGCGGTCCGGGCTCGCCCCGTCATGGCCACCGACAGCGTCTGCGCGCCCGCCGCCACCGGAGGGCGGAGGTGCACGGTCGCATCCCACTCGGTTCCAGTGCCCGCGGCCCGAAGAGCCGCCGGCACATAGCGGGTCCCCAGATCGTCGCTCACGTCGATGCCGACGCCCAGGAGCAGCGTGCCCGGTTGGGTGGGCGGCTCAATCGTTCGCGCCGTCTCGTCAGGCTCAGACTCCACGCGCGCGAGCCACGTGCGCACCACTGCGGCGTGTTCGGCGTAGGGCTCCTGGGCGAACAGGAGCGTGCGCATCCCCGCAGCGGCCAGCGGCCCCCAACGATCCGTCCGCTCGGCGTCCATCCGCCGGTGGGGGTCCAGGCCCGCGACGCCCGTTTCGCGACAGACAGCCGCGCACTGGCCGCGCCGATCGCTGCGACGCCGACGATCGCGAACGTGGCGATCGGCGCCGCGGCGAGCAGCGGGCCGTCGAGGCACATCGCCTCGATCAGCACCTCCTGCCCTGCCTGGGCTGGGCGCGGAGGTGTACTAGCGCTGCTCGATGCGGAACCCCGCCTGCTCGAGGTCATCCATCGTGCCGACGTAGACGACAAGCGCTGGGTTGAGCAGCACGTGCGAATCGGCGTTGGAGATCTCGGCGAACTCGCGGCCTCGCGTGGCCCGCTCGAGAAGGGCCACGACCTCGGAATAGGCCATCTCGACGACGAGCTCGACGCCTTCAACCATCTTGATCTTCGTGGGCACAACGCTCATGGTGGTCGACCGCTGGCAATGGGTCAACCGGCACGAGCCCGCGGGCTGGGCGAACCTGAGGTCGTTCGTTTGGACCCCGGTCAGCCAGTCAGCAGGCTGGGACTGGGTGGAGGCGCTGCGCGGCTTCGACGCGGGATGGCAAGGGCGCGAGGCACTCGACCGGGGAGGTACGCCGCGCCGGGCATGAGCCTCGCGCCCGCCTCAGGGCGCCTCGTCGAGCAAGAAGATCTCGAAGAGGCGTGTGGGCCCGAAGACGACCTGGCTGTGGTAGGTGAGGACCTTGCGCCCCGTTGCTCTCTCGACGACGGTCGTCAGTTCCGCGGCTACCACCTCCTGAAACCGCAGCCGATACTGACGCACCAATCGCTCCTCGCCCGCCTCGACGAGCCGCTCTTCGTTGGGCGTCAGTCCATCCTCGAGCACGCAGAAGACGTGGTTGTCGTTGAAGTACGTCTTGGCCCTCGTGGGACCTCGGCCGTAGAGACGGGCCATCGCCTGCACGATGCCGGTCGACACGGCGGCTCGCATCACCCCGAGCCGATCAGGCGGATCCGCTGCAGCGCTCATCGCAAGGAGGTCTAGCAGGCCCGCGTGAAGCGCGATCATCGGTCTCACGCCGAACGACAGGCGGCCGACCGCGACCGACGACTGCTTCGTCCAGATCTGTCGTACGCCGGTCCACGACGGGGAGGGTTCGAACCCTGATCCCGGTGACCGAGGATGACGCAACGGGTGAGGACATCCATCTCGACACGGGCGACACCATCAGCTGAGGGTCCGAAGGAGGCTGTGTCCGCGCCCCCGCGGGCGAGTCGTCGAACGTGATGTCAGAGCCGGGGCTGCTGGGGCAGATTGGCCCGGTCGCGGGCATCGTCGACCCTTTGGCGCGCGACCCGTGCCGCCTCGGTCGCGGCGCGCATCTTGGCGCCTCGCGCACGCGCCGCGTCGTTGCTCTTGTCGATCTTCGCTTTGGCTGCCTTCCATGCGTCATTGCCGCGCAGAGGCTTGTCGGGATGAGACATCAGGTCACGTCCTTCGAGACGGTCGGAGAATCAGCGTTCGGGTGTGCGACGCGGGCCCGCCGCGCACGTCTCTCAGCACCGGTGGCGATCCGCTCGAGCTCGGCGAGCTTGCTTGACCGGCCACGTCCGAGGTAGATCTTGCGGCGATAGAGGGCAAGGCGCTGGCGGGCGTGCCTGGCCAGCGCATCGAGTTCGGCGACAGAATCCGAGGCGATGGGGGGGTGGGGCGCAGGCTCGGTGCGCTGTTGCTTCGCGCGCGCCTCCCTGGCCGATGGATCCCTCGCGGGGCGAGCCCGACCGGCCGAGCGTGCGACATCGGCCGGGACGTGGGGGCCGCTCACGGGCGCCGGGCGGGCGGCGCGGGAAGGGCCGCCGCGGCCGCCGCGGCCGCCGACGGGGCGGGCGGAGTGGCCTCGAGCCGGCACCCGATGCCCTCGGATGGAGCAGTGGCCGCCATCGGCCGGCCGCAATCAGGACACGACGGGCAATCGGCAGGGGACGCGACGTTCACGCGGATCCGGCAAACGAGGCAGCAGGCGTGGGTCATGGGATGACCCCCTTCCAATCGGAGACGCCTTGATGAAGCGGAGTATACGTCGCTGTCAGAGCTGCCGGGCGGCAAGTCGGTGCGAACGTGAGAAACCGCGACCTGGTCGGCATTGACGCCACCGGGCCTCTTCCCGAGTCGGTAGAGTTGATGCCAGCGCGTGTGCCGAACTCGTCAGCGCACCGCTCCAACACGGCTCGTCACGAGCCGTCGGAAAGGCGACCATGCAGAGATGGTCAAGGCCGATTGCGGCCAGGCAGCGCTCGGCAGTCAGTGACGCTGCGCGGGCACGGAGCATTCGCCAGGTGATGGCGCGGGCCGATGCCCTACGCGTGACGGACGCCCGCGAACATCGCCAGAGCCAACTGGCCTGCACCGTTCGTGAGCCAGCGGGATGACCGCTCACCAGATCCGCGCGCTGATGGTCCAACACGATGGGGCGCACATCGCCGTGTGTCTATGCGGCTGGCGAAGTCAACCGGTGCGAACCGACGACGACGCGGCAGCCACCGGGCTCATGCATCAGCTTCGGATGCTGTAGCAGGGCGCCCTCGTGAGCGACCGGCACACCAGACTCCTGCGCGACCGGCCCGACGCAAGCGCAACACCCACCGAGCCAACGCCGATCCCGCCGGAGCGCGGCAGCGGCGGCGTGCTACGCCTGCCGCCCCGATGACGCGCGACCGACCGGCTCTTGCGGACCGACCTGGAGCACCACCATGCCGCTCGGCACGATCAAATGGTTCGACGACGACAAGGGCTTTGGATTCATCACCCCGGATGTCCTGGGAGCCACGGAGCTGTTCGTCCACCAGTCATCGTTCATCTCCGTCCGTCCAACCCGGATGGGACCGACCACCAAGGTCGCCTACACCGCCGCGTCAGGCCGGGGCGGACCCAGGGCAGTTGACGTATCGATCGTGACTTGATCGGCAGTGCACACCGCGAGAAAGGAAAGCCCCATGGCCCTCAGCAACATGGCCCGATCAACCAAGAGGCCAACGCCGGCCGAGCAGGCGCAGGCCTTCAAGGCCACGCAGGAGCAGATGAAACAGGACGCCGCGCGCCGCCGCCTCGAGACCAACCCGGCGCAGTCCACCAGCAAGCGCCGGCGCCAGTCATGACCCCCAGGGCGCCGACTCCGTGGGCAACTCCGCCCACCCCCAGTCCAATCGCACACCGCGAGGACACACGGGAGCAAGCGCCGATGCTCGGTGAGCGACGCCTGCACCCCCTGCGCGAAGCGCCCGAGCTCCTCCGAAACGGGGCCCGCCAGGCTCCTCGCATCACCTAAGCGCTACGCTCGTCAAATCGGATCGAGCCAGACTCGATCATCATCAGTGCCCGCGTCGTCGCAGTCGTAGCCGTTACCGCTTCCGCGTTTCGCCGTGCACCACGTCCCCAGGAAGGGGAGACTCAATGGCAACCGGAACCGTCAAGTGGTTCAACGACGACAAGGGCTTCGGCTTCATCACGCCGGACGACCCCGGCAAGGACCTGTTCGTCCACCACAGCGCCATTCGCGCCGAGGGCTTCAAGACGCTCGCCGAAGGTGCGCAGGTCCGCTTCGACTCCGAGAAGGGCCCCAAGGGTCCCGCTGCGGCCAACGTCGAGGCCCTCTAAGACCAGCCGCGAAACACCGCGTTTGGGGGCGGCAACAGCCGCCCCCGCGTCGCGCCCGCCAAAGACCCCGATCTGAGGGAGCCCCTATCGTGGCCTCCAGGACAAGCAAGACGACCTTCGCCAAGATCGACCGCGAACGCCGCCTGCAAGAGAAGCGCCAGGCCAAGCAGGACCGCCGAGACGCCCGCCGCGCACGAGCCGCTGCCGAATCATCGCTCGCCTCCCATCAGGCCGACGGTCTGCCCTCACCCGAGGCGGACCAGACCAGCCCGCCGCCTGTTTCGCAGTCCTGACGCGGCAGCCGTTTCCGTGATCGGACCCCAATCGGTCCCGCTCCGGGTCGTGAACCCGGAGGCATCCCACTGATCCGCCCCGAGCGGGGCGTTCACTCACGGCCAGCGACTCGCACCTCGACTGTCGCGGCACCGGCATCATCGTGACGAGACCGGTCGACGCGTCCTTCGGGCGCGGAGACCTTCGATCGACGGCCGATCGTGGTCCGGGCGGCGATCACTCTCCGCGGTCGCCAACGCTCGCGCGGACTCGAAGTTCTCGCGATCGACGTCGGCCCGACCCCGCGCCTGCGACGCGAGCGCGACCGCCGCGCCGGGTCCCGGGACCGGATGGCCGACCGTCGCGGCCGCATCGCTGACGAAGGTCCCGTTCGCGGTCCGTCCTGCTTGGCTGCTCCGTCTCCGGCGGCCTCACGCCGTCCGTCTCCGGGTCCACGACTGGCCTAGCCCGAGCCCATGGATCCGACTGGTCGACCACCGCGCGGTGGCGTGGATGGCGAAGGCCAGTGCGACCGAATTGGTGCCCCGACGTGGTACTGCGCGCCACGGGGTGAACGCAACAGCCCGCCCTTCGGGCTGCAGCTGGGCCAGCCACGACAGGCGCCCCTCGCCGAGGGCGGCGCGCTCCTGGGGCCACACAGATCCGGCGGTCAGCCAGGCGTCGTGGTTGCCGCTCAGCACCAACGGCCTGGCCTGTACCGCGTCGATCACGCGAATGGGATCCGGACCTCCCCCGACGAGGTCGCCGAGGCACCACATCTCGTCCACGCCGCGGGCCGCGATGTGCTCCAGGACCAGACGCAGTCGCTCGATCTTCGAGTGCAGATCCGAGCAGATTGCAAGCCTTGGCATGCTGACGGCGTCCCAGACGCACCCTGAAGCTCTGTGGCGGTCGAGTTCGGTCAGGTCCACGATGCGGTCCGTCCATTCGCGGTGAGAGGCACCTGAACTGCCGCGGGTGCCAGCGCCAAGTTGTTGTTGTGAGTCACCGGCCTCGGCGAGCGCTCACCGCGACGGCTGAATCCTTCGGTTGCTCCGGTGGTCCAACGCATCGTGCCGTCGCCCACCACCTCCTTCCGCGTCCGCTCCGGCCTCGCGGTCCTCGCGGTCGTCGCGATCAGCGCGTTGGCCATCGTCCTGGGCGCGTGCGGTAGCGCCTCGACCCGTTCAGAGACGAGCGCTCCAGCGCAGGCGACCAGCGGTTGGCGCGGCCTCCTGCGCGAGGCCCGCGGCCAGACCGTGCGCTTCTGGATGTACGGCGGCGACGACCACGTCAACGCCTACGTCGATGACCATGTGCGCCCCGCGCTGGAGCGTCTCGGCGTCCGCCTGCAGCGGGTGCCGGTGACCGACACCGCCGATGCGCTCAGGCGCGTCATCGCAGAGCGACGCGCCGGTCGCAGCAGCGGCGGCGGCGTCGATCTCGTCTGGGTCAACGGCGAGAACTTCGCCACCGGCAAGCAGGCCGGGCTGTGGCTGAAGGACTGGAGCACGCGGCTGCCCAACTCCCACCGATACGTCGACTGGTCGGATCCGACGATCGCCACGGACTTCCGGGTTCCCGTCGACGGTCAGGAGTCTCCGTGGCAGCGGGCCACGTTCGTCTACGCCTACGACAGCGCCCGGACCGGCCACCCGCCTACGACCTTCGACGCCCTGCTGGCCTACGCGAAGGCCCATCCCGGGCGCGTGACCTACCCGGCGCCGCCGGACTTCACCGGCTCGGCGTTCGTGCGCCAGGTCGTGGCCGCCAAGGGCGACGACGGCGCGTTGCGCTACCTGCGCGAGATCAAGCCGTACCTGTATCGCCACGGCGATGTGTACCCCAAGTCCCAGGCCGAGCTGGACCAGCTCTTCGGCGACGGCCAGGTCGACTTCGCGATGGCCTATGACGCCAACTTCGTCAACGCCGACGTGCGCAAGGGGATCTTCCCGCCCACGGCACGCCCGTTCGTCATGCAGCCGGGCGCGCTGACCAACACCTCCTACGTGGCCATCCCGGCCAACGCGGCCCACGCAGCGGGCGCGCAGGTGCTGGCTAACCTGCTGCTCGATCCGCGCCTGCAGGCGCTCAAGGCGCGCGCCGACGTCCTGGGCAACCCGACGGTCCTGGATGCGGCCCGCCTGCCCGCCGGCTCTCTCCTGCGCCCGGCCTCGCACGCGGCGCGAGCCAGCCGCTACGTCCTGACGGACTTCGGCATCCCGCAGCGCGAGTTCGCCGCGGCCGATGTCGCTCCCATCGAGCAGCGCTGGGAGCAGGAGGTGCTGGGCTGAGGCGCTGGCTGGCCACCCGCATCGGCCTCGCCCCGGCCCTCGTGGTCATCGTGGCGCTGTTCGGCGGTGCGCTGGCCGGCGCCATCCGGACCAGCGTCACGCCCCTGACCTCCGGCTCGGGCGCGACGCTGCAGGCGTGGCGCGCGGTGCTGGACGACCCGGCGTTCGTCCAGGCGCTGCTGTTCACGCTGCGCATCGCGCTGCTGGCCACGATCCTGTCGTCAGCAGCGGCGCTGGCCATCGCGCTGGCGTTGCGTGGGCGCGGGACGGCGCTGCGCTCGCTCGTCGTGCTCCCGGTCTCCTTGCCTCACCTGCTCGTGGCCGTCGTCGCGGTGCTGTGGATCGCCCCGGGCGGCATCGCCGAACGGCTGCTGGGGGCATTGCCCATCGACCTCGTCCACGACCGCGCCGGCCTGGGGATCGTCGCCGTCTACGTCTACAAGGAGACGCCGTTCCTCGTGCTCCTGCTGCTGGCGACGATGGGACACACGGTCGCCCAGCGCGAGGAGGCCGCCGCCGTGCTGGGCGCCACGCCCTGGCAGCGCGTGCGCTGGGTCGTGTGGCCGGCCGTCCGCAGCCCGCTCGTCGTCGGCGCCATCATCGTCGCCGCGTTCGTGATCGGCGCGTTCGAGGTGCCGCTGGCCGTGGGGCCCAACAGCCCCGTCACGCTGGCCGAGTACGCCCGTCAGGCGACGGAGAACGACCTGTTGGCCGGGGAGAGCATGCAGGCGGTCGCGTTGCTGGTGGCCGCCGGTCTGTCCATCGTGCTGGCCGCGCTCGCAGTCCGCCTGGCCAAGGACCCTCAGGGTGGTTGACGCAGGCCCCCGGCGGCGATCGGTCGCGGTGCTGGTGTCGGCCGCGTTCGCCCTTCCCGTCGCGATCATGCTCGTGCGCGCGTTCGCCGACGCCTGGCGTGCGCCCGCGATCCTGCCCCAGCGCTGGGGTCTGCGTGGGGTGCGCGAGGCGCTCAGCGGCGCGGCGCTACAGGGCCTGGCCACCTCGACCATCGTCGCGCTGGCGGTGACCGCGATCGCCATCGTCCTCGCCTGGCCGGCGGCCCGCGTGCTGGGCGAGCGCCGTCTGCGCCACCCGGCGCTACCGTTCCTGATCCTGGCCCTGCCGTTGCTGGTGCCGTCCTATGCCACCGGGACCGGCCTGACGGAGTGGTTCCTGCGCCTCGGCCTCGTCGACACGATCCCCGGCCTCGTGCTGGCCCATCTGGTGATCGTGCTGCCCTACGTCGTCGTCGTGCTGCTCGGCGGCTTCGGGCCAGCGGTCACGCGTCTGGAGGAGATGGCCCGTTCGCAGGGCCTGACCACCTTGCAGCGGCTGCGCTGGGTGACGCTGCCGTCGGTGCGCCCGACGGTCGCCGCCGCGGCGATGATGAGCTTCGTCGTCTCCTGGAGCGAGTATGGCGCCAGCCTGGCGATCGGCGGCGGGCGCCCGCTGCTGCCGCTCGTCCTGCTGCCCTTCGTCGGCTCGGACCCGCAGGTGGCGGCGACGCTGTCGCTGCTGTTCCTCGCTCCCGCGCTGGCGGCGCTGGTCCTGGCCGCCCGCGCCGCCCGGAGTCCGATGTGAGCGCGCCGCTTCGCTGTCGCAACGTGACGGTCTGCGCGGGGTCGACGCCGATCCTGCGCGATCTCGACCTGGAGGTCGGCGCCGGCCGGCGCACCGCGCTGGTCGGACCGTCGGGCGCCGGCAAGACCACGCTGCTGCGCGCCATCGCCGGGCTGACCACGGTCGAGGCCGGAGCCATCCACCTCGGCGAACGGTCGCTGCAGGGCGTGCCCGCCCACCGCCGCGGCATCGCCATCGTCTTCCAGGAACCGAGGCTGCTGCCCCACCTCGACGTCACCGAGAACGTTGCGCTGCCCCTGCGAGCGGCCCGGCGGCCACGACGCGAGCGGCGCGAGCGCGCCCGCGAGCGCCTGCGCGAAGTCGGCCTGTCGGGCCTCGTCGACCGTCGCATCGACGGACTGTCAGGCGGCGAGCAGCAGCGCGTCGCCCTCGCCCGCGCGTTGTGCGCCGAACCCGAGCTGCTGCTGTTGGACGAGCCGCTGGCCGCGCTGGACCCCAACCGCCGCGCCGAGCTGCGCGGTCTGATCGCGCGGCTGCAGCAGGAGCGATCGCTGACCACGGTCGTCGTCACCCACGATCGCGCCGAGGCGGCCGAACTGGGCCAGAGCCTGGCGCTGATGCTCGAGGGGCGCATCGTGCAGCACGACGTTCCGCGCGTCCTGTTCGAGCAGCCGGCCAGCGCCGCCGTCGCGCGCTTCTTCGGGATGGCCAACCTGCTGCGCGGCAGCGTCCGCGACGGTTGGCTTCCGGTCGGCGACGGGCTCGTCCCCGCGCCCGGTCCCGACGGCCCCTGCACGATCGCCATCCGTCCAGAGCACGTCGTCGTCGGCAGACGCGGGCCGCTGCGGGCCACCGTCGTCGAGTCGGTCTACGCCGGCACCCACGTGCGGCTGGTGCTGCATTGCGGCGCCCAGCGCATCGACGCGGTCGTCGGGGCGGCCGAGGCGCCTGCCGCAGGGCAGGACGTGGCCGTCACGTTACCGCCGGAGCGGCTGTGGCGCATGCCCGACGATGCCCCCACGCTGCCGGTTACCGGCGTGTGAGCGGGGCCATGCCGTCCCGGCGGCTCAGCCGCCCGGCGCCGATCGTCCGAGCGTCCGGACCGCCAGAGCGACGCGCTGGATCACGGTCACGCCCACCAGGCCGGTGAAGACCCACGCAACGATGTCCGCGTGGGCGGGGACCAGGCAGAAGACGCAGTAGGCGACGATCGTCTCGGTGCCTTCGGTGAGCCCCGCGGTGAACCGCAGCGAGCGCTCGTCGCCGAAGTCCAGCCGCCGCTTCTCCACCAGTGACGCAAACGACAGCAGCGCGACGTTGTTGAGCAGATAGGCCACCAGCAGCGCGCTGCACGCCACGCGCGCGTCGGGGACCGCCACGGCGACGCCGAGCACGAACCCGCCGTAGACGACGAAGTCCGCCAGGAAGTCCAACATCCCACCCAGATCGGTGGGCCCGCGGCGGCGCGCCAGCGCCCCGTCGACGCCGTCCAGCGCGCGGTTGAGCAGCCAGAGGACCAGCGCCAGCCCCCACGCCGACAGCGCGGCGGCGACGCACGCACCGACCCCGACCGCCAGTCCGGTGGCGGTCACGGCGCCGGGACCGACGCCGAGCCGGTCCAGGACGGCGGCGACCCCGTCCACCGCCGGGGTGATGCGCCGGCGAACCGCCGTGTCGATCACGAACGGAACCGTCCGTCGGGCGCCGGGGGCGGTGGTGCGATCTTCGCCACGGAGGCATCGTGGCCGATCGCGGCGTCGACGGAGGCGCGCATGTGCGCTCTGACCCGGCAGGGCGGCAGACGGCTCTGCCCGCCGGCGAACCGTCCGCCCGCGACCCGGGTCACACGTCCGTGGCCACCCTGGCGATCGCACCACGCCCGTCCATCCGCGCGGCAACCGGCGGCGGGTGCGAGGCTGTGCGCGATGAGCGCGACCTCCGCCGTGCGACGCGATCGGGTATGACGCTCGACGACCGGCGCCTCGTCGCGCGGGCCCAGTCGGGCGACCGTGCCGCGTTCGAGGAGCTCGTGCGCCGCCACGCCGACCGTTTGCACGGCGTCGTCCTGCGCTTCGCGACGACCCCCCACGAGGCGGAGGAGATCACCCAGGAGGCGTTCCTGCGCGCCTGGCGGGGCCTGCCCGGCTTCAAGAGCGACGCGCAGTTCTTCACGTGGCTGTACCGCATCGGCGTCAACGAGGCCCGCCGCCGCGCACAGCGCGGCCCCGCGCCCGGCGCGGTGAGCTCGCTGGAGGAGCACCCGTTCGAGCCGCGCGATCCGGGCCCCGGACCGTCTCGGATGGCCGAGCAGCACGAGCTGCGCGCCGCGCTCGAGGAGGCGGTCAGGGCGCTGGATCCTGACTACCGCGCCCCGCTGGTGCTGCGCGACATCGAAGGGCTCTCGACCGCCGACGCCGCCGCGATCATGGGCCTGGGGCAGGCCGCGTTCAAGAGCCGCCTGCACCGCGCCCGCATGGCCGTCCGGGCTGCAGTGGACCGCTACCTGCCCGAGGTCGACAGCTGATGCGCGCGATGCTGCGCCATCCGGTCCGCTTCCTGCGCGACCATCGCTACGTCCATGCGCACGCGTCGGAATTCGTCGACGGCGAGCTCGACGCCGAGGGCGTCCAGCGGGTGGAGGAGCACACCGGCATGTGCCCGCCGTGCCGGCATCTGATCGCCTCGCTGCGGCGCACGGTCCGTGGGCTGATGGGTCTGCGCACGGCGCCGGATCCGCGCGTCGCCGACACGGTGATCCGGCGGCTGCGCGACGAGGACTGAGGTGCCGCCGCCGTCGCGGAGAGCCGCCGTCTCGCAGGCGCTGCGCTTCTGCGCGCGGCCGCGCAACCTGCGTCGAACCGCGCGCATCGCGCTGGTCGTCGGCGTGCTCCTGACGGCGATCAACCAGGGCGCCGTCATCGTCGACGGCCACGCCACGACCGCGACGTGGGTACGGTGCGCCCTGAACTTCGTCGTCCCGTTCCTGGTCTCCAACGCCGGCCTGCTCAGCGGTCGTCCCTGAGGGAGGCGCGGGTGAATCGTTGCGCGCGGGCCCGGGTCAGAGCCAGCATGCTCCTTCGCCAGATGGCCGCGTCCGCCCGCGCATCGCTGCGCGCTCTGGCCGCGGCCAGCCGCCCCGTGCATCCCGACACCGCGGCGGCGCTGCAGCGGCGCTGGGAGGAGCTGCCCCCGGGGGCGCGCACCGCGGCCCAGCTGCTGGGCCGGCGGACGGCCGGGTGCGAGGGCACGCACGGCGTGTTCCCGCGCTGCAACCTCGCCTGCACCCCGTGCTACCACGCCAGGGAGGCCCAGCAGGTGCGCGTCGACGGACCGCACACGCTGGCCGAGGTCGACCGTCAGATGGCCTACATGCGCTCGGTCCGCGGCACCGGCCAGCACGCGCAGCTGATCGGCGGCGAGGTCACGCTGCTGGGGCCCGAGGCGCACGCGGGCGCGCTGCAGGCCATGGAGGCGCACGGGCGCAAGCCGATGAGCATGACCCATGGCGACTTCGACGAGGAGTACCTGCGTGCGCTGGCCGTGGGCCCGGACGGGCGCCCCCGGTTCCGGCTGCTGCGGTTCGCCGCGCACTTCGACTCGCTGATGCTGGGCCGCCGCGGCGCCCCGCGCCCGCGGCGCGAAGCCGACCTGCACGAGCAGCGCCGCCGCTTCGTGGCCATGTTCGAGCGCATCGGCGCCCAGCACGGCGTGCGCTACGACCTCGCCCACAACATGACCGTCACCCCGCGCAACCTCGGCGAGGTGGCCGAGGTCGTGGAGGCCTGCGCCCCGATGGGCTTCGGGATGCTCTCCTTCCAACCGGCCGCCTTCGTCGGCAACCCCCGCCGCTGGAAGGAGGACTTCCGGGCGGTGACCATCGACGACGTCTGGACGCAGATCGAACGGGGGATCGGCGCCCGCCTGCCGTGGGCGCACCTGCAGATGGGCGACGCGCGCTGCAACCGCTCGGCCTACGGCGTGCTCGCCGGCGGGTACTGGACGCCACTGCTGGACGACCGCGACGAACGCGACCTGCGCGTGCGCGACCGCTTCCTGGAGCGCTTCGGCGGCATGGACTTCGACCGTCGGCCGCTGCCGCTCGCGCTCGCCGTCGCTCGCGTCGTCGCCCGCCGCCCCGCGCTCGCCGCCGACGCCACCGGCTGGGCGGCGCGGTTCGTGCGCCGCGCCGGGGCACGGCGGTTGCTGACCGGTCACCCCCGGCCGCTGACCTTCGTCGTGCACGCGTTCATGGATGCCGCGGTCGTCCAGCCGGCATGGGAGGCGCTGGAACGTGGCGAGACCGCCGCCGAGCCCGAGGTCCGCGCCGCCCAGGAGCGGCTGCAGGCGTGCTCCTACGCGATGGCGCACCCCGGCGAGGACCGCCTCGTCCCGGCCTGCGTCCAGCACTCGGTCCTGGACCCGCAGGAGAACCGCGCGCTGCGCCGTCTGCTGCCGATGCACCCATGAGCCGCCGTCACGATCTCGTCGTGCTCGGGGGCGGCACCGCGGGCCTGGTGTCCGCCCAGATCGCCGCGGGCGTCGGCGCGCGCGTCGCGCTGATCGAGCGCGAGCGCACCGGCGGCGACTGCCTGTGGACCGGCTGCGTGCCCAGCAAGAGCCTGCTGGCCGCCGCCCACCTCGCCCATCGGATGCGCCACGCCGATGACGTCGGGCTGACACCGGTGCAGCCCGACATCGACTTCGCCGCGGTCATGGACCGCGTCCACGCGGCGATCCGGGCGATCGAGCCGCAGGACTCCCCCGTTCGCCTGCGCGCCGCGGGCGTCGAGGTCCTGCACGGCGAGGGGCGCTTCGTCGCCGCCGACACGATCGAGGTCGAGGGCCGCCGTCTGGGCTTCGCCGCCGCGATCGTCGCCACCGGATCGGAGCCCGCACCGCCGTCGATCTCAGGCCTGGATGGCGACGACGTCCTGACCACCGAGACGGTGTGGGAGCTGCGCGAGCTGCCGCGCCGCCTGGTCGTGCTCGGCGGCGGGCCCATCGGCTGCGAGCTCGGACAGGCCTTCGCGCGGCTGGGATCGCAAGTGACGATCGTCGAGCTCGCCGACCGGCTGCTGCTCAAGGAGGAGCCCGACGCCGGCGCCCTGATCGCCGAGTCCCTGACCGCGGACGGGATCGACGTGCGGTTGCAGACGCGGGCGATCGAGCTGCGCCGCCCGGCCGACGGACCCGCGCAGGTCCTCCTCCGCAGCCCCGACGGCGAGGCGACCGTCCCGTTCGACCGCATCCTCGTCGCCGCGGGGCGGCGGCCGCGCAGCGCCGGGATCGGCCTGGACGCCGCCGGCGTGGCCACCGACGAGCGCGGCGCCGTGGTCGTCGACGATCGGCTGCGCACGAGCGCGCGGCGGATCTACGCCGCCGGCGACGTCACGGCCCTGCTGCCCTTCACCCACGTCGCCGCCCATCACGCACGGGTGGCCGCCGTGAACGCCCTGCTGGGCACCCGCCGCACCGTCGACGCGACGATCCCCTGGGTGACCTTCACCGACCCGGAGGTGGCGCGCGTCGGGCTGACCGAGACGCAGGCCCGCGAGCGCTGGGGCGAGCGCACGACGGTCGCCCGCGCCGCGTACGCGACGCTGGACCGGGCCGTCACCGAGGGCCAGGCGCAGGGCTTCGCGCTGCTGATCGGCGACCCGCGTGCGCGCCTGGTCGGCGCGACGGTCGCCGCCCCGGCCGGCGGCGAGGCGATCGCCGAGCTGACGGCGCGCGTCCAGGCCGGTGACAAGATCGACGCGCTGTCCACCACCGTCCACGCCTATCCGACCCTGGCCGAGGGGCCCGCCCGCGCCGCCGACGAGCACCTGCGCCGCCGCTACGCCGCGCCGGCCTACCGGGCGCTGGCCGCGCCCGGTGCTGGCGCTGCGCCGCGCGCTGGCCCCGCACGGATGACCGCGTCCGCTCACCGACGGCGAGCGGTGGGCGCGCGACGAGCTCGAGCGACTGCGCGCCGAGCGCTTCTCGCCGCGGGCGCTGACCGGTTTCCTGGCCGCCTCCTCGCGACGCTCCCGCGACGTGCGGCGGGCGCGCCCGCAGATCGCCCGCCAGTCGCGCGCGTGGATGGTCACCGGGGCGGGCGCCTGGTGCATCCTGGCGATCGGCGGGCTCCAGCCCTTCCGCCGGCGCGTGGCCGCCGGGCTGGGCTGGTGGGCCGCCGTCGCCGTCATGCTCGACTGGCATCTGGGGATGCTGGAGGACGAGCAGGGGCGACCTCAACCGCTGGGCCCCGCCGACGCGCTCACGCTCGGCCGGGCGTGGCTGGTCCCGGTGATCGCCGACGACCTCTCCCCCGCCGCCGTGCTGATCGCCGCGGCGACGGACGTCCTGGACGGGATCGCCGCGCGGGCCACGCAGCCCACCCGGGCCGGACGCGACCTGGAGGGTCTCGTCGACGCGTCCGTGTTCGCGACCGCGCTGGCCACGGCCTGGCGGACGCGCCGGCTGGGGCGCCTCGCGGTTGCGCTGGAGGCCGGTCGCCAGGCGGCCGGACTCGGCTATGCGGTACTCGTCTACTTCGCCCGGGTCGAGGCGCCCGACCGGGCCGTGATGCGCGCCGCGCGGCGGACCACACCGCTGCGGGTCGCCGGCCTCGTGGCGGCCGGATCCGGACGCCGGCGCTGGGCCGGTGCCCTCGTGACCACCGGATCGCTGGTCAGCCTCGCCGCGCTCGCAGAACGAGCGATGGGTAGCCGCCACGCCACACGTGCGCGCGACCGGTGACCCGGAAGCCGGCAGCCACCAGATCAGCCGTGGGGTCCAATGGCGCCAGACCGCCCAAGCGGGCCGGAGCCGCTCGTGCCGCCCCCGCCAGGATCCGGCTCAGGAGCCGGCCGGCGAAGCGGTCGGGAGAGATCCACACCGTGACCACCACGAGCCGGGCCGAAGGCGAAGCGCGCAACAGGCGCCAGGTCTCCCCGAGCACCGTCCGGCGGTCCTCGCGGTCCAGCAGATGCAGCAGGTACGTGCAGATGGCGACGTCGGCGCACGCGTCGGGAAGCGGAGCGTCACGCGCGTCGCCAACGAGCGTCGTCCAGCCCGCGGGCAGGCGCCCGACCTGCTTGAGCATCTCGGCGGACTGGTCGAGCCCGATCGCCTGTGCCGGAGGCCGCGCGGTCCGGGCCAGCGCCCGGAGCACCACGCCGGTGCCGGTGGCCACGTCGACCACCCGCTCACCGGCGGTCACGCCGGCCATGCGCAGCGCGGTGTCGACCGCACGGGCCTCGAGACGCTCCTGCGCGCCGTAGCGGCGCGCGTTGGCATCCCACGCCGGCCGAGCCGCCGCAACGCTAGCCGCCATCGTCGCCCCGGACGGTCGCCGCCCGCCTCGGCCACAGGCCCGCGACCACGTTGGCCACCCCGACCAGGCCCACGAGCAGCGCATAGGTGCGCGACTCCTCGAGCACCTGCGGCCAGCGCGAGGCCAGCGCCAGCAGCAGCCCGGCGAGCATGATCGTGACCGTCAGGCCCAGCGGGTCGACGACGAAGCCGCGACGCGAGAGAAGGACCCCCACCGTTGCGCCGATCCCCGCGCCCAGCAGGTACAGGCCGGCGAGGTCGAGGTCGGGGCGCCCGCGCTGCGCCCACACCACGGCGGCGCCCCAGCCGACCAGCACCACCGCGGTCGCCCAGTAGCCGCCGCGCCGCCCGCCCACGACCGCGGCCAGCAGGTACACCAGCCCCAGCCCCAGCGGGGTCAGGTAGAAGCGATCACCGGCACGGCCGGTCACGACCGCGAACACGAGCGCACCGACCAGCAGGATCAGCCCCTGGCGCACGCGCAGCGCCGGCGGACGCACCTCCGTCCGCTCGCCCATCGCCGCCAGTGTCATCTCCTCCTCGATGTCCGTGGATCCCCCATGCCTTGGACCCGCCATCGACGCCTGCGGTTCAACGTCGGGGTTTTCCAGCGGGTTCGGTTGAGGTGCGTCGTGTCCTCACCGGCGATCGATGCGATCCCGACGTGTCGACGTGCGGCCTCGACGCTCCCGTGCCGGCAATTCGGTCGCTGCTCGAGGAGGGCGATGCCGGATTCTGCCTCGTCGTCTCACGGTCGAGGGCGCTGCTCGGCCGCGTGCGCCGCAGCGCTTTTGAGCACGCTCCCGGGGCAGCGACCGCCGAAATGGTGATGGAGCCCGGCCCGAGCACCGTCCGGCCGAGCACGCCGGTGGCAGAGATCGACCGCAGGCTCGCGAGGCGCGGCCTGTCCACTGCGGTGTCACCCGCCGGGACGGCGTCCTACTCGGGCTCTACCGGCGCGATCGCGGAGGGCGCTGATTCGGCGGACGTCGCCCCGCAGACCGGGCGGATTGGCCCACAGTCCGTGGGGGCAGCGTCTCTCCATGAGCAGCCTTCGCACATTCCGTCGTCCGCTGGCCGCAGTGGGACGCGGTCTGCTGGCCGGCGTCGTCGGAACCGCCGCCATGACCGGCTGGCAGGAGCTGTCGATGAAGATCCGGTCCGACGACGACGACGGGGGCGGTGGCGGAGAAGAGCCGGACGATCCGTGGGAGCAGGCTTCCGCACCGGCGCAGGTGGGCCGGCGGATCATCGAGGGCGTCTTCCACAGAGACGCCTCGCCTGAGCTGATCCCGCTGCTGACCCAGGGCATGCACTGGGCTTACGGGACGGGCTGGGGTGCCGTCTACGGCGTGGTGGCCGGCTCGGCCGGCCACCGCCGCCCGCTGCGACACGGCATCACCTTCGGCGCCGGCGTCTGGGCCATGTCCTATCTGCAGCTCGTCCCCATGGGTCTGTACCAGCCGCCGTGGAGGTACCCGCCGGAAGAGCTGGCCATGGACCTCTCCTATCACCTCGTCTATGGCGTGGGCACTGGGTTGAGCTTCGCCTTCGCGGAGCACGGATGACACGTCGCGCCTGCGGCCCCTGAACCGCGCTCCTTGAGCAGCGGACAGGGCGCGACGAGGCTCGACGGCCGGCGCGGATCGTTGCTCCGAGGGAGAGATTGGTACCCCGCTGACGGCGTGACCCCCGCCGTGCAAAGCAGAAAACCCCGCGTGAGCGGGGCCTTCGTGAGGGGTGAGCGAGGGGACTCGAACCCCCGACCGCCTGGACCACAACCAGGAGCTCTACCAGCTGAGCTACGCCCACCAGGGTTCGCCCGAGAAGGTAGCAACGCGGGCACCGGTCGTGCCCGCGGCGCGCTACGGCAGCTGGGCGGCCAGGCGCTTCATCGCGCGCTGGTTGCCGCGGCGCAGCAGCGCGCGGGCGAGCGGGCCGAGCATGCGATCGGCCGGCCGGCGCCTGCTCCCAGGCGTAGGTGAAGGTCACGTGCGTGGCGCCATCGGGCAGCTCGGTCAGCTCGTAGGTGCCCAGGCCGACGCGGCGGCCTCCGGCGCTGACGTTGCGCTCGACGATGCGCGTCGGGCCGTCGGCCTCGATCGACCTCGATGTCGACGGGCTCCTTGCGCCCACCGGCGGTCGAGTGCACGTGGGCCTTGGCGCCGACGCCGCGCGCCGGGCCCGAGTAGGACCAGTCGACCAGCATGTGGTCGGTGAACGGCTCGTGGTTGGCCATCACGTCGAGGAAGTCGTAGACGGCGGCGCGCGACTGCGGGACATCGATGGTGACGGTGACGGGACTGGGCATGGTGTACCAGATGGTACACTTCCTGCGTGCCGCGTCAAGAGGCCCGCGATCGCCTGCTGCGCCGGGCGATCGACCACATCGCCCAGCGAGGCCTCAGCGACCTCTCGCTGCGCGAGCTCGCCGCCGCCATCGGAACCAGCCACCGCATGCTGATCCACCACTTCGGCTCCAAGGAGGGGCTGTGGGTCGAGGTGATCCGCGCCGTCGAGGCCGAGCAGCGCGCCGCCCTGCCCCGGACGATGCCCGACCCGACCGCCGATCCCGCGGGGGCGATGCGCGCCTGGTGGCGCCACATCTCCGACCCGTCGCTGTGGCCCAACGAGCGGCTGTTCTTCGAGATCTACGGCCAGGCGCTCCAGGACCGGCCGGGCACCACCGAGCTGCTGGACGGGATCGTCGAGTCGTGGCTGGAGCCGGGCATCAGCGGCTACCGCGCGCTGGGGCTCGACGCCGTCGCCGCGGAGGCCCGCGCGCGTCTGGGCGTCGCCGTCACGCGCGGGCTGCTGCTCGACCTGCTGGCCACCGGCGAGCGCGCTCGCGTCGACGCGGCGATGGAGCAGTGGATCGCCCTGAACCTCGCGGCGCTGCGGTAGGTTCGCGCGGTGCCCGACCTCGACGCCCTGCTGGACCGCATCGGGCTGGACGCCGCTCCCCCACCCACACTCGACGGCCTGCAGACGCTGCACCGCGCCTACGTCTCGTCCGTCCCCTACGAGGACCTCGCCGTCCAGCTGGAGCAGTACCGGCCGCTCGACGTGGACGAGCTGGCCGACCGGCTGCTGACCGGCGGCCGCGGCGGCTACTGCTTCGAGCTCAACTCGATCCTGGCCTGGATGCTCGAGCGGCTCGGATTCGAGCTCACGCGCCACGAGGGGGTCGTCGGTCCCCGCGAGATCGCCGATCCGCCGGTGCCGACCAACCACCTGGCCCTGGCCGTCCGGCTGCCCGAGGGCACGTTCCTGGCCGACGCGGGTCTCGGCGAGGGCCAGGTCGACGCCACGCCGCTGCGTCCCGGCGTCTACGGCGACCCGCTGGAGATGCGCGTCGACGCCGAGCCGGGCGGCGGCTGGTACCTCGGCCACCACGCCTGGGGCGCCTTCCCCGGCGTCCGCGTCACCGCGCCCGTGGTCACGCTGGACGTCTTCCAGCCCCACCACCGCCGGCTGGCCACCGACCCCGAGTCGAAGTTCGTCCACACGCTGATCGTCCAGCGCCCATACCGCGACCGCATCGAGACGCTGCGCGGGCGCACGCTCAGCGTCCGCGGGCCGGCCGTCGACGAGCGCCGCGTGCTCGAGGACCCCGCCGACCTGGCGCTCACCCTGCACGCGCGCTTCGGGATCGACCCCGACGTGCTCGGCCCCGCGGCGCTCGCCCAGCTGTGGGAGCGTGCGGCCATCCAGCACGAGCGCTGGCAGGCCGCCGAGGCCGCGCAAACCCGCTAGGTTCGCCGCGGTGTCTGACGCCGCCGTCCAGGTCGCGCCCGGAGTCCACCGGCTCGGCTCCTCGTTGGTCAACTTCTACCTCGTAGAGGAGGACGGCCGCTACACGCTCGTCGACGCCGGTCTGCCGGCCTTCTTCGACCAGGTGCCGGCGCTGATGGCCGCGCTCGGCTCCGACCTGCACGACATCGACGCGGTCGTGCTCACCCACGGCCACAGCGACCACATCGGCATCGCCGAGCGCATGCGCACCGAGGCCCAGGCCCAGGTCCACATTCACGGCGCCGACGCCCAGCTGGCGCGCACCGCCGCCTCCAGCAGCGGTGCCGGCACCGTGCTGGCCGACATCTGGCGGCCCTCGGCGCTGCGCTTCATCGCCCACGTGACGCGCAACGGCGGCACGCGCGTGCCGCGCGTCGAGGATCTCACGACGTTCGCCGAGGGTGCCGCGCTCGAGGTGCCCGGCCGCCCGACGGTGGTCCCCACCCCCGGCCACAGCCACGGCCACTGCTCGCTGCTGCTGGCCGACCGCGGGGTCCTGCTGGCCGGCGACGCCCTGTGCACCCACAACTGGCTGAAAGGCACCAGCGGGCCCCAGCTGATGCCACGCGCGACCAACGTCGACCCCGACCAGGCGCTGGCCAGCCTCGACCGCCTCGACGAGCTCGATGCCCAGACCGTGCTCGTCGGCCACGGCGAGCCGTGGACCGACGGGATCCGCTCCGCCGTGGCCCACGCCCGCGAGCGCGCCGGCGCCTGAGCCCGTTCACGCTGGCGCAACACCGCGGCCGCCATCGTGGAGCGCATGCACCACGACACGCATCGACGCACCCTCCGGCTGGGGGCTCGGCTGTGGGGCGTGGCCGCCGGCATCGCGATCCTCGCCGGCTGCGGCGCGATCGCCCTGACCGGCGGCGCCCAGGGGGCCGCCCGCTTCGCCACCACGCCGGAGTCGCCCGGCGCCATCGACCAGCGCGCGGGTCCCCTCGGCGACGGCTATCTCTCCACCGCGCCGAAGGTCGGCAACGTCTTCTCCTGCCAGACGCGCTTCGCCGGCAACCAGGGAGCCCAGGTCGCGGGTCCGTGGATCGACACGGCCGCCGGCACCTGGGACGACACGCACAAGCTGGTGGTCAACGGCTCGGTCTCCTGGTCGGGGGCCAGCTATCGGGTGCGCGTCGCGGGCTCCACCCGCACGATCACCTTCAACGACCTGCCCACCGACCACACCACCGGCGTGTTCCCGATCGCCCAGGACGACCCGGCCTACCGCTACGACCGCAACCCCAACCACATCGCCGCGCAGTCGTTCTCCTGGCGGCTGCCCGCCGACCCGACCGCCGCCGGCCGCCCGACGTGCCTCGGCCTTGGCCCGGTCGGCGTGCTCACCGACGGCGTGGCCCTGTACAACGCGCTCGACGCCCAGGGCCGTGACGCCGGGGCGCACGAGGTGCTCGACCGCTGCGCGGGACACCCCGACCGGTCCAGCACCTATCACCACCATGCCGTGCCCCGGTGCCTGCTGTCGCGGGCGCGCAAGGGCCACGCGACGCTGATCGGCTACGCGCTGGACGGCTACGGCATCTACGTGGTCAAGGACAAGCAGGGCACGCTGCCCACCAACACGCAGCTGGACGCCTGCCACGGCACGACCAGCCGGGTGCGCTTCGACGGCAAGGTGCAGCGCATCTACCACTACGTCGCCACGATCGAGTACCCCGACACCGTGGGCTGCTACCACGGAACCCCGACCAGCAACGCCCGCGCGCGGCCGGCCTGAGCGGGATACTCGGATCGATGCGCATCCTGCTCGTGGAGGATGAGACGCAGCTCGCGGCGGCGCTGTCCAGCGGGCTGCGCCGCCACGGCTTCGGCGTCGACGTCGCCCCCGATGGCCGCAGCGCGCTGGAAATGTGTCTACGACGCGGTCGTGCTCGACCGCGACCTGCCCGAGGTGCATGGCGACGACGTCTGCCGTGCCCTCAACGAGCGCGCCTACGCCGCGCGCGTGCTGATGCTGACCGCGGCGGGCGAGCTCGAGGACCTCATCGGCGGGCTCGATCTCGGGGCCGACGACTACCTGGTCAAGCCGGTGCGCCTGCCGGAGCTGAGCGCCCGGCTGCGGGCGCTGGGTCGAGCGCTTTCAGCGACGCTCGCGCACGGCCGGCGGCCGAGCGCCTGGACGGCGCGTTCTGCTCGATCGCCTGGCCGGCAACCTGATCGAGAACGCGATCCGCGCCACGGCGGCACGCTGACGCTGGAGGCCCGGCCCGCCGGCGGCCTGCGCGCGGTCGTCCGCCTGCCCGCCGGCTCAGTCGCCCGCGACGGTGACGCCACCTGAGACCAGCTTCTGCGCCTGGCGCTCGGGCGCGATGCGCACGACGTTCCAGACGAGGCCCAGGCGCTCCATGACCAGGATCAGGCCGGCGCTGAGATCGACCTGGCGCCAGTTGCGCAGCCCATGCACGGCCGAGCGCGGGAACGCATGGTGGTTGTGGTGCCAGGCCTCGCCGAAGGACGGCAGCGCCAGCCAGAAGACGTTGCCGGAGTGGTCGTCGATCTCGAATGGCTGCGTGCCCAGGAAGTGGCAGATCGAGTTCACCGACCAGGTCACGTGGTGCAGGAAGAAGACGCGCACGAAGCCGGCCCACAGGAGGCCGGTCAGGGCCCCCATCCACGACCAGGTGATCAGCCCGCCCAGCAGGGCCGGAAGCGCGAAGGTGGCCAGCGCCAGCCACGGGAACGCCAGCGAGATGCGGCGCATGCCCGAATCCTCGAGCAGGTCGGGCGCGTACTTGCGCGCGCCGGCCCGGCCCTCGTTGACGAACAGCCAGCCGACGTGCGCGTGCCACAGGCCACGCAGCGCGTTGCCGATCCCGCCGCCGGCGAACCCGGCGTGCGGGCTGTGCGGGTCGCCCTCCTGGTCGGTGTGGGCGTGATGCTTGCGGTGGTCGGACACCCACGAGATCACAGGGCCCTGGAGGGCCATCGAGCCGAGGATCGCGAACGTGTACTCGACCGGCTTGGAGGTCTGGAAGGCGCGGTGCGTGAGCATCCGGTGGTAGCCGACCGTGATCCCGAAGCCGGTGATGACGTACATGAACGCCATCAGCGCGAGATCGATCCAGGACACGCCGTTGCCCCACAGGACCACGATCGCCGCCAGCACGGCGATGAACGGGAGGAAGACAGCCGCGATGTTGATGTTGCGGTGCAGACGCGTCATGGTGCGCCCGACAATACGGCGACCTTGATCACCATTCTTGACCGACATCCCACGGACACGCGTACGAAAGTTGTGATCTAGGACACAATTTTACGGCGCAGGGTCACGGTCGTGCCCTGGGGGCCCGGGTCGATCTCCACGTCGTCCATCAGCGCCCGCATGAGCGGCAGCCCCCTCCCGCGGTCCCCAGTGGAATGCTCGCGCCAGCGGCCGCGGTCGCGCACACGGACGACGACCTCGTCCCCGGCGCGCTGCAGCTCGATCCGCAGCGGCTCGCGGCCCAGCCCATGCGCGTGCTCGATCGCGTTCTGCACCGCCTCGTTGGCGGCCATCGTCACCCCGGCGGCCACCTCGCTGCCGGCCTCCTGCTCGGCCAGCCAGCGCCGCAGCGTCGCCCGCAGGCTCGACAGCCCGTCGGGGTCGCCGGGTAGCGACAGGGCCACGCGCGAGCCCAGCGACGAGGGGCTGTTGGCCACCACGAACGTCACGTCGTCGTCGCTGGTGGCGGCCCCCAGCGCACTGCCGAGGATGGCCTCGCACAGCGCCTCGGGCTCCAGCTCACCCACACGCAGCGTCTCGCGCAGGCGGGCGAAGCCCTCGTCCAGCGACTGGCCGCGGCGCTCGACCAGGCCGTCGGTGTAGAGCACGACCGTCGAGCCCCGGTCCAGCACCAGCTCAGCCTCCTCGAAGCGCACCTCCTCCAGCGCGCCCAGCGGCGCCGCGCGCGCCCCATCCAGGTAGCGCGGCTCGCCGTCGGCGCCGATCACCAGCGGCGGCGGGTGGCCGGCGTTGGCGTAGCGCGCCGTGCCGCGGGCCGGGTCGAGCTCGAGCAGGACCGCGGTGGCCATCGAGTCGATCCCCATCAGCAGCTGGAAGCGGTTCAGTCGCGCCAGCACCTCGCCCGGGCCGACGTCCTCCAGCGCATACGCGCGCAGCGCGCTGCGCAGCTGGCCCATCATCGCCGCCGCCGTCACGCCGCGGCCGGCGACGTCGCCCATCACCAGCACCAGCCGTCCGCCGGGCAGCGCCAGCGCGTCGTACCAGTCGCCCCCCACCTCGGTGCCGGCGCCGCCGGGCAGATAGCGCGCCGCCAGCCGCAGCCCGGGCACGCTGGGCAGCCCGTCGGGCAGCAGCGCCCGCTGCAGCTGGGTGGCGATGCGGTGCTCGCGCTCGAACAGGCGGGCGCGCTCGATGGCCAGCGCGGCGCGGTCGGCGGCGACCTGCAGCAGCGACGCGTCAGCGGCGGTGAAGGTGCGATTGAACAGCGAGCCGGCGACGAGCGCCCCCATCACCGTCTCCTCCAGCAGCAGCGGCACCGCGAGCACCGAGCTCATCCCCTCGGCGGCGAGGTCGTTGCCCAGCCCGGGCGCGCGCGACAGATCGTCGACGACCAGCGGCTCGCCCGAGCGCGCGACGCGCGCGACGATGCCGTCGGCCTCCGGCTCGAAGGGGTCGCGCAGCACCGGCACGTCCGCGCTCTCGGAGGCCCGCACCAGCACCGCGCCCCCGTCGGGGTCCGCGTCCAGCAGCACCATCGCCGCGCTGTCGACGCGCAGCACCTCGGCGATGCGCGCCATCAGCTCGCCCAGGAGGTCGTCGAGCGGCATCGGCGCCAGTGCCGCGTCGGCCACCTGCTGGAGCACCTCCAGGCGCTGGGAGACCGCCTCGGCCTGCGCGCGGGCGGCCTGCTCGCGGATCAGCAGCTCCCGGGCGCGCTCGGCCCGGCGGCGCTCGCTGAGGTCCTGTACCTGGACGAGCAGGACCGGCTCGAAGCCCGCGCCGTCGCGCGCAACCGAGTAGCTCAGCAGGGCCGGCAGCCGCCGTCCGCGGGCGCCGAGCAGGCGCCGTTCGACGTCGATGCGCTCGACCGTGCCGGCGTGCAGGCGTCGCAGCGCGTCGCCGCCGGCCTCTCGATCCTCGGGCACGGTCAGCTCGTCGATCGTCTGCCCGACGATCTCGTGCTCCTCCAGGCCCAGCGTCTGGCACAGCGCCCGGTTGACCGCGGCGATGCGCTCGGCGCCGTCCAGGCGCGCCATGCCGATGGGGGCCCAGTCGAACGTCGCGCGCAGCATCGCCTCGCTGACGCGCAGCGCGCGCGACGCGCGCCACAGGTCGACGAACACCGCCACCTTGGAGCGCAGCAGCTCCGGTTCGTAGGGCTTGAACACGTAGTCGACCGCGCCCGCCTCGTAGCCACGGAAGACGTGCTCCTCGTCCAAGGAGATGGCGGTCACGAAGATGATCGGGATCAGCCGGGTGCGCTCGCGGCGCTTGATGTACTCGGCGGTCTCGAATCCGTCGAGGTCGGGCATCTGCACGTCGAGCACGATCACCGCGAACTCGTCGCGCATCAGGTGGCGCAGCGCCTCCGCGCCCGACGTGGCGGTGACCAGGTCGCAGTCCAGCGGCGCCAGCGTCGCCTCGAGCGCGACCAGGTTCTCGGGCCGATCGTCGACCAGCAGCACGGTGGGCCGCTCGCTCATCGCCGCACCGGCCCCGCCAGCTGGGTCAGCTCGGGCGCGATCGCCGCCAGCGGGCGCACCTGGGCGTCCGGGCAGGCGGCCAGCGCGGCCCGCGGCATCTGGGCGCGCTCGGCCTCGGCCGGGTCCTGCACGATCGCGGTGCCTCCACGCCGGCGGATCGCGCGCAGCCCGGCCGCGCCGTCGCCGTTGGCGCCGGTCAGGATGACGCCGACGGCGCGTGCTCCGTGGCTGGCTGCGACCGAGGCCAGCAGCACGTCGATCGACGGGCGGCTGAAGGCGACCGGCTCGTCAACCGAAAGCGCCACCCCGTCGCGCTCCACCAGGAGGTGGTAGCCCGGTGGTGCGACCCGCACCTCGCCCGCCACGAGCGGGTCCTTGTCCTCAGCCTCGCGCACCGAGAGCGCACAGCGGCGGTCCAGCAGATGGGCGAGCATGCCGTCGTCACGTCCGCGGTGCTGGGCGACGACGATCGGCGCGGCGAAGCCGTCGGGCAATCCTCCGAGCACCACCCCGAGCGCGTGCAGCCCGCCCCAGGACGCTCCCATCGCCACCACGCCGACGCTCACCGGCACCGCCGGAACAGCTTCTCGACCGGGTCCAGCGGCTCGTAGCGCGCCGCCAGCTCCGGCGGCTGGATGGCCTCCTTGCGGCCGAGCCCCAGCAGGCCGAGCGGCGCCAGGCTGTCGAGGAACAGCTCGTGCACGTGGCGCTGGAGCTCGCGGCCGAAGTAGATCATCACGTTGCGGCAGATGATCAGGTGGAACTCGTTGAAGGAGCGGTCGCTGACCAGGTTGTGGTGGGCGAAGACGAGGTTGCGCGCCAGCTGCTCGTCGAACACCGCGCTGGTCCCGCGCGTCACGTAGTACTCGCTGAACGAGCGCGTGCCGCCGGCGCGCTGGTAGTTCTCGGTGTAGGACTGCATCCGCTCCAGCGGAAAGGCGCCGCTGCGGGCCTGGGCCAGCGCGCCCTCGTTCATGTCGGTGGCGTAGATGCGCGAGCGCTCCAGCAGCCCCTCCTCGTGCAGGGCGATGGCCACCGAGTAGGCCTCCTCGCCCGTCGAGCAGCCCGCGTTCCACACGCGCAGAAACGGATAGGTGCGCAGCAGCGGGAACGCGCGCTCGCGCAGCGACCGGTGAAAGCCCGGGTCGCGGAACATCTCGGTGACGTTGATCGACAGGTCGCGCATCAGCCGGGCGAGCGTGTCGTCGTCGTGCAGGATGCGGTCCGTCAGCGCGGTGATCGTGCCCAGGTCGTCGAGCTCGACCCGCCGCCACACGCGCCGGCGCAGCGAGGCCAGCGCGTAGCCGCGGAAGTCGAACCCGTGCCGGCGGTGCAGCGCCTCCAGCAGCAGCTCCAGCTCGAGATCCTCCAGCGCCTCCTGTCCCATCAGCGGTACAGCCAGACCCGCATCAGCGACAGCAGCTGGTCGGCGTCGACCGGCTTGGTGATGTAGTCCGACGCGCCGGCGGCGATCGAACGCTCCCGGTCGCCCTGCATCGCCTTGGCCGTCAGCGCGATGATCGGCAGCGCCTGGTGCTCGGGCCGGGCGCGGATCGCGGTCATCGCCTCGTAGCCGTCCATCTCGGGCATCATCAGGTCCATCAGCACGAGGTCGATGCCGGCGTTGGCCTCCAGGCAGTCGAGGCCCTCGCGGCCGTTCTCGGCGAACAGCACCTGCATGCCGCGCGCCTCCAGCACGCTGGTCAGCGCGAACACGTTGCGCACGTCGTCGTCGACGATCAGCACCGTGCGCCCGTGCAGCACGGCGTCGGCCTGGTGCAGCTGCTCGAGCATGCGCCGTCGCTCGGGGGCCAGGTCGGCCGGGGCGCGGTGCAGGTGCAGCGCGGTCTCGTCCAGCAGCCGCTCGGGCGAGCCGGCGTCCTTGACCACGATCGCCTCGGCGTAGCGCTTGAGGCGCGTCTCGTCGCGACGGGTGAGCGCCCGGCCGGTGTGGACGATCACCGGCACGTCGCGGTGGCGCGGGTCGCCCTTGATCTGCTCAAGCAGATCGAAGCCGGTCGCCTGCGGCAGCTTGAGGTCGAGCACGATGCAGTCGAAGGCGCCGCGCGCGAGCGCGGCGAGCGCCTCGTCGCTGCTGGCGGCACCGACCACCTCGACGTCCTCGCCGCCGATCAGCTGCGTCACCGCGGCGCGAGCGGCCTCGTCGTCCTCGACGACGAGCACGCGCTTGACGGAGCGGTCGAGCGTCCCGGCCAGGTCGCCGACCAGCGCGGCGACCGCCCGCGCGTCGGTGGGCCGCTCCAGGAAGCGAGCCGCGCCCGTGCGCAGCGCGGCGTGGCGGGCCTCGGCCTCGCCGATGACGAAGACCGGGATGTGGCGCAGCCTGGGATGGTGCTTGAGCTGGTCGAGCAGCAGCGCCGCGTCCCCGGTGGGAGCGGCCAGAACCACCGCGTCGGGCGCGTGCTCGTGGGCCAGCGCCAGGCCGGCTGGGCCGCCCACGGCCACCAGGGCTCGCAGGCCGAGCTCGCGCGCGGCGGCCACGGCGTGCTCGGCCTCCTCCTGCTCGCCGACCACGAGCACGACGCGGTCGCCGGCGGCGATGCGCAGGCGGTCGTCGGGCGCCGGCGGGATCGCCTGCGGCGCGTCGGGCTCGGTGGCGGCGTCGACGGTGGCCAGCAGGTCGGCGGCGATCGCATCGTCGGCGCCGATCGGCTCGGGCGCCAGCGGCACCGCCGGCGCGGCGGCCGGCGCGGGCGCCTCGTAGGCGGCGGGCATCAGCAGCGTGAAGGTCGAGCCCTCTCCCTCGACCGATCGCACGCGGATCTCCCCGCCGAGCAGGCGCGCGATCTCGCGGCTGATCGACAGGCCCAGGCCGGTCCCGCCGAAACGGCGCGACGTCGTCCCGTCGGCCTGCTGGAAGGCCTCGAAGATCAGGCGCAGCTTGTCGTCGGGGATGCCGATGCCGGTGTCGGTGACGCTGAGCGCGGCGGCGTAGGGCCGACCGTCGAAGCTGCTCTGGTCGCTGTCGGCGACGGTCAGCACGACCGAGCCGGCGTCGGTGAACTTGAACGCGTTGGACAGCAGGTTGCGCAGCACCTGCGCCAGCCGCTGCTCGTCGGTGAACAGGGCGCTTGGCGCGCCGTCGTCGACGACGACCTCGAAGCGCAGCCCGCTCTCCTCCGCCACCGGGCCGAACGAGCGCTCCAGCGCCGTGACCACGTCGACCATCGGGACGTGGCTCGGCGTCACCTCCATCTTGCCCGCCTCGACCTTGCTGAGGTCGAGGATGTCGGAGATGAGCGCGAGCAGGTCGGTGCCGGCGCTGTGGATCGTGCGGGCGAACTCGGTCTGCTCCTCGGTCAGGTTCCCGTCGCGGTTGTCGCCCAGCAGCTTGGACAGGATCAGCAGCGAGTTCAGCGGCGTGCGCAGCTCGTGGCTCATGTTGGCCAGGAACTCCGACTTGTACTGCGAGCTGACGGCGAGCTGGGCCGCCCGCTCCTCCAGTGCCTCGCGGGCGCGCTCGATCTCGGCGTTCTTCTCCTCGATCGCCTGGTTCTGCTGGCCCAGCAGCGCGGCCTTGTCCTTGAGCTCGTCGTTGGTCTGCTGGAGCTCCTCCTGCTGGGTCTGCAGCAGCTCCTCGGAGGCCTTGAGCGACTGCGCCTGCTGCTCGAGCTCGAGGTTGGAGCGCTTGAGCTCGTCCTGCTGGGACTGCAGCTCCTCGGCCAGGCGCTGAGACTCCTCCAGCAGCTCCTCGGTGCGCGAGTTGGCGCTGATGTTGGACAGCACCACGCCGGTCGTCTCGGCCAGCTGCTCCAGCAGGCTCCGGTGCAGTGGCGAGAAGCGGTGCAGTGAGGCGAGCTCGACGACGGCGATGACCTGCCCCTCGAACAGGATCGGCAGGACGATCAGGTTGACCGGCGGCGCCTCGCCCAGGCCCGAGCGGATCCGCACGTAGCCGGCGGGCGCGTCGGCGACGAGGATCGCCCTGCCCTCCACCGCGGCCTGGCCGACCAGGCCCTCCCCGAAGGCGAAGCGGCTGGACCCCGCCGCTGGGCTCTGGCGGCCGTAGGAGGCGATCAGCCGCAGCTCTGCGTCCTCGTTGAGGAAGAACGCCCCGTGCTGGGCGTCGACGAGCGGCGTGACCTCGCTCATCAGCAGCCGCGAGACGGCACCGAGATCGCGCTTGCCCTGCATGGCCGCGGAGATGCGCGCCAGGTTCGTCTTGAGCCAGTCCTGCTCGGCGTTGCGCTGGGTGGTGTCGCGCAGGTTGGCGATCATCTCGTTGAGGCGGTCCTTGAGCTCGGCCAGCTCGCCCTGGGCGTCGACGGTGATGTTGCGGGTCAGGTCGCCCTCGGTCACCGCGGTGGAGACGTCGGCGATCGCGCGCACCTGCGTGGTCAGGTTGGCGGCCAGCTGGTTGACGTTCTCGGTCAGGTCGCGCCACGTGCCCGACACGCCCTCGACCTCGGCCTGGCCGCCGAGCATGCCCTCCGTCCCCACCTCGCGGGCCACGCGCGTGACCTCGTCGGCGAAGCTCGACAGCTGGTCGACCATCGTGTTGACGGTCGTGCTTGAGCTCGAGGATCTCGCCGCGCGCGTCGACGGAGATCTTCTGGGACAGGTCGCCGCTTGGCGACCGCCGTCGTCACCTGGGCGATGTTGCGCACCTGGCTGGTCAGGTTGCCGGCCAGCTGGTTGACGTTCTCGGTCAGGTCGCTGCCACGTGCCGGCCACGCCGGGCACCTCGGCCTGGCCGCCGAGCATGCCCTCCGTCCCCACCTCGCGGGCCACGCGCGTGACCTCGTCGGCGAACGAGCGCCAGCGTGTCGATCATCGCGTTGATCGTGTCGGCCAGCTCGGCGACCTCGCCGCGCGCCTCGACCGTGATCTTCTGGCTCAGGTCGCCGCGTGCCACGGCGCGGGTCACCTGGCTGATCTGACGCACCTGGAGGGTGAGGTTGGAGGCCAGCTGGTTGACGTTCTCGGTCAGCTCGCGCCAGGTGCCCGACACGCCCTTGACCTCGGCCTGGCCGCCCAGGCTGCCCTCCGTGCCGACCTCGCGCGCCACGCGCGTGACCTCGTCGGCGAAGCGCGACAGCTGATCGACCATCGTGTTGATCGTGTCGCGCAGCTGGGCGACCTCGCCGCGGGCCTCCACGAAGATCTTCTGGCTGAGGTCGCCGTTGGCCACCGCCGTGGTCACCTGGGCGATCTGGCGCACCTGGTCGGTCAGGTTGGAGGCCATCCCGTTGACCGACTCGGTCAGCTCCCGCCACGTGCCCGACACGCCCTTGACCTCGGCCTGGCCGCCCAGGCGCCCCTCCGTGCCGACCTCGCGCGCCACGCGCGTGACCTCGTCGGCGAAGCGCGACAGCTGATCGACCATCGTGTTGACCGTCGTGCCGATGCGGGCGTACTCCCCCTTCACCGGGCGGCCCTCGATGGTCAGCGCCATCTTCTGCTCCAGGTCGCCGTGCGCCACCGCCTCGATGACGCGGGCGACCTCGGTGGTGGGGCGGACGAGATCGTCGACCAGCGCGTTGACCGCGTCGGCGCTCTCGGCCCACGCGCCGCCGACCGGCCCGAGCGTCATGCGCTCGGCCATGCGCCCGTCGCGGCCGATCACGCGCGCGACGCGCTGAAGCTCGCGCGCCTGGCGGGCGTTGAGCTCCAGCAGCTCGTCCACGCACGCCTCCAGCTCGCCGATCCGGTCGCGCCGGCGGCTGCGCAGGCGCTGGGAGAAGTCGCCGTCGGCGGCGGCGGTCAGCGCGGCGATGGCCTTCTCGATCGCGCGCTCGTCGGCGCTCAGGGCGTCGCCGTCGCCTCGGCTCGTCGTCTCCGCCGTGGCCTTCCTGCTCGCTGGTGTGGCCATTCGCCGTCCCCCTGTTGTGCTGCCGCGCGGCAGCCTACTTCCCCGGCGCCGATGTCCGGCAGCGACCCACGTCAGTGTGCGCCCCGGTCGCGCGGGGTACGCCCCGCGACGATGCATCATCACGCCCATGACGGGCTCGTCGTCGATCTCGAAGTCCGGGCCGAGGAGGTCTGGGTGCTGCCCCACGGCGAGCTGGATCTCGATACCTGTGAGGAGATCGAGCAGGCGCTGTCGATCGCGCTGGCCAGCGAGGCCGAGCGCGTCGTCATCGACCTGCGCGGTCTGCAGTTCCTCGACTCGACCGGTCTGCGCGCGATCGCCACCGCGTGCCGCTCCGACGACGCCGAGCGCCTGTCGATCGTGCCCGGACCACCCGCGGTCCAGGGCGTGTTCAACGTCAGCGGCCTGGCGCGCGAGCTGCCGTTTCGCCCGACGGAGTGACGATGATCTCCACGCGTCCCTGACGGACGCGCAGCGCCCCGGCGTCCATCCGCGCCGCCTGGAAGGCGTCGGCGAACAGCGCGACCGCCACGCCGGTCGTGCGCTTGTGCGGATGGTCGAGCGCGAACAGGACGCCCGCGGTGCCGCTCGAGTCCAGCTCGCGCAGGCCGCCCTCCATCACGCTGTGGTCGGGCTCGAGCACCACGACGACGTGGCGGCCGGCCCAGTTGCGCAATTGGTCCACGGCGGCGGCGAAGTCCACGCTGCGCAACGTACTCTCCTGCGCATGGCCGACCTGAGCTTCGTCGAGGTGCTGAGCGCCATGCAGGGCTCCATCGGCCATCCGGTCGACGTGCTTGTGTGCTCCGGCCAGGGCCGCCCGCGCGGCGCCACAGCGATGCTCACCGGCGAGCTGAGCGCCGGTCCCAGCGCGCGCGACGTGTTCGGCGCCCAGGCCCCGTCGGAAGCGGTCGTGTTCGTCGTCGGCATCGACGGCCACGGCGTCACCGGCTACCTGGTGCTCGACCCCGACTCCTTCGAGCGCTCGTTCTGGACCGAGGCTGGCGCGCTGACCATCGCCCAGGGGGGCGTGGTCTTCGTCGTGCGGATGCACGAGCGCGCCGACGAGGACTGACACGTCCGCGACGGCGCTGCCTTGACCTCAGGCCAGGGTGTCGTCCAGCCAGTCGAGCACGCTGTTGTTGAGCAGCCAGCGGTTCTGGAGTTCGCAGTGCCCGGCCGCGCCCTCGGCCTCGGTGAACTCCAGCAGCGTTGTCGGGCAGCTGAGCTGGTCGACGAAGGCCTTGGCTCCCGAGGACAGCGGATCGCCCTTGGTCGTGGTGGCGAGGAGGGGGCAGCGGATGCCGTCGGCCCGACCGCTGAGCGTGAACTCGCTGGCCGCCCGCAGGTAGCCGGCGAGGTTCTCGACGCCGTGGACCCAGAAGCCGCGCTTGACGATCTTCCACTCGAGTCCGCGGTCGCCCCTGATCTTCGCCAGCAGACGGGCTTCCGCCTCGGCGGGCAGGTCGGGCAGGCCGTCGGCCAGCTCCGGCGAGCCGAGCGCGGCGACCAGGCCCCGCATCCCCTCGATCATGCTCCACAGCGCCGGATCGGCGACGACCGCCGCCAGCCGCGGCTCGGCCGTCGCGGCCCGGGGAGCGAGGTGGCCGCCGAGGCTCCAGCCGTGCAGCGCGATGCGGCCGCGTTCGACGTCGGGGCGGTCGACGACCGCGTCGACGACCGCGCTCACCGGCCGCTCCCAGTCGGCGATCAGGCCGATCCCGTCGCGGACCAGCAGGGCCCCCTGGCCCGGCCCGTCGAACAGCACCACGTGGTAGCCGCGCTCACAGGCCGCCTTGCCGATCCCGAAGTGGCTCTCGGGCAGGGTGCAGTCGTAGCCGTTGTTGACGATCACGGTGGGGCGGGCCTCTCCCGGCGCGCTGTCGACGGCGGGGACGAACCAGGTCGGCAGCTCGTAGCCGTCGAACGGCACGGTCAGCCGCTCGGCCGGCCGCGGCCCGAGCGCGATGGCTCGGTCGAACGCCTCCGTGCAGCCCTCGAAGCCCGCGGTCATCCGCGGATCCACCGGCGTCCCGAACCAGGGCTTGATCGCGACGCTGTCGTAGGCGGCGGCACGGAAGAGGTGGCCCTGGGCGGTGCGCTCGTGTCCCGCCCGCAGCGCCGCCTCGGCCCCCTCGATGTGGCGGGCGGCGGCGGCGGACCAGGCCTCGTAGTAGGCGGCATCGTCGCCGTCCTCGGGGAACGCCTCGGCGATCGCCAGGATCTCGCCGTAGTCGGCAGCGCCCGAGCCGACCGAACCGGTGGCGAGGGCGGCGAACTGGTCGTGGAGCGGATCAGCGAACAGTCGCAAGGTGGATCGTCTCCTCAGGCGGTCGGGATGTTCTTCGGCGCGATGACCTTGGCCAGGGCGCTGAGCAGGGTCGGTGCCGGCGCTGCTCCGTTGGGGTTCTGCATGTCGGTGTTGGTCAGGACGACGACCGTGGCCCGCAGCTTGGGCAGGTAGCCGAACTGCGTGTTGTAGCCGGGGACCTCGCCGCTGTGGGTGATCCAACCATGGTCGCGGCCGATCGCGAAGTCGTACTCACGGCCGGCGGCCACCGACGCCCGGTTCGGCTGCAGGCGTTGGCGCTGCGCGGCCCGGCCGATCAGCGACCCGTCGCCGACCGCCCTCGCGTAGACCTTCAGGTCGCCGAGCGTGGAGACGATCTGCCCGGCGGCCGAGAAGAACGTCGGGCTCCAGTGGGTGGCGTCGTGGATGGTGGTGCCGACGAAGTTCTGGTTGGTGTAGCCGTGCCAGTAGGGCTTCGGCAGCGCCGTCGTGTACGGGTAGCTGGTCCGGGTCATCCCCAGCGGCTGGAAGATCCGTTCGCGCATCAGCCGGGCGATCGGCCTGCCGGTGACCTGCTCGGCGATCTGCCCGAGCATCAGGAAGTTGGTGTTGGAGTAGAAGAAGCCCTGGCCGGGCGGGAACTTGGCCGGCAGCGAGACGCCGCTGTCGATCAGCTCGGTCGGCGTCCAGATCGTCTGCGGCGCCCCGAAGTAGCGTTCCAGCGTCGCCGGGTTGGCGGTGTAGGTGTTGATCCCGCTGCTCATGTCGCCGAGCTCGCGGACGCTGATCTGGCTCGCGTTCGGGACCGCGGGGAACCAGCGGTCGATCGTGTCGCTGAGCTTCAGCCGCCCTTCGGCGACGAGCTGCATGATCACCGTGCCGGTGAACGTCTTGGTGATCGAGCCGATCCGGGTGTGGTCGGCGACGGACGGGGCGAGCTTGGCGCCCTGGCGGGTCGTGCCCCGAGTCGCGGTCCAGCCACGGTCGCCGACCCAGACGCCGACGATCGCGCCCGGCGCGACCGTTTGGCCCCAGGCCGAGTCGAGCGCCCTGCCGAGCTTCTTCTGCAACGCCGGCGCGAGCGGCCGTTCGGCCGATCGCGGCGCGGCGACGGCCCCGGGGGCGATCAGCCCGCCGAGCGCCACCAGCGTCGACACGACCGCGGCGGCGGTCCTGGAGAGCTTCATGGTCGCCTGCTTCCTTGTCGTCGGCATGAGCCAGGTCTGATGTGCGCTAGGCCGGGATGCCGGGCGGGCCGACGATCTCGATGCCGTACTCGGCCGCCGCAGTGGTCAGGGCCGGGACGTCGGGAGGCTCGGTCGCCGGCGGCGGGACCTCGAGTGCGGCTGCCGGGTCGCCCACATCGCGCAGGAACCGCTCGAAGCCGGCCGGCTCGGTGACCAGGAGGAAGCGCGCCTGCTCGGAGCTGACGATGAACGTGTGCGGGATCTCCTTCGGGCCGAAGACGAAGCTGCCCGCCGGCGCGACGCTGACCTCGCCGCCCACCCAGAAGGTCAGCTCGCCCTCGAGCACGTAGAACCACTCGTTCTCCCGGCTGTGGACGTGCTGGGGGGAGCCGGCCCCGCGCGGGCCGAGGTGCTCGATCACGGCCACGCTGCCGCCGGTCGTCCGCGCTGAGGACTTGATCGTCGCCAGGAACCCCATGAACCAGAGGGCTTCGCCGTCGCCGGGGCCGGCGACGATCGGGGTGACGCGCTCGGTGGCTTCGCTCATGCTCGCTCGCTTTCGGGTGGTGGACCGTCGTGCGCCAAGCATCGGGGGTCACGCCTCCCGTTCCCATCCCCGGCGAGCGGGGGAATTTCCTGCCGAAGGCGCCCGCGCCGCGGCGCTGGCCGCCATACTGCGCTGCATGCGCACGCCTCGCTGGTCGGTCGACCGGCTGCAGCAGGAGGTCGTCGAGCTGGGTGGGCGCGGGCTTCCCCGCAACCAGTTCTTCGCCGAGCTGGCGCCGCGCCTGAGGCGCCTGGTCGACAACGACGCCAGCTGCTGGCACACGTTGGATCCGCAGACGCGGCTGCTGACCAGCGACGACCCGGCCGAGCTGATCGAACGCGAGATCTACACGGCGCAGACGGCGCCGGCCGCCGGCGAGTTGCTGGTGCGCAGCGAGTACCTGATCGACGACCCCAACTCCTTCGCCGAGCTCGCTTCGCGCCGGGTGCCGGTCGGCATCCTCGATCAGGTCACGCGCGGCCGCCCCGAGCGCAGTGCCCGCTACCGCGACCTCCTGGTCCCGTCGGGCATCCCGCACGAGCTGCGGGCCGCGTTCCTGGTCCGCGGCCGGGCCTGGGGAGCAGTTCACATCGCCCGTCGCGAGGAGAGCGGCCCGTTCACACAGGCCGACGCGGACGCGCTGGCACGGGTCGCCGGCGCGATCGCGCAGGGGATCCGTGGCTCGCTGCGCTTCGACGCCGCGCGGCGGGCCTCGGGGGACGAGCCTCCGGGACTGCTCGTGCTCGGCCCCGCCGACGAGATCGAGCTGATCACGCCACCGGCGAGCGAGCTGCTGGAGGCCCTCGCATCCAGCGCCGTCACCTACGAGCCGGGGCAGATCCCCGCCGCGGTGCTCTCGCTCGCGTCGTTCCTGCGCGGCGGCAGCGGTCCGGACGACGGGAGCGGGAACGTCATCACCGTCCCCAGCCCCGCCGGCTGGATCACCCTGCACGCCTCGCGACCGAGCGGGGCCGACGGCCGGGTCGCGATCGTGATCGAACGGGCCGCGGGGTCGCGCTCGGCGACCGTCCGGCTGGAGGCGCACGGGGTCACCCCCCGCGAGCGCGAGATCGCGACGCTGCTCGCCCGCGGCATGACCAACGCCGAGATCGGCGAGACGCTTGTCCTCTCGCCCCACACCGTCCAGGACCACGTCAAGAGCCTCTTCGAGAAGCTCGGCGTCGGCTCACGGCAGGAGCTCGTCGCCCGCGTCTTCCTCGACGAGTACCTGCCCGAGGTCGTCCAGCGGACGCCGCTCACCTCGCGCGGGCGCTTCGAGCACAGTTGACGTACTTCATCGGGGCGGCCGGATTCGAACCGGCGACCTCCGCGTCCCAAACGCGGCGCTCTACCAGGCTGAGCCACGCCCCGAGGCACCGTCACGATAGGGATAGGCTGAGACCGTGTCGATTCTTGCCGGGGTCATCCTCGCCATGCTGCTCGGCGTCATCGCCGGCATGATCATCGGCTTCGTGCGCAGCCGGCGCTCGGAGAAGCCCGATGGTCGCTCTAGGCTTCCTCGCGAGCCCCGGTAGCTCAGCTGGATAGAGCGGCGGCCTTCTAAGCCGCGGGTCCCAGGTTCGAGTCCTGGTCGGGGCGCTGCTCGGCGCAGCAACACCGCGCCCAGGACTGTGCGTCGACCGTGATCCTCGCTACGGTGTCGCGCGATGTTCCGCCGCCTCACCGCCGCGATGGCCGGTGCGCTGCTGCTTGCGCTTCCGGCCACGGCCAACGCCGCGTGCGCGCATCGCGCCGCGGTGCCCAGCGCCGCCACCGTCGCCAAGGCCCGCGCCGCGACCCTGTGCCTGCTCAACCAGCAGCGCCGCGCCCACGGGCTGCGGCCGCTGCACAACGACACGCGCCTGCAGCGGGCCGCCTCCGGATACTCGGGCGAGATGGTGCGCCTGGACTTCTTCGATCACACCGCGCCCGACGGCACGACCTTCGACCGGCGCATCGTCGCCGCCGGCTACAAGCGCTTCAGCGCGCTGGCCGAGAACATCGCGTGGGGCGCGGGCTCGCTCGCCACGCCGGCCCGCATCGTCCGGGACTGGATGCACTCCCCGGGCCATCGCCGCAACATCCTCGACCGCCGCCTGCGCGACATCGGCATCGGGATCGCCCCCGGCGCCCCGCTGGCCGTGCGCGGACACGCCGCGACCTACACGACGGACTTCGGGAGTCCCTGAGCGATGGCCGAGATCCAGCCGCTGCGGGCACTGCGCTACGACCCGTCGGTGGCCGGTGAGCTGGGCGACGTGATCGCCCCGCCCTACGACGTCATCGACCCCGAGCAGCGCGCGGCGCTGGTCGCCCGCTCGCCCTACAACGTCGTCGAGATCGACCTGCCCGAGGACCCGTCGGGCGGCGACGCCTACGCGCACGCCGCCGCGCTGCTGGAGCGCTGGCGGGCCGACGGCGCGATCGTGCGCGACGACGAACCGGCCCTGTGGATCCTGCGCCAGGCCTACACCGGACCCGACGGGCGCTCGCTCACGCGCCAGGGGTTCTTCTGCCGCGTGCGCGTGACCGACTACGGCGCCGGGCGCATCCGCCCGCACGAGCGCACCCACCCGGGCCCCAAGGAGGATCGGCTGCGCCTCACCCGCGCCACCGCCGCCAACCTGTCGCCGATCTTCAGCCTGTACAGCGATCCCGAGCAGGCGGCCTGGGCGGCGCTGGAGCCGTTCACCGCTCAGCCCCCCTGGGGCGACGCGGTCGACGACGAGGGCACGCGCAACCTGCTGTGGCGCGTCAGCGACCCGGAAGCGATCGCCCGAGGTGCAGGCCGCGCTGGCCGACGCCGAGCTGCTGATCGCCGACGGCCACCACCGTTACGAGACCGCGCGCGCCTACGCCGAGGAGGTCGGCGGCGAGGGCGAGCATCGCTACGTGCTGATGTGCCTGGTCGCGCTGCAGGACCCGGGCCTGACGATCTTCCCCACCCATCGCCTGGTCAAGGAGACGACGACGGCCCAGCAGGAGGCGCTCGTGGCGCTCGCCCACCGCGACTTCGACGTCGTCGACACCGACGAGCTGGCGCCCGGGCCGCCCGGCGGACCGCTCAGCATCGGCTACATCGACGCCGAGTTCCGCCAGCCCAAGCGCGTCACGCTCCGTGACCAGGCGCTGGCCGACGCCGCCCTGGCCGACCACGCGCCGCCCTACCGGCGCCTGGATGCCGCGGTGCTCGAGGCGCTGATCCTCAAGGGCCCGCTGGAGCTGACCGACGACGACATCTCCCACCTGCATCGCTTCGGCTACGCGCGCACCGCGCAACAGGCCCGCGAGCTGGTCGAGCGCGGCGCGTTCGACTTCGCCTTCGTGCTGCGCCCGACGCCCGTCGAGCAGGTCGTCGAGGTGGCCGCCAGCGGCGAGTCGATGCCGCCCAAGAGCACGTACTTCTTTCCCAAGCTGCCCACCGGGCTGCTGTTCAGCCCACTGGCGTAGGCGCGGCCGGTCGGGGCTACGATGGGCAGCATGAAGGCCACTGCCCGTCGCACCGGCAACCTGCGTCAGACGGTCCACGTTCGCGATCACCGCGTGACCGTGGACGAGCCCAAGGACGCCGGTGGCGACGACACGGGGCCGAGCCCGCAGGAGCTGCTGGCCGCGTCCCTGGCGTCGTGCACGGCGATCACGATGGAGATGTACGCGCAGCGCAAGGGCTGGGACGTCGGCTATCTCGAGGTCGACTGCGAGTACCAGCCGGCCGAGCGCGGCACCCCGACGAAGTTCGAGCTCGTCGTGCGGCTGCCCGACACGCTGCCGGCCGAGCAGGTCGAGAAGCTCAAGGTGATCGCCGCGAAGTGCCCGATCCACCGCACGCTCGACGGCGAGGTCATGTTCACCGAGCGCGTCGAGACCGTCCAGCTCACCGCCTGACCGCGCTCGCCGGACAGCTCTCCGCCCTGCTGCTCGACCCGGCCGAGGCGGCCGCGCTGGACGTGCACGGGCGCATCGACGCCGCCGTCCTCGTGCCCCTGTACGCGCAGGACGGACGGCTGCACGCGGTCTTCACCAAGCGCCGGGAGGACATGCGCCGCCACGCCGGCGAGATCTCCTTCCCGGGCGGGCGCCAGGACGACGACGAGAGCGACCTGCGCCTGACCGCGCTGCGCGAGGCCGAGGAGGAGATCGGCCTGTCGCCCGACGCGGTGCGCCTGGTCGGCGCGCTGCAGCCGACGCCGACGATCGCGACCAACTACGCCGTCTATCCGTTCGTCGGGCTGATCGACGCCGGGCGCACGTGGACGCCCTCGCCCCGCGAGGTGGCCGCCGTGCTGGAGTTCCCGCTCACGCAGCTGCGCGACGCCTTCGAGCGGCGGCGGCTGGTGCGTCGCGGCATCCCGTTCATGTCCGACACCTACGTGATCGGCGAGCACCTGATCTGGGGTGCGACGGCGCGGATGCTGTCCGATCTGCTGACCCGCCTGGGGCCGCTGCTGGACGCCGAGGCCGCCGCGTGAGGCAGCTCGCCGCCGCCGCGCTGGCCCTGGCACTGGCCGCGGCAGCCACCGGCTGCGGGGACGCGGTCAGCCGATCCGATCAGGTGACGAGAGCGTGCGCGGGCGCGGCGGCCGGAGCCGACGCGCTGCACGGGTCGGGCGCCGACATCGTGGGCCGGGTGCAGGCGGCCGAGCAGCTCGCGGCCGGCGCCGCCCACGCGCTGCCGGCCGGCGACGCGAAGAACCCCGACGACCCGGAGAACCAGGCCGTGCGGGCGCTGCTGGCCCAGTCGCTGCGCCTGCGCCTGGTGCGCTCGCAGATCGAGCGCGGGTCGGCCCCGCGGGTGGTGCTGCAGGCGGCCAGCCGCGGGCTGACCGTCGGCGACCGCCAGACGCGCGAGCGCCTGGCGGCGGTCGGCGTGCACTGCTGAGCGGCGGCCCTCAGGCGTGCAGCAGCCGGCCGACGGCGGCGCGCACCGGCGCCACCCAAGGGTCGGCGGCGGCATCGACGATCGCGTACGGGATGCCGTTGAACTCGGCCATCTGGCGCGTCAGCGCCTCGCCCGCGTCGGTTCCGCGCTCGTAGACGACGCCGCGCACGGTCGAGTCGATCGTGCGCTCGAGCATCATCTTCCAGCGTGAGCCGTGCAACGGCTCGGCGTCGACGGTGCCCAGCAGCCACATGAGGATCGTCACGTTGTCCAGTGCGTAGCGCAGCGTCCCGACCACGTCGGGATCCGCGATCACGCACTCGCCCCCGGCGGCCTCGATCTCGGCCCGCCGCGCGGGGTCGCGCGTGGTCATGCGGGGGGCGTGCCCCTCCGCGCTCAGCTCACGTGCGAGCGCCAGCGCTCGCTGTCCACCACCGACGATCAGGAACCGGGCCATCGGCCGAGCAGGATGGCAGGATCCGGTTTGTGCCGTCCGCCTACCGCTTCTGCCCGCTGTGCGCGACCGCGCTGGCCCCGATCCCCGAGGGCCGCGACGCGGGCCGTCCCGCCTGCCCCCGCGGCCACTTCGTCCACTATGACAACCCGGCGGTGACGACCTATGCGTTCGTGCGCGACGCCGAGGGCCGCTACCTGGTGCTGCAGCGCGCCGTCGAGCCGTTCCGCGGCGCCTGGGACCTGCCCGGCGGGTTCGTCGAGCCCGGTGAGACGCCCGCGGACGCGCTGCGGCGCGAGCTGGCCGAGGAGACCGGCCTGGCCATCGCGCCCGAGCGGATCCTCGGCGCGTTCTCCAGCCAGTACGGCGACGCCGGCCGCTGGACGGTCGACGTCGGCTTCGAGGCACGCGTGGTCGGCGGCGTGTTCCGTCTGGACGAGGACGAGAAGCTCGCGGCCGAGTGGCTGCCGCTGGCCGAGATCCCGCGGCTGGCCTTCAAGGGCGAGCGCTCGGGGCTGGCGGTGCTGCGCGGGGCGGGCGGCTAGGCCTCACGACGCGTGGCGTGGGAGCGTCTACCGGTCGTGATCCCGTTCCAGAAGGTGCTCGACGCCCACCGTGATCGTGTCTGGCGCGTCGTCGTGGCCACGGCCGGGCGCGAGGACGCCGAGGACGCCTTCCAGGAGGCGTGGCTGTCGGCGCTGCGCGCCTTTCCGCGCCTGCCGCCGGGCGCCAACGTCGAGGCGTGGCTGGTGACGATCGCCCACCGCAAGGCGATCGACGTCCACCGCGGGCGCGCCCGACGGGCGATCCCCACCGGGGACGCCCTGCCCGAGACGGCGGTGCACGACCGCCCGCCGCGCGACGACGCCCTCTGGGACGCGGTGCGCGCGCTGCCCACCGGCCAGCGCGCCGCCATCACCCTGCGCTATGCCGGCGACCTGCGCCCCCACGAGGTCGCCGACGCGCTGGGCATCTCCCCCGAAGCCGCCCGCCGGCGTATCGCCGACGGCCTCGAGAACCTGCGCCAGGAGGTTGCATCGTGAGCGTTGACCCCTTCCAGACGGACTTCGGCACCCCGGCGCCCGAGCTGCTCGACCGGATCGTCGCTCGCGCCGCCGACGCCGGACTCCTCGACGTCGCCTATGCCCGCGTCGACTCGCCCGTCGGGGCGCTGATCGCGGCGCGCACGCCGCGGGGCCTGGTGCGCCTGGCCTACGAGGACTGGGGCGGCGGCGAGGACGCGGTGGTGGCCGACCTCGCCCAGCGCCTGTCGCCGCGCATCCTCGAGGCGCCCGCCCAGCTGGACGACGTGCGCCGCGAGCTGGACGAGTACTTCGCCGGCCGGCGCGACCGCTTCGACCTGCCGGTCGACCTCGGCCTGGTGCGCACCGACTTCGCCCGGCGCGTGCTGGAGGCGACCGCGCGCATCCCCTTCGGCCGCACCGCCACCTACGCCGGCGTCGCCGGCGGCGCTGGCAATCCCGCCGCGGTGCGAGCCGCCGGCACCGCGCTGGGGCGCAACCCGATCCCGATCGTCGTCCCCTGCCATCGCGTGCTGCGCAGCGGCGGCGGGCTGGGCGGCTACACCGGCGGCGTGGAGCGCAAGCAGCTGCTGCTGGGGCTCGAGGGAGCCCGCTAGCGCGGCCCCGCCAGCCGCGCCTCGAACACGCGCATCGTCACCTCTCCGATCAGCGGCAGGCGCTCCAGCAGCGGGTAGGCGGCACCGAGCATGACGCCGCGGCCGGGCGGCAGGTGCAGCTCGCGCAGGCGGTCGACGGAGGGCCGGCGCTCCAGGCGCCAGCGCTCGACGAGGTCCATCCCCCACGGCATCGCCGGCGCGACGTAGCCGGTCTGGGGCACGCGCAGCAGTCCCCGCCGGGCCAGCTCGGCGAACCAGCGCGGCGCGGTGTCGAACACGAAGGCCGCGGCCGGGAAGCGGGCGGCAGCGCGATCCAGCAGCGCGCGCACCTCCTCAGGCGCCAGGTACATCAGCAGCCCCTGGGCGGTCAGCAGCACGCCCCGGTCCGGGTCCAGCTCATCCATCCAGGCGTCGTCGAGCGCCGAGCCCGCCCACACGCGCCGGCGCTCGTCCTCACCCAGCAGCGCGCGGCGCACCTCCGCGGTCTCGGGCAGGTCGACCGACAGCCAGCGCTGGCGGCCGTCGTCAGTGCGCCAGAAGGTGGTCTCCAGCCCGTCGCCCAGCCCCACCACGGTCCCGCCCGGGCAGGCGGCCTGGAAGCGGCGCACGGCGGCGTCGAACACGCGGGAGCGCAGCGCCTGCCACTGACCGGAGACGCCGACGTCGGCGCCGAAGCGCGCCGCGAACGGGTAGTCGATCGCCTCCACCAGCTCGATCGCCTGCGGATCGTCGATGACCGCATCGTGCCGGGCGGCCTCGCCGGCGCGCATCCACAGCGTCCAGAGCATCGTCTCGGGGACGCCTTCCAGCTGGACCCTCACCCCGGCGGCCTCAGCGTGAACGACAGCGGCACGTGGGGCGCGCGCTCCAGCGCGAGGCGCATCGCCTCCTGGTCGTCGAAGGTGGCGTCCAGCCGCCGGCCGTCGCAGACGACGGTCAGCTCGGGCACCGACAGCGGCCACGGGTCCAGCACGGCGCCGTCGCGCAGGGTGATCCCCTCGACGGTGAACGTCTCCCAGCCCAGCAGCAGGCCCAGCGACAGGCTGTCCCAGCACCACAGCAGCGCCTGCTGGCCGGCGAGGACGTCGCGGTCGGCGCCCAGCTCGGCGATCAGCCGCTCGCGGAAGATCCGCTGCGTGGCCTCCCAGGCGCGGATCTGGTCGGCGTCGGCGACGTTCATCGCATCAAGGTCGCGCAGCCCGTACAACCGCGAGCCGTGCAGCGACACCAGCAAGGCGGCGTAGCGGCTCTGGGTCAGCAGCCGCGCCGGGGCGGCCGACCACAGCCGCACGTGCGTGTCGAGGTCCATCTCGATGAACGTCGTGGGCAGGCCGGTGGCCGGGTTCAGCGTCGGCATCAGATCCCACTGCGCCATGCCCACGTCGTGCTGCTCGGCGGCCAGGCAGACGGCCTCGTAGGGCTCGGGCCGCGGCGCCCAGGCGCGCGCCAGCTGCCCGGAGACCCAGGCGTGCGAGGCCTGGCCGATGGCGATCATCATCCCGTCGACCGCACGCAGCAGCATGGCGGGCACGCTACCGTGAACGGGGCGATGACCTCCGAGCGCGCACAGGCCTACGGTCGGGTGACGGCCACCCTGGCCGATGTCGGCCCGACCAAGCTCCAGCCCGCCGAGCAGGATCTCCTGCGCGACGCCGCAGACACGCTGCTGTTCTGCGAGGACGTGACCGCCGACCCGACGGCCCAGCAGGCGCTGGACAACGTCGCCGAGCTGCTGGACCGGCTGGTCTCCACCGGCCGCTGGACCGCCGAGCGCGCCGACCGCCTGCGCGCCGACGTCGACGCCTGCGGCCCGACGGTCCGGCGCTAGTCGTCCACTAGATCGCGCCCAGGTCCTCGGGCGGCGAGGAGATCCAGTTGACGCGCGGCAACGCGCGGACCTCCAGCGGGCGGCGACTGAGGTCCAGCCGGGCCAGCCGCTGCGCCCGGCGGTGCTCGCCGAAGCGCAGCGTGGCGTCCCCGCGCCGGCCGCGGTAGCCGTCGCCGACCGACACGTAGCGCTGGCGAACGATGCGCCCGTCCAGCAGCGAGTAGGCCTGGAAGGAGAGGTCGAGCCGGCGGTGGCGCGCCCAGCGGCCGAGCCGCACCTCGAGCTCGGCCATCGGCTGGCCGTCGACGGCCAGCGCCGCGCTGCCGCCACGCGGGTCGACCGAGACGTCGGCCGAGCCGACGACGTGCGGCAGGCCCGACAGGGCGGCGCCGACCCGCGCGACGTGCTCGTCGTCGACGGGCAGCTCGACCGCGTAGAGCCCGATCGAGGGGTCGCGCCAGTTGCTGGGCGGCGCCGGCGAGGGCGGCTTGCGCGCGTCGAGCACGACCGGGATGGCCATGCCGATCTGCTGGTAGCGGCCCAGGCCCCCGCGGCGGACGCTCCAGGCGAAGAACGAGGCGGCCGCACGGCGCGGGGTGGCGCGCACGGGGACCAACCGCTCGGTGGCGGGCAGCAGCGCCCAGGCCTGCTCCAGCGGGATCGAGAAGACCGCGCCGAGGATGCTCGCGTCGGTGGCCACCAACGGGAAGCGCACGGTGTGCTCGGTGTCGCCGTCGGCGTCGAGCCCGGTCACCTCGGTCAGCGGCTGTGCGGCCAGCGTCTTGCGCAGCAGCACCGGGTCGACGACGTCGTCGTGCTCGGGCGGCATGCCGGCCATCACCGCGGCGAGGGTGGCGGGCTCGCCGATCTCGCGCACGCGCACGCCGGGGGGCGGGCTCGTCGAGGTCTCCGGCAGGGGCAGGTCGGACATCCGGCGCCTCCCAGGATAGGCGGCGCGCACCGACGACCCGCCGACCTAAACGCGGTGTTGATACACCTCTCGGACATATTCGGCGCCTCAACGCCGGTGACCATGAAGCGCACGTCGGAGCTGAGGCCCAGCAGGTCGATGCCGTCGGAGATCGAGCCGATCACCAGGGCGCCCAGCGCCGTGCTGCTGGCGGCCGTGGTGATCGACGCGGCCACGTCGCGCAACCGCCAGCGGACCTAGCTCCGGCGCCGCCGGTGGGCCTGTCGCCCACCGGCCGCGCTGCACTACGGTCAGGCGCTCGATGCGCGAGCTGACCTGCGTGATCCACGTGCACTCCGTCTACTCCGACGGCACCGGCACGATCGACGAGATCGCCGCCGCGGCCGGCGTCTGCGGCGCGGACGTGGTGATCGTCACCGACCACGACGACCTGCGCGCCGCCGATCACGCGGGCTGGCACGGCGACGTCCTGGTCATCGCCGGCCACGAGGTCTCTCCCCGCCACGGCAGCCACCTGCTCGCGCTGGGGACCGGCGGCGTGGTGGCTCACGAGGGCCGCTCGTCGCGAGCGGCCCTCGATGAGGTGCACGCGCGTGGCGGGGTCGGCTTCGCCGCGCACCCGTTCTCGCAGGGCGGATGGGTGCTGGGACGGGCGGGCCGAGCCGCCCCCTACGCGGACCTGCGTGCGCCGCTGGACGGCATCGAGCTGTGGAGCCTGGTCACCGACACGCTGGAGCACCTGCGCTCCCCCGCCCAGCTGCTGCGCTTCGCGCGCGACCCCGATGCCGTGCTCACCGATCCGCCGGCGCGCAACCTGGCGGCGTGGGACGCGCTGGGCCGCAGGCGGCGCCTGCCCGCGATCGCCGGGCTGGACGCCCATCAGTACGGCGTGCGCCGCAATGGGCGGGTGCGCGTTCGCACCATGGCCTACACGCGGACGTTCGCGCTGCTGCGCACGCACGTGCTCGTCGAGGAGGCGTCGCCGACGGCGGTGATCGCCGCGCTCGCCGCCGGCCACGCGTTCATCGCGCGCGACTCGCTGGCTGACGCGAGCGGCTTCCGATTCGGTCCGGGGATGGGCGACGAGGTGCCGTTCGCCGACCCCGTCGAGCTGGCCACCTGCGTCCCGCGCCCCGCGACGCTGCGCCTGTGGCGCGACGGCGAGCTGGTCAGCGAGGCGCGCGACGCGCTCAAGCTGCGCCATGTCGCCGACGGCCCCGGGGTGTGGCGGGCCAGCGCGCATCTGCGCCACCGGGGCATCGAGCGCACCTGGGTGCTGAGCAACCCCGCCTACGTGCGCTGACGGAACGCCGCGCTAGCTCTCGGCCGAGGGCGCCCACTGCGCCTCGGCCAGGTCGCCCTCGGGCAGACCGACCGGCGGGCACCTGCGGCGTGTCGCGCAGGTACCACTCGGCGTCCAGCGCCGCCTGACAGCCGGAGCCGGCGGCGGTGATCGCCTGGCGGTAGGTGTGGTCGACCAGGTCGCCGGCAGCGAACACGCCGGGCCGGTTCGTCCGCGTCGAGCGGCCCTGGCCGAGACGTAGCCGCTCGTCGTCGAGGTCGACCTGGCCGGCGACGATCTCCGACTGGGGCTCGTGGCCGATCGCGATGAACGTGCCGGTGACCTCGAGCACGCGCTCCTCGCCGGTCTCGACGTTGCGCAGGCGCGCCGAGGGCAGCTCGTCGCCCTCGACCGGCTGGCAGGAACTCCTCCACGAGTAGGGCGTCAGCAGCTCGATGTTGTCGATCGACCGCGCCCGCTCGAGCATGATCTTGGAGGCGCGGAACTCGTCGCGGCGGTGCACGACGTTGACCTTGCCGGCGAACTTCGCAGGAAGATCGCCTCCTCCATCGCGCGAGTCGCCGCCGCCGACGATCACCGTGTCGGCGTCCTTGAAGAACGCGGCGTCGCAGGTCGCGCAGTAGGAGACGCCGCGGCCGCTCGAGCTCCTCCTCGCCGGGCACGCCCAGCTTCTTGTGCTCGGCGCCCATCGCGAGGATGACGCGTGCGCGCCAGGTGCAGCTCGTCCTCGTCGACCCACGACCTTGTGCACGCCGCCGGGCTCGGTCGCGAGCTCGACCGACGTGGCCAGGTCGGTGATGAAGCGCGTGCCGAACCGCTCGGCCTGGTCGCGCATGTGCTGCATCAGCGCGGGGCCCATGATGCCCTCGGGGAAGCCGGGGTAGTTCTCGACCTCGGTCGTCTGCTGCAGCAGGCCGCCCCACGGCGAAGCCCTCGATGACCAGCGGGCTGAGGTTCGCGCGCGACGTGTAGAGCGCCGCGGTGTAGCCGGCCGGGCCGCTGCCGACGATGATGACGTTCTCGATGGTGGTGTCGCTCATGTCGCTCATGGGGTCACTTCACTTTGTATAGTAGCGAACGCGTGTCCGGCGAGGCCGGCTCATGCGACCTCGGGCACCGGCTCGGCCTTCCAGCGCGCGACCGTGCGCCGCAGCTGGAAGTAGGCGACGATCCCGGGCACGGTCGGCAGCCAGAAGGCGAACGCCCGATAGGTCAGCACCGACACGAGCGCCAGGCTCGAGGGCACCCCGAAGGCCAGGCACGCGCCGATCATCCCACCGTCCACGCCGCCGACGCCGCCCGGCAGCGGTAGCAGATTGCCGAGCATCCCGACGAAGTAGATCATCACCAGCACGGCGATCGGCGGCGGCGCCCCGAAGGCGTGAAACGACGCCCACAGCACGCCGATCTGGGTCGCCCAGTACAGGGCCGCGCCGCCCAGCGCCTTGTCGGGATGGCGCACGAGCTCGATCGCTCCGCGGATGCCCGCCGACGCGGCCGCCGGTCCGGCGGCGAGCTTGCCGAACGCGCGCGAGACGCGCCCGCCCTTGCCGCGATCGTGCCAGCGCTGCAGGCGCCGCTGCAGGTCGGTGGGCGTGAGAGCGACCAGGCCGGCGATGGTCATGGCGACGATCCCGAAGATCGCCGGGACGACCGTCACGCCGAACGGCGCGCTGCCCGGGAAGATGCCCGCGTACAGGCCCAGCCCGAACACGACCAGGGCCGCCGTGTACATCCAGTACTGCACGACGAGGAAGGTGATGGTGCGGTCGGCGACCATGCGGCGGCTCATGCCCGAGCGGCGCATCGCCCATGCCTGCAGCGCCAGCCCGCCCGCGCCCGCGGCCGCGAACAGCCGCGTCGCGGCCAGCGCGGCCATCGTCACCTGGTAGGCCTCCGCGCCGCTCAGCCGCCGCGGCGCCCCCGGGCCGAAGACGCCGACGAACTGGACCACGTAGCCGCCGAAGGAGGCGATCACGAAGGCGGCGGCGGCACCCAGCCACCAGGGGTCGCCGTCCTCGATGCGCTGCCAGGTGTCCTCCAGGCCGCTGATCTGGGGCAGCACGAAGACGAAGAAGGCGACGACCGAGATCACGAACAGGACGCCGACGGCGAGCATCTTCCCCGAGATGTGGACCCGGGGCATCTCCTCGTCTTCGAGGGCCTCCCGCTCCAGCTCGACGAACGCCTCCGCCGACCACGGCTTGAGCTCCTCGTCGCGACGCGGGTCGTGCACGCGGACCTCGTCGGCCATCGTCACCCAGCCACCCTTGCCTCGAGCGCGTTGACGCCGCGGCTGACGGAGCGCAGCAGAGGCGTCAGGGGCCGCTCCATCGCACGCACCCCGAGCACCAGGCCCATCCCGGCCAGCAGGTCCACGACGTAGTGCTCCCCCAGGTAGACGAGTGCGAAGCCGAACGTGAGCGCGTAGCCCCAGCCGACGACCCCCTCGATCGGCCCCGCATCGGAGAGGACGAACGCCGCCATCGCCGAGGTGGCGAAGTGCAGCGACGGCATCGCGGCCAGCGGGTTGCCGGCCAGCGCGTTGTACAGCGGCTCCCAGCGATCGCGCCAGAAGGCCTCGCCCTGCTCGACCATCAGCCGCCGCAGCGCCGGCTCGGCGGCCTCCTGAGCCTCGATCACGCCCTCACGCGCGGCGTACCACGGTGGTGCGGTGGGCAGCGCCCAGTACACGAGCACGCCCAGGTCGAAGACCGCGTACACCATCACCGCCGCGCGCTCGAACTGGCGCCGGCGGAACACGAGCAGGTAGGCGAGGACCGCATGCGGGACCATGAACCAGATCCAGTGGGCCCCCACCAGCACCGCGTCCATGCGCCGCAGCCCGGCGGGCTTGGAGAACAGCCGCTGGAGGCGCACCCCGGGCAGCTGCCCGAGGCCGATCGCGCGGTCGATGACGACCGGGTAGCGCACGCGCACGCGCTCCTCCAGGCGCTCCGGGTCGTCGTTGGGCATCTCGTACAGCGACAGGTAGGCCCACATCTGCAACGTGCACACGAGGGCGTCGCGCTTGCGCGACCGCGGGATCACGACGCACAGGGCGAACGGAGCGGTGGCGGCGAGGCCCGCCACCACCGGGGGCTTCAGGCGCAGGCGGCGTCTGAGGAGCGGGGCAGCGACGCCCACGGCGACGGCGCCCCACGCGACGCCCTTCATGGCGGTCGACAGGCGCACGGCGCGAAGGAGCATAGTTGCCGGCCATGACCGATCACCTTCCGCGAGTCGCGGTCACGGGTGCCGCCGGCTTCATCGGGGCGGCTGCGTGCGCGCGGCTGGCCGCCGATGGCCACGAGGTGGTGGGGCTCGACGTACGGGGGCCGCTGCGAGCCGACGTGACCGACCCGGCCGGTCTCGTCCGCGCCCTCGACGGCGCGGACGCGATCGTCCACACGGCGGCGCTGGTCAGCGACTGGGGGGCGATGGCCGACTTCGTGCGCGTCAACGTGGCCGGCACGCGCAACGTGCTGGACGCCGCGCGGGGCCGTCCAGTCGTGCACGTCTCCTCCGTGGCCGCCTGGGGCTACGAGTTCGGACGGGACGGCCGGGATCTGGCCGAGGACGCCCCCACGCGCCGCACCGGCGCCCCCTACGTCGACACCAAGGCGGCCTCCGACGAGCTCGCGCGCCGCCGCGGCGCCACCGTGCTGCGGCCCGGTGACGTCTACGGCCCCGGGTCGGTGCCGTGGGTGATCCGGCCGATCGAGACGCTGCGCGCGCGCCTGTTCACGCTGCCCGACGGCGGCCACGGGCTGATGACGCCGATCTACGTCGAGGACCTCGTCGACGCGATCGCGCGTGCGGTGCGCGATCCCGCCGCCGCGTCGGGCCAGGGGCTGGCGATCCACGACGGGCGGCCGGTGGCCGCGCGCGACTTCTTCGCCCACCACGCCCGCATGCTCGGGCGCCGCGGCGTGCCGTGCGCGCCGCGCCCGCTGGTGGAGGCGGGCGCGCTGGCCGTCGAGGCGCTCGCGCGCGCACGCGGGCGCACGCCCGCGGTGTCGCGGCAGGCCGTCCAGTACGTCTCGCGGCGCGCCGCCTACCCCGCCGACCGCGCGCGGGAGCTGCTGGGCTGGGCCCCACGCGTCGGCCTGGACGAGGGGATGCGCCGCACCGAGGCGTGGCTCAGGTCGAGCGGACGGCTGTGACCAGTCGCGGCTGGGGCAGCGCGCCGAGCGGCACCGGCGCGCCGTCGATCAGCAGCGGCCCGTGCTTGGAGACGTAGGCGTCGACGCGCTCCAGCCGGCCGAGGTGCTCGACGTCGAGCACCACGCCGGTCAGGGTGCGCAGGTCGTAGTTGGGCTCGGTGGCGTCCAACGCGCCGCGATCGGCGTCGGCGACCAGCAGCACGTGCACCCGCGCGCGCCGGCCGACGGCGGGCACGATCGTCGCGGGCACCTGACCGTAGGCCGACACGTGGCGCGAGTGCACCACGGCCCAGTCGTGCAGCGTCGCGGCCAGGCCGGCGACGGCCACGCCCGGCAGCTTGGCGGCCAGACGCCGCGGGGAGCCGTTGGCGCCGTAGGCCAGCAGGGGCCGGCCGTCGGGCAGCGCGTCCGCGCCGCACTTCAAGAAGAAGGACGCGTCCGCGCGTCCGAACGGGTAGGTCTCGCTCGCCTCAGCCACGGCGCGCGGCGGCCGCCTCCTCCACCAGCGCGGCGATCAGCCGGCTCGTCTCGTCGGCCTCGGGGTGCCACTGCACGCCGAGCGCGAAGCGGCGCTCGGGCTGCTCGATCGCCTCGGGAAGGTCGTCCAGCGTCGACCAGCCCGTGACGAGCAGACCCTCGCCGACCGCATCGATGCCCTGGTGGTGATGGCTCTTGGCGGTGTGCAGCTCCTCGCCGGCGGCGCGCGCGGCCAGCGAGCCGGGCTGCAGGCGCACGTCGTGATCGGCGCCGTCGAAGCTGCCGCTCACGCGCCGGTGGTCGCAGTGGCCGTGCGAATCGGGCAGGTGCTGGATGAGCGTCCCGCCGGCGGCGACGTTGAGCAGCTGCATGCCGCGGCAGATGCCCAGGAACGGGAGGTCGCGCTCGAGCGCGCGCCGCGTGAGGGCCAGCTCGAAGGCGTCGCGCTCGGGCACGATGGTCGCGGTGGCCGGATCGCGCTGGTGGCCGTAGGTCGCCGGGTCGATGTCGGCGCCACCGGCCAGCATCAGGCCGTCGAGGCGGTCCAGCAGATCGTCGGGATCGTCGATCCAGGCCGGATCCGCGGGCAGCAGGACCGCGGCGCCGCCGGCGTGCTGGACGGCGTCGACGTACATGCGCGGGAGCAGGTAGGCCTGGAGGTCCCAGACCGACCAGCGGGCGCGCTCGAGGGCGGCGCAGATGCCGATCAGCGGTCGCATTGCCCACAGGGTCTATCTCAGGAGGCGACTGGATGCCAGAGGGATGCCACGTGGATGCCGGGGTCGTCCGACCGCGAAGCCAATGCTGGTGGCCTTCGTGAGTGGCCGGACGTAGGCCTCGCACCGGGGCATCCTCCTGGCGCCGCGCGGCTGCCGGGATGGGCCGGTACAGTGCCGCACATGTCCGCTGTCACCCTCACGGTCGCCGACGGGCTGGCGACCATCGAGCTCAACCGTCCCGACGCGCTGAACGCCTGGAACACGGCGCTGGGCGACGAGCTTCTCGCCGCGGTGGTGGCGGTCGCCGACGACGCCGCCGTACGCGCCGTGCTCGTGCGCGGAGCCGGCCGCGCGTTCTCGTCGGGCGCCGACCTCAAGGACCTGTCGGGGCGCGAGACGACCCCCGAGGGCATGCCCGACCTCGGCCGCGTCCTGCGTGACGTCTACCACCCGATCATCCTCGGGCTGCGCCGGATGCCCAAGCCGGTGGTGGCCGCGGTCAACGGGCCCGCCGTCGGCATCGGCCTGTCGCTGGCGCTGGCCTGCGACCTGGTCATCGCCGCCGAGTCGGCCTACCTCCTGCTGGCCTTCGTCAACATCGGGCTGGTGCCCGACGGGGCTCGTCCGCGCTCGTCCCCGCCCGGGTCGGCTTCTCCCGCGCGGCCGAGCTGGCGCTGCTGGGCGAGCGGCTGGACGCCCGGACCGCGCTCGACTGGGGCCTGATCAACCGCGTCGTGCCCGACGCCGAGCTGGCCGACGCCTCCGAGGCGCTCGCGCGGCACCTGGCCCAGGGCCCCACGCGCTCCTATGCCGGCAGCAAGCGCGAGCTCAACGCCCGCGTGTACGCCGGGCTGGAGGAGCAGCTCGAGCTGGAGGCGCAGATCCAGCAGGAGATGGCCTCCAGCCGGGACTTCGCGGAGGGCGTCAGCGCCTTCGTGCAGAAGCGAATTCCCCTCTTTCGGGGGAGTGAGAAGCACCCCCACGGCGCTCCTCCAGCCGATCCCCTAGTAACATCGCCGCCGCTCCATGGCCTGTCTCAATCGTCGTCACACCTTCGCGGCAGCGCTGCTCGGCACGCTCGTCACGGGCCTGCTCGTGGCCCCCGCGGCACTCGCGGACATCTGGAAGCCCGAGTCGGCGGTTCGCCCAACGCCGACCGCATCAGCACGCTCTACATCATCATCTTCGCCGTCGGCGCCGTGATCTTCGTCGGCGTGGAGGGCGTGCTGCTCTACACGATCATCAAGTTCCGCGCACGCAAGGGCGCGGTCGCGGCCCAGATCCACGGCAACACGCGCCTGGAGATCGGCTGGACGGTCGGCGCCGCGGTCATCCTCCGTGATCCTCGCGATCGTCACCTTCGTCGCGCTGCCCGGCATCCGCGACCCCGAGAACTCCGACCCGGCCGCCGCCGCCTTCGTGGCCCCGGTGGCCAAGACCGGCGAGAAGATCAAATGGCGAATGAAGATCCCGAGGCCCGCTTCGAAAATCAGGATATTTATCTGACCGGCTCTCGCATCTTTCGACGCTGTCGCAAGGGAGCTCACCGTCAAGGCTGCAGAGTCTTCCGGCATCGGGCGAATGACCTTGATCGAAGAACCTCAAGCCGCTTTCTATGCTTGGGTGGAAAGCCAGCAGGACCAGTGGCGAAAGCAGGTGCGGGTGGGGTGAGTCGATTCTTGTGTGCGACACGGCGGGGGGCACCACGGACCTGACTTTGATTAAAGTCA